>NZ_JASVEN010000011.1:0-237653 GCF_051710265.1 Bradyrhizobium sp. U531
CCGGATGCTGCGCGGTAGTCTTTGCAGACTATCGCCGCGGGGGAAGCAGCCGGTCCATCCCATTAGCGGACCTTGGTCAGCCTGTCCGCGTTTCCGCTGCCATAACTCAGGAGGGCCGTCCGGATTGCTTAATGGGCATCTCAGCCGCCCACTCCGTCAGGCACTGCTCGGCATACCGCAGGCCTTTATTGACCCGCTCCAAGCGGTCTCGTCCGGCATCGCTTTCGGGGCCTAGCGCAAGGGCTTCAACGATGTGCTGCCCGGCTATCAGGACACCCTTGCTTACCTCGTCAAGAGCAAGGATGCAGCCACGTTGGCGAGCTTGGGCTTCTTCGGTCGCGGGCTTCGCTTTCTTTGCGATGGCTTGTTGAGCCGCTGTCCGAAGAGTTAATCGGCCATGCAGGCTGCACAACTGTCGCACGTGTTCTGGCGCGCTGTGCAGGTCTAAGCGGTTAAATAGCTCCAATATCTGGGCATTCCAGGAGACGAGTTCAGCAAGCGCCCTCGCCACGGCGCGGGCACCGGTCTCGGTTAGCGCGTACGCGCTTGTTACGCCCGGTATGAACAGCGCGTCCGCAGTGATCCGCTGTGTCCAACCTGCATGCTCCATCTGCGACCACATCGCATCGTTGGCGCTGCCCACTGACGTTATCATCGTGCTTCCAGGACAGGCCGCAGCTCCTTCATTGACGGACAGATCCTCGGCCGAAAGGGTCGCCAGCCAGAGGCGAAGCTGAAGGCCGTCAAATGCTGCGGAGCTGGGAGGGTTGCTCAAGTCAGTCCTATTGGTTGCCTATACGGGGTAGCGCCATTTCAACGCGCGGCGCAGGAAAAGCAGAGCTACGATGATCGCAATGGTGGCGAACCAGAGGAAAGCTGGAATGGACGATTGATTGTGGATGTGGGCGATGTACAGCACTAGGACTAACAGGATTGCAACCAGCGCGTTCGACACCCAGTACAACGGTGAGCGCTCAATTCCAGTCACTGCGCGTTCAGCAGCTCGTTCGCGTGCTTTTGTTATGCGCCACCAACAAAAGCCAAAGAATGCAAAAGCAATAAGCCAGTTCATTCCAGCACAATCAATTGGATTTGCGTTGTTCGTCTTCAAACGGCGGACGACTGAGATGCCTCGTGAGACGCCCTTCATTACCCCACCCGTAACGCTTAGCGAACGGAGCGTACACAAGGCAGGCCAGGCCCAACGTTATCAGTACCACAATGAGGTTGAGGCCGAGGAACACGTAGATGCTGGACGTGCCCCCGACGATCAGGACGAGCATAAGGGTGGAACGAATGCTGATAGGCGACATGCCCGCTAAGGTAGCACGAGGGCGCTCGTGGTTCGCAGCTCTCTAACGATTAGGGTTCGCAAACCGTTAAGTCCGCTCATGGCCCATTGCGGAAGTTAGTTGCTTCGCCCTCCGCCCTTCCGTGCAAAGAGTATCAGTAGAGGATATGCCAGCGCGAGAATGAAGATTGCGTCGAATAAGTAGACGGTTATGCCGCGCCCGAACGATGCTGAAGCGCCGAACGTAAACTCTCGCGCGTTAGAGAACATTACCGGCAGGTTGAGAACGGTCGACATGAAGTCACCGAGCCAGCCACCTGCGCAAGCGAAGCGTTGCCGTCCCTCGGACCAGCCGCAACCGATGGATTTTAGTATAGGGTAAGCGACAAGCTCCAGAGGGACTATAACGACCGCCACCCCTACGATGCATAAGCAGAGCAGGCTCACAACTCGAAAAACCTTGAGTATTATCAACCCCGCCATTCGCCAAGAGTACCAATGTTGATAGCCAGTTGCGACGGTCATCAATCCGTTCATCGAACGGCGTCGGGTGCTGGTAAACGGACCCTTGACGGCGGATGAGCTTCTGCTTGTGGCCCTTCTCGGACCTCCCGCGGTGTCCGCTTTTGTGCTGCTGTTGGTGGATAAGCGGACGTCATGCGTGATGGCGCTGTACTTCAGGATTTTATGATGGGGTGGACGCCCCGCCGACGGCATCGATGTGCCAAAGTGGAGGTGTTGAGCACCACTTAAGGGAGGCGTCCGTGTCGGAGGTTAGCATAATCGGTCTGGATATCGCCAAGCATGTTTTCCACGCTCACGGAGCAGACGGGAAAGGGCGAACTGTATTCAGCAAACGAATCACTCGGGGAAAATTGCTGGATTTCTTTGCAGCCCAGCCGAGTTGTACCGTCGCGTTGGAGGCATGTGGCGGTGCTCATCACTGGGCGCGCCAGCTCACCCAGTTTGGCCACCAAGTACGGCTGATCCCACCGGCCTACGTAAAACCGTTTGTGAAGCGACAGAAGAACGACGCGATCGATGCCGAGGCGATTTGCGAAGCCGCTCAGCGACCGAGCATGCGGTTTGTGGCCGTAAAGAGCGAAGAGCAACAAGCGGCGGGCTTGGTATTTCGAACCCGCGATCTGTTGGTGCGACAGCGAACTCAGCTCATCAACGCTATACGGGGACATCTCACGGAATATGGCTGGGTCGCACCCAAGGGGCCGTCGCATGTAACGATGCTTGCCGATCTGATCGAGGAAGATGAGATGGTCAACTCGCTTCCCAAAGCGGCCCACGCGATGTTCCGAGTGATGTTAGACCTGCTCGACAGTTTGAACGGCAAAATCGCGGATCTCGACAAGGAGATCGCAAGGCGCGCTCGGGAGGATGAAGTATCGCGCCGGCTCATGACCATTCCCGGTATCGGCCCAATCTCAGCCACTGCGATCGCAGCCTTAGCTCCGCCAGCTGAAACCTTTGCCAAGGGTCGTGACTTTGCCGCCTGGCTAGGTCTCACGCCTCTTCAAAGATCGACGGGCGGCAAGCAGAAGCTCGGTGCAACATCCAAGATGGGCGAACGCACGCTGAGACGTCTACTCATCATCGGCAGTAGCGCCGTTGTAAAGCAGGCGAGCAAACGTGGCGCCCCTAAAGGCTCCTGGCTCGAACAGATGCTGGCTCGCAAGCCGCGTATGCTGGTAACAGTCGCACTCGCCAACAAGATGGCGCGGATCGTATGGGCGCTGCTGCTGAAGCAGGAGAACTACAAGGCTCCGGTCGCCGCCAAGGCATAACCTTAGCGGACCTGAGGTCGTCAGAGATGTAGTCGGTCGAAGGAGGGTATGGCACACAGTCGGCGAGACGAGGCCGGAAGAACCAGGCGTACTCATCGTGCCTAGAGCACGCTTTTATGATTTGGTTCCGGTCTGCGAACTCCCATACGGGCCCGCAGCTTCATCGCTGCACCATCAGAGGCCGGACAGATGGCAGCATCCGACTACGTGCCGATCTTCCTCAAAAATCGCTTGCATCTCGCGGGGCGTCCACAGATGAGTACGCGACCTAGCTAAGATCATTGAGCCCATTGCCCTATCCCTTGCTCAAGGGCATCTTCGAAGCACCGGGGCAAACTCGCAAGAGCCGCCCCGGTCCTGTCTGGTGCTCGAAACAGTGCCGGCTCCTGGACGCGGTGGCGCGATTGCATGGATGACTCCGCTCGTCAAGAGAAGTAACAACCATGTAATCGTGGAGGACTGCATCCAGCGCTGCTTTGGACTTCAACAACAATCCCGTGCCGGTTGGTCACCGAGGATCCGCTACGAATTCGTGAGAAACGCCATTGTCAAACGGGGATCACCCTACCGACTCAAACGTAACCCCGGGGCTCCTAATTGTTCTGTTCTCAGTTGCGCTGCAAGTGGGCGAGACCAGCTAGGCTCAGGAGTCGCTAATTGAGATTGAAGGCGACGGCAGCCACGATGCATATAGCTGGAAAGAAGGTGTGAGCGCAGCGGGTCATATCGGGTCGCGATCCGGCGCCAGTCCTTGAGCTTGGCAAACAACTTCTCGATCTTGTGCCGTTGCCGATACAGGGCCTTGTGATAGGCGATGGGAATTTTCCGGCTCCTGGTCGGAGGAATGCAGGATGTGATTTCCTTGTCGGCGTACCCTCCCGGAACCGGTTGCTGTCGTAACCTCTGTCGGCAATCAGCGTCGAGCCAACAGGCAATGCATCTAGGATGAGCCGAGCACCCTTAGGGTCGCTCATCTGGCCCTCGGACAGCAGCAGGGTGATGGTTCGACCCGCCTCAGCGCAGACCGCATGGAGCCTGGAGTTCAACCCGTCCTTTCGGCGAGGTAAATCCCCCTTTGAGCAGGCTGGCAGCAGCGCGGTGAGCCTCGGGCTGGGTGCTGTCAATCATGAGCCGGTCCAGCGGACCGGCGTCAGCGGCCAAGCTCGCGAAGACGCGTTCGAAAATGCCCATCCGCGACCAACGGACCAACCTGTTATACAAAGTCTTGTGAGCACGATAGAGCTCCGGAGCATCACGCCATCGCAAGCCGTTCCGGATCACATGAATGATCCCACTAGTCACACGCCGGTCGTCTACACGCGGGACGCCACGCGAGCGGGGGAAATAGGGGTTGAGGCGCGTGAGCTGAGCTTCCGGGAGCCAGAATTTATCAGACATCGGCAGGTACTCCTGCCGCACATGAATCACGGCGAAGGAAGAAGATGGAACCTTAGCGAGCCAAGAATGGCTGTATGGCCAAAGCAACAACCACGCAATGTCGCAGGCTTGACACTGCCTGAGGTCTGGCCAAGATATCAGCATGGTCGAGAAGGACATCCATATTGTTGCTCGGTTGGCCGGCACCCCCAAGGCGGGGTGCCGGGATGTCGACTACGCAAACTGAACACGCGGATCGTCAACCCTGGCCTCGCCCCTCACGGACGAGGTTTTTCGGCTTTGAAACGTGCCTCGTCCTCCATTTCCTATGGAGTCAAACATGGCACAGAATATCTACGACAATCCCGGTTTCTTCGCTGGCTACAGTCGGCTGCCGCGACAGGTGCGTGGGCTGGACGGCGCACCCGAATGGCCGGCCATCCAGGCCCTGTTGCCCGCGCTGACCGGCAAGCGCGTGGCCGATCTAGGTTGCGGGTTTGGCTGGACCTCGCGCTGGATGCAGGCACAAGGCGCGGTCTCGGTGCTTGGCCTCGATCTGTCGCAGAGGATGATCGCCCGCGCCAAGGCCGATACCGCAGAGCCCGCCATTGAATATCGGATCGCGGACCTCGAGACGCTGGAACTGCCTGCAGCCGCTTTCGATCTCGTTTATAGCGCGCTGACGTTCCACTATGTCGAGGATTTCCGGGGCCTCACGCGCATGATTCACAAGGCGCTGGTTCCCGGCGGAGATCTGGTCTTTACCGCCGAGCATCCGATCTTCATGGCTGCGGCGCATCCGCATTGGATCACCGATGAAGACGGCCGCAAGACCTGGCCGCTTAACGGCTATTCACTTGAGGGCGAACGCCGCACGGATTGGTTCGCTAAAGGCGTGTTGAAGTATCACCGGACCCTCAGCACGACGCTCAACACGCTGATTGATGCGGGCTTCGAGTTGCGCAGGGTCGAGGAATTCGCCCCAACGCGCGAGCAGATCGAACAGTTGCCTGAACTGGCCGAGGAGCTCGAGCGACCGATGATGCTTCTAGTCTCCGCCCGAAAGAGAGAAACGCGTTAGGCGTCAAGCCGCCCGTGCAATATGACACGGGCGGGTCGCGATTGGCTGTCACTTCAAGATCTACCACCGATATAAGGAGCGGCCCTCGAACGCTTTTTTGATCAGTTATGGGTCCTGATTGAAAACGTCGAGACTAGCGCCCGCCGAGTTCAGGCAGGTCAGGCAGATAGTTTGCCCCTTGCGAGCCAAGAAAATCGAACATAGCCTGCGCCGGCGGCAGCAGGACCTTGTCACTGCGGCGGATCACGTACCATTGCCGCACGATCGGCAATCCGGCAACATCAAGCACGACGAGGCGGCCTTCGCCGAGTTCGTGCGCCACGGTGTGCGCGGAAATGAAGGCGATGCCGAGGCCGGCGATGACGGCCTGCTTGATCGTCTCGTTGCTGCTCATCTCCATGCCGATCATCGGCTCGAGATCGGACTTCTGAAACATGCCCTCCATCAGCGTGCGCGTGCCGGAGCCAGGCTCACGAGTGAGGAAGGTCTCGTGCACGAGATCGGTCAGGCTGAGGCCGCCGTCCTTCGCCAGCCAGTGTCCCTTGCGCGCGACGATGATGTGCGGATTGCGGCCGAGCTGGCGGACGTCGACGCTCACATCCGCCGGTGGCCGACCCATCACGGCGAAGTCGAGATCGTAGCCGTGCATGGCTGCGCGGATCTCATCGCGATTGCCGATCGTGAGCTTGATCTCGATCTTGGGATAGCGCTGGGAGAACGCCGCAATGGCGTGCGGCACGAAATATTTCGCGGTCGAGACCGCGCCGAGATGCACGGCGCCCCCTGTCCGCCCCGCAAGCAGGTCGAGCGCGCCCTGGCAGTCCGCAATGGCCGCTTCGATCCGCGCGGCAAGCGTCAGCACCTCACGACCGGCAGCCGTGAGCAGCATGCCGTCGCCAGTTCGCTGCACCAGCGTCAGACCGGCGAGATCCTGGAGTTGGCGCAGCTGCTGGGTGACGGCCGGCTGGGTCAGCCCAAGATGGCTCGAAGCGGCCGTGACGCTGCCCTTTGCCGACAATGCCGCGAGCGAGCGGAGCTGTCGGATCGTCAAATGCCGAAGTTGGGCTGCCGCGTGGCTCATAGAGTTATAAGAAATTCTTTGGTGCTCATCACGAATAGAAATTTTCCTTATTCATCCCGGACTGTCAATGTCCTCGCGCTGGCCCACCGCTCCAATCCCGATCCCGGGACAAAGGAGGCGCCGCCAGCAGGGGGGACGGACGCGAATGACCGGACAACTCACGCTGGAAGATTATCTCCGCCGGTATTCCGAGACCGCGCCTGATGCCCTCGCCGTGGCCGCCGCGGTTGATGCCATCGCCACCGGCGCGATCGAGATCGCGGATCTCACCGGGGGAGGCCATCTCCCCGATGCCTTGGGCCTGACCACCGGTCGGAACAGCGATGGCGATTTGCAGCGCGATCTCGACCTCCAGGCGGACGCCATTCTCCGACGCTGCCTCGCCATGCGGCCGGTTGCCGCGATCGCCTCTGAGGAGATGCGCGAGGCAGAGATTGGTGATCGCGGCGCCAGGATCTGTGTCGCAATGGATCCGCTCGACGGCTCCTCCAACATCGACATCAACATGACGGTCGGTACAATCTTTTCGATCCTGCCGGCGCCTGACGATCTCAGCATCGCTTTTCACCAGCGCGGCACCGCGCAGCTCGCGGCCGGCTTCGTTACCTACGGCCCGCAGACCTCGCTGGTGCTGACGCTGGGCGACGGCGTCGACATCTTCACCCTCGACCGCGGCTCAGGTCACTTCCGTCTCATGCGCCGTCGCGTACAGATTTCGGAAGCTTGCGAGGAGTTCGCGATCAATGCGTCAAACCGCCGGCACTGGGACACGCCGGTGCGCGCCTTCGTCGACGAATGCCTCGCCGGCACGGAAGGTCCCGCCAACCACAATTTCAACATGCGCTGGATCGGCTCTCTGGTCGCGGAAGCCTATCGCATCCTCACCCGCGGCGGCGTGTTCCTCTATCCGTCCGACGCGCGCCCTGGCTATGGCGACGGCCGCCTGCGCCTCGTCTATGAGGCGCATCCAATGGCCTTCATCATGGAGCAGGCAGGCGGCGCAGCCTCGACCGGGCGAGAGCGCATCCTGGACCTTGCTGCGCGCAGTCTCCACCAGCGCGTTCCGCTAATCATGGGTTCGAGCAACGAGGTGCGTCGCGTCGAGGAGCTGAATTGTGATCCGCTGCTGGTTGCCAGCGTCTCGGCGCCGCTGTTCGCGCGGCGCGGATTCTTCCGGCTCTGAGTGAGGCGACCCATGTCCAGGAAGCATCCGATCATCTCGATCACCGGCTCCTCCGGCGCCGGCACCACCTCGGTCAAGAAGACCTTCGAGCAGATATTCTTCCGCGAGAAGGTCAACGCCGCCTACATCGAAGGCGACGCCTTCCATCGCTATGACCGCGCCGAGATGCGGGCGCAGATGGCGAAGGAAGCCGATCGCGGCAACAAGCATTTCAGCCATTTCAGCCCCGAGACCAATCTGTTCGAGGAGCTGGAGCGTGCCTTCCGCGACTATGGCGAGACCGGCACGGCGACGACGCGGCATTACGTGCACGACGCCGAAGAGTCCGCGCTGCACGGCGCGGCGCCGGGCACCTTCACCGATTGGGAGAAGCTGCCGGAGAGCTCGGACCTGCTGTTCTACGAGGGGCTGCACGGCGCCGTGGTCACCGACAAGGTCAATGTCGCGCGCTATGCCGATCTCAAGATCGGCGTCGTGCCCGTCATCAATCTCGAATGGATCCAGAAGCTGCATCGGGATCGCAGCGCGCGCGGCTATTCGACCGAGGCGGTCACCGACACGATCCTGCGGCGCATGCCGGACTACATCCACTACATCTGTCCGCAATTCACCGACACGGACATCAATTTCCAGCGCGTGCCGACGGTGGATACCTCCAATCCGTTCATCGCGCGCTGGATCCCGACGCCCGACGAATCGATGGTCGTGATCCGCTTCAAGAATCCGCGCGGCATCGATTTCCCGTATCTGCTCTCGATGCTGCCGCACAGCTGGATGTCCCGCGCGAACTCCATCGTGTGTCCCGGCGCGAAGCTCGATCTGGCGATGCAGCTGATCCTGACGCCGCTGATCATGCAGCTCATCGAGCGCAAACGAGGCCTGAAATGAACAAGGAGAGAATCCGATGAATATCTCCGTCCACGCCGAAGCCGATCTCACGGCCGTCACCCACAACGATCTCGCCAATGCCGTCCGCTTCCTCGCGGTCGATGCCATCGAGACCTCGCAATCCGGCCATCCCGGCCTGCCCATGGGCATGGCCGACGTTGCGACCGTGCTGTTCTCGCGCTTCCTCAAGTTCGACTCCGCGCATCCGAACTGGCCGGACCGCGACCGCTTTGTGCTCTCGGCGGGCCATGGCTCGATGCTGCTCTATGCGCTTCTGCATCTCACCGGCGGCGATGTCAGCCTCGATGACATCAAGGCCTTCAGGCAATGGGGCTCGAAGACACCGGGCCATCCCGAATATGGCCACACGCCGGGCGTGGAAACCACCACGGGGCCGCTGGGGCAGGGGATCGCGACGGCAGTTGGCATGGCTCTGGCCGAGCGTATGGCCAATGCACGGCACGGCGACGGCCTCGTCGATCACTTCACCTACGTGATCGCGGGTGACGGCTGTCTGATGGAAGGCATCAGCCAGGAGGCGATCTCGCTCGCCGGCCATCTCGGGCTCGGCCGCCTGATCGTGCTGTTCGATGACAATGGCATCTCTATTGACGGGCTGACGTCGCTCGCAACTTCGGATGATCAACTCGCGCGCTTCGCCGCCTCCGGCTGGTCGGTGCGCCGTGTGGACGGCCATGATCCCGAGGCTGTTGCGCAGGCGATTGCGGAAGAGCGTGAGACGACAAAGCCGTCGCTGATCGCCTGCCGCACCATCATCGGCTACGGCGCACCGGATCGGCAGGGCACCGAGAAGGCGCATGGCGCGCCGCTGGGCACCGAGCAGGCTGCGGCAGCGCGGCGGACCCTTGGCTGGGACTATCAGCCATTCGTGGTGCCGATTTCCGTTGCCAAGGCGTGGCAGATGATCGGGCAGCGTGGGCAGGTGGAGCGCCTCGCCTGGCTCGATCGCTACGAAGGGGCGACACTCGATCAACGCGATCTGTTCGTCGAGGGCAAGGCCCTCGCCCTGCCGGCCGCCTATGTGCTGGCCGCGGCAAAATTGCGTGAACGGTTTGCCAGCGAACGTCCCAAGCTTGCGACGCGGCAGGCTTCGCAACAAGTGCTCGACGGCATCGCCGGCACGATACCCGGCCTGGTCGGCGGCTCCGCGGATCTAACGCATTCGAACCTGACGCATGCCAAGATTCAGGTCCCGGTCCGACGCGATGCTTTCGCCGGCGACTACATCCATTACGGCATTCGCGAGCACGGCATGGCGGCTGCGATGAACGGCCTCGCCTTGCATGGCGGCTTGATTCCCTATGGCGGCACCTTCCTCGCATTTTCCGACTACAGCCGCCCCGCGATTCGGCTCGCTGCGCTGATGCGGCTGCGCGTCATCCATGTGATGACGCACGACTCCATCGGCCTCGGCGAGGACGGCCCGACGCACCAGCCTGTCGAGCATCTGGCGGCGCTACGCGTCATTCCGAACCTGCTGGTGTTCCGGCCTGGCGACGCGGTGGAGACACTGGAGGCCTGGGACTGCGCGCTCAGCGCGGAGAACCGTCCGTCCATATTGTGCCTCTCGCGCCAAGCGCTGCCGACCTTCCGCAGCGATGCGCGGGGCAAGAACCGCGTCGCCCGCGGCGCCTATCTCGTGATCTCGCCGGATGGTGGCCGGGACGTGACGCTGATCGCCACTGGCTCGGAAGTCTCCCTCGCGTTGGAAGCGGCGCGCCTGCTTGCGACCGAACACGTCCGAGCCGCCGTGGTATCCGCACCATGCTTTGCCCTGTTCGAGGAACAGCCGAAGGACTACCGCGCCGCCGTGCTAGGCAAAGCGCCGCGGGTCGGCATCGAGGCGGCGGTGCAGGGCGACTGGACGCGCTGGATCGGTGCCGACGGTGAATTCGTCGGCATGCGCGGCTTCGGCGCCTCGGCGCCCGCGCCAGTGCTCTACCGCGAGTTCGGCATCACACCACAAAGCATTGCGGAGGCGGCCAGGCGTTCGGTCGAACGCGCAAAGGAAGGAAAGGCAGCATGAAGATCTTGCGGGTCGCAATCAACGGGTTCGGACGAATCGGTCGCAATGTGTTGCGTGCGATCGCAGAGTCCCGCCGAACCGACATCGAGGTCGTCGCAGTCAACGACCTGGGTCCGATCGAGACCATTGCGCATCTCTTGCGCTACGACTCGGTCCACGGCCGTTTCCCGGGCGAGGTCAAGGTCGACGGCGACAACATCAACATCGGCCGGGGTCCGATCAAGGTCACGGCGATCAGGGATCCGTCCCAGCTTCCGCATCGCGCCCTCGGCGTCGATATCGCGCTCGAATGCACCGGTCTCTTCACCTCGCGCGGCAAGGCCGCAGCGCATCTCAACGCTGGCGCCAAGCGGGTGCTGGTCTCGGCCCCTGCGAGCGAGGTCGATCTCACGGTCGTGTTCGGCGTCAACCATCTCAAGCTGACACCCGATCACATCGTGGTCTCGAACGCCTCGTGCTCGACCAATTGCTTGGCGCCGCTCGCGCAGGTGCTGGAGGAGGCCGTCGGCATCGACAAGGGGTTCATGACGACGATTCATTCCTATACGGGTGACCAGCCGACGCTTGATACGTTGCACAAGGACCTCTATCGCGCCCGTGCAGCCGCGCTGTCGATGATCCCGACCTCGACCGGAGCTGCCAAGGCTGTCGGGCTCGTGCTGCCGGATTTGCACGGCAAGCTCGATGGCGTGGCGATCCGCGTACCGACGCCGAATGTCTCGGCGGTCGACTTCAAATTCGTTGCGCAGCGCACGACGAGCGTCAAGGAGATCAACGAGGCCGTACGGGCTGCCGCGAACGGCCCCCTAAAAGGCGTGCTCGGCTTCACCGACGCACCGAATGTGTCGACGGACTTCAACCACGATCCGCGCTCAAGCATCGTCCATCTCGACCAGACCAGGGTCCTGGACGGCACGCTGGTTCGGGTGATGAGCTGGTACGACAACGAATGGGGCTTCTCCCATCGCATGGCCGATACGGCGGTGGCGATGGGCCGGCTGATCTGAGCGGTAGAAAACAACAAGCGACGGAGACACTCCTTTGGCACGCATCACTCTTAGGCAACTGCTCGATGACGCCGCGTCCCATGGCTACGCGGTGCCGGCGTTCAACATCAACAACATGGAGCAGGGGATCGCGATCATGCAGGCGGCGGCCGAGGTCGACGCGCCCGTCATCATCCAGGCCTCGCGCGGTGCGCGTAGCTATGCCGGCGATCTCATGCTCTCGCACATGATCGACGCGCTGGAGCGGACCTATCCGGACATCCCGCTCTGCATGCATCAGGACCACGGCAATGACGAGGCGACCTGCGCCTCTGCCATCGCCCATGGTTTCACTTCGGTGATGATGGACGGCTCGCTCAAGGCCGACGCCAAGACCGCGGCCGACTACGACTACAACGTCGCGATCACCCGCCGTGTCGTCGATCTCGCCCATTGGGTCGGCGCTTCCGTCGAAGGCGAACTCGGCGTGCTCGGCTCGCTCGAGCATGGCGGCGGCGAGCAGGAGGACGGTCACGGCGTCGAGGGCAAGGTCAGCCATGACCAATTGCTGACCGATCCGGACCAGGCCGTTGATTTCGTCCGTGCCACGAAGGTCGATGCGCTCGCCATCGCGATGGGCACCTCGCACGGCGCCTACAAGTTCAGCCGCAAGCCAGATGGCGACATCCTGGCGATGCGGGTGGTCGAGGAGATCCACCGCCGGCTGCCGAACACGCATCTGGTCATGCACGGCTCGTCGTCGGTGCCGCAGCCGCTCCAGGACATGTTCAACCAGTTCGGCGGCGAGATGCCGCAGACCTGGGGCGTGCCGGTCGAGGAGATCGTCCGCGGCATCAAGAGCGGCGTCCGCAAGGTGAATATTGACACCGACTGCCGCCTCGCCATGACCGCGGTGTTCCGGAAAGTGGCCGCGCAAACGCGCTCCGAGTTCGATCCGCGCAAATTCCTCAAGCCCGCGATGGATGCGATGCGTGAGCTCTGCCGCGACCGTTTCGAGCAGTTCGGCACCGCGGGCCACGCCGCCAAAATCAAGGTTGTTCCCTTGAGCGAGATGGCGCGGCGCTACCGCGCAGGCGACCTCGACCCGCGCATCGGCGCCCGCGAGCCGGTCGCCGCTTAGTCATTCAGAAAAGAAGAACAGGAGAGAGACATGAACGTTCATACCGGCACGGTCCGCGGCAAGGAGCGTTATCGCTCGGGCGTCATGGAATACAAGCGCATGGGCTATTGGGAGCCCGAGTATACGCCGAAGGACACCGACGTGATCGCGCTGTTCCGCGTCACGCCGCAGGAGGGTGTCGATCCGATCGAGGCGTCGGCCGCGGTCGCCGGCGAATCCTCGACCGCGACCTGGACGGTGGTATGGACCGATCGGCTGACCGCGGCGGAAAAATATCGCGCGAAATGCTACCGCGTCGATCCGGTGCCGGGCACGCCGGGCTCGTACTTCGCCTACATCGCCTATGATCTCGACCTGTTCGAGCCGGGCTCGATCGCCAACCTGTCGGCCTCGATCATCGGCAATGTGTTCGGCTTCAAGCCGCTCAAGGCGTTGCGTCTGGAGGATATGCGTTTCCCGGTCGCTTATGTGAAGACGTTCCAGGGCCCCGCGACCGGCATCGTGGTCGAGCGCGAGCGGCTGGACAAGTTCGGCCGGCCGCTGCTGGGCGCGACCGTGAAGCCAAAGCTCGGGCTCTCCGGGCGCAACTACGGCCGCGTCGTCTACGAGGCGCTGAAGGGCGGGCTCGACTTCACCAAGGACGACGAGAACATCAACTCGCAGCCCTTCATGCACTGGCGCGACCGTTTCCTCTACTGCATGGAGGCGGTGAACCGCGCGCAGGCGGCTTCGGGTGAGGTGAAGGGCACCTATCTCAACATCACCGCGGGGACGATGGAGGACATGTACGAGCGCGCGGAGTTCGCGAAAGAGCTCGGCTCGTGCGTCGTCATGATCGATCTCGTGATCGGCTACACCGCGATCCAGTCCATGGCGAAGTGGGCGCGCCGCAACGACATGATCCTGCATCTGCATCGGGCCGGTCACTCGACCTATACCCGGCAGAAGAGCCACGGCGTCTCATTCCGCGTCATCGCCAAATGGATGCGGCTTGCCGGCGTTGACCACATCCATGCCGGTACGGTGGTCGGCAAACTCGAAGGCGATCCCAACACCACGCGCGGCTATTACGATGTCTGCCGCGAGGACTTCAATCCGACCAGGCTCGAGCACGGCATTTTCTTCGACCAGTCCTGGGCGAGCCTGAACAAGATGATGCCGGTCGCCTCCGGCGGCATCCATGCCGGCCAGATGCACCAGCTACTCGATCTGCTCGGCGAGGACGTCGTGCTGCAGTTCGGCGGCGGCACCATCGGCCATCCCATGGGCATTGCCGCCGGCGCGATCGCCAATCGCGTGGCACTGGAGGCGATGATCCTCGCCCGCAACGAGGGCCGCGACTACGTCCACGAGGGTCCGGAGATCCTGGCTCGGGCGGCCGAGACCTGCACGCCGCTGAAGGCGGCGCTCGAGGTCTGGAAGGACGTGACCTTCAACTATCAATCCACCGACACGCCGGACTTCGTGCCGACCGCGCTCGAAACCGTCTAAGGAGATTTGACATGAAGCTGACCCAGGGCTGCTTCTCGTTCCTGCCCGATCTGACCGACGACCAGATCTACAAGCAGGTCCAATATTGTCTGGCCAAGGGCTGGGCCGTGAATATCGAGTTCACCGACGATCCGCATCCCCGCAACACCTATTGGGAGATGTGGGGCCTGCCGATGTTCGACCTCCAGGGCGCGGCCGGCGTGATGATGGAACTCGCCGAATGTCGTAGGGTCTACGGCGACCGCTACATCCGCATCAGCGGCTTTGATTCCAGCCCCGGCTGGGAGTCGGTGCGAATCACCTTCCTGGTCAACCGTCCCAAGCAGGAGGCTGAATTCCAGCTGGTGCGGCAGGAGGTCGGGGGGCGCGCGATCCGCTACACCACCGTGCGAAAGCCGGCCGCGCAGGCTTCTCAATAGCATTCTCCCTCCGCGCGGAGCTCTCCCTGCTCCGTTTCCTTGGCGGACCACTGCTTCGCCGCATTCCTCCGCGGCGAAGCTCTTTTCTTCGAGGCTAGCCATGCTGGATGTCCCCCACGCAACGACCACTGAGCCCAACGAAACCCATTTCGATCTTCGCAAGGAAGCCGAGGCGGCCGGGATCACCGACACGCTGCAACAGCTCGAGCAAGAGCTGATCGGCCTCAAGCCGGTCAAGAACCGCGTGCGCCAGATCGCTTCACTTCTGCTGATCGAACGCATCCGGCAGCGGGCCGGCCTGGCATCGTCGCCGCCGACGCTGCACATGTCGTTCACTGGCAATCCCGGCACCGGCAAGACCACCGTGGCGCTGCGCATGGCAACGATTCTGCACGGCCTCGGCTTCGTGCGGCGCGGGCAGGTGATCTCGGTGACGCGCGACGATCTCGTCGGCCAGTATATCGGGCACACCGCGCCAAAGACCAAGGAGATCCTGAAGAAGGCGATGGGCGGCGTGCTGTTCATCGACGAGGCCTATTACCTGCACCGGCCCGACAACGAGCGCGACTACGGCCAGGAGGCGATCGAGATCCTGCTCCAGGTGATGGAGAACCAGCGCGAGGACCTCGTCGTGATCCTCGCCGGCTACGGCGAGCGCATGACGAATTTCTTCGCCTCCAACCCCGGCTTTCGCTCCCGCATCGCCCATCACATCGAATTTCCGGATTATGCGGAAGCCGAGCTGCTGGCTATTGCCGAGCTGATGCTGAGAGAGCGCGGCTATCGGCTCTCGGCGGCCGCACGCGACGCCTTTGAGAAGTACATCGCGCTGCGCCGGACCCAGCCGTTCTTCTCCAATGCGCGCTCGATCCGCAACGCCGTCGATCGTATTCGCCTGCGGCAGGCCGATCGGCTGGTGTCGGATCTCGATCGCATGCTCGATGTCGCCGATCTCGAAACCATCGATCCCGCAGACGTGCTCGCAAGCCGCGTCTTCACTGGCGGCGCCGATGTGCGGAGCGCAAAGCCATGACCAGAGAGATCATTATCGCTCCTTCGATCCTGGCGGCGGATTTCGCGCGCCTTGGCGACGAGGTCGCCGCGATTGACAGAGCCGGTGCAGACTGGATCCACTGCGACGTTATGGATGGCCATTTCGTGCCGAACATCAGCTTTGGTGCTGATGTGATCAAGGCGATCCGACTGGTGACGAAGAAGATCTTCGACGTTCATCTCATGATCGCGCCGACCGATCCTTATCTGGAGGCCTTCGCGGAGGCGGGCGCGGACGTCATCACCGTTCATGCCGAGGCGGGCCCGCATCTCGATCGTTCGCTGCAGGCGATCCGCGCACTCGGCAGGAAGGCCGGCGTCAGCCTGTGCCCTGCAACGCCCGAGAGCGTGATCGAATACGTGCTCGATCGCCTTGACCTGGTGCTGGTGATGACGGTCAATCCCGGCTTCGGTGGCCAGGCGTTTTTGACGTCACAGATTCCTAAGATTAGACGCGTTCGCGCCATGATCGGCGATCGCCCAATCCGCCTTCAGGTGGATGGTGGCATCACGCGGCAGAATGCTGCCGCCGTCGTGGAGGCTGGGGCCGACACGCTGGTGGCGGGTTCAGCCGTTTTTGGCGGCAACACCGCCGCCGAGTACGCCAACAACATCGCGGGCCTCCGATTGGCAACTAAGACCGGTCGGCTCCCGAGTTAAAGCAATCGTTATATGCGGTGCGACGAACGTGCTCATGGCATTTGCATCCGATAAGAACCACTGTGGTGCGCTTTGCATGCATGCAAAACGTCACGAGGACGAGCGAAGAAACCCAATCACTTCCCGCGCCAAGCTCGCCGCTAATACGGATCTCTCCCCGAACTGGCTCCCGCCGTTCATGCGTACCCGGCGGATCAAGGCTGGAGAGACGATCTTTGAGAAGAGCGACCACGGCGATGCCGCTATATCTCATCGGATCAGGGAACGTCGCGCTTCCTGAAATACGCAACGTCTTGTATTCAAGGGATTCGGCAGATTGGGCTGTTTGCCGTGGATCGACGCCGCATGCAAATCTGCTCGCGTCGCCAGCGATTTGTAGCTTTTCTGGATCAGGGCCGAAGCCTTAAGGATTTGCGAGCGAAACCATGGCCTGTCGCGATACTTTCTTCGTCTTGTAACCACTCGGCTCAGCTCGAATGCTTCAGAAGAGGCGAGCAGAGCGCCTGCAAGTCTTGTCCCCGCGGAACGGTGCAGACGCTAGATGAACCGCAGGTTCTGCCGCTGATGCAGGTGGTGGAAGGATTGCCCGGGGCTTCTCCGATCTCTATGCTCTATGATGAGCGATCTTATAATCCCCCGGCACACATTTATAGCGCTGAATGCGCCAAGCATCTGAACGGTAGATTGGATGCGCTTCTTTCCAATGGGCCAGCCCTGCCTGGCCGTTCATAATACAGCTCTGGAAAGTAAGCGTGCTGTCGAGCGCGGAGCTAGACACGATCTCATCAATGCAATCGGCGGATGTGAGCTGGCAAAGCACCGCAATTATCGTCACGAACATACTGTCCTCAAAATCAATATGTGAAAAAACCGAAATAGCGCACTGCAACTACCACAAGAGCTGCTCTGGCGCTAGCCGATAAGTAGCTGTTGCCCCCAACTGGGCAAACTGGGTTATCGAGCGACTGTTCAAAAGAGCTCTAGTTAGACCTTGCTCGTGCGCAAATAGCAGGGCGCCACGAGCCCCGACATGAGTTGGCAACCATCTGCGCACGCAGCCGGCACCAGTCGTTCCTCAATCCGGCTCGCGCGCTCCACGCAATAGGATCAGCTGCTGGCCATAATCAAGTCACCATCAGCTAGCGCACCGCTACGCCGACAAAACAAAAGCATTAGGAGCATCAACATGGCGCCACGCGGTTTACGTTAACCGCAGCCAAGGTTTGCGAACGAGCGACCGCTAGGCTATCCTGTGACTGTCAGCTATCGCTACTGCAGCTGGGGCAGGGCAATTTCAAGTGGCTGGCGCCGGGGCCGCTGGTCATAATCCTCGGCAAACTAGCGGCCCCACTCGTCGCTCTCTGCTTTAAAGTGGCAGTGCTCCGTATTTCTCCGCTCACGGCGCGCCGATCGCATTTCCCGAGAAGCAGAGCTGGTGCCGACCGGCTTGCCCCGGTTGGCAATTCATGGCCGAGAGCCGCGTCGTGTCTCGGAAGCGCACTTCCGTCAACAGAACTCGATGTGCCCTGCGAGGGGTTGGCACTGCATCGGCCGAAATTTGCAGCAGCCTATCCCTTATCGACGGCTGTCACGCGCAACTTATTGCCATCAATCGTGAAGACGCAATTTGTCGGCTGCGGCCGATCCATCTTCATGCGGTCGACGATGTTGCCAAGCAAAGCGACGTTCTTCTGATTATAGACTGTGCATTAGAGCCGGCCGTCCGTGCCAAAGGCCACCCCGTCGGGCCCCTTGAAGTCAGGATTGGAATCGGCTGCAGTGGATTGCCGAAAACAACGAGTTCGGGAATGGGCTTGCCGAGATACGCCGTATGGGTAAATTTCGCCGGTGAACGACGCATTGGCATAGGGGTGATCGTCGGGTCCGAAAGCAGTCCCATTGGTGAAACGGCTATTCCGATCGAGGACGCGAAGCACCCTTATGACCGCGGGTTCGATTTCCTAGACCCGTCCGTCTCAATCGAGTCCGTCGACGAAGGCCTGACCGCCGACGAAATCCTCGGCCGCCATGCCCGAGTGGGTCATGTAGAGCAGCTCGTTCAGGCCGAAGCAGGAATCATTCGGAAACAGAAAGCGATCGGCGCCTTCGCCCTGCACGCGCCAGACCTCATTTCCGCCTTCGTCAATACAAATTAGTGCCCGAGCCTGCTTCCGCAAGCCAGATCCGGCCGCGGCCGTCGATCGCAAGTCCGTCCGGACCGCCTCCCGTCGTCCGTATCACTCTGCGAGAGCCTCGCCGGTCAAGCCGCGTGATGCAAAGAGTCGACGCAGACATTTCCGTGAAATACATCGATCGTCCGGCAGACAAAGTGTTGGCTGCGACCGCAACCGCGACGGCCTTCGGCAACGCTTCGCTGCACGAATGGTGTCATGGACTACACGCTTCACCCGGTCCAACCGTTGACCTTCAGGGTCACCGTAGCGGGCACATTTTAGCATCAGTCAGGTCGCGAATCGCGAAACGTCCGTTCACCGGTGACGATGGCGGATAGCATGCTCTGACGCGACACAATATCCTCACGCAGCGCCGCATACACATGCAGGATGACGAAAGTCACGATAAACCATAGGCCGAGATGGTGCACTGTATGCACGTCTTGGCTGTTGGGGAAGATCCTGAACATCCAGCCGAATAGCGTGTACCAGAGGCTATCGCGTCCTTCGCCCTCAGCGTAGAGCGCGAAGCCGGTCAGCATCATTAGAACCATCGCAATCACGAACAGGAACATCGCAGTATTGGCCAAAGGGTTGTGGCCGATATATTTTTTCGGATAGCGCACCAGGAATAGGTACCAGCGCAGCTCGTAAAAAAGGCCCCAGCGCCAGATACGGTTGTAGATCGGGAGCGCGAACAACTGACGCGCGTACTCGTTGCCAACGAAAGCCCAGTAGACGCGATAAAGGAAAGCCCAAGCGAGCACCTGTCCCGACGCGAAGTGAACGAACCGGATATAGCCCATCGTGTACCAGTTGCTAGCTTCACCAGGCATGGAGGGCAGCGGCGAGGCGATTAGATAACCGGTAACGGCCAGAAGACAGATCGTCAGCGCATTTAACCAGTGCCAGATCCGCACCGGTGCCTCATAGACATAGATTGATTGGCGATCAGTGCCGACGGCACCGACCGCGTCCAGCGTCCCTGGAATCTCCGAGATTTCAGCCATCGCATGCTCCTGCATTGAGGGTGATCCGACGCAGCTAACAAACGAATCAGCGCATGCCCTCGACAATATCGCGCTCATGCCGGCGCAAAATCCTCGCCATGAAATTTATTTTTGATGCTTCCCCGGCCCGCACACAACGACGAATTGGAAACCCACTTTGTCCGCAAGTGGACATTATGCTTTCATGGCTCGATTGAAACTCCTTCTTATTTTTCACTCCACGCGCATCATTTCGCAGACTAGCACGACCTGAGCAGCGTGCTTCTTGCCTGTCGCACGAACTCCTGCCGCACGGCAGCACGCTGCAGTTTACCGATGATTAGGAGAGACGGCACATCGTTTACTCATTTGTGGCTCCAGCGAACCGGGTATTTGCGATATGGATTTCAGTTTCATTCCGCGCGTCGGCGCATCGCGCCCGGCGGGCATCTTCCAAACACAGGGCCGGATGAATGCGGCGGCGATGAGCTTGCCGAAAAGCGAGCCGGTCATCGCCAACCTGTCGATCCGCGTGAAGATCATGATGGGATTCGCAGTCGTGCTCCTGCTGTCGGCGGGCACCATGGCGGGCGCCTGGTTCGGCTATGAAGCGATTCTTGACGGCTTCGGCATTTATCGGACCAGCATGTCGGAATCGGATTATGCGCGCGAGATCGACAGCTCGCTCTCAGCATACCAGAGCAACGCGCGCTATTACGCCTTGACAGGGGCGAAGGAGGCCGAAGTTGCCGCGGAAGAGGCCCGGCGCTTGCTCGAGCGAACCATCACGGCAGCCATGACCGAGACTGCGACTCTCAACTGGCAGCAGTCGATCAAGGAACTGTTCGAAGCCTATCGCGCCTACACCGATTCCTTCAACAAGGTACTGGCGCGGCGCTCCGAGATCGATCGTTCGGGAGCCGCGCTCGCCGAGCAGGCGCGCGTCATCCGGTCCGGGCTTGGTGATGTGAGGATATCCGGTACTCAGGCGGAAAGCACCATTGAGCGGTTCGAGACGATCAACCGTTTCGTGACCACAGAATTGAACCGCCACGATGACGGGCTAGCGAGGGACGCCTTACAGAGGCTAGAGGGATTTAGAAGCGCGGTCGCGCGTGGCGAGCTCCGCTCGCGAGACGTCACCGGAGGTCAGACGCTCGGCGAGCTCGTGGCGTCTTACCGGGATGGGTTCGCCCGCGTGGTGGTCGCGAGCCAGGAGATCGATCGTTTGATCGACGGCATGTGGAAGCTGCGGCACAGCTTATCCGGGGCGGCGGCCTCCCTGAAGCGCGTGGCCTTGGCTGAGCAGGCTGATGCCGAGAAAAAGACCGCGGCGCAGATCGTCAGCGGTCAATCGGTCGTGGTTGCGCTCGCGCTCGCCTCCATCGCAATCGGCCTCGTTCTCTCCTTCGCGATCGGACGTGGCATCGCAAAGCCTGTGATCGCGATGTGCAGCTCGATGATCGAACTGGCCAACGGCCGCTATGAAATCGTGCTGCCAGGACTCGGTCGGCGCGACGAAGTCGGCAAAATGGCTGGTGCGGTCGAGAGCTTCAAGCGGCAAGCCATCGAGCGCGTTGAACGGGAGGCTGCGGAGATCGAAGAGCGCAACAGGTCGGCAGCCGAGCTGCGACGCGCTGAGCTCGCTAAATTCGCCGGCGGCTTTGAGACCGCGGTGGGTGACATCGTCAACGGCATCTCAGATTCAGCCCAGCAGCTCGAAGCAGCAGCATCAACGCTGTCGCGCAACGCGGAGGCGACAGGAGGCTTGACCAACGCGGTGGTCGGCGCCGCCCGAGAATCGTCGAGCAACATTGGTCTGGTCGCCTCGGCCGCAGAGGAGTTGTCGCTCTCGATCAATGATATACGCACCCAAGTCCGCAACTCGAACGCTATTTCGGATGATGCGGTCGCGCAGGCCAAGAGCACTGATACCCGCATCGCGACGCTCGCAGAAGCCTCGCATCGCATCGGTGACGTTGTGAAGCTGATTACGGCGGTAGCCGAGCAGACCAATCTGCTCGCGCTCAATGCCACCATTGAGGCTGCACGCGCCGGGGAGGCGGGTCGCGGCTTTGCAGTCGTCGCTGCCGAGGTCAAGTCGCTTGCAAACCAAACGGCTCGCGCGACGGAGGAGATCGGCTCTCACGTCGAGGGTATGCAGCAAGCGACCGGAGATTCGATCGTCGCGATCAAGTCGATCGCCGGCATCATTGGCGAAATCTCCGCCATCTCGGGTTCGATTGCATCCGCCGTCGACCAGCAGACCACGACGACGCAGGCGATCGCACAGAGCGCGCAGCAAGCAGCCTCTGGCACCGCGCAGGTGTCATCCAATCTCGAGCAGGTCAATCGCGAAGCGAGCGAGACCGGCTCGGCAGCCTCCGCTGTGCTGCAATCCGCTCGCGGACTCACCGAGGCGAGCCATCGCCTGCGCGCGGAGCTCGACCGGTTCATGGCCAATGTGGTCGCAGCGTAGCCGCCGGGCGATCCCCGGGACCCCTGCCGTCTACCATTGCGCCAAGGCCACCGACCTATGCCAGTCAACGGAACAGTTGGCGCTCTCGCGTCCGCAAGTCGTTTTGCTACGGATCGTCGATGGAGCATGGTTTGGATCTTGCCGGATTCACTTTGCACTCGCAACGCGGTGCTGTGTTGAGTGAGGTGCATGCGCGTCCCTTCACGCGGCTCAATGCACCGTTCGCAGTGCTGCGTTTGCCATCTTGAGCCAAGGAGAAGCGCCGGCCGCCGACAAGCTTCGCAGGCTTTTGCGCCGCTCACGGTCTGGTGTCGCCCGATCGTCTCGGGTGTCGGTCGGAGCGGTTTCGCTGCGCTCGGAGCAGCATTCCGATCCACGACCTTCACTTGGAGGGGGAGCAATGAGTCATCCGCGCGTCCGTTCGCTCCCATCGGCGACGAGTTCCCCGCATTGATCCGGGCACCGCCGCAGACGGGACAACTCCTTGTGGCAGTGAGGCTCGATGTGCAGAGTTGGAAGCGGTCGCGCGCGGAGCAGCTGTTCGACAAGAGCAGCCTCGCAATGTGACGGTCCGAAGCGGCCCCGCCGCTTCCGACTTTCGCGCCGATGAGCAAGGCTCTGTCCGTATCCTCATCTACAATGACGACCTGTCGCTGGGCCGGCCGGGTCGGCGCACTGGTGCAGCGCGTGCTGTGGATCAAGACTTATCGCGCTGGCTCTGCTCGGCCTGCCGGCTGCGCTTGAGCTCGCACCGTCGTTCGATCACATTGAGCGGCGGCTAGCCGAGGTACTTGTGGAGATGCGGAGGGCAGACGGCCTCAAACTCAAGAATCACCTGCTTACGAACCTGACCGCCTTGGCCGCTTCGTTGGAGCGCGGCGCGGCTGGTAGCCTGTTCCGCTTCGGGGCGAGCCGCGCCTACAACGACCCTCGTGCAGGTCGCTCTCGGCGTGATCCAAGGCGGCGGGATGAGAGGACGTCCGACCTGGTCTTCCTTCCTCGCCCGGCGCATGGCCGCAGCAATGCGCACCTGCGCGCCGATGGACCGGCAGGCTAGTTTGTCGATCAAGCTGGGGCGCGCCGCCAACCTCCTACGCGCCCGGGGCGATGTGGAACTGGAGGAGCAGAACCGCGATCTGCTGTGCTCGATGAATGAGCGCACCAAGCTGCAATTGCGCCTGCGGAGCATGGTCCAAGGCTTGTCGGTGGCGGCGATCGGGTATTACGTCGTCAGCCTGTTTGGCTACCTCGTCAAGGGCGCACATGACGAGGGCATGCATGTCGAGCCGTCCCCCGCGACCGCATTGTTGGAGCCTTTGCTGTCGGTCTGGTCTAGATCATCACGCACCGCATTCGCCAGCGGCGTCTGAAGCATGAAGGCAAACCGGGCGCTCATGACTGAGTTCCTTCGCGCTGAGGGCTTGCCATTCGAGCCCGGCCGGCCGAAGCTGGCGGGGCCTGGAGGGGAAGCGATGAGCGGATCGAACCGAATCACAAACGTGCTCTGGCTGCAAGGCGCGAGCTGCGGCGGCTGCACCATGTCGATCCTCGAAAGCGGGGCTTCCGGCTGGTTCGACGAGCTCAGGCAGTTCGGCATTAACCTGTTGTGGCATCCCTCCGTCAGCGAGGAGACAGGCGAGGAAGCAGCCGAGGTACTGGAGTCCGCGCGCGAGGGCAGGGTCCCGCTCGACCTTCTACTCCTCGAGGGCTCAGTTGCACGTGGCCCGAATGACAGCGGCCGCTTCAACATGCTCGCGGGCACCGGCCGCTCGGTCTATCGCTGGATGCTAGATCTGGCGCCACGAGCGGACTATGTCGTTGCAGTGGGAAGCTGTGCCGCCTACGGCGGCGTGCCAGCTGCCGGCGCCAATCCCACGGACGCGGTCGGGCTGCAATTCGAGGGCGCGGATGCCGGCGGCGCGCTCGGCGCCGGCTTCCGCTCCAGGCTCGGTTTACCGGTGATCAATGTCGCTGGCTGTGCGCCGCATCCGGGCTGGATGATGGAAACCATTTTGGCTCTGACGTCCAAGGACTTGTCAGCGGCCGATCTCGACGCCTATGGCCGACCGAAGTTCGTCGCCAACCATCTTGCCCATCACGGCTGCTCCCGCAATGAGTTCTATGAGTTCAAGGCCAGCGCCGAGACCATGTCCGAGCGCGGCTGCCTCATGGAGCATCTCGGCTGCAAGGCGACACAGGCGGTCGGAGATTGCAACCAGCGCTCCTGGAACGGCGGCGGCTCATGCACAAAGGGGGGCTATGCCTGCATCGCCTGCACCTCCCCCGGCTTCGAAGACGCGCAGAATTTCCTGGAGACCGCCAAGCTCGCAGGCATTCCCGTTGGCCTTCCGACGGACATGCCGAAAGCCTGGTTCGTCGCTCTCGCGGCATTGTCGAAATCGGCGACGCCGCGGCGCGTTCGCTTAAACGCGACCGCCGATCACGTGGTGGTGCCGCCCGGCCGCTCCGCGGCCAAGCGCACGCCATGACGAGGATTACCATCGGCCCGTTCAACCGCGTCGAGGGCGATCTCGAGGTACGCCTCGACGTCGATGATCGATGCGTGACGCGCGCCGAGGTGACGGCGCCGCTCTATCGAGGCTTCGAACAGATCCTGGAGGGGCGTCCGCCGCTCGATGCGCTCGTGCTGGCGCCGCGGATCTGCGGCATCTGCTCAGTCTCGCAATCGGTCGCCGCAGCTGCCGCGCTTCGTCATGCGATGGGGGTCGAGGAGGCGCCGAACGGGCTGCTCGCGACCAACATCGCGCACGCGGCAGAGAATGCCGCCGATCATCTCACACATTTCTACATCTTCTTCATGCCGGACTTTGCCCGCGAGTCCTATGCTTCGCATTCCTGGCATGAAGGGGCTCGCGAGCGCTTTGCGGCCACGCGCGGCAGTGCGGCGCGCGATGCGCTGCCGGCGCGGGCGCGGCTGCTCGAGACTATGGGCATCATCGCCGGCAAATGGCCGCACAGCCTTGCCTTTCAGCCCGGCGGTACGACGCGCGCAATCGACCTCGGCGAGCGTGTGCGGCTATTGTCGATCGTGACGGCGTTTCGCGTGTTCCTGGAACGCACCGTGTTCGCTGATACCCTCGAGAACGTGCTGTCGATCGCAACGGCAGCGGAGCTCGATCGCTGGCGCGACGGACGCGTAGGCGACTTTGCACGGTTTCTCCGGCTAGCCGACGCGCTTTCATTGAGTGACCTCGGTAAGGGCCCGGGACTGCTGATGAGCTATGGCGCCTATCATGGGGTCGACGACGGGCTGTTTCCGCGCGGCATTTTCGGTCCGCGGGGGGTCGTCGAGCCGCTGCCGCTGACCCAGATCAGCGAGGACGTTTCCCATGCGTGGATGCGGGATTCCTCCGCCGATCCCGCACACAGCAACACGGTCCCTGACCCCGACAAGGAGGGCGCCTATAGCTGGTGCAAGGCGCCGCGGCTTTCAGGCCAGCCTATCGAGGTCGGCGCGATCGCGCGCCAGACCGTGGCCGGGCAGGCGTTAATTGCCGATCTCGTCGCGACAGACGGCACCAACGTGCGCAATCGCGTGATCGCGCGGCTGATCGAGACTGCGCGTATTGCGCTTGCGATTGAAGATTGGACCCGCGCGCTTCGACTTTCGGAGCCGTTCTGTGTTCACTCGCAGGAGATTCCCGACGGTGACTATGTCGGCCTCGTCGAGGCCGCGCGCGGCAGCCTCGGGCATTGGATGGCGGTGCGTAGGGGAAAGATCGAGCGCTATCAGATCATCGCGCCGACCACCTGGAATTTTTCACCGCGCGATTCCTTCGGCGTGGCAGGCCCGCTTGAGCAGGCCCTGGTCGGCACGGATGTCGGCGAGGCCGGAGCCCGCTCCGTTGCGGTTCAGCATGTCGTGCGCTCGTTCGATCCATGCATGGTGTGCACTGCGCACTGAGAAGGATAGCCGGCGTAAACCTCGTTACCGTCTGCGAATCGAATTGTTTCCGCTTCTCCCTTCCAGCATCGTTCGATCTCGGCTTCTCGCACAATTCAAATCTCCCAACTTCTTGAGATTCCTACACTTTCGTTTCCGCCGCGGAATTGGCCTGCTTCTTGCTGTCCTTATGCACCATTACGAAGCCAAAAGCCGACGGTGGGAGGATTCATGGGCACGGCGACTGAAACATTCTACAGCGTGATCAGGCGGCAAGGCATCACGCGTCGGAGCTTTCACAAATTCTGCAGCCTTACAGCGACGAGCCTTGGGCTCGGGCCGCTGGCAGCGAGCCGCATCGCAAATGCGCTCGAGACCAAGCCGCGCGTTCCGGTGATCTGGATGCACGGCCTCGAATGTACCTGCTGTTCCGAGAGCTTCATTCGTTCGGCGCACCCGCTGGTGAAGGACGCGGTACTGTCGATGATCTCGCTCGATTACGACGACACCATCATGGCGGCTGCGGGTCACCAGGCGGAAGCTATCCTCGAGGAGACCCGCGCCAAGCACAAAGGCCAGTACATCCTCGCAGTCGAAGGCAACCCGCCGCTGAACGAAGGCGGCATGTTCTGCATCGACGGCGGCAAGCCGTTCGTCGAGAAGCTGAAGATGATGGCCGAGGACGCGATGGCGATCATCGCCTGGGGCGCCTGCGCATCCTGGGGCTGCGTGCAGGCTGCAAAACCCAATCCGACACAGGCGACACCGATCGACAAGGTCATCACCAACAAGCCCATCATCAAGGTGCCGGGATGTCCCCCGATCGCCGAGGTGATGACCGGCGTCGTCACCTTCATCACCACCTTCGGCAAATTGCCCGAGCTCGATCGCCAGGGCCGGCCAAAGATGTTCTACTCGCAGCGCATTCACGACAAATGCTACCGACGCCCGCATTTCGACGCTGGCCAGTTCGTCGAGGAATGGGACGACGAGGCTGCGCGCAAGGGCTATTGCCTCTACAAGATGGGTTGCAAGGGCCCGACCACCTACAACGCCTGCTCGACCGTGCGCTGGAACGGCGGCGTCTCCTTCCCGATTCAGTCCGGCCACGGCTGCATCGGCTGCTCGGAGGACGGCTTCTGGGATAAGGGCTCGTTCTACGATCGTCTCACCAACATCAAGCAGTTCGGCATCGAGAAGAACGCCGATCAGATCGGCATGGCGGCGGCCGGCGCCGTCGGCGCCGCCGTGGCCGCGCATGCGGCGGTGACTGCAGTGAAGCGGCTCGCGAGCAAGCGCGAAGATACCGACCACAACAGCTGATCGTAGCGACACATTAGGGCAGGACAACCATGGGTATCCAGACTCCCAACGGCTTCAATCTCGACAATTCCGGCAAGCGCATCGTCGTCGATCCCGTAACGCGTATTGAAGGTCACATGCGGGTCGAGGTCAATGTCGACGCCGACAATATCATCCGCAACGCGGTTTCTACCGGCACGATGTGGCGCGGGATTGAGGTGATCCTGAAGAACCGCGATCCGCGCGACGCCTGGGCGTTCACCGAACGGATCTGCGGCGTCTGCACCGGCACCCACGCTCTGACCTCGGTACGTGCGGTCGAGAATGCGCTCGGAATTACTATTCCCGAGAATGCCAACTCGATCCGCAACCTGATGCAGCTTGCCTTGCAGGTGCACGACCACGTCGTCCATTTTTATCATCTGCATGCGCTGGATTGGGTAGACGTCGTCTCCGCGCTCTCGGCCGATCCGCGCGCGACCTCGACGCTGGCGCAGTCGATCTCCAGCTGGCCATTGTCCTCGCCCGGCTACTTCAAGGATCTGCAGACGCGCTTGAAGAAGTTCGTGGAGTCCGGGCAGCTCGGGCCGTTCAAGAACGGCTATTGGGGCAGCAAGGCCTACAGACTGCCGCCCGAGGCCAACTTGATGGCGGTGGCGCATTATCTCGAAGCGCTCGATTTCCAGAAGGAGATCGTCAAGATCCACACCATCTTTGGCGGCAAGAATCCGCATCCGAACTGGCTCGTCGGCGGCGTGCCCTGTCCGATCAATGTAGACGGCACCGGGGCCGTCGGCGCCATCAACATGGAGCGGCTGAATCTGATCTCCTCGATCATCGACCGCATCATGGAATTCAACGAAATGGTCTATCTGCCTGACGTGGCGGCGATCGGTTCGTTCTACAAGGACTGGCTCTATGGTGGAGGCATCTCCGGTCAGAGTGTGCTCGCCTATGGCGACGTGCCCGAACATGCCAACGACTATTCTGCCAAGAATCTGAAGCTGCCACGGGGCGCCATCATCAACGGCAACCTTTCCGAGGTGCTTCCGGTTGATCACGCCAATCCCGACGAAATCCAGGAGTTCGTGGTCCACTCCTGGTACAAATATCCCGACGAAACCAAGGGCCTTCATCCCTGGGATGGCATCACGGAGCCGAACTACGAACTCGGGCCGAATGCGAAGGGGACCAAGACCGCGATCGAGCAGCTCGACGAAGGCGGCAAGTATTCGTGGATCAAGGCGCCTCGCTGGAAGGGCCACGCCATGGAGGTCGGACCGCTGGCGCGCTGGGTGGTCGGCTATGCGCAGAACAAGGCCGAGTTCAAGGATCCGGTCGACAAGTTCCTGAGGGATCTCAACCTGCCCATGTCGGCGCTGTTCTCGACGCTCGGCCGCACCGCGGCGCGCGCGCTCGAATCCGTCTGGGCCGGACGCCAGATGCGTTACTTCCAGGACAAGCTCGTCGCCAACATCAAGGCCGGCGACAGTTCGACCGCAAACGTCGACAAATGGAAGCCGGAGAGCTGGCCGAAGGAAGCCAAGGGCTTTGGCTTCACAGAAGCACCGCGTGGCGCGCTCGCGCACTGGATCAAGATCAAGGAGACGAAGATCGACAACTACCAGTGTGTGGTGCCGACGACCTGGAACGGTTCGCCGCGCGATCCCAAGGGCAACATCGGCGCCTTCGAGGCGTCGCTGATGAACACACCGATGGTGAATCCCGAACAGCCGTTGGAGATTCTACGCACGATCCATTCCTTCGATCCGTGCCTGGCCTGTTCAACGCACGTTATGAGCCCGGACGGCCAGGAACTCGCCAAGGTCAAGGTCAGGTAGGAGCAAGCCATGATGGATGCAGTTGCTCCCGCCTCGGACACCAAGCCCAACCTGACGGCGATCGCAGCCGACGCTTTCGGAGAACATGCGGTGGGTCGTCCCACCGTCTATGTCTACGAAGCGCCGGTGCGGATCTGCCACTGGGTGAACGCGTTCTCGATCATCGTGTTGATGGTGACCGGCTATCTGATCGGAACGCCGCTACCGTCGCTCGCGGGCGAGGCGTCCGACAACTTCATGATGGGCTACATTCGCTTCGCCCATTTCGCCGCGGGGCAGGTGCTCGCGGTGTTCTTCTTCGCGCGTGTCCTGTGGGCCTTCGCGGGCAACCACCATTCCCGGCAGATATTCTACTTGCCGGTGCATCGCCGGCAGTTTTGGAGAGAAGTCTGGCACGAGATCCGTTGGTACGCTTTCCTGGAGCGTGAGCCGAAGATGTATGTCGGCCACAACCCGCTGGCGCAGACCGCGATGTTCACGGGCTTCACGCTGTTTGTGGCCTTCATGATCGTCACCGGCTTTGCGCTCTATTCGGAGGGCGAGGGTATCGATAGCTGGCAGCACAGGCTGTTCGGCTGGGTGTTTGCGATCTGGCCGAACAGTCAGGACGTTCACACCTGGCATCATCTCGGCATGTGGGCGCTGGTCGTGTTCGTGATGGTGCACGTCTACGCCGCGATCCGCGAAGACATCATGTCGCGCCAGAGCATCATCTCCTCGATGATCTCGGGCGAGCGGCAATTCCGCGACTGAAAAGGGAGCGCGGCCGATGCCGACATTCTCGCAAGACGATCGCATTCTGGTGCTCGGCATCGGTAATATCCTGTGGGCCGACGAGGGTTTCGGCGTGCGCGCTGTGGAGGAGTTCCACCGCCGCTACGCCGTGCCGGTCAATGTCACCATCCTCGATGGCGGCACGCAGGGGCTCTACCTCGTCAACTATCTGGAAGAGGCCGACCGCCTCATCGTGTTCGATGCCATCGACTACGGCCTCGAGCCCGGCCAGTTGAAGCTCGTGCGCGACGATGAGGTGCCGCGTTTCACCGGCGCCAAGAAGATGAGCCTGCACCAGACCGGCTTTCAGGAAGTCATCAGCGCCGCCGATCTGCTCGGCCGTTGCCCGCATCATCTCGCGCTGATCGGCTGCCAGCCGCTCGATCTCGAAGACTGGGGAGGACCGTTGACTCCGCCGGTGCGCGACCAGATCGTCCCGGCGATTGATCTCGCCTGCGGGATACTGGCCGCGTGGGGTGTCGAGGTAATACACCGCAGCGCGCCATTGACGGAATCCGAGCGGCTGCTCGCCAATAACATCGACCATCTCAACTACGAGATGCGGCCGTCCTGACCGACACGGATTTTCGGAGAACGCCGGATGTGCCTCGGCCTGCCGATGACGATTATCGAGACCGACGGGATCTCGGCGATGTGCGCGTTTCGCGGCGAGCAGCGCCGGGTCTCCATGATGTTGCTCTCAAACCCGCCCGCTGGTGCCAAGGTGCTGGTCTATATCGACACCGCGATGCGGCTTTTGGATGAGGAAGAGGCGCGTCTGATCGCGGATGCGATCGAAGGTCTTAGCGCAGCGCTCGACGGCGAAGATTGTGACCGCTTCTTTGCCGACCTCATCGATCGCGAGCCGCAGCTGCCCGCACACCTTCGGTCCGAATAAAGCCCAACGTCCAGCGTTCGCGGACGACCGGACCCGCTGCGGCATCGGGCAGCCGGCAATTGCAAGCTGCCTGGAAAGAGTCCTTCTGCATGCAAAGATACATTCCAGAGAAGCGGAAAGTATCTTATCATCGAACAACAAACCAATTCATCGCCATAAAGATTGAGGATATATATCAATAAGATAACTCTGGAAAGTCGCTAGCGTGTTCTGGCACATGCCTTGCTATTCCCTACCGCGAGCGAAATCATAAGCTTGTCAGGGGAGGTTTGATGGAATTCCAGGTGGGGAAGCATGATCTGACTCGGCACGGCCTGCCCGAGGTCAATGCGGCGACGGTCGATCATTTTCTTGGCGCGGCCGACGAGGCCGGTGCGATCGCGGTGCTCCTGTCGGCGGGCGATCCCAATCGTTTCCCCGAGGCGATCGACGTCGCCGTGGTGCTGCCGGAGTTGATCACCGCGTTTAACGGCCGGCTGCGCGGCGCCATCATCGCTCGCGGCGACGAAAGCGTGCTCGGCCAGCGCTTTGGCGTGCGCGTGCAACCGACGCTGATCTTCGTCGCCAAGGGCGAGACGCTGGGTCTGATCGCCAAGATCCAAGACTGGTCGGTCTATGTCGACCGCATCGCCAAGCTGATCGACCGGCCGCGCGGGCAAGCGGCCGCGGTCGCCGTCACCATCGTTCCCCAGCATCGCGCGCAAGGTGTCGAGCTATGAAGGTCGGATTCTGGGATGCGCCCGAAGGCGCCGAGCAACCGGTCAGCGTATTTCCGATCGGCGAGGAGAGTCTCAATGCATCGAAAGGCAGCCTGACGGCGGCCGGAGCGCTGGCAAAGCTTGCAACGCTCGATAGCGCCGAACTTGCCAAGGACTGCCCGAACGCCGTCACGCTGCTCTCGACGATCGCGCGTGCCATCGCGGACCAAAATGCGAATGCGCCGACCCAACTGTTCCGGCTCGCCAATCTCAACGAGCTCGAGAGCAAGCTCATAGCCGACGTGCTCGGTGAAGGTGAGGTCGCCGGGGTCGTCGCTCTGCCCGACGGATCGCTGGCCCAGATCCAGGAATCGGTATTGGCGGGGATCTGGCGGGTGCGGCTCGAGACCGACGCCACCTCCGAATATATCGAGATCGGCGCGGTTCCGGAGATCGTGAAGCGCGCGGCTGCTGACCTCACGTCCGCCGATTTTGAGATCGGGCAGGTACCGGAAGGCGCGATGAACGTGCTGCCGGTGCTTGCTGAGATCCGCGAGCGTGCGCTGGCCTGGCGGCCCGGCATCCGCTCGCAGATCATTAATTTCACGCTGCTGCCGATGAGCCCGGTCGATATGAGCTTTCTGCAGGACACCATCGGCAACGGACCGATCCAGCTCGTATCGCGCGGCTATGGCACCTGCAAGGTGCTGTCCACGGGCATTCGCAATGTCTGGTCCGTGCAGTTCTTCAATGCCATGGACACCATCATCCTCGATACGCTCGAAGTCGGCGGTGTGCCGACCGTCGCGCTTGCCGCGGACGAGGATTTCGAAGACTCCGCCGAGCGGCTGCAGGAAATTATCGAGGCCTATTTCAAATGAGCGCCTTCGAAAATTTCGGCGTGCGCCAGGATGTCGCCGAGGCCACGCGGCTGGAATGCGGCATTTGCTGGACGGTTTACGATCCCGCCCACGGCGACGACGTCGCGCAGATCGGGCCCGGCACGCCGTTCGCGGCGTTGCCGGAGGAATGGCACTGCCCAAACTGCGATGCTCCGAAATCCAAATTCATGGCGATCGAAGCATGATTGGGAGCCCACCAGATCCCGAGGCCGATGCCGTAGCGTGGGGCGCGCTTCTGGCCGAAAGCTACCGGGACATCGGCGAGCGCGCGATGCGCGATTTGCCGATCTACAACGATGCGCTCGGCGTCGAGGCGATCGGTTTCCGCCGGTTCAACGGCACGATCGTCGGCATCATGGTCACGCCATGGTTCATGAACGTGGTGATGCCGGCGAGCGCCGTGGCGCAGGCGATGTCAGGCACGACCGTGCAAATCCGTTTTCCCGCGGGCAACATCGAATTCACCATCAGTGAGGTCGGACAAATGGGCCGGATCGCAAGTTGCTCGTTGTTCTCGCCGATGTTTCAGTTCACGAACATGGCCGCGGCGCGGGCGACGGCCGAAGCTGCCATTGCGGAATTGATGCTGGCGGGAGACAGTGAGGAGGCGGTCCGCCGTCGCGAGCCCGCGACAACACCGATCGATCGGCGTAACTTCCTTCGCGGGGCCTTGACGGAGCGGCGTGAATGAGCCTGGGGTTCCGCAACGAAATCGACATCACGGTGTGGCTCGCCAGTGGCACGATCGCCGATGTCGCGATCCGGCCGCGCAGCCGGCCGCCTTTGACGCGGCTGTTTGCCGGCAAGCCGGCGATGTCGCTGCTCTCAGTGCTGCCAAGGCTGTTCTCGCTCTGCTCTGTCGCCCACCAGGTGGCGTTTCTCTCGGCGGTCGAGGCCGCACAAGGGGAGGAGGCGACGCAAACGACGGTGCGCCGTCGCGTCATGGGTGTGGTCGCGGAGCGGATGACCGAATTACTGCGCGGCCTTTTCGTCGGGCGGCTCGCGCTCGACGATACGAGCGCCGGGGCCGTGCGCGCCATGGTGCAGGCAACCCTGGTGCTCGGTGGCGCCAGCGACGCCGTGCCGGAAGCGTTGCGCCGCGACGCCGTCGCACAAATCAAGGCCGCGCTCGGCACGCTGGGAATCGCCGAAGGCCAGGTGCTCGCGCCGGGCAGCGTGCTTGCCGCCTATGTCGCGCGCTGCGAAGGCGAAGCGTTGTCGCCGCCGGCCGCCGAGCAGACCTTCCTGACCGCAGCTGATGATCTCGAAATCGTCACGCGTCTGCTCGCGGATGGTGCGGCTTATTCCGATGCGCCGGAGCTGTGTGGCAACATTCCGGAAACCGGCGTCTGGGCGCGCAGGGAGCGGCGCGAGCCGGTGTTGCCGCCGGATGCAGGTCCGGCCGCGCGCCTCAAGGCACGCATCGCCGAAGTCGCGCGGCTCTGCGCCTGGCTCGATAGCGGCCAAGACGACCTTGATGACGGCGTCGTCGCAAGCTATCGCCTCGGCGCAGGCAAGGGCGCGGCCGCGGTCGAATGCGCGCGCGGCCGGCTCTATCACGCTGTCGCGCTCGACGACGAGGATCGTATTGCGAGCTTCGAATTCCTGGCGCCGACCGAATGGAATTTTCATGCCCGCGGTCCGCTGGTCCGCAGCCTCAAGGGTTCGCTGCTCGCCGCCGGCCAGCGGGGACAGGACGCGGTGCGCGCGCTGGTCGGCGCGTTCGACCCCTGCGTCGGTTTCAGCCTCAGCTTTCGCGAGGCCGGCCGTGCATGAGATGGCGCTGTGCGAGGGCATCATCGGAATCGTCGAGGAGGAAGCGCGCAAGCGTTGCTTCGCCAAGGTGAAGATCGTCTGCCTCGAGATCGGCGCGCTCAGCCACGTCGCCCCAGAGGCCATGAAATTCTGCTTCGAGGCCGTCGCCGCCCGGACCATCGTACAAGGGGCGAGGCTCGAGATCGTCGAGACGCCCGGGACAGCCTGGTGCATGGCGTGTTCCAAAAGCGTCGAGATCAAGCAGCGTTACGAACCATGCCCATCCTGCGGTGGCTATCAACTGCAGGTGACGGGCGGCGAAGAGATGCGTGTAAGGGAACTGGAGGTCGACTGATGTGTACGGTCTGCGGCTGCAGCGACGGCAAGGCATCCATCGAACATGCCCATGATCATCATCATGATCACGGGCATGACCACGATCATGATCACGACGGGCATCATCATCACCACCATCACGGTCATGTCCATGATCACCATCATCACCACGATCACGCCCATGGCGATGCCGGGCTGCTTGACTGCGGCGCCAATCCGGCCGGCCAGAAAATCGCCGGCATGAGCAGCGACCGTATCATCCAGGTCGAGCGCGATATCCTCGGCAAGAACGACAGGCTGGCCACCGACAATCGCGCCCGTTTCCGCGCGGATGACGTGCTGGTCTTCAACCTGGTTTCGAGCCCCGGCGCCGGCAAGACCTCGCTCTTGGTCCGCGCCGTCTCCGAGCTGAAGGACAGTTTTGCGATCGGTGTGATCGAAGGCGACCAGCAGACCTCCAACGATGCCGAGCGCATTCGCGCAACCGGCGTGCCGGCGATCCAGGTCAACACCGGCAAGGGCTGCCACCTCGATGCCGCCATGGTCGGCGAGGCCTATGACCGGCTGCCCTCGCTGAACGGCGGCCTGCTCTTCATCGAGAATGTCGGTAACCTCGTATGTCCGGCGGCCTTCGATCTCGGCGAGGCCTGCAAGATCGTGGTGTTCTCGACCACCGAAGGCGAGGACAAGCCGCTCAAATATCCCGACATGTTCGCAGCCTCGTCCCTGATGCTGATCAACAAGATCGATCTCGCGCCCGTGCTCGATTTCGATCTCGCAAAAACCGTCGAATATGCCCGGCGGGTCAATCCAGACATCGAGGTGTTGACGGTGTCGGCACGCACCGGCGAAGGTTTTGCGGCGGTCTATGCCTGGATCCGCAGGCGGTCGGCCGCACTGAAGCCGGCCGCGATGACTGCGGCGGAGTAACGATGGGCGGCGAGGCCACAGCACTGGACCGACGGCGGCTGCGCCTGCATGTGCGCGGCGCTGTGCAGGGCGTCGGCTTTCGCCCCTATGTCTATGGCCTTGCCACGCGTTATCGCCTCGGCGGTTTCGTCGCCAACGATTCCCATGGCGTCGTCATCGAGGTCGAAGGCGAGCGCGCGTCGGACTTCGTCGCGGCGCTGCCGCTCGAAAAACCGCCGCTCGCCCGCATCGACGAAATCTCGGTGCAGCCGGTCGGCGCCATGGCGAGCGAGCAGTTCTGCATCCGCGCCAGCGAGCAGGGCAGGGTGTCGACGCGCATCGTCGCCGATGCCGCGACCTGCCCAAAATGCCTGGGCGAGCTGTTCGACCCGGCCAGCCGGTTCTATCGCTACCCCTTCGTCAACTGCACCCATTGCGGTCCGCGCTATACAATTGCCGAGCGGCTGCCCTACGACCGCGCGACCACGTCCATGAAGCGCTTTGCGATGTGCAAGGCCTGTGCGAGCGACTATGCCGATCCCGGCAGCCGCCGCTTCCATGCCGAGGCGATCGCCTGCCCGCAATGCGGCCCGCGGCTCAGCTACGGTATCGAGGACATCGCCGCCGCGATTGCGACCGGCGCGATCGTCGCGATCAAAGGGCTCGGCGGCTTTCAGCTCGTCTGCGATGCCCGTGACGAAGCGGCCGTGCAGCGCCTGCGCCAGCGCAAGCAGCGCGATCAAAAGCCGTTTGCCGTCATGGTTGGCTCGGTGGACGCGGTCGCCGACATCGCTACGGCCGATGCTGCCGAGCTTGCCCTGCTCGAGACCTCGCCGCGGCCGATTGTGCTGATGACCTCGCGCGGCCGGCTCGCGCCCGGGATCGCGCCGGAGCTGTCGCGGATCGGCATCGCGCTGCCGGTCACCCCGCTCCATCACCTGATCCTCGCGGCGCTGGATTCGGCGCATAAACGGGCCGCCGAGAGCTGGGCGATCGTCGCCACCAGCGCCAATCCAGGCGGCGAGCCGCTTCTGATCGACAATCGCGAGGCGGAGCTGCGGCTGGCCGGCATCGCCGACCTCATCGTCAGCCATGACCGCGACATCGTCACCCGTGCCGACGATTCCGTGGCCGCGGTGGTCGCGGGCCGGACGCAGTTCATCCGCCGCGCCCGCGGTTATGTGCCTGAGCCGGTCCGCCTCGCGCGGTCGGTGCCGCCGATCCTGGCCGTCGGCGGCGCGTTGAAATCGACCGTGACGGTCACGCGCGGCAACGAGGCGTTCGTTTCCCAGCACATCGGCGACCTCGACACCGCCGAAGGCGTCCGCTTCTTCGAGGAAACCGTCGAACACCTGCTGTCGACGCTGGACGTCGAGCCGGTCGTCGTCGCCCATGACCTGCATCCCAACATGGTCTCGACCCGCTTCGCCGAAGCAAGCAGGCGGCCGCTGATCTCGGTCCAGCATCATCATGCCCATGCTGCTTCCGTCATGGCTGAGCATGGCGTCGCCGGGCCGGTGCTGGCGCTGGTGCTTGACGGCTTCGGCCAGGGCAGCGACGGCGGCAATTGGGGCGGCGAGCTCCTGCTGTGCGAGAGCGTGCAGTTCCGGCGGCTCGGACATCTGGCGCCGATGAAGCTGCCGGGGGGCGATCGTGCAGCGCGCGAGCCGTGGCGCATGGCCGCAAGCGTACTGCATGGCTTTCGCCGCGGCGATGCGATCGCAACCCGTTTCGCGAGGCAGCCGCAGGCCGCAGGTCTCTGCGCCATGCTCGAGCAGCCGGGCGTGCCGGTGACGACCAGCGCCGGCCGGCTGTTCGACGCCGCAGCGGCACTGCTTGGCCTTTGCCCGGTGCAAAGCTACGAGGGCGAAGCTGCGATGAAGCTTGAGGCGCGCGTTCGCACGCCGCGTATCATGAGCGACGGCTGGATGGTCGAGCACGGCGTGCTGTCCCTGTTTCCGTTGCTCGCGCGCCTTGCGGCCGAGGGGCTCGATCCTGTCGCCGGCGCCGAGCTGTTTCATGGCACGCTTGCGGCCGCCTGCGTCGACTGGATCGGCCGTGCGGCGCGCGAAATCGGCATCACGACCGTCGCCTTGAGCGGCGGCTGCTTCCTCAACGCGATCCTCAGTTCCGGGATTGAGCGCGGTTGTATCGCCGCCGGTCTCTCGCCGCTGCTGCCGCGGCAATTGCCGCCCAATGACGGCGGTCTCAGCCTCGGTCAGGCCTGGATCGCCGCGCTCCAACTCGAACAGCAAGGCCTGGAAGGAACCGCCTGATGTGTCTCGCGATACCTGCTGAGGTCACCAAGATCCTGCCCGACGAGATGGCGATCGTCTCCATCGACGGCGTCAGCAAGGAGATTTCGGTTGCCCTGATCGAAGACCTCGCCGTCGGCGACTACGTGATCATCCATGTCGGCTATGCTCTGACCAAGATCGATCCGGAGGAGGCGAGGCGCACGCTCGAATTGCTGCGCGAGCTCAGCACCGAGGGACAGGGAGCCGCGTCATGAAATATGCCGACGAGTTTCGCGACAAGGAGATCGCGCTCGGGCTCGCGAAAGCGATCCGCGCTGAAGCCGATCCGAAAAAGCCCTATCGCTTCATGGAATTCTGCGGCGGCCATACCCACGCGATCTCGCGTTACGGTCTGGAGGACATGCTGCCCGCGAACGTGCGGATGATTCACGGGCCCGGCTGTCCGGTCTGTGTGCTGCCGGCGGGGCGCATCGACATGGCGATCCGGCTCGCGATGCGGCCCGACATCATCCTGTGCGTCTATGGTGACCTGATGCGCGTCCCCGGCTCGCAGGGCGCATCGCTGCTGAAGGCGAAGGCGCGGGGCGCCGATATCCGCATGGTCTACTCCACCATCGATGCGATTCGGATCGCGGAAGAGAATCCCGAGCGCGAGGTCGTGTTCTTCGCCATCGGCTTCGAAACCACGACGCCGCCGACCGCGGTCATGATCCGATTGGCCGGGAAGAAGCTACTCGAAAACTTCAGCGTGTTCTCCAACCACGTGCTGACGCCGCCGGCGATGCAGAACATTCTGGAGAGCCCCGACATCCGCAATATCGGCCGCGTCGAGATCGACGGTTTCGTCGGGCCGGCCCACGTCTCGACCATCATCGGGACCGCGCCTTACGAGTTCTTTGCGGAAGAATTCGCCAAGCCGGTGGTGATCTCGGGCTTCGAACCGCTTGACATGATGCAGGCGATCCTGATGCTGGTGCGGCAGGTCAACGAGCACAGGCACGAGGTCGAGAACCAGTACAGCCGCGCCGTGAACCGTGACGGCAATCTGCGGGCCAAGGAGGAGGTGTCCGACATCTTCGAGCTGCGCGATCAATTCGAGTGGCGCGGGCTGGGGCAGGTGCCCTATAGCGGGTTGAAGCTGAAGCGCGCCTACGCGAAATACGACGCGGAGGTCCGCTTCGATATGAACGATCTGCGCGTCGACGACAATCCCGCATGCGAATGCGGCGCCATCCTGCGCGGCGTGAAGAAGCCGGTCGACTGCAAGCTGTTCGGCACGGTCTGCACGCCGGAGACGCCAATAGGCTCCTGCATGGTCTCATCCGAAGGCGCCTGCGCCGCGCACTGGACCTATGGCCGCTTCCGCGACCATCAGCAGAGGCGCGCGTCATGAAGGCCTATCAGCGCAAGCTCGACATTAGGAACGGCTGCGTCGACCTGTCCCACGGCTCGGGCGGCCGCGCCATGGCGCAGCTGATCTCAGGCCTGTTCCACGAAGGCTTCGGTAACGAATGGCTGGCGCGCGGCAATGATCAGTCGGCGTTCGACGTCGGCGCCGGGCGCATGGTGATGACGACTGACGGCTACGTGGTCTCGCCGCTGTTCTTTCCCGGCGGGAATATCGGCTCGCTCGCGGTGCACGGCACCGTCAACGACATCGCCATGGCCGGCGCGACGCCGCTTTATCTCTCGGCGAGCTTCATCATCGAAGAAGGCTTTCGCTTCGCCGACCTCAAGATCATCGCGGAATCGATGGGCGAGGCGGCGCGCGGGGCCGGAGTCCATATCATCACCGGCGACACCAAGGTGGTCGAGCGCGGCAAGGCCGACGGACTGTTCATCTCGACTGCCGGTGTTGGCGTCGTGCCCGATGGCCTCGATCTCTCGGCCGAGAACGCGCGGGTCGGCGATCGCGTGCTGATCTCGGGCACGCTCGGCGACCACGGTGTCGCCATCATGTCCAAGCGGCAGAATCTTGCTTTTGAGACTGAGATCGTCTCGGATTCGGCGTCGCTGCACGATCTCGTCGCCAGGATGGTGCAGGCCGGCGGTCGTGGCATCCGCCTGATGCGCGATCCCACCCGCGGCGGGCTCGCCGCCACGCTGAACGAGATCGCCCAGCAGTCCGACCTCGGCTTCCATCTTGAGGAGGAGGCGATCCCAGTGAAGCCGGGCGTGGCGGCGGCCTGCGAGCTGCTCGGGCTCGATCCGCTCCACGTCGCCAATGAGGGCAAGCTGGTCGCGATCGTGGCGCCCGAACATGCCACCGCCGTGCTGGCCGCGATGCGGGCGCATCCGCTTGGCCGCGACGCCGCCGACATCGGCGAGGCCGTGGTCGACGATCATCATTTCGTGCAGATGGCTACGAGCTTCGGCGGCGGGCGGATCGTCGACTGGCTGTCGGGCGAGCAATTGCCGCGAATCTGTTAGGACCGATTATGCGCATCCTGCTCCTGTCGCATTCCTTCAACAGCCTGACGCAGCGTCTGCATGTCGAGCTCAGGGAGCGAGGCCACGACGTCGTGGTCGAGCTCGACATCCATGCCGACGTCACGCGCGAGAGCGTGGCGCTGCATCGGCCGGACCTGGTGATCGCGCCATTCCTGAAGCGGGCGATTCCCGACGACGTCTGGCGCAGCGTGCGCTGCCTGGTCGTCCATCCCGGCCCGCCCGGTGACCGCGGTCCGGCCGCGCTCGACTGGGCGGTCCTGAAAGGCGTCGCGGAGTGGGGTGTCACGGTCTTGCAGGCGGATGGCGAGTTCGACGCCGGTCCGGTCTGGGCATCCCGCAGCTTCCCGATGCGGCGCGCGGCCAAGTCCAGCATCTACCGCAATGAGGTGACGTCGTGCGCCGTCGCGGCGGTGCTCGAAGCCATCGACGCGATCGAAGCCGGAGGAGTGACGCCGCAGCCGATGGATGCGGGAGATCCGCGCATTCGTGTACGCGGTCCTTGCCTCCAGGCGGACCGGACGATCGACTGGCAGCACGATACGACCGCGACCGTGCTGCGCAAGATCGAAAGCGCCGACGGCGTGCCGGGCCTCGTCGATAGCCTTTTCTTTCAGGACGTCAGGCTGTTCGACGCGCATGACGCGCACGGTATCTCCGGCGTGCCTGGCACCGTCATCGCGCAATGCGAGGGCGCGCTGGCGCGCGCCACGGTCGACGGCGCGGTCTGGATCGGCCATGTCAGGCGGCTTGCGCCGAGGGACCTGAAGCTGCCGGCAGCAAAAGTCTTCGCTGCGGAGGCGGGGCATCTGCCGCACCGGCCCGGCTGCGGCTACGTCCCGATCCGGTATCGCGAGCATGGCGAGGTCGGCGAACTCGCGTTCTCCTTCTACAATGGCGCCATGGCGACCGGCGACTGCGAGGCTTTGCTCAAGGCCTATCGCGCGGCGCTCGCGCGTCCGACCAGGGTGCTGTTCCTGACCGGCGGCCGGGACTATTGGTCGAACGGCATCCATCTCGCCGAGATCGAAGCGGCCGACAGCGCCGCAGACGAGTCCTGGCGCAACATCAATGCGATCGACGATCTCGCCCGCGCGATCATCGAGACCACCGATCGCCTGGTCATTTCGGTCATTCGCGGCAATGCCGGTGCGGGCGGCGTATTCCTGAGCCTTGCCGCCGACGAGGTCTGGGCGGGCGATCAAATCATCCTCAATCCGCACTACAAGGACATGGGCAATCTCTACGGCTCGGAATACTGGACCTATCTGTTGCCGCGCCGTGCGGGTGCCGCGAACGCGACCCGGATCACGCAGTGTCGGCTCCCGATGGGGGTGACGGAAGCACATCGTCTGGGCATCATCGACCGCGTGCTGTCGGGCGCGGAGCTCGAGACCGCAAACCTTGTCAAGCGCGGCGCCGCCATGGCGGCAGACGAAGGTCTGGTTGCGCGGCTTGCCGACAAGCAGCGACGGCGCGACGCTGACGAGGCGGAAAAGCCGCTGCAGGCCTATCGCGACGAGGAGCTGCGGCGGATGCGGCTGAATTTTTACGGATTCGATCCGAGTTACCACGTCGCTCGCTTCAACTTTATCCACAAGGTGCAGAAGTCGCGCACGCCATTGACGATTGCCAACCACCGGTCGCGCGCGCGCCTGACCAGTCCCCTCGCTTAGCAGTGCGATCATGAGCGTTCAGGGAACCATTTTGGTCATCGACGACGAGGTTCGCTCGCAGGAAGCGCTGCGGCGCGTCCTCAATCAGGACTTCGAGGTGCTCTGCGCCGGCAGCGCGGCGGACGCGGAAAGGCTGCTGGAAGGCGAGATCGTCCACGCCATCCTGTGCGACCAGCGCATGCCGAACGAGTCCGGCGTCAGTTTTCTCAAGCGCGTGCGCGAGCTCTGGCCGGATCCGGTGCGCATGATCATCTCCGGCTATTCGGACTCGGAGGACATCATCGCCGGTCTCAACGAGGCGGGCATCTATCAGTACATTACGAAACCCTGGCAACCGGACCGGTTGATCGACATCGTCAAGGAGGCGGTCCAGCTCTATCGCCTGCAGAAAGAGACGGAGACCGCGGGCGTCGACGTCAAGGCGATGCCCGAGCACGTCAAGAAAGCCGTCTCGGTCAAGCGCGGTGCCGCCAAGCAGCTCTACGATTTCAACCGCATCGTGCATTCACCGGACAGTCCGATGCATGGGGTGATCGAGCTCGGCCGGCGCGCCGCCGAATACGATATCTCCGTGCTGATCACCGGCGAGTCCGGAACCGGCAAGGAGCTGCTCGCGCGCGCGATCCACTACGGTTCTGCCCGGGCCACCAAGGCCTTCGTGGTCGAAAACTGCGGCGCGCTGCCCGACCAGCTGCTCGAAAGCGAATTGTTCGGTTGCAAGAAGGGCGCTTTCACCGGCGCCTATCAGGATCGCATCGGCCTGTTCGAAGTCGCCGACGGCGGCACCATCTTCCTCGACGAGATTGGCGAGACCTCACCGGCCTTCCAGGTGAAGCTGTTGCGCGTGCTCCAGGAGAGCGAGATCCGGCCGCTCGGCGCTCAGCGGGTGCGCAAGGTCGACGTCCGCGTGGTCGCCGCCACCAACCGGGATCTCGAGGCCGAGGTCGAGGCGGGGCGGTTCCGGCGCGATCTTTATTACCGCCTAGCAGCGTTTCCCCTGCACATGCCGGCGCTGCGCGAGCGGGCGATGGATATTCCCCTGATCGCGGAAGGGGTGCTGTCATCGGTCAAAACCTCCTTCAACCGGCCGAACCTGCGCTTTGCCGTTTCGGCCTTCGACGCCTTCGTCAAATATCACTGGCCTGGCAATGTGCGCGAGCTGCAGAACGAGATCCAGCGCATGGCTGTTCTGGCCAATACCGACGAACTAAGGGCCCCGACGCAGCTCGGCCGGAGCAACGGCGGGCAGCGGGGCATCGCGGTCCATGGCAAGCTGAATGGTTCTGCGACCCTCAAGGACAAGGTGGAGGATCTAGAGAAGTCGGTTATCATCAGCTATCTGGAGCGCTATGAAGGCAATATCAGCCGGGTTGCGAGCGAGCTTGGGCTGTCGCGCGTCGGTCTCAGGAACAAGCTGTCCAGGTATGATTTGAGAAACAATGCCAAAGGCGACGCATTCTCCTGACACCGGCGCGGCGGAATCGCTGCTCAAGCTGATCACCGATCGCGGCGCGATCGAGTTCGATCACGAACGCGAGGGCGCCTGGATCGAAGTCATCCGCAAGATGGACGAGGTCTATTCCGATCTCCTGCGCTACGAGGTCGACCTCGAGCACAAGAATGCGGAACTCGAGGAAGCGCAGGCCTTCGTCACCAACGTCATCGAATCCGTCTCCGACATCCTCATCGTCTGCGACGCGAAAGGGCTGGTGCAGCAGGTCAATTCGGCGTTCCAGCGAACACTGGGCCGCAGTAGTGATGAGATCGTCAGCTGGAAGATGGCGGAGGTCATTGACCCCGCCGACAACGTCAAGCTCGTTTCACTTCTCTCGCCTCGCGGCACCTCCGACGTGGTAGACGGCGAGCTCCGCTTCTTGACAAGAGACGGCAGCTCAGACCTGTTCGCAATCAACAGCTCGCCCCGGCACGACCATCGTGGACGCTTCATCGGCGTGGTTCTGACGGGAAGACCCATCGGCGAGCTTCGCCGGGCCTACGAAGCGCTGCACAAAGCGCACCAGGAGTTGCAGCGCGCCCAGCGCCAGCTGATTGAACAGGAGAAGATGGCGAGCCTTGGCCGGCTCGTCGCCGGAGTAGCCCACGAACTCAACAATCCGATCAGCTTCGTTTATGGGAATGTTCATACGCTGATGCGATATCGCACAGCACTCACGGCCTATCTCGATGCGGTACACGGCAATGGTGAGAGGAGGCAAGACGCCGAGGCATTGAGGAAACGCCTTCGCATTGGTGACATTTTGGAGGATTTAGGTCCGCTGTTGGATGGGACCATGGAGGGTGCGGTCCGAATTAGCGAGATCGTGAAAAACTTGCGCCGGCTTTCCTTCAGCAAGCTTGGAGAAGTCGAGCGCGTGAATATCCAGCCCATGATCAATACGGCGGTGCTATGGGCGGCCCGAACGAGGAAAACACGGCTCGATATCCAGATGGATATCGAGCCCGATCTCTGGATTTCTGGGAATGAAGGACAGCTCCATCAGGTGATTGTAAACCTGGTTGAGAATGCCATTGATGCGATGCGGAGCGTCCGGTCTCCACGCCTTGCCGTTTGTGCGTCTCGCCGCGGCAATGACATTCTCGTTCATATTTCAGATAACGGCCCCGGGATTGACGCGCAGAATCTTGGCCGGATATTTGAGCCATTCTTCACGACCAAACGCGTTGGGGAAGGAACGGGGCTCGGTCTCTGGATCAGCTATGGAATCGTCCGTGAGCACGGTGGCGAGCTCACCGGGGTCAATGCGCCAGAGGGAGGAGCTATCTTCTCTTTTGCTCTCCCCGCGGCCTAGAGAGCAGGGGGGTCCCACCGGCAACTTCCTTAAATGCCTGCGAAGCCGGCATAGTCTGGCCAAGAGCCGGTCGAGTTGCTGATCTTGCACAAATCGCGATGACGGAGACGACAGTCCGGGCGACTTCTCATGAACCACAATCTGCACCCGTCCTGCACCGACGCCAACCTCGAACCCGCCGGGTCCGGCGATTCCAAGCCGCGACGTTTGGCGAGCAATGATGGCGCGCACCCCACATCCAAAGCACGGGTGCTTTACCGCTTCCGAATGCGCGACTAAACAGTTTTGAACGAACAGCTTCCAGTCGTCTCGCCACTGTTCGACGATTTTCGTCTGCTCCCGCCGTTGTTTCTGACTGCTGCCACGAACGAGGCCCTTTTCGACGACACCTATAGGATACATCAACGCGCCCAAGCGCAAGGTGTCGAAGTCACCGTCGAACTCGTCGATGACTCTGTTCACATCTATCCCCTGTTTCCTTTCCTTTGCGGAGACGAAACAGTTCCTGCTGGCCTCAACCGCTGGTCAAGGCGCATTCTGCAGCAGGTCGTTACGGAGTTCGGACCCCTGGAAGACCCGATTACTGTGCATTCCTAAGCACTGGGAGACTATTCGATGAGACCCTTCCACACATTCAAATTTATTGCGGCTGCAGCGTTTGTATGTACATCGCAGACGGTTGTCGCGCAGGGCAAATACCAAGCCGGCGCGAATGATACCGAAATCAAGATAGGCAATATTTCTACTTAAGCACATTCTTGCCGCCGACCATCAGCGTAACCATGCTCGTGATAAACGCTAGGATATGATAAAGCAGTAAGGGACATGCCGTGACGGGCTGCTCGCCCGCTGGAATCGCGTTGAGTGCGAGTCCAAACCATGCCTCGTTTTGCAACACGTTGGCGACAAGGTTCGGTGCGAGAGGATCGCCCCTTCGATACGCCGGTGGTACCACCAGTGTAGTGCAGAACTGCCACATCGTCAGGCTTGATCTCGGGATTTTTGAGAACCATACGACTTCCGAGTCGCAGAGCTTCTGAGTATCTTACTGAGCCCACCAATTCGAATTGCGGAATCATCTTCTTTATCTTTCGAGCGACGAAGTTGGTAATTGCCGATTTGGGGAACGGCAGCATATCGCCGATCGAGCAGAGCACGACATGATCCATTTTCGTTGTTGCGACGCACTGATCCAACGTCGCTGCAAATATGTCCAAGATCACAATTGCCTTAGCACCGGAATCTTTTAACTGATGTTCGAGTCTTCGGCCACTACCACAATCGGCAATACAGGTTGTCTGTTGCTAGGCAGCTCTACCGCTATTTCGCGGCGGACAGCTCGGCTTACATTCAAGTACCCCAAATTATTGTCGCTTGAACAAGATAGGGAATGTTGCAACCGGCCCGAACCAGAGCCTATACGTGCACCAGAGTCCGCGCGCCGAGCGTTGGATCGGCCGTGGAGATTTCAAGGTTGACCGGATTGCAAATGAACGATGTCGTTTTGAACGGTGATAACCAAGTACGCACTACCCTATCATCTCATGCATTGCGCTCGGCCGTTTTGCGCGAGTTGCATGCTCGACCATTTACGCCAATCTCCGCTTCAAGCCGTATCGTCCACTTTGCTTTCGATACGTCGGAAGGACGAGCAGAGGCAGATCGTGTGAACCTTGCGGAGCTCTGCAATAGATATGGGGCGGTGGGACCGTCGCCTGAGGAGAGATACTATCGCTCGCAACTTGGCAAGATGGCTCTACGGTGGGAGCAGCATTCCGAATTCACGACTTATACTTGGGAAATTCCATCAGACGTCGATATAGAGCCATTTAGCCCAGGCGTTGCGTCGCTCACAGCTGTAATGGGGCGCGTTCCCCAACCGGGACCCCTGTTAGTTGCTCTCGATCTGCATCTGCTCCCTGCACGACAAAATCTGCCCGCGCCGGAGCTTTCGTTCGATCGCGCAAGTTTGGCAATGGCGGAGAACTCGGATGGGAAGGCCGTTTACGCCACCGATTTTCAGCCAGATCCCCACGGATTTGTTCGCATTCTCGTTGTCGATCATGGACTGGACCGAGAGCGCGCAGGAGCTCTCGTTCAGCGTCTCATTGAGGTTGAGACCTATCGTACGTTTGCTCTTCTTGGCTTGCCCGAAGCTCATCGGCTCGCACCCACCGTTGGTCTTATCGAAAAGCGATTAGCCGAAGTAATGGACGAAATGCGCAGGGCGAATGACATTGCCGGCAACAGGCAGCTGTTGAATGAACTAACGGAGATGGCAGCGGAGGTCGAGGCAGGCGCGGCGGCCAGTGGCTTTCGCTTTGGAGCCAGTCGCGCTTACGAAGAGATCGTCACGCAGCGGTTGCAAACGATAGGCGAGAGAAAGCTGCGCGAGTTCCCGACCTGGTCATCCTTCCTTGCGCGACGACTAGCTCCCGCAATGCGAACATGCGCCACTCTCGACGCTAGGCAGGCCAATCTCTCGGCCAAGCTCTCGCGCGCCGCAGATCTTCTGCGCACGCGTGTGGATGTCGAGCTCGAACAACAAAATCAGGAGCTGCTGCAATCAATGAACGCTCGGACGCGCCTGCAATTGCGTTTGCAGACGACGGTAGAAGGCTTGTCTGTCGCGGCGATAACTTATTACGTCGTGGGGCTATTTTCGTATTTTGTCAAAGCTGCTCACGACAGCGGACAGGTATCGATTGAACCAAATTACATGATTGCGGCGTTTGTTCCGGTTGCCGCGATCATGATTTGGTCGATCGTTCGGCGGATCCGCCGAAAGCATGTCAGCGATGAGGGATGATAACCCAAGGAGGTCGGCCGGGACCGTGCGTCAGAGGTCTCTACTTCATTGACCCGGAATTCGGTGCGCACGAGACCCTGCTAGACTTAATCTCTCCGACGGAGCTTCTTCAGAAGCGGCGAGTGCTGTACGGGCTCGGAATATCCGGCTTTTCAAGAATCCGCGCCCCCTGTTGGATCGCGTGGCAGAAGCGATCTGCAGGTCGAGTTCTTCGCTTGGCGAGGGAGCAGGATCCGTCCGGGGGCCGCGCACTTGAACTGAAATGACCATTGAAGGTTCCTTTCCCTGCTGATAAGAAGATTGTCAAATAGCCAAGATACGTTGCATGGAAACGCAGGGAACAGTCCTCATCGTTGCCCGAGGCGGACCGCAATGGTCTGCGGCCGACGAGGTTTTGTCGGAAGAATATGGCTATCGCGTCCTGGTGGTCCGCTCAGCGGAGGATGCGGCGAGCGCATTGTCGGATGCCCACGTAGATCTTGTTCTAGCAGAATACGGATCAGGTGGAGAAGGTTTGGCCTTCCTCGTCAACTTGCGTGTCAGCCACCCAGACATCGTTCGTGTCCTCGCGCTTGAGGCCAAGACGGAATTGAGCCAACAAGCGATTTCGCCGGCGGCAATTTATCAGTTTGTGCGAAAACCGTTGGATGCAAAGCAAATCGGCCTGGTTGTCGAGCGCGGGCTAGAGTCGCGCGAGCTGTCACGCCGGCATCGCATGCTGTCGCGCGAGTTCAAGATCCGCGGCGATGCGGTGGGAGTTCACCAACGCAATGGTGCTTCGTTGCATGTGGAGAGCCAACGTTTCGAGAAGCTTGTCTATGTCAGTGAAAAGCTGAGTGAATTGTGCGATCTCGCGCGGAAGGCTGCGCGAACGGAATTGCCCATTTTGATTCAAGGTGAGACCGGCACAGGTAAGGAATTGTTGGCCCGCGCAATTCACTACAACTCCACTCGCAAGACGAGCCCGCTCATGGTCCAAAATTGCGGCGGGATGTCGGATGAGTTGCTTCATTCAGAATTGTTTGGCCATAAGCGCGGCGCGTTTACGGGCGCCATCTCCGATCGCCTCGGTTTGTTTCGAGCCGGCGACGGTGGAACGGTTTTCCTAGACGAAATATCGGAAGTGTCGCCATCCTTTCAGGTGAGCCTGCTGAGGTTTCTTCAGGAGGGAGAAGTCAAACCACTCGGTTCCGACAAGACGCAAACCTGCAACGTTCGTATTATCGCGGCCTCAAATCGGCCATTGCGGTCGCTCGTTGCCGCGGGAAAATATCGGCAGGACCTCTATTTTCGTCTCAAGGGTTTCGAGCTCGAGGTACCCCCGCTTCGTGAACGCCCTGTCGATATTCCGGCTCTTGCGGAGTTTTTTGCCGCCAAACATGCCGATGCAATGGGCCGCAAAATTCTTGGTATCTCCGCTGGGACCCTCGAAAAGCTCGCAGCGTTCGACTTTCCGGGTAACGTTCGTGAGCTCGAAAACGAAATCCGCAGGATGGTTTCCTTGGCGGATGATGGTGAGTATTTGACGACCAAGTATATGTCACCGTCCATTTTCGCCGCGCCGCCACGTCCGCGATCGAACGCAGCGCTTGCATTTGTGCCGCAGGGAACGACCTTGAAGGACAAGGTCGAGAGCTTGGAAAAGCAAATTTTGAACGAGGCGCTGAGCCGCCATCGCTGGAACCAAAGCCGGGCTGCGAACGAACTTGGTCTGTCGCGCGTTGGCATTGCCAATAAGATTAAGCGGTATGGTCTCGACGAAGTTAAGTGAGAGTTTGCGATGCCCGACGACAAGGATGCAATCGGCACCGACCCTTCAGCGCAAATTGTCCGTTTCCCGCAATCGCGCGTAAGCCCGGCGGGAAGTTCCGAACCTTTTAGGGAGCTTGGCACTAGCCAGCTTTCGAAAGCTCTTGGCTTGCCCGAGCGTCAGGCTACCGGCCACTGGTGCAGCCGGTGTCGCGGCATCTGGTATGGATACTTGCTGGAAGTCACTTGCCCGGCATGTGGCAACCGCCATGGATAGCCGCAATCCGTTGCGCGCCGGGCCAGCCGGTCTGATCGCGGTTCGCTCCAATCGACGCGCGGAGTTAGACGGCCAATAAGGTATGCGGCACCCGAACGACGGCATTGTCGAGGCTATCCCGTGCGTTGAGGCCCGCCGGGCGCGCGGCGGACTCTGAAGAGGCTAAAGGACCTGCGCAGCACGTTGTGGCACCTGCAATGATCTTCTTCCTGAGAGCGTCATTACCCTCGTGAGCACCGGCTCGTCGGCGCGCATAATCGCGTTACATTGGTCAGCGAAATTGAAAGCTAACTTTGCATAGCCAACTTGCTTTGCAGCCAACGGGCGTCAGGAAACGCCTCAGTGTCCTGGACGACTTTGCACTAAGCGTCTGTCTTTACGAGGTCTTTTCCGGATCGCCCAATTCGGCACAGGTCTTGCTGTACTATTGTTCAAGCGCCGTCTTTGGTTGGCGATAGAACATAGTGGAGGAAATTGATGGCTAATCTACTTTGGCTCCAAGGCGGCGCATGTTCGGGAAATACGATGTCGTTCCTCAACGCGGAGGAGCCGAGCGCCTGCGACCTGGTCACTGATTTTGGCATCAATGTTCTCTGGCATCCTTCGCTCGGCATGGAGCTCGGCGAAAATCTCAGAAAGATGCTGCACGCGCTCGTATCGGGTGCAATGCCGCTAGATATTTTCGTCTTCGAAGGCTCAGTCGTCAACGCGCCGAACGGCACGGGCGAATGGAATCGGTTCGCGGGGCGACCGATGAAAGATTGGGTCGCCGATCTTGCGAAGGTTGCGGGCTATACGGTCGCAATCGGTGACTGCGCGACTTGGGGCGGAATCCCGGCAACAGCCCCGAACCCGTCGGAGAGCGAGGGACTGCAATTCCTGAAGCGAAAGCACGGCGGTTTTCTCGGGCCGGCCTATAAATCCAAGGCCGGGCTGCCCGTCATCAATGTGCCTGGCTGCCCCGCGCATCCTGATTGGATAACGCAAATCGTTGTTGCGGTGGCCACCGGACGCGGCGGCGACCTGACGCTGGACGAATTCCAGCGTCCGAAAACGTTCTTTACCAGCTTCACCCAAACGGGTTGCACCCGTAACATGCACTTCGCCTACAAGGTATCCGCGACCGAATACGGGCAGCGCAAGGGGTGTCTGTTCTATGATCTTGGATGTCGCGGTCCGATGACCCACTCGCCTTGCAATCGCATCCTCTGGAATCGCCAGTCGTCAAAGACGCGCGCCGGCATGCCCTGCATGGGGTGCACGGAGCCGGAATTCCCGTTCTTCGATCTGATGCCGGGCACGGTTTTCAAGACGCAAACGATGATGGGTGTTCCAAAGGACATGCCGCTCGGCGTCGACAAGGCTGGCTATATCAAGCTCACGGCAGCAGCCAAGGCGGCGTCTCCCGCCTGGGCTGAGGAAGACATCTTCGTCGTTTGAGCTGCGAGCTCGCCAAACAACCGCGCAGACATTTCACCTTGTAAATTCAGGATGCATTCCTATGCCCTCAGCCGTTCAAACACTTGATATTTCTCCCGTCGGGCGCGTCGAAGGCGACCTTGATGTTCGCGTCAACATTCAGGATGGGGTCGTCGTTGACGCCTGGACCCAGGCGGAGTTGTTCCGCGGCTTCGAAGTGATCTTGCGTGACAAGGATCCCCAGGCGGGCCTTGTCGTCACGCCCCGGGCCTGCGGCATTTGCGGTGCTTCGCATCTGACATGCGCCGCGTGGGCGCTCGATACCGCGTGGCAAACGGAAGTGCCGCGCAATGCGATTCTGGCAAGGAATCTCGGTCAGCTCGTCGAAAGTCTTCAGAGCTTGCCGCGTCATCACTACGGTCTGTTCATGATCGATTACACGCACAAGAACTACTCGAAATCGAAATATTACGAGGAAGCCGTCAAACGCTGGGCGCCATTTACGGGAAGCAATTACGAAATCGGCGTCACGATCTCTGGCAAGCCGGTGGAAATTTACGCACTGTTGGGCGGGCAGTGGCCGCACTCAAGCTACATGGTGCCCGGCGGCGTGATGTGCGCGCCCACCCTCACCGACGTCACGAGGGCGTGGTCGATCCTGGAATATTTCCGCCGTGACTGGATGGAGAAAATCTGGCTCGGATGTTCACTGGAGCGCTACGAAGAGATCAAATCTTACGACGACTTCATGGCCTGGCTCGACGAGAAGCCGGAGCACGCAAATTCCGATCTTGGAATGTTCTGGCGAATGAGCCTTGACTGCGGGATGGACAAGTTCGGCAAGGGCCACGAAAAATTCGTCTCATGGGGCTACTTGCCACACGAAGACAAATATCAAAAGCCGACGATCGATGGTCGCAATGCCGCTTTGATTATGAAGAGTGGTGTTTATGACGGAAACGCCGACAGCTTCAAGCTGATGGATCAGAAGCACACGCGCGAAGATACGATGCGTTCCTGGTACGATGAGCCGGGTGGGGTGCATCCGTTCGATCGCAAGACGGTGCCTACGCAAAAGAACACCATCAATATGGACGGTCAATATTCGTGGTCGACGGCTGTGCGCCACGACGAGTCGGGACGATTAGAAGCTGGACCGCTGTCCCGGCAGCTCATCGCTGGAGGAACCCATGGGGAGGCCTGGCAGCACTTCGATCCGCTGGTGCTCGACATGCACAGGAAGCTCGGCGGCGCGAGCGTGATGTTGCGGCACTTCGCCCGCATGCACGAAGGTGTAAAGCTTTATCGCCAGGCCGAACGCGCTTTGCGCGAATTCCGGCTCAACGATCCCTGGTATATCAAGCCCACGGAACGCGATGGACGCGGCTGGGGAGCTACAGAGGCCATTCGCGGCGCGCTCTGCCATTGGATCGAGGTAAAGGACGGCAAGATCAAGAATTACCAGATCATTGCGCCGACAACCTGGAATGTTGGTCCAAGATCCGCCGATGGTGTTCGGGGTCCCATGGAGCAGGCCTTGATCGGTTCTCCGATCAGGGACCCGCACGATCCGGTCGAGGTCGGTCACGTCTGTCGCTCGTACGATTCGTGTCTGGTTTGCACCGTCCACGCGCATGATGCAAAGACTGGCGAGGAATTGGCTCGCTTCCGAACGGCCTGACGTTCGCTCATCGGGCACGCTATCGTGGTGCTGGTGCTCAAATTGCCAGTAGCGACGTCATATACTGAATCTTTAGAGCGAAAGGCGGTCGCGTATGGCGTCCGACAAAGAGGTTGTGCTCAAGGCGATCGCCGACATGCTCGAGAATGGGCTCGAAACGGAAGTCGAGCCCTTTCCCGAAACCGACAAGGAGTTTGGCGATATCCTGCTCCAGCTTCGCCGGCTCGATCCGACGGATCTTAAAGGCAAGCTTGTGATTGGAGGCTTTGTAAATCATCCGTACGGTCCGGATAATCAGCGATGCCTGGAGTGCATGTACTATCTGGTGCATCGAAGGTGGTGCGACCTGCCTGAACTCGCGGTCCCGGTAGAGCCGGAGTGGTGGTGCCGATTGTGGCGAATCTGATGTTCCGACTGACAGCCCCGAGAGCGAACCTCAGGAGAAGACGCCGTGAGCGACGGAACGATTCGGGACGAGATTCGCGCTCTTCTGGCTGCTGGTCTCAAAACGGAGGTGCGGCCACGGGCCGATTCTCATGAAGAAGTTCAGGCGATCGTTTCCCGCCTGAAAGCCGCCGGCAACAAGCTGAAGACGAAGCTCGTCGTCGGAGGATTTACCCTCGAACCAGTCGAACACGAGGGTCTCGATCAACTGTGTGAAACTTGCATGTATTACAAGGTCCATCGCCGCTATTGCGAGCTGCCCGAGCTTGATCTGCCGGTTGAGCCGCAATGGTCCTGTCGCCTCTGGCGCATTTAGGTCTCGATGCTTCGGCGGCCAAGACCACCGATACCGGCCTATACGCCGCGTCGTTACCGGCGCATCATATCACGATAAGGCATGGCGCAGTGGGCTCCCCATGATCGTGGTCATAGGATGTGGAAATCCAAATCGCCTGGATGACGGTGCGGGTCTTGAAGTCCTGCGCCTGCTGGAAGCGCGCGGTGTTGGAGCGGGCGCGCCGAACGTCCGTCTGTTGGCTGCAGGAACTGATGGGATGGCGACCATGTTTGCAGCGCGTGGCTGCAAAACGCTGATTGTTGTGGACGCGTGTCGTTCGGGGTCGCCGCCAGGGGCGGTTTTCGAAGTGCCGGGGAGCGAGTTGGAGCAGCGCTACGAGCCATCGCTTAACCTTCACGACTTCCGCTGGGATCATGCGCTGTTCGCAGGCCGGAAAATCTTCCGCGACGACTTCCCCTCGGACGTCATCGTGCTTTTGATTGAAGCGGAGACGGTCGAATTGGGCATCGGCCTGTCTACCGCCGCATCAGCCGCTGTCGCCAAAGTGACCGATCGCATTGCGATGCTGATCGATGCACGCCTTGAAGCGAAGGGATCGTCGTGACAGCCGTCTCTCTTGTCAGAGTAGCGCGCGGAGCGCTCTATTTGAGCCACGAAACTTACGACTGCTATTTTGCCGGCTTGGAGGCGGTCATCCTGTTACGCCGCGCAGATGACCTCTGGATCATGCCGGTCCGTCACGCCGCCGCCGGGGGCTATCTCCTCAAGCGGCGCAACAGCCAAGGAGATCGAGTGGTGCATGCGCCAGATTTCCTGCGCGAGCACGGGGTCGATGAATCCGTTGCTTCGCAGCTGCCGGTCGCGTGGTCGCACGAGGCTGGTGCTCTCATCGCCGCCGACGCCTTTCTGTAAACTAAGTTTACAATACGCTTAACAGGTAGACAGTTCCAATTTCGTGCTGCTAGAGTAGCTCTCGTACCAAGCGTGCAGCCAAAAATGCGCTGGTCGGAGGAAGCAGTGATTAAAGGACTTCTCGGCGATGAAGTGCGTGCGGCCCTTGCGGCGGCTGATGACGCTGAGGCAAGCCCCTCCGAGCGGGCCGAGATGCTGATGGAGATTGCGATGGGGCTGCAGCGGCAGCCCAAATCGCCGGATCAGCTTCATGCCGCGGTTGCCCTTTATGACAAGGCGCTGGCGATTTGTCCGGGGGACATGCGGCTTCTGTCAGCTCGAATTCTGGCGCGTAAAGGCACTGCGCTACAGGCCATACCGGAGGAAGATACAGCGGCGCTTGAGCAGGCGCGCGCGGCGTTCGAACAGGCAATCCCGACTATGACCGAACTCGGCAGGCCTGAGGAGCTTGCCGAAGCAGAGATGAATTTCGGCCTGGTATTGCAGAACCTTGCGGGCGCAAACAGGGCCCGCATCACAGACGCCATCTCCGCCTATCAACGTGCGCTGCGGACCTTCACGCGATCTGAGTTTCCGCAGGAATTCGTGATCCTGCAGAACAACCTTGCCACGGCGTTTCTCTCGATCCCGATGACGGACGAACGCGGCAAGATGCGTGAAGCACTTGCAGTGCAGGCTTTCGAAGAAGGTCTCAAAGTCATCACGCTGATCGACAATCCGACCGAATATGCGATGCTGCAGAACAATCTCGGCAACGCTCTGCAATACGTGTCCTCGAGCCACACGATCGCGAACAACATACGTGCACTTGAAGCTTACGACGAAGCGTTGAAGGTGCGTACGCGCGAGACGACTCCGCTGGAATACGCGAACACCATTTGTAACAAAGCCAATTGCCTGTGGAATTTGCCCGACGATCCTACCGATCCGGAGAGTGGCAATCGATCCAACCTTTTACAAGCGCGCGCCTACTACGGCGAAGCGCGGGAGATCTTCCTGGCGCATGGCGACTTGGAGAAGGGGAGGGTTGTTGCCGAAGCGATCGACCAGATTCAGCGCGAGTTGCTGGCGTCGAACTCGGCCGACGGCCAGGTCGTGCGCTCTCATCCAAGCAATCGTCAATCGAACGAAACCGGAGCTTCTGATCTATGACCCTACCGTCTTCTCCAGAAATGTTGGTTGTCTCGTTTATCCTGGGCGTCGTTGCCTCGATTGGCGGCGGCGTCATCGGCGGCGTATTCGTCGGCGGCAAGGTGTTGGGGAATGAACTGGCAGCGCTATTGGGGGGCTTTTATGGGCCCTTGGCGGGCGTTGCCGGCGTCTTCTTGGGCCTCGCCATTCTTACGATTGTCGGCTGAGGAGAAATATCATGTGGGCAATGGCTCAGAATTCAATCGTCCTGTTCTTCCGCGGCAAGTTGTTTGCCGAACCGCGCAAAGCATTCCTCATGATTTTTGTAGGTGTGCTTATGACTGCATCGTTGCTGGTCTTGATCGCAAAGCTGGGTGCCCCGTTGTGGATGGCGGCATCCGTCGCGGCGTTCGTCGGCGGTGGGTTGCAGCCCTATCTCTTTCGGAACCTTCGCTATCGGTGATGCTGCGGGAATCCGCATGTGAGAACGATATGAACGCCCACGATATGATCTCGACGACGCGCGACGATCTTGCCGGCTTGGTCGGCGACATCGAGCGACTGGAGGCCATATTTGCGACATGGGACCATACCCAGCAGGCGGCCGTTGGCGCTTACAAACTGGCCATTGAGGCCCTGGAGGGGGAAGCGCTGCGGCGGTTGATCCGTGCGCTCAAGACTGATCCTGCCGCGCTCGCGGCGATGAAGAACGCGGTCGCCGACGAGGTTGTCTACGCGGTTTTGCGCCGGCATCAGCTTGTCAAGCCCAGTCTGAACGAACGAGTCGAAGCGGCGCTTGAGGGCGTCCGCCCCATGTTGGGCTCGCATGGTGGCAACGTAGAGCTCGTCAAGGTCAGTCCGCCCAAGGTGGAGGTGCGCTTCATCGGAGCGTGCGACGGCTGTCCGGCTTCCGCATTGACCTTCCACGCCGGCGTGAAAAAGGCCGTTCAGGAGGCATGTCCAGAGATCACGGAAATTGTACAAGTCAAGGGGCTGGGCAACTCTGCCGATAGCGGCGTTCGCTTCGTCAGCCCGTTCGCGCTTGACGCAAAAGGGGATTGGCTTTCGGCTGGGCTGTTGGCCGACATTCCCGAAGGTGCGGTTCGCGCGACCACCATTGGAGGAGAGAAGGTGTTGTTATCGCGCGTCGGCGCGAGCGTTACTTGCTTCCAGAATGCTTGTGCCCATCTCGGCTTTCCGATCCACGACGGCGAGGTGGAAAGCGGCATTATCACCTGTCCGCATCATGGCTTTCAGTATGACCTTTCAAGCGGCGAGTGCCTCACCGCGCCGGAGGTCGCGCTCCAATCCCATGCTGTTCGTGTTATCGACTCTCGGGTCGAGGTCAGGATTTCGGTGTAGCCATGCAGGTCTCCTTTGCTCCTCGCCGATTGCATAGGGCTCTTGCGCGGGTCGGAGATAACCACGTCGCTCGGCCGCTCTTGGCTCATGAAGGCGCGCGCGCTGTCCTTGGAGGCGAGGCGCTGCCGAATGGTCTGGCGCAATCAATCGTGCCAGGCCGGGCAACGCTGTTCGGCCCGCGGGGGGCGTGCCTTGCCAGCCCGCACGGACCGCTGTTCGTCTGTGACACAGGCCATCATCGGCTCATGATCTGGCGATCTCTATTATTGGCCGATCAGGCGCCGGCGGATCTGGTGATCGGCCAACCGGACTTTTCACGGGAAGGACGCAACGCCAAAGGCGACGTGGGGCCGGCGACGCTCAACATGCCGACTGGAATCGCAGCCTCTAATGGCGCGCTTGTTGTAGCCGATGCATGGAACCATCGCGTTCTGATCTGGCATAGTTACCCAGAAGTATCCAACCAGCCCGCAGATGTGGTGCTTGGGCAGACCGATTTTTTCAGCGGGCTTGCCAACCGGGGCGCGGTCACGCCCCGAGCGGACACATTGAACTGGTGTTATGGGGTGGCGATCGTGGACGGGAAATTGATCGTCTGCGATACGGGCAATCGCCGTGTACTGGTTTGGGATTGCATTCCAACCTCGAACGGCACGCCGGCCGATCTGGTTTTGGGGCAGTTCGACTTTGTGACCCGCGATGACAATGCTGGGCAGGCCGGGGGCGTGGTCGGCATGCGCTGGCCACACGGCATTGCGGCCTGCAGCGGCATGCTATTCGTGTCTGACGCAGGTAATAATCGTGTCATGGCGTGGCGAACATTTCCACGTTCCATCGGACAAGCCTGCGATTTCGTGCTCGGCCAAGGCGATTTCACGAAGCTCGATCACAACCGCGCGTCCTATTACCCGACCTCCAGCGCAATGAACATGCCGTATGGGCTCACCGTGCATGGCGGTATGCTGGTTGTCACCGATACCGCCAATTCGCGGCTACTTGGATTCGAACTAGACGGCCTATCAATGGATTCTCCTGCCATAGCGCTTGCTGGGCAGCCCTTGTTCTCGGCGAAAGGAGACAATCGGTGGCATGTCGCCAGTCGCGACAGCCTGTGCTGGCCCTATGCTGCTTCAGCTTGCGGTGATCTGCTGGTCGTGGCTGACGCGGGCAATAACCGCGTACTCCTTTGGGAGGCGTTTTCGTGACCGATCGTAGCAGCATCGCGCAAGCAAACGCTAATGTCGGAGCGGAGATTCGCGTGCGCGGCCGTGTGCAAGGGGTTGGCTTTCGGCCGGCGGTCTGGCGTTTCGCGCGTGAGCTTGGTCTGTCAGGCGATGTTCGAAATGACGCTGACGGCGTGCTGATCCGCCTTTTCGGCAGCGAGCGCACCATAGCTGCGCTCATTGCCCGCATCCACACTGACTTGCCACCACTGGCCCGTATCGATGCAATCGAGACAAGGCCCGGTCGTGGCGGTCTGCCAGGCCAATTCGTCATTGCTGGGAGTCTTACCGGCGGCGCACATACCCAAGTTGCACCTGACGCGGCGATTTGTGCCGAATGTGCCGAGGAGATCACTAGCCCGTTCGGCCGCCGCTATCGCTATCCCTTCACCAACTGCACCAATTGCGGACCACGGCTCGGCATCGTCAACGCTATCCCCTATGACCGCGCCAGTACCACGATGGCGCCATTTGTGATGTGCACAGACTGCCGGCTCGAGTACGAAGATCCGGCCGATCGCCGCTTCCATGCCGAAGCAATCGCCTGTCATGCCTGCGGGCCAAAGGCGAGGTTGGTTCGTTTCGACGGCCGGGCGTGCAGCTTCGACCAGTTCTCGATGATGGATGATGTCGATGCGGCCTGTGGGCTGATAAAGAATGGCGAGATTGTCGCGATCAAGGGGATCGGAGGCTACCAATTGGCCTGCGACGCCACCAAGAGCGATGTTGTCGCGAGGCTACGCCGAACGAAGCATCGTTACGCTAAGCCGTTCGCGCTGATGGCCCGCGATCTCGAGGTGATTCGTCGCTATTGCAACGTGAGCATCGAGGAAGAAGCACTGTTGACGGCTCCCGCTGCGCCGATCGTGCTGCTCGAGGCGAATGGCGCGGAAAGCTTACCGGACACAATTGCCCCGGGTCTTGCCACGCTGGGGTTTATGCTGCCGACGACGCCGATGCATCTTCTCATGCTGCGAAGGATGGCTCGGCCGGTGGTGATGACCAGCGGCAACCTCTCGGACGAGCCGCAGGTGGTACTAGACGAGGAAGCGCGCTCACGGCTGAGCGGGATCACCTCCTACGCCCTAGTCCACGATCGCGAAATCGCCAATCGAATTGACGATTCTGTTGTGCGCGTAGTCGGCGGCCGCGTGAGGCAGCTGCGCCGAGCCCGCGGCTATGCACCCCAGTGGATAGTCTTGCCCAAGGGATTTGAGGCAGCACCAAATGTGCTGGCGATGGGCGGCGAGTTGAAGTCGACCTTTTGCCTCCTTAAGGATGGCGCCGCTATCCTGTCGCAGCATCAGGGCGACCTCGAGGATGCGAGATGCTTCGATGACTACCGGAAGAATCTTGCGCACTATGCTCGCTTGTTCGACCACGCACCGGCCGCTGTGGCCGTCGACTTGCACCCCGAATATCTGTCCTCGAAATTCGCCCATGAGCGTGCCGTCGCCGATAAATTGCCGCTAATTGAAGTTCAGCACCACCACGCCCATCTCGCCTCCTGCCTTGCCGAGAATGATTATCCGCTGGATGCCCCCGCGGTGCTCGGTATCGTGCTCGACGGTTTGGGTTGGGGCGGCGACGGTACGCTGTGGGGCGGTGAATTCTTGCTCGCCGATTACCGGGGTTATCAACGGCTTGGCACGTTCAAGCCGGTCCCGATGATCGGCGGGGCTCATGCAGTCCGGGAGCCGTGGCGTAACCTGTATGCGCATCTTATGGCCGAGATGAAGTGGCCGGAATTTTCGATGAATTTCGACCAGCTCGCGCTTCATGGCTATTTGTCAGGCAAGCCGCGCGGCACCCTCGATGCCATGATCAAGAAGGGCATCAACGCCCTGCCGGCGTCGTCATGTGGCCGGTTGTTCGACGCCGTTGCGGCGGCGCTGGACGTCTGCCGCGAACGGCAGGCTTACGAGGGCGAGGCCGCGGCGCGATTGGAAGCCTTGGTCGATCCTGATACGATGCTGTATGAGGGGGATGAGCTCGGCTATCCCCTGACGATTCCGAATTTACCAGGCTCGGGACTGCCTTATATCGAACCGCGAGCAATGTGGGCCGCGGTGCTCGGTGATCTTATCCTGAAAACGCCTGCGCCAGTCATGGCCGCTCGCTTTCATAAGGGTTTGGCGACTTCTATCGTTGCCATGACGAGAAAGCTCGCCGGAGGCGAGGACGATGCGACGCAAACGCGTTTCTCGACAATCGCCTTGTCGGGTGGCTGCTTCCAAAACAAGGTTCTATTCGAGGAAGTCAGCCGGCGTCTTGAGCAGGCGAAGTTTTCGGTGCTCTCGCATACTCAGGTTCCCGCCAACGACGGTGGGCTGGCACTGGGACAGGCAGCCATTGCTGCTGCGCATCTGATTGATAAACAAAGGCCGTCAACAGAAGGAAGCAGGTCATGTGTCTCGGCATTCCCGGACGCATCGTGAAGATCGACGATGTGACCAAGCGCCTCGCAACGGTCGACGTTGGCGGCGTCAAGCGGCAAATCAACATCGCCTGCATCGTCAACGACGACCATCCGGTCGAGTCGTGCGTGGGTGACTGGGTGTTGGTCCACGTCGGTTTCGCTATGAGCCGGATCAATGAGGAAGAAGCGGCCCAGACCTTGAAAATACTGATCGAGCTTGGCGAAGCCCAGGCTGAGATCGAGGCAATGAAGCTGTCGGCGGCCCAGTAAGGAGGGTCTTACCATGTCCAACGAGAGCGATCTCACGGCACTTTACCCATTTTTGCACGGACAACCGCAGTCACCGGAGCGGTTAGATGCGGCCCTCCTGCATTCCGTAAATGAGAAAGCCCGAGACTCCCGCGAAACCAACCTACGGTTCTTCGACGAGCAGGGGCCGGTTCTCGTCGCCGCCGCCAAGGCCCTGGCCCATGTTTACCGGCGTGGTGGTCGGCTGTTCTCGATGGGCAATGGCGGGTCGAGTTGCGATGCTTCCCATGTGGCGGTAGAATTTGTTCATCCCATCACTGCAGGCCGGCCGGCGCTCGCCGCGACGAATCTCGTTGCAGACCTCGCAATGATCTCCGCCGTTGGCAACGACTTAGGGTTCGAGCACGTCTTTGTCCGTCAGCTGCTGGCACAGGGAAAAGCCGGTGATGCGCTGGTTGGCATCTCCACCAGCGGAAATTCTAATAACTTGATGTCTGCGTTTGCCAAGGCCAGGGAGATCGGCATTGTCACGATCGGCCTTGCTGGCGGCGAAGGCGGCAAGATGAAATCATCGGGTCTGGTCGACTTCTGCCTGGTGGTGCCGACGACATCCATCCACCGCGTCCAGGAATGCCACGTGGCGGCCTATCATATCCTGTGGGATCTGGTGCACACGCTGCTGGCGGATGATCGCGGATCAGCCACCACGAAGGGGGCCGCAGCATGAAATATGTCGACGAATTTCGCGATTCTGAAAAGGCCGGCTTCCTGGTTCGGGAAATCGAAGCGCTGGTCTCGACCATGACGCTGCCGCCCGACAGACCGATTTATATCATGGAGGTCTGTGGCGGACACACCCATTCAATCTTCCGGTACGGCCTTGAGGGCATGTTGCCGAAGCAGATCGAACTGATCCATGGACCGGGCTGCCCGGTTTGCGTGTTGCCGATGGGACGCGTGGATGATTGCGTCTCAATTGCTGAGAACCCTGACGTCATCTTTGCAACCTTCGGCGACGCCATGCGGGTTCCGGGTTCAAAGAAGAGCCTGCTACAGGCCAAGGCCGACGGCGCGGACGTTCGGATGGTCTATTCGCCGATGGATGCGCTGGCGCTGGCCCGCAAGAACCGGGATCGCGAGGTGGTCTTCTTCGGGCTCGGTTTCGAGACCACGATGCCATCAACTGCGCTGACCGTCCTACAGGCGGAAGCCGAGGGAATTACCAACTTCTCGGTGTTCTGCAATCACATCACCATTGTTCCCACGATCAAGGCGATCTTGGACAGCCCGGGCCTCCAGCTCGACGGCTTCCTTGGACCCGGTCACGTCTCGATGGTGATCGGCACAGCTCCCTACGAATTCATCGCCAAGTTCTATGGAAAGCCAATGGTGGTGGCTGGTTTCGAGCCGCTGGATATTCTCCAGTCGATCTGGATGGTTTTGAAGCAGATCAAGGATGGCCGCAGCGAGGTCGAGAATCAGTATGCCCGCATCGTTCCGGATGGCGGAAATGCAGCCGCGCTGCAGGCAGTCTCACGTGTCTACGAACTGCGTGAGTTCTTCGAATGGCGCGGGCTTGGCTCGATCGACCACTCCGGTGTCAAACTACGCGATAAATACGCTGGCTACGACGCCGAGCAAAAGTTCGCTATCCCAAACTTGAAAATCGCGGACCCGAAGTCGTGCCAGTGTGGCGAGGTGCTGAAAGGTGTTATCAAGCCGTGGCAGTGCAAGGTATTCGGATCGGCGTGTACGCCGGAGATGCCGCTCGGATCGCTGATGGTCTCATCCGAGGGCGCCTGTGCGGCCTATTACCAATATGGCGGCCAGAAGAGCTACAAGGAGGCAGTATGAACGTCGCGCCGTTCATTCATGCTCGCAAGCTCGGCAAAGTCAACGTCGAGAAGGTCACGCTTGCCCACGGTGGTGGAGGCAAGGCGATGAAGGATCTGATCGATGACGTGTTCGTCGCGGCTTTCGACAATCGTTCGCTCGCGCCCCTGGAAGACCAGGCTCGGTTCAGCCTTGCCGAACTGGCCGGCCATGGCGACCGGCTCGCCTTCACAACGGACTCCTTTGTGGTTGATCCGCTATTCTTCCCTGGCGGCGACATCGGCGAACTTGCGGTTTGCGGGACGATCAACGACCTCGCGGTCGGCGGAGCGAAGCCGCTATATTTATCGTGTGCAGTCATCATCGAGGAGGGAACGAGCATAGAACTCTTGCGCCAAGTTGCGCGCTCGATGGCAATGACTGCCAAGGTCGCCGGCGTCATCATCTGCACCGGCGACACCAAGGTGGTGCAACGTGGCGCCTGCGACAAGCTTTTCATCACGACCACCGGAATCGGCGTGATCCGCAGAAGTCTAGAGCTGGAAGTCGGCAACGCAAGGCCAGGCGATGTGGTGATGGTCAATGGTCTGCTCGGTGACCACGGCGCGGCGATTTTGTCTGCGCGGGGCGACATGGCACTTGATACGTCGATCGAAAGCGATTGTGCCTGCCTTCACGGTCTGATCGAGACACTCTTAGAGGCCGCTCCTGAAATTCGTTTCATGCGGGATGCGACACGAGGCGGATTGGCGACCGTACTCAACGAGATTGCGGAGGCCTCTCAGGTTGCAATCGAAATCGACGAGCGCGCCACTCCTATTCGCGAGGAGGTCAAGGCTTTTTGCGAAATTCTTGGCCTTGATCCGCTTTATCTCGCGAATGAGGGGAAGATTGTGGTGATCACGCCTCCAGAACAGGCCGCCGCCGCACTCTCAGCCATGCGGGCGCACCCGCTGGGCGCGGGAGCAGCAGTCGTCGGCAGGGTTAATCGGGGAGAACCGGGGCGGGTCACCATGCGAACCGTGTTTGGCGGACAACGAATCGTCGACATGCTGGTGGGCGAGCAATTGCCGCGGATTTGCTGAGGCTGCTCATGCACGAGCTAGGCATTACTCGCAACATTATCGCGATCGTTAGCGACGCGGCCAAGGGCCGTCGGGTCCGCCGCGTCAATCTCGATGTCGGCGAATTGTCCGGCGTGATGCCGGACGCGATCGCCTTCTGCTTCGAGACGGTGGCCCGGGGAACGATGCTGGAAGGCGCAACGCTGGAGATCAGAAAGATTGAGGGACGCGCCCGCTGCGATTCTTGTGAGCTGGAGCTCGTCACCAAGACGCTGTTCACCGCGTGCAGCTGTGGTTCGCGCCGCCTGACCCGATTGCAGGGCGAGGAATTGAACATCAAGAGCATGGAACTGGAAGAGGAGGTCGCCTGATGTGCGGTCATTGCGGATGCGGAGACAAGCGAGGCGCCACCGTCCTAAATCTTCAGACCGGGAAGGAGATCGATATGAGCGGCCGTTCTCACCACGACGATCATAGCCAAGATCACGCGCATCACCTCAAACATGATCATTTGCGCGGCGATGGTGTCATGCACAGTCACGATCACCACCACGCCCATGACGATGCGCACGACCATGGTCATGTCCACGAACATGTTCACGCCGATGGCACCCGTCACAGCCACAGTCATGCAGTGCACGATGGTCTCAGCGGGGAGCATCGACACGATCACGCTGCCGGCAGCGTGATCGAGCAGCTACCGAAAAACATCGCAGAGATGACGTTTGGCGGTTTTGGGTATCGCCGTGCGCTGGCGGCGGGTTCAACGGCGGTGGGCGATGGTGCACTGCTCGCCGCGGTCGAGAGCAGCAAATACGACGGTCCCTGGGACGTGCCCGACAATGTGCGGAAGATCAACAGCGTCCTGCGCTATAGCCAGGGCACCGTAACCGATGGGTTTAGGCTCACCGGAATGGCTTACTCAAATGGCTGGAATTCGACTGATCAGATCGCGCAGCGCGCCGTCGATCTGGGTGTCATCGGCCGCTTCGGCTCGCTCGATCCGACCGACGGCGGCACCTCCAGCCGCTTCAGCCTCTCCGGCAGTTGGGCTCGTTCAAGCGAATACGGTCAAAGCAATGTCAGCGCCTATGTCGTCCGTTCTGAGCTACAGCTCTTCAACAATTTCACCTATGTCCTCGATGATCCGCTGAACGGCGACCAGTTCAGCCAGCTCGATCGTCGCACATTCGGCGGTTTCGATGCGCGGCATGCATTCGACTGGCGCTTTGGTGGGTTCGAAACACAGACCCGTTTTGGCGTGCAGGGCCGCCACGACCATATCCAGGTCGGCCTATTCACGACCGAGCAGCGCGGATGGCTTGCGACCGTACGCGCGGACCGCGTGGGGGAAGGAAGTGTCGGCCTCTGGATGGATAGCACCACGCGCTGGGCCGAGTGGTTGCGGACCACTGTTGGAATTCGCGAGGACATCTTTGCCGGGCGCGTTCTCAGCGACACGCCGCAGAATTCTGGTAAGGCCCAGGCGTCGATGATGAGCCCGAAGGCCGGTATCGTCTTTGGTCCCTGGTTCAAAACCGAGTTCTACGGCAATGCCGGCTACGGCCTGCACAGCAATGATGTCCGCGGCGCGACCATTAGCGTCGATCCACGCGATAGGGTAACCCCGCTCGATCGTGTCCCGCTCCTAGTGCGTTCGCGCGGCGCCGAGCTCGGCCTCCGCACCAGGGTGATCGATGGCCTCACCAGTTCGGTTGCAGTCTTCGTGCTCGACTTTGACTCTGAACTCCTGTTTGTCGGTGATGCGGGCACGACGGAACCGAGCCGGCCGAGCCGACGTTTCGGGGTGGAGTGGACCAATAGTCACAAGCCCGCGCCTTGGCTGACTTTCGACCTTGATCTTGCCTATACCCGCGCGCGCTTCAGCGATTTCGATCCCGTGGGCGACCGCGTTCCAGGTGCTCCGGCATGGATCGCCAGCGGCAGCATCATCGTCGGCCGTGAAACAGGCTGGTTCGGCGCGCTGAAGGCGCGCTATTTCGGCCCCCGTCCGTTGATTGAGGACGATAGCGTTCGGTCGGCTTCCTCCCTGATCTTCAATGCACGCGCAGGCTACCGCTTCGAAACGGGTGCTCGATTACACCTGGACTTGCTTAACCTTTTCGACGCCCAGACCAACCAGATCGAATATTACTATCTATCGCGGCTGCCCGGCGAACCAATCGGCGGCATTGCCGACCGTCATGTGCATCCGGCCGAACCAAGAGCTTTGCGCGTAACGTTTGCAACGGTATTTTGACCCGACATCAAAGCTCGAATATTCCAGCTGAGGTCCTGCTCCGGCGCTCCCGTCTGAGAGTTGCACTACATTCAATCTAGACTAGCGAAGGTCCGCATCGCTGATTGCGACTTGGTGCATGTCGGCAGCTGCGCGAACTGGCCGACCGTTCTTCGCTAGTCATCGCCTTTATGCGTTAATTATAGAGGCCTCCGGCTTGAGGGTGCTGTTGCGCTCCCTGATCTGGAATCCGACGTCTATCCTGTTGGATGGAGAAGGCTCACCATTGATACGTTGCAACAACACGTCCGCGATCTTTCGCCCCATGCCGACGCGATCGACGTGTACGGTGGTCAGAGTGGGGATGACGGATGATGCGATCGGTAGATCGTCAAATCCTGCAATTGCCAATTGCGTGGGGACCGCGATGCCGCGCCGCTGACATTCGAGAAGGCCTCCGACCGCCATCACGTCGGTCGCAAAAAACAGTGCATCGATGGGGTCGGAGGATTCCAGCGCCCAGGCGACTGCATCCGCCCCGCCGGTGAAGCTGTTCTCGCATTCGATCACCAGCGTGGGCCGAGTATTCTCTCGGTCGCTGCACGCAGCACGATAACCGACCAATCGATCTCCGATGCGATCATTTAGATCGCGCTTGACGGTGACGTGCGCGATACGCTGATAGCCTCGCATCATGAGCATCATGGTCAGCTCCCTGGCGGCTGCAAAGTTCGAATAGCCAACGACCGTGTCGATCGGATCGTCGGTCAGATTGCTTCCTTCGACGACGGGTATGCTGCTTGCGCTCAGCAACTTACGGGTTTTCTGGGAATGCCATGTGCCGGTCACATAGAAGCCGTCGGGACGCCGCGCGAGGAACGTCGCGACGATCTTTTCCTCGGTGTCCTGCGAGTAGCCTGATGAGCCAATCATGACGGTCGTCCCGTGCTCGTGGAGAACTTCCGTCATTCCCTGAATGACCTCGGAATGCTGGGAATAACCAATCACCGGAATGATCGCCGCGATGACGCCAGTGCGGTTGGCGGCCAAGCCGCGGGCCACAAGATTGGGCACGTAGCCGAGCTTGCTGATCGTTGCCAAAACCCGGTCGCGCGTTTCCGGGGCGACGTTTTGGGAGCCATTGAGGACTCGGGATACGGTTCCGGCTCCGACCTTAGCGTGGCGCGCCACGTCTGCGATGCGAATGGCGCCTTTGACGGTCTCCTGGCTCAACCTTCACACCTTCGTTCAACCTCAGCGGTAACGGCTCCGCCGTCGAATCGGATGATAGTCCGTGGAAGCGCTTCCAAAAAGCCTTGACTCGGGGAAATAAGCCAAATAATCATTATGGAAGCGCTTCCATCCAGGAGAAAAGTGCAAGCCTTATTGGGCCGAAGGGAAGAACGAAATCATGACCGTCACAGCCACGCGCAGGAGTCTTGAGGGGCAAACCGCCATTGTCACTGGCGGTGCTCGCGGCCTCGGCCTGGCCATTGCGCAACGCCTGTCGGCCGAGGGGTGCCGGATCGTCCTTTGGGACCTGGACATCCCAGCCTTCGATGGATCGTCAGCCGGCTTCACGCCAGTGCTCCAACAATCGGTCAATGTTGCGGACCTGACCGCGGTTCAGTTTGCCTTTCAGACTACGCTGGCTGCTACAGGCTCGGTTGAGATTTTGGTCAACAATGCCGGGATCAACGGTCCGATTGCTGCTGCCTGGGAGTACCCCACCGAAAGTTGGGATCGCGTCCTCGCGATCGATCTGACTGGCGTGTTCTATTGCTGCCGTACGGTGGTGCCTCATATGCGGGAAAAGGCTTACGGCCGTATCGTCAACATAGCTTCGATTGCGGGTAAGGAAGGTAATCCCGGTGGCAGCGCTTACGCAGCTGCGAAGGGCGGCGTGATTGCCTATACGAAGTCGATTTCGAAGGAGCTTGCGAAATCGGGTGTACTCGTGAATTGCGTCGCGCCGACAATGGCAGAGACCGAGTTGCTTCGCGAGATGACGCCTGAGTTTATCTCCGCCATCAAAGCAAAGATTCCGATGGGGCGCTTCATAACGGCTCCAGAAGTGGCTGCGATGGTCGCATTTGCAGCGAGCCCCGATTGCAGCTTCACCACAGGCTTTACTTTCGATCTGACTGGCGGACGCGCGACCTATTAGCAATCGCCGAATGCAATGTTTCCGGCTGAGAACAATTTCAGTCGGCCCGAAGCACACCAAGAGCAGGCACATCGAAATTCGCGACGCTGCAATGTGATGTTCCCATGAGGCCGGACAGACAATGCTTTCCATTTCCACGTTAGCACGGCGCTCGGGTGCGGAGCGACGCCGAAAGGTCTTCGCGGCGACACCATCGCGCGTCCTTGCGCAGCGAGGTTGGCTGGCGCTCTTCTGTGTCATCTTGGCGGTGTTTGCGCTGATGCCGCTCGTCGCTCTTGTTCTCCGCGGCTTTCTAGAGTCGCAAGATGGACGCACAGTTCTTTCCCTCTGGGCGTTGCACGCCGTTCTGAGCGAGCCGGGCTATTGGATGGCGACTTGGAACACCGTCGTGATCTCCATCGGCGCAATGATGCTTGCCACGATGATTGGCGTGGTTCTGGCCTGGTGTCTCGTGCGCACCAACGTTCCGTTCGCGCGCACGCTCGAGCAACTGGCGACGTTGCCCATCTTCATCCCTCCGTTCATTGGTGCATTTGCCTGGGTCTTGATCGGCGCACCGCGGGTGGGACTGTTCAATCTGCCGGTGCGGGGCCTCGGGCTCGGCGAGCCGATGGACATCTATACCTACACCGGCATCATCTGGACGACAGGTATCTACATCGCGCCCTATGTCATGATGATCGTGGCGGCGGCGCTACGGAACATGGATCCGAGCCTTGAGGAGGCCGCACAAGTGTGCGGGCTCAGCCGTGTGCGCACTATGCTGAGCGTCACGCTGCCGGTGGTTGCGCCGTCGATCCTCTCTGGAGCCGTGCTCGCCTTCGTAATCAGCATCGGGCTGTTCGGCACGCCCGTGCTGCTAGGCATGACGAAAGAAATCTATCTGATCACGTCGCGGATCTATCTGGAATTGCAGCATTTCCCGCCGAGCTTCGGGATAGTTGCAGTGCTCGCAATCTACCTGATGTTCATGTCCACGCTCGCAAACATATTGCAGAGCATTGCACTGCGTGGACGTTCCTTCGTCACGGTAACTGGCAAGGGGTTCAGGCCCAAAATCATTGAGCTCGCTGGCGGCCGCCATGTCGTCGCTGCGATCATTTGGCTCTATCTCACGCTCACCGTCGTTGGACCAATCGTCATTATCACGGCGGCAGCGTTTTCGACGTTTACGTGGTCAGGCCGGTTCACATCGGCCAACGTAGAAACTCTATGGCAGTCAGAAGATGTGCGGGCGACAGTCGTCAACAGCCTATTGATCACGGTTATGGCCGCAACCGCCGCGACGACGCTGGGACTGGCAGTGGCCTGGATCACGACGCGGACCCGGATGTGGGGACGCCGGCTTGTCGAACACGTGGTGCTGCTACCGATGTCCGTTCCAAGCCTCGCGTTCGCGCTTGGAGTGAGTTTCTTTTGGCTCTGGATGCCATTCAGTATCTACGGAACGATGTGGATCATCATTGTAGGCCTCGTCGGTCGCTACGTGAGCTATTCCGTTCGCACCATTACCAGCAGTCTCATTCAAATCCATCCCGAGCTCGAGGAGAGCGCCCGCATCTCGGGATTCGGTTGGGGCAATACGATGTTCCGTGTGACATTACCTCTGGTCATGCCGGCGATCATTTCGAGCTGGGTCATGGTGTACAGCATTTTTATCTCTGAGCTGTCGATGGTGCTTCCTCTCTATACGGCGGAAACGCGGACGTTATCCATCCTCAGCTTCGATACCTGGGCTGTCGGTGAATTCTCTATGGTTGCGGCCCTTTCATTGCTGCAGCTCGTCATGGGCGTGGGCGTCATGTGGAGCGTGACACTCATAACAAAACAGCGGCAGGTCGCGGCAGTTTGACCGTGACGGCCCACGAGAGGGATAGGACATGAGCGTTCGAGTGGAAGGGCTGACGAAGGCGTTCGGTCCATTACGAGCGATCGATGATCTAAGCGTCGGATTTCAAGCCGGAAAGATCTCGGTGTTGCTGGGAGCCAGCGGCTGCGGCAAGACAACGACGCTGCGCTGTATTGCCGGGTTGGAGCGACCGAACAGCGGTTCGATCAAAATCGACGACGACACGGTTTTCAGTTCTGAGCGCGGTGTTGATGTCCTGCCCGAGAAGCGGCGACTTGGTATGGTGTTCCAATCATATGCGATCTGGCCACACCTGACAGTCGCCGGCAACGTAGCTATGCCGCTGCGAGCGCAAAAGCTGGGCAAAGCCGAAATTGATCGGCGTGTGCAAGACACGCTCAAGATCGTCGGCTTGAGCGATCAGGCCGAAAAGAGCGCCATGAAATTATCCGGCGGCCAGCAACAAAGGGTTTCAATTGCCCGGTGCCTCGTCGGCAATCCCAGGCTTATCCTGATGGATGAACCTTTGAGTAATCTCGATGCGCGGCTTCGTGTCGAGATGCGCCATGAGATTCGCCAACTGCAGCAACGGATCTCCGCCACAATCCTGTTCGTCACGCACGATCAGGAAGAGGCGATGTCGCTTGGTGACGAGATCTTTCTCTTCAGCAAAGGCAAGGTGGTCCAAAAGGGGCCGCCGGAGGAACTGTATTTCCGGCCAACGGCTCGCTACGTCGCGGAATTCCTGGGTAAGGCGAACCTGTTTCGGGTAGCGGTACGCCCGAACCAACACGGGGCGAGTGTCACCGCATTGCCATCCGGAGAAATCATCTCAGAAGGTCTGATGGCGAATGCGTCCTCGCAGCGCGACGCCTTGTGCATGGTGCGGCCGGAATCGTGGCGCGTGGCGAAGGGCGCCGGTTCCGGTCTCTCGGCCAACGTTCAAGAAGTCACGTTTGTCGGCGACCGGCGGGAGCTACGTGTCGACACGCCAATAGGGCCCCAATTGGTCGTGACTTACGGATACGAACGGTTCGCCGTCAACGATCAACTCTCGCTCTCTATCGCTCCCGAGCAAGTCCATCTGTTCGACAGCGAGATCTAGCGAGACGTGGCTTTGGAGTGTTCCGCGCCAGAGCGCCGTCCAATCGGAGCGGGATAAACAATAAATTCATCATGTGATTGAAGGGAGAAAAGCGATGGGAATTAAAACGGTTCGCGACAAGGTACTTCATAGTTTGGCAGTCGCAGGTGTCCTCGGCGCGCTGGGTGGATTGCCCACTGCCCAGTTGGCCCGCGCGGCCGATACAGCACTCGTCGCGGCAGCAGAAAAGGAAGGCCAGTTGGTCGTCTACGGCGACCCATTCACCGTTCCGTTGTTGATCAAGGCGTTTGGTGTCAAATACCCGAAAATCAAAGTCACGTCCGCCACCGGTGATGCGTGGCAGATATACAATCGCTTCGTCGCCGAGAACACAGCCGGAAAACCGCTGTTGGATGTCCTGTATCAGGCTGAGGATACCGTCATTACGGCGAAGACTTCGGGCTACCTGACGGACTTTACGAGCGATGAAGCCGGGAGTTTAAGCAAGCTCGGCCTTCCACCAGGCGGCGGCTATGTTCGCGGCAATGGAAACCTCATTCTGTTTGCCTACAATCACGAATCCATGGCCAACAAGAAAGTGCCGAAGGATTGGACTGATTACATCAGCCCGCCGGCCGAATGGGATGGCCTCGGCGCTATGTCGAATCCGGGCTCGTCCTCGGCGACGTTCGCGACCGTTGCAGCGATCTATCAGACATTCGGCCCCGAAAAAGGCGGTGCTATCCTCAAGGGCTTCCGGAGCGCCAAGGGTGAATTGAATCCTTCGATGGGCGTCATGGCCACGAAGCTGCAGACCGGTGAACGGCCGCTTGACTTCTTCAACATCACGACTGCGATCTCCGGCATCATCGCCAAGGGTGCTCCGGTCACCATGGCAGTGCCGGTGTCCGGTGGGGTTGCTCAGTTCAATGCGATCGGCATTGGCAAGAACGCGCCGCATCCGAACGCGGCTCGTTTGCTGGCCGATTTCGCGCTGGGCCACGAGATGCAGACGATCTTTGCCGAAGCCGGTGTGTACCCGGTGCGCAATGGCGTCGCCTCGCCAAAGGGTATCCCCGTGCTGGCTGACGTTAAGCTCCTCGATCTGGATCTGGAAAAAGCACTCAAGGATCGCGACCCCATCCTGAGCTTGTGGGCGGCAAGCACCGGCTTCAGCTATCGCTAAGAGTTCGCGGTGAAGCAACTGGCAACCGAGATCAGCGTGCCGCAGAGGGAATTGTAGATGAAAAGCCAAGCTACACTCAGTCAGGTCTCGATTGCCAATCTGACTGTCGGTCGCGTTGATCCGGTCGAACTTATAGAAGGGGCTGCAGCAAGCGGCTTCGGCGCGGTGGGTCTCTTGTTAATGAGTGCCACCGCGCAACCGCTGCAGCACGAGATTGTCGGTCGGCCTGAGGTGATCCGCAAAGTTAAATCGGCGCTGAAGGCGCACAACATACGCGTATTCGATGTTGAAGCGTTTATCCTTTCACCAGTCACCAATCTAGAGAGGTTTCGTCCCGCGCTCGAAGTTGCGGCGGAACTGGGTGCCACGCATATTTCTTCGATCGGCACAGAGGTGATCGGGAACGGCGCATTTCTCGAGCCGGCGCAGCGTATCGATCTGTTCGGCCGCCTCTGCGATGAGGCGGCCCGGTTCGGGTTGCATGTCGGTGTCGAGTTCATGCTCTACCGCGACATCCGCACTTGGAGGGATGCTCTTGATTTGATCGAGGCGGCAGGCCGTCCTAATGCCGGATTGATTATCGATACGCTGCATCTCTACCGTGGAGGTGGCACGCCGAAAGACGTCGCTGGCGTCTCGGCCAACCGTATAGCGTATGCGCAGCTCTCCGATGCGGTTCAGACCTCTCCTGAACTGAAGGATCTGCCGACCGAAGCTCGCGGCTCACGTCTGCATCTTGGCGAAGGGAGCATACCGCTTCATGAACTCGTGGACGCGCTTCCGGAGGCAACGCAGCTCGTGATCGAGACGCCGATTGCGGCTGAAGCAAATTGGTCGACCACGCGGCGTATCCATTCCGCTGCCGATGCGTCCAGAGGGTTCTTCGAGCGGCATGCAGCGAGGTAGCGCCGCCGCGGTGAACCGACTGAGTGATCGCGGTGTATTCTGACCAATCGTGCGCCGAAAGAGGATATCAACATGCCCTTGACGACAGACCCCAGCGGTCCGGATGAGTGCGATGTTCTCGTCATCGGCTCAGGGGCGGGCGGTTTGTCGGCGGCCGTCACCGCCGCGTGGCATGGACTGAAGGTGATCGTCGTCGAGAAGGAGCCCGTGTTTGGTGGCGCGACGGCATGGTCGGGCGGCTGGATGTGGGTCCCCGGCAATCCGCTTGCCCGCCGCGCCGGCATCCACGAAGATCCGGAGGGCCCGCGCACCTATCTCCGCAACGAGCTCGGCAATCAATACGAACCCGCCAAGGTGGATGCCTTTCTCGATGCAGCACCGCGTATGGTCGCGTTCTTCGAGCGTCACACCAAGCTTCAGTTCGTGGACGGCAACGCCATCCCGGATATGCATGGCGCGACGCCGGGCGCCGCGACAGGCGGACACCAAGTCTGCGCGGCGCCTCTTGACGGGCGTAAGCTCGGGGAGTTGTTCGACAAGCTGCGGCGACCGCTGCGCGAAACGGCGTTCCTGGGATTGCCGATCATGGCGGGCGCGGATCTCGCGGCGTTCATGAGTGTCACGCGCTCGGCTCGCTCCGCGCTCCATGTTGCCAGGCGGGTTGGTCGCCACCTCATCGACCTGGCACTGTTTGGTCGGGCGACCCAACTCGTGAACGGTAATGCATTGGCGGCGCGGCTCGGCCTCTCTGCCGCCGAACTCGGCGTCGAGATCCGCGTGTCGGCGCCGGCGAGGCGTCTCACCGTCGAGAATGGCGTGGTGACAGGCGCGGTTGTTGGCGGTCCGAACGCCGATTACGCAATTCACGCTCGTCGCGGGACGATTCTGGCCGGCGGCGGGTTTCCGCATGATCGGGAGCGCCGACGCGAGCTGTTCGGCTATACGCCTTCCGGGGAGGAACATTGGTCGGTCACGCCGGACTGCGCCTCCGGCGACGGTCTGCGTCTCGGCGAAGAGGCGGGCGGTCAAGTTGACAAATCCCTCGCTTCTCCAAGCGCCTGGTGCCCGGTATCGTTGGTTCCCTATTCGGATGGCACGGTGGGCCGCTTTCCCCACATCATCGAGCGAGCGAAGCCCGGCATTGTTGCGGTCCTTGCCGATGGACGCCGTTTCGTGAACGAGGCGAACGGCTACTACGATTACGTCAGTGCCATGATCCGTGAAACGCCGCCGGGTCGGGAAGTGGCCTCTTGGCTGATCTGCACCCGCGGCTTCCAGCGACGGTACGGTCTCGGCATCTCGCGACCAAGCCCCTTGCCGGCTGCGCCCTATATTCGGTCCGGCTACATCAAAGTCGGCCGGACTCCGGAAGAATTGGCGCGCGCCTGCGGCATTGATCCGGAAGGACTGTGCCGGACGCTCGACGAATACAATCATCACGCGCGACGGGGCGAGGATCCTGCGTTCGGTCGCGGCTCGACGCCATTCAACCGCAGGGGGGGCGATGCGAGCGTGAAACCCAATCCCTGCGTCGCGCCGATCGAATTTGGACCATTCTACGCTGTGAAGGTACTGCCAGGCAGCTTCGGCACGTTTGCCGGCCTGAAAACGGATGAACTTACGCGGGTGCTCGACCGTCAAGGCCGACCAATACCGAAGCTGCACGCGGTCGGGGCCGATATGGCGAGCGTGATGGGCGGTTACTACCCTTCAGGCGGCATCAATCTCGGGCCAGCTATGACCTTCGGCTATATCGTCGGCCGTTACCTCGCCGACCCAACCGACGACGATGACGCAACGATGCGCCGCGGTCTCGTTGAGGGGTAAAGACCCGAAGCTGGATCGGGAAAAGGGGGCTCAGCTACAATAAATGCTTGGCCTTTCGGACGTGATCCAGTTTCGCAAGCCGTCCAGTGTGCGAAATCCATCTGCGGCATAGCACCGAACTGTCGGTTGAAAGGCTTGCATCATCTCTGCAAGTGCATGTCCCGGACCCAAGTCCAGAACCCGGGTCACGCCAAGCTCTGCCACGGCTTCCAACGTAGCCGACCAGTCGATCGGCCGGGCGACTTGGCGCGCCAGCTTTGCGGTCGCACAGGTTGCAGAGAAGATCCGCTCGCCGTCGCCTCCAGCGAGCAGGAGTCGGCTGTCTGCGATAGCGGAAAGGGCGCTGTGGTCGAGCGCTTGTTGCAACGGCTTCCAGGCCTGCTCGAGGCGAGCCGTGTGCGAGGCGATTCTGACGGCGAGAAGGCCGGTGCGTGCAGATCCTTCCTCCGCCTCATGGCAGAGGTCGATCACGTCCTGCTCTGTACCGCCCACCACAAACAGAAGATCCGGATTGACGATCGCGATCTCGCAGTGGTGTTTGTCGAGCAAATATTGGAGCGCGGAACGGTCAAGCCCGCGGACGTAGCCGAGGCGGCCATCGGGCCCCGCCGCATCTTGCATCAGGCGGGCGCGAATATCGGTGAGCCGCAGCGCTTCGTCGGCGGTCCAGACGCCAGCGATGCTCCAGGCCGCCATTTCGCCGACGCTGTAGCCGGTGACGGCGGTTTGCTCAGTCAGCAGGTCGGCGATGCAGGCGTGGACCGCGAGCGCCGAAGTCACCGTCAGGATCTGGCTGGCACGATTGACGGAGAGTTCATCCGCGGTACGGGTCCGGATGACGTCCCGCGGGTCAGCGCCGAGAACGGGGGCCGCCGCGGCAAAGATCGGCTCGGCAGTAGGCTGGTCCGCGACAAGATCGAACATCTTGTCCGACAACGTACCTTGTCCGCCGCAGAGCAGGGCCAGCATCAGACCTCCAGCCGATCGACGAACAGCGCCATCGCGAGCAGGTCCGCGGAGCCGCCGGGGCTGAGATTACGGGCGACGAGCGCCTGATGAATGTCGGTAGCACGCGCGCGCCATTCCGGCGACCCGACGCCGCCGGCGGCGAGGAAGCTCGAGGCGCTCTCTTGGGCGAAGCGCAATCCTTCGGCTCCGCCCCGATGCAGCAGGTTGGTGTCGGTGACGTCGGCGATCAACCTCATGCAGGTTTCAACGCGCACGGCTTCCTCGTCATGAGGCGCACGTTCGCGCGCTGCCTGCAGCGCGGGCAGGGCGATGTCGTAGACCGACGGAAAGCCATTGGCGGCCTCCACCCTGGCGCCGCCGGCGCCGTAGCGGCGCGCGGCCACCGCGCCATGGCTCCGCAGCGAGACCGGGCCTGACAGGATGTCGTGGCCCCAACGCTCTGAGACCAGACGGCCGAGCGACTTGCGGATGCCGACGGCGTTCCGGTATCCGGCCGCGGCGCAGAGCAGGCCTAGCCCGAAGATCGCGCCGCGATGCGTGTTGACGCCCTGCGTCGCGGCCAGCATCGCGCGCTCGGCGGCAACGCCGATGGCGCGAAGTCGGCTCATGCCGGAACCCTCAGCGCCCGCGGCGGCGAGCTCGCCGAAGAACGCCGTCAGGGTTTCGGCGCTGAGGCACAACAGCGCGGCGTCCATGTCGCGGTGCGCACCGTTGTCGACATGGCTGACGAGGCCGGGCTTCGGATGGGTTTCGACTTCGAGCTTCAGGCAAAGTGAAGCGAGGTGGCCGAGCTGCGCCGCATCGAGCGCACGGTTCGGCCGCGATTGCCACCTGAGCACCTGAGTCATGACGCGAGACCCGTGAGGAAGGCCGCGCGCGTCATCGTGGTGACGCCTCGCTCGCCCTTCACAAGGACTTCGTCTTCGTCGGTGCCGGTCAGCTCACGCCATTGAACGCCGCCGGCGGGACCTGTGATCTCGCCGTCCAGTCGCATCGGCGCTTGCCTGGCGATCCCAGCGATGCCGGACAACAACGTGCCGGCTTGTTCGGCCGACGACAGCGGCCAGAGCAAATCGAGATCCGAACCGTCCGAGAGATAGGGCAGGCCAGTCAGGTGCTGCCAGGCCAGGCTGCCATAGGTCCGGGTCTCCGGTAGCAGCTGGAGCAGCTTCTCGATCGGCTCGCGCCAGGTCGCGGGCGCAGCATTCGCGGCATCGGTCAGCAAAGGCGGCGGCGCGGACGCGACGATCTCGGCCGCCGTGAGCGAGACCGCAATGCGCCGTTTGCCGAGGCTCGGCGGCAGCGGCAGACCGAGCGGGATCATACCGGCGGTGTCGCTGCAAGCCGGCCGGCGAACGACGAGGGGACGGCCGGCGTGTGCCCAGCCCGCGACCATCGGCTCGCCGGCGAGTTCCGGACAGCGGGTCATCACAGCGGCCCATCCGGCCGTCGATGCCTTCACCATGCTGTGGCGCGCGAGCGGCTCAGCCATGTCGCGCTCCCTGATGTGAGGCCGCTGCGAACGCAACGCGCTCGGCAAGTTCGGCCGCTTTCCGCCGTCCGCCGTGTTCTGCGCCGAGCCGGCCGCGCTCATCCTGCCCCTGCGGCCGTCGCAGCACCTCCGCAAGCTGCGGCGCCAGCGGCGCGGTCTCGTCCCAGACGACGTGAACGCCGCCTGTCAGCACCATATTGTCGAGCCCGGGCGCGAACACCGGCGTCGCCTCCGCCTTGGCTTTGAGCACGTCGATCGGAAGCTTGGTGACGCGCGCCATCGACGGTAGATCCATCACCGCGGGATGCGCGCCGGGCAGCGCCACCAGCGTGCCGGTGGCAAGCGCGGTGGCGATGAATGCACCGGCGGCGCTGCCGCCATAGAGCAGGCCGATAGTGCGATGTCCTTCGGCTTCGGCCAGCAGCAGCGCCTTGGCGAGATGCGACAGATATTCGCTGAGGCCGAGCAGCTCGTCGCGCTTGCTCATGCGCTGGCTGGCGGAATCGACCAGGAGCAGGATCGGCGCCCGATGCCCTGACTTGACGATCTCGATCACGTGCCCTGCGAGCACGATCGCTTCGTCCACGCCGAGCGGCTGCCCTTGCGTGACGCCGATCAGGTGAATCGGTCCGGCGTTGGGCAGCGTCGCCTGTCCCGCGATCAGCACGCCCGTGGTTTCGATCTTGCGGCCGTTCGGGAACAGGCCGGCCAGGATGTCATCGAGCGTCATCGGCGTTCTCCCTGGTGGTGGCCGCGCGAAGAAACGCGCTGGTCGGAATTGCGGGAACATCGGCCGGATCGTCGATGCCGAGCGCCTGCCAGATCTCGACGGCATCCTCGGCCTCGCCAAAGCGCTGCAGCCGCCGCGCGAGGCGCGCCTGCTCGGCTTCGAGCACCGCAACGTCGCATCGCTTCTCGCGCCTGAGCGCCGCGCTCGCAGCCTCGCGAAACGCCAGCGCCTCGTCATCGACGAACATGTCGGCGCCGCCGATCAGATAGCGGTGCTTGCCGCCCATGGTCCGCCACACCAGTGCGCGGTCGCGCGAATCGAATTCCTCAATGCCCTTGTTGGTCTCGATCACCTCGGGGCCGCTGACGCTGAGTCGCCCCTGTTCGGAGATGATCAGGCGCGAGCAGGTACCGGCGATCAGGCTGCCGCCGCCGTAGCAGCCGGCGCGGCCGCCGATCAGGCCGACGACGTTGACGCCGGCACGGCGCGCCTCGATCACCGCGCGCATGATCTCCGCGATCGCGAGCTCGCCGGCATTGGCCTCCTGGAGCCGCACGCCGCCGGTGTCGAACAGGATCAGCACGTCCTGCTTCAGCGTCAGCGCCGCGCGCATCAAGCCGGTGAGCTTCGCGCCATGGACTTCGCCGAAGGCGCCGCCCATGAAGCGGCCCTCCTGTGCGGCAACGAGCACCGGCGTGCCGTCGAGACGGCCGCGCCCGATGACGATGCCGTCGTCGAACTGCTCCGGCAGGTCGAAGATCGACAGATGCGGGCTGATCTCGCGCAGCTCCGGACCGATGAATTCGCAGAAGCTGCCGGCATCGACCAGCGCGTCGATGCGTTGCCGGGCGCTCGCCTCGTACCAGCTCAGCGAGACGTCGTTGGCGGTGAGGGCTGTCATCGTTCCGGCTCCTCGATCTTGCGGACGCCCTGGGCAAGGCGCAGCGCCACCGTGTCGGGCCGGGCGCCGCCGTCATTGATGGAGATGCGCAAGCCGCCGGCGGAGCGGCGTGCGACGAAGTCGCGGACCACGGCATCCCACACCATGCCGAAGCCGTGCGCCGCCGTCGCGATGTCGATGGTGCAGACGTCGGCCGGCGAGGTCCGTTCCAGCAGCACTTCGAGATTGCCGGAGGCGACGACGCCGACGATCGCCTGCGCGCGGGTGCCGCCGGCGGATCTTGCAGCGGTCAGTCTGAAGCTGAGCTTTTCCATGCAAAACTCCTCACCAGTTGCGGAAACGGCTAGGCGGGCGGTAGAGACCGCCGGAGGCCAGCATGAGGTCCTTGATCGAGCGGGCCGCGAGCAGACGGCGGTCGGCGTCGAGCGGATCGATGCCGAGATCTTCGGGACGGCGGATCACGCCGCGCTGCCGGAGCTGCTCGACCATCTTCGCATCGCGGGCGCGGCCGATATCGGTGTAGCCGGCAACGCCGCGGATCGCCTGCTCGCGCTCGTCCTTGCTGCGGCACATCAAGAGGTTGGCGATGCCTTCCTCGGTGACGATGTGGGTGACGTCGTCGGAGTAGACCATCACCGGCGCCAGATCGAGGTCGAGCTTGCGCGCGAGCTCCAGCGCATCCAGTTGCTCGACGAAGAGCGGGACATTGCCGTCACCGAAGGTCTCGCCGATCTGCACCACCAGCTTGCGGCCGCGGCGCAGCGCGGCGCTGGAATCCGGATCGGCTTCGGCGCCCGCCTTGAGCCAGGGCTCGCTCGGATGGCGGCGTCCGCGCGGATCGGAGCCCATGTTGGGCGCGCCGCCGAATCCGGCGATGCGGCTGGTCGTCACCGTCGAGCTGTGGCCCTCGAGATCGATCTGCAGCGTCGATCCGATGAACATGTCGCAGGCATAGAGGCCCGCCGTCTGGCAGAAGGCGCGGTTGGAGCGCAGCGAACCGTCGGGCCCCGTGAAGAAGATATCGGAGCGCGCGGCGACATAGTCCTCCATGCCGACTTCCGATCCGAAGCAATGGATCTGCTCGACCCAGCCGGATTCGATCGCCGGAATCATGGTCGGATGCGGATTGAGCGCGAAATGGGTGCAGACCTTGCCCTTGAGTCCGAGCTTCTCGCCATAGGTCGGCAGCAGGAGCTCGATCGCGGCGGTGTTGAAGCCGATGCCGTGATTGAGCCGGCGCACGCTGTAGGGCGCATAGATGCCCTTGATGGCGAGCATTGCCGTCAGAATCTGCGTCTCGGTGATGGCGGCGGGATCGCGGGTGAAGAGCGGCTCGACATAGAAGGGGCGGCCGGCCTCGACCACGAAATGCACGAGGTCGCCGGGAATGTCGACGCGCGGCACCTTGTCGACGATCTCGGTGACCTGCGCCACGACCAGACCGTTCTTGTAGCTGGTCGCCTCGACCACGGTCGGCGTGTCCTCGGTGTTCGGCCCCGTATAGAGATTGCCGTCCTTGTCGGCGCTCACCGCCGCGATCAGCGCGACGTTCGGCGTGAGGTCGATGAAGTAGCGAGCGAACAGTTCGAGATAGGTATGGACCGCCCCGAGCTCGATCTTGCCGCCGAACAGCATGCGCGCGATGCGCGCCGATTGCGGGCCCGAATAGGAGAAGTCGAGCCGCCGCGCGATGCCCTTCTCGAAGATGTCGAGGTGGGAGGGCAGCACCACGCCCGATTGCACCATGTGCAGGTCATGGACATCCTTCGGATCGAGATTGGCGAGCGCGGAGGCGAGGATGTCGGCCTGCTTCTGATTGTCGCCCTCCAGGCACACCCGGTCGCCTGACTGGACCACCGCCTTCAGGAACGCGGGGAGGCTGGGGATAGGGACGACCTTCCCCCTGGCGTGCTGTCGGCCGGCCGCGAGGCGCTCGCCCAGGGCGGCCTTTTGCATACCCCAATCGCTCATGTCGGCTCCCTTGGCATGCGAGGTTGGCTTCGATAGGCGCTAATGTATGCGTATTGCCTCGGAACGTCAATCAGTGTATACGTTATATCATAATCGACAGATATTCGCATGCACAGGATTGGATTTATGATGCGAATGCATACAGAAAGCCCGTATCAAGTGGCCGGCGCGCCGCTCGCCATGGGGGAGGCGCCCCTGACCATTTCCGGCGTAGCTCTGCTTGCGATCTGCACCCTGCTGGGAGGCCTGCTCGGGGACCTGCTCGGCGTTGCCCTCGGCGTGAAGGCCAATGTCGGCGGCGTCGGCATTGCGATGATGTTTTTGATCGCCGCCCGGCTCTGGCTGATGCGGCACGGCCTGCTCAGCCGCGGGCTCAATACCGGCGTCGGGTTCTGGGGCAGCTTCTACATTCCGATTGTGGTCGCCATGGCCGCGCAGCAGAACGTCGTCGCCGCGGCGAAGGGCGGCCCGATCGTCGTCTTGCGGGCGCCGGCGCGGTCGCCGTGTGTTTCGCGATGGTGGCCTTGCCGGCTCAGTGGCCGCGTCGAAACCATGGACGAGATCGAGGCCCGCGAGGCGATCGAGGCGAATGTGCCCCACTTCAAGTCCGGGAGGATCGGATGACCATGATCTCTCACATTCTCGCAGCCAATGCGCTGATCACCGCCTTCGCTGCCGTCGGCATCCTGATGTGGATCTCGGGGGCGATCTCGAAATACCTCACCTTCGGACGCATTCACGGCTCGGCGATCGCGATCATGCTGGGTCTCGTGCTGGCCTTTTTCGGGGGCCTTGCCACCGGCGGCGAGAAGGGCGTCGCCGACCTGCCGGCGCTGACCGGGATCGGTCTGATGGGCGGCGCGATGCTGCGGGACTTCGCCATCGTCGCCACCGCCTTCGAGGTCGACGTCGTCCATGCGCACAAGGCCGGGCTGATCGGCGCGGTCGCGCTCGGGCTGGGAACGGTCGTTCCGTTCATTCTCGGCGTTTTCGTCGCCGCGGCGCTTGGCTACACTGACGCCGAATCATTGACGACGATCGGCGCCGGCGCGGTCACCTACATCGTGGGACCGGTCACCGGGGCGGCGATCGGCGCGTCGTCGCCGGTCATTGCGCTGTCGATCGCGACGGGTGTATTCAAGGCAGTGATCGTGATGATCGGCACGCCATTCGTCGCGAAGATGATCGGCCTTGACAATCCGCACAGCGCGATGGTGTTCGGCGGCTTGATGGGAACGATCAGCGGCGTTTCCGGAGGGCTTGCGGCGACCGATCGGCGCCTGGTGCCTTAGGGTGCGTTGACCGCGACGTTCCATACCGGGCTCGGATGCCTGGCCGCGCCATCGATCCTCTACTTCACGGGCGTGCAATCATAGGGAGCTGAATGGCAAGTCTGTTCAAAGTCGCGACCGAGGCAGAAGAAGATGGCGGCCTCCTCTCCGATCGCATCCGCAATGCGCTCACGGACGAGATTGCCTCGGGCGCGCTCGTCGCCGGTTCGGCGCTGGAGGAGCAGCAGCTTGCCGATCGCTTCGGGGCGTCCCGCACGCCGGTGCGGGAAGCGCTCCGGCAGCTCGTCGTGAGCGGGCTCGTCGAGGTGCGTGGCCGTCGCGGGCTGGTCGTGGCGCGGATGACGCCCGAACGCATCATGGACATGTTCGAAACCAGCGCCGAGGTTGAGGCGATGTGCGTCAGGCTGGCAACCTATCGCATGACCCCGCTCGAACGCAGTCATCTGATGGAGCTCCACGAGGATTCGCGTGCGATGGTCGAGGCGAATGACGTGAATGCCTATGATGGCTTCAACCGACATTTCCATGAAGGCATTTATCGCGCGACTCATAATTCATTCCTGTCTGAACAGGCCCAGGATGTGCGTTCCCGGCTTAGCGCGTTCCGCCGGACGCAATTGCGCCAGGGCGATCGCATTCACAAGTCTCGTGAGGAGCACGAGGCCATCATGCAGGCGATCGCGGAAGGTGACGGTGATGCCGCCTCGCGCAGAATGCGTGCGCACATGTTGAATGCGGCGACGGCGCTCAGGCGCTACATCGACGATCGGCTCGGCGGGCTTGCCGCTGGTCCCGAGGCAGAGACCGACTGACATCGCGCTTCGACGTTTTCCAGCGGCAGTTTTTTCTGAAAAGAACATGAAGCGAAATCCACAGACTCATTGCGGATACGATTGCGTTTGAGCAAGCTCGCGCCGTTGCCGTGCCAGCCATCAAGTGATTTGCGAAGACACGCGAGACCACTTCCTACATCGGTATAGCTCCAGATGCTGGATTGAGAGGTCATTAGCAGTCCTCATGCAGAGCCCCGGTGCGCAAGTTGCGCGCACCGGCGTATCGGGCGGTAGCTGTCGTGACGGTGCAGATGCCTATTTCGGTGCTTTCATCGCGAATGCGCAAGCGGCTGCTAGTACGGCAAGCCCGCACAAATAAACGCCTATCGCCAACGTGCTTCCCGTCGTCGCCAGAAGCGTGGTTGCGATGATCGGGGCAAGGCCGCCGCCAATCGCGGCCGCGAACGGTGCGGGGTACGATGGGAAAGCGCTCTTGGAAGCGGCATCGATGCCGGAGGCCCGTCAGGAATATGCCGCCAACACGCCAAGGGCGCTCGAAGCAGGCGTGTTTGGCTCGCCCTTCTACGTCTTCGACGGCGAACGATTCTGGGGGCCAGGATCGCCTCGAGATGCTGGAGGATCGCTTGATCGGGGCCAAGTGTGGCGATCTCGGGCGAAGACCGCAAATAGGCGGCGAACTTCGCCCGTTCGACTTGCAACATTGACTCCAACCGTAGCGACTCGCGGCGAGCTTTAGCTCGCACGACGCGCGGTCAGCAAGGCAACTCCCAATCCGCACATGACGGCTCCGGACGTCTGTCTCGTGCGGGCGATGAAAGTGTGCCGTCCGGCGAGTCGATCCCTCGCTTTGGCCGCCCAACGGGTCACGATCAGGTCGACACTGGTGTTCAAGGCGACCGATATCGTGCCCAGGACGACAAACTGCAGAGCCACATTCGCGCTCGCGTCGACGAACTGCGGAATGAAAGCGAGGAAGAACGCAGCCGTCTTCGGATTCAGTGCCTCGACGACGATGCCTTCGCGCAACGCACGGCTTGCACCGGTCGTCCGGACCTCGGTCGGGGCGGAGATAAGCGTTTGCCTCCAGGTCTTGATGCCGAGCCAGATGAGATAGAACGCGCCGGCGATCTTCAGCGCAGTAAATGCTTCGGCGCTCGCCATAAGCAGCGCCGAGATGCCGATTGCGCCGGCGAGCACGTGCACCAAACCACCGAGACCCAGGCCAACGCTGGACGCCAGTCCCTCGGTTCTACCGCCGGCGAGGGTGCGAGCGATGATGTAGAAGATGCCCGGCCCGGGCGTGATAGCGACAAGCGTTGCCGCGGCCAGGAACAATGCGAAAGACTGAAGTTCGAACATCGTATCTCCGGAATTTAGGCGGCCACGGGAACGGCGGGGCTGCGCCACGGCTCGCACGTCGGCGGAATCGGCCGCCGAACGGTTCCGACTCATCCTGCACTTGCCTTGGAAGCGCAGCAGTCGCGGATGCTCTCGATGCCTTCATCTTTGAAGGCGGCAGGGGTGTACATGGCTTGTCTCCGTTGCGGGTCGAGGGTTGTCGCCGCTCCGTGCGAGCGATCATGGCGCAGGACTACTTGTTAGTTTTGAATTCCGGCTTGCTGGTCGCGTCCGGCGCGAGACGACCGATCAACCCGTGGATGTCGCCGAGAACCCAAAGGTCGCTCACCTTGTCGCCTTCAAACTTGAAGATCGGCGCACCATGCCACCACACATGGCGTCCGGTGGGCGCGTGGCCGAACATCGGCTTTCGATGGATACCGTGGAAGCGCAGCTTGCCCGTGACCACGTTGCCGTCCTCGAAGAGATCGAGGATGTCAGACGTGTAGTTCTCAAGAGAGTCCGTCACCCATCGGACGTAGTCGGCGAACTGATCGAAGCCAACCAGGACGGGGCCGAGCGAACCCCGGAAGGTGAAGCCGGGCTGGAATATTTCAGGGATCAGATCGACGTTGGCGTTGTCCCACATGTCCTTGTAAAATTTTCGGACGACTTCCTTTTGCGGGCTCAATGCAATCGGACCGAAGTCCAAGGCCGGCTCAAGTCCTGGCGGTGGGGCGATCATATTTGGCCTCTCCCTGACGAACGCTGCTTGTAGGCAAGCTAGAGACGATTTAACGACTGCTCGAGGTCCCGAAGCAAATCTGCCTCGTTTTCCAGACCAACCGACAGGCGAATCAAGTCATCTCCGACGCCCCTTTGAAGACGCGCTTCTGGGCGAACGGCAAGCCGGGCGCGAACCAGGCTCGCGGGATGCATGATGAGCGTTTCAGCGTCTCCGAGACTGACGGCGAGCGTAATGAGCTCGAGATGGTCGAGAAAACGGCGGGCGACGTCAAACCCACCGCGAAGCCCAAAAGACAGCATTCCGGACCCCGCCGACATTTGCCGTCTTGCGATGGCGTGCCGTGGATGGGACGGAAGGAATGGATAATTTACCCAACCTACTGCCGGATGGCTACCGAGCATCCGTGCGATTGAAATCGCGTTCGATCCATGTCGATCCATTCGCAGAGGAAGCGTCTTGATCCCGCGAAGGATCAGAGACGACACCATCGGTGACAGCACGGCGCCCGTGATGTATCGGAGGCCGCGATCTCGGATCTTCTCGATCAGTTCGGTCCGCCCCAATAGCGCACCTCCGAGAAGGTCTCCATGTCCGCTGACATACTTGGTGAGAGAGTGCAGCACGATGTCCGCCCCGTGCTGCAGAGGTCTCTGCAACGCTGGTGATGCGAATGTGCCGTCCACGAAGACCAGGAGGCCGGCCCGTCGCGCACGTTCCGCGATGGCTTCGATGTCCAAGACGTCGCCCGTAGGATTGATAGGTGTCTCGAAATAGATGGCTTTGCTGCGCGACGTAAGAACAGTATCGAGGCTGGCGGGGTTACCCAGGTCTACCGGGACGGTCTTGATACCGAACCGGGGCAGACCCTGCTCCGTCATCGTCGTCGTATTCGAATACAGCGTCTGATGAACGATGAGCTCATCGTCCTGGGACAGCAGCGAAAGAATCAATGCTCCGAAGGCGGCCATTCCAGAGGCAAAGACCACGGCATCTTCGGCGTCCTCCAGATTGGCTAGACGGGATTCCAGCAACGCGGTCGTTGGATTGAACTCCCGCGCGTAAAGCCTGCCACCCAACGCGGCCGCCGCATCCAAATCTGCGACGCCGTCGAAGGCGAAGGTCGACGTCGTATAGATGGGATGGGATACCGCGCGCGAGTGATGGGAAGGGTCGTACCCATGGTGGATCGCTCGCGTCGAGAACCCGAGCCCGGGTTCATCGCTTGCAGTTCGTTCCGAACTGGCCATCGTTTCGAGATCTCCCATTCCGAGCGAGCGGGCGTTGCCGTCGGGTTAACTTCGGTGCGCGATCCCTGATGATCGAATCGCTTCGGTTCTCGGTCCAGGTCACCTATTGACGTTGACGACCACGCGCCCGCGCACTTGGCCACTCATGAGCCGGCCCGCGAGGGAGACGACGTCGTTCAAGCCGATTTCGACCGCCGTCCTCTCCAGATCCGCTTCGGTGAGCAATGTGGCGAGACGATCCCAGGCTTGGGCGCGCTCCGCCTTTGGACGGGTCACACTGTTGATGCCGAGCAATGCCACCCCGCGCAGGATGAAGGGAGCGACGCTTGCGGGAAGGTCCAATCCTTGCGCCATGCCGCAAGCTGCCACCGCTCCGTCCGCTTTGATTCCGGCGCAAACGTTGGCGAGGGTGTGGCTGCCCACCGAGTCAATCGCGGCTATCCAACGTTCCTTCTGCAGCGGCTTGCCCGACTGTGACAATTGTGAACGGTCGATAATCTCGGCCGCGCCCAGGCTCTTGAGATACGGCGCCTCGTCCGGCCGTCCGGTCGAGGCCACGACACGAAAGCCGAGTTTGTGGAGAAGCATGATCGCGATGCTGCCGACGCCCCCGCTGGCGCCGGTCACCAGCACGTCGCCCGCGCCTGGTCGGATGCCATACTTCTCGAGCGCCATCACCGACAGCATCGCGGTATAACCTGCGGTGCCGATGATCATTGCGCGTCTGGAAGGCATCGAAGCCGGCAGCTTGATCAGCCAGTCCGCCTTGACCCTGGCCCGCTGCGCCAGGCCACCCCAATGTTGTTCGCCGACACCCCACCCGTTGAGAACCACCCGATCTCCCGGGGAGAATGCCGGGTCGGAGCTCGACGAGACCAGGCCTGCGAAATCGATCCCGGGCACCAGCGGAAAGGATCTCACGATGGGACCCTTGCCGGTGATCGCCAGTCCGTCCTTGTAGTTCAAGGTGCTGTACTCGACGTCGACGATCACGTTTCCTTCGGGGAGGCGGTCTTCTGACAACTCGGATACGCCGGCGCGGTATCCTTCATCGTCCTTTTCAATCAGCACGGCCTTGAACAACTCGAACTCCTCTTTCACGTTCTTTCCTTGGATCTGGGCTTCGGCCCATCCGGGCGCGGGAGACCGGCGACGAAGCCGGAAATGAAAGTATCGAGTGGAGTGCCGTTCCTGACGAGGCGCGCCCGCATCACCGCTCCCTCCCAGCCGATCCAGAAGAACTCGGCCAAGGCATCGCAATCCGCGGCGTCTCCGATCTCGCCGGCGTCGCGCGCGTGTTCCAGGCAACGCGCGACCTTCCGCTGCCAGCCCTTGATGATTCCGTCCAAAGCGGGCCTGTAATCTTCGGGCAGCGCCTCGACCTCCTGGCTGAGGTTTCCGACCAGGCAGCCGCGCGTGTAGCTGTATTTCGCCATGCCCGCCTTGGCGCCTTCGACGAAGGCTCGCATGCGGGCCAACGGAGCAAGCTTTTCATCGTCCAAGGCGCGGTCCAGCTTGTGTCGGAAGAAAGAATCGTAGGCCCTCATGATTTCGCGGCCGTACTCCGCCTTGCTGTCGAAGTAATGGTAGAACGAGCCCTTTGGCACGGTGGCGCGGCGCAGCAATGCGTCCAGGCCCGTGGCGGCAAACCCCTGCTGGGTCATCACTTCCATTCCGCAACGGATCAGAACCTCGCGCGCCGGTGCATACCCGACGTCGCGTCGAACCGGTTCGGCCGGTTGGCGTCGACCACCTTGAGATTTAGCCATTTGCGTCCTCAGTAGACCGATCGTCTAGAACACAAATTGTGAACTTGGGCAAGCCGAGAGCCCGCTGCCGGTGTTTCCAGGTTGTCATCTTTGACTTCGTTGCCGCCCGTATTTGCATATGAGAGCTTTTTCCGCAACTTTTGCCCTGTCATTGTGCGGCGCGGCGCGGCGCTACCAGAGTTTCTTACTTGACACAAAGTGTCCTAGGCTCGAAGCTTGGTCGTTCTTCGAGAGAGGTACTGCATGTTTCGCTCGTTCCGAAAAGCCACTTTGTTTGCCGCTGCTGCGGCCGTCCTCTTCCTTGGCCCGATCGCCGAGCCGGCCGATGCGGCCGATGCCTATCCCTCGACCACGATCAAGCTGGTCGTGGGTTTCCCGGCTGGAGGCCCGACCGACATCATTGGTCGCGTCATCGGCCGTCTGCTCTCGAAGGAGTTGAGCCAGACCGTCATCATCGAGAACAATGGCGGCGCCGGCGGAATGATCGCCGCGTCGAACGTCTCCCGCGCGAAGCCCGACGGGTACACGCTTCTCGTCGCGGTGGAGTCCTCGAACACTCGCGCCAAGGCACTCTATGCGTCCGTGCGCTACGATCAGCAGAATGGCTTCACCTACATTCGGAAGGTCGCAAAGCAGCGAAATCTGCTCGTCGTGAATCCGAAGTTTCCCGTCTCCAGCGTTCCGGAGCTCGTCGCCTATCTGAAGGCGCATCCGGGGGAGGTGAACTTCGGGGGTACGTTCGGGGCGACATCTCACGTCGGGGGCACGCTGTTCGATATGGCCTACGACACGAAAATGACGTTCATCAACTACTCGGGCGGCAATCAACCGATAGTCGATTGCATGTCGGGGATTTTGCAGGTGGGCTTCTTTACCGAGGCCACGATCGGCCAGCAGGTCAAGGCCGGCACACTGAAGGCGCTCGCGGTGACATCGGCCGAGCGGTCCCCGGCCTTCCCGGAACTGCCGACGATCGAACAGGCGGGCGGCAAGCCTGTCGATATCTCCCCATGGTTTGGGATCGCGGGTCCGCCCGGCCTTCCGGCCGACGTCGTCGCCAAGATTGGGGCAGCCCTCGACAAGGCCTCGAGCGATCCGGATTTCCTGAAGCAGTTGGAGACGATCGGCGCAACTCCGATCGTTGGCTCGACGGTGGATACCTTCACGGCTGACGTCGGAAAGGAAGAAGCCTATTGGAATCAGTGGGCCAAGGACATCGGAGCGCCACTTCAGAAGTAGCTGGCCGAGGATCTTCCATGGACTTTTATCACCAGTACGACACTCGATTGTCTGCGGAGGAGCGCGGGCATGTGGCCAAGGCGCGGGAATTCTGCGCCGGTCCCTTTTCGCAGGGCATCTTCGCGGCGTACATGGCAGGCGAGGCGTTTCCCGAAAAATCGATCGCCGAATGGGCGGCGCTCGGCATGTTGGGACTTCAGGCGAAGCGCGCTCACGGCGGGCTGGAAGCTTCGTACCTGTGCAAGATCCGCGTCGCGCAGGAAATGGCGCACCACGGCTTCGCGGCGGCGTTCTGCCTGAACCATCACCAGGGCGGAGCGACGCGACTTTCTCAGACCGGTACGCCGGTCCAGATCGAGCGTCTCCTGCAACCCGCGCTACGTGGCGAGCTGCTCCTGACGACGGCCATGACCGAGCCGGCGGGTGGAAGCGATGTCTCGGCCCTTGCCACAACGGCAGTTCCCGTTGACGGCGGCTGGGCTCTGACCGGCACGAAGGCGTGGATGACGGATGGCTTGTTGGTCGGCGGGTTGATTGTCCTCGCCCGCGTCGGCGACGCTGCGGGCACAGGGGACATCGCCAGCTTCTATGTGCCATTCGGCGATGCCGGGACGGTGAGGCGCAGCGAGATCGTCGTTCCTGGCGCGCGTTCCTTCCGCCTGGCCGAGATTGCCTTCGACGCCCACTTCATTCCCGAGTGGTGCCTGATCGCGGCGCCTGGCGCCGCACTCAAGGCATCGATGACTTCCGTCAATGCGGCCCGCGTCCACGTGGCCGCCATGTGTGTCGCGACGCTATATGCGGCGCTGTGCGAGGCGGTTGACTACTGCGAAGGCCGGCAGGCCTTCGGAAAGCCGCTGACAGGCCATCAGGGCTTGCGTTGGGAGCTCGCGGAGGTGTCGGTCCGGCTCGAGGCCGCCAACGCCCTGGTCTTTCGCGCCGCCGAGCAGATCCAGGCTGGAGAAAATCCGGTTGCGCTCGCTGCACAAGCCAAGAAGTTCGCCGTGGACACTGCGCTCTGGGGCATCGATCAGTGCATCCGGATCGTGGGCGCGACCGGCGCCAGCGTGGCCCACCGCCTGAACATGCATTTCGCCGAGGTCCGGATGGCGGCCTACGCCGACGGTACCAACGAGATGCTGCTCGACCGGGTCGGCCGTGGTCTGTCCACGACGTATCTCACGTCGATTCCGTAACACAGACGGTGGATTTCACGATGCGCAACGTAGTGGTCGAGAACGCGGCGGCGGCCGTGGAGGGCATCAAGGACGGCGACGCCGTCATGATGGGCGGGTTCGGGGGAGCGGGCCTTCCGCTCGGCGTGATCAAGGCGGTGCTAGATCGGGGCGTCCGCGACCTGACGCTGATATCGAACAACGCCGGCTCCACGGAAGATGACCTGTCGTTGTGGTTCGAAGCCAGGATCGTCCGCAAGATCGTCTGCTCGTATCCGCGCAGCGCCAAGCAGTTCGCGGAACAATATCGTGCCGGCACCGTCGAGCTCGAACTCGTTCCACAAGGCACGTTGGTGGAGCGCATCCGCGCCGGCGGCGCAGGTCTCGGCGGCTTCCTTTCTCCCGTCGGCGTCGGAACGGTGTTCGCGGACGGCAAAGAGAAGATCGTCGTCGGGGGGCGAGAGTTCATTCTCGAGCTTCCCCTTCGGGCGGACTTCGCCTTCGTCAAAGGGCACCTCGCAGACACGCTCGGCAACGTCACCTACAACAAGACGGCGCGCAACCACTGCGCTGTCATGGCGACCGCAGGCCGCACGGTCGCGGTGGAGGTTGACCGAGTGGTTGAGCCCGGAGATTTGGATCCGGAAGCCATCGTCACGCCCTGTATTTTCGTCGACCGCGTTTTCGCAAGGAGCTCTCGATGACGCCGCTTTCACGCGACGCGCTGGCGCGCATGGTCGCACTTCATCTGCCGCAGGAAGGCTTCGTCAATCTCGGTATCGGCGCCCCGACGCACGTCGCCGACTACCTGCCGGAGGGGTCGGGCGTGATCCTTCACAGCGAGAACGGCGTTCTCAACATGGGTCCGAAGCCGGCGGCGGGCGAGGAGGACTGGGATCTCATCAATGCAGGGAAGATGCCCATCTCGCTCCGGACCGGCGGCTCCTACTTCGACTCCAGCCTCTCGTTTGCGATGATGCGAGGCGGTCATCTCGACGTCGCCGTGCTCGGCGCCTTTCAGGTGTCCAAGGACGGAGATCTCGCCAACTGGACGACCGGTGACAACGGGTCTCCGCCCGGCATCGGCGGAGCAATCGATCTGGCGGTCGGCGCCAAGTCGATCTGGGTCATGATGGACCACACCACCAAGGACGGCCGCTCCCGCATCGTCGAGCGATGTCAATATCCGCTCACGGCGCGCGGAGTGGTGACCCGCATCTTCACCAACCTCTGCATTATCGACGTAACCGAGGAGGGCCTGGCCGTCCGGGCGCTGCTCGACGGCCTCGCGATCGAGGCGCTGCGAGATCGGACGGAGGCGCCACTGCGGGTCATGGCCGATCCCCTGACCATCAGGCAGGACGGGAGCGTCGCATGACCTATCGCGTCGCGGAACTCGTTGCCGACTGTCTCGTTGCGCACGGGGTGGACAGGGCCTTCGGCGTACCGGGAGAAAGCTTTCTGGCGCTGCTGGACGCGCTGCGCGATCGCCGCGATTTCGATCTGGTGACCTGCCGGCACGAAGGAAGTGCGGCTCTTGCTGCCGTAGCCGACGCCAAGCTCACAGGCCGCGCCGGCGTCGTGATGGTGAGCCGCGGTCCGGGCGCCTTCAACGCTGCGCTCGGACTGCACGTGGCCCAGCAGGAGGCGATTCCGCTGGTCATGCTGGTCGGTCAGGTCGATCGTCCGAACCTCGCGAGGGACGCGGTGCAGGAGATCGACTGCGGCCGGTCTTTCGATGGCGTGCTGAAGTGGTCGGTGCGTCTGAATTCGGCGGCTCTCGTTCCGGAGATGATGGCCCGCGCGTTCGCGGTAGCCTATGGGGGAACGCCCGGCCCGGTCGCCGTCGAGCTGCCTGAGGATCTCCTCGAGGAACCGGCCAAGGGGCTCGCTGTCAGGACCAACGGGCTCGCGCGTCCAGAGCCAAGCGTTGCGGTGATCGAAAAGGCCACGGCGGCGTTGACGGCGGCGGAGCGGCCGATCCTGCTGATCGGCGGCGAATGTCGGACGGCATCGTTCCGCGACCAGTTGATCATGTTCGCCGAAAAGTGGAACGTTCCTGTCGTTACCCTGAACAAAATGCAGGACCAGTTTCCGAACGCACATCCACTGTGGGCCGGTCAATTCGGATTCTTTCCGTCTCAGCCCCACGTGAAACTGCTCGAACGCTGCGACCTTGTCGTCGCCGTCGGGACGCGCCTGGGCGATTTGTCCTCGCTTGGCTTTGCGTTTCCAAGACAAGATGAGCCGCGCCAGGCGCTGGTTCACGTGTATCCAGATCCCGATGTCATCGGAAAGCGCGTCCGAGCCGATGTTGCGGTCGTCTCGGGAGCGCAGGCGTTCGTGTCGGCCATGCTCGCCGTTGCTACGACGGCTCGAGACCGGGCCGATTGGCTCGAGGCAGCCGCCGCCGTGCGATCGGCCACTCACGGTTGGCCTCGTTCTGGCGTACCGACAGCGGACGTCTTCGGCCACGCCGTGGCGGCCATCGCGACGCACTTCAATTCTGACGGTATCGTCACGACGGACTCCGGCAATTTTGCCGGATGGGTTCACCGAATCTTCGGCCTGGAGCCGACCGCCCAGCTAGTTGGCTCGGCTTGCGGGGCGATGGGAAGCGGAGTTCCGTCCGGTCTCGCCGCGAGCCTTCGCTTTCCTGGGCGGCAGGTGGTCGCCTTTTGCGGAGACGGTGGCTTCCTGATGACGGGTAACGAACTGGCGACGGCTGTTGCCAGAGGTGTGAACCTCAAAATCGTCGTATCCAATAATCGGTCCTACGGCACTATTCGATCTCACCAGGAGCGGGCATTTCCCGGTCGCCCGTACGGCACCGATCTTTCGAATCCCGACTTCGCCGCTCTGGCACGCGCTTTCGGAGCGAAGGGCTTCGTCGTCGAGGACGCGGAAAGTGCCCCGTCGACGGTCGAGGAAGCCATGGCGGCCGAGGGACCGGTCGTGATTGAGGTGCGATCGGACGTGCGCCAGACACTCGAAAAATCGGTCGCCGCGTCGCGTTGAATCGTTCGGATTAGGACCTGGGGAGAATCAAGATGGACGCAATCGCAACCGAGGAGGCCAAAGTCGCCATGTCCTGGCAAGGCGTTGTGCGCTTCCTGCACAAGACTCCGCGCGCCTTTCTGCCGATGCGCTCGTTTCCTTCACTGGAGCTCGTCGCAGGACGCGGCATCGAGGGCGATCGATATTTCGTGGGGCATGAAACCGGATTCTACTCCCACAAGCCGGAGGAGGGACGGCAGGTCACCCTGTTCGAGGTGGAGACGCTCGAGGCCCTGCGGCGCGACCACAACATCGAACTGCTGCCCGAGGAACATCGCCGCAACGTGACGGTCGAGGGCGTTCCGCTGAATCATCTCGTCGGCCGCCGCTTCCGGTTGGGAGAGACGATCGTAGAGGCGACCCGCCTTTCGACGCCATGCCGGCATATCGAAGAGATCCTCGGCAAATCGGTCTTCGATCCGCTGATCAACCGGTCGGGGTTGAACTGCAAGATCATCGCTGGGGGTACCCTGCGGGTTGGCGATGCCGTGAGGCCAATCTAGATGGCGAAGGCGATCAAGGCGGTCTCCACAATTGTCTCCAAGGTCGAGGATCTAGGCCACGACACCAAGCGCTTCACGCTGGTCGATCAGGACGATTGGGAACTGCCGCCATTCCGGCCCGGGGCGCACATCGATGTCCACCTGGGGAATGGTCTCGTGCGGACCTATTCGCTTTGCAACGAGCCGGACGACGATCGGCGCTACGTGATCGCGGTAAAGCGCGAACGGGAAGGCCGCGGCGGCTCGAGCTTCCTGCACGACTGCGTCGAGGTGGGGCAGCCGATTTCCGTCTCGTTGCCGCGCGGCGGGATCGTGCCGAATCCAGCGGGGACGAACGTGTTCGTCGCGGGAGGCATTGGCGTGACGCCGTTCATCTCCGTGATCCGGCATCTCGAGCGAAGGGGGCAGTCGAACTACGCTCTGCATTGGACCAGCCGCGGGCTGCCGATTCTGCGCGACATGATCGTGCCGGCGATCGAAGCGGGCCGCGTCCGCCTCTACGACACGACCAAGCAGGCCCAACCCGTCGTCGCCGAGATCGTCGGGGATTTCGCAGGATCCGGTCTGGCGGCGTGCTGCGGACCCGCCCCGATGTTGAAGGCCTTCGAAGATGCCGTTTCGGCCTGGCCGGAGGACCGCAAGCACATCGAGATGTTCACGCCGCCGAAGGTCCCCGCCAGAAGCGACGTGCCTCCCTACGAGCTCTATCTGTCGGCGAGCAAGAAGCTGGCGACTGTCACTCCCGACGTTGGTCTTCTCGGGACGCTGGACGCGCTCGGCGTGGAGGTGCCCGTGTCCTGTGGCGGTGGGATCTGCGGCGCCTGCCGCACCCGCTGGACCGAGGGGCCGCCCATCCACCGCGATCGGGTGCTTTCGCCCGCTGAGCGGCAGAACGAACTCATCGTCTGTGTGGGGGACTGCGCGGGACAGAGACTGGTGCTGGATCTGTGATCTGACCGAGATCCCGGTCCACGGTTTGAATTGTTGGCGGTTTGATGCGAGATCGACGCAGGCAATAACTTCGGGAAGATCTGGGCGCCATGACACTCAACCTCAAATTCCTCCGCGTGCAGAGCGGCATGACTCTGGAGCAGCTTGCAGCCGATTCCGGTCTGACCCGCAGCTATCTTTCCAAGCTGGAACGCGGGCTTTCCTCTCCGTCGATAGGATCTGCGATCAAGATCGCCGAGGCGCTCGGGACGACGTTAGACCATTTCTACGGCCAGCCTGATGACCACGACCCGATCACGATCGTGCGCGCGAAGAACGGGAAGGCGGGCGACGTCGACACGCACCTGTCGCTCGTCGCCGGACTGGCACCCGATCGTACGATGCGTGCCTTCATCGTGCGGCCCACCAAGACGGCGAAGCGCGGCCGCATCATGAGCCACCACGAAGGTGAGGAGATATTGTTCATCCTTACCGGCCGGATCGAGCTCGTCATCGGAAAGCGCAAGGAGACCTTGAGTCCCGGCGATTGCATCCAGTTCGATTCCACGATCCCGCACAAGCTGATTCAGGTGTCATCCGAACCGGCATCGGCGCTGGTCGTAATAGCGACCAAGACCGCTTAGAGAGGCCCAGATGATGACCATGCTGCGAAAGAAGGATTTCTACGCCGGGCTTCTCATGGTGCTGCTGGGCGCGGGGATCGGCGTCAACGCGACGACATATTCGCTCGGGACCTTCGCACACGTGGGACCGGGCATGTTTCCGTTGATGCTCGGCATCATGATGGTTCTCGTCGGAGCGCTGATCTTCGTCACCGGATTGGCGACGCCTCTCGAAGAGGGGGAGCGCATATTGCCGGCCGCGATGGAGTGGCGCGGCTGGGCCTGCATCCTCGCGGGGCCGCTGATGTTCATTCTCTTCGGCGTCTATTTCGGAATGGCCGCGGCCATTTTCATGTGCGTCTTCGTGTCCGCGCTCGGCGACAGGACGGCCACACTGAAAGGCTCGGCCATCCTGGCTGCGGTCGTGGCGGTCGCCGGCTGTCTCCTCTTTTCTTTCGTGCTGAAGGTTCCTTTTCCGCTGTACCGTTGGGAGTTCTGATGTTCGCGACCGCGCTTTCCGATCTATGGTATGGCTTCGGAGTCGCTTTCGAGCCGCAGAATTTCATGTGGTGTTTCGTCGGCGTTCTGGTCGGCAACATGGTAGGCGTCCTGCCGGGAATGGGACCGCTTGCCACCATTTCCGTGCTGCTACCTTTGACGTTCGGCATCAAGCCGGTCGGTGCGATCCTGATGCTGTCGGGCGTGTTCTATGGAGCGCAATATGGCGGAGCGATCTGTTCAATCCTGCTCAACCTGCCGTGCCATCCGCCGCACGCTGTGACGTGCCTCGACGGGTTTCCGCTGACGAAGCAGGGCCGCGGCGGCGCGGCGCTCGGCATTACAGTACTGTCCTCGTTTGTCGGCGCTTCCTGGGGCATTCTGGAGATGATCTTTCTGGCTCCCTTGCTGGTGAAGGTCGCGCTGGAGTTCGGTCCGACCGAGATTTGCTCGCTGATGCTTCTCGGTTTGCTCGCCGGCTCGACACTGGCAAAGGGCTCGCCCCTCAAGGGCATCGCCATGACGTTGCTCGGCCTTTTCCTCGGAATAGTGGGGACGGATGTTGAGACCGGCACGGAGCGCTTCACGCTCGGAATCCCGAATCTTCTTGACGGCATCGAACTCGTCGGACTCGCGCTTGGTCTGTTTGGCATCGCCGAGTTCATGAAGAGCGTGAACCAATACTCCGAGGTGAACACGCGGTATTCGAACGTCGGCCTGCGCGACCTGCGTCCATCGCGCGATGAACTTCGCCGTTCGATCCCGGCGATGTTGCGCGGCACGATCATAGGAAGCCTTTGTTCCCTCATTCCGGGAACGGGACCGACGATCGCGTCCTTCATCTCCTACGCGGCCGAGAAGAAGGTTTCGAAGACGCCTGAGAAGTTCGGAACTGGAATGATCGAAGGCGTCGCATGTCCAGAGGCCTCCACGCATTCGTCGGTACAGGGCGACTTTATTCCGACCATGAGCCTCGGCATTCCCGGCGACGCGGTCATGGCCCTGATCCTTGGCGCGCTGATGATCCAGGGCATCGTACCCGGGCCCCAGTTGATCAAGGAGCATCCGGATATCTTCTGGGGCCTGATCGCGAGCTTCTGGATCGGCAACGTCATGCTGGTCCTGCTCAACGTCCCGCTGATCGGGCTGTGGGTGAAGCTCCTGATGATTCCGTACAAATACCTCTATCCAAGCGCACTGTTCTTTGTCGCGATCGGCGTCTACTCCACCAACAACGACATGTTCCAGGTCGGCGAGACCGTGGTGGTCGGGCTTATCGGCTATCTGCTGCTCCTGCTCGATTTTCACCCAGCCTCGATTCTGCTCGGCTTCGTCCTGGGGCCGCGCTTGGAAGAGAACTTCCGCCGTTCACTCCTGGTCTCACGGGGCGATGCCATGATTTTCGTCGAACGGCCGATCAGCGCGTTCTTTCTGGTCCTGTGCGTGGTACTTCTGGCGGCGCAGGTCTACGTGCGCGTGCGGAAACCGAAGGCGCTTACGGCGCTCGACCCCGCAGACAGGACCGAATCAACGGTCGCACGCCCCGCCCAGTAAGTTTGGTCCTCCTGCGAAAGCCGGTTGCCCGCTGTCAGCCCGGCTAGGACAGGAGCCGCAACCAGAATTGATGGGGAGGGAGCTATCATCGGGTCTCCATTATTGGGTCTGACTCACGTCGAGCCGAAATCCTCGTCCGCTAAACGTGCGTGTTCGATGACCGGATAGCAGCGATCGACGCGCGCATTCACTTCGGCTGCCGGGGCGATCGCAGGGTGAAGGCCGCGATCGAGACAGAAAGCCGATGTTTTCGCGAGCGTCGTTTTCTTCGTATCTCCCGTTCGTCAGAGTTTCACTTTCGCGAGGAAGTCGCGGATCAGCCTGGCGGCTTCGTCCACGCCCTCTTCGAGCGCGAAGTGACCGGCTTCGAGCAGATGGACTTCGGCGTCGGGCACGTCGCGGCGGTAGGCCTCAGCTCCCGGTAGCGCGAAGGACGGATCGTACTTGCCCCAAATGACGAGCAGCGGCGGGTGGTAGCGCTTCAACCAATCCTGCCAGGCCGGATAGCTCGCAACGTTGGTCCGGTAGTCGAAGAACAGATCGGACTGGATCTGCCGTTGGCCGGGCCGCGCAAGATGCGCTGCCTCCGCCTCCCATTCGGCCGGGTCGTAGCGCTCGGGGCGCGGCGAAGAACCGAGGTGTCGCGTCTTGGCGCCATCGAGCGAGATGAACCCCGGGATGACCTTGTCTTCGTAGGTCGCCCGGTCTTTCCAGAACGCTTTTCGGATGTCCCAGGCCGGACCGAGCCCTTCTTCGTGCGACACCGCGTTCTGTACGATGATCGCCTTCACGCGCTCGGGATGGGCGAGCGTGAGACGCATGCCGATTGGTCCGCCGTAATCGTTGTTGTAGAGCACGTAGCTCTTCAGTCCCAACTGCTCTGTCAGTCGATCCACGATCCGGGCGAGATTGTCGAAGGTGTAACGGAAATGCTCCGCGGGCGGCGCGTCGCTTTCGCCGAAACCCGGATAGTCGGGCGCCACGAGATGGTAGCGGTCCGCGAGAAGCGGAATCAGAGTGGCGAACTGTCGCGACGAGGACGGATAGCCGTGCAGCAGCAGGATGGTCGGCGCGTCTTTCGGACCCGCCTCGCGGTAGAAGACGTTCACGCCGTCGACCGATGCCCTGTGAAATGTCGTGGTGGAGGACGTCGACGGCGTCTGCGCCCTGATCGCGCCCGCAGACCACGTCAAGGCAACCGCGGTCGCCATCAGGGTGCTTCGCAAGTGGTTCTTCATGGCATTGCGTCCTCGATGATTCGGGGGAAAGTGCTTCGTAGGCGGCTTCGAGAGCCGGTCACGACGTGGGCTCCCGGCGTTGACATGATGAATTTCCTTGGAATGGTGGCCGGCTGTCCTGAGGTAGCCGGCTGCGAGGAAGACGATTTCAGTCTGCGAAGACCGTCTTGATCTCGGCCGCGACCTGGGTGCCGTTCTCGTCAAGAACGAAGTGTCCCGCATCGAGCCAGACTAGCTTCGCTTCCGGGATGTCGTTGAGGTACGAACGGGCACCCGGTGGAATGAAGAAGGGATCGTGCTTTCCCCAGACGATCAGCGTCTTCGGCTTGTGGGCGCGGAAGGCTGCCTGCCACTCCGGATACAGACCGATGTTGGTCTTGTAGTTATCGAGCAGATCGACCTGGTAGTCCTGCACGCCCGGACGGTCCAGCAGCGCCTGATCGAGCACCCAGTTGTCTGGATTGATCGCCTCGGGATTTTTCGCGCCGACCAGCCAGTGAAATTTCGTCCCCTCTATTCCGACGAAGTCGCGGGCCGGCTTCTCGGTTTCGGGCGTCCGATTTTCCCACAAGGGAAGTAGCACGCTCTTGGGGGCGTCGCCGACACCTTCCATGTAGGCGTTGGCGTTCTGGATGATGAAGCCCTTCACCTTCTCGGGGCGCTGCGTGAATAGGCGGAAGCCGATCGGGCCGCCATAGTCCTGCATGTAGAGGATGTAGTCCTTCAGCCCGAGAACGTCGACCAGACCAGAGACGTGGTCCGCCAAATTGTCGAATGAATAGACGAACTCCTTGTTCGACGGCGCATCCGAGTGGCCGAATCCGACGTAGTCGGGTGCAACGAGATGGAAGCGATCGGCGAGCGCCGGCATCAGGTCCCCGAACATCTGGCTGCTCGTGGGCAGGCCGTGCAGAAGCAGGATAGTCGGAGACGCCGGGTCTCCGGCTTCCCGATAGAATATCTTGCGGCCTTTGACGGTGGCGGTGCGGTGAAGGGTCTGCGTTGTCATCTGAAATATCCTCCGTGTCCGGATCCGGGCGGGCATCCCGCCTGCCGTCCTTGGTCCATGACGTCGTTCTGAGGCTTTCCAGATTGGGCGGGTAGGCTATAAAATCGGAAATAACCCTCTCAAATTTTGGAAGGTCTAAATTGGACCGATTGCATGCGATGTCCGTCCTTCTCGCGGCGGTCGAATGCGGAAGCCTCTCGAAGGCGAGCAAGAGGCTGCGTTTGCCCCTCGCGACGGTCAGTCGGAAGGTGTCCGAGCTCGAGGAACATTTGAACGCGACCCTTCTGACCAGGTCAGCCAAAGGCCTCGAACTCACGCCTGCCGGCCGGTCCTACGTCACCGCCGCGAAGTCGATCCTGGAGCAGTTGAACGAAGCCGAACGGGCTGCCGCCGGCGAGTACGTCGAGCCGAAGGGCGATCTCGTCGTCACGGCGCCGATCATGTTCGGACGGTTGAACGTCCTTCCGGTCGTCACCCGCTTTCTCGACGCCTTCCCGGACGTATCCGTCGGACTCGTGCTGACAGATCGGGTCGCGCATTTCCTGGAGGACCAGGTCGACGTCGCGATCAGGATCGGTTCGCTGCCCGACAGCAGCCTCGTTGCGACTCGGCTGGGCACCGTCCGGCATATCGTCTGTGCCAGTCCTGACTACATCGCTGCGCACGGCGCGCCGCATACGCCTGAAGATCTCGCGAAACATCGCGTGATCTCGTTCCAGAGCATATCGGCGCTCAGTTCGTGGACGTTCGAAGCGGCGGGCGTCGAGATCTCGACAACGTTCAGTTCGCGCCTCAGCGTCAATACGATCGACGCGGCGATCGATGCCGCGCTGTCCGGCGCCGGTCTCGTGCGCGCGGTTTCCTATCAGGTCGCCGAGCACGTGAGGGCGGGCCGGTTGGCGCTCGTGCTGGAGAAGTTCGAGCCTCAGGCGCGTCCCGTGCACCTCGTATACGACTCACAGAACCGTCTACCGCTCAAGTTGCGCGCCTTCGTCGATTTCGTCGTTCCGCGCCTGCGGCAAAGGCTGGTGGACGTGATGCTTCACGCCCACAATTCGTCCGCGCGACGAGAACCCGATGCGCCGACCCTCTAGCGGATGGCCATCGCGCGAAGGCTTCCGGCCTCCTCCTTCCAGCGAGTAGCGAACGCCACTCCGCGTCATGCGGGGGTGACCGTCGGCCTGCCATAGTCGTTCCCAAATCACCTGACTTTCCAGTCCTTGCCGGTCGGAGCAGTGGTCCACAGCGGTGGTCACGAATCTCGACCGGGCAATAGCGCGTCCGCCCTTGCTCCTCGTGGGATAGCCATCCCTCACCAAGCCGCGACTTGACTGGGATCGCGGCCGATGTCTCGGGTTGCCCGTTCGAGAGCGGCGGAAACATCGTCGAGGCCGCGCAGGTGAACTCGGTCGGGGCCGGAACCTCCATCTTCGCATTCAATGTGCCGGCCGGATATATTTGACGCTGAACTTCGAAGCTCGAATTGAGGAAAGGGCAAATGATGAAAGAAGCAATCGAGGCGAGGGGCGCGACCGCGATAGGTCCCTACTCGCATGGCATGAAGGTTGACGGCTTGGTCTTTCTGTCCGGCCAGACGCCCGTCGACAGTGCCACCGGTCTGTTGGTAGATGGCGGGATAGAGGCCCAGGTGCGTCAGTGCTTCCGAAACCTCAGCGCTGTACTTGAAGGCGCAGGTCTAAAGCTTGACGACGTGATCAAATGCAACGTCTTTCTGACCGACATGAACGATTTCCCTGCCATGAATAGCGTCTATGCGAACCATTTTTCAAAACCTTACCCCGCACGCACGACGATCGGTGTCGCCTCTCTACCGCTCGGCGCAAACGTGGAGATCGAGATGATCGCGATCGCGCCTTGACGACCTGCAAATCGGACTCAAGCAGCAATACGTCGAACTGCAGACGTCAGGCGACGAACCTCGTCGACCGTGTTGTAATAGTGCGGCGAAGCGCGGACGAGATTCGGTAGCTCTCTCGCTGCAGCGTCGAGCGGTGTGCTTGTTGGCGGAGAGACTGACACGTTGATATTCTCGGTGGACAAGCGCCGCATCATCTCGCGCGCGTCGACGTTGGAAGCCGTGAACGATACGATCGAGGCGAGATTCTTTCCAATATCGCAGACTGACACCCCGGGGATGGCTGCCAGCTCTCGGCGCAATTCCTCTGCGAGCAGGCGGCAACGCTGCTCGATCTTGTCGATGCCGAGCGCAAGCGCATAGTCCACCGCAATTCCGAGTCCCAGTCGGGCCGCAAAATTGGCCTCCCAGGTTTCGAACCTGCGAGCGTCAGATCGAAGCTCGTAATCTCGCTGACCAGTCCACCGTGCCCCGAATAGGTCGATCATGGCCGGCTCGATTCCCGTCAGGAAGCCACTCCGGACAAAAAGAAAGCCGGTTCCGCGTGGACCGCGCAAGAACTTACGACCAGTCGCCGTCAGCATGTCGCAACCGATTGACGCGACGTCGATCGGCATCTGACCCGCTGCCTGACAAGCGTCCAGCAAATAGGGAATGCCATATTTGCGAGCAATGCGTCCGACCTCGGCCGCTGGATTGATGAGACCACCGTTGGTCGGTACCCAGGTGATGGCGATGAGGCGTACCCGCTCGTCGATCATATGCTCAAGCGCCCGAGGATCGAGCGCCCGGTTCTCATCGTCGGGGATGACTTCGATGCTTGCACCAGTTCGGCGTGCGACCTGCAAATAGGCGAGATAATTGGCGGCAAATTCCGCCGTGGTCGTGAGAATTCGATCACCGGGAGCGAAGCGCAGCGAGTAAAAGGCACGTTGCCAAGCCAGCGTGGCGTTCTCGGCAAGCGCGATCTCCTCGCGCGCGGACCCGATGAGCTGAGCGATGCTGTCATATACCCGCTCGAGGCGATCGTGGCTTTCGGCGGAAGCCTCGTAGCCGCCGATGGCAGCTTCTCGCTCGAGGTAGCTGATCATCCCGTCCACGACAGGCTGGGGCATGAGTGCTGCACCCGCGTTGTTGAAGTGAGTCCGGGTTGTCACTCCGGGCGTATCCCGGCGTAGGCGATCAATCTCGAGTTCCGACAAATATTGCACGCAAGCGACCTCTTCGCGGCTGTACAGGCTGGGGCCGGCCGCGCGAACAGACTTGCGGCGCGTTCCATTGGGTAGCTTTCCTAATCGTAGCGATCGGCGAAGCGGAAACCCGCCATTTTAGGCAGGACAATGCAGGAAAATCTCGCGAAGTGCCCAATCTATGCGCAAAACCGGCCTCGCAGTTTGGCACTTTAGCCCCCAAGGCAGTCGCACCGGTCGAGGAGGATGATTTGGGAGCGCTTTCGAACCCTATGGACGGCGCGTCGCCGAGTTTGCATGAGCAGCGTCGCCCGATTTTGCTCCGTAATCGCGCGGCAGGTCCCCATCAGCTTCCCTGGTGGTGCGATCAAGGCGCAGGGGATGAGCCGCGCCGGCTGCTGCGATCATGTCCGCGGTACGCGCCGACCCCGCTGATTTCACTTCCCGGCGTGGCCGAACAATTGGGCGTCGCGGAAGTGTGGATAAAGGACGAAACGCAGCGGCTCGGCATTGGGAGCTTTAAAGGTCTGGGCGGCGCCTATGCCGTCCTGAAAATGGCCATGGAGCATGCTCGGCGGTGTACCGGGCGGGCGATCTTGCCTGCCGAATTGCTCGAGCCTGGCGTGCGTTCGTTGCTTTCAGCGCTGACTTTTTCCTGCGCCTCGGATGGCAATCACGGTCGCTCCGTGTCGGCCGGGGCGAGGCTCATCGGGGCTCGGGCCGTCGTCTATCTCCACGAAGGCGTTACCGACGAACGTGCTGCTCATATCTCCCGACTAGGCGGCACCATCGTACGGGTCGCTGGAGACTACAATGACTCTGTCGAAGCGGCCGCAAAAGCCGCGCATCAGGACGGTTGGATCGCCGTTCCCGATACGGTTGGGCCTGGGGAAGATGAGAAGGCCTGCACTTTCGTGGTCCAGGGTTATGCGGTCCTCATTGACGAGATCATGGCGGCGGCCAACGGGCCCGAAGCATCTTTTACACACGTGCTGGTTCAGGCCGGTGTCGGCGGACTTGCTGCAAGTGTTTTCGGGCACGGATGGGCATGCGGACTGTTCGGCGCGGAAACACAATTGTGGATCGTCGAGCCCGAACGATCGGCATGCCTGTACGAGAGCGCCCGTGCCGGAGAGCCGGTCCGGCTTCCGCCGGGACCGGCCACGAACATGTCCATGCTCGAATGCCAAAGTCCTTCGCTGCTCGTGTGGCCGATCATAGACTCTCTGGCGACCGGCTTTATTGCGGTGACAGACGAAGAGGCCGCCGACGCGGTGCGTCTCCTGAACACAGGGACGTCCGGAGATCCTGCACTGCGGGTGGGGGAATCGGGAGCTGCGGGACTAGCGGGTCTGATAAGAGCCGCGGCAGGTAGGGGGCAGGACAAGCCGGTCGTCGACCGCACGTCCAGAGTGTTGCTCTTCGCAACGGAAGGTCCGACGGATCTCTCTGCCTGGAGCGGGAGTCGGTAGCGAGGGCCGAGCGTCAATGATTGTCGAGATTGACGCGAGTCGTGAACTTGACGGTCTGCATGGCCACAAAGGTACTAAACGACTTGATATTCTTGTCCGGAAAAAATGCTCTCTCCGTAAATGCCCCGTACTCTTCCATCGAGCCGGTGTTCACGACAAGTATGAAGTCGGCCGATCCGGTGACGTAATAGCATTGCGTGACCTCGGGATAGGCGCTCATGCGGGTCTTGAAGGTATCAAGGAGATCGAGATGTTCGTGCTCGAGTGCCACCAGCACGATCGATGTAACCCGCGCTCCCGCGACTGACGGCGAAACGATCGATACATCGGACATGATGGCGCCGGATTCGCGAAGTCGACGCAACCGACGCAGGCAAGAGGTCGGCGAAAGGCCAACACGCTCGGCGAGTTCTTCGGAGGTCTGTTGATTGTTCTCCTGGAGCAACATCAGCAGCTTGAAGTCAAGGCGGTCAAGATCCGCGCGTCCGTTAGCCACTCAAGAATCCCTTAAAATGCAGTTATTCGGCGTTGATGGCACCGAAAATGGCGAATTTCGTCTCCCGGGTGTCAGAATATATGCATGGACAGTTTTTGGGCAAGCTATTGAGGAGGATCAACGATGGTTAACATCGTAAGGCGGCGAATTCTTCAGGGGACTGCACTGGCGGGGGGACTGGCTGCGGCGCGATCTCTGCTCCCCGCGCCAGCTATTGCTCAAATTCCGAAAGGATCCGGCGAGGTCGTGGTCTACGACGGCGGCGGATCATGGGGAGAGGCGAAGCGGATTGCCTATTTCGAGCCCTTCGAGCGCGAGACGGGCATCAAGGTGATCGCTCAGCCGCGAACCGATACGGGTGCCGTCCGGGCGAGCGTTCTCGCGGGAGCACCTCGCTACGACGTTACCATCCTGCCCGGTGGCAAAGCCCCCACTTTTGAGCGGGACAATCTTCTGACGCCGATCGACTACGGCTATTTCAACAGATCCGACATCGACGGGTTTGATCCGATCAAATTGGGCAAGTACACGGTGCCGGCCATCGTCTACTCACTATTTATCGCCTTCGACTCGGCGAAATTCACGTCCGACGCACCGAACTCATGGGCGGACGTCTGGGACGTCCAGAAGTTCGCAGGACGACGTTCGCTGATGGCGGGTACATGGGCGTCCGATGGCGGCACGTTCGAAGCTGCCCTTATGGCGGATGGTGTGGATCCGACAAAGCTCTATCCCATCGATTGGGATCGCGCGTTCAAGAGCCTCGGCCGCATCAAGCCCAATATCGTCAAGTGGTGGAACAACGGCGCCGAGGCGCCGCAGTTGATCGTCGACAAGCTCATCACGGCTGGAAGTGCCTGGAACGGTCGCGTGTCAGCAGCCAACGAACAGGGCGCGAAGATCGGCTACACCTGGAATCAAGGCTTGCTGCAATATGATTGCTGGGTCGTGCTGAAGGGCGCGAAGAACGCGGACAATGCGTTCAAGTTCCTCGCTTTCGCCTCTCGCGCGGAGAACCAGGCCAAGTTCGTTCAACACATTCTCTACGCTCCGCCCAATTCGCAGGCCTTCAAGTTCGTTCCTCCGGAGCGCGCCAAGCTTCTTCCGACGTCTCCGGAGGCGCGCAAGCAACAGATCGTGCAGGACTATGCGTTCTGGAATTCGCAGGTCGATGGAAAGGCGAATACAGAAATCGCGGTGGCGCAGTGGGAGCGATGGCTGTCGGGCGGACGGTAGGCTACGGTGTTGATCGAGGGCACGACGATGTCGAGCACCAGCAGCGACCGCACGAGGCGGGAATGGCTCATTCCCGTCCTGCTGCTGCTCCCGATCGCGGCGCTGTTTTTGATCGGTTACGTTTTCCCGATCTCACAACTCGTTCTCAAGAGCGTTCAATCCGAGAGTGGCTGGACACTCAAGAACTATTCCGAGATTGCCAGCTCATCTTCGTTCTTCTGGATCGTCTTGAAGACTCTCAAGCTCGCCGCAACTGTCACGACGATCTGCCTGATTGTCGCATATCCATTGGCTTACACCATTTCTCGTTGTTCACCGAGAGTGGCGACATCGCTGCTTCTCGTCGTCACGCTGCCGTATCTGACGAGCGTTCTCATTCGTACCTACGCCTGGATCGTGCTGCTTGGCCCAAGCGGCCCGATCAACAAGATGCTGCTGAACGTCGGCCTCATCTCCGAGCCCCTGCAGATGGTCTTCAACTCTGCCGGCGTCTATATCGGAATGGTCCAGGTCCAACTCCCCTTGATGGTGTTCCCGCTGTATGCGGCGCTCGTCCGCATTAATCCCAGTCTGACGAATGCCGCACAGAGCCTGGGCAGCCCTCCCTCCGACGCATTCCTGCGTGTGACGCTGCCGGCCTCCATGCCGGGCCTCGTCAGTGGGTGTACGCTCGTGTTCCTGTCTTGCCTCGGCTTCTACATCACGCCTGAACTATTGGGGGGGCCCGACGACTATCTTATCGCGCAGGGAATTAGCCTGCGGGTTCTGATCCTCGGCAATTTCAATGAAGCGGCGGCCCAATCGTCCGTGCTGCTGATTGCAGTCATTCTTATATTCTTGGTGTTCCGGAACCGAATTGCGGATGAGCTCGATGACCGTCCGCAAGGAGGTGCGGGGATTTCGTCAGACCGTGCTGCCAGCGGTCTGAGCTTGGCGCATCCGCTGGCAGGACGCTTGTCCTCTGCACTTCACGGTGTTCTCCTGCGCTCGCATGAATTGCTGTCGCTCGTCCGCCGGCCTCTCCTGTTTTTCTGCGCCGGCCTGGCTATTCTGCTGCTTGTCCTGCCGTTCGCGATCGTAGTGCCGCTTGCATTCAGTGACGCTCCATATCTGACGTTTCCTCCACCGGCCTACTCACTTCGCTGGTTCACCCGTCTGTTCGGCAACAGCCAGTGGCTGGACGCACTGAGCTTCAGCCTGCGCTGGGCGGGGTTCTCGGCCCTGTTGAGCGCCCTCGTGGGCATTCCTGCCGCCTTCGCATTGGTTCGTCATCGCTTTCCCGGCCGGCTTCCCATCTACCTCCTTCTGATCTCGCCTTTGATCATCCCCCACGTCGTGATGGCCGTTTCGCTCTTCTTTGCCTTTGCGAAGTCTCCCCTGATCGGGTCGCCGCTCGCATTTGCGCTCAGCTACACGCTCATTGGTGCTCCCTATGCCATCGTCGTGATGGTCGCCGGGTTGAAGCGATTCGATCGTACTCTGGAGCGTGCAGCGGCGAGCCTGGGCGCAGGTCCATTGACGACCCTGAGAACGGTGACGCTCCCATTGCTGCTGCCCACCCTCGCGAGCGCGGCCATATTCGCTTTCATCGTCGGGTTCGACGATGTGGTGTTCGGTCTCTTCCTGAGCGGGCCGTCTGCGACACCGCTGCCGATGAGAATGTGGGACAACATTCGACTGGAGATCAGCCCTCAAATTGCGGTTATCGCCGTCCTGTTCCTGGTCGTCCTCGCGGCCCTGTGTCTTCTACGCCTCTTCGTTGGCGCGGCCCTCAAGGGCCGACAGGATCGGGCCGCGGTTCGAGCCGGGCATGGTTAGAGGGTTGAGAGAATGTCTAGCTTGAAGTACCTGGGAATGCGGTCGAGGCGCTCGATTATCCGTTGAGGCCCCCCAGCGTTTCATTTTTGTGGAGAAGCGAACATGACGAGGGACCTCACATTCTCTCTCGATGAGTATAAGAGCCGCCTGAGCAGCTTGCAGCTGCTCATGAAGGAGCGTGGCTTCGACTGTCTAATCCTCGACGAACCCGAGATGATGGCCTGGCTTTCGGGCTACACCGTCTCCGAAAATCTCTGGCGGGCCTGCATCGTGCCTGCATCCGGCCAACCATTCCTTCTGGTTCGCAAGCTCGATATTCCGCCGGCTCGGCAGCGTAGCTGGTTCGAGGCCATCGTCGGCTTTGGCGATTGGGAGGATCCGTTGACCGTCCTTGTCGATGCTTTGCGGAGGGGGCGGATCGCCCATTCGCGCATCGGCGTCGATTTCCAATCGAACTCGTTCACGGTGCTGCGCTATCAAACGCTTTGCCGACTCCTCCCGGATTCCGTGATCGGGGACCTGGAGCGCTCCGCATGGGACCTCAGGCGATGCAAGTCGGCCGAAGAGATCGCACATATGAAGCGGGCTGGTGGGCTCCTCGACAGCGCATTGGCAAGGACGGTCAGCGAGGTCGCTCGGGGAAGAAGCCAGCGCGACGTCGCTGCCGCGGCCGCAAGCGCCTATTATCAGCTCGGGTTCGACGATGGCTTCGTTGGTCCGCTCAATGTCGGATCCAGTTGGGATTCGCTGCACGGCTTCCTGGAAGAACGCCCGCTAATCGACGGCGATATCGTTCATATTGAGCTTTTGCCGCGCCTGCGCTTCTACACCATTCGGATCATGCGTTCGGTTATCGTTGGGCGCGCCACGGCTGCACAAAAGCAGGCGGCCGAAACTCTCATCGAACTGCAGGATCGCCAGATTGCCGCCCTCGTCCCGGGGGCCGTCGCAGCCGACGTCGATCGCATCGTGCGAAAAGGCGTCGTGGCGGCCGGGCTGAGAAGTAGTTACGACAATATCACAGGCTACACGCTCGGCGTGACCCCGCTGGTGTCTCAGCATACCAGCGATCTCCATCGTTGCTTCACGCCACGTTCGGACTGGGTGCTCGAAGAGGGCATGGTCTTCCATATGTACACCTCGGCCGCCGGTCTTTCCATCAGTGATTCCGTCGTCGTGACAAACAGTGGCGGCGAGCGGCTGACCAAGACGCCACGTCAGATCTTCGAGACGGACGCGACATGACGATCACCGCGGACATGACCAACGAGCTTTCGCCGACCCGCGCGGGCCATGCGAAACCGCGGCGCGGCGCCGTATCGATCGACGTGCTGTCAAAGAGCTTCGGCAGCGTAAAGGCTGTCGACGGCGTGTCGTTGTCCATTGAGGCGGGAGAATTCGTGGCCCTGCTGGGGGCCAGCGGGTCCGGCAAATCGACGCTTCTCATGATGATCGCCGGTTTCGAGACGCCATCCTCTGGGGATATCAAGCTGGACGGCGCGCGGATCAACGATCTGCCAAGCCATCGTCGTGGCTTCGGCATGGTGTTCCAGAACTATGCGCTGTTTCCGCATATGACAATTGCCGAGAACATCGCTTATCCCCTGCGCAGGCGAGGCCTGGGCGGCTCCGATGTTGAGCGGGAGGTCGCAAACGCATTGAAGCTCGTCGCGCTCGACGGATATGGAGCCCGCCTTCCCAGCCAGCTGTCAGGTGGACAGCAGCAACGTGTCGCACTGGCTCGAGCCCTGGTGTTCCGCCCGCCGCTCTTGCTGATGGACGAGCCGCTCGGAGCGCTGGATCGAAAGCTTCGCCAGCAGCTCCAGATGGAAATCAAGCTCATTCACAAGGAGGTGGGCAGTACCATCATCTTCGTGACCCACGATCAGGAAGAAGCTCTCTCCATGGCGGATCGCGTGGCGGTTCTCGATCGCGGTCGCTTGCAGCAATTCGGCCTGCCGAGGAATCTTTATGAGGAGCCGGCCACGGCCTTCGTCGCGGACTTCATCGGCGAAATGAACTTTCTGCCGGTCGAGCTTGGCCGGTTTGGCGACGCCGTCGCCGCGAACAGCGCCGATCTCGGGCAGCAGATGATCTTGCAAAGAGAAAGAGTCTTTTCGCATAGCGATCGAGGTCGGCTCGCGGTGCGGCCCGAATACATTCGTCTTGAGGCGCACGACGACAGCAATGCGACCGTCCTTGAATCGGCCTATACCGGTACAAACCAAACCGTCCTGGTGAGAATTGGCGGGCTGAGGCTGACGGCACGGACTCCGGCAGTTCCTGGGCTGCCTCTGTTTCAATCCGGTCAACATGTGCGGGTCTCTATCGACACTGCCCATACACGGGTGTTCGCGGCCGAGCCGTAGTTTACCGAAGCCGTCGAAGTTTGAAGGAGCATCTCAAGATGAGCCGAACGGCAGCAATCGAGGGCGCAACTGATCAGCTCAGGTCCGGTGCCCTGCGGTCGACGCTCGCGCAGCTGGTCGCGAGTGCGAAGGCGCGTACGGGGCAAGGACACGAGGCCGCCGGCGGTGGACTGATCGACGCTGTTCTGCGTCGCTGACGCGCAGAAAATGCCGTTCCTTTGGGCGTTGTGCCCATGGAGTGACCGCACTGCCGAAAGCCCTTTTCCGCGAAGCCCCTTGCGCATTTTCTAAGTTTGCGTGGATCGCCGTTGCGAACACGATGAAGCGGAACGGGGGAGCGGCAAGGGGGCCCATGCTTGAACTGATCATCGCGCTGGCCTTCAACGGTCTGGTCTGGGGATTGATCGTCGCTCTCATCGCGCTCGGTCTCTCCATCATTTTCGGCCTGCTTGATATCATCAATGTCGCCCATGGTGACTTCTTCATGGTCGGAACAGTCCTGGGATTGGTCATCTCGACCAGCACCGGGTTTTGGATCGCCCTCGTGCTGGTGCCGGCACTTGGCTTTCTGCTCGGCTGGGCGGTCGAGCGAATGGTGGTGCGTCCGACCAAGGGGCCGCCTGCGCTAACCATCGTGATCACGTTCGGGCTTTCGATGATACTTCAGGAGGTGGTCCGCGCGACCTTCGGACCTCAGCCGCGACGTATGACGCCGCCGGTAGAGGGCACGATCCACATTTTCGGCATCGACTACGAGATCTATCGTGTCGTTGCCGCCGTCTTCGCCGCCAGCGCGATCTGCCTGTTCTTCCTGTTCCTGATGCGCACGAGGCTTGGCACGTGGATCCGTGCGGTACGTCATGACCGCGAGACGGCAACCGCGCTCGGCATTCCCGTAACACTGGTCTGCGCGTTCACGTTTGCGCTCGGAACTGCCTTGGCATTGCTTGGTGGGGCGATCGCGGCACCTATCACGACGGTGGAGTTTCGGACCGGTGTCGACATCCTCCCGGCCTGTTTCATGGCGGTCGTGATTGGAGGATTGGGCAATCTGCAAGGCACGGTGGCTGCGGCGGTCCTCGTGGCGGTTCTCGAGGGGGTGGTATCAAGCTTCGCCGACCCGACTGTCGCTCGAATTGCCTCGCTCGCCCTGATGAGCACGGTGCTTCTGGCCCGCCCCCACGGCTTGTTCGCTGGAGCAAGCCGATGAATGCGTCATCGCGTCGACCTGCCGCGACATCCATCGCGGCCTTCGGATTGGTGTCCGCGCTTGCGCTGGTGCCGATACTCTTTCCGATGTTCGGTGCCAATTTCTGGATCAACGTCGTTGCGGAGATCCTGATCTGGTCCTTGCTTGCCGCGAGCGTCAATCTTCTGCTCGGGTATGTCGGCCTGCTCTCGTTCGGGCAAGCTCTCTATTTCGGCGTCGGCATGTATGGGGTTGCAATCGGCATTTCAAAGCTCGGGCTCGGACTGTGGCCAGCGCTGGGGCTCGGGGTGGCCGCCGCGACACTGATGGCCGCCTTGGCAGGTGCACTCGCTGTTCGGTTGACGTGGCATTATTTCGCCATCATCACCGTCGTCTTCTCGTTGATCTTCTATTTTATCGCTATGTCGGCGAAGGAGCTAACGGGTGGCGATGACGGTATCAACTTTTCCGCACCGCCCCTTTTTGCGTCCGCCGGGCTCAGCCTTTCCGATCGCACCACGCAATACTACTTCATCCTGCTGGTCACGCTGGCCTGCTACATCCTGGTCGCGCTGGTGGTTCGGTCGCCGCTTGGGCTTCGGTTCGCTGCCGTCCGCGAGAACGAAAGCCGGGCGCGGCTTATCGGCATCAATGTCTATTTGACACGGTGGCTGGCCTTCGTCATGGCGGGGGCGCTCGCCGGAATCGGAGGAGGCCTGTTCGGCCTTTTCGGCCGATACGCTTCGGCCTCGTACATGTTCTACCACGTCTCTGGTGAAGCTGTCGTCTGGGCGATAGTGGGAGGTGTCGGCACGCTGCTGGGGCCTCTGCTAGGCACCGCGTTGCTGATTGCGTTCCGTGAGGTGATGTCGGGCATTTGGGAGAATTACCTGATTGCCGTGGGCGCGATCACGATCCTGGTCGTAATGTTCGCACCACAGGGAATGGTCGGCGCTTTTCAGGCCATTTGGAGCCGAGCAACCGGCATCAAGCCGGATTCGACGGAGGAGCGATGATGGAAAGCGCTCTCTCCATCCGGAATCTCTCAAAGAAGTTCGGCGGGCTCCTGGCCGTCAACTCCGTTGATCTGGATTTTCGCTTCGGACAATTGCACGCCCTCATCGGTCCGAATGGCGCGGGCAAGACGACGTTGTTCAATCTCGTCACCGGGATCATCAGGGCGGACGAAGGTCAGGTCATTTTCGACGGGCAAGACATCGTGGGTCTCAAGCCGCATCAGATAGCGGCGAGGGGCATATCGCGAACCTTGCAGGTCAAGAGCGTCTTCTTCGGGCTCAGCGTGATAGACAACATCCGCGTTGCGGTCATGACCCACGAGAAGATCACCAACCCGTTTCGACCGGCAGCCGGGTATCGACGCGTCACAGAACGCGCCGAGGAAATCATGGCTGAGGTGCAACTCACACGGCAGGCCAAGCGTCTTGCCGGCACATTAGCGTATGGAGACGTGGCGCTTCTCGAGATCGCGCTGGCACTCGCCAATTGCCCGAAGCTCCTGCTGCTCGACGAGCCGATCTGCGGCATGAGCCCGGCGGAGACCGAACGTACGGTCGCGCAGATCGTGGCGCTCTCGAAGTCGATGCAGATCATCCTGATCGAGCACGACATGGAGGTCGTGTTCGGAATCGCCGATCACATCACGGTACTGGCCGCAGGCGCGGTTCTTGCGCGCGGAACACCGCGGGAGATATCTGCCGATCGACAGGTGCAGGAAGCCTATCTTGGCGCAGCCGAGGAGGCAACATGAGCCCGGTCCTCAAGGTTTCTGCGCTGACGGCTGCAATCGGGCGAGTGCCGGTTCTGCACGGCGTGAATCTCGAAGTGCGCGCCGGTGAGACCGTCGCGCTGCTCGGCCGCAACGGCGTTGGCAAGACGTCGACGTTGCGGGCCATTCTTGGGCTGCTGCCGCGTCGGGCGGAGGCGGTAACGTTCAACGGAACAGATCTCAGGCGAATTGCTCCTCACCGTCTCTCAAGTCTCGGCATCGGCTATGTCCCGCAGGGGCGGGGCATCTTTCCGCTGCTGACGGTGGAGGAAAATCTTTACCTTGGCCTGCGCGGATTGCCGGATCCGGCGCTGGTCAACGAGATCTACGGTCGATTTCCGCGCCTTGCGGAGCGACGGACACAGGCCGCCGGAACGCTCTCGGGCGGAGAGCAGCAGATTTTGGCGCTCGGCCGCTGCCTGATGCGGCGCCCCTCGCTGATCCTGCTTGATGAGCCGACCGAAGGCATCATGCCGAAGCTGGTCGCGGACATCAGGCGCGAAATCGCCGCCATCGCCGCTCGCGGGGTTTCGGTGTTGCTCATCGAGCAGAACTTGCGAACCGCGCTCAACCTTGCCGGGCGCATTTATCTGATGGAGAAGGGAGTCGTCGTCCACGAGGCGACTCCGGAGCAGCTCAAGAGCGACCCCAGTACCATTCATCGCTACCTCGGCGTCGCACTGTAGCGACGGCATTCTCAGGAGAGACAATCATGGCGCCAAAGGATACCAAGAGTGGGTCGGCATCGGGAAAGTCCCGCCGCAGCTTTCTTGCTCACGCCTTCGCAGGCGGAGTCGCCGCGGGAACCTCATACCTCGGCCTGACGAAGGATCTTTATGCGCAGGCGAGCGGCCCGATCGTGCTCGGAAATCATTGCGAGCTCACCGGCGGTTTCTCCTCCTGGGGCTACTGGCACGACAAGGCCGTCAAGGCGGCGGTCAAGCTCGTGAATGAGCAGGGTGGAATCGCCGGCCGCAAGGTGGAATTGGTGACCGAGGACACCGAGTCCAATCCGGCGACCGGCAGCCGCAAGCTTCGATCGCTCATCGACCGCAGCAGCGCCGGCTTCATCATCGGATCGGTCCATTCGGGCGTGATGCTGGCATCCGTGCCGATCGCTACCGAGATGAAGACCATTTACTTTTCGGCCGGCGAAGCGACGGAGGTCACCGGCGAAAAGGGGACCCGCTACTCGTTCCGTACAGGCACGGACACCTATGCCCTGGCAGCAGCGGGAGCCCCTTGGGCGTTTGCCAACCTGGGAAAGAACTGGACCATCATTTCCCCCGACTATGCCTGGGGACATAGTCACTATCAGGAGCACAAAGCGGTCATCGAGAAGCTTGGCGGTAAGGTCAATCCACCGATCTTCGTGCCGCTCGATGCGAAAGACATGGTGCCCTATCTGGCGAAGATCCCTCAGGACACCGAGGTGCTGTTCTCCGTCTTCTTCGGAGCGCTGTCCGTCGCTTTCTATACCCAAGCCAAGAACATGGGCCTGGAGAAGACGATGCGAATGTATTCTGTCTGCGGCACCATGGAGGCGATTGCCCCGGCCGACTTGCAGGGGGCGGCAGAGGGCGTCTATCTCGTCGAGAACTTCCCGCGCATGTTGTCCTACAAGGACGACGCCTTTCACAAGGAGCACAATGCCCGGATGGAGATCGATGATGTCGATGCACGGGAAAAGTCCTCGAGCCGTGTGATGGCAAAGAGTCATGCCTGGCAGAGCTGGGAAAATGTCTTCGCTCTCAAGCGGGCAATCGAGCTCAGCGGCTGGAAGTCGAAGAAGGATGACCCGCTGGTGATCGAGGCGCTCGAAGGGCTGTCGATGGACAACTCCATCGGGCATCCCCAGGGCGCCAAGAGCCTGCGCAAGCAGGATCATTCCGGCCTTGTGGATTGCTACATCTCCCGGGTCGAGAGCGGCAAGTTCGAGGTCAAGCAGCACGTCTCAAAGGACGATCTGGCGCTGCTGATGCCGCCGCGCGTCGACCTGTCGAAGCTGCCGCTCTAGCGGCTGCATTCGGTGCGTGTCCATTCCTCCGGGGCCGTAGTTCTCGGGGGGCACCGGCAGAAAATTGCAGGCGTTTGTGCGCAATTTTGGCGTGGGCCGCGTGAACACCGATGTTACGATCTTGTGCCGGATATTTCGACGGAGGAACGCAGATGCGTGACGCACCCCATGATCACCGCTTCATCGGCAACCTTTGCAGTTGCGGCGAACACGCTTCGGCGCAGCCGAGCGTCGAGGAAGCGATATCCGATGGCGTCCAGGAAGCGCTCCTGCATGGCCTGTTTCCGCAGTCCATGTTGCGGCGGGAATTGCTCCGGACCGTAGGTGCCGGCGCGCTCATTGGAGCGCTGTCCAGCATCCTCCCCATCGACACCCTGAAGGCGATCGCCCAGGAGCGCAAGCCGCTCGAAAAGACCAAGATTGCCGTCGGCTTCCTGCCGATTACCTGTGCTGTCCCGCTGATCTACGGCGAGAAGCTCGGCAGCTATAGCAAGGAAGGCCTGGAGGTCAGCCTTCAGAAAATCGCCGGCATTGCCCTGATCCGCGACAAGATGCTCAACGGCGAGCTGGACGTCTCGCAGCAGGTCATGCCCGTGCCACTGACGATGACCGCGGGGCTCGGCGGCAACGTCCAGTCGATCAAGGTGCTTACGATCCTGAACCAGAACGGCAATTCGCTCGTGCTCGCCAACAAGCACAAGGACAATCGGGATCCCAAGAACTGGAAGGGCTTCACCTTCGCGGTCCCGTTCGAGCAAAGCCATCAAACGCTGCAACTTCGCAACTACCTGGCGTCCGCTGGTCTCGATCCGGACCAGGACGTCAAGTATCGTATCGTTCCTCCGACCGAGTACGTGGCGAGCCTCCGTGTCGGAAGCATCGATGGCTTCTTCGGCGGTGAGCCGGGCGGTCAGCGGGCCGTCTACGAGGGAGCGGGTTTCATTCATCTGATCTCGAAGGAGATCTGGGACGGACATCCCTGCTGCTCGGTCACGGCGGCTGAAAGCTGGGTCCAGCAGAACCCGAACACGTTCATGGCCTTCTACCGCGCCATCATCGCGGCCAGTCTTCATGTTTCGAAGCCGGAGAATCGCGCCGGCATGGCGAAGGTGCTGTCGGAGCCGCAATACCTCAACGCGCCGGAGATCGTGGTTGAGCAGGTGTTGAGTGGCACTTATGCGGACGGCCTCGGCGCCATCAAGAAGGATCCGCGCCGGGTCGACTATCAGCCGTTCCCACAATACTCAGCAGCAGTCTGGCTGATGACCCAACTTCGGCGTTGGAACATGCTGAAGGAGGACGTTGACTACAAGGCGCTCGCCGAAAAAGTGATGTTGGCAACGGATGCCGCGCGGATCATGCGCGAACAGGGTGCCACTCCGCCGTCGGTGGGCTTCGGTACCGAGAAAATCCTCGGGAAGGAGTTCGACTCGAGCAAGCCGCAGGAATACCTGGCTTCGGTGAGGAAGCCGGGGTGATGAACGGGGCGTCAAGCTGGCTGCGGCAGCCCTGGGTATCGTCGGTCGCAATCTTCGTCGTGTTTGTTTGCATTTGGGCCTGGTTTACGTCCGCTCCCGCGGGCAACATCAGCGCTGCCGACGCCGAATACGCCCGTCTTGCCGGGCAAAGCGCGCCAGGTCAGCAAGCCGGTGCGATCCCTTCGCCGTGGGCGGTCGCGCTCCGCGGCTCGGAGCTGATCACACATGCATTCGATCGCGACAATCCCAACAATCTGGGCATCGCATGGCACCTGACCTACTCCATGGGCCGGGTGGCCTTGGGTTTCACGTTGGCGCTGCTCGTCGCGGTTCCGTTGGGATTTGTCCTGGGATTGTGGCCGGCATGCTACCGCGCACTCGATCCATTCATCCAAATTCTCCGGCCGGTGTCGCCGCTCGCGTGGATGCCGCTCGCGCTCTATACATTCCGCGACAGCACCGTTTCGACTATCTTCATCATCTTTATCTGTGCCGTCTGGCCGATGTTGATCAGCACGGCGACCGGGACCGCTTCGGTCCGCGCAGAGTGGGTCAACGTGGCGCGCGTATTCGGTCTTCCCAGGCTCGAGTACGTCGCCCGCGTGGTCTTTCCATCGAGCGTGCCCATGATCCTGTCGGGCATGAGAATCTCGATCGGCATAGCCTGGTTCGTCATCGTTGCCGCGGAGATGGTCGGCGCGCAGAGCGGGATCGGCTATTTCATCTGGAACGAATGGAATAACCTGCAAATAGCAAGCATGATCGTTGCCATCGTCCTCGTCGGCGGAATTGGGTTGGCGCTGGACATCATGCTCAAGCGTATCGGCGAAAGCCTCAGCTTCCGGGAATAGGACGATGGCGGATCTCGAGATCAACGATGTATCGATGTCGTTTGTCGATCGGTCCGGCAAGGGCCTTCTGGCGCTCGATAGGATATCGCTGGCGATCGAGCACAGCGAGTTCGTCTGTCTGATCGGGCATTCCGGCTGCGGCAAGAGTACTTTGCTCAACATCGTGGCGGGGCTCCTGGCGCCCAGCAAGGGAACACTGCTCTGCGCCGGGGCACCGATCTCGGGGCCGGGGCCGGAACGGGCGATGGTCTTCCAAAGCCACGCTCTCCTGCCGTGGATGACCTGCTACGAAAACGTCCATATTGCCGTCAAGCAGGCGTTCAAAGGGGCGTCGCAATCAGAATTGAAGGACCGGGCGGAGCAGGCGCTGAAGCTCGTTCACCTCGAACACGCGATCAACAAATATCCGTTTGAGGTTTCCGGTGGAATGAAGCAGCGGGTAGGCATTGCTCGGGCATTCGCGGTCGAGCCCAAGGTCCTGTTGCTGGACGAGCCGTTCGGCGCGCTCGACGCGTTGACGAAATCAAGCCTTCAGGACGAACTGGTTCGGATCGTCGAGAAGACACGAACCACGGTTGTTATGGTCACCCACGACATCGACGAAGCGATTTTCCTGAGTGACAGGATCGTGGCTCTCTCGAACGGACCAGCGGCCCGGATCGGCCGGATTTGGGAGATCGATACTGCACGCCCCCGCGATCGGCTCAAACTGGCGACGGATGCCGGGAGTATTCACTACCGAAAAGAGATTCTGGAATATCTGTACAAGAGAGAACGGGCGCCGCAAGACGTTGCCGAGAGCTAAGGAGAAACTCGCTCGCGTTTGCCGGGTTGTGCACGTCGAAGGCAATCGGCGGTTGACGCCTTAGTCCTAGCACCAGCGACCTCGCGGGATCCGTCAGTGCTCGGACGAACTCCTGTGGCGCCCCGTCGCGGGCTCCCGGCGCAAACTTCACTTTAGACACCTTGAAAGCGGCTGCAAGAGATTGTTTCATCGGGCGCCCGGTGGCCACCTGCCGGATAGAATGAATTTGGTATAGTCCGAAATTTGCGGCGCGCGGGCGAATGTTTGATTGGAACGATCTGAAGTTCTTCCTTGAGCTTGCGCGGCAAGGCCGGTTGATGCCGGCCGCGCGGCGTCTCAAGGTTGACCACACGACTGTCAGCCGGCGCATCTCCGAGCTCGAGCGGGATCTCGGAATCAAGATTTTCGATCGCAAGCCAAATGGGTTCGTGCTCACGGAGGACGGCCACAAGCTCTACCAGGCAGCCGAGAAGATCGAAGGTGCTGCCCTGGTGATAACGGAGGATTTTCGCGCGGCCCCAACCGAGCCAACCGGTCGTGTGCGGCTTACGAGCATGGAGGGTATTGCCGCCTTTTACCTGGCGGAAAAGCTGGTCCAGTTCAACGAGAAGCACCCGGGCGTGGTGGTGGAGCTGGTTACCGAGAGGCATCTGATCAACCTGACCAAGCGCGAAGCGGATGTCTGCATCAGCTTCGTTCCTTTGGCCGGTCCGAGGCTATCGGTCAAGAAAGCGGGCGAGTTCAAGCTCGGGCTGTTCGCGTCGTCCAAGTACATCTTGGAGCGGGGGGCTCCGGCCACGATGGAGGAATTGAAGCGTCATGATTTCATCGACTATGTCGACGACCTTGTGGCGATCCAGCCGGTGCAATGGCTGCACGACGTGCTGGTGCCGGAAAGCGTGGTCTTTCGGTCGACCAGCATGGCTGCCCAGCAGAATGCAATTGCCGTAGGGCGCGGCATCGGCCTTCTGCCCTTCTTCTCGGCGAAGAAGGATCCCCGCCTCGTGCGTCTCATGAAGGACATTGTCGTTACGCGATCTCTGTATATCTCAGTCCATGAGGACATCGAATATATGGGCAGGGTGCGCACATTGCTGCGTTTCCTTCATGAGATACTCAAGACGGACAGGGCCTTCCTGAACGACTTCGAGTGATCCAATTCGTGCAAGGTCATTTGCGGGTTTCCCTCGCACGGCTTCTTCAGAGATATACTAGAATACTGGCGCTCAGGGAGCGCGGCGATGGCGGACGACTTTACGTACAAGGTGCGCGGTTTCTTCGGCAGGATTCCGTTGGAGCCCCATCAACTGGTGGATCGCCTGACCCCGACCGAAGGCTGCATCGTTCTGTGCCACCTCGGCGTTCTTGAAGTTGCCAAGGGGGATGATTGGAAATTGGAGGTCGGCGGATTGGTCGAAAGGGCCGCCAGTTTCTCCGTTGGTCAACTCAAGACGTTTCCGAGGACCGAAGTCGTGTCGGTGCATCAATGTGCGGGCAGCCCGCTCACGCCCGACAAGCCGACACAGCGGATCTGCAATGTGCGCTGGGCGGGCGTTCGCCTGGATTATGTGCTCGGATTGGCGGGTGCGGAAAGGAGCGCAAATTTCCTTTGGTCGCATGGTGCGGATTCTGGCGAATTCGGGGGCCTGGAGTGCGGAAACTACGTCAAGGATCTACCTCTGTCGCGCATGTCCGACGACGTCTTGTTGGCCTACGAGATGAACGGAGCGCCGCTTCTTCCTGAGCACGGGTACCCCCTGCGGCTCGTGGTCCCGGGCTTCTACGGCACGAACAGCGTCAAATGGCTCCGCAAGGTCGAGCTGCACCCGGAACGGGCACCCGGGGTATTCACCACAAAATGGTACAATGACCCCGAGCCGGACGGGTCTATCCGCCCCGTCTGGGAGATCGCCCCCCAATCCGTCGTCGTATGGCCGAAGCCCGGCAGCCATTTCAACGGTGACGACCTTGTGCAGGTCTGGGGATGGGCCTGGGGGGACGATGGCATTGCTACCGTCGAGTTGAGCTTCGACGAGGGACGGACTTGGCAGGAATGCCGATTGGAGAAGCCGCCGGGGCGGTCATGGATAAAGTTCGTCTGTGATTGGTCCGCAGAAAAGGGATGCACCGGCCTCATGTCCCGGGCGACATCTCGCTTGGGGGAGAGCCAGCCGCCAGACGGGCGGCGCAATGCGATTTATCGGGTGCCGATCTCGGTCGTCTGAAGACGCGCAACCGCTCGTGCAGATTTTCCGCGTTCGCGCCCTTTCGACGAAGGACTAACCTGGAGCGCCAGAAACGGAGAGGATCGTCTCAAATGCCTTCAAATTTGCCGCGCTTTAAGGCTGCCGCATGCCACACGTCTTCAGTCTTCCTGGATGCGGCCAAGAGCGCAGAAAAGGCGTGCGACCTCATCGCAGAGGCGGCCCGCAACGGGGCCTCATTGGTGGCTTTCCCGGAGTCCTTCATCCCCGGATTCCCCGTATGGGCGGCGCTGCAGGCGCCAATCATGTCGCATGACTTCTTCAGAGCGTTGTCGGCGCAGGCCTTGCGGCTCGACAGCCCCGAGTTGACGAAGATCAGAATGGCCGCCAAACGCCATGGCGTCGTGGTCTCTGTCGGCTTTACGGAGGGAACGGTTGCAAGCCTCGGCTGCATCTGGAATTCCAACCTGTTGATCGGCGACGATGGTGCGGTTTTGAACCATCACCGCAAGCTTGTTCCAACCTTCTACGAGAAATTGGTCTGGGCAGCTGGAGATGCACGCGGACTGCGCGTCGCCGAGACGTCTGTCGGCCGCGTCGGCATGTTGATTTGCGGAGAGAATACCAATCCGCTCGCGCGCTATTCGCTGATGGCGCAGGGCGAGCAGGTGCATATCTCGACCTACCCGCCGATTTGGCCGACCCGGCCGTCCAAGGAGAAGGGAGGGTATGACCTGCGCAAGGCGATCGAAATCCGGGCCGGAGCTCATTCGTTTGAAGCGAAATGCTTCAATATTGTTTCGTCCGCGTGCGTCGATGTGGGTATGAGGGATGCACTCGGTCAGGCGAATCCAGCAATGCTGGACATGATCGAGGGGACTCCGCATGCCGTTTCGATGATCCTTGATCCAACCGGACAGATCATCAGCTCGGTCCTCTCGGAAAGCGAAGGTATTGCGTACGCTGATATCGACGTCGCGCATTGCGTCGAGCCGAAGCAATTCCACGACGTCGTGGGCTACTATAATCGTTTCGATGTGTTCTCCCTGACGATCGACAGGTCACACCGCGATCCAGCGGTCTTCATCGAAAGTGAGCGACGCGAGCTTGCGGACAACGCGGCGCAGCCGCGGGAAATGCTCAGGCCGGTCGACTTTGAGCGTCTTGCGGCCGATTGAGCGGTCAGGGGGCAGATGAGGCGCTGTCCAAGCGACCTGTTAGAGGTGGTTACCGAGCGGTGGCGTCTGTTCCATCTTCGGCTTCAAGGATGCGCTCCCGAAGACGCGATGCCGCTCGCGCTCCCAGACTTGGCGAGAGATTTGTTCTTGGCAGCGGCGAAGCCTCTGGAGTGGACACGGCAAGAAAGCTATTGGGTTATACGGCAGCGCCAGTCAGGCCAACGACGGGAATTTCTCCAACTCGTCATATCAATCGGTCCAGACAAGAGCAGCATTGAGGCCGCCATTCTGCAATACGCGTCGCAGCCAGAGGCGATCGAGGACCTTCACGCGGCCACGGAGCCGCGCCGACAGGAGCTGTTGAGCCGCCTCAATCTGGCTCCTAATGGTACGGCCGCACTGGTCCGGACGCGCGAGGATCTCTTGGGGACGGATCGGCAAAGAATCGTCTCTACAGGTTGTAAATACAGTTTCTGCTGCGGGGTCGTCGGCACCAGCGCACTTCCCGCCGGGCCGCTCGACCTGGGCCCTGACGCCAGCCAGCGTTGCCGAATACGAGGCGCGGCAGGGCAGGTTTTCAAAGGTGAACGAACCGATCATGCGGCCGTCTCTTTGATGGGATAATCGACTTGGAAGCGTCCGATCCGCAAGTCGCCAAGCGCCTCGCGGACGCGCAAATGTTCGGGGTGGTTGGCATAGGCGGCGAGCGCGGCCTGGTCGGTGAATTCGGAGAAAAGCACCACGTCGCAGGCATAGTCGACCGCGCTGACGTCGACGCCGATCTCGATATGGGTGAGGCCGTCGATCCGGCCCTTGAGGCCCTCGAACAGGGTCTTGACCTTCAGCCGAGCGGCCGAGCGCTCCTCCGGGGTCTCCCCGCGCAGCCGCCACATCACGATGTGCCTGATCGGGCCCGACATTTCCTGATTTCCTCGTCAGCCAATCTGCTTTGTTGAGGTCATTTTGCCTTGCAGAAAGCGGGAATAAAGGTCAAATTTTGTAAGTCTCTTTTCCTACTTCAGCAAAAATGGACCGGCTGCGCCAACTCGAAGTGTTCGCCAGAATCGCCGAACTCGGCAGTCTATCCAAGGCCGCCGAAATCCTACGGATGTCCAACGCGGCGGCGAGCGGGCATCTCAGCTCGCTGGACGAGCGGCTTGCGGTGCGGCTGATCGATCGCAATACGCGCCAGCAATGGTTGACCGAGGCGGGGCAAGAGCTGTTGCAGCGTTGCGTACCAGAACCGTATCAAGTTGCCCGCCAAGACCATAGGGGCCTCCGACTTTCTGATACCCAGATCCGCGAGCATTCCGAGCCGCGCATCTGGATCGATGCGACGAAGTGAGCCACATTCTCAAGCTCAGACGGCTTCACAGAAGGCACATCCATTGAAAGCCAGGACATCCGGCACCGCATGGCGGCATGCCAACATCGGTCGCCTGCTCAACAACGCGGTGCGGCGCTTCGAAGGTCGTGTGCTCGAACTGATGAGCGAGAAGGGGCACGACGAAACGCGGATCGCGCATGTCGGCCTCACGCGCAATCTCGACGTGGAGGGGACCAGACTGACAGAGCTCGCCCGCCGCGCCTCCATGAGCAAGCAGGCGATGGGCGAGCTGGTCGATCAATGCGCCGAGCTCGGCCTGGTCGATCGGATCGCCGATCCGACCGACCGGCGCGCGCGCATTGTCATGTTCACGCCGGCCGGGCGCAAATGGCTCGATGCGTTCCGCGATGCGGTCGACGTCGCTGAGCTGGAGATGCGCGCCGAGCTCGGCAAGGCCGCGATGGACACAATTCTGAAGGGCCTTTCTGTCTATGGCGCAGAGTTCGACACGCTCGACGACAACAAATAGTCAGGCAACTTGACGATCTCGTCAGGCGACCTTACCATGCAGGATAATGCTGGTAGGGAGAAGCGTCTTGGAAACAGGTCTGACGGCCTCGGTGCTCATCGCGGGGGGGGGCCCTTGCGGTCTGATGCTGGCCAACGAGCTCGGCCGGCGCGGCGTGTCCGCGATTCTGGTCGATGAGAAGCCGGGCACCGCCTTCAATCCGCAAGCCAATGCGACGCAGGCGCGCTCGATGGAGCATTATCGGCGGCTGGGGTTTGCCGACGAGATCAGGCGCGAAGGCCTGCCCGCGGATTATCCGACCGACGTTGCGTACTTCACGCGCTACACCGGTTACGAGCTGGCACGATTCCAGTTGCCGTCGTCGTCGCGCGCGAGCGAGCTCGTCAAGGGCATGTCGGGCTCCTGGAGCGCGGCCGAGCTGCCGCATCGGGTCTCGCAAAAATATGTCGAGGCGGTGCTGCGCCGCCACGCCGAACGAATCCCCGGGGTAAGGCTCGACTACGGCCGCCGGCTGATCGGCTATGTCGAGAGCGACGACGGCATCGTTGCTGACGTCGAACGTCTCGATGACGGCAGCCGCTTTCAGGTCCGGGCCGACTTCCTGGTCGGGGCGGACGGCCCGCGCTCGATGGTGCGGCAGTCGCTCGGGATCGTCTACGGCGGCGAAACCGGAGCGCAGCGTGATTTCATGGGCGGCCGCATGCTGGCTGTGTATCTCCGCTCTCCGGAGTTCTACGCCAGCATCCCGCACGCCAAGGCGTGGATGTACAATTGCTTCAACGGCGACCGCCGTGCCTTCATGGCATCCGTGAACGGTCGCGACGAATTCGCGTTTCACACGCAGCTTCGCCCCGGGGAAGACGAGAGCGCGATCACAATCAACGAGGCCAAGGCCGCGTTCCAGCGCGCCTGCGGCACGCCGATCGACTGCCAAGTGTTGTCGTTCCTGACCTGGACCGCCGGTCACGCGCTGGTCGCGAACGGCATGCAGCGGGGCAGGGTGTTCCTCGGCGGCGACGCGGCGCATCTGTTCACGCCGACCGGCGGGCTCGGCTACAACACCGCGATCGAGGACGCGGTCAATCTCGGCTGGAAGCTCGCAAGCGTCGTCAAGGGCGTGAGCCCGGCCGCGCTGCTGGACAGCTACGAGGTCGAGCGGCGTCCGGTGGCGCTCCGCAACACCGACTATGCGCGGCGCTTTGCCGACTCGCTCGGTCTGTTTGCGCCCGCGCCTGACATCGAAGACGCTACGGACAAAGGCAGCGAAGCGCGGCGGACGGCCGGTGTCTATCTCGAGCAGCACGCGCGTGCCGAATTCAACATCCCCGGCGTCACCTTCGGCGGGCGCTACGACGGCTCGCCGATCATCGTCTCCGACGGCAGCCAGCCGCCGCCGGACGCCGCGAACGTCTACGTTCCCAGCGCTTGTCCCGGCGGCCGCGCGCCGCATGCGTGGTTGGACGATGGCGTCTCCTTGTACGACCTGTTCGGGTTCGAGTGGACGCTGCTCCAGTTCGGCGAGGTCATGTCCGTTCCCGCGTCATTCGCCGAGACCATCCGCGCGATCGGGGTCGATGTGAAACTCGTCACGCTGCCGAAATCCCTGCGCAATCTCTACGAGGCGGATCTCGCCCTGATACGCCCGGACCAGATCGTGGCCTGGCGCGGCAGCGCGTCACAGGCCGGGATGATCGGACGCGTCCTTGCCCGCGCACTCGGACACAGCGCGAGCGACGGCGCGCGCCTGGCAAGCTGATCGACTCTCGCCGTCGCATCCGATCAACGGCTGCGCGGCCAACAACAAAAAAAACGACAATGACACCGGAGGAGGAAACCGTGACGACAAGAGCATTGGACGACTACGACGATCATGCCGCCGCCGCCACTGCCGGGCAGACAGCGAGCAGCCGCCGGCGAATCCTGATCGCCGGCACCATCGGCACCGCGATCGAATGGTACGATTTCTTCATCTACGGCCTGATCGCGCCGCTGGTGTTCGACCAGCTGTTCTTTCCGAAGTTCGACCAGCTCACGGCGACCATTGCGGTGTTCGCAACGTTCTCCGTCGGATTTTTGGCGCGTCCGCTCGGCGGACTGGTGTTCGGTCATTTCGGCGACCGCCTCGGCCGAAAGTCCGTCCTGCTGTGTACGCTGCTCATGATGGGGCTTGCGACCATGTCGATCGGACTGTTGCCGACCTACGCCAGTGTGGGCGTGGCCGCGACCGTCGCGCTCGTCGTGCTGCGTTTTCTTCAGGGCTTTGCGCTCGGCGGCGAGTCGACCGCGGCGATCCTCATGGCGATCGAGACGGCGCCCGGACATCAGCGCGGCTTCTCGGCCGCGGTAATCCAGGCCGCAGGACCCGTCGGTGTCGTGCTCGCCTCGTTTGCGGCGCTCACGATTTCACGGCTGCCGGAAGCGGACCTGCTGTCATGGGGCTGGCGCGTGCCGTTCCTGATCAGTGCGGTGCTGGTCGCGCTCGGGGTCTACATGCGCCTGCGCATCGAGGAGAGCGCGACGTTCCGCGAAGCGAAGGTGACTGAAGTGGCGCCTGTGGTCGAAGCCCTGAGGGAGCACTGGCGACCGATCCTCATCGTGTTCTTCGCCGAGATGGCGCAGACTTCCTATTTCTATCTGACCGCCATCTTCACCATCTCCTTCGCGACCCGTCAGCTCGGCGTCCAGAAGGATGTCATCACGCAGGCCGTGCTGTTCGCCAATCTCGTCGGGCTCGTTGCGATGCCGCTCATCGGCATCTGGTCCGACCGCATCGGGCGAAAGCGTCTGTTCCTGGCCGGTGTCGTGCTCGCAGCCATCTCGATGTTTGCATTCTACGGTGTGGTCGCGAGCCGCGACACGATGCTGGTGACGGGCGCGGTGATCCTCGCCGCGGGGGTGATCCATCCGCTGATGTTCGGCAGCGAAGGGAGCTATTTCCCCGAATTGTTTCCGACCCGCATTCGCTTCACCGGCGTGTCGATCGGAAAGCAGCTCGGGACGGTGCTGGGCGGCGGCATCGCGCCGCTGGTCGCCACCAGCCTGTTTGCGCAGACGGGCTCAACCTACGCGATCACGGGATACTACGTCGCGCTCGCGCTTGCGGCGATGATTGCGCTCGGCTTCGCGCGTGAAACCGGCAAGTCGCGGCTGCTCGGCTGAGCTTGGCCACAACACCAGGGAGGTTTTCATGGACGTCAGTCTTCTCGTCAACGGGCAGGATCAGGCCGCTTCCGGCGGCAAGGTGTTCGAGCGGCGCAATCCGCTGTCGCAGGAAGTCGCAAGCCGCGCGGCCGCTGCCACGGCTTCCGATGCCGACGCCGCAGTGGCGGCGGCTTCCGCCGCATTGCCAGGATGGTCGGCACTTGGCCCGAATGCGAGGCGAGCCCTGTTGCTGAGGGCCGCAGATGCGCTTGAGGCCAAGCGCGACGCCTTCGTCCGGATCATGATGGCCGAGATCGGCACGACGGAGATCTGGTCGGCCTTCAACGTCAAGCTCGCGACCGGCATGCTGCGCGAAGCGGCGTCGCTCACCACGCAGATCGTGGGCGAGGTGATCCCGTCGGACAAGCCGGGATGTCTCGCCATGTCAGTTCGCCAGCCGGCCGGCGTTTGCCTCGGCATCGCACCGTGGAATGCGCCGATCATTCTCGGCGTGCGCGCCGTGGCGACGGCGCTTGCCTGCGGCAATTCGGTCGTGCTCAAGGCCTCCGAGATTTGCCCGGGAACGCACCGGCTGATCGGCGAGGTCTTCAAGGACGCAGGCTTTCCGCCCGGCGTCGTGAATGTCCTGACCAACGCACCGCCCGACGCGCCCGCTCTGGTCGAGCGCCTGATCGCCAATCCTGCGGTGCGGCGGATCAACTTCACCGGCTCGACCCGCGTCGGCCGCGTCATTGCCGAACTCGCCGGTCGCCACCTCAAGCCGGTGCTGCTCGAGCTTGGCGGCAAAGCGCCTCTGGTTGTGCTCGACGATGCCGACCTCGATGCCGCCGTCGCGGCAGTCGCGTTCGGCGCTTTCATCAATCAGGGCCAGGTTTGCATGTCGACCGAGCGCGTGATCGTCGACGAGGCAGTAGCGGCCGCCTTTGTCGAGAAGCTTGCGGAGAAAACGGCTGCGCTTCCGGCCGGCGACCCGCGCCACGGTCCGGTGGTGGTCGGCTCGATGATCGACGAGGCGCCGGCCAAGCATGTCGTTGCACTGATCGACGACGCGATCGCCAAAGGCGCCGTCAAGCTCGCGGGCGGCGACCGGATTGGCACGGTCGTCCCGGCCACCGTGCTCGACCGCGTGGTGCCCGGCATGCGCATCTACACCGAGGAGAGCTTTGGTCCCGTCGTGTCGGTGGTCCGCGCGCGTGGCGTGGACGAGGCCGTGCGGCTCGCCAACGACACGGAGTATGGCCTTTCGGCTGCCGTGTTCGGCCGCGACGTCGCGCGTGCACTGACGGTGGCGCAGCGTATCGAAAGCGGCATCTGCCACGTCAACGGCCCGACCGTGCATGACGAGGCGCAGATGCCGTTTGGCGGCGTGAAGGGATCGGGCTACGGCCGCTTCGGCGGCCAGGTCGGCATCGCCGAGTTCACCGATCTGCGCTGGATCACCATCGAGACGCAGCCGCAGCACTATCCCTTCTAACCGCGCCGCAAGCGAAGCCCACCAGGACGTCCAGTCATGAATTCGAAAGTTCTCACGGTTCGGGAAGCGACCCTCGGTGTGCTTCGCTCCTTTGGCGTCGATCGCGTTTTCGGCAATCCCGGCTCGACCGAGCTTGCCTTCCTGGGCGACTGGCCCGACGACATCGACTACGTGCTCGGTCTGCAGGAAGCCTGTGTCGTCGGCATGGCCGACGGCTATGCGCAGGCGACGGGGCGTCCGGCTTTCGTCAATTTGCACTCAGCGGCCGGGCTCGGCCATGCGCTCGGGAATCTCTTCACCGCGTTCCGCAACAAGACGCCGATGGTCGTGACAGCCGGGCAGCAGGCGCGCAGCCTGTTACGAATGCGTCCCTATCTCTTCGCCGAGGATGCCGCACAGTTTCCAAAGCCCTATGTGAAATGGAGCGCGGAACCGACTCGCGCCGAAGACGTTCCAGCGGTGATTGCGCAGGCCTTCCTCACCGCCATGCAGCATCCGCGCGGTCCGACATTCGTGTCGGTTCCGTCAGATGATTGGGGGCGACCCGCGGTCGCTCCGCCGGTGCGCCACATCGCGACGGAGTTTGCGCCAGATCCCGCCGCAATCGTTCGGCTCGCCGCGGCGGTCGGGGTGGCCAAGAGACCGGTCTTTGTGGTCGGGCCCGAGGTCGATCGGAGCGGCTGCGTTGAACAAATGGTCGCCGTCGCGGAGCGGGCGAGGGCGGCCGTCTGGGCAAGTCCGATGTCGAGCCGGTCGAGTTTTCCCGAGCGGCATGCGCAATTCGCGGGGTTCCTTCCCGCAGCACCCGGCGGTCTCGCGCGCGCCTTACGCGGAGCCGATTTGATCGTCGTGTTCGGCGCGCCCGTGTTCACCTTTCATGTCGAGGGGCAATGCGAGTTGCTCGACGACGGAACGCCGGTCTGGCAGATCACCGACGATCCGATCGAGGCTGCGTCCGCACCGGTCGGCGACGCCGTGATCGCAACGCTCCCCAAGGCGCTCGGCGCGCTCCTGTCGGCGTTGCCTAATCGTGCCGACCGCGAGCTGCCCGCCGCGCGCGTCACGCCCGCCGTTTCCGTGGCGGCCCATCCAATTCCTCCCGCCTATGCGTTGAGCCGGCTGTCAGTCCTGATGCCGCAAAATGCGATTGTCGTGGAGGAGGCGCCGTCGCATCGACCTGCAATCCAGCAATTCCTCCCCATGCGCGGTGCGGACAGCTTTTACACCATGGCGAGCGGCGGGCTCGGTTACAGCCTGCCGGCCTCGGTCGGCGTTGCTCTGGCGCGGCCGGGCCGCCGTATCGTGTGCCTGATCGGCGACGGCTCGGCAATGTACTCCATCCAGGCGATCTGGACGGCAGCGCAGCGCGGCCTGCCCATCACGTTCGTCGTGATGAACAACTCCGGCTATGGCGCGATGCGCGCATTCAGCCAGATCATGCAGTCACATCGGCCGCCCGGGATCGACTTGCTTGGGCTCGACTTCGTTGCTCTTGCCAAAGGACTTGGTTGTCTCGGCAAGCGCGTCACGGACGTTGCGCACCTCGACCCGACGCTCGCCGAAGCGCTGGCGGCGGATGGTCCCAGGCTGGTCGATATTGCAGTCGATGAGACGGCGACGGACCTCTTCAGCTCGCCCAAGGGCTGATCGCAGAGCGCCCGCTCCCCCTTCGAGATTGTTCGGCCGTTGGAGACGTCACCATGAGCTTGCAGCAGAACACCGACCATATCCAGACCACGCATATCGGCAGCCTTCCGCGACCACACGACCTTCTCGATCTGATGAAGGCAAAATACGCGGGGCAGCCGTACGACGAATCCGAGTTGAGCGCAGTGCTGGCCCGATCGGTCGCGGACAGCGTGCGCAAGCAGGTCGCAGGCGGCATCGAGATCGTGACCGACGGCGAGTTCTCCAAGCCGGGCTTCTTCACTTACATCCGCGAACGTTTCGATGGGTTTGAATCCCGGCCGAACCAGAAGCTGGCCTTGTTTCAGAAAGAGGTCGCGGCGTTCCCGGAATACTACGCCCAGTACTTCAAAGAGGCGATGATGGGCGGCGCGATCCTGGCGATTGCCTCTGTCGTCTGCACCGGGCCGCTGAGATACAAGGGCGAGGACAAAGTCGCAACCGACATTGCCAACGTCAAGGCTGCAGCCAAGGCTGCCGGCGTTCCGGATCACCACGTGTTTCTGCCTGCGACCGCTCCCTCGGGGGTCGGCCGCAACGAGTACTACAAGACCGAGGAGGAATATTTCCATGCGCTCGCGGCCGAGCTGAACAAGGAATATCGGGCCATCGCAAACGCGGGCCTCCTGGTGCAGGTCGATGATCCCTTCATGGCGGACATCTTCGTGGAGCCGGAGCTCGACGACAGGCAGAAGGCGCGACGTGCCGAGATCTATGTCGAAGCAACCAATGCCGCGCTCGACGGAATACCGGCCGAACGAGTTCGCTTCCATACATGTTATGGCATCAACGAAGGGCCGCGGATCCACGAATCCTCTCTCAGCGAGATCATTTCCTACGTACTCAAGGTCAATGCGGGATCATACAGCTTCGAAGCCGCGAACCCGCGCCACGAACACGAATATCATGTCTTTGAACGTGTGAAGCTGCCGGAAGGCAAGGTGATATGTCCCGGTGTCATTACGCATGCGAGCAACATCGTGGAGCATCCGGAATGGATCGCGGAGCGGCTCATCCGCTTTGCGAAGCTGGTCGGGCGCCAGAATGTCATCGCGACCGCGGATTGCGGCTTTTCCTCTCAGGCGCTCTACCGCACGGAGGTGCACAGCAGCGTTGTTTGGGAGAAGTTTAAGGCGATGCGAGAGGGCGCTGATCTGGCGACGCGACATCTTTGGGGTAGCACAACGCAGAAAACTTGATCGTTCCCGCCAAGGAAGAACGCGAAATGGGAGGACATCATGAGCGCGCAAATCTCTTCTGGAATCGAAGCGTCCAAGGACACGTTCGGAATCCCACGTCCCGACGTGGATCCGTTTGCGATCGAGTTCTTCGATGACCCTTACCCGGCGCAGGAGACGCTTCGGGAAGCGGGGCCGGTCTTTTTTCTCGAGAAGTGGAACGTATACGGCGCGGCGCGCCATGCGGAGGTTCACGCCATCCTCAACGATCCCCAGACGTTCTGTTCCAGCCGCGGGGTAGGCTTAAGCGACTTTACGAAGGAAAAACCATGGCGGCCACCCAGCCTTATTCTTGAAGCCGATCCGCCAGCACACACGCGTACTCGTGCTGTGCTCAGCAAAGTGCTTTCTCCGGCCACAATGAAGCAGATCCGGGACGGCTTTACCGCGGCGGCGGAGGCAAAGATAGACGAACTCATAGAACGAAAAACTTTCGATGCCATCGCAGATCTTGCCGAAGCCTATCCATTGTCGGTCTTTCCAGATGCCGTGGGCCTGAGAAAGGAGGGCCGCGAACATTTGCTGCCCTATGCCGGGGTGGTGTTCAACGCCTTCGGTCCACCGAACGAACTGCGTCAGACGGCCCTCGAACGTTCGGCGCCGCATCAGGCTTATGTGGCGGAGCAGTGCCAGAGGCCCAATCTCGCTGCCGGTGGTTTTGGCGCCTGCGTCCACGCGTTTTCCGATACGGGTGAGATCACGAATGAGGAAGCGCCTCTGCTCGTGCGCTCGCTACTTTCCGCGGGGCTCGACACCACAGTCAACGGCATCGGCGCCGCCATCTATTGCCTGGCGCGGTTTCCCGAAGAGTTTGCGCGGCTGCGGCGCGATCCGTCACTTGCGCGCAATGCCTTTGAAGAGGCGGTGCGCTTCGAAAGTCCCGTGCAAACGTTTTTCAGAACGACCACGCGGGAGGTCGAGATCTCAGGCTATCGCGTGGGCGAGGGTGAGAAGGTGCTCATGTTCCTTGGAGCAGCCAACCGCGACCCGCGGCGCTGGCACCGGGCCGACCGTTACGACATTGCACGCAAGACCTCTGGTCATGTCGGTTTCGGATCCGGCATCCATATGTGCGCGGGTCAACTCGTGGCGAGGCTGGAGGGTGAGGCCGTGCTCGCCGCGCTCGCGCGTAGAATAGCAGGTATCGAGATCAATGGGCCCGTGAAGCGGCGCTACAACAACACGCTACGCGGACTGGAAAGCCTGCCTGTGACGATCAATCCGGTTTGAGGAAGACTGCAGATGACGGCCATTATATTTGTTCATCCTGATGGCCGGCGCGAGCGAATTGACGCTGGTGGCGCGGAAACCGTCATGCTGGCGGCAACATCCCACGGAGTTGCGGGTATCCTAGCGGAGTGCGGCGGCAATGCGATGTGCGCCACCTGTCATGTCTATGTTGAGGTGACTGGCTCGACCGCCTGCCTCCCATGGGAAGCGAAGAGGATGCACTACTCGACGGTGCGGCAGCCGAGCGTCTGCCGAACAGTAGGCTATCCTGCCAGATCAAAATCGGTCCTGAACTCGATGGAGTTGAATTGCGGCTACCCGACCGGCAGACCTGACACAAAACATGCAAAATCCAGAACTCGGGAGGAAACAATGAAGTGCGTGAGTCGGATCGCAGTACTGGTGGCCTGCCTCGGCTGCGGCGCGGCAAAGGCCGAGATATCGGACAACATCGTTCGTATTGGAGTACTAAACGATATTTCCGGTCTTTTTCAGGACACCAACGGTATGGGGTCGGTCGAAGCGGCGCGAATGGCTGCGGAGGACTTCAGCGGCGGCGGTAAGAACATCAGGGTTGAGATCGTATACGCTGATCACCAGAACAAGGCCGATGTCGGTGCCGCGATCGCCCGAAAATGGCTCGATATCGACGGGGTTGATGCGATCGTCGATGTACCGAACTCGGCTGTGGGACTCACGATCAATTCGCTCTTACGTGATACCCGTATGACGTTCCTGGCGTCCTCGACGGCCAGCTCCGATCTGACGGGAAAGGCGTGCTCGCCAAATACGATTCAATGGGTCAACGACGTCTGGGCAACCGGCAATGCGACCGCTGCAGCCATGATGGAACGTGGCGGCGACACGTGGTATTTCCTTACGGTCAACTTTGCGTTAGGTCAGGGCATCGAAGCCGAGGCGACCAAGTATATCGGAGCCCACGGTGGCAAAGTCCTAGGATCAAGCAAGCATCCGCTGAATACCTCCGACTTCGCCTCGTTGCTGCTGCAGGCGCAAGGTTCGAAGGCTAAGGTAATAGGGCTCGCAAATGCCGGTGGCGATACTGTTAACGCCGTCAAGCAGGCAGCCGAGTTCGGCATCCAGCAGAACGGGCAGTCGGTGGTCGCGTTTCTGGTCTTTGTCAACGATGTGCATGGTATGGGTTTGAAAGTGGCGCAGGGACTGCGATTGCTTGAGGCGTTTTATTGGGACATGAACGACGATACACGTGCGTTTGCCAAGCGGTTCTCGTCGCGGCCAGGCATGAATGGCAAGATGCCGAGCGCCAACCAAGCCGGTGTCTATGCGTCCACACTCGCCTATCTTAACGCAGTCGCCGCTACGGGAAGCGATCACGCACACGATGTCGTTCCGGAGATGAAGAAAGTCTCCGGAAAAGACAAATTGTTCGGTGATCTCGCAATTCGGCAGGACGGCCGGGTCGTGCACCCCATGTATCTCTTTGAGGTAAAGAAGCCGGAAGAATCGAAATATCCTTACGACTACTACAAGCTGATCTCCACTATTCCAGCCAATCAGGCGTTCCGGCCGCTGGAGGAAGGAGATTGCCTGCTCGTCAAGTAGCCGGTGCTAAATCGCTACTCCTCGCTGTCTGGTTACCTGCGGAGACCTCATGGTCTCGCCCGACTCGTAATTATCTCACGAACAGGGTGAGCAGTGCTCTCGACTGCATTGCACGCAATTTTCCGTTGAAGTAGTCCGCTGGGAGGCTCGTCTCACTAGATGTAGGGTACCGTGGCGCCAACCGTTGCCCACTAGTTCGGGCGCGCTCTTAAGCCTTCTGATTTGGACAGTCGGGACGAAAGGTCAAATCTCCTGCGTGCTTGAGGGCTTCGTTACTCAAGAGGAGACGCAAGCTAGACCGCCCTGGGGACTATAGCGGCCGATGTCATGAGCACTGCAGACCGTCGGATTCTTCGGCTTCGGTGTCATGATTGATTGAGACAATTGACGTGCTAAGGTCAGCCTGACTCATCTGGTTGTTAATCGATTCCGCAACTCACCAAGACCTGCTTTGGCAGGCAGGATTCGGTGCAGAACCTCCTTCGGATATTCCATAATGAAGGTTATGCGAATCACGGAGGCCAAATAGAACTTCGCTTGAATAGCGTTCCGTTGCCCGCCACCTCATCGTCCTTGGGAAGCCATTGCTCGCACGGGCCCGCTCGATTCGTTGGGTCGCGCCTATCGCGCAAATGACGGCAAGGTGTCCCGCCGTACGACCGGCAACACGATCTATAAACGACGCCCTGTGCCGTCTTAGCATCACGCGATCTAAGACCGGCCTGCCAGACTGCATGGTCCAAAGACCGTAATCTTACGGCCCGGCGGTGCCGCGTGTGGTGCACTCTCGGGCGCACTGTGTTCGTCGGCAGTTGGATCAGATTTAGCGCCAAAATGCGCGTTTCCACCCACAGCAAGCGGCTGATTTCGAAGGATTTTAAGCATGTCTCGGAGCCATTCAGTAACGCCTGAAGAATAGGATGAAGGTGATTTAAAATGGCATCTCACAATGACCGATGTAGCGCTGGCCTCGTTAGAGGCATTCATGAGCGAGCGGCGAAGGCGCTCTATTCGTTTCCCTCACGCCATCGAACGGCAGTTTGAAGCTGATACGCATGCCAAGCGGTGCAAACGACTGACGATTGGCTTGCTAGTATCTGTTCCTCTGTACAACTTCTTCTTGCTAGGCGACTGGCTGTTGGTGCCTGACGTGATACGATTGGCAACCTGGATCCACTTCGCCGTCGTAACTCCCTGGATGCTGCTGGCTGCGTGGATCGTTTCACGCAGTCCCGATCCATTCGTGCGCGAGTGTATTGCCGCGAGTGTTCCGCTGCTGATCATTTTACAGATCGACCTCGGCTTCTCAGTGACAACAAGCGCGAGCGCCGCACACTACCAGTACGTAGTCATACCGACTCTGCTTTACACCAATGTTTCGATTCATCGACTGGAATTCAGATTCGCGCGGGCCGTAAGTGGCGCGATTCTGGTTCTTCATACCGCCTTGGTTCTGTGGGCAAGCTACATCTCTACCGCGGTCGCCGCGACGATCATCGTTCAAATCCTGATTTGTGCCTACATTACCCTCGTCGCCAATTACACTATGGAGCGCGACCTCCGCCGAGCGTACTTGTTTTCCCTCCGAGATCGCCTCAGGCACGCCGAGGCGGATGCGGCTTCTCGACGGGATCCGTTGACGGGATTAGCCAATCGACTTCGGCTCGAAGGTGAGTTGGCGAAGCTTTGGTCACTTACCGAACTAAAGGCCTCAGTGGTATCGGTCGTTATGATCGACATTGATCATTTTAAGCGATTAAATGACCGGTACGGACATGGAGCCGGCGACCTTTGTCTGAAACGGGTGGCAGCGCTGCTTCTCGCAGAACTCGACGAGATCGGTGATCTAGCGGTTAGGTATGGCGGAGAAGAATTCCTGCTTCTGCTGCCCGGTTTAGATCTGGTGGACGCAATTCGTCTCGCCGAACGCATTCGTAGGTCGATCGAGAGCGCCGCAATTCCGAACGAGGGCAGCGGCATGAGGGGAGTTGTCACCGCAAGCTTTGGCATTGCGGCCTCCAGCACATCTGACCTGTCTCCCGTTGAATTGATCGCCGCGGCGGATCAGGCCCTCTATGCCGCTAAGAGCAAGGGTAGAAACCAGGTTTGGCCGCCTCCCACGACCTCCCTCGCCGCAATCCCCTCAAACGTGATCGCATTTTCACAGGGAGCGGCCGTCAGTTTTGAGAGCAAAGTAGACATCAAATAGCTCGGTGTGGGCTCTACGTGGTTTGGCGGCCCGCTTTAGCTGGGCGTAGTTCGAAGCCCGCTTTGGGTTCTGCAGCGACCTCGCGAGACTTAGGATGTGCGGACGTTTGGTCAGCTGCCCAAGAGTACATGGACACAGCTATTCCCTTGTATGCCCATAACATAGATTATGGAATACTTTTGCAATTCTTGGAATGCGACGGAAACGACCTCGGATTACTTTGATATACTTAGACTGATATTTTGTCCAGATCAGCCAGCTTGCGGCGTGTCGCAAGCTGACTCCAAGCCCGCAAAGTGCCGCTGGACGTAACCACGTCGGGTTTTTCGTCTAAGCCAGGACTCGAGAGCCTCGACAGCCTGCACGTGACCATCAAACAGATCGAGCCGCCGTCGACCGCGCCCACCGAGACGGCCCCATTCACGCACCAACGCCGTATCGCCAAAGAGCGTCGGCTCAATCGTGAGCACGTAGAACCGCGCCATGTTGCGGGTCGGATCGCGCCGCTCAAGCACGAGATATTGCACGGTGAGTTCGGACATGCGCCAGAATCGCAATTCCCGAATCGGCCGTCCAATTAAATAAATGAATCCATCCGAGTCCAAGATTCAGAAATTTTATGCATGCAACGGGGTCAGTCGGGGTTAGGCTAGCGATAGGCAGTTGAGCTAGAGCCCGCAAGCTAACGCACTCCCTGGAGATATTGTCTGAACAAGTCGATCCGCACGCGCTCGACGGAGATCCCCTCCTCCGACCTCAGGCATTGCGCAAGACTTCCTCAAGTTGCGCGACGAGCTTCGCCCGTTGCGCGGCAGGAAGTTTGTCCAGATTGATCTGCTTCCAGCGCACCGCCGGCAGCTCCGCCGCACCGGGGACGCCCAGCAGTCTCCAATCCGCCTCGCCGCGCTTGAATCCCATGAGGAAATCCTTGTGAGCTTGCGGCATTTTTCCCGCGATTTCGGCGATCAGCGTTTCCCGGGCTTCGAGCAACTCGTTCAGGATTACTTCATCGGCGGTCATGCCCTCGAAGCCGTGCGTGAATTCGTGCTGGATGGCCTTGCGACGAGGAACCACGACCTCGGAGATCGGCCTGTCATGGCTGATGAGGTAGACGATGAACGCCTTGCGGAGATCGTCCGTGATACCTTCGTTGGCGAGCAGATCGCGGACATCGAAGAGATCGCGCGGATGCTGCCGGTCGAGCGCCGCGACGAGCTTGCCGGCGTATAGATCGGCGAACGAAACGACTTTCATCTGTGCGAAGCCGAACGTTTCTTCGACGCTCGGCGCGACGTCGCGCAGCTCCGGCTCGAAGACGCAGCCCCTGATCACCGGCGTGACCTCGATCTTGATCTGCGCGTCGCCTTTCTGGACGGTCAGCTTGGTGACGATCCTTTCACGGGCGTTGACGACGTCCATCACCCGCGCGCCCGGCAATGCTTTCCTGATGGCCGCTGCCATGCGCTTCATCGCCGCATCGATCGCGGCAAGAGATTCGGGGCGCGGAGCCACCGGCAAATAGGTCAGGTCGATGTCGACCGACAGACGCGGCATATCGCGGTGGAAGAGATTGATGGCGGTGCCGCCCTTGAGCGCAAAATCGGGCTCCGCCGCGACGAATGGGATCGTCTCGATCAACAAGGCCGCCTGACGCCGGTATTTTTCAGACAGGGGCATTGAGGTCGTCTGGGATGGTTATGAGGTATTTGGTGTCGAGTTTGCCGCCCCTAACGAGCATGCGCTTTCCCGTGCCGAGATTGACTTTCGACTTGTCGATCTGTTTGAGCCAGGCGTGCTGATGTCGCTCCGCGAACCAGAAGAACAGTCGTTTGACCTTGACGCTTTTGCAGTCGTCCAAAAGCGTTTGCAGCCGTCGGGGACTCAGGCTCCTCAGGCCTTCTGCCAGCGCATCGACCTGATGGAAGCTTTCGTGCCGGGGCAGTTCGTCGAGCAGTTCGAGGAACGCACGTTCGGGCGTCGATACCGTGAGAGGCCAGTCGAATGGTCCCGGTATTTCGCGCGTCGTCCCCGACTTTGATCCGGGCGTGCTCCCATGCGTTGTGAATAGACTTTGTGTGCGGTGAACGCGGAATTTCTGTTTGAGCGGGAGTTTGCCGAGCCAGCCTGGAGCAGACCGCGTTCCATATAGATGTACAGTCGAAGGCCCCTTCTCGCTCAAGTAGTGGCCGAGGCCCTGCGATTCGATCGCGGTGCGTCCGCCGACGACGAGGTCAGAGCCGAGCAGTCGCTGAAGTGAAACGACGACACCCTGCCAGGAGAGTTCGCCGAGGGGGCGCTTGAAGGTTCCCCGCGCCGGCTGAACGAGCCAGCCAGCCGATACGTATTGGCTGCGCAGGCTGGTGGAGTATCCATGCCGCTCCATCCAAGCGGCATCGACAAGAAGCCCCTGCGGGAGGGTTCGCTCGAGTTTGTTTAGCTTTCTGTCGTTTTGCTCAGCCATACTAAGCAAAATAGCATTTTTTCAAACCATCCTCAAGGTTTAAAGTTAGGCTATTTTGCACAGTTAAACTAAGTGAAATCACCTTAACATAAACCAAAAAGGAACCATGGAACAGCGGATACTGAGATGACGCGCATCACTGCGCTCGGCGGGCCATCGCCCGCCATTCCCGTTCCAGCGATCGCAATCGCTGAGTATCCACTGGCCGCCGGTGCGCCAAATCATTGCGAGCAAGACGGCACAAGAAAACGAGTTGCAGGCGTGTTTCAGGAATTCGCGCCAAATATCGCAAATTCCAGTAAAGCTGGCCAATTTCGAGAAGATCGGCGTCGTTTATGACTTCATTATTTTGCGATACATAGGGCAGTTTGATAGATTCACGAAATTCATCAATCAGCTCTGCTCGCATTTCCTCAAGCCAAGGAAACACTTCCGACACGTGCGCACGCCAAAGACGCCGCGTGATCTCGTCTGAGTCTCCGATTGAGACGTGCTGTAGAATATGCGAAAGTCGGCGGGCACCAAACATATCCTCGGTCCCCGCCTTCCAGGAACGGGATGTACGTTCCCACATCCTCGCAATTCTTTGTAAGCCGGCATATGGATGCAATAAATCGGCGTCGGACCATTTGCACAATTGATCCGCCAAGCCCGCGTCCCATCCAGCGAATTCAACCACGATCCGCTCGAATAGATTAGTGGGCCCCAGCCCGTTTCTGCCATGCATCCGGGTGGAGACATACAGCTGGACGTCGGATGGACGCACGCGACCTTTCCACTCGAACACACGAACGATGTCGCCGTCGCTTGCAATTCGCGGATCTGACAGGAGCGTCTGAGGCAAATCAAAGATTAAGCGAGGCATCGCGCGCTTAGACTTGGCCCTCTGCCGCACGCAGCTCAAAAATTCGGGTAAGAAGACTGCAAATTCTGTAAACCGAGCCTCCAACTCTATGCCAGAGATATGGATCACAGTGGTCTGAAGGCCAGCATCGAGCGCAATATCGTTGGCGAACGCTCGGGGCGACCGCCGTGCAAGCGGAATGAGCTGGTTCGCAAGAACTTGAGCAATCCGGCCCGATCCAGACAGATCAACCGTTCTCCACTCGAGCATTCCACGCAGATCCAGATTTGCAATCAAGCTCGCGTGCAAGCCTGCCGGAGTCGTTGGTGGAAGAGCAAGAATCGCATTGCTTCCCGCCTCGAGAGCATCCACCACGTCAACAACGAAGCTGTGCGGCCCTGGTAGAGACCACCAGATATCCCCGAGCTCAATCGGCATGGTGCTGGTCTAGGTGAGCTTTAACGAGCGGATTGACGTAGACTTTTTCTCCAATCTGAAACAACGAACCCATCCAGATACCGTACCGCAAGAAGCCCTCCAGAGACATCGGAGCGCGCCCGCTGAGCTCGTCGTCGACGATGATCTCCAAATCCCCCTCATTGATCGGAGACCATCCGGCGATGGAAACGAAGATTGGCTCCAGATCGGATGAAACACCAAAATTTGCCAGAAGACCTGCTCGCCGGCCAAGTTCCTTTATGACCTGCTCTGCGGCGGCTTTGACGTTCTCACCCCTCTCCTGAAGAGCACTTAGCAGATGGAATACCCCTTCACCCGAATAGCCGGCTGCCTCAAGCAACTCTGTGCGGAGCTCGGGTATGTCACAATCACGCCGCTCGCGTTCGGACAAGTAGGAGCGGAAAGTGCTCTCAGACCAGAGCTCAACGGACTCGACCTGAATTTCATCACTGAGATTCGGCTGTTCCGCCAGAAGACGCGCATGAGATGGCGCACCAAGAAAAATTATGCGAACTCGCCGATCACGCAGTTCCGTAGAGGCAGCGTTGACCCTGCGCACCCACGACATGTCCCAAGCAACAGAACTCGGAACAAGCGCAACGCTCTTGCCGGCGAACCTGCCGCGACTAGCCGCCTTTCGCAGCAACTCATCAGCACTTCTAACTCGCATGACCTCTACGGAATCATCAGCGCGGATTGACTGGATAGCCCGCTCGACATTAGCTAACCCGGTTGCCACGCTAGCAAATACTATGGAGACTTGGGATGACTCAGCCTCCAGAAGGCGATGCTCCTGGGCAGGGGTCAACGGCGAGGGTATGCCTCGATGGGCATCGAGCATTCGCCGCTGCGTGCTCCGGTCGCGGCTAAGCGGCTCCCGGTTCTCAAACTGAAGCAATTCTTCGCTGATAGAGTCCTTCGATCCAAGCATCGTGACCAGGTTGGGCGATCTAAGTACAAACCCTTCCCTGCCCTGCTGCGAAAGCACTCCGAGACCAACGAGCTCTTCCAACAGCGCAAGAAATGCGCCGGGCGTCTTGTTCTCGAACAGCTTTGGTGCCCACGCCAGGCAAAGCCGGCCGATCTCGTCAGGCTTCATTGGCGGCGCCACGGCTCCGAAGCCACTCTGCTCAATTGCGGCGTTCGTGATCACCAGAGTGATAAGCTTGTACCGATCGTCCAAATCGAGGCTCAAGCGGAAGCGTTTATTGATCTCCTCACTAAGGGTTTGGTTCTTGTACGCGGCCTCTAGATCTTCGCTAACAATCAGGAACGGCGGCCCGCCTTGTTCCTGCTTGTTGGCCTTGAGCACATGATTCAGCAACTCGCGGCAATAGAGCTGAACCAATGCAGGGTAATAATTCGTCTGAGATAGAATCCGAAGAGGCAGCGTTGACGACTGAAATTCAAAGCCCAGCGCCGCCAGCGGCTCCGTCACAAGGCGGAGGCCTTCATTCCTATCATCCCCGACGAATGGCCCGATACAAATCGGGGTTCCGAGGTGTCCAAGGCTCTGATTGGGGCTCGTCGCGGTTCGCTGAACATTATGAAGACCAGCCATAACAACCTTGAACCGGCCCTCTGTTCCCTCCAGCAGCTGTCTTAGCCGCACGACGTTGAGATACTTTGTTTCTTCCTCCGCCAGCAGAAAGTTATCAGCCTCGTCCAGCATCAGAATGATTTGGCGCGAACTGCGAGCCGACAAGAATTTGCGGATATCATCGACGACACTGTCGGGCGTCACGCTTCCTGGTTGAATACCGATCCCAGCTTCACGCAACTCCGAAGCGAGACGCTGCCAGAATCGGGGGCCGTATTCGCCAGTTTGACCAATGTCGTTTATGTCGATGCATCTCACGAAAATATCTTCGTCCGGATTGTGCTCCTTTCGTTCGACATCCCGCAGCAGTGACGACTTACCCAAGCGGCGTCCACCGAAAACCAAACTTCCTCCCCGGCGGGAAACAATCTGGCGTTTCTGGTCCGACCGGCCATAGAACATCTCGGGAGGCAGCGGCGTGATCTCATTGTAGGGATTGTACCGGATGAAAGCGCTTGCAATCTTGAAGAATGCCGCCAAGCGATTGTTCTGTACAAACGCGAGGTAGGCAATCAACGCATCATCGAGCACAATTCCTTGATAGCTCTGGTTGTGGGCGCGATGGGCAAGATCTGCGCGGTCAGCGCAATCTAGAAAGTTCGTGTAGAGATGAAACGTTGCTCTCTGCTTGGCAGCGTCAGCCTGCATATGCTGAAATAGCTCGAAATTCTTATGCTGCCCTCTCAGAACTTCGACCAGATAGTTGCCGTTGGCCTCAGACCCAAACAAAGGCACGAGGAATCCATCCGGCACGAGCAGACGAGACGCAGAAAGATAGTAGCGGAAGATTCTACCGCCTTTCTCTTTCAGATCATCTATCTGTTTGACGTCGAAGCTCAGGCCACCAACGAATAGCCGTTCAATAGCGGAAGCGATATCGTTTGACGTACGGATGTCGCGCCACGCCTCGAGCATTCTAACAGCATCCTCACGCTGGGCTGCTGTCATGGTGCCGATATCAAACAGGTCTGGGATTGGCTCTGCGGTGCGGTTCAGGATATCCAACGCAACGTCCACAATCTTCTGGCGCCTTGAGCTGAAGACGTTCTCAAGCTTTGGTAAGTACCGCCTCATATAGTCGAACAACGGTGCATTCGCCCGTGCATCTCGAGGCAGATCCTCTCCGTCGCGCAACAATCTCAGATACTCGTTTGCAGTGACGATGTCTTTTGATTCGAGGAGCTTATTGATGCGATCGACCGCGACCGGCTTAGCTTGTCCTTCGGAGGCCAACTTCTCGACGCTATCCTTCAACTGAGCTCGAACGGCCTCAAACTTCTCGTCTAATTGTTGTTCTACTCCCTGAAGGGTATCTCTCGCAGTCGGAAAATCGGCCGCAATACTGCCACGCCCCTTCTGATCCTGTAGAATGTCATCGGCCTTCAGGTCCATGATGGGAATGAGGTCGATCTTTATTCCACGAACCCGGCCCTCAAGAGCTCTTTTTTCGACATCATTGATGACGTTGAGCGCGATTGCCATGTTGATGCGATCACGGGCCGTTGTTTGCAGCCGGCCCAACTCTCCGCGCAGATCCCGAATTTCCTCCTCACGGCGGGCCTGTTTGAGCACGAGCTCGGCCTTCGGCACGCCCAGCGCCTCAAGTTCGTTCAATATGCGGCCTGTCGGTATGTGAGCTCCCGCGACCATGTGCTCTTGAAATGCACGGTCGAACCCCTCAACGAGCGGTTCTGGTTCAAGTTGCGCTAACTTGATAGCTCCTTCCAATAGGACCTGACGATCGTTCGGATCGGGATCCCAGCCGCCTGAAAAGCGCAGGCCTGTAATTAGGAGGAGCTCCCGTCCAAACCATCGATCCAGGGGCATGTCGAGCGCCGGCGGCTCGTAGGCGTTGAACATTCGAATTAGCCGGTCGATAGACTCGAGAGACACTCGCAATGCTGCCCGTTCGGAATCTGTCTCCGGCGTATGCTGCTTCAAGAAGGTCTGCGCCTGCTGAAGGCGATCCCGGAGCGCGCTCGTGAAGCGCTCCAAGCCGGAGCCCGCATTGCCACCCGAGCGATCAGGAGCCCGCTGGAGATGCCGCAAGCATCGCTCGAGGAATGCAGTGGATGCAGTCAAGTTGTGTTGGAGGTTGGTCCGAGCCCGCCCCTCGAGTCGTTGCGCAAGCTTCTGCGCCCCACTTTGCTCGAGAAGGTCATCGATATTATCTTGCCGAAGGACGTCCAAAGCGAGCCTGATATGATCAATGGCTCGCTCTCCGGTATTCGCAAACGCTCGCATGACCTTTCCCAGAAAGCCGCGATGTGGGTCGATAATCGCAGCCCACGCGATCTCTGCTGGCCGGAAATTGCCGAAGCCGTGATAGATCTCCCTATTGTCCTTCCAGTCTTTTGCCGTCTCTTGCAGGATTCCTAGGCGCTTCTTCCAAAACTCCTGCTGATCCGCTTTGGAGAGAACCTCCGGGACCAGCATTGCGCCGAACCTGTCTGCCTCCGCGAGATGGTCCACAAGCCTGTGTAAAGGCGCCGCAGATCCAAATCGCCCTAAGAGATGCAGCTTTACCGCGTTGCGGGCCGTGGAAGCTGGCAAGAAAAGGGCCGGAAAAAGCAACCCCGACAGCAGATACAGGAGAGCGGCGCGATCACGCGGCCCCTCGCTCCAGCTTTTGTCGAGGTTGTGTGATGCAAGCGATATACAGCAATTCATCAATGGCTCCGGAGGGACATCGGCTACCTCCTGCGCCGCTGTCGATAATGCCAGCATCTTATAGATATCCAGCTCGCTTCTCTCGGTGGAAGCAGGATACAGTTCCGCCACAGCGGCTGCGAGCTGGCTAACCAACGCGTGACGCCCTCGAGCGCTCAGCTCGTTCACAGAGTTCAAAGCCCTCAGCGCCTCATCCGGCGCTGCGCCCGCCTGATCATCAGAAACGATGCTTTGAGCAGGTCCGGCGGACTCCTTTTCAGATAGCTCGGGCTCCTGCTCCGGCAACAGCTCTCCGCCTTGAGATGCCTCTGTCGGTGCTTCGACGACCAACGGCAGGACTGGCTCGGCGGGGAACTGGCTCAACTGATCCTTGTGTTTCAGAAGGTCACCAAGTTCTGCTGCAAGTGGAACGCTACGGCTCTTGATTTCAACTAGACGATTTTGACTGGCGCGCATCGGAGGATCGAGCTCAGCGCGCTGTGTGACAGCGGCAGCCAAATATTCACGGACAGCGCGGTCATAGGCCGCGCGCTGTTGGATCCATTCGTCTGCCAATGCTCCAAGTTGAGAGGCGATAGCTGCGATCTTATCGGCTTCGCCGTCCGAATAGAGACCTTCGCTTGGCTGTTCGGCCCACAAATTGAGTTGCTGCCTGTCGAATGCGTCTTCCGCGACCTCTTGTGCAGGTACCACGGCGAGAAGGGCCTTGAAGGCCAGAGAAATCTTTCGGCCAGGGCTTACCTTGAGATCTTCATATTGCCGTGCGAGGGCGACCAACGTTCTTGCCCTGCTCAGGATCGCGGCGGCGACTGAAACATCGGGCTTCACTTCGCTTGCCAGCCTCGAGACCCTCGTTAGCTCATCAACCCACGATGTCTCGACATCTTCCGCAGTGACAAGGTCCACGGCTGAACTCTCACCATATTCATCGCTCGGAGCGACCAAAACACCAAACTCGCCCGTCTCGCCCTTAGAAGCCGGCGGATCGTTCAGCTGATACTCGCGTGCAAACTGCAACAAGTCGGTCCAGCCTGAGGACTGATCGTTCCACGAAATCGCCGCGACGCTGAGCTGGTTCCGGAGAATCGAAACGGCTGTAAACTCCTGGATAAGCTCCGGCTCCTCCTTTGCTGCGAGCGTTTCTGCCACAAACGCCGCGAATTCGTCTGGACTCGCGCCTGGCCTGGTCGTGCGTGCCTTCAATTCCTTCAGCCGGCCCGCCCGATGAACAACGTCTATGGCCCGTTCAATGACAGGATCGAACAGCTTTCTCTTTTTGAGAGCGGCATTGAGCATTCCAATGCCACCTGGGATTCCCAAGGCGCGGTGAACTTGCTCAATGAAAGCCGGATGGCTTAGCCTTCCTTCTGGCCATCTCGCGATTAGGCCACGGCATCTGTCGGATATGTGTCTGATATCGGACGGCGGCACGTTACCGATATTTGTCGCGACCCAGTTAAGGGTCATGAATTTCGGCAGTTGAATGGTAGGTTCAAGCGGATCGCTGCCGCTAGAGTGCATATTGTTCATTCCATTCCCCGTGCCCGCACCGCTCTCTAACAACTTGAGGAGATGGGTCCAGCATTTACCATCGACTCTATCAGAGCGCGCCGCGCCAATTTCAATGCGGCCTCACAGCCGTAACTCATTCAGCGTCAGCGATTGCAGCACTCCGGGCGATACCGCCAAGACCGATGCCTTTCCAGAAAATGAACCCGCGCGGACTGAGTCGATACGGGCCGCCGGCCAACCGTGGCCAGGCGCTCTCGCTCATTGTAGTCTTGCAGAGCCCACGGAAAGAAGGCGTAGTAGCGTGCTCGGGGCGTGATCGAGGTAATGCAATAGAGGAGCTCGTTCGAAAGTCTTGCTGAAACCCTCAATTCGTGGCCAAGAGGATCTGCCTCGCTAGCTCTGGGCAGCTCCTTGATCCAATGCAAAAGTCGCAAATTGTCGGTTGGCTTTGCTATTTGAAACATACCGGCCCCGGCAGACGAATCTGCCGAGTAGTATAGCCGGACGGGTCAGCGATGCACGCGCTGGTTGATGTGGCCGCATTAGCCTTATGGGTTATGCGAGCCTTCGATTTGCCTATCTTTGGCGGAGGACGCGCGACCCAAAAACGAGTGCCGCCTCGCGCCGTCCGCACCGGGCCGGCGCAGGATGCCAATTGCGCGCCCGCCTCTTGTCACGGCTAGTACTTGATCTTTCTCAGAACCGCCTCGTACTCCTTTTTATTCGCAACAACGATCGGTGTTTCCTTCGGACGATCCCGCTGTTCAGCAACGTCGAGACGGAGGCGCTTATCCAAATAGTATAATAGCGCATGGCGGACGCGCAGCTCGCAGCGGCCGTCTATCATTCCGTAATCTCCCTCTATCGTCGCTTGCTGTGCCTTGGAAAGTTTTGGATTGGGAATCAAAACGACGGTGAAGAAAGCCGTCCAGTCAATATCGGCCGCGGCGTCTGCCGCGGGCGGGCCCATTTCTCCAATCCGGAGACAGCGCGAAATGATGAAGTCCTTGAATGTTCGCTCGATGTGGCAGAACGCTCGCAGGTGCCATCGAAGGCCATCGGATCCGAACGCGTGAGGGGTAATCTCACGCCATATCGGTTCAGGACGGCTGTCATTCAAGGAATGATACTCGATCGAAATAGATCGCCGCTCACGAACTGCTTGCAAGAATGAGCGCAGCACTTTGGCGTCGACCCTGCGAGCCGGGATCGGAATCACGCCGACATCCGGAAGATCACCAATCCAGGTATCGAACTTACCAATGACATTCTCAGATAGCGCCCGCAGCTGCGCGAGATAGCGTTCCGCGTTTGGCTTGAGAAACCGGGGCGCGAACGTATCGGCCGGCACGAAGCGCTTAGCGCTGGCGTCATAGCGGATATTTTCGGGAGCGAGCTCTCGATATTGAGCGAGGTCGGCGGACGCCTGCGGCACGGAGACGCCAAAACGCTCCCGAATGTCAGCACGTTTGACGCTCCGGTCCCAATAGAGACGAAACTCAATAAATTCAAGGCGTTGTTCGATGCCCCATCTTAAGCGCGCAGACTGGTCTTCCACAGGGGCCACCCCTCTATCAGTAAAGTTTCTTGACAGGTAAATTTACTTAACCCATATAGATACTATTCGCACCGGCCACTCGGGTCAACACTAGGGCTTGTGCACTGCACACCTATCGAGGGTTAATTATGAGCCTTGCCCACGTTGGCCATTCCGAAATCGTTCGCTTCGCCGAGGAGCGCGTCAACCTGCCCAAGGACAAGGCAGACGAATACCGCGGGCAAGCCAGGCGTCTGCGCGAAAAGCTTGAGGCGTATTTGGGCGAGCACCCCGACTTTACGCTGAAGAAGATGCTTCTGTCGGGCAGTCTCGCGAAGGGCACTGCTCTCCGCACGCTGAACGACATCGACGTCGCCTGCTACATCAGCGGCGCCGACGCGCCGCAAGACGTTGCGGCCCTGTTGGAGTATTTGGCGCAGCGCCTCCGAAAGGCGTTCCCGAATTTCAGTCCCGACCAGGTCAAGCCTCAAACCTACAGCGTCACGGTGTCCTTTAAAGGCACCGGCCTCGACGTTGATGTCGTGCCGATTTTGTACAATGGCGATCCCGATTGGTACGGCAACTTGGTCAGCCAGGACGACGGGTCGTTTCTCAAGACCAATATTCCTTATCACCTTGAATTCATCCGGAAACGCAAGAAGGCACAAGAAGCTCATTTTGCGCAAGTTGCGCGACTCGCAAAGTTTTGGACGCGCAAGATCAAGAGTGAAAAGGAAGGCTTCCGCTTCAAATCGTTCATGGTCGAGTTGGTTCTCGCACACCTCGTCGACAATGGCGCCGACTTCTCGGACTATCCTGAAGCGCTTCAGCACTTCTTCACCTACATCGTGAAAAGCGACTTCCGTGAGCGGATCGTTTTTTCGGATTACTACAAGCCCTCAACCGTGGGTTCGATCACCGAGCCCGTGCAGATTATCGATCCTGTCAACGCTGCCAACAACGTCAGCCGATTGTACACCAAGGAGCGGGCCGGCGCGATTGTCGATGCAGCTATGGATGCCGGGGATGCCATCGACGCCGCGCGCGGAGCGCCGACGAAGCAGGAGACCATCTATTACTGGCAGAAAGTCTTTGGTTCCTCCTTCCAGGTGTAAATAACATGAGCAACAGTTACTCAATCTCGGAATCGGCGTCTTTCACCGTCACCCACGCGCGGCACATGGCCGCGAAGGTCGCGACCGATTTGAAGCGCGTGCAGCGCTTCTACGGCGTTCCTAGCGATAGCGACATTGCTGACTACGAGACTGAAGTGATCGAGCTCCTCAAAGCCGGCTACATGGGCACAGTGACATTTGGGTTTAAGCGTAACGACACCTGGATTCCGCCGACGCTGCGATACACCGCGCAAGACTTGGCGGGCATGACCGCAAATGACGATGATCCGGGACGCATTCCTGCCGGCGCCGACGTTAGCAACGCCCGCTTCTCGTCGTTTCTCACTTATAGCGCGAAATGGGACGCGCTGACGTCAGACCGGCGGGATGCGTTCAAAAAATCTCTTCCCCACTATCGCACCGGAGCAGATGAGCCCGGAGTGGACGGCTATTTCAGCTCGGACAAAACCTATTCGTCCGGCGGTCAGGCCCTCAATCGTGACACTGTACGGAGCTGGAAATGAGCGGTAAGCCGAACATCGACGACCTGTTTGAGCGGCGAACGCTGCTTCCCGACTTTGCTGCTCAGGATCGTCTCGCCGCCCTCGTTGGTATCGACGATCAGAAGTCGCGTCTGACGAAGATCCTGGCTGTTCTCGTCAATCGGGGCGGACTTGCAGACTGGGCGGCGAAATATCACCCGAAGATGACCGGCCTTCTGAAGACCGTCACTCGCCGCCCGCCGCTCGTCGTGCTCGCCGGGGATGTCGGCTCCGGAAAGACCGAGCTTGCCGAGACGATTGGCGATGCCGTTGCAAGGCAGGAAGGCATCGAGATCACCATGTTTCCGTTGAGCTTGTCCGCGCGAGGGCAGGGTCGCGTAGGCGAAATGACGCAGCTCATCTCTGCGGCATTCGACCATGCCGTAAGCGAGGCCACGAAATTCAAGAGCCAAACCAGCAAGTCGCGAGGCGGGGTCATTCTTCTTGTTGATGAAGCTGACGCGTTGGCTCAGTCGCGAGAGAATGCGCAAATGCACCACGAGGATCGCGCCGGCGTCAATGCATTCATTCGGGGGGTTGATCGCATGGGGAACGGCGGACTCCCGGCTGCTGTTGTGATGTGCACGAACCGCCTCGGAGCGCTGGATCCTGCGGTTAAGCGCCGTGCCGCCGACATCCTTCACTTCCAGCGGCCCGACGATGTCCAACGGCGCGCTTTGCTCACTGCGCCACTTTCCGAGCTTGGATTTTCTGCGACCCAGGTCGAGCAGCTGGTCACGGCGACCGGACCGCGACCGGGAACCCCGCATGGATTCACGTTCTCGGATCTCACTCAGCGCCTGCTGCCTGGCATCGTTCTCGATGCATATCCCGCGAAGCCCATTACGTTTGAGCGCGCGCTAGCGGTCGCGAAGGCGATTGGTCCGACCCCGCCGTTCCAGGAGAAGACGATATGAGTGATTGGTCGCTGTCCCAACTTCTCGCGGGTCTGCATGCTGACATCCAGCAGAAGCTCGAAATCTCGAGAAAGTCTTTCGCACACCCTAGCACCAAGGGTGACGCCAGTGAGTCTGTCTGGCTGGAGATGCTGAGCGCCTATTTACCGCAACGCTATCAAGCCGCGACAGCGCACGTTGTCGACAGCAAGGGCAACTTCAGCGATCAGATCGACGTCGTCGTTTTTGATCGACAGTACTCCCCCTTCATCTTCAAGTACCAGGGGCAAACTATCATCCCGGCGGAGAGCGTCTACGCAGCTTTCGAGGCCAAGCAGGCCATCAACGCCGCGCAGATTCGGTACGCTCAGGATAAGGTTGCCTCTGTGCGGCGGCTGCACCGGACCAGCCTTCCGATTCCCCATGCAGGGGGCGTCTACCCGGCAAAAGCGCTCATACCCATTCTGGGCGGGCTACTGACATTCGAGAGCGACTGGTCACCTGCCTTCGGCCCTCCCCTCGAGAATGCCCTCGCCGGCGGAGACGCGGAAGGTCAACTTGATATGGGCTGTATCGCAGCTCACGGGCATTACACACGCGAGCCGAATCCTAACCGCTACGTGTTCACGCCAGAGGGACGGCCGGCAACGGCGTTTCTATTCAATCTGATTTCACGCCTTCAATTCAGCGGAACGGTCCCAATGATCGATATCCAGGCCTACGCGCGTTGGCTCACCAACTAGGCTGCCTACAAGGATAAACAGTGGATAAAGGGTGCCTTGCCCACAAGAAGTCTCGACTTCATGAATACCAGATCGCTCATTTTCTCTTCGAAAGAGGCTACCGATAAAAGATAGCTGAGTCTGGCTTTCCGGGTTTTCCCGCAGATTTCCGATCACTCAGTGAGAGATCAGTTGCGGAAGCGGACGGCTCTCTCGATCAGCATCGGTGCTTGCGCCGAATTGGAGGATTTCCGTCGTGCAGTCATTTCGCTTTATCCATACCGGCGATATCCATCTCGACAGCCCCTTGAAGGGCCTTGCGGGACAGCAAGGCGCGGCAGCCGAACGGATTCGTACCGCGACACGCACCGCGTTCGAGAACCTCATCAACCATGGGATCGAGGAGGCGGTCGATTTCGTAGTCATCGCCGGCGATCTCTACGACGGCGATTGGCGCGACTACCAGACCGGCCTCTTCTTCGTGAAGCAGATGGGCCGCCTATCGCAGGCCAAGATCCCCGTCTTCTTGCTTCACGGCAATCACGACGCCGAAAGCCAGATCACCCGCAAACTCACACTGCCGACCAATGTCAGCGTGTTTTCGGCGCGCAAGGCGGAAACCTTCCGCCTGCAGCATCTTGACGTCGCCTTGCATGGCCAGAGTTTCCGGCAGCGCGACATCACGGACAATCTGGTACCGGCCTACCCGCCGCCGGTCACCGGTTGTTTCAACATCGGAGTCTTGCACACCGGCTTGGACGGCATGCCGGGGCACGCGAATTATGCACCATGCGCCATCGAAGACCTTATCAACAAGGGCTACAACTATTGGGCGCTCGCGCATGTGCACCAAGCCGCAGTTCTCCATGAGCGACCTCACATCGTGTTCTGCGGTAATCTGCAAGGTCGCCATATTCGCGAGAGCGGGGCGAAAGGCGCTTCGCTGGTTACGGTCGAGGACGGTCAAGTCGCGGAAATTGCGCCGCTTCATGTTGACTGCGTGCGCTGGATCCGTTTGCCGGTTGCGGTGGAACAGTGCGGCGCTGTTGCCGACGCCGTCGATCGCATCCGTCAGGCCATCGAAGAGGCCGTCGAGCGGGACGCGGAAGGGCGGCTGCTCGCGTCCAGAATCGAACTGACGGGACGCACCGGATTGCACGCTGAATTGCTCGCTTCGGCGGCTCACCTCCTTGCAGAGGCAAAAGCCGCAGCTCTGGGCTTAGGGGAGGAAGTGGTATGGGTCGAGCGTCTCGTGGTTGCAACCGCGAGCGATACGGGGGGCTCGCGCAAGGACGCGTTAGGCGATCTTGAGCGCATCATCGAAAGCGCTGGCGGCGACACTGAGCTGCAGGCGCGACTCGCGGCGGACCTTGGCGATCTCGTTCGCAAACTACCCCACGACATCCGTACGGACGCGGACGACGCCGTGCTCAAAGCGGCCATCGACGGCAACATCACAGACTTGATCGCCCGCGGGGGTGCGTATCTCAGCGCACGTCTCGCAGCGGAGAAGGTGTAATCATGCGCATCCGGCAGCTCGATCTACTCCGATACGGCCACTTTACCGACGCCATCATCGATTTGCCGGCCGGAAGGCCGGACTTTCAGATGCTGTTGGGCGGGAATGAAGCCGGAAAGTCGACGTCCATGAGCGGGGTCGAGGACCTGCTTTTCGGCATCCCAGCCAACTCGTCCCGCAACTTCGTGCACGAATACAACACCATGCGGGTAGGCGCGCTTCTGGAGAAGGGCGACAATACCCTCAAGGTGCGCCGTCGCAAGGGCAATAAGGACACATTGCTGGGCAGCGATGATACACCCCTTCCTTCTGGCGAGGGGGCGCTTGCACCGTTTCTGGCCGGAACGGATCGCCGGTTCTACACGCGCATGTTCAGCCTCGATCACGAGCGCTTGCGACAAGGCGGCAAGGAGATCCTGCAGGCGCAGGACGATGTCGGCCAGATGCTGTTCTCGGCAAGTGCCGGGATCATAGGCCTGCGCGATACGCTCAAGGCCATGGAGGCGGAAGCCGACGCCCTTTGGGGTTCACGCCGCGCGGCGCATCGAAAGTATTTTCACGCGGAAGAACGCATGATGACTGCCGATGCCTCCATGCGCGACAACGTCGTGACCACGGCCAAGTGGCAGTCGCTCAAGAGCGCATTCGAGGCGGCCAATGATGCTTACAGCATCATTGAGAGCGAAATCGAGATCAAGTCGGCGGAGCTGCGCAAGTTGGGCCGCATCCGTCGGGTTCACCGGGATGTGCGCAAGCGAGCGGAGACTGAAGGCGCTCTCGACGCACTCGGCACGGTCATCCCGTTCGATACCGACGCTTCCAAGATTCTGGAGAAGGCCGCCAAGGACGAAGCGGCCGCTACGGCGCGCATCGCGACTTTGAGCGAGCAGATCGCCACGCTTAAGGCGGAATGCGCCGCCTTGATTTTCGACAATGCCTTGCTGGCACGCGCGGAAGACATTGCGCAGCTCCGTGATCGCCGCATCCAGGTTCGGGCCGGGAAGGCCGATCTCCCCAAGCGGCGGGCGGAATTGGCTGCGGCAGAAGCCACTCTCAATCGGCTGGCAGGCGAGCTTGAATGGAGCGGAGACATCGATCAGCTGATCGCGCGCATCCCTGGCAAGGCTAAGGTTACGGTCCTTCGCGGTTTGCTCAATCGCCGCGGTGCGAAATCCAGCGCGGTAGAGAATGCAAGGAGCGGTGTGGCCGAAGCCGAAGAGAAGCTCGCCGAGACCGCGGCGGAAATCGAGGCCCAAGGACCGGTTACGGATGTCTCGAAGCTGGCGGCGATCATTAAGGCCGGACGCCAAATTGGCGACACCGCCGGCCAGATCGCAAATTCGAAGCGCGAGGAAGAGGAGGCGCGGACTGCCATTGCACGCTTGCTGAAAGCCTTGCGGCCGACAGTCGCCGATGCTGCCGTCCTCGAATTGGCGCCGGTTCCCCCGCTAGCTTCGGTTGAGACGCATCGAGATGCGTGCCGCACCTTGGAGCAGCGGCAGCGGACCTGGGCGGAACAGATTCGCAGCGCTGAGCAGGAGCGCGTCCGTCGTCGGAAAGCCCTCGAACGCCTCGTTGCAGACGAGCACGTCATCACAGCCGACGATCTCGACTGCTTGCGCGGTCGGCGCGACACGGGCTGGTCGATCATTCGGCGCCGCTATGTAGAAGGCGTTGTGGTTTCCGACGATGAAACGGCAGCCTTCGGTCCGCCCGATGCGCTCGCGCAGGCGTTCGAGGCCGCACTGCTCGGCGCAGACTTTGCCGCCGATCGGCGCTTCGAGCACGCCGATGCTGCCGCGCAGCTTGCTGTCATTGGACGCCAGATCAGCGAGCAGGACGATCTGTTGGAATCCTTAGGTCAGGAAGAAAGGGCATTGGCGCAGGAGCGCGCAATCCTGGATGCAGCTTGGGTAGCGCTGTGGTCCGGTGGTTCCATTACGCCGCAAGATCCCGACGTCATGATCGAGTGGCTGCGCATGAGATCCGACATCCTTCACCTGAACGCGCGGCTCGCGGCGGCCGAGCGGCATACACGCGTATGGCAACAGCGTGAAGACGAGGCCAAGCGTCTCGTGCTCGCCGAATTTGACGCACTGGGGATTGGCTCTGCATCGCTGATTTCACAGCCGTTCCACCTCCTCATTGAGGCTGGTGCTGCACAAGAGCGCAGGCACGATAACGCCGCCAAGACGGCCCGCGATCTCAACGAAGCGCACCGCAAGGCGACCAGTTTGGTTACGCGCAAGCGCAAGGATCTCGAAGTGGCCGAGGCGGAATGGACGGCGTGGACGAGCGCCTGGCAAACCGCCCTGGCGGCGTTGCAGCTCGCCGACACGTCCACGCCCGAGACAGCCGAAGCGCAGATCAACGCCATTGAGGACATGCGGGACGCGGCAGCGCGCATCAACGACCTGAGACATGAACGTATCGAAAAGATCGAACGCGATGCGAACGCGTTCGAGGCCGACGTGGCAGCCTTGTCTCGAGCCATCGCGCTACGCCTGAGCGTCACTGATCCAGAAGAAGCCATCCTGTTGCTCGACCGCCAGGCCGCAGACGCAACGCGGCTACAGGATCTGAGGGCAGCGAAGGATTCCGAGATCACCGGCTTGCAAGAGAAGATCGATGAATGCCGCGAATCGAGCCGCGAGGCACACGAGACGATCGCGCAGCTTGCGCAGAAGGCCGGCGTCGCATCGACCGACGAGCTGCGAATCGCAATTCAGCGCTCTGACGAGATGCGAAAGCTCAACACCGAGCTTGATCGGCTCACGAACGCGCTGGCGCAGGATGGCGACGGCCTTTCGGTGGCGGAACTGAGCGCCGAGTGCTTGGGCATCGACCTCGATGCCATCGCAGCCAAAGACCAGACGGTCACAGACGACGTGAAGGAACTGCACAATCGCTTGATGGAAGCGCGTGAGGCCCGTAACGCCGCGCGCCAAGCCTTCGAAGCCGTCGGAGGTGACGACCGGGCGGCGAGGGATGCCGCCGATCGGCAGGCGGCACTCGCCGAGATGACCGAGATCGCGGAGCAGTATGTCCGCCTTCGCTCCGCAATCACATTGCTGCAATGGTCGATCGATCGCTATCGGCGCGAGAAGCAGGCGCCCATGCTTAAGCGCGCAGGCGAGCTGTTCGCCATCCTAACGTGTGGTTCCTTCCAAACGTTGCAGCTCGAATTCGACGAACATGACAATATACAGCTCGCCGGCCTACGCCGCGACCATGGAACGGTGCCTGTTGCCGGCATGAGCACCGGCACCGCGGACCAGCTCTACCTCGCGCTCCGGATCGCCGCTGTCGAGGACTATCTCGATCATGCCGAACCCATGCCGTTCATCGCGGACGACCTGTTCATTAATTTCGACGACAAGCGCGCGGCGGCAGGCTTCCGTGTCTTGGGCCAGCTCGCCAAGAAGACGCAAGTCCTGTTCTTCACGCACCACGAGCACCTGCTGGAAGTCGCTCAAAAGGCCTTGGGCGCTCCGATCAACGGCGTTACACTGCCGGTAGCCGCGAGCCCGCCACCACGGTCGGAGGCCGCGTGAAGGCCCCGGGTCCAGGGAGGGGCCGATTAGTTTATTCAAGGATTTCATTGCGCAGGCGCGTGCTGAAGCGCTATGCCTTAGCTCCTGTGACATCGGCGCCGATATCTGTCACGAAGGCAATCGCACCCCTATTTCCGCCTTGATAGTGCACAGGCGCGATCCGGAGACTCCGAAGCATTCGGGGCCGCGACCGCTTCAAGGACTAGATTACTGTTGGGATTCAGGCCCCGACCCCAGGACTATGATTCTTGGGCTCGCCTATCTGGTCCGCTCATCACCTCGCATTTTGTCGCGCCCCTCTGCGTCGATGCCTCGCTCCGGGCCGTGGCGCCGGGTCTTGGCAAGCTCCGAGAGCTCATTTTTTAGCGCATGCCGGCGGGTTTCGACAGCAGGCATGTCCTTGACGAATTGCAGAACTTGGCGAGCCCACTCGTGATCTGCTGCCGCTCCAGACCGATCTAGCTCGGCGGCATACTCGAGGTATCGCCGCCTAATCGCGTCCTGACGTGACTTAATCTGTTGGTCCCAAGGATGTTTGGCAGTCTTGCCGCCCCTCACTTCCGAAAGCACCTCCTCACGGGCGAGCCGATCGACATGGGGCATCATCTTTCGCTTGCGCATGGCGAGGACCGCCCCGCGATCGGCCTTTCGAACTCGTCCGCGGGTCCGCCGCGGCGTTGCCTCCGCCGCGATCCCGCGAAGCCGGAGTTCGCCGGCAAACCGTTCTCGCCAGGCCTGAAGATCCGCCTTGCGGGGATTAAGACGCTTGCCGTCATGGCCGAGTGACCGGACGGTCAAGTGCACGTGGGGATGCTTGCTATCGAGATGCTGGACGAAGACGTAATCGCGATTGCAGCCAAACGTCTCGATGGCAAATGCCCGGACTGAATCCTTGACAGCGGCGGCATCGGTGCCAGCAGGCATCGACAGAATGATGTTGATCGAAAGCGATCCATCGCGGCGACGCTTGTCGTCGAGACCGGCATCATCCTCCCAGCGTTGCTGCAGATCTTTCAATCCGGAACGACCAGCCAACGTCGCGCCCTGCTCGGTTTCCGCATCGAGCTCACCGTTTCGCGTGATGTAGGCAAGGTGCGACTTGAGATGCGCCACACCCTCGGTGCGACCGGTGATCTTGACCATCACCTCTGGTGCTCGGCGCACGATGCGCTCGAGCTTTGCACGCATCGCCGGCGTAAGGTGGCCGGGAACCGCCGGATCGGGGATATCCCACTCGGCCCGCCTTGGGCGCCGATTGGGGGTTTCCCAGACGTACGAGATCGGCGGAAGTTCTGCGGCCAGGTCGTTCGGCCGCGGCGAGTTGCGCCGACTCATCGCCGTCCATCCCAATAATCTGCGTTGCCGTGTAGGGCATTACGCAATTGCGCCAGCTCTTTCTCAATGACCAACTTGGCCTCTTGAACTGCGGACAGATCGGGCTCAACCGCCCTGCCCTGCAGCACACTGGCATTTGCGGCGCGCGCGATCTGGTTGATGTTGCCACCGATTCGGTTCAGCTCGCGAACGATCGCGCGGAGCGCCTCGTGCTCGCTCGGAGAATGCTGCACCGGTGACGCCAGTCGCGAGCGCACTAGGGCGACGATCCAGCCAGTTCGGGTCATGCCACGCTGCTGTGAAACCTCTGCAAGCTGCCGCATCTCGCTCTCGCGAAATCGCACCGTCACCTTCTCCGGTCGCCCGACAGGCAGCACGGAGATGCGCGGCACTGGTGTAGCAAGTGCCTCAGCAATGAGACGCCGCAACAGCGCGGATTTGCCGCCCTGGCTCGCAGCAAGAGCTGAGAACTCCGTCGCGACTTCGTCGGAGACGCGAAGAGAGATCAGAGCCATGCAGTCCAATCCCAATCGCGATGTAATACATCGCTGGCGCGAAGCCTATCCTGCACTAGAAAACGCGAATCTCTCCAACCGCTCGATGTTGGTTCGAACCAATAGGCTCTGCATCCAAAGCTCGGGAGTTTCTGCCGGTGAGATCCAACGCAGACGACAATCGATGCGGAGTATTCCTCCGGGAATGACGCAGACGTCACCCCTAATGCTTGCACGCCACGAACGCCACGCGTGCAGATCGGCAACATTGGCACCGAGCATGTGGACCGCGGCTTTCCAGCAGCCTCCGGCCTCTCTACAGCGCTGTGGGGGGCGCGTTCGGCCTCCGGCTGCTGCGCTAACGCGCCATCCTTCGGATGGGAAATCCGCTCCGCCGCCGTGCCAAGCGCGGCAGTGTTTCTGAGGAGACAGTCCAAGGCCAGCTTCATGCGAAAATGATCTCTTCAATCGTGATCGTCGATGCCGGCACCTCTTCCGCTTCTTCTGCGCCATCGACCAATAGCACGGCATGGCGTGAGCCTTGAGACGCGAGCCGATCGACGAGAAGACAGCCGGCGCGATCTTGGTGGCGCACTCTGATCGTCACTGACGAACTCATTCGATCATTTCGATGGACGGAAGACTTGGAGCGCTTCTCCGCGGCCGCCGTTACACGGTCTTTCTCTATGGGTCGCAATGCTACTTGCGGTGCGATCGGGCCTCGGGCCGATTGTGCTCCAGCGGCACCTTCACTATCAACATGGGAACCGCTGGCCTCGCTGCGAATTTTGCGAGCCAGCTGGCGGGCGTGGGCGTCGGTGAAGCTCTCCTGCGCCGCACATATGGTCTCGACGGCGTTGGGCTGCTCACGCCAAGCCTGGTAGAGTTCATACACAGCACGGATTGACGAGCCGGCAAGCTTCGACCGGAGAAATTCCGGCATACTTTGGACCGACGCGTAGCGAGACACCCAGTCCCTGGGCTTGCCGAGCTTGCGCGAGATGTCAGCTTGGCTATCGCCCTGCTCCAAGCGGTCCGCGACGAATGCCGCAATTTCAGGGGCATCGAGGTCATCCCGCTGGATGTTCTCAATCATCTGAACATAGCGATCCGCAGAACCAGCGGCATGAATGAAAGCCGGGATGTCACGGAGTCCGGCGCGCTTGGCAGCGCGATATCGCCTCGCACCCATGACGATCAGGTACCGGCCTTCGTCGGCCCCCTGCCGCAGCACGATCGGTTGCAACACGCCATGCTGAAGGACCGATTCCGCGAGCTCATCGAGCTTCTGTTCGTCGAAGCTGCGACGGGGCTGGCCTGGATCTTCGTCAATGCGATCGATGGAGATGGAGGTCGGTCGCCCGGTTGCGACGACACCATCTTCCGCGGCGTCGATGAGCTGCTTAAAGCTGAGATCAAGCGCCATGTGCCGTCTCGTTCATCTGCGCGACGATCTTGCCGAGAACATCACGGATTTCGCGACCAGCCTCCTGCGCAGAGCGGCGCTTGAGCTTCCAGACTGGCAGGCGTTCCGCGACAGCCTCAGCGTAGCCATCCCTTGCAACGATCTGGCCGGGGAACACATATTTGCCGGCCTCGCGCAGCAATTGCTCAAGATGGGTCCTTTGACGGGGCGATTTCGTATTGAAATTCGAGGGCAGCAACCCGAGAAACTTCGTATCCTGGCGACCATAACGCCTCTGCACACCGATTACGGTCTGCATCAGACCTTTCACGCCCTTGATCGAGTAGTCCTCCAGATAAATGGGGGCCAGGACATGCGACGCTGCAACCAAGCAGCCAACACTGCGCAGTCCAAGAGATGGCGGGGTATCGATGACGCAGGCGTCGAACTGATCCGACGCGAGAGCGAGATTCTCTTGCAGGGTCGTTATGGCGGCCGCATTGCTGCGATCGAGATCAGTCAGCGAGCTGTCGGCCGGCGCCAGCGTGAGGCCTTCTTCCCGAGGTGCGATCCGTATCCCCGGCTTGAACAGATCCGCGGCTAACGTTGAACCGGCATAGTGCCTCAACGTGTCCGACGCATTGCTCTGCGCATCAACGTCGATCATGAGAACGCGGAGATTGGCTTCCGCCATGAACCAAGCCAAATGCACAGCAAGCGTCGTCTTGCCGACCCCGCCCTTTTGATTGTTGATGACAATGGTCTTCATCTCAAAATCCGGAATGGGTCTGGCGGCGTGGGTTCATGTCCTCGTCCATCGTTTCGTGGAGGTGTTGGTTTGAACCAACAGCGATTGCGAATCCGATCACCGGAACGATCCCGAAATTCACCCGGAGAATCCCCTGCCAGAAGAGTCAGGTCAGTACATCGCCAACGGAAGGAACAAAGCTGGCAAGCGCGGCCGGGACCGTGCTCGTTGCTGGACCATTGCTGTCGACAGGGTCGCGAGAGGATCGTCACGCGAATGCGCGGAGACCGCTTGCGGGCTCCGGGAGCGCCGCCGGGCGGCGCGAATAGAGCTGTCCCCGGAGGGGCTCGCCCAAACGATTAGCGCAGTACTACCCGTAGGCTAGCCTTATTGGTCGGGGCCCACTCTCTTTTTTTAAGCATTGGCGACCATTCAATTCGGCCAATTCAAGGATTTCGCATGTACTGGATGACTGTCGTGTCATATGGCTTAGGCGTTCTGAGTTTTATGCTTTTGCTCGCTGACATTATAGGCGTCTGGAGAGCAGTTGCTGTCTACCGAGTTCTAGCTGTCGTACTCATAGCTCAGGCCGTCATGTCCTCTGTTGTTGCCAGAGCCTCGTAAGCATTTGATTGAGCCCGCAACAACCACGGAATTGGGCGCGCTTTGTGTACTCGAAAGGGAACGTGCCTCGGGCGCAAAGGCTCGAGACCCGGCTTCAGACCAAGCAATCGTGGGGGAAAACCCTATTCTGCAATCGCTCCAGAAAACTTGCCAATCCTTGCAGAGTAGCGCTGCGGATCGCTGATCTTCGATTCAGCAGCATCCAGCTATCCGCGAAGCCGACCCTGTTCAGAGAATTGTCGCTGATCCGCAATTGGGGCCAATCGGCACGAATGGCGAGACCATGGTGCAAACCTTCGACGGCAGTGCAGAGGCTGTCGAAGGGTACGAACGGCTGGAACGCGACAAGCAGAGGCGCGATTATGCGGACGGAAAACTGTCATAGTCTCGCAATTTTTCGGGGATTACGGCCCTGCTTGTGATGCTGGCTCTATCTGTTCCACGGCCCTGATGTCAGACGAGCAAAATCGAAACAAGACGGAGCTCGTTCAATGACGACTGCCAATGAGATCGCCGAAAAGATTGCAGCCGAGAACGACCTGACAAAAGCTCAAACGAAATCCATCGTCGATAGCGTGTTCAAGGCCATCGCTGATGCAGCCGTAAGCGGAGCCGAGACCAGCCTTCCCGGATTCGGCAAGTTCAAGGTCAAGGATAGCCCTGCCCGTGAGGGCCGCAATCCCTCGACCGGCGCAACGATTGCGATCGCAGCTTCCAGGAAGCTGACGTTTACACCTGCCAAAGCCATGAAAGATGTTCTGAACGGAGGAGCGGCCCCAAGCGACGGTGCGTCGTAAGACGCAAGACGCAAGACGAGGGGGCTTATGCCCCCTCCCCGGCTGCACGCGCTTCGTCGCGTTGGCGGATGAGCTCGGCCAATTCGAGTTCGAGCGCCTTGCGCTCCGCCGGCGTGAATACGCAGTCGCGCAGCTCGGCGCGCAACTCTTCAATGGTGTCGATGGTCATGATCGCATCTCCAGTCGAAGGGAGCGGGCCCCGTCTTGCGGCGGAGCCCACTGGCTGAGCGTCAGTCCCGGTTGGGCCGGGACCAGATCAGCTGGAGACCTTCCGCACCTTCGACCTCGGTCAGAGTGGCGTAGATCGGGGCGGGGAAGCTCGGATCGTCCAGCTTGACGGAGAGGTAGTCGCGCTCGGTGTCCTTGGCGGTCTTCTGCCAAGCAGCACCCAGCTCGACGTTGCCTGAGTAGATGCGGAAGTGCGGTCCCTTGTCGGAAGGGTTCTCGACGCGGATCAGCTTGGCCTTGACGTTGAGGTTGAGCGTCTTGATCGCGCCGGAGAAGCCGTTGCCGGTGGAGGTGAAGGTGCCGATGGTAGCCATTGTCTCATTTCCTTGTTTTCTCGGGCCGCGCCTATCGCTACCTCGATGGCGGTCGTGAGACCGGAGGCGATCGACCTGCACCCGGAGGGCCGGAATGAAATGGAGGGCGGCCGGCAGCGACTTTCTTGGACCGCGAGGAATGGTGCGCAGCGCCAGGGGAAGAAAGTCGAGGACGGGCGTTGCAGGGACAAGATCGAGAGCCCGCAAAGCGGGATCGGCCTTCGGTCAGACCAGCCTCTATCGAGGTCGCAGATGGGTGTGCCCGTCGCGAAAACACATGGAATGAAGGCAGGCGGCCCTAGTCGGGCATTCGGATCTCAGGGCAATGGGCGTCGCAGCGAAACGTCGTTCACCATAAGCAGGCCACCTAAGCGCCGGGTCGTCACCTACCAGGGAAACTATCGCTGTCAGCAACGTCGGCGCACCTGTCGAAGTGGCCATCGCAAGATCGATAACGAGGCTGCCGACGTTCCCGCCATGCGGATGTAACCCGGTCCTCCGCATCCATGCGACCGACACGCCCTGCGAGGCGTGAAACAGATGCTAGCGTCGGTGGACGTGCCGGCCGCCGAGTCCGGGACGATTCCGCCGGCACGCGCGATGGAACGAAGCTCGGCGTGCGGGTCGCAACACAGCATTGGTGCGGGTTGTGAGCACGATCGACGTCAACAGCGATCCGGCTGGCGGGCTCGATTTCGGTTCGAACGTTACTTGGCCGGCGGCCGCAGCGGGCTTTCCGCCCATTTCCGGGCAGCGGGATCGCGCAGCGGGTCGTCTTCGCAGGCCAGGCAGACGTTGCGCGGCCGGCCCGGCGCGACGTCGTCGGGCACAGCCGTCATCGGCTTCCCGCACTTCGGGCACAGCTTCCGGCTCAGGTAGAGCGGAGTCATGGTTTTCCCTGCCGGGCACCAGCTTAGTTCCCAGTGCGCCGCGAGCACAAGTAGATCGCCGAAACTTGTCCGCATGCATCGGACCGCTTGACGTGGAGCGCGTCCAGCATTGAAATCCGGCTTTCAGTGATGTTGCGGGGGTAGCGTCGTGGAAGAATTTTACAGGGGCTTTGCACAGCGGGCGCGCGATCTAGCCGAGAACGCGGACCCATTCACCAGGCGGCGGCTCCTCGACCTGGCCCAGCGATACGACCTCAAGAGCAGACCAGGATCACCCGGCGGACGGTCCATCCCGCCCCCGCGCGCAACGCCACCGACCGTGCTGTTCTCCAGCTCTGGCGAGTCCTGAAAAGCTCGCAGTGCAGATCGTGGGCCGCTTCACCGCCACATCGTGGGCGCGCCGTTAGTCGATGTTCTGCCGCTCCCCTTCGACTCCTTCCCTCGCATCGCACCACGGTGGCCTCCTGCGCCCTGCGGCGGCGGCCTTGGTTCTATCGAACCATCGAACACTCCGATCGCGCCCGCAGTGCAGTTTGCGTCCCGCGGTTCCGGAGTCGCAGGGCATCGGAACGCCCGCTCGCTTCTAGGAAGCCTGTTTATCATTCGCAGTCTTTTGCTTCTTCCAGAGCGCCATGATCTGCGGCCCGATGGAATAATTGCCGGCCCTAGCTTTGGCCGTAAGACCCCGCAGATAGCCGCCCGGGCTTTTGACTTCCGCCGAGCGTTGCAGGATCGCGGCGACCGTAACCGCTGCATCGCCCTCCCCCATCGCATCCACGGCGTCTTCCCAGGCGCTCGGGCTGATCCCCAGCGCCGATCGAACAACCGCAGCCGTCGCGATGAATTCCGGCCAGCTTCCAATTCCTGTCCGCGAGTACATGGCGATGTCGGGGCAGGCCTTGAGGATCAGCCCCAACGGGAATCCCGTCGCCTGTTGGCTCCTCCTCTCCGGCACCGGTTGGGTTTCACTGATCGGCCCCCCGCCTTCTTGAGGGGCTGGTTCAAGTTCAATTGAGGGTTCTGGATTTGAATTCTGATAGTGCGCGCCGGAATGGCTGTCATTGCCGTCCGTTTTCTGTGCAGAGAGATGGGAATCCAACAGTTTGCCCGCCTCTGCTGCGAGACGCTCCAGGCTTTCGGCTAAAGGCTCGAGGAGGCCTAGCCCGACCACTCGCGGCAAACGGCCACTGAGGCCGGCGAAGCGCCTCCGAACGTTCGCCCAGTCGCCCTGGGCCCCCTCCTCGGCCGCGATAGCAATCATCTTGGAGATATCCCGCCGCAGTATCGAGACACGCTCCCGCGCCAAGGCGATGGTGCGGCGCTCGATCCTCACCTCGTCAGCCAGACGATCAAACTCCTCGGCCCGCGCTACGATCGGCGTCAGATCAAACCCGAAGGCCTGCTCGATTGTGCCATCGCCGGATCGCCGAGCGTATCGCTTTCCGTTGGGGCTATCGCGGCGGATGATGAGTCCCGCGTTGACCAGCGCGAAGAGATGCCGGCGGAGCGTGGTCCCTGCCATGCCGTGCGTGCGCTCGCTCAGCGACGCATTCGAGGGGAAGACGACGAGGTTGCCAGGGGTGAGAGCCGTCTCCGGTAGACACGTCAGCAACGCGTTGAGCACGGTCAGCGCACGATCCGAGATATCGAGCCGATCCCTTGCATCGGTGATCGCGCGGAAGAGCTTCCACTTGTGAACTACTCTGTCTTCAGGGCATGCCTTCGCGGCCGCCTGGCTCGCCACCATGGCAAGCGTCAGCGTCCGCCGCCCGAAGGGCGTCGTTGGGTGACTGTCGGTCATGTTCTTCGCCTTTCCAGGCAAAGAAAAAGCGCTCGGCGAATCGATACCGCAGCAAATACGCTTGACTGGGATTCGCGTCCGTGATTCTCTAAGGCTGCTTACACGTTAGAGAAGGCTTCCGGGGCGGAGACGTTTCGGGGGCCTTTTTCTTTGCGTTCTACTCCTCTGTTGAAAATCGATACGCCTACTGATCGCGCGGCAAGCCTTCGTTGCTGGCTGCGCCATGTTCTGCAGGAGCCTGGGGAAGCGCGCTTACGCAGTTCCCTTGAGGTACTCCACGTAGAGTTCACCTAGCCGCCCTACGACGAATTCGCCGAAGCCCGGGGCGACCTTTTCATTTACCGCGAGCGTCGTCTTTTCCGTTTTGCGGTCGATCGAGGCGACTGCCTTGCCGTCGGCCGATGTCCAAGACTCGGGTTCCGCTCGCTGCGGCGGGGGCGCTAGCGCTGCGTATACGGCAAGGAAACGCGCATCGGAATCTTTACTGCGAAAGGCCTGGCTCGAGATCAGCGTCGCCAAATCGCCGATTGCATCCTTGCCTTGGAGCAAGGATTCGAGCTCCATCCAGCGTCTCCGGCCAGTTTTCGGCGCTGGGCCAATTGCATCGATCAACGCGCGCGGAATGGCACGGCCAACCGAGATCAGGCGGGAGAGTTCGGTCTTGTCCACGCTGAGGGCGGATCCGATTGTCTCGCGCTTGAACTCGCGGTCCTCGAGAGCGACGGCGTAGATTGCCCTCTCGATGAACGAAAGATCCTTCCGTTCGCCGTTCTCCTTGCCTTGCGCCACCACGAGCTCTTCGTCGGTCATCTTCCTGATGACCGCACGGACCGGCCTTCCGAGCGCACTTAGCGCTCTCACCCGGCGATGACCGTAAGCCGTCTGGTAGCGGGCCGGCTGACTCGGATGAGGACGCAGCAAAACGGGAACGAGCTGGCCGTTGGCGGAAATCGATTGGACCAGAGTCTCATGCTCCTCGTCCGTACCAGGCATCCGGTCGGGTACGATCGATGCGTCGATCAGCGAGGGATCGATTTCGAGCACTGTCTCGCCATTGGCGAACCGATCGGCCAGCGCTCTCGCCGCTTCGCTCTCGGCAGACAGTCGCTCAAGCGATCGGCTCATGGCTCCGACAACGCCGCGCCCGCCGAGGGTCGGCTGGGGTGCCCTCCCCTCCTCCGTCGGCGGCGCGCTCGGACCGGTGGCGTTGCTCAGCAGATCGCTGAGTAGGTTCTTGCGTCCCATCAGGCTCTCCCCCAGGCCGCTTGCATGAGATTCTGGATTTCCCCATTGACGCCGTCGAGCGACTCCATCGCTCGGTCGTAGGTCGATCGCGTGAACTGTTCGCGCGGAACCTCGTAGAGGGTTTGCTTGGTGATGCCGGCGTCGCTGATCGCGGTGCTTTTCAGCATCATGTTTGTGATCATGCGGTCGCCGAAAAGCGATCTCATGAAGCCGACCATCTGCGCCTGCGGACCGTCGCCGGGTTCGTAGCGGGTGACGAGATATCTCATCCAATCGTAGTTCATGTTGCCGCCGGCTTTCGCGACGACTTCCAGCAAGTCCGAGGTCATCAGGAGAAACTGCGACATCGACATCACGTCGAGCATCTGGGGATGCACCGGGATGAGGACCGCGGTCGCGGCACATAGCGCCGACAGCGTGAGGAATCCCAGCTGGGGCGGACAATCGATGACCACGGCATCGTAATTCGCCTCCACCGACCCGAGCACCGTGGCCACCCTTGCGAAGAAGAGTGGATCTCCGGACTGCCGCTGGGCCAGAGCCTTGGGCGTCTCGTGCTCGAATTCCATCAGTTCGATGTTGGCTGGCACGATATCCAGGAGCGGGAAGTAGGTCCGTCGGATGATCTCGCTCAGCTCGCGGCGGCTGTCGTCGTAGCGGATGGCACCATACAAGGTGCCGTTCTCTTCGACGTCGAATTCGGGCTGGTATCCATGCAGAGCCGACAAGGACGCCTGAGGATCGAGGTCGACGGCAAGCACTCGATATCCCTGCAACGCGAGGTGCTGGGCCAAGTGCGCCGCGCTGGTGGTCTTGCCGCTACCGCCCTTGAAGTTGACGACGGCTATGACTTGCAGATGCTCGCCTTCCCTACGCGTCGGAAGATATCGGCGCGAGGCCTTTCCGGTCTCGTCGAGATAAGTCCGAAGGGCCTGAATGTTGCCCAAGGAATAGAGACGTCGGCCGGCCGGGCCGATCTCGGGATCGGGCCCCTTCTTCTCGAGCGACAACTGCCGCAAATAGGAGTCGTTCACGCCGATCAACTTGGCCGCCTCGCCGGACGAGAATCGACGTAAGGTTTTGGCGGCTTTCGGCGGGAAGAGTTTCAGCCTGTGGGCCACAAGCTTCGCGGATAGCTCGCGAGCGTCCGCAGCGATCAGTTCATGGATCGCGCGAGGCTCATTTAACGCCGAATGATCGGCAACAGTTTGTTCTGTCAAAGACACGGCGGCATCTCGTGGTTACGACATTTTGCCGAAAACTCTACATTCGGCGTTAGTAACTCCGATTCTGTATCGCTCGGCAATGAAGAAAGGGTTAACGAGACATTAAGGCGGGAGGGCGCTGGCTAGGCCAACGAACCAGTCGTGCAAAGGCCGAGCTCTGCGTGCATCGCGATTCAACGAGGCAGCGACAATGCGGTCGCGAAGTGGTCCCCTGCTCGGCGGAGTTCGCCCGCAATCACCCTCACCTGTCTGATAAGTGGCGTCGGCCAGACTGCTCGACGTCGAACTTCTCAAGCACCGCTGCAGTCATTCGGCGCCATCAGCTACAACATCGCGGCTCCCTAGCCGCCAAACATCCTGCCGTGGACGACCCTCCACGTTCAGAAAGCCATGGATGGCGCCATGAAGATTTCCTTCCCCCGAACGATAGGCTGCTGCCAGCTCAATGCAGTCTTTGTCTGGGATAGAAAATCTTGAAGCGCGAGCGATGGAGGTTCTCGGCCCGTGACGAGATGAAGGAGCTTTCGACCTCAAAAGGAGAGCCCTTCTTATTTCCGAGCAACACACCGGGCGTCACCAACTTTCTTCGTGGGCTGAGCCGGCTTTGCGTCCTTTCGAGCCGTCTACTCCCCGCGTCGTCTGCAGCAACTGCAAGACGATGCCCCATGCCGACATCGAGCCAGCGCAGAACCTCATCGCCATCAACGATCAGCCCGACCGGAGAAGGGTGCCTATCGATCTAGCCTCGCACCAGCCGGACATTGGATGACGGCCGTGAGCCGAACCCCTTCATTGGGGAAATTCCGAGGACCTCATTCGGACCGCCCAAGCGAACTCTCGCATCTTCGATCTGCCCGTGGTCTATGCGCCCCATGGAGTCGAATTCCAAAGGGCTTTCAGCGGAAGGCCGGCCAGGCTTTTACCCGACCTGCCCGCCGAAGCTCTGATCGAACATTTCCGTGACACCAATCTCGAACTCTGCGGTTCCCCGGTCTAGGCCCTCTGCTCGCCGAAGCTAAAGGTCAAAGACCTTGGTCCCAGTTGGTCGAGTTTGGCAAATCGGCTCGGATTTGGACGGCTGCGCGCCCTCAAGGTCTGGCCGTGTCTCCGCCCGCAGGGGAACCGCGTCCGGGAATGCGCATTCGGAAAAGTTGACCGCGGTCAACTTTTTACAGAAGACGGGCACCTCTTGCGCCTCTTAGGAAGGTCAGCGGCTCCTGCGCTCCAGGAACCCGGCTTTACGGTATTATAACACCTCAATCTTCCGCGACTCGAACGCCAAAGTTGACCGCGGTCAACAATCTGGAGTTCGCGCGAGGTGCTCTCGGCGTGCCTTCACCAAGCGACCATGCACTCGCCGGTGGCAATGTGGGAGGCAGCGATCGCTTGAGGGCTTGATTGATCTCGCGCGTTAGCGAAGCGGTCGAGAGTCATCTTGCGCTGATGGAGATTCAAGATGAAGCAAGTGCGGGCTGAAACCGCCCTAACCGCGCTCGACGCCATTGACCGTTACGACAAGGGCCGACCCCAGCACGGCTCAATTTCGGAGATTGTTTCGCCCACGGACCCAGCCATTTAGGGGACCCTTTGATGTTCAAAGCCATGGACTTCTCGCAGACTGACATCGAAGCTGCCTGAAGCGGTCTACGCAGGAGTGCTCACGGCAAGTGTAGACAGGACGAGAGCTACAAATCCTGGACGACGACCGGCCAGCGATTTGAAATGGCAGGTGCCTTACACAGAGCGAGATGTCTCACCAAAATCGATGGCGGCACGCGACTGGTCGGAAGGCGCAATCGGCTACGGTCGACCTTCAGGGTGGCGACGCCCGCCGGCTTGATTTTCACGCCCCTAGGCCGCGAGAGCCACTGAGCTTGTGTTCTGACGTCCAATGTTGTCGATAAGAGTGGCTAGCAAGACAAAGGGAAGGCGGCTACCGCTATGACGGAATCTATCTGCCTGATAGATTCCGTTTCAACCGCACCTGTTAAGGTTATCAAGGCCTTGCTCTTCGGCTACAAAACGCCAGATCCGTTGCCCTGGGCCGCTATTGCTGGCCCGCTTGCGACTGCCGAGGACGCGCTTGCCCGCCTCGACGAGCGCCTCGCAAAGAGCCCAATTCGGGATGGGTGGATCAGCCGAAACCACTTCACCGATGCCTGCGCCAGTCTATGGCTGGAGGGCGAACTCGTCCACCTCGAAGATCTGGTTCTCCATGACGCCGGCATGGATATCCGCGCACCGACCCATGAGCTGACTCGGGCACGCGCCGTGCTGCGCGCCCGCCGTCGCATCCACCGGGAAAAGCCCGACTGGGCGTTGTCGGCGGCCGGCCTTGCCGCCTTGCGCGGCCTGGACGGGACGGGCAACCTGGACGAGGTCGGCGGCAAGCGGGAAGAGAGTGGAGCAGGGGATTGGGATTCGAAAGAGGCGGGCGATGTGTCGGAGGTAGCACTTGCACTAACCGGAAATAACGACCGGCTGTCTGAGGCGCTCGCTGCCATCGATGCCGCGATGGCCAAGACCGATCGCGCCCTTGCCAGCGATAGCCCGAGTCAATTCCGTCACGCAACCGATCGCGATCCGCTGGTCTACGACATCGATTGGGACGAGGACGACCGCCTCGCCGCCTGGCGCGCCAGCCTCGATGAGACCCGCAGCCTGCCGCCGACGCTCGCAGCGGCCATCGCGGCCGACGCATGGCGCAGCATCGAACCGCTACAGCACAGGCCATGGCTGGGCCAATTGCTGGCGGCCGCGCTGTTGCGTCAACGTGGCAAAACACGCTCGCATCTCGCCTGCCTGCACGACGGGCTGAAAACTATCCCGCGCGAGCGTCGCCGGTCGCGCGACACCGCGACGAGGCTTGTCGCGGAGCTAGATGCGATCACGGCTGCCGCCGAGGCTGGGTTGAAGGCGCACGATCGCTGGCTCAACCAGCGCACGCTACTGCTTCGGAAACTAACCGGCCGCCGGTCGACTTCCAAACTGCCGGCGCTCGTCGACTACGTGTTGACCCGTCCGGTTGTCTCTGCCGGCATGATCGCTGAGGAATTGGGAATCACGTCACGCGCAGCATTGAGCCTGGTGACCGAGCTCGGCCTGCGCGAGGCCACCGGGCGAGGGCGGTACCGGGCGTGGGGAATCCTCTAGAGACCTCGGGCAGAGCGACATGCCCTTTGCTGGGTCGGCCGAGACAGATCGCACCGCGCTCAAGCGGTTGGCCGACATTCGCACGTTCAGAACCTTGCACATCGTTGCCCCTGTCTTTCGGCAGGCGAAGGCCTCGCCACTGGCGAGGCCTTCTTGCGCGGGCTTTCAGTCGCGGCTCGGGCGAGACCAGATGAGCGAGTGGCCTTCCTCGCCTTCGATCTCGACCAGCGTCGCATAGATCGGCGCCGCGAAGCTCGGGTCGTCGAGCTTGACCGAGAGATAGTCACGGTTCTGCTCCTGGGACTTCTTCTTCCACGCGGCGCCGAACTCGATGGTGCCGGCGAAGATGCGGTAGTCCGGGGCTTTCTCCGAGGTGCGGTCGGCCGCGACGATCTTGGCCTTCACGGTACCGAGGGCGAGAGTCTTGACGGTGCCCACGAAGCCGTTGCCGTTCACGGTGAAGTTGCCGATGGTAGCCATATTCGTATCCTCTTCGGTTCTCGGGCCGCGACCACCGCGACCTCGATGGCTGTCGTTGACCGGAGGCGATTGGACCGCACCCGAAGGGCCGCAACGAAGTGGAGGGCGGCCAGGGCGAGGCTTTCTTGTCTCGCGAGGAATGGGCGCGCAGCGGCCAGGGGAAGAAAGTCGCGAACGGACGTTGCGGTCATGGAATCGAGTTGGAGCGCAGCGACGACGGCCTTCGGTTAGACATGCCAAATCGAGGACACACTGAGCGCGTCAGGCCGACCGAGGGGATATGACTGGTGACAGGCGCGCACCGCACGAGAGCGGCAGAGCCACTTGACCAAAGAGACTCGCCCGCGCCCCTGAGGCTTCTTTCGAGGTACGGCCACCGCGAGTGCGATGCCGGACGAACGCAATTCGTGATGCACCGCCCTCACGCCGCTGCGAGAAGACGCCCATTGAGGAACAGACAACATCTCGGGATCCCAGCGGCCCCACGCGGCGAATCCCAGCCGCGCTGGACGAGGTGATGAGGGAAGTGCCTCCGCCTCCGGAAGACGCAAGCGCACGACTGTGCACGCAAGAAGGACCTCGCCGCGAGGCGAGGGCCTTGGTGAGCTCATGAAGAAGGGCAAGACGCGACGCGGTCGCGCTCATGCCGCCTGGTCGATTTCGGCCGGCTTCGGCTGAAGATCGTGCAAATAGGTAACGGCGCGCTGCGCGTGCGCCGCCGCCGAAAAGATGAAGCGCTTGTCGTTGGCCAGCACTTCCAGCCACGACGCAAGGTAACTCGCGTGGTCAGCACGCGGCTCGAGCTCGGGCACGATGCCAAGGTCCGCGCTAAGGAAGCAGGCGCCGAGCTCGGCGACAAGCTCCTCGCGGGCGCGCTCGCTGCTGTCCTTCGCGTAGCGGCTGAGATCGCGATTGACGCGGTGCGCCGGCGCCGTCCAGTGGACGCACTCATGCGCGAGCGTGGCCGCATAGCTCTCGGCGTCGCGGAAGGTCTCGAACGACGGCATCTGGATGAGGTCGAGCGATGGCGCGAAGAACGCCTTGTCGCCGCCTTGCCGGATGGTCGCGCCGGTGTTGGCGAAGAACGCGTCGACGTGCGCAATGCGCTGTGCCGGCGGCGTGCTCGGAGCAGGGCGCGCGTAGTAGTGGTCAGGCAGGCCGTCGATCTGATCGACGCAGAACACGGTGTAGGCCCGCAGGAACGGTACGGTCCGGTCGACGTCGTCGCCGCTGTCGTCCGTCTCGGTCTTGGTGATCCTGTTTGTGTAGACCACCATGGTTCCGCTCTCGCCCTTGCGGACGTGGCCGCCGAGCTCGAGAGATTGCTTGAATGTCATCCACATCGGCGACGTGAAGCCGCGCGACACGGCTTCCGACCACAGCAGCACGACGTTGATGCCCTGATAAGGCATCCCGTTGTGGCGCAGCGGCCGTGTGATGCGCCCAGCCGTATTGGCCGCGTTCCACGGCCTAACCCACGGCCGTACGCCGCGCTCCAGATCCGCGACGATGCGATCGGTGATGCGCGCGTAGATGTCGGCGCGCGGCTTTCCTTCGTTCCTGTTCATTTCAATGACCTCCGTTCGGAGGCCGCGCCTGCCGCGGCCCCTCACGGGGTCCGCCGCGGCGGCACCAGGCGCTCGCGCACCCGACCGGGCCGCAGCGCAGCGGAGGACGGCGCAGCCGTTGCGCGGGCGCCGTATCCGCCGCAAGGACCACCGACCGGGAGGGGCCACGCTGGCGCGACGCTACGTTTTTCTTGTTGCCTTTGCCGGCGACACGAAAAAATGGCCGGTCTCGCGACCAGCCTTCACAGCGGCAACATGTGGAAGGCGGGGCCGAAGCCCCGCCTTGAGGACTATTCGAAGGCCGCTATCTGGGCCGCGGCGGCCTTCTTGGTGACAGTTTCGCCGGCGTGCTCGACCTGCCGCTCGAAGGGCTTCCAGGCTTCGCCGATGACCTGCTCGTAGGCGGCGACGGCACCCTCGGCCGCCATGCGGAGCGCGTGCGCCTGGAGCCCCATGTCGGCCGCGAATTCGCGCTTGCGCTGCGCTTGGCTGTCGAAGCCGACGGGGCCGTCGAGGTCTTCGTCGCGTGCGTCGTTGGCGAGCTTGGCGGTGGCTTCGCGCGCCTCGGTCACGGCGCGGGAGTAGAACTGGCCGGCGCCGTGCGCCGAACCAACGTAGGCGCCGACGATGCGCTGAAGGTGGATTTCCATCGCACGCTCGCTGAGCCCGTCCTTGAGCGCACCCGCGGTCTCGACCACGAGTCGCTCGTGCAGGTCACGGATGCCGTCGCTGTCGAGGACCGCAAGTCCGAAGCTCTCGGAGATGCGCAACGTCTGCGCGGAGTCGGGGCAGGCGAGGCGAACCATTTCGAGCGTCGCGCCGCGGCGGAGCGGAATGACGCGGGCGGTGGCGCGATGGGAGCGGGCGGTCTTGGTCATGATGAGATCCTTTCTCGGTTTCACCTTGGGAAGCGGTCAGGCCCTTGGCCGTTGCTCCCTCGGATGCGGTCGACCAGAACCGGCACTAGCGGGCCGCTTCAGGGGGCGGCGGCTGCCAGGGCGAGCATGGGCGGGCCAAAGGCCGAGCGGGCCTTCAGGCCTGCGAAGGACGCGACCCCCATCGCGAGACGGCGGCCGCCCGATCGCTTCGCGACTTGCCCTTGAGGCGGACCGCGGACGGTTCAGACCGCAGCACAACCGAGGGAGTGACGGCCCAGGGTCAGCCTGCAGTCAAAATCGGGAGGTCGCGCCAAACCCGCCGGCCGTTTCACCTCGGCAACGAGCCTTCGGGTGCTCCGCTTGCGCTTGGACGCCGTTCGTTCTCACGCCCACGCAATGCAATCGCAATTGCGCCTCCGAAACTCGGCGATCGCCGTCTCCTGCCGATCGAGCTTTTGCGTGAGCGCGTCGATATCGTCGCGACCGGCCAGGGCAAGCTCGACGACGTGCTGCTGAAACAGCCGCTCATCCGCGTTCGTCCAGCTCGATGCGCTTCGGCCGCGCGGCCGGTGTTTCGGCGATCGGTGTTCGTCATCCGCTCGGCGCCTAGCGATTGGCACTCGATGACGCCGAGATCGCGCTCTGTCTCGGCTTGCACGGTCTCCATGCCCACCGCCGTGAAAGCCAGCAAGGGGCCGCAATGCCGATGGCGTCCCGAAGAAGCAAACGCGCCGGCCGGGCATGCGGCACGTCATTTCTCCATTTGGATTTCCCGCCTCTCTCTCTTGCGCTTTTCCTTTATCCGTCCGCTCGGAATTTATCCGCCTGCTCGGGCCTCACGCGACACACGACCGACTTCCCCTCGGACATCATAGTCATCATTGATTGGCCGCAAGCAATCCCTCGACCGTACCGGCGAGCAGACCTCTTAGATCTTCGTTCCAGTCAACGGCTTGGGGTCGTGATCGTGTACATTCAACGCCAGTTTCGCCGGCAATTCTGCGAATACGCTCAGCGTAGACGTCACCTTGCCGATTGTTATCGGTCGCTGCCACAAGCCGAACATTCTCGCGCGCAGCCAAGCTGCGGATGGCTTGCTCCGTGGCCGGCGACCAGCCACCACCAGTACTGACATACAGCGTGTGAGAGCGCTGGACCTCGATGGCGGCCAGGCTCATGGCATCGATTGCAGCCTCGGTGATGCAAATCCGCTCGGCGGCCGTCGACCCGAAACGAAAAAGTTCTTTGGTCCCGGCGGTAGCGAAAGCGCGCCAGTGCGGACCACGCTCTTCCCAACCAATGATGTGGCCGGCAAGATCGTCATGTGCCGCCCACATGCTACCTTGCGGGCCCTCCCTCAGCCGGCCTTGAGCAACCGCAGCAGCGATAATGGTGTCGGGAATGCCACGCTGCTCGGCGAGATAGTTCCAAGTCGCCGAGCCAGGCCTTGGCGCTCGCCGGCGAGCCCATCGGCTGACGATGGATGCCGTCGCTGACGGTTTGGGTGATTGCTTCCAGACCGGCGCGGTCACAACGAAACCGACAAGCGCAGCGACGCGATCGCAGGCTACAGCAAATCCGCTCGCGCCAAGATGCTCTGCGAGATCGAAGACATCCCCTTTGGCAGACGACAACGGATCGAACCAGCCGCGCCCTTCGTGGATGACAATGATGATGTCGGCACCGCACCGGTATTTGAGCGCCCGCCGGGTACTTTCCTTCAAGTCGATTTTCCACCCCTCGTTCTCGAGCACGGCGGCGCAAGCCACCTTGCTGCGCAACTCTTCAATGTCCTTCTTTTCCATTGTTCTCGCTCCGAGCGCGCTCAACATTCACCCGGTCCCTTTCTTCAGTTGACTTCTCGTCCGCGTAGCGCGGAATAGGAGCTGCCGGCCGCGAAGCCTTGCCGGAGGCAAGGGCGCACTGGCAGCCATTCAGCACATGGGATTCCGATTGCGGCGGAGCCTCCCTTGCCGCCGGCATGGCGCCAGCGGCACACCGGTTATCCGGCGTCAATGAGGCGGGGACTACGGTCGTGGGGCTGGGGCCTCCCCCGCTCATTGCGGCCGCGGTGGAAGAACAAGGTGCCGCGACCCAGGAAATCTCGCGCAATATCCAGCAGGCTTCGCGGGGTACATCCGAAGTGAGTACGAATATCGTCGAGGTCGAGAGCGGCGCCAACCAAACGGGTGCCGCATCAGGCAGCGTTCTTTCTGCAGCCCAGTCGCTATCGCAGGAGAGCCGCAAGCTTCAGGAGGAGGTTGGACAATTCTTGAGGACAATACGGGTTGCATGACAACAAGGTCGCCGGGCGGCCGTTGCCTAGATGCTGCGACCCCAAGCCGCTCCCGCAAACCCCGCCCCACCGGCTCTTAGAATTGTTTTAGGGGAATGCGACGTTGCAGGAGGCCGTGCCCGACGCCAATCGCCGACTGACCTGACGGTCAGTCGCCGGCGGTTCAAACTGCTCTTCGTCGAACGGGCAGCTGAGCGCCGAGACGGCCAGCTGAGCTGCGAGTTAGATAGCGACATACCTCCGCGTACCTCTTTACGTGTCAGGGATGGACGCCCGCGAGGGGGGAAAACCGCTTGCGGGCTTCGGCGAAAGCGCCAGCCCGGCCCGCAAGGGCGCCGCCCAAATTTCCTAAGTTGATTTGGCCACTCACCCTCTTTCGGCAACCCGTTGTCCGCTCTCAAGCGCTAAAGGGCCGTAAAATGGTGGATATAGGGATATTGAACTGCGCGAAGTGGCCTAAGGGTTTGACCTGGGACACTCAGAGCAACCCTTGCCGGAGGGCGAGCGCGACGGCATGTGGAAGGGTCAGGGCAGAAAGATTCCGTCTGGCATTGTCCAGGTGGAACTTCACGCCGCGAGGACTAACGCCAAGCAGATCGGCGATATCCTGCATGGTCTTGCCGTCAGATGCCCAGGCGAGACACTGACGCTCACGCTGGCTGAGAGCGATGTCCCTCCGGCCGTGGGAGTTAGCCAGATCGATCCTGGCGCTGACATGAGCATGATAGGTGAGACTCATCATATGAAGAGCATCTCGCGAGGTCTCGATGAAGCTATCGAGCTCGAGACTGCGGTCGTCAACCGCCAACGTAAATGCGGCAAGCTGATTCTTCCCGCTGGGAATTCTGATCGTTAAACCTGTCCGAATTCCGACACTCATCGCATCGTCGAACATTCGACGCTGTTTTGGAGAGTTCGCACTTGACGCGTCACGCCCATCCCAAAACGCAATGCGGTTATTCACCCGCGGTCTTTGAAGAACGGGATCGATCCTGTCGTATCCCTCTTTGAAATAATGATCAGTCCAACGTTTTGGATACGAGGAGATCAGGCTCGTGCCGTTTGCATTGCGCTCTATATAGGCGAACCAGCGAAAGCCTAAAGCATGCGTAGTCCGCTCCGCCACGCGTCGGAAATCGTCCTCCGTGATAGCAGTGTGAAGGCAATCAAAGAACTCATTGCACGCTCTCTCAACGTTTTTCATCGCGCCTCTGTTTAAGTCTTTTGTGCGATCGCGACGGGCTGTTCCCGTATTACGTGTAGAGATGTATTGCGCGGTTGCGGCAGCTTTTGGGCGAAACACTTCCAAGCGCGCCCCTGTCAGAACTGACAGATCAACATCGTGATCGCCGCTGCTTTGTTGGCTTCCAAGTTAATGATTCGTAGCTTTGGAAACCAAAATGAAAGTCCTCGCGTTTTCGCGCTCTGCTCTTTTGAAGCATTCTGATCTGGCGTTCGGAATGCACCGCCTCCGTCGACGCGTCTTCAGGGAGCGCCTGGATTGGGACGTATCGGTATCGGACGGACTCGAGATTGATCAATACGATGCTCTCGCACCCACATATCTGTTGGTCATCAATCAACGGAGCGTGGTTGGCTGCGTTCGGCTCCTGCCTACCACCGGACCCAACATGTTGGCCAACACGTTTCCGATGTTGTTGGACGGCAGGGGCGCACCGAACAGCGCCACGATCTGGGAGAGCTCAAGATTCTGCGTCGACACGCAGTCGATAGGAAATCAAACTACGAACGGCCTGAAGAGCGCAACATTTCTTCTCTTCGCTGCCATGATCGAATGGAGTCTCCAGCACGACCTAAAAGCAATCGCAACTGTCACGGACTTGCGGATGGAACGAATCCTGCGACGAGCAGGGTGGCACTTGAACCGTCTCGGCTCTCCCCAGGAAATCGGCAACACCAAGGCGGTCGCCGGCCTGTTGCCCGTTGCCGAAGCCGCATTCCGGGCGGTTCAAGAAGCGGGGAAGATCCAGGAACGCACGATCATCGCGCCATCGAGCATCGCGCTCGCAGCATAGCCGTCGCGGCCCCTTTCGTCCGATATCCCTTAGAGGTTCCAGAATGGATCCGACAGCTTTCGCGGCAATGATCGAACGGTGCACGCCAACGGCAGGCTACATTCAGCCGTTGACTGCGATCGTAAAGAAGGCAAGCGCCTTTGAACCGCTGCTCATCACCATTGCTCAACCCAAACCGCTCCCAATTCAGGCGTCCGACCGCGGCGAGGCCATTGAACTTGCTACAGAGGCCATGTCGAGCGGCCGAGCCACCCGAACCGGCCTTGCTCAACTCGACGTCAAGGATATGCGGGAAGCGGGCCTCACGGTCACCACGACGTTTGATGCCTGCAAGCACATCGCCGGCTTGAGCAGATTGTTCGAGGCGCGATTGCGAGCAGCCGAAGCAACGAACTCCAATCACGACCAGGCGGTCGCCAGCGTCATAGCCAGCTTCAGCGCCGAGGCTACCACAACGAAGCTTCCCACCAAACCGGCTGCATCCGCCACGATTACTCCCCTTCCGGGCGCTGACATAGGGACTATGGGCACATCGGCAGAGCCCAGCGCCGCGCCACGTTGGGACGTCTATCGCGCGGGGATCGGCGAGTCAGCGCTCGTCTACAAACGCTGAATGCGTCGCTTCACCGCAACCGGCGTCGGGCACCTCAACCTTTCCAACAAACACTGCAATTGGAGCTCATATCATGGTTTCTCGTCTTAAGAATTCTAGCGCCCTGCTGGCTATGGCCACCGTTCTCAGTATGGCCCTCGTTGAGCCCGCAATGGCGCAGACAGCAAATATTGAAGGCGTGCTGCAAAACATCGTCAACATGCTCACCGGCAACGTTGCCCGCCTGCTGGCCACGCTCGCGGTAATCATCGTCGGCATAGCCTGGATGTTCGGTTATCTGGATCTGCGTAAGGCCGCCTACGTGGTGCTCGGCGTCGCCATTACGTTCGGCGCCTCCGAAGTGGTCTCGACCTTGACTGGTGGTCACTGATGATCGAGGCCGCACATCTGACGGAAGACACGTTGTTCCTGGCGTGCACCCGTCCCGCTATGATCGCCGGCGTCACTGTGGAAGCGATGGCATTCAACGTCATGTTTTCCTGCATCCTCTTTCTCGCGGCGGGAAGTATAGTCTACGCCCTAATCGCGCTCCCGATCCATGGGCTCTGCCGGGTCATCTGCCAGCGTGATCCCAACATGTTCAGAATTCTGCTTGCCTGGCTGGAGACACGCGGCCGCGCCCGGAACTCTACACTCTGGGGCGGATCATCCTGCACGCCGCTTAGGCTCATCCGCCGGCATCAGGCGAGGGATCTTGGCTATGCGTAAGTCAGCCGTGAAGGCTCGGGAAATCGAGCCCAGCACTTACTTGCCCTATGGTCGCCATGTCACGAATACCGTCATCAGCCTCACGACCCGGGCCCTACTTACGGTGATCCGTATCGAGGGCATTTCGTTCGAGACGGCCGGGACAGCCGATCTCAACGACTTGCATGCCAAGTTGAACCTGACATTACGCAACATTGCCGATCCCCGGCTGGCGTTATGGACCCATCTGGTGCGCCGGCACACGGATATCTACCCGGGGGGTGCCTTCCGCTCGCCCTTTGCCGCCGATCTCAACGCCGAATACCGAGAGCGGCTTCGGACGGAAGCCCTGTTCCGCAATGATCTCTACTTGACGCTGGTGTTTCATCCGGGGCGCGGGACAACTGATGTCGCGACCGAGTTCTTCAAGCGTCTCGGCCGAGCCGCCCGAGATGCTACCGAAGTCGATCATGATGCCCTGAAGCGACTGAACGATGCGACGCGCGATGTCGCCGCGGCCCTCGAGCGCTATGGCAGTCGTGTGGCTGGACTGATCGAGCGCGATGGCATCGTTTTCTCCGAGCCTATGGAGCTGCTCCACGGCATCGCATCCAGCGATTGGATGCCGATGCCTTTGCCACAGGGACCAATCGGACCTGCGCTTTACTCAAACCGCATCATCTTCGGCCGCGAATCCCTCGAGATCCGAGGCGCCGGCGGGTCGCGCTTCGCGGGCATGTTAGGGCTCAAAGAATATCCTGCGTCCACCCGGCCGGGCTTGCTCAATTCGCTGCTTTCTGCGCCTTTTGAACTGATCCTCACGCAGTCCTTTGCGTTCCTGTCGAAGGCAGACGCCAAGACGGTCCTGACACGGAAACAGAACCAGCTGGTGTCCGCGCAGGATCCAGCGGCTTCGCAAATCGACGAACTTTCGGACGCGCTCGACGATCTCGAGTCCAATCGATTTGTGTTTGGCGACCACCATCTGTCGTTTCTGATCTATGCCGACACACCTGCGCAGCTGCAGAACCAGATGAGCGTGGCCCGCCGCTCCCTGGCGGATGCAGGCGCCGTTGTCGCCCGAGAGGATCTGGGACTCGAGGGGGCTTATTGGGCTCAGCTTCCCGGCCTGTTCAAGTACCGGGCGCGCTCTGGCGCTATCAGCTCGCGCAATTTCGCGGCGTTTTCACCGTTCCACACCTATCCCACGGGCAAGGCGACCGGCAACCATTGGGGGCCCGCTGTTGCTATGCTCAAAACCGCATCGGGATCGCCCTTCTATTTCTCGTTTCACCACGGCGATCTCGGCAACACGTTCATCTGCGGACCGTCGGGATCGGGCAAAACTGTCGTTCAGAACTTCCTGCTCTCACAGGCCGAACGGCTCGGCGCAAGTTACGTCTTTTTCGATAAGGATCGCGGCGCTGAGGTCTTTGTCCGGGCTGCCGGCGGGACGTATCTGACGCTTCGAAACGGAACTCCAACCGGCTGCGCTCCTCTCAAGGCCATGGAGCTGACGCCGGCAAATCTGTCATTTCTTGGCCAACTCGTTCGGCAACTCGTCACGCCAGGCAACCGTCCCCTCTCCGTGACGGAAGGAGAGCGGATCGACTCCGGCTTGCGCGCTCTGGGGCAGCTGCGGCGGACTGAACGTTCGTTCGGAGCCCTGCGCACGTTTCTGGGCCAACAGGATCGCGAGGGCATTGGCGCTCGACTGGAGCAATGGTGCCGGGGCGCACCGTTCGGCTGGGCGCTCGACAGCGAGCACGACGAGATCCAACTGCACGCGCGGTCCATTGGCTTTGACATGACCAGTCTCCTGGACCATCCGACGGTCCGCACGCCGCTCATGATGTACCTGTTTCACCGTGTCGAGCAACTGATCGACGGCCGGCGGCTGATCATCGACATCGACGAATTCTGGAAGGCGCTCGGTGACGACGCCTTCCGGGATCTTGCCAACAACAAGCTCAAGACCATCCGCAAGCAGAATGCGTTGATGGTCTTCGGTACGCAATCGCCTCGCGACGCGCTCGCGTCCCCGATCGCGCACACCATCGTCGAGCAATGTCCGACCCAGATATTTCTGCCTAACGCGCGGGGCACGCGCTCTGATTATGTGGACGGCTTCCATCTGACCGACGCGGAGTTTCGCCTGATCAAGGAGGAGCTCACCCCGGAGAGTCATCGGTTTCTGGTCAAGCAGGGGCACAACTCGGTCGTGGCTGAGCTTGATCTCCGTGGCTTCGACGACGCGCTGGCTGTGCTGTCGGGACGCACGGAGACCGTCGAATTGCTCGACCGCATTCGCGCTGAAGCCGGCGATGACCCGACGCGCTGGCTGCCCCTTTTTCATGCACAACGAAAGTCCGCCAAATGATCCGTCAACGCAATCGATCCGTTGCCGTCCTGCTGTGCCTCCTGGTGACAGCGACGGGTTCGCCTGCTGCGGCCGACATTGTGTTCGACCCCAGTGTCTTTGCACGGCAACTCGACCAATTGATGGAGATGAAGAAGCAGGTCGATACCCTGACCTCGCAGCTCGCGGTCGCCCAGGACCAGCTCAAGCAGGCCAAGCAGCTTTACGACAGCTTCAACAAGCTCACGAACGCCAACGACATCGGAGCGCTCCTCAACACGCCCCAGTTCCGCAAGGTGCTGCCGCAACAGTTTTCCGACATCGAACGCCTGACCTCGGGGCAGGGGAGCGGTAACTTCGCCGAGGCGATCGATCATTATCTTTCACAGAACCGCTACTATTCCGACAACAGCGGCAACTCGTATTACCAGAGCGAACTCGACCGTATCGCCCGCCAGACCGGGGCGAAGCACTCGCTCGGCCAAGCCGTCTACGACACGGCGTCCCAGCGCATCGATGCGCTGGAAGAGCTCAGAACACGCATCAGCTCAGCAACCGACGTCAAAGAGGTCCTCGATCTGTCGGCGCGCCTGCAGGCGGAACAGGCTCTTCTGCAAAACGACGTCCTGCGGATGCAGGGGCTCGCCATGATCCAGCAGGCGCGCACGGATATGGATCGCCAGCGCGAGCGGGAAAAAGACCAGCAGCTCACTGATGAAATACAGGCGGCGCTTCGATGAAACGAACAACTTACATCTTGTTGCTCACGGCAGCGGGGCTCCTGACAGGCTGTAACGAGGCTCCCAAGATCGAAACAAAGACGGTGGGCTGGTATCTCGATCACAAAAACGAGCTTGAGGCCACGCTCAACGCCTGTGGCGAGAATCCCGGAGACTTCGGCAGCACCCCGAACTGCGTCAACGCGAATGAAGCGCGAAATAAACGCACCGTTCAAGAGATGGAAGACGCGCTAAAATAGGGATCTTCACAATGGCAATAAATGTCTTCGACACCTTCTTGAAGGAATTCGAGCAGCCAATCACGGCCTTTGTATCGACATCGGTCTCGAATCTGGCCTCGTATATCGACGGTCCACTACGCGTTGGCGTGACGCTTTACGTCGTTCTCTACGGCTTTGCTGTCATGCGCGGCTCGATCTCCGAGCCTATCATGGAGTTCGCTTGGCGTGCCATGCGGATCGTACTTGTCGTCCTGCTTGCAACCAATTCGAGCACGTTCCAGCAATACGTCACGAGTCTGTTTTTCGACAGTTTTCCCAAAGAGATTGGCAATGCCTTGGCTGGCTCCGGTCTGAACACCAGTTCCGGCGCGCCATTCGATCAGTTGCTTACCAAAGGTATCGGCGTCGCCAACAAGATCTATAAGCAAGCTGGTCTGACCAACATCGCGCCCGCCCTGGTTGCGGCCATTCTTCTTGTCTTTGTGGCGATTGGCTCCTTTCTGCAATTCGCGATCCTGCTCTATGCCAAGGTGGGACTTGGCGTCGTCATCGCCCTTGGCCCCGTCTTCATCGCGATGGCTCTTTTTGAGGCGACCAGGCCGTTCACGGAAGCCTGGCTCCGGCAAGTCGCAAACTTCGTGATCCTGTTGGTCCTGGTGGTCGCTCTGGTCGGTCTCATGCTGACGACCGTCACGGGATTTATCGACCGGTTCGGCAACAACGCGGGAACAGCAGGCGAGATGGTCGTGGCTGCCGTTGCGATCAGCGCGGTGCTCGGGCTATCCGGCTACATATCACTTCAGCTCCCGGTCATCGCCGGTGGACTGGCCGGGGGCGGCGCTTCGCTCGCCAGCCGCCTGGTGACAAGCCCCCTGATTGCCAATGCCACGGCGGCAGCCAGCGGTGCCTATGCCGGCGCCCGGTGGTCGGCCAGCCAGGGTCTGACCGCCTTACGCGCGAGCCGCCAGGGCGGTAGCATCCGCCGTACCCGGTCGCACGGGAGCACGGCCGCATGAACCGGAAGCGGAATCTCTCACGCGTGCCTCTCAGATTGCTCGTCGTTTCCGTGATAGCGTGCCAGCTTGGCGGCTGCGCAAGCTGGTCGAAGGCACCGCCATCATGCGACGGCTCGGTCCGCCGGCCGCTCAATCGTTCGCTGTGGGACTGGGAGAACGGGACGCCATTGGCGGCTCCGGAACAAGCACCTCTGCCATCCGCTTCGGACCCGCTCATCCGGAAGGGGGATGCTGGTTCGTCGGAGCCAACTGGACGGTCCTCGGCTTCCGGCAGCCACATCGACATCGCTGCCTCCTACCACCCCTGCGGCAAGGAGGCGTGAGATGGTCGGCACCGACGACCTAAAGGCATATTTCGAGAACGCGCGTCGATGGGAACAGGATCTGCTGCTGTCGGCTCACCGCTCGCGGCGAACGGCATGGTTCATCGCGGCAGCCGCTTGCGCATTGGCGATCGCCTCGGTGGGGGCGGTCGCAGCACTCGCGCCTCTAAAGACGGTCGAGCCTTTCGTCATTCGGGTGGATAATGCCACTGGCATCGTCGACACGGTTTCGGCGCTGACCGCGACACCGGCGCGCTACGACGAGGCGGTGACAAAATACTTTCTCGGACGCTACGTCCGCGCGCGCGAGGGTTACAGCTACCCCGAGGCGGAGACGAACTTCCGCACGATTTCCCTGCTTTCGGGGTCAGGCGAGCAGGCCCGTTTCGCGGCGTGGTACCGCGGCTCAAATCCTCAGAGTCCCCAGGTCATTCAGGGACGATTCGGGGTCGCCACCGTTAGGATCAAGGCGATTTCGCTGCTGGCCGACAATGTGGCCTCCGTGCGCTTCATGAAAGAGAGCCGGAAGGGTGAGGAGACCCGCATCACCCATTGGGTTTCAACGCTAACGTTTTCCTATGCCAATGCGCCGATGTCCTCCGCCGATCGCCTGGTCAATCCCCTCGGCTTTCAGGTTTCAGAATATCGCGCCGATCCAGAGGTCGTGCCGTGAAACGTCTCATCTTTCCGATCATCGTGTCACTTGGACTTGCAGACCCAGTCCTGGCGCTGCAACAGCCGTCACCGGGTCAGCATGACGCCCGGGTGCGCACTGTCACCTATGACCCAACCAACGTGGTCCGGGTCAACGGCGTCATTCGGGCCTCGACCCAGGTGATGTTTGGCGACGACGAAGAGGTCGCCCATGTCGCGATCGGAGATTCCGTCGCCTGGGAGGTTGCACCGGCGGGCTCCATTCTGTTTCTCAAACCGCGCGAGAAGCATCCGCCCACCAATCTGCAGGTCGTGACCACCCGCGCGGACGGACGAAAGCGCTCCTACCAGTTTGAGCTGTCCATCGCCGAGACCACGCTGGCCGACAGCTACTTCGTCGTTCGCTTTGCTTATCCTGGCGATGAAGTTGAACGACGGCGCGCGGAGGCCACTGCCCGGAGCGCTGAGCGGGAAGGGGCCCTGATCGACCAGACCTTTGACCTTCATCATGCCTACGGTGCGCGGAACTGGCGGTTCTCGGCCCAGGGGTCCGTCGATCTCGAGCCCGAAGCCGTCTTCGACGACGGCAAGGAGACAACATTTCGCTTTGCAGGCAACCGCGAAGTCCCCGCCATCTACCTGATCAATTCAGACGGCTCGGAAAGTCTGGTGCCCAAGGACGTCCGCGGCGAACTGGTCGTCGTCCATGCAACGGCCCGCGAGTTTCGGCTGCGCAAAGGTGCCGTGGTGCTGTGCATTTTCAATGAAGCGTTCGACCCGGTGGGGATCAATCCCGGCACCAACACCACGAGCCCCTCGATCGAGCGGCGGGCCAGGAAGTCAGCTCCAACCGTAAAGCCACGATAGGCCGACCCAAATGACCGAGCTCAACAACGAAACAATCGATGGCGATCGCGGCATCACGCCGGTCGGCCGTGCCGACCACATGCGGGCGACGATGCTCAAGCGCGGGTTTGGCGCACTCGGGCTCACCGCATTCGCCTTTCTCATCATATGGAGCACGTGGAAGGGCGATAAGCCGGTAGCTGAGTCCGCGCGCAAGCTGATGATCCGCCAAGCCGCGGCGTTCGAGCCGGCCACGGAAGCATCGGCCGCACCACTGACCACAGCTTCCGTCCCGGCTGCACCCACCGCGGCCCCACCAACCATTGCCCCGCCCGTACTAGATCAGATGCTCGAAAGCGCGCGCCGTGCGCCGGTCCTGGCCTATAACCGGCCCATCTCCGCCGGCCGTTTAGCCCGCAGCGGCCCGATGGAGACTGGTGCTGCCGATCCCTATGCTTTCGGACGGGCCGAGCCGCCGAATGAGCTTGCCGACAAGCTCAAGCCTACGGCGATCGAAGGCGTCCGCGCCGCACGGCTTCCCAACCGCAACCTCCTGGTCACACAGGGCACGTCGATCCCATGTGTGCTGGAGACGGCCATGTCGTCAGACGTCGCGGGCTTCGTGTCCTGCGTCGTGATGCGCGATGTCATCTCCGATTCCGGGAATGTGGTGCTCATGGAGAAGGGTACTCAGGTGGTCGGCGAATACCGCGGCAATGTCAGGCGCGGATCGAAACGCATGTTCGTGCTGTGGTCGCGGGCCAAGACACCGACGGGCGTCATCGTCGCGCTCGCCTCACCGGCCACGGATGCGCTCGGTCGGGCCGGCTTTGACGGCGATATCGACACGCATTTCTGGGAGCGATTTGGATCAGCACTGCTGCTGTCGATCGTGGGCGATGCCGGTTCGATTGGGCGACAGCAGCTCCAGGACAGCTCGATTCAGATCAACAATACTACTGGCTCAGCAAATACTGCCGCCAGCATTGCCGTCGAACAATCGATCAACATTCCACCCACGCTGAACAAGAACCAGGGCGAATTGGTCAATATCTTTGTCGCGCGGGACCTTGATTTCTCGTCGGTCTATCAACTGAAGCGAATTGAGACGCGCAGCCAAATCTTCGACCGCACCGTCGGTGGCGCTGCCGTCGGGCCCGCCGAGGTCACGGAATGACGCAGATCGCATCGACCGAGCAGATTGGCGGTCGTTTAGTCCTGACTCGTTATCTCGAGCCGCTGAACCGATATCTGGCTGACGAGTCCCTGACCGAGATCGTCATCAACCGTCCCGGTGAAGTCTTCGTGGAAGGTCCCGAGGGCTGGACCTGCCACACGGAAGCAGCTCTCACATATGCCTACCTTTCACACCTCGCAACAGCGGCTGCCGGACATACGCGCCAGGACATCGGACCCGAATTTCCCGTGGTGTCGACAAGTCTGATCGGCGAAGAGCGCTGCCAGATCGTGGTGCCGCCGGCCGTCCCGGCCGGTCAGGTCAGTCTCACGATTCGCAAGCCGTCGAAACTCACCATGAACTTGGCCGCTCTTGAGCGGACAAGATTATTTGACGAGGTCCGATTAGCCGGTGACGAACTTCATCCTGATGAGCATCGATTGCTCGCTCTGAAGGAAGCCGGCCTCTGGCGTGAATTCCTGGAGCTTGCCGTAAAGACACGCCGCAACATTCTCATCTCGGGAGCGACCGGATCGGGAAAGACGACCCTCTCCAAAGCATTGATTGCGGCGATCCCAGCGCATGAACGGCTGATCACTATTGAAGACACCATCGAGCTGGTTATCCCCCACGAGAATTCCGTCCGGCTGCTCTATGCCAAAGACGGGCAGGGCGTTGCCAAGATCGGCCCCCGCCAGCTTCTGGAATCGACGCTACGCATGAGGCCAGACCGGATCCTGTTGCAGGAACTGCGGGACGGCACGGCCTTCTTCTATCTCAGGAACGTCAATTCGGGGCATCCGGGATCGATCACGACGGTTCACGCCGATAGCGCGCGGCTTGCCTTCGAACAGTTGACCCTTTTGGTGAAAGAGAGTGCCGAAGGACGAGACCTTCATCGCGACGACATCCGTTCGCTGCTGCTGCACCTGGTCGATGTCGTCGTTCAAATGCAAAAGCGTGATGGTCGCTATCGCATCTCTGAGATCTACTATGATCCGATACGCAAACGTGATCACGCCCGTTAAAGCCGCGCGTGGCACAGCGCTCGCGCTTTGCGCCGGGGCGCTCTTTCTGCTGGTCGCCTCAAACGTGCTACTGCTCGGGCTCAGAGTTCACGACGGCGGATTTCATTGGTTCGAGATCGCGAGCGGCTGGCCCCGCTACGGCACCGATCCACGGTTCGACCGCTGGCTGACGCTCTCAACTCTCGCCGGCACGATCGCGGTCTTCGGCCTGCTCGGTATCCTCCTCCGGCAGCGTCCCTTGCCGCTTCACGGCAAGGCACGTTTCGCGTCCGAGCGCGAGATCAAGGGTGCGGGTCTCCGGTCGAAGGAGGGCATTCTGCTCGGCCGCAAGGACGGTGCGATGCTTTGCTTCGGTGGATCGGAACACGTTTTGGTCTATGCACCGACCCGGGCCGGCAAAGGGGTCGGCTATGTCATTCCGAACCTGCTGAATTGGGCGGATTCGGTTGTCGTGCTCGATGTCAAGAAGGAGAACTGGCAAAAATCGGCGGGCTTCCGCGCTGCCCACGGGCAAACAGTCCACCTGTTCGACCCACTCGACGAAAACGGATGGACTGCAAGGTACAACCCGCTCGGCTACGTGCGTAGCGATCCCGCCGACCTCTATGATGATCTACAGCGCATCGCGGTCATGCTGTTTCCGGCCGAGAGCCGCGGCGATCCATTCTGGTTTGAAGCGGCGCGGACAGCATTTGTGGCGATCGGAGGTTACATTGCGGAAACCCCTGGGCTACCTCTGACCATCGGCGAGATCCTGCACCAGCTCTCCGCTGTGCCCGATCTCAAATCGCATTTTGAGAAGATCATCGCTGCACGACGATCGAGCAGCTCCCCTTTGTCACGCTCCTGCATCACCGCTTTGAACGACTTCCTTGCGGCTTCCGAAAACACCATGAACTCGGTGCGCAAGACCGTGACAGCAAGACTTGGCCTGTGGCTCAACCCTCGCATCGATACCGCGACATCAGCCAATGATTTCGATTTGCGCGAGCTGCGGCAACAACCGATGTCAATCTATCTCGGCGTCACGCCCGACAATCTCGAGCGCATGGCACCTCTTCTGAACCTGTTTTTTCAGCAGGTCGTTGATCTCAACACCCGTGAGCTGCCGGAACATAACCCGAAGCTCAATCGCAAGATTCTGCTCTTGCTTGACGAATTCCCAGCGCTCGGCAATGTCAACGTTTTGGCGAAATCGGTCGCATTCGTTGCTGGGTACGGGATCCGGCTTCTGACCGTCGTCCAGAGCCCGGCGCAGCTTCGCGCGATCTACGGCGCCGACGTCGCCCGCAACTTCATGACAAACCATGCTGTTGAGGTCGTGTTCGCTCCGAAGGAGCAAGACGTCGCAAACGAGCTTTCAGAACGTATTGGCTATGATACGGTCAAGGCGCGCAGCCACAGTGGACCAAAAGGCTTCTCAGCACGATCAACGAGTCAAACGGTATCGGAACATCGGCGCGCTCTGATGCTGCCCCAGGAGCTGAAGCTTCTGCCAAGGTCCAAGGCATTCATCCTGGGCACTGCGATTCCACCGCTGATCGCCGATAAGCTCATCTACTACAAAGATAAGGCCTTTCTGCAACGACTGTTGCCGGCGCCGGTTCAGGCGATGCCGAGGACGCTTTCGAATGCGTTGATCGACGCTGAAATCAAAGAGCTTCGCTCCGAAGTCGCTGAACTTCGTGCGATATTCCGATCTCGACCGATGACCGACGAGGAGGTGGCCAATCCATCAACGATTCCTGACGATGCCAGTTTCGATTTCGGTAACGTAGATGTCGACCTTGAAGGTCTCTCCGAAGAAGACCTGAAAGCCTGGACCCTGAAGTACATCGACGCTCAGGTCGTTCCGCCGACCCGGCGGAGCGGCCGCAAGCAGAAGGGTGGGCATCATGAACGACAGGCATGACGCGAGCGAGGAATTCAGCCTGGAGCGGCAACGTCGCGCGGGGCGCGCTTCCGCCGGAGAAAAGGGGGAAGACGAGTCCAGGGCGACAGCCGCCAACCAGCCTTCATCCGCGGAGGTCGCCGATAGTGCGTTCCCAGACCGTATCCGCCGGAAATATTACGTGTTGGCCAGTGGCTCCGAGAAGGATGGATCCGACCGCGAAGCGCGGCTCTATGCCGACGAGCGGAAAGAGTACCTCGCGTTCAAGGTTACTGGCGATCGCCTGGTCACCCGCATAGCTGCCGCCGAAGTGATCCGGGACATGGTCAGCGTCGCACACCATCGCCAGTGGGAAGCACTGCACGTCCGTGGTTCCGTCGAGTTCCGGCGCGAGGCATGGCTCGAGGCCAGCGCGCGCGGAATGGAGGTACAGGGCTATCAGCCAAACGAGCTTGATCGCCAGGCGCTCGCTGACCGACGAACCGCATCGGATCGAGCCCACGCCCGGACCAATGATGCCAAGGCCCGCTCGGCCTCCGACAGGTCAGTGCAGGCGGATACGCTCGATTACGACAAGGGCGTTTCCGGACGTCTGATGGAGGTCGGTTTTGGCCCGTATCGCAACCGCCCCGACGCGGAGCCGTCAACTTATGCGGCCATCGAACTGGATGATGGCCGGCGACATCAAGTGTGGGGCGTCGGCGTTGTGCCGGACGTCGCAGATAGTGGCGCGACGCCGGGCGACCGTATCTCTCTGCGAAGGGATGGCGTTGAACCCGTCATCAGGGCGATCAAGTCCGTCGACCCCGAGACAGGTATCGCTAGTGTTGAACGGCGCCAGATGTGGCGCAACATATGGAATGTGACGGTGGAGGAACGCGGTGCAGACCGACCTGCAGCAGTGCATGATTCCAACCTGCTCGCGGTCCAATCCCAGATTGTCGCCATCAACAAGGTTGTCGAACGCGCTCTTCCGAACGATGAGAATGCTCGCCAGAGCATTATGGCCTTCGCGAAGGAGCGCATAGCCCAGCATCTGGAAAACGGGCAATCGTTTGCGCGAGCGACAGTCATTGAGCCTGTCCGCGACCGCCATGAACAATCCGCCCGCCCGAAGGAGGGACCTCTCCAGAACCAAAGCGGCGAACGTACCAGATTGCGCGAGCGAGAGCGCTAAGCGCTCAATCATCCGTCGCGCAGCCAAGAGTCCGACCGGTAGGCGGCTGACGCCACCGCGCTTAAGCCCGGACAATGACTTGACACACTTCGATAGCATTTCCCGGTCCTCTTTTTTCTCCGCCAAATACCCCGACTTGCGCGCATGAGGCACAGGATCATTTGGCGCGACAACGGAATATTGGAAGCGTGGGTCGGCTGACACTTCCATCAGCGGGTAAGGGAAGTCAGGGTGTCCACGTCGGCGTGTTTGCCCTACGATAGTCTCGGCACTCACGCGATATTGGCTGCCCTGCCGCACGCCGGTGCCGGATCGCTTGATGTCCGGCGGAGCGTGAACCACAGAGAGCGGTGCTGCATACCGAGCGCTGGGTCATCAGCTAACTTGGAGTCGCCCACGGGCCGAGCTGGCCTTTCGCCGTTCGCCAAGCGGGCCAAAAGCCTAGGAGTTACATCGGCTCGATGCCGATCTTCTTGATAATCCCTGCCCATTTCGCGGTTTCCGAGGCTATAAAATTCTTCAGCTCCTGCGGATCCATCACGAGCGGCTCGGCGCCCTGCTCGACGAAAAGGGCACGCACTTTCGGATCGTTCACGGCTTCGACCGTCGCGGCATAGAGCTTGTCGATCACTGGCTGGCTTGTGCTCGCGGGCGCGAGCAGCGCTAGCCACGCAGCGCTCGCGTAGTTCGTCAGGCCGGCCTCGGCCGCGGTCGGAACATCGGGCAGCGCGGACATGCGCTTATCGCTGGCAACCGCGAGCGCCCGAGCATCGCCGCTTTTGATCAAGCTGATGACGTTCGGCAGGAGTTGGAAGCCGAGCGGGACCTGACCCGCGATGAAGTCCGGCGTGTACGCGGCGATATTGCGATAGGGAACGTGCGTGAGCTCGGTGCCTGTGAGCTGCTCGAAATAAGTGGCGGCGAGGTGCTGGGACGAACCGATGCCGACGGTCCCGTAGTTCAACTCGCGAGGATGGGCCTTGGCGTAGTCAATCAGCTCGTTAAGCGATTTTGGCGACAGTCTCGAATTGATCACGATGACGTTCGGCAGCGTCGCGAACAGGCCGATGGGGGCGAGATCCTTCAACGGATCGTAGGGAAGCTCCTTGTAGAGCGACTTGTTCGCGGCCAGCGGCCCGGACGTGCCTGTCAGCAAGGTGTAACCGTCCGGAGCAGCATGCGCCGCGGCCGCAGTGCCGATATTGCCGCCGGCGCCGGGGCGATTGTCGACGACGAAGGCCTGTCCGAGTGACGTCGACATGCGGTTGAGCAGGATGCGGGTGATGACATCGCTGGCGCTGCCCCCGGCAAAGGGCACGAGAACCTGAATCGGCCGGGTCGGATAGTCCAGTGCTTGTGCGGGACGCAGTCCGCTGGCGGCGAGCAGGGCGCCACCGCCGAGCGAAAGCAGTGATCTCCGGTTGAGGCGAAGTCCTCCGCTCTGCAACTGAGCGCCGTCCCTGATCTTGCTGCGACCGAACCTTGTCATCTCGGACTTGATCTCCCGACTGTCTCGTTCTGCGAGCCCTGAACCGGTCCGGACAACAGTCTTCCGAGATAAGCGCGAGGCCGCGATTTTCTGCGCTTGAACCTTAGTTAACTCGTGAATGCGGCCGTCATGCCGGCTGGTCTCAAAACTTACCAACCCGTCTCATTTTGCGCTGGGGCGCGCGACATCCTGTTTGAGGACGAGTGCGCCACCGTTTGCAGCGAGGCGCAGCATTTCGGCCTTTAGCGGTCGAGAAATGGGCGCAGCCCGCGCTGCGTGCGATCATTCGCGCCTCGCCAAGACTTATCGCATCAAGCACCGCCTCTCATCCGCGATATCGGCGGTTTCGAGCATGTCGAGCGCACGACCGCTTGCAAATTGTTGCGGAGAGCTGCGATAATGCCGAACGTGTTTCATCGCGGAACAGGACGACGCCTCAAAGCCGGTGAGATCGAAATCACTTCAAAACGTCTCGCCTCCGCGGCTTCCGACTTTCCTTGTCGGAGGGTGAGCTTTTGCCGTCGGAATACGGCTCCACGAGATCTCTCGCCGCGGTTGCAGCCTGCGCGAGATCGTGACTGATAACATCCAGCACCGCCTTGGCCGCAACCGACACGGCTCGCCGCGGATGGTGCACCCAGGCAATCGAGCGCACGATCCTCTGCTCGTCGAAGCGATGTGCCCGGATGGCGCCGCTCGCAAGCGATTGCCGGAGCGCAATGGTCGGCAGCACCGTCGCGAAATCGGTGGTCGCGATCACGTCGCAGAGGGCGGGCAGGGTGTCGATCTCCAGCCGCGACCGCAGGTCGATGCCGATTGCGGCGGCGTGCTCGTCCAGGATCAGCCGCAGGCCGTGGCGCTTCGAGGGCAGCACCAGATCGAATTTCGCGATGTGGTCGAAGCGCAGCTTTGCGGGCGGCCTGATCGGGCTGTCCTTGCGGCAGGCGAGCACCATCTCCTCGTCCATGATGTGATGCGCTGCGAGCGGCGTCTTTCGACGCGGCACGTTGATCAGGGCGAAATCGAGCTGGCCGGTGTTCACCCAGTCGACCAGCGTCTCGGTGTAGCCCTCACAGGCCGACAGTGTGATCTCGGGATAGCGGCTCGCAACAGTCGCTGACGAGCTCGCCATCGTGCTTTGCGCCACCGAGGTGATGAGGCCGACCGAGACGCGGCCCGAGATGCGCCCGCCGAGCTGGGCCATCTCCTGCCGCGCATACTCGGCATCGCGCACGATTGGCGCGGTCAGCCGCACCAGCGCCTCGCCGGCGCTGGTCAGCGTCATGCCCTGGACGCTGCGATCGAACAGTTTTTGGCCGAGCTCGGCCTCGAGCTTGGCGATCTGCATGCTCAGCGCCGGCTGCACGATATTGAGCTGGCGCGCGGCCCGGGTGACGTTCTTCTCCTCGGCCAGGCACAGGAAATATTGCATCTGCCGGAGTTCCACGGGCGTGTCCTTGGTTCGCGATCTAGCTCGCTCGCCATCATCCCAAATGATGCACGATATAATCAATCATTATTTGTGGTGATGGACGGGATTGCCTAGTCTCGTCGCCTAGGGGCATGGCCCCAGGGAGCGAAATCATAAGTATGCAGGACGCCACGCCCAAGCGGATGATCATCGGCATTTCCGGCGCCTCCGGCGTCACCTACGGCGTGCGCCTGCTCCAGCTCTTGCGCAATGCCGGCGTCGAAACGCATCTAGTGATGTCGAAGACGGCCGAGCTGACCTTTGCCTATGAGACGGATTTGAAGATCGCGGAGGTGAGGGAGCTTGCCAATGTCTGCCATGCGATCGACGACATGGCCTCGGCGATCTCGAGCGGCTCGTTCCGTACCGCCGGCATGATCGTGGCGCCGTGCTCGATGCGCTCGATGTCCGAGATCGCCTCGGGCGTGACCACGACGCTCTTGACCCGTGCCGCCGACGTCGTGCTCAAGGAGCGCCGCCGGCTGGTGCTGATGGTGCGGGAGACGCCGCTGCACACCGGGCATCTCAGGACGATGACGGCGCTGTCCGAGATGGGCGCGATCATCGCGCCCCCGGTGCCGGCCTTCTATGCCAAGCCGGAAAATCTCGACGACATGGTCGAGCACACCGTCGGCCGCGTGCTCGATCTCTTCGACATCGATATCGGCGTGGTGCGCCGGTGGGGCGAGGACGAGGCGCTCAAGCGCCGCTCGTCGCCGCTGCGCAAGATCGCGCCCTGATCTGAGACCTAAGGAAAAGTCACATGCAAATGCAAACCCCAACCAGGACAGCTGCGAAGACGCCCGCCGATCTGCGCACCTGGCTCGCCTGCCTCGCCGAGCGTGGCAAGCTCGCCATCGCGCGCGAGGGCATTGGGCTTGCAGACGAGCTCGCCGCAATCGCCAAGCGGCTGGAGTGCGACAGCGCCGTGCTGTTTCCGCGCCCCGACGGACATGAGATTCCCGTGGTCGCCAATCTCTTTGCCGGCCGCGACTGGGTCGCCGAGTCCATCGGAGTGACCGAGGACCAGTTGCTCCCGCGGTTCCTGGCCGCCGCGAGCCATCCGCTGCCGACACGTGAGGTGCCGAGTGGACCGGTGCAGGAGGTCGTGCACGAAGACGTCGACCTGCTGCGCCAACTCCCGGTGCCCAAGCATAACGAGCGCGACAGCGGGCCCTACATTACGGCGGGCTTGTTGATCGCCCGCAACCCCAGGACAGGCGTTCAGAACGTCTCGATCCACCGCTGCCAGATCTCCGGCAAGAACCGCATCGGCGTGCTGCTGTTGCCTCGGCACACCTTCTCTTACTATCGCCTCGCCGAAGAGCTGGACCAGGCGCTGGAGATCGCGATTGTCATTGGCGCGCATCCGGCCTTGATGCTGGCTTCACAGGCGATCGCCGCGCTGGACGAGGATGAGATGGGCATCGCCGGCGCGCTGCTCGGCTCGCCCGTGGACGTCGTCAAGTGCCGCAGCAATTCGGTCCGCGTTCCCGCGCACGCCGAAATCGTGATCGAAGGACGCATTCTGCAAGGCGTGCGCGAGCCGGAAGGGCCGTTCGGCGAATTTCCTCAATATTACGGCCCGCGCGCCAATCGCGAAGTGATCGAGATCGACGCGATCACGCATCGCAAGTATCCGATCTTCCACACCATCGTTGGCGGCGGCTTCGAGCATCTGATCCTCGGCGGCGTGCCGCGCGAGGCGACGCTGCTCCAGCATCTGCGCCGCAGCTTCCCCAATGTGCTCGACGTCCGCCTCACGCGCGGCGGCACCTGCCGCTATCACCTCGCCATCAAGATCGACAAGGCCAATGACGGCGAGCCCAAGAACATTATGATGTGTGCGTTCGGCGCGCATTACGACATCAAGCAGGTCATCGTGGTGGACAAGGATGTCGACATCTCCTCGTCCGAGGAGATCGAATGGGCGGTGGCAACGCGCTTCCAGGCCGACCGCGACCTCGTGGTCGTCTCAGGCGCACTCGGCTCGAAGCTCGATCCGACCACCGACAACGGCATCAGCGCCAAAATGGGCCTCGATGCGACCGCGCCGGTCAGCGCGCCCGAGCTCGCCTTCAAGCGCATCCGTGTCAAGGGCGAGGAGGACGTCGATCTCGCCACCGTCTTGCAAGCTGATCCCGGCGCCGCGGTCGCGCGGCTTCTTGCGGAGACGCGTGCATGAGCCGCTTACCGCCCAACTGCAACTTGCGTCTTTTTGCGCGGTTGGAATATGAAGCCGGTGCTGCCTATAGTGCCGCGCCAACGACCAATCATTTTGCGGCGCAATGCCGGGAGGACGGAACTGATGTCGACGGCCCTGCGCATCGCTCATGGCGCTTTCGGCAGGGTCGCCCTGCTCGATATGGACCGTTCGCTGGTCCGCCACGCCCATCATCACTGTCACGTCCTGCTCAAGGTCGAAGGCGCCGATACCCAGTTTCTGGTCGGCGACCACGTCACGCCGCTGACGGACACCGCCGCGGTGCTCGTCGACGGCTGGAAGCCGCACGCCTACGTGCATGACGCCAATCGGCCGCGCACCCTCATCATGGCGCTCTATATCGAGCCGGAATGGCTGAAGGAGTTCCGCCCCGGCTGGGCCGCGAGCGGTGCGCCGGGCTTTTTCGAGCGGCCGTCTGGAGAGGTGTCGCCGCGGATCCGTCAGCTGACGCTGCATCTGGCGGCCGAAATGATGGCGAATCCGGATGCGGTGCGCACCCACGAGCAGACGCTGTCCGACCTGATGATCGCGGTGATCGAGCGCTTCACGCCCTGGCGCAGCTTTCCGACCTCGATCCGCGGCATGAGCGCGGTGAGCTGCGACTGGCGCATCCGCCGCGCGATGGACGCGATGCGGGTACAGGATTCCTACGCCAACGTCGATCAGTTCGTGAAGGGGGCCGGCCTGTCGCGCGCGCAATTCTTCCGCCTGTTCGAGACCTCGCTCGGCGTCTCGCCAAAGCTCTATCTCAACGTCGTCCGCATCGAGCGCGCGCTGGATGCCGTGATGCGCGAGGACACGCCGCTCGGCGAACTCAGCGAGCGGTTTGGTTTTCCGGAGCCCGCGCATTTCACGCGCTTCTTCCGCGATCATGCCGGCGTCAGTCCGCGCGAATTTCGCAACGTCTCGCGCCTTGCGGGTTGATTCCTGCGGGCTGATATTGCGCTGCACAGGCGCGAATGAGACGATTTGGTAAGTCGTGAGAGCGGGCGGTATGGCCCCCGCATCCCCAGTCCTGACATCTGGCACCGTCGCGTCAAAGAGCGCGTCGGGAGGGTTGCCGGGACATGGTGCAGGCTGCGGTTCAATCCGCGAATTCAGTCGATCAGAGGGACGACAGGCCGTGGGTAGGGCGTTCGATCGAGCGCGTCGAGGACGCCGCGCTGCTCTCTGGTCGCGGCCGCTTCATCGACGATCTCGGCGTTGCGCCCGGCACGCTGCACGCAACGATTTTGCGCTCGCCGCACGCGCATGCCGATATCCTTTCGATCGATGTTGAAGCCGCGAAACGTCTGCCGGGCGTCGCTGCGGTTCTGACCGGCGAAGACGTCAAGGCGGTTACAACAACCCTCGTCGTCGGCGTGAAGGCGCCGGTCGAATGCTGGCCCATTGCAATGGACCGTGTGCGCTATGTCGGCGAGCCCGTGGCCGTGGTCGTGGCCACCGACCGCGCGCGCGCCGAAGATGCGGCGGAGCTGATCAACGTCGACTATCGCCCGCGCGGTGCCGTGGTCGATCCGCTCGGCGCGCTCGCTTCGGGGGCGCCCGTGCTGCATGACGGCTTTCTCGGCAATCTCGCCAGTGAACGTGCCTTCCGCTACGGCGATCCCGAGAAGGCTTTTGCGGAGGCGGCGCATCGCTTCTCCATCGATATCCGCTATCCCCGCAACTCCTGCACGCCAATCGAGACCTACGGCGTCGTTGCCTCGCATGATGCCGGCGAGGATGCGTACGAGGTGCTCGCCAATTTCCAGGGTCCGTTCAGCATCCACACGGTCATTGCACGCGCGCTGAAAGTGCCGGGCAATAGGTTGCGGCTGCGCACGCCGCCGGACTCCGGCGGCAGCTTTGGCGTCAAGCAGGGCGTGTTTCCCTACATCGTGCTGATCGCGGCTGCGGCGCGCATCACGGGCCGGCCGGTGAAATGGATCGAGGATCGGCTCGAGCATCTCACGGCTTCGGTGTCGGCGACCAACCGCGCGACGACCTTGGCGGCGGCGGTCGCAGCCGACGGAAAGATCCTCGCGCTCGACTGGGACCAGGTCGAGGATTGCGGCGCGCATCTGCGCGCGCCCGAGCCGGCGACACTCTACCGCATGCACGGCAATATGACCGGCGCCTACGACATCCGCCACGTCAAGATCCGCAACCGCGTCGTCGTCACCAACAAGACGCCAACCGGCCTCAACCGCGGCTTTGGCGGACCCCAGGTGTATTTCGCGCTGGAGCGATTGGTTCAGCGGATCGCAATCGCCCTTGGCCTCGATCCGCTCGCCCTGATCAAGCGCAATCTGATTGTTTCAGGCGCGTTTCCCTATCGCACCGCGACGGGCGCACTGCTCGATTCCGGCAACTATCAGGAAGCAGTCGCGCGTGCGGTCGCGCAGGGCCGTCTCGCCGAACTGCAGGTGAAGCGCGACGCGGCGCGGGCGCAGGGTCGCCTCTACGGCATCGGCTTTGCGGCCGTGGTCGAGCCCAGCGTCTCCAACATGGGCTACATCACGACCGTGCTGACGGCGGCCGAGCGCCGCAAGGCCGGGCCGAAGAACGGCGCGCAGGCGACGGCAACGGTCGGGCTCGATCCGGTCGGCAGCGTGACCGTTCATGTCGCCTCCGTGCCGCAGGGGCAGGGCCATCGCACGGTGCTGTCGCAGGTCGTGGCCGATGTCTTTGGGCTCCAGCCAAAGGACATTCGCGTCAACGCCGAGATCGACACGGCCAAGGACGCCTGGTCGATCGCGTCGGGCAATTACGCCAGCCGTTTTGCCGCGGCAGTCGCCGGCACCGCAAAGCTCGCGGCCGAGCGCGTCGCCGGCCGTCTCGCTCGCATCGCCGCCAGTCAGCTCAATGTCGAAGCCGCGGACATCGTGTTCGCAAAGGGCTTCGTCGGCTCAAAGCACAATCCGGAGAACCGGATCGCGTTCTCGCGCGTCGCAGCCCTCAGCCACTGGTCGCCGGGCTCGCTGCCTGACGATGCCGGCCAGACCATCCGCGAGACGGTGTTCTGGACGCCGCCGGAGCTGACGCCGCCCGACGAGGACGACCGCATCAACTCCTCGCTCTGCCACGGTTTCATCTTCGACTTCTGCAGCGTCGAGATCGACCCCGTCACGCTGGAGACGCGGATCGACCGCTACGTCACCATGCACGATTGCGGCACCATCTTGCATCCCGGCATGGTCAACGGCCAGATTCGCGGCGGCTTTGCCCAGGCGCTCGGCGCCGCGCTCTATGAGGAATATGCCTATGCCGAGGACGGCAGCTTCCTGACGGGAACGCTGGCCGACTATCTGCTGCCGACCACTACAGAGGTGCCGGAGCCCGAAATCTTCCACATAGAGACGCCGTCGCCGTTCACGCCGCTCGGCGCAAAAGGCGTCGGCGAGGGCAATTGCATGTCGACGCCGGTCTGCCTTGCCAACGCGGTCGCGGACGCGCTCGGTGTTGCCGATTTCACGCTGCCAATGGTGCCCGCGCGGCTGGCCGAGCTCGTGCGTGGCGCCGAGCCGCCGCCGCCGGCAGGTAGTGCGACCGCTGCGCCCGTGCGTGAAGGCGACCGGCGGCTGCGCGGCGAGGGGCAGGCCTCGGTGAAGGCAGCGCCCGAACAGGTCTGGGCGATGCTGCTCGATCCCGCCACGCTGCAATCCGTCATTCCCGGCTGCCAGCGCGTCGACAAGATCACGAACACGCATTTCCGCGCCGACGTGACGCTCGGCATCGGCCCCGTCTCCGGGCGCTATCGCGCCGATGTCGAGCTGTTCGATCTCGATCCGCCGCGTGCGGTGACCCTGCGCGGCGGCGCTACCGGCGCGCTCGGCTTCGGCAGTGCGGAGGGGCGCATCACGCTCGCGCCCGACGGCAGCGGCGGCACCAAGCTGACTTACAGCTATGACGCCGCCATCGGCGGCAAGGTCGCGAGCATCGGCGGCCGTCTGCTGGATGGTGCGACGCGCGTGATCATCGGCCAGTTCTTCACTGCGCTCGCGCTAAAGGCCGGCGGGGGCGGATCGTCGGACGGCGGCATTTCGCTGTCGGCGCTGCTGGCGAAGGTGGCGGCCGGCCTGTTCGGGGGGCACCGATGAAACCGCCAGCATTCGACTATCTGCGTGCCGAGAGCATCGGCGACGTCCTCCACGGACTGGCCCAGCAAGGCGGCGACGCCCGCGTGCTCGCCGGCGGCCAATCGTTGATGGCGATGCTCAACATGCGGCTCGCCAGGCCAAAGCTGCTGATCGACATCATGCGGCTCAAGGAACTTCGCCGGATCGAGCGGAAGGGCGATGCTGTCGTGATCGGCGCCGGCGTACGCCAGGCCGATCTGCTGGCTTGGCCGGAGCTTGCCGAGGCGCTGCCGCTGGTGGCGCTGGCGTTGCCCTGGGTCGGGCACATGCAGACCCGCAGCCGCGGCACCATCTGCGGCTCGCTTGCGCATGCCGATCCCAGCGCCGAGATGCCACTCGTGCTGGTCGCGCTCGGTGGCGAAGTGTTGTTGCGCAGCGCAAAGCGTCGCCGCCGTGTCGCAGCCAAGGAGTTTTTCGCCGGCATGATGCTCACCGCGCGCGACGACGATGAGCTCATCGAAGGCATCTCGCTGCCCGTGATCAACGGAGCGCGCGTCGCCTTTCGCGAGGTCGCCCGCCGTCACGGCGATTTCGCGATCGTTGCCTGCGCGGCAATGAAAACTCCGACGGGCGTGCGTCTCGCTGTCGGCGGCGTCGCCGACGTGCCGACCGCCCGTGACTGGCCGCGTCTGGAGGGCAGTGCGCTCGACGATGCCCTGAACGCCTTCGCGTACGAGCTTGGCGCCCGCGACGACGTCCACGCCACCGCGCGCTACCGCCGCGACCTCGTGCGCACGATCGGCCGCGATCTGATCAGCGAGGTGCTGCAATGACACGTCTCAAGGCAGATCAGCGCCATGCAGTTCGTTTCTCGCTCAACGGCAAACCCGTCGAGGGCGAGGCCGAGCCGCGCATGCTGCTCTCCGATTTCCTGCGTCACCAGCTCGGTGCAACCGGCACCCATGTCGGCTGCGAGCACGGCGTCTGCGGCGCCTGCACCGTCGTCGTCGACGGCATGCTGACGCGGTCCTGCCTGACGCTCGCCGCACAGGTCGATGGTTGCGATCTCAGGACAGTCGAAGGGCTCGCGCCCTCAGCCGATCGGCTCGGCGTGCTGCAGCAGGCGTTTCGCCGCCACCACGCGCTCCAGTGCGGTTTCTGCACCGCCGGCATCTTGATGTCGCTCGACCATTATCTCGCCGGTAACCCGGCGTCGACCGAGGCCGAGATCCGCGATCTCCTCAGCGGGCATATCTGCCGCTGCACCGGCTACACCCCGATCATCCAGGCGGCGCTTGAAGCCGCCGCAGAGCTTGCTTCATCGAAAAAAGAGACGTCAGATGCTTGATCTCGCCAGCAGCTTCATGGCCAGCGTCGCGCGCGATCCCCATGCCATTGCCCTGGTCGACGGCGATCTCCGCCTGACCTATCGGGAATGGTACGACAAGATCTCCGCGCTGGTGGTCTCGCTCGACCGCCTTGGTCTTAAGCCCGGCGATCATGTCGTCACGCTGCTGCAAAACCGCTGGGACGCCGCGACGCTGCACTGGGCCTGCCAGTTCGCCGGCCTCGTGATCACGCCGATCAACTGGCGCGCCAAGGCCGACGAGCTCGATTACTGCATCGAGAACGCCGAAGCCTGCGCGATTGTCTATCAGGACATTTCCGCCGAGGCGGTGCAGGGCTCGGCGCTGGCAGGCAAGCTGCTGCGCGTCTCCGTCGATCCCGGGACGGGAAATGCGACCAGCTTTGCCGATCTGATCAAGGACGGCGCGCCGGACGCCGAGCCGCGGGTCGGCGCCGATGCCTGGTCGATCATGCTCTACACCTCGGGCACGACCTCGCGGCCGAAGGGCGTGCCGCGAAGGCACCGCGCTGAGCGCGCCGCCGCGATCGCCCATGTCGCGCAAAACCTCTACGGCCGCGGCGAGCGCACCCTCGGCGTCATGCCGCTCTATCACACCATGGGCGTCCGCTCGCTGCTGGCGATGTCGCTGATCGGCGGCAGCTTCATCTGCCTGCCGCGCTACGACAGTCGACAGGCGCTGGCGCTGATCGAGCAGGACAAAATCACCAACCTCTATCTGGTGCCGACTCTCTATCACGACCTCGTCCATCACGACGCCTTCGCCCAAACCGACGTCTCCAGCGTGCGCAAGCTCGGCTTCGCCGGCGCATCGATGACCGATGGCCTGCTCAAGAAGCTGAACGAGGCGTTCAAGCCAAACCTGTTCGTCAACCATTACGGCAGCTCCGAGATCTACACGTTTACGATCGACCAGAACGCGGCGGCAAAGCCCGGCTCGGCCGGCAAAGCGGGGTTGAACCAGCACGTCAAGGTCGTCCGCATCGGCGCGCGCTCGATTGCGGATCTTGCCGCGGTCGGGGAGGAGGGCGAGATCATCGCGACGCTCAAAGGCGACGAGTCCTTCGAAGGCTACTGGCGGCGTCCCGAAGCCGACGCCAAGTCGCTGCGCGAGGGCTGGTACTTTACCGGCGACACCGGCTACGTCGATCCCGACGGGGACCTCTTCGTCACCGGCCGCGTCGACGACATGATCATCACCGGCGGCGAGAACGTCTCGCCGGTCGAGATCGAGAGCTGCTTGTCACTGCACCCCGGGGTCGACGAGGTCGCGGTGGTCGGCGTCGCCGACGAAAAATGGGGCAAGATCGTCGCCGCCTTCGTCAAGCGCAATCGCGCGGTCTCCGAGGTCGAGCTGGAGCAGTTCTGCCGCACCTCGGGCCTTGCCAATTTCAAGCGGCCGCGCCGCTACGTCTTTGTCGACGCAATTCCCAGGTCGCCGGTCGGCAAGTTGCTGCGGCGCCTGCTCGTTGCCGGAGCATATGAGGCCGAGCGCGTGCCGCCATCTGACGTCGCCTGATCATCACTCTTTAACAGAAGGAAAGCACCGATGCGGTCACCCTATACATTCGTCGATCCCCGGCTCGCCAAGCTCGACGGGTTCAAGGTCGAGATCGACGAGGCGCATGAGCGGGCCGATATCATTCTGGGCCGTCCGCCCTACAATGTCGTGGCGATGCCGCAGCGCGACCAGCTCCGCCTGACCTTCGAGACGCTGGACGAGGATCCGCGCGTGCGAGTCATCGTGGTGCGTGGCGAGGGCGAGCACTTCTCCAGCGGCGGCAATATCGGCGGCTTCATGGAGGCGAGCCCCGAGCACGTCTCCAAGCTTGCCTGGAACATCGCCGCGCCCGCGCGCTGTGCCAAGCCCGTGATCGTCGCGAACCGCGGCTATTGCTTCGGCGTGGGCTTCGAGCTGTCGCTGGCCTGCGACTTCCGCATCGCGTCGGAGACCACTCAATACGCGCTACCCGAGCAGAAGCTCGGCCAGATCCCCGGATCCGGCGGCTCGGCGCGCTTGCAGAAAATGGTCGGCATCACCCGCACGAAGGACATCGTGATGCGCTCCAGACGTATCTCAGCGAAGCAAGCGCTGGAATGGGGCATTGCGACCGAATGCGTACCCGATGCCGATCTCGAAAAGGCTACCGACAAACTCGTCGACGAGCTTCGCACCTTCTCGCCCTTGGCGCAGCGCACGGCCAAGAAGCTCCTGAACGACACCGAGGATTCGACGCTGGCCATCGCGATCGAACTTGAGGGCCATTGCTATAGCCGTCTGCGCCAATCGGCGGACTTCAAAGAAGGTGTCGAGGCTTTCAACACCAAACGTGCTCCGAAATTTACGGGGCTATAAGCCAGGAACGGACGTGACCCGGCGGAAAGACTGCCGCTCGCCGGGTTACGTCGTGCTGCGCGCCTCACGGGTAACATCCAGGATCAGCAATTCATGATATCAATGCAGGCTCGCAATCTCGTCGACGGTCTTTGGCAACCTGCTCAATCCGGCCGGACGGTACCGAGCATTGACCCGTCGACCCAGCAGATATTGGGATGCTATCCAGCAAGCGGACGGGCGGACGCAGAAGCGGCAGTTGCCGCGGCGCGCCGCGCCTTTGACCGTCCTGGGTGGGCACAGAATGCTCGGCTCCGGCAACTTGTGATGCTGCGATGGGCCGATCTGATGGAGAACCGCGGCGAGCAATTGGCGCATCTCCTTACATTGGAGAATGGAAAGCCGCTCGCGCACTCGCGGGGCGAGATCGCCGCTAGCGTATCGGAGATACGCTACTACGCCGGCTTGACGCGCTACATTCCCGGCCACGTGTTCGAAGTCGAGCCAGGTGCATATTCGACCCTATTTAAGGAACCGGCCGGTGTCGCCGGGCTCATCATCCCGTGGAATGCGCCTGCCGTGCTTTTGATTCGCGCACTTACGCCTGCCCTTTGCGCGGGCTGTACCGTCGTTATAAAGCCAGCGCCACAAACCGCATTGATTACTGCCGAGCTTGTAAAATGCCTCCACGAAATCGGCGGCTTGCCCAACGGAGTTGTCAATCTTCTCTCAGAAGAGCGGCATGAGGTTGCGCAGTATCTCGTCACCTCACCCGAAGTGGATGTCATTAGCTTCACCGGTTCAAACGCGACGGGCCAGCGCATTATGGCCGCGGCGGCCCCGTCCATGAAGAAGTTGTCGCTTGAGCTGGGCGGGAAGTCCGCCTGCCTTGTATTTGAAGATGCGGACGTGGCGGACGTCGCCCCGAAGCTCGCTGCGGCAGCAACGATCATCGCCGGGCAACAGTGCACCGCGGCCCGGCGCGTGCTGGTCCATGCTTCGCGTTACGAAGATATGAAGGCAACGCTCTGTTCCGCGCTTGCACGTGTCAAGGTCGGGACCGGAATAGACCCAACGGTCGAGATGGGACCTTTAATCGATGCGGCCTCTCTGGAGAGCGTCACCAAACGGATTGCGGAAGCCGTCGAGCTTGCCGATGAAGTCGTTCTTCGCGGGGGACGGCCAGACGGTGATTGTTCTCGAGGGTTCTTTTTGACGCCGACCCTTGTCGCGCACCGCGACACAGCTGCATTCTTCGTCCAAGAGGAAATCTTCGGCCCGTTGGTGGTGATTGAGAAGTTTGAAGACGAAAAGGAGGCTGTCGTTCGGGCTAATCACAGTGAATATGGCCTCTCAGCCAGCGTATGGACCAATGACGGCGCACGCGCGATGCGAGTGGCTCGCGCCCTGCGGAATGGTACTGTCTGGATCAACGACCACAACAAGCTGTTTGCCGAAGCCGAGACGGGCGGCTACCGCCGCAGTGGACTAGGCCGCCTTCATGGTTATGAGGCGCTGAACGATTTCGTCGAGATCAAGCACGTCTATCAGAATTGCGGTGTGGTGTAGCGTCAAGTCCTTGGCAGCTCAGCCGCGCCCCCTTGCATGGTCGACAACGGTTGGCCGGCGCTTCCTTCGATCTTAAGCTTGCGCTCCATAAAATCGAGAAAAGCGCGCAGGCGTCGCGACTCCTTGCGCTTGCCAAGAAATGTCGCACTGACCTGCAGTGACGGACTCTCCCAGTCAGTGAGCACGCGCACCAGTCGTTTGGCTCTTACATCGTTCTGACACATGATGTTCGGAAGAATGCCAAGTCCGACTCCACCGATTACGAGTTCGCGTGCCACTCCGATGTGATTCACTGAGATCCGTCCGACAACGTCGATCACCTTGACACCAAGTCCGCTGCGGAAATTCCAGACGCCTTCGGCGCGCTGATGTTCGGTCACAATGCAATCGAAGCGTTCGAAATCGTCGACGCTGAGGGGAACGCCTCTTCTTTCCAGGAACGATGGGCTCGCATAAACGCCGCGCGTAATGCTTGCCAGGTGGCGGATGCCGCCGTGCTTCTCGGGAAGAGTGCCCAATTGCACGGCCACATCGTAGGGTTCGACCGATACGTCGATCCACCGGCTGTTGGCGTCAATCACGAGGTGGATGTCGGGATAACTGACCGCGAATGCGGCGATTGCGCTGCTTAGCCAGCCAGTGCCGAAATCCACAGGCATGCTGACCCGGAGCATTCCCCGCAGCTCGGTTTGCATTCGCGTTGTTCCGAGACCCGCTTCCTCTATCTCGGCGGCTATGCGTTCGCAGTGCTCGTAGAGAGCTTGGCCGATGTCGGTCACTGCGAGCTTGCGGCCTCCCTTTTTAAAGAGGACGGCTCCGAGCTGATCTTCCAGAAACATCAGCTTACGGCTGACTGTGGATTTAGGAATATCGAGCTTTCTCGACGCGCTGCTGATGCTGCGGGCATTGACGACCTCGAAAAACAGCAGGAGCGCGTTAAGGTCCAATTTTCTGGTCATAGCCTGCATCCCTTCCACCCGGGATCCCATTCCGGTTCGTCCCATATATGGAACGGTACGGCGTCGAAAATGCGCTATCGTCCCGACTTTGGCAAGCGTAGGGTCAATTTAAGGTTCGGACCGAGATTGGATTTGGTCTTCCGGACCGGGGCGCAGCGAAGCCAAAAAGCAAAAAAGACGCGGTCCACGCACCGATCCGGGAGGAGATAATGGCGCACCTTTCTAGGCGAAACTTACTCGCCGCTGCGGCCGCGAGCTCATTTGCGTTGCCATCATCCATCCGGCACGCGCTGGCAGCGGCGGATATTCGGATGCGATGGGCATCGCTGCAGCCAGGTTTTACCGTACTGCCGGTCCAGTACATTCTCGCCAACGACCTCGGCAGCAAGAACGGTCTCTCCTTTCCCGATCCGGCTCCGTATACGGCCGTATCGACCTACTACAACGACTTCGTCGCTGGAAACTACGACGTCTGCATTGGGAGTTGGGATACCTTCGCAGCCCGCTACCAGGCCGGCGTGCCCATCAAGTACCTCTGTACGATCACCGACGCCAACATGATCGCCCTGTTGGCTCCCAAGGGCGGCGTCGACAACGTGTCTCAGCTCAAAGGCAAGACGATCGCGGCCCTGCAGTCGACAGGTACCTATCGCATGGTCAAAGCCCTCATTAACGAGGCGTTCGCATTCGACATCGAAAAAGAGGCGACGATCCAGAACGTCGACAATCCTGCCGCGTCGGTGACACTGCTGATGGCAAATCGAGCTGACGCGGCCTTGTCGTGGGAGCCAAACATAACGACCGGTCTGATAAAGAAGCCTGACTTACGTGTGATCCTGAAGGCGGGCGACCTCTACAAGCGGCTCTCGGGCGGGCTGGAGCTACCGTATTTTGGCGTGGCGATCCGGAAGGAATTAGCCGACGCCAATCCTGGCATCGCAGCGAAGGTCAGCAAGGTCTTCGAAGAATGCCTCAGCGGCATCAACGCGAATACGACGAAGGCTGTCGATTTGTTCGGCACCAAGACTGGCATTGCGCCAGATACGCTCAAGGAAGCCATGAGTTCGAAGCGGCTCGCATTCAATTACCGGCCTATGAGCGATGACCTTTCGAGATCGTCGATACTTCTAGCGAGCGAGTTTCTAGCGCGCAACGGCCTGCTGACCAAGCCAGTCGATCAAAACTTCTTTGCCTCCTGACCAGACATGACAGAAAGACCGATGTCCATTGCGGTGGAAGCCGATCGAACCTCGCGTCCGGAGCGCTCCGTCGCTGCGGAACTCGTTAAGCCGCTGGCCGGAGTGGCCGCAGCGCGGAAGAATCCGGAGGGCCGACGCGATATTTTCGCGACGTGCGTTGTTGTCATTGTCCTTCTTGTCGCGATGGAAATCACCAGCCGCTTCGTGCCGGACTACATCATGCCGTCGCCGGTGACCGTCTGGAACGCGGCACGGGAGCTGTTCTTTTCTGATCCCTACCACGTTGCCGTCACACTCGTCCGTCTCGCCATTTCCGTCGTGATTGCGATGGTTGCGGGGGTATTGATCGGTCTCGCGATGGGAATGTTTCCTTCCGTGCGCCCATATCTCAAGGCCATCGTGGTTATCGATACCGGAATTCCCGCGCTCTCGTGGATGCTGATCGCGGTATTCTGGTTCAAAAATCCGGAGTCGCGAATCTTCTTCATTCTCCTCGTCATCCTGCTGCCGTTCTATGCCCTCAATGTCTACGAAGGCGTGCGTGCGTTGCCAAAGGAGCTCGTCGACATGATCGAGAGCTTCCGTCCGTCGCGTTGGCAGGTGCTTCGCTATCTCATTCTCCCGCACATCGTGGCCTACATCTTCCTCACCACGAAATCGGTGATCGGCTATGCGATCCGCATGGTGATTTTCGCCGAACTCGTTGCATCCGCGGTCGGCATCGGCGCGCGGATGAACCTCGCCCAGTCGACATTTCGGATCGATCAAGTGCTGGCATGGACCTTCTTCCTCGTGATCCTGAACCTGCTGTTGCAGGCATTCGTGAACGGACTCGAAAAGATTTCCCTGAGATGGCGTGCGGAGGCGACGGTAAGATGAGCGAGGAAACTCTCATTGAAGTCCGCGACGTTACCAAGACGTTCGGCAACTACCTAGCGGTCGATAACCTTTCGATGAGTGTCCGCCGCGGTGAAATCGTCGTTCTTCTCGGCCAGACTGGTGCCGGAAAAAGCACGGTCCTGAATTTGATCATGGGTACCACATGCCCGAACTCCGGCCAGATCCGGGTGGCCGGCTTCGATCCCTACGCGTCTTTCAAAGCGCTCAAGGGGCGGCTTTCGGTCAGCTTCCAGACCGACAGGCTCTTGCCGTGGCGGACGGCAGTCGAGAACGTCGAGCTGGGACTGCTCATTCTGGGAAAACCCAGGTCACATGCACGGGCGTGCGCCAGAGAGTGGCTTGCGCGAGTCCGTCTTGACGGCGCGGACGACAAATACGTCCATGAGCTTTCGGGAGGCATGCGTCAGCGCGTATCGCTTGCCCGCGCGCTCGCTATCGATCCCGAAATTGTGTTCCTCGACGAGTCGTTCAGCCAGCTCGACCATGTCACGTCGAAAACGTTGCGCCGCGACTTCTTGCAGATAGCGCGCGAATTTCGAAAGACCTGCTTGCTGATTACGCACCGGATTGACGACGCACTCGAAATGGCCGACCGCGCGCTCGTGTTGAGCCCTCCAGCCAGGGTCGCGCTCGAGGTTCAGATCAGCGACGAAGCGAGGGGTGACCCACGCAAGATCGCCGAACTTCACGCTCAGATCGCATCGGCGATGGGCGGTGAATCACAGACCGAACATTGAAATCATCGGAGACGAAGAGACATGAGCTACCAGGATGTCATTCTCAACCGGGAAAACGGCTGGGTCGAAATCACGATCAACCGGCCTGACAAGCTGAATTCGCTTCGCGAACAGACGGCCGACGAGATCCTCGCGATACTCAATGAAGTCGAGCACGACAGGAGCGTACGCGCGGTCATTTTGCTTGGCAGCGACAAGGCATTTTGCACGGGCATCGACACCAGCGAGTTCCAGATTGAAGAAAACGGCTATTTTGATTTCTACCGATTCCGGAAGAGGACCCGAAAGGTGAATCGGCTCTTCAAGGATATCGGCGGTTTCACCAAGCCGCTTATAGCCGCTATCGAAGGATTTGCGTTGGGCGGCGGTCTGGAACTCGCACTGGTCGGAGACATCATTGTCGCCGGCGCTAACGCAAAGTTCGGTTTGCCGGAAATCAAGCTCGGCATGATGCCCGGTGGCGGCGGCACCCAGACGCTCCCACGATTGATAGGGAAGCCGCTCGCGAAGGAATTGATGTGGACCGGCAGGCGGATCACCGCGGCCGAGGCCGAGCGCTACGGTATCCTCAATCACGTCACCGAGCACGGGAAGGCGCTGGAAAAGGCTCGCGAAATCGCCAAAAGCATCAGCGACAACGCGCCGATCCCGGTGATGATGACGAAGTCCGTGATCGACCGTGGCATCGACATGTCGCTTGCGGACGGCTTTGATGCCGAAGGTGACGCTTCCTTCCTACTTTACTTCACCAAGGATCGCGACGAGGGGCTGACGGCTTTTCGGGAAAAGCGGTCACCAGCATTCCGCGGAGAGTGACAATGACTTCGAAGAAACGCGACATCGTAATCGCCGGTTATTCGGAGACGGCGATCGACTTCAAGACCGGACGCAGCGCGTTCGACCTTGGAGGCGAGGCCTTGGCCAAGCTCATCGCCGCAACCGGCATTTCAAAAGATGTCATCGACGGCCTCTCCGTGACGACTCCGCTGAGCGAGTGTCCAAATCCGTTCTTCGCCGTCTACATGACTGAGGCATTGGGCCTTACGCCGACCTGGCTGAACTACGGCGGAACCGGCGGCTGCTCGGCGACCGGCGGCGTTGCCCGCGCTGCATCCGCCATTCGCGACGGACATTGCGAGGTCGTCGTCGTTCTGTCCGCGGACGCTCCAAGCACGGCGTGGCGTGCAAACTACGGAGCCTACCGTTCCGAATTCCAGGATCCGCCCGGCGTTCAAGGCCCGCCGGCGACCTTCGGGCTTCTGATGAGCAGGTATGACCATCAGTTCGGAATAAAGGCGGAAGCGCTGGGAAAGATAGCGATTACGCAGCGAGAACATGCTCTCCACAACGAGAACGCCTACGCAAAGTTCAAGACGCCGATTACGATGGCAGACTATGAAAAATCGCGCGTTATTGCGGATCCGCTGCGTCTCCTCGACTGCGTCATGTTTTGCGACGGGGCGAATGCGTTTCTCGTAACGACCGAGGAGAAGGCTCGTAGCCTCGGGATCACCAAAATGGCATTTCCAACAGCCTACGCCGAGGTAACGAATTTCAATGGCAGTAAGCCGCTCTCGGAGATCACCGAGACCGGCTTCTCGGCGATAGCGCCGAAGGTCTTCAAGCAGTCAGGCCTGACGGCGAAGGACATTCGCATGTTCCAGCCTTATGACGACTTCACCATTGCTGTCATGATGAAGTTCGAGGATTTCGGCTTCTGCAAGCGTGGGCAGGGCAGCGACTTTACCCTCGATACTGATCTCTCGCATAAGGGAACGCTGCCGCTTAACACCGGAGGAGGCCAGATCTCGGGCGGTCAGCCCGGACTTGCCAGCGGGGGCCTCAATCTGGCCGAGGCCGTTCGACAGTTGTTTGGGGAAGGCGGCGGACGCCAAGTGGCCAATCCGAAGAACGCGCTGGTGACCGGCATCGGCGTGATTCCCTATGCGCGGAACTGGGGTACCAGCGCCGCTATGATTTTGGAGGCATAAAATGGCTGATGAAAAGACTGGACGTCCCGTCCCGAAGCCTTCGGTTTACGTTGACACCAAGCCGTTCTGGGATGGAGCCAAGGCAGGCAAACTGGTGCTGCAGTACTGCAAGGACACCGGACAGTTTCAGCACTATCCGCGCCCGGTCAGCATATTCACCGGCAGTCGCAATTTGGAATGGAGAGAGGTCGCGGGTAAGGGCACGATCTATGCCTGTACCGTGATCCGCGTTCCCGGCCCGGGTCTAGAGGGACGGCTTCCCCTTTCCGTTGCAACCATCCAGCTCGACGAAGGCGTGCGTATCCTCGGCAACATCCTGAACAAGGACGTGGACACGGTCAAAATCGGACAGCGGGTGGAAGTGGCGTGGGATCGGCTTTCCGAGGAAGTGCAATATCCAGCATTTAACGTGGTCTGAGGCATCCGACATGCGCCTGGAAACCATCCTTGGCGCGCAAGCCGTGCGCCATCCTGACCGGATTGCTTTGATCTGCGGTAACGATCGGATTACCTACCAGGATCTCGACCGTAGAATCCGCAGCGTCGCGAGTGGTCTTCGGACACAAGGCGTTGGTCCCGGCGACCGAATTGTCGTATATCTTCCGAACGGGGTTGAAATCGTTGAATTGTTCTATGCCGCATTCTTGTTAGGCGCACTCGTAGTCCCCGTCACGACGCGGCTAACGCCTCACGAACTCCAGCATATCTGTGCCGACTGCCAGCCCGCTGCGATTGTGTTCGAAGCGAATGGCTCGTCTATCTCCGACGTGCTGCAGGCAAATCCGGATGCGATCTGGGTCACCATAGGGCGGGCCGTCGAGGGCGCACTCGAGTATTCCGACCTTAGAAAGGCGGAACCCGAACGGCTCCCGTGGCTGTCGATCGAGTCCGACGACGCAATCATCATGTACACTTCAGGGACAACGGGAAAACCGAAGGGAGCGATCATAACGCACTCGAATGTTGTTGTTCAGCATTGTTTCATAAACGCCGTCGAATGGGGAATATCGAGCGACGACCGCTATCTTGTCACTACGCCGCTCGCTCATCGCACCGGTTTCGCGCGGCTCGCCAATTCGCTGACGCTCGGCGGTACGCTCGTCGTCATGAAGAAGTTTGATCCGCGCGAGAGCGTCGACACAATCGCGAAAGAGCGGATCACCGTCGTCGGCATGGTCCCGACGGTATGCCGTATGCTGCTTCCTGAGATCAAAGACGATCCTTCGCGCTGCGCATCGCTAAGGCGCATCGTCGTGACCGGCGAAGCGTTCCCGGTCGAATTGAAGAGGCAATTTCTAGCGCTGCTGCCGGACGTGCGGCTGGTGTCGTTTTTCGCGATGACGGAGGTAGGAGGCGTGACCTCGCTGTCGCATGAGGAGCAGTTCGATCATGCCTCATCGATCGGCCGGCCAACGCCCGGCGTCGAGGTTCGGATCGTCGATGATGCAGGTGTCGAGGTGAAGACCGGTCAGCCCGGCGAACTACTCGTGCGCGTAGGGCAGCCGGGCCGGTATTCCGTGATGCGAGGCTACTACAATCGGCCCGACGAGACGGCGAATACCATCAAGGACGGGTGGATTCATACGGGCGATGTCGCCAAGGCGGACGACGACGGCTACCTCTATATCGTCGATCGCAAGAAGGATATGGTCCTCAGCGGCGGCTTCAATATCTATACCAAAGAAGTCGAGCAGGCCCTGCTGCAGAATCCGGAGGTCGCCGACGCCGCCGTTATCGGCGTGCCCGATGCCGTCTTCGGAGAGGCGGTTGCGGCTTTTATCGAGCGATGTCCCGGAACAAGCCCGACGCCGTCCTCAGTCGTCGAACATGTGCGCAGCTTGGTCGCCGGATATAAGAAGCCCAAGTACGTATTCATCGTCGACGCGTTACCCCGGAATTCTCTCGGGAAGGTGCTCAAACGATCTTTGCGGGATCAAGCAGTCAACGCCGCCGACAGCGTCGGCTCGCTGGAAACGAACGGCTAGCGCCTCGACTACAGAAAAGGACATCCGAACAAGTTACACAGGCGCAGGCGTATTTCTAACGGAAAGTCAGGGTTAGTTGTACGAAAATCTACCCAACCATCCACCGCTTCTTACCTTTCGCCCTCTGAGGGCAGCGTTCGGTGCACTGAAGCGCCGTCCGCCCACACTGCGCGAAATCGCTCCTTGACGTCTCACCAAGGTCTCAGGAACGACCAGTCATATGCGGAAGGAACACTTGGCAAAGGAAGGGACGAACCTTCCATCCGATCTATGCGCTTTGCTGGCCTACCTAGCCAAACGCGACCGGCTCGCGTTTGGCCGCGCTGATGAACCGGCTAGGGTGGCCGCGCGATTCGACCGCGACCGTGCCGTGCTGCTTGTGCATCCCGATGGACGCGAGATTCCCGTAGACCCCAGTCAGTTGGCTGTCCGCTATTGGGTCTCCGACCCCCTAGGGGTCAGCGCAACCCGATGGATACCGGGAGTTCTCGTCGCCGCCCGCAAGCCATTGCGAACCCTTGAGGTCGAGAGCCGTCCGGTTCGGAAGGTCATCCACGAGGAGGACCTGGAATTACTCCGCTAGCTTCCGATCCCCACCACAATAAACGCGAAAGCAGTCCCTATATCGCGGCCGGGTTGCCAATTGCCCGTAATCTCAACACCGGCGTCCACAATGTTTCCATTCACCGCGGTCAGGATCAGTGGCCAAAGCTGGGCCAGCATCCTGCAGCGCCGCGGCATGTGTTCTTCTACGACCCCAGCGCGGCGCATTGGGCGGGCCGGCAGAGAGTGGCCGCAAAGCCAGTTGGCCGAAACAGCCCCCCTATCTGGCCGAAACTGCCCCGTTAACCGACTGATAGTTGAAGCTAGTGGAGAACCCCTCTATGCCAGGTGACTCTGACACGTCAGCTACAGGAGTCGTGCAAGGCCCTCGCTTGTCGCCTCGCGACGAAAGGTAGATGCCAGCAACATTCCCAGCTTTCCAACCGATCGGTCGTCAAGTTGACTATCAAACGGCTTGCCTTCGAACCCGTGCTCGTTAAGCACCTTGAAACCCTCGGCATCGATCATCGGCCGGTGACGAATGAACTTGCCTTTAAGACACTCGATCGCCAAGGACGTCTCTACCGACTGGCTCTGTTCGCCAAAGGTGCGACAGGTGATGATTTATTAGGGCTGCGAATTGGCAAGAAGGTCCGGATAAATGGGTTCGGTCCATTGAGTTACGCGATCGTAAGCGCGCCAACCGCCCGCCATGTGCTGCAGACAAGTATCAAGTATATGCGGATATTTCAGTCTCATCCGCCAAATCCGGCTATCCTGAGCACAGGACGGTCAAACATAATTTTCGAGTACAAGCACCCGATCCGCTTGAAAGGCTTTACGAACTTCGTCCCGGACCTCTTCTTCGCCAGCAATCTGCAGACTCTTTCACAGCTAGGCGCTGACCTTGCAGGAGTGCGACTTGAACTGGACTATGCTCCAACGGACGTTGCTTCTTATCGTGCGGAAATCGGGATTCCCGTGACGTTCAAGGCCGGTCGGAACAGATTGATCCTGCCGCAAGCGGCGATCGATGCGCCACTCTCTGGTACCTTTTCAACGTATTCCCGGGCACATGGCCGCTTGGCCGAGAATGTACTTGCCAGTATTGCGTCGGAAGAAGGATTGCCTGATCGTGTAGCAGAAATTCTATCGCTCGCGCGCGATCAATCCTTGCGCGCTTCAGAAGTCGCAGCGGCCCTCAATGTATCGGAACGCTCTCTTCGGAGAAGGTTGTCGAAGATGGGTTGGAGCTTTACCGCACTGTTGGCAGAGCTGCGGACCGAACTTTCTCGTGCTTACCTACTAGAGATGCCAGTTCGCGATGTCGCCGAACTGCTCGGGTATTGCGATGCCTCCACTTTTAGGCGTGCCTTTCGACGCTGGACGGGCATAACGCCCGATAGTTATTTGAGAGAGACTCTTCCGGGCAACCTGCGCCGGCGCCAACGACCCATTTGAGCCTGTCCGCCCCGGAACCCGGCTGCGGAACCCGGCAGCACGTGCAAGGCTCGAGTAACGGGTGGAACGGCGGTTGCAGTTCAGGACGTCCCGGACGCTCGCGGCATACATCGCAAGTCTTTCATTCCGCTCACGAGCCCGGCTGCCGTCACTTGCCGAAATGGCCTTCCTCCTTGGCCGGAATGGCCCCAAGCAGCATTGCATTATATCGAGCGTGCGGCGCGTCTTGGGACGCTTCTGGATCCGGATCTTATCGGTAACGACTGCGGCTAAGCGGTAAGATACTCGTTGAGCGATGAGACCCAATGGAGCACTTTCCAGCTGGCTCGATCAGCTGTGGCGAAATATTTAGACATCCAAGTAGATATGCGGAGGCCGAAGTGAGCGAGAGCCATACTCCGACGACCAACGACGTTAGTTCCGACCTGTTGACGACCCTGTCAGAACTGGATGGATACGAGCAGCTTTTGACGATGCGCGCCCATGGCATCAGAGCCCCGATGCTGCAAACATTGAAATTGGAGCTGACAAAGCTTGAGCGGGGCCAGGTCGTATTCGAGGGCTCACCAGATCATTCTGTATACAACCCAATTGGCACTGTTCACGGCGGCTATGCCGCGACATTGCTCGACAGCGCTTGCGGCATCGCTGTGCATTCCAGGCTGCGGATCGGTCAAACCTATACGACCCTCGAATTGAAAGTTGCCTTTCAGCGCGCCCTCACTCAAAAGAGCGGGACGGTCCGCGCGGATGGCCGTGTGATCTCGATGGGTGGCAGGGCTGCTTTTGCGGAAGCCACTCTCACTGACGGAAGGGGACGACTTTGTGCGTCTGCGACGTCCACACTTTTGATTTATGAGAGCCCCGCGAGACGTAAGGCCGAAGCGGCTGAGCAATGATCCCTGGCTGCTTCTCGAATTGCCACGATAGGGCCTTTAGCGCGGCTTGCCTGGCCAACAATACTGGTCATGTGTTCGCAAAATGCCGCGAATACATTTGACGCCTTTTAGGGCAGGCAAGATCGGGACGGCAGCGCTCGGAGGCTTGGCTTTTGGTTCTCCGTTCGTGATCTTGATGCAGACCGCTTGCTGCGGGTGGCATAGGCGGCGGTATTGCGGCCGCCATCGCGCCTGCGAGCGGACGCAAATCACGCACCGATGCTCACGATCTAGGGCGTGGACTCATAAGCGCCTAGCCAAATTCAGATTGATGCAAGTTTGATGAAGGCGAGATAGTTTGCCGCGAGTTTGTCATACCTGGTCGCAACACGCCGACACTGCTTGATCCTGTTGAAGAACCGCTCAACCAAGTTGCGCGCGCGGTACAGGTATGGACTAAAGCAGATAGGGTCTTTGCGATTTCGCTTCGGAGGAATGTTGGCCCACGCACCGTGTTCACCGGCGAATGCTCTGATCCAGTCTGCGTCATATCCTCGATCAGCGCGCAACATCGCGCCTGATTTCAAATCAGACAGGAGGTTGGTGACGAGCCGGTTATCATGGGCCTCACCGGTCGTCAGTTCAAGGCGGACGGGCAATCCGTTGCTATCTACGCAGGCATGTATTTTGGTCGTTAGTCCGCCCCTCGACCGGCCCATCAGTCTTGATTCGCCGCCTCCCGCGCAACCGCCGTGCTGATGGACGCGGACAACGGAAGTGTCGATCATCTGGACGGCGCCGTCATGGGCTTCGGCGAGGGCCTCCATGATCAAGTCCCAGATGCAAGCCCTTCGCCAACGAACGAACCGGTTGTAGCAGGTCGTGTAAGGCCCAAAATCCTCCGGCAGATCGCGCCATGGTGCGCCTGACCGCAATATCCAGAAGATGCCATTGAGGACACGTCGGTCGTTGACCCTCGGCACACCGCGTGGCTTGTTCAGGAGGAACGGTCTGATGGCGGTCCACTCAAAGTCTGTGAGTTCATATCTCATGATTCGAGGCTCCGGTTCGGGAGCTCGAATCACGCCTATCCCAGAGTTCGCAACGTCCATTAAGGTCCGAGATGGGCCGGATAGCGGACATGCTGCAGATATGTCAAAAGCGACGCGAATGACCCGAAGCCGACCTTTACGGCGACGCCTGACCAGGGCCGTTCGTGCAGTCCTTGCCGCCTGGACCTGGATCCCGCACCGTGAGGGCCGAAAAAATAACCTTCTTTTGCAAATCACCCGTCCGGCACGCCGGCCAGGCGCAATCCCTCAAAGTAGCGCTGGCGTCGTGCGAGATAGATTGGATTGTCGCATGCTCATGGATATCGCGCGGGATCTTGCGTGATGGTTCCTTTGGGCAGCACTGCGGTTTGAGCGGGCATACATCGCAGTCGAGCTTGCTTGCACGATACAGAAGAGTCTTGCCCTCGTGCACGGTACCGCTCGTCCCAAGCCGCTTACCACCCGGGCAGTGGTAAACGTCGCCGGTCGGGTCATATCGAAAGTCGCTCCGCGAGAAAGTGCCATCATCCCGCTTCGATTTATCGAACACAGGGATATGCGGCGCGATGCCCTTCTCCTCGACCAGCCAGTTCAGCATCGGAGCCGCTCCGTAAGCAGTATCCCCGACAAGTCGCTCTGGCTTGAGACCGAAGCGTTGCTCGCTCCGTTCGATCATGGTCTTTGCTGCACCGACCTCGGCCTGGCGAATGGCGCGGGAGGCCTCGACATCAACGATGACGCCGAACTTCACGTCGATGAGATAGTTGTCGGAGTACGCGAAGAATGCCGGCCCCTTGTGAGCGCCGGTCCACTGCGCTGCCGGATCGGACGGCGAGACAAACTTCGGGACGACATCGCTGGCGGCGCCCCACGCCGGATCGTCGAGGGTTGCCAAATACTCCTTCACCGCGCGGCTAGACCTGGTCGGATCGCGATCCCTGCGCCAGTCCTGACCGGCGATCGGGCGCTGCTTGTTCGCGTCAGCCGCAATCAGGCTCGCATCGACTGCAAATCCTTCGCCGCCAACCAGACCGGCGGCAATGCACGCCTCGACAGTCCGTTCGAACACGCGGCGGAGAACATCTCCATCGCGGAAGCGCTCGTTGCGGGCGCGCGAGAACGCCGAATGATCCGGGACAGCGTCCTCGATACCGAGCTTGCAGAACCAGCGATAGGCGAGGTTCACCTGCACTTCACGGCAGATCAGCCGTTCCGAGCGGATTGCAAAGACATACCCCACGACCAGCATCCGGATCATCAGTTCCGGATCAATCGACGGTCGCCCCATCGACGAATAGTGAGATGCTAGTTCGCCGCGAAGCCAGGACAGATCGAGAGCAGCATCGATCTTCCGCACCAGATGATCTTCAGGTACCGCGTTGCCAAGATGAAACTCGTAGAACAGTTGACCTTGGTCACTCTTCAGACGGCCCATCATGGATCGACCTCACCGAGATTCGCGTCAGCACAACGGAATCACGCTTCGTGACTTGTCTCAACCGACTTCTGCAACAAAATCGACCCGAAGCGGAAGTTTGTCTCTTTCGACCAATCTCTGCCCGCTACCTTGTAGCCAGATGCAGGCCCGCACGGGCTTGGTTCTACGCGCTTTGTATCCAGGCGGTGTCTACCCCATGCTGCCGCGCTTCGCGCAAATCTGTCAGCATAGTTGCCGCGTCACGATGGCCGCGCACAATTCCGCATGTTCGCGGTTGAACCTTCGGAGCCGAAGTAGCACCAAAATTATGAGGTCCGCTGCGAAGCGGACCGGCCGATCAATATTGAAAGTGATTGTGTGATCGTTCTGCTCGCCTCGCGCAAAAAGAGGTAGCCATGAACCGCATTTTCCAACAGAAGGTCGATTGCCGCGCGCCGCAAACGTTGTCGATGAGAGGGCACTGTGGGCCTCGTCTCGTTATCGCAGTGCTCGGCGCGACGTTCATATTGCAATTGAGCGAAGCTAGCGCTCAATGCAGCGCGCGAGATGTCTTGCAGAACCAATTAAAGCTTCAGAGGTCTCATTCAGCGAGTGCGCCGCGAGTTTTAGTTAGATCAGCCGCCGATGTCCCGGCGTGGAAGACGATCACATTAGGAAGCTTTGCAAATGCGTTCGCCCTTCAAGGCGCGTTGAATGCAACGGGCTGCGGCATCGGAGGGCTCGCTGCGGAAATTCTCGCACGACCAGCCTTTGTCGTCAGTTCGACGAGAAAAGAGGTGGAGCTTGTTATCGTATCGGCAGTTGAGCTCGGCTTTAGCACCGATTTCGTGACTTTGGCCGCAATTTATGCGCGCGCCAAGGAGTTGGGGTTTTGGCTCGCGGCAGCAGAGATCGGCCCACAATTGAGGCTTCAATATTTCGACCAACCCATCGGGGAATTTCTGATTATTGGGATGGAGCCGATCACGACGTGGAACGGCGAGCAGGTTATTCTAAACGTTGCCAATGGCGGAGCTGGACTTATCTTGATTGGCCAAGATGGCAGAGTCGACGCAGAAATATCGGCGACTTCGCGCTTTGTATTCGTGCGGTCCGATCAAGCCGTGCCCGCTGATCAGATTGAGGAGGCTGTAGCACTCCCGCCCTAGTGGAGATAACGGTATGGTCATGAAGAGATCAGCCACGGGCCTGATTGGTCTGATGTTGCTCGCCACCGCGGCTCTCGCGCATGATCACGGCTATTACGCGAGTTCGCCACTGAAGCAGTGGTTCGAAAGCTTGCAGAGCGAATTTGGAAAGTGCTGTACCGATGCCGACGGATATATAGTGTCCGATGCGGACTGGGAGTCCAGTCGTGGGCGTTACCGCGTCCTCATTGACGATGAATGGGTGATCGTACCTGACGGCGCAGTGATCACACAACCAAACCGTTTCGGCCGCACAATGGTCTGGAGACACCACATCGACGGCCATCCGCGCGTCCGCTGTTTCATGCCCGGCAGCATGACTTGAAAACCTCCCAATCGTTTTTCGGATTGCGCTTAACTGCTGAGGTCCGATGATGGCCCTTTTCAGACCTTGCAACGCGCATTGAAGATGTCTGCTCATCGGGTCCGAGCGTGTGCCAAGACGGTAGGGCTAAACCGACGCGATTGACCCATAGCCGACGATCCGCGTTCATCGAAAATTGAGCATCTGACGGAACCGCCGATTGACGCGTCGGTCCAATACAACCATAAGGGGCGCCGGCTATGATCTCCGGACGAACACGACATGATGATAGTTGACGACGCGTCGTTTGCGCTCTGGTTCACCTTCCGCGTGTTCATTCACGAGCTCGCGCTTCATCCCGAAAAGTTCGTCCCAGCTCTCATTGTCCTCTTGATGCTCGGTTACGTCGGCTTCGAATGTATCCGCGCCATTCGTCGCCAGCGTCACCGAGTGAATATCCACGAACCGCCTCGTGCTGACTGATGGACGCTGCACAAGTCCGCCGACAATATATCTTCGCGCCGGCGGCGCCCCTCATTGGCTGGGTCGTGCTTTGCGCGGTGCTCGGACAGCCCGGCTTGCTATTCCTCGGCACGATCGTAGGCCTGCCATTTATCTACTTGTTTGGACTTCCTCTTGCCGTTCTCGTCTATTGCCTTGATCGAGAGATGATCAATCGATCACTTCCGCTCTGGTCGAGGAGTGTCGCTTGCTTATTCTTGGGAGGCTTGCTCTCGGTCAGCCTCCTTTACTTTGTGCCGCTTCCCTTCGGCTTTCGTGGTCCACCCATTTTTCTCGGAAGCTTGCCCGGAGCCGTTGCCGCATTCGTCTGCGTCTGCTGGGGCGGAAAGTAAAACGCCATGCGCTCGATGTCAGCTTGTGGCCCTTTTCGGGCCTCAGGCGATGTCCGGTTTGAGTCCGCAAAGCGCCGGAAAGCGGACATGGGTCAAGCCGCGCTCACGATTGCCGATTATGAGTACACGCCCTAGCAGTCCACGGCTTAATCATTGCCATCGTTTCCGGCCTGGCTTTCACAGTTGTCATGATGGGTTTTGGGCGGCCCTTCCGAGTGTTCGCAACGCGCGCGGCGCCGGTGACGCCGCCGCAATCGACGTTGCTGCCACCTACACGACTGTTTCTTTGCGGCCGCGATTCTATGAGGGGAAGATTGTGGCTTGCCGAGGTTTTACTCGCTATGAGCTTCCTTTGGCACGTGCGCGGCTTGCCCTGTGGCTCGCTGGGTACGACGTGTCTTGAGGCACCGGCCGGCATTATTCGGCGATTGATCTTCATGTATGGCTCGGTGAGAGGCTGCATTTTCGCGCAGAGCCGCCGCTCATCCGAGCGGGAAACGCGTTTAGCTCGATACTACGGCAAAGCCTATCGCGTAAGGTGTTGGACGGTGAGAATTGCGAACGGCAATTAACACCTGTTCTGTGCAAGTGACATAAACTGCCCGGAGCCGGTTGGCATCCCCCCGTCGTCGGCCGCGACCCGAGGAGTCTGGTCCGTCCGAACCGCAGCAATCGAAGCAGCATTGCGGACGAGTCGCTGCTGGGCCGACAGTAGCGGGATGTCGGTTAAGCGGATTGGTCCCTTGCATGGCAACGTTAGTTTCCGACGTGCCCGAAAGCATTGTGGTCGGCTGCGCCCCGTTGCGTCGCATCTACGGTTCACAAGCTCCGGCGCTACTTGCCGGAACAGCCTTCCTTCTTGGCCGAAACGGCCTCCCCGCAGCGTGCATTATATCGAGCGCGGCACAGGCTGGGTCGCCAATGAAAATGCGATCCGGAGGGTATCGTGGTGCAGACATCGATCGGTAAAGTGGACAATCTGAAGGTTATTGCCGCCCGTTATGCTGACGAAATTCGCAAGCGACATCTCGAATTCGAGCAGCTCCGGCATTTGCCCCAAGATCTCGCGGATCGGATGGCTCGCGATGGACTGTATCAGGTTTGTACGCCGGCGGAGTATGGCGGCGAGGAGCTTTCACCACGGGTCTACGCGGAGATCGTCGAACAACTGGCGAAAGCAGACGCGTCTGCAGCTTGGTGCGTCTTCATCGGCATCACCTCGTCATTCGGACTGGCGAGCGCGCAGACCGAGGAATTCAAGCAGATTCTGCGGAAGCCGGGTGTAATTGCGGCGGGCGCTTTTGCTCCCAATGGTCGCGCCAAGCCAGTGACCCGCGATGGTTGCGACGGCTATATGGTCAGGGGCCGTTGGCAATGGGGTTCAGGCACTCGCAATGCTCATTGGATAATTGGCGGTGCGTTCGTTGTGAATCAGGCCCATGCGATACAATTGGACGAAAGAGGCAAGCCGGAACACCTTACGATAGTTTTTGACGCGGCCGACGTCGAGTTTATGGATACTTGGAACGTAATGGGATTGCAGGGCACGGGTTCGACCGACTATGCCGTGAACGACGTATTCGTGCCCGCGGTCCGGACAATAAAACGGTTCGGCAAACGCCGCAGCAGCCACCCCATCTTCCTGTTTCCGAACTTCGGCATTTTGGCTATCGGCATTGCGTCGGTCGCGTTAGGCGCCGCGAGGGCGACAATCGAGGACTTCTTGGAGTTCGCGGGCAAGAAAGTCCCACAAGGAACCACGCGCGTACTTGCCGAGAAGCAATCCACCCAATCTGGCATCGCAAAAGCTGAAGCTGCTTTGCGCGCAGGTAGAGCATTTTTCTATGAAGCAATCGACGCCGCTTGGGCAGGCGCGCTTCGCGGCGAGGTATCGACTGAAGATCGTCGTGACCTGCGACTGGCGACCTCGCAGGCCGTTCTAGCCGCTAAACTGTGCGTGAACATCATCTACGAACTCGCCGGCGGAACGGCGGTGTATCGCAGCTCCGACATTCAGCGACGATTGCGGGATGTCCAGGTCGCCGGTCAGCACATGATGGTCGGACAAGGGACATACGAGCTTGTTGGTCGACTGTTGCTCGATCTTCCGACCGATATTGAGCTGCTATAACTCTACGGGGACAACTCACTTGGCATTACTGGACGAGTACAGAGGCGCACTCAGGCTACCTCTTATCGCGGCACCGATGTTCTTGGTGTCGGGGCCCGATCTCGTGATCGCTGCATGCGCCAATGGAGTTCTTGGAAGTTTTCCATGCGCTAATGCCAGGACCATCGAAATACTCACCGAGTGGATTGCAACGATTACAGAGCAATTAAGCGGACGACCGGGGGTCCCCTGGGCGGCAAATCTTGCCGTACACCCGACAAATCCACGGCTCTCTGATGAATTGAGCGTCTTGGAGCACGCCGGCGTGCCGGTCGTCATCACGGCATTGGGCGGGCCGAAGCCGATCGTCGACCGCGTGCACGCTTGGGGTGGAAAGGTGCTCGCCGACGTAAACTCGGTCGCCTTTGCCAAAAAAGCGGTCGACGCCGGGGTTGATGGATTGATCCTGGTGTCAGCAGGCGCCGGTGGACACACGGGGCGGATGAACGGCTTTTCGCTGTTGTCCGCCGTAAGAGAATTCTTCGATGGTCCCATCGCCCTCGGTGGGGGGCTCTCAAATGGTGCCGAGATCAGAGCCGTCGAGACGGCTGGTGCCAATCTGGCCGTGATGGGGACAGCATTCATCGCCACCGAGGAGAGTCTTGCCGCTCCAGAGTACAAGCGCATGTTGATCGATTCGACTATCGACGATCTGGTTCTCACAAACACCGTCACGAACGTACTGGCGAATTGGCTCCGGCCAACCTTGGTCCGAGCCGGCATCGATCCAACCGATTTTCTCGTGAATCCGAAAGTGGACTTCAGCGACAGCACGCTAATCGACAAGCAGCGGGCTCGGTGGACAACAGTTTGGTCGGCCGGCCATGGGGTCGGATCTGTGCGTCGCGTTGAGACCGTCGCCGAGTTGGTCACCCGCTTGAGACAAGAGTATCTGCAAGCATGCGACCTCCCACGCAACTACGGCTGACGCAAAGAACAGCTTAAAGATCACTTAAAAGGAGATTATGCCCGTGACAAGCTCAATTGAGATGTTGTTCCGACCATTCGTATCGGAGAAGCTCAGCTTGCCAAATCGCATCGTAATGGCGCCGATGACGCGCTCGTTTTCTCCAAATGGCGTTCCTGGAGAAAAGGTGGCGGCGTACTACCGTCGAAGAGCCGAAGGAGGTGTCGGCTTGATCGTCACCGAGGGGACCACCATCGATCACCATGCATCGTCTCAATCAACTGATCATCCGGCATTTCATGGCGAGGCGTCGCTTGCTGGCTGGTCAGACGTCGTGAAAGCGGTGCATGCGGCGGGAGGCAAGATCGCTCCGCAGCTTTGGCATGTAGGCATGATGCGCAACCAAGGACGGCCCAAAAACGACCTCCTGCCAGCGGTCGGGCCGTCCGGAGTTTATGTACCTGGAAAGCTCGTGGGTTCGCCCATGGCGGAGAGCGAAATTGCGGACGTAATTGATGCATTCGCCAAGGGAGCCCGTGCAGCGCAACAGATCGGCTTCGACGCGGTCGAATTTCATGGAGCGCACGGTTATCTGATTGATCAATTCTTCTGGGAAGGCACAAACACCCGGCAGGATACTTGGGGAGGAGATCTACGCAGAAGAGCAAACTTCGCAGCCGAAATCATCAAGGCAGCTCGGGCCGCTGTCGGACCGAATTTCCCCTTGATTCTCCGCGTCTCGCAATGGAAGCAGCAGGACTTCACTCAGCGTTTGGCCCATACCCCGCAAGAATGGGAGCAGTTTCTCTCCCCGCTCGTGGAAGCCGGGATCGACATTTTCCACTGTTCCACCCGGCGCTATCATGAGCCTGAGTTCGACGGATCCAAGCTCAATCTAGCGGGCTGGACCAGGCGCCTAACGGGTAAACCCACAATTACAGTTGGAGGCGTCGGCCTAAGCAGCGGCAGCGACTTCATTGCATCGTTGGGCGGTCGTGTTGCCGACGTAGCGAATATCGATGACCTCCTCGACCGGCTATCTCAGGATGAATTTGACTTGGTCGCAATCGGTCGCGCGCTCGTCGCCAACCCAGACTGGCCCGCGCAACTTCGCAAGGGAACGTCCGGCAAATTGAAGTCTTTCGAAAAAGACATGCTCTCCGATCTCTTTTGAGCAATGTGTTCTATTCCGTCTGGAGGAGCGAATGTCATATCCGACTGGTTTCGATCGTGCTATCGCTCCGGAGGACTTCCGAACTGCGATGCGCAACCAGGTCTCCACTGTCTCGATTGTGGCTTGTGGAGACGTTGGCTTCCGCACAGGACTTACGGCCACGGCTGCATGCGCACTTTCTGACAAACCAGCAATGGTGTCGATCTGCATAAATCGAAGCTCGAGTGCTCATCAGGCCATCCTGGACGTTGGCTCTTTCAGCCTCAACTTCCTTTCCGCAGAACAGATCCGATTGGCAGACACGTTTTCAGGCCGAACTGGATTGGCCGGAGAAGCACGCTTCGGTGAGGGGACTTGGAACAAACTGTTCACGGGGGCTCCGATACTCGATGGAGCTCTAGCGAACTTCGATTGTGCTCTGGAAAGCAGACACGAATTTCCATCGCACTCCATATTTGCAGGAGTCGTGAAGGCGACGCGCGTGCAGCCAGAGGGGGCGGCGCTTCTATACGCGCACGGCCGCTATTTTACTCTGGACTGCACGAGCCACCCACGAGCCGCCTAAGCGGCTGCCTGACGGCGATATCCAACGATTTGGCCCTCCAATTCGTCGGACCTGCTGGTTGCTGTTCGAGGACTTCCAAACTCGGCTCCGCCGATAGCTGTGGACTCCGCACAAGACATCATGGTCTTGCTGCCGAGTATGATTGCCAACCACGAGCGGGCAGGGACGACTTGCTGCATGACGCCCTACTTCGGCTTCGTCCAGCCTAGCGAATTGCGTTGGTTGGCATGGTCATGCGCGCTGCCTGAATCGCTAGGACGGTGACGAGACCTGGCAGTACCCTTCCGGTCTTACGGAAGGCGAGATAGCGAGCCGATACAGTCTTTGCTGCCGGTCAGAGTCTTAATAGTCGGGGGACATAGCTGCGGCCTACTACTGAGAGCTCCTGAGTGAGCGTGGTTCAACGGCAAAACCCTTAACTTTCAAGCTGATCCTGGCCGCAACGGCCTTCAGTTTGGCCGAAACTGCCCTCTTAATGTTGGGCTTTCAGGAACGAAATACGGAATCAAGGACGGTCGTCGCACCACGATTATGCGGTTCGATCGTTAAAGGCGATGCCACGCTGAACGATAGCGCGGATCCAAAAATCGGCGGGGAGCGGATGAAAGTCATTGTTGTTGGTGCCGGCATTGCCGGCTTGACCTCAGCGTTAGCGCTTTTGAGAAAGGGCATCGATGTCGCCGTCGTCGAACAGGCCCAGCATTTCCGCGAAATCGGGGCGGGGATTCAGATCGGAGCAAACGGCACACTGGTAATGCGCGAGCTGGGACTTGAGGACAAGATGCGCGCCGTCGGCGTCATTCCGCAGGCCTGGGATACCAACGACTTCGAAACTGGCCGAATGCTGTTTGCAACGCCGCTCGGTGAAGAGGCTGCATTGCGTTACGGTGCGCCGCTATACAACCTGCACCGCGCTGACTTGATCGACCTGCTTGCTAAAGGGCTTCCGGCCGGGGTGCTGCGCTTCGGAGCTCGTTGTGAGGAACTCGGGCAGACCGCGGATTTGGCATGGGTCAAACTCGTTACTGGCGAAGTTCTAGAAGCCGACGCCATTGTTGGCGCAGATGGCATTCATTCGCTGGTTCGCGAGAAACTGTGGGGGCACAAGCCAGCCCAAGCCGCCAATATTCTGATGTGGCGCGCACTCATTCCGGGCGATCGCCTTTCATCCGTCGATCTGCCGGAGCGCGGACACAATTGGACCGGTCCGGGCCGCACGATCGTATCGTACTGGGTTCGGCCGCAGAAACTATACAGCGTCCTAGCGTCCGTTCCGGACACGGAAGTGCAGCGCGAATCGTGGGAAGAGGGCGGCAACATCGAGGAGTTTAGGCGATCGTTCTCCGCCGCTGAACCACGATTAAAGCAGCTTCTGGATCAGATCGATACCGCCTTTATTACAGGAATGTACTACCGCGACCCGATCGAAAGATGGACAAACGGGCGGATCACGCTGCTCGGCGACGCTGCGCATCCCATGGTGCCTTACCTGGCGCAGGGGGCATGCCAGGGAATGGAAGACGCCTGGACGATCGCCACCGTACTGTCCAGATCGAACGACGTTCCGAAAGCCCTGCTTGAGTACGAGGCCCGCCGTCGGCCGCGCACCACGCGGATTCAGGCCGGCGCACGCGCGATGGTCAAGCTGGTGCACGAGTCCGACCGCGAGCGCATCCGCGTACGAAACGGCCGCTGGAAAGGCATGTCGCGTATCGATCCTCTAGCGGAGACAAGCTGGGGGCTCGGCTGGAAATACGACGTCCTGAAGGCGGTCAATCAGCCGACGGGTGAGGTGTTTGGCCTGTCGGCGGTGAAGGAGGGGTTCCGTCTCTCCCGTCCGGAAAGCTGTCGGGCCTACGATCTCTGGAAAAATGCACTCACGCCGGAGGACGCCGCTCAAGGCTACGACGGCTTGAGGAAGGCCTACGAAAGGTTCCTTTCTACGAACTTTCCACCGGGCAAAGATATCCAAAGCGCCGGAAAGGAACTTAATGGCGTGCGAACGATCCGCGTCAGCTCACGCGGTTCGAAATCGGGACCCGTCGTCCTTCATTTCCACGGTGGAGGTTATGTTGTCGGCTCGGCCGAAAGTTCGCGGCAATATGCCGGGCGCATTGCAGAGGCTGTCGATGGCGAATGTTTTACAGTTGATTATCGGCTCGCGCCTGAGAATCCCTATCCGGCCGCCCTCGACGACGCGGTCGATGCATATCGAGGCCTGCTCCGCGAAGGTATTTCCCCGAAACGCATCATCCTAAGCGGCGAATCGTCGGGGGGCGGCCTTGCAATCGCCCTTGCGATGGCGCTCCGGTCGGCCGGCGACTCGCTCCCCGCAGGCATGCTGGCAGTTTGTCCCTTTGCCGACATGACGTTAAGTGGTGAAAGCCTTCGGCTTACGGACGGCAAAGATCCGGCCGCAAACCGAGACAGCCTGACATTCCTTGCGGCATCTTACTTCCAAGGTCACGAGCCACGCGACCCTCTCGTCTCGCCACTGTTCGGCGATTTTCGTCTGCTGCCGCCGTTGTTTCTGACCGCAGCCACGAACGAGGCCCTTTTCGACGACACCTATAGGATACACCAACGCGCGCAGGCGCAAGGTGTCGATGTCACCGTCGAACTCGTCGATGACTCGGTTCACATCTATCCCCTGTTTCCTTTCCTTCCGGAGACGAAACAGTTCCTGCTGGCCCTTAACCGCTGGTCAAGGCGCATTCTGCAGCAGGGCGTTACCGAGTTCGGACCCCTGGAAGACCCGATTGCTGTGCATTCCTAAGCACTGGGAGAATATTCGATGAGATCCTTCCACACATTCAGATTTATTGCCGCTGTGGCGCTCGTATGTACATCGCAGACGGTTGTCGCGCAGGGCAAATACGATGCCGGCGCGAATGATACCGAAATCAAGATAGGCAATATTTCTCCTTATAGCGGTCCGGCATCGATCTATGGAATCATCGGACAGGTTCACGCCGCGTATTTCAAGATGATTAACGACCAGGGTGGCATCAACGGGCGCCGGATCAATTTCATTTCGTATGATGACAGCTTCAGTCCTCCCAAGGCCGTGGAACAGGCGCGCAAGTTGGTGGAAAGCGACGAGGTCTTCGCGATTTTCAATTCGGTCGGCACATCGTCAAATTCGGCTATTCATAAATATATGAACAGTAGAAAGGTGCCACAGATATTCATCGCAACCGGCGCAACGAAGTGGGGCGATCCAAAGAACTTTCCTTGGACGATCGGATGGCAACCGAACTACCAAAGCGAGGGTCGGGCTTATGCCAAATATCTATTGAAAGACCATCCCGGGGTCAAAATTGGCGTTCTGTATCAGAACGATGATTTCGGAAAAGATCTTCTGAAAGGATTGAAGGACGGGCTCGGAAGCCATGCCTCGCTGATCGTCGCAGAAAACAGCTACGAAATTACTGAACCAACGATCGACACCCACATCGTCAAACTGAAGGCCGCCAATGTGGGCGTACTTGTGAGCATGACGACACCGAAATTCGGCGCGCAGAGCATTAAAAAGGTCGCCGAGCTTGGTTGGAACCCCGTGCACATTATCAGCTACATTAGCTCCTCGCTCAGCGCCATCAAAGCGGCGGGCCTCGAAAACGCACAAGGGCTTCTATCGTCGAATTACGCGAAGGACGCGACGGATCATCGATGGAAGAATGACCCGGGTATCAAGAGGTTCACAGAATTCATGGACAAGTATTTGCCCGACGCAGATAAGACAAATGGCTCGGCCCTGTACGCTTACGGCGTGGTGCAGACACTCGTGCATACGATACAGCAGTGCGGCGACGATCTAACGCGAGAGAATCTAATGCGCCAAGCGGCAAACCTGAAGAATCTCGAGAACGATATTTTTTTGCCAGGGATTAAGATCAACACGAGTCCCACGGATTTCTTCCCGGTCGAGCAGTTTCAAATGCAGCGCCTGACCGGTGATCATTGGGAAATGTTTGGAGACATTCTCGATGGCGAGGTTGGCGACTAATCGAACATTTCGCTACAAAACTCCCGCATTCACTTTGGTGGGCAGAATCGACTCTTTTTTTTGCAATCCACATTTGTGTTGACACACACTGTCGCAGCTGCTTCGCCTGGATCGAGACGGCGATTGGCGTTCCGGGCGGGGGCAACGATGCTCGATCATGCATCGTTTGTCGATCTGAACGGCTACCCACATTCGTGAGGCCCGCCCCGTCCAGAGGAATGAAACACCATTCTGAATCATCGCTTTAAAGCAGAAACACGCGACACGATGCCGGAGCAACTCCCCCTTTTTGAAACTCGCCTGACGAAGCGCGGCCGGACGTGCCGGTGGTACCTCTGCACGATCGAGGGCTACGCCGTCATGCAGGGCTCCGAAGGCAGCAGGTCCGCCGCTAAATACCAGGCCCGTCGCGCGCTCTTCCTAATGTTGCTGGCTTCAGCCAATCGATCGCACTGGCTTGGCAATTTCGGCGGGACTCCACCGCGCCGAAGCCGTTCATCAGCTGAATGAGAACGTACGGACCTATCAACCCTCGCCACTACGGCGTTGTCGTAACTTGGCGCCGTCAGGACGCCATCCAAGAAGAACGAGCCACTTGGCCTCTGCCGCGTATTCCGCGCGACTTGGACAACGGAATAAGCTATTAAAGTTACACTACCGCTTCGTAAGGAGGGTATTTGGCGCACACAATCAACCCGTCGCGTCTGGCTCGCACGTCAGGTAGCAGCTCGTGCAGAGGGGCAACGGGTTACCGGTCGAGGGCTACCATCGCGGTTTCGCAAATTGGATTGAATCAAGCCCGTCGTCGCATCAGATCCCGTCAGCCTTTCAAGCGTGACTGCATCCAAGTGGATGTCGTTCCCGCGACCGGATGGTGAGAAGCGGAAGCATGCCAGAGCGGTCTAACGAATGCCCAGCTTGCTCATTCGATTGTATCTATCGCGCACATGCCATGTATAGCAAGTGAACCAATAGCGTTCGGCTCGCTCCCGACGTGCTTACGCTCATCTCAAATCGTTTGACCGCCGTCCACTACTATTGTCTGCCCCGTCATGAACGAGCCTGCCTTCGATGCGACGAGTACGGCGACCCCGGAGATCTCGTCCGGATCACCAATGCGTCTGAGCGGGGTATTCGCGGTCGCTCGGGACAGGGTCTCAGGATCGTCCCAGAGCGCCCTTGCAAAGTCCGTCCTTATGAGACCTGGTGCGATCGTGTTCACGCGGACATTGTACTTTCCGTACTCCACGGCAAGGTTACGCGCCAGTTGCATGTCAGCAGCTTTTGAGATGCAGTAGGCGCCGATTACGGGTGAGCCGCGAAGTCCGCCAACGGACGAGATGATAACAATCGCGCCATCCCTACGTTCGATCATCCCGGGAACGACCGCAGCGATCATCCAGTGATTTGCAATGATATTGTTCTCGAGAATTTTCCTGAACTGCTCATCTGAGATGTCGCTTTGCCGGCCGTAGTACGGGTTCGATGCGGCGTTGCATACAAGGATATCTATCTTGCCGAATGTCGCCCGCGTGATCGACGCGAGGTTCTCGAGGTCATTCTTCGACGAGATATTCGCGGGCACGGCGATCGCCCGCCCGGAACCGTATCGCTGATTTATTTCATTGGCGACCGCTTCGCATGGGCTGGCTTTTCGCGACGATATTACGACTTGCGCGCCGTGCTCGGCATAACGTACCGCAATCGCCCGACCAATACCGCGGGATGATCCGGTTACAATGGCGACCTTGCCGGTCAAATCGAAGAGCGATGACATGTTTTCTCTTTCGTACCTACCGTCGCAAATGGGTCGATTAGCAACGATGCAATCCACACTCTTCGTCGCACGCCTTCAGGAGGCACTTCCGGCCAATGGAAGAGGCCCATTCGGTCTAGCGGCGAAGCGAGCGCCAGCCTTCCCGCACTTATTGCACTTGCATCAATAACCCTTGGCGGTGGGCCCAAGGATTCCCATTTCGGGCGCGCTCGCCGTCACCCCTTACAACTCTTCAGGGGCGCTCAAATCTCAGATCGTCAAGTATCTCCACGCCCAGCGCCATCTCGTGAAATGCTGCCTCCTTAAAGCTTAAGAAGTTTCGTCGCGTGGCAACCCGCTTCGAAACGACCGCCCGAAGTTCGGCCATCACTCCCGCTGCCATCGTCTTTTGGATGCGATAAATGTCCGCACCAGCTAGGCCCGCACGGAGGAGACCGGTCGAGAGACCTACGACGATGCGACGCCCCGCGAGGTCTTTTCGGCCAACTAGGGAGGCAGATACGGCCAGAGTCGGGGATTGCGCTTGCGGCGAAGGGAACGCTCGTCATTTTGCTTGTCGGCGTCACCTATTCTTTCCGCGTTCTCCCAAACTGCCAGGGCTTCATTTTGTAGCCCTGGCATTTTTTTGTGCCTTGTGACGTATCGGAGCCCTGCAGCCAGGACACAACTGGGCCCGCGGTCCCGGACCGCTTGAGACGCGCCCCCTGGCGGAACACACCCTTCATGGGATGTCGGTTCTCGATCAACTGGCATGACCAGTGACAGTCGTTCGTTTGGAGGTCACGTTCGCCCCTCCGCGCCACTCATCCCGCCGTTTACCGAAATAATCTAGCTCGTTATGTGTTGGGCGAGGCCCTTGACGCCGTCTCGCCTCCGATCCGCCCCAGAGATATTTGCGCGACTACGTTATCCATGCCGCGTTTCTCCCAAAGTTCGTCGCCCATTTGCAGAAATACTCCGAGTGCGGTCGCTGTATCATTTTGTCCTATGCTTCGAAGGATGGCTCTCAGCCGGAGCCGCCCATGAGGCGTCGGCATTGTTGACTAGGCCGTGGGCCCATAGATTTACCGGCCGGACAGCCTGAGACGTCCGCTGTGCTCCAATAGCCGACGTATTATTGCACGGCAGCGAAACGACGCTAAGGGCCATAACCGGACAGCAAGTGCGCTATCCATCTTTGTGTTGATCGTGAACGATCTGCATCAAGCAGACAGTTACGCGGGCACCTTCGGCGTAGCTGATGGTCGGGTCAATTGTTTGGGCGATAAGCCGGACTTCATCGACCATCGCCCGCGCGCGCTCCTCGTCTCCGCACCCCATAACCTGCCGAAGTCTCTGCATGAGGTGGCTATCCAATGATATTTGACGAGCCACGGGATCAAGTTCCTCCCCCGAGCGCATCGGCACTCGTGTGATCGGCGGGGGCTCACGCGGCGCTTTCGGTTCGCCAAGTGAATTGATCTTGAGAACTCCCCTTTGGGGTTTATCGTCTGTCATAGCCGCAGGGTCCAAGCCGGATCGAAGGTTTGTGAGACGACCTTAGCACAAGAGCGTTGATGACCGCTTGGGGTCAGTAGCCGCCCTGGGCAGGCATCGGCGTGAAGGTCCACTACGGGCCATAAGCGTACTTGACAATCTTTCTGAAGAAACTGCTCACGGAGCTACTCCGGCATTCCGCTGCCGCGTAATCCGTCTATGAGAAGATCTAGCATCCATGGATTTCTAAGTGATTGAAGCGTTCGCGAACGCGCCAGAGAAGAGTTGGTCTGCCGCTCCATTAGCGCCGCACACTCCCGTCGTGCCTCCTCGTGCTCACCCGCGTGCCAGAGTGCCGCGATCATGAAGCGGCGGGGGGCGGTTGCCTCCGGCGTCGTCGCGATCGAACGGCGCGCGGCGTCTACCGCTTCCTGGAAGCGGCGACCCACCAATAGCGCCACGCTGCGCGCGGAATGGACATCCGATTGCAGCGGTGACAGCGGGTCGAGCCGCTCGGCCTCGGCGAGTCGCTGCAGGGCGCGATCGGTGTCGCCACTCCATGCCGAAACCCAGCCGCCGAGCCGCCACGACTCGGCGCTGTTGGGGTTCATCTGCAACGCGAGATCGAGCAACGCGCCGCCTTCAGCATGTTCGCCGCCGACCACGGCCAGCAAATGGCCGCTCAACGCGAGAACTTGCGGATCGGCGCGGTCCATGTTGAGCGCGGCACGAGCCAGCGTCAGCGCGAGGGCGGCGCCTTTCGCGTAGTCCGCCTCGGTGCCGAGCCAGACGCTGGTCGCCACGCAGCGCCCGAGCAACGCGGTCGCCAGCGCAAAATGCGGATCGCGTTCGATCGCTGCTTGCAGCAGGCCGATCGCCTCGCCATTGCCGCGGGGCGTCCGTGAATAGTAGCCTGGCAGCGCGCGTAGATAGCAGTCGAACGCGTCGAGATTCGCGGTGCCCCGCCTCAGCACGCGCTCGACTTCCGCCCGCAGCAGGCGGGGCTCGATCGCCGCTGCGATGGAAGATGTGATCACTTCGTAGAGACGCAGGATGCCGGCGGCTTCGCTAGTGAAGCGCTCCTGCCAGACCTGCCGTCCGGTCGCGGTCTCGACCAGGCGGCAGCGGACCACGATGCCGTCGTCGGTCTGTTCGAGCGAACCGTCAACCACATAGCGGATGCCAAATTTTCGTGCGGTCAGCAGGCTGTCCGCCATTTCACCGCCGGCCGCGATCGCGGCAGCCGACGCATGGGCGAGTACGAACAACCAGCGGAACCGCGAAAGTGCGATCGAAATTTCTTCGACGAGGCCCGCCGCGACGTAACCCGGCGTGCGCTCGCCGAGCGTCCGGAACGGCAGCACCGCTATCGATGCCCGGTCAGCCCGCGGGGCCGGTTCAGACGCAGGAACTTGCGGCGCCACATTGCTCAATTCGCAATCGAGCATGTAACCGCGGCGCGGCATGTAGCGCAGCAAGCGCCCGTTCCGATCGTCGAGGGCTCGGCGCGCATCCTTCACAGCCTGAAACAGGCTGTCCTCGGTGACATGGACGTCGCCCCAGATCCGGTCGAGCAGCTCGACCTTGTCGAGCGGGCGTCCTTCGGATGAAGCCAGCGCGATCAGCAGTTCGAGCGCTTTGGGGCGCAACGGTATTTCATCTCCGTCGCGGCCGATCAACCGGCCTTTTCTGGGTTCGAGCACGAAACCGTCGAAGCCGACGGGTTGCTGCGAAGGCGGGTCGTCCCCCCGGCGCGATGACGGTGAAGCTTCTGCCATGGCTGCAATTTCAGCACATCTTCAGCGGTTTGTCAGGACGGACGGTGCGTCACATGGGATGGTGAACACCATGAAGACAAACCGAGGTTATCCTATGCGCCACAAAACATCCGAACCCGTCGCCTTTAAGGCAGTTTCGCGTAGGCAGGCCATAGCAACGCTGTGCACCATGCCGATGCTGATCAAATCCGCTGCGGCCCAGCCCGCCTGGCCGACGCAGCCCGTTCGTATCCTTGTCGGGCAGCCGGCGGGTTCCGGTTCCGATCCGATGGCGCGGGGCCTCGCGCCTCACCTCGCCGCCGCGTTCGGTCAGCCCTTCATCGTCGAGAACATGCCGGGTGGAGGTGGCGTCACGGCCGCCGCGGCCGTCGCCCGGGCCACCGACGATCATACGATCGGCATCGTCCTCGGCGGTCCGACGACCACCGCCAAGGCCTTGAATCCGGCGTTGACCTACGATCCGGCCAAAGACTTTCAGCCGATCAGCCTGCTAAATCGCTCGTCCTTTATTCTGACGGTTCATCCCGGCAATTTCGCCGGACGCAGGTTTGCCGATGTCGTCGACTACGCGCGGGCGCATCCGGGCAACCTGTCCTACGCCTCGATCGGACCTGGCACCGTCACCCATCTCGCGATGGAAGAATTGAAGTCGCAACTGGGGCTAAATATCGTTCACGTGCCGTATCGCGGATTTCCGCAGGCCACGCTGGATCTGGTCGCCGGCCGCTGCCAATTGATGTTCAATCTGGCAACCGCCGCATCGGAGCACGTCGCCGCCGGCAGGCTCGTTGCGGTGGCGCAGACCGGCGCGAAGCGGCTCGACATGTTCCCCGATGTGCCGACGCTGTACCAACTCAATGGCGCATTCGAACCATTCTTCGGTTGGTCGGGGATGGTTGCGCCGGCCAGCTTTCCCGAAGCGCGCGCCAAGAAAATAGCAGAAACGGTGCGTACTGCGGTTGCAAACGATCCCGGCGCGCGCGGCGGCCTCGATCGCGCCGGCAGCGAAATTCTCGGCACCGATCCGGCGGAGCTGCAAGCGTTGCGGGACAGGGAAGCGGCCCGCTGGACCGCAGTGATCACCCGGCTCGGCTTGCGCTCGACCGAATAACGCATTCACCAGACATCGTCTCTCCCACCAGGAAATTCGGTCATGAAAAGTCCGGAAATGATCATCTTTGTCGCGTTCGCCGTTGCCAATGTCTGTCGACTGCTGGCTTATATCCCGCAAATCTCGATCCTCCTTAGACAAAACGACCCTGCCGCCGTCTCGTCAGCGACCTGGTTGCTTTTCGCAGTGTCGAACGGCGTCACGGCTGTCTATGCGGCGTGGATCGTAGGGGACGCGGTCATGGCGACGACCTTCATTGCTAACACGATCTGCTGCGTCATGATTGTCGCGCTAGTTTACTACAAGCGTCAACAAATGCGCCGGAAGTATCGCTGCAGCCGCTCGGCCGACTTTCAAGAGAGTTCTTGCTGACGTCCGCACGGCATCGACATCGGCAAGGAAGTCTTCCACGTCGTCGGTTTCGGCATTGACGGAAAGATCGCTTTCCGACAAAAGGCTGCCCTCGGTAACTCCGCGACGTCTTTCCGCTCGACCTTTGGAAGCGGACTGTACGGGCCCGAATGGAGAGATCAGCCACGGGCCACAAACGGACTCATGCACCGCAACAAAACTTGTTGTTATTCGATCACTTCATCGGCGCGGGCGAGGACGGCTTGGGGCACTTCAAGACCTATAGCCCTGGCCGTTCGCAGGTTAATCAACAACTCATATCTGGTCGGCGCTTGAACCGGTAGGTTCGCCGGTTGCTCACCGTTCAATACACGATCGACATAAGTAGCAGCGCGCTCATAGCCATCGTTTGCGGCGGGCCCGTAAGAGACGAGGCCACCGTTCGAGACAAACAATCGGAAAGGAGATACGGTTGGTAAGCGAAATCGCAATGCCAACGACATTAACAAGTCGCGATGAATGGTTGCTGGCGAACTGGCCGTGATGATTACTCCACCATTGCGCTCACGCGCGAAGGCCGCCAATGCCGTTCTTGTCTCCGCCAGGTCTCGCGGATCAATCGCCGTCAATTCAAGCTCTGACGACGATGATGCTACCGTCTGGATAGCGGCGAACTGACCAATTCCGGCGGCCATCGAAGGATCTCGAATCACCGCAACCCGCTTCAAATTGGGCGTAAATTCCTTCAGCAACTCTAGCCACTTGCCACTAATGCTACACTCGAAGGCGGTAAACCCCGTCGTGTTGCCGCCCGGCCGCGCGAGACTGACAACAAACCCAGCCCCGACCGGATCGATAACATTCGCAAAAATGATCGGAACGTCACGAGTAACTCGCTGCAAAGCGGCTACACTCGGACTGGCGGAGGCTTGCTAGGAGTACGTCCGGTCTAACTGCGATTAACTCCTTTGCGTATTCGTGATAACGCTCTGCACTCTCACCGGCCCAGCGGACTTCTGTGTGTAAATTCCTTCCCTCAATCCAACCGCGCTTTTGTAACGCCAGCGCGAATGCCCTGATCCGGGCCTGACCTTCGTCGCTGTCAGTATTTAAGTTGACGAGAATGCCCAGCTTTCGTATTCGCGCGCCGTCTTGTGCAGGTGCCACAGCCGGAAGTGCCAGGGCCCCACTGCGAAAGATGCGATCAACTCCCGTCGCGTCATGGAATCCTCCTGTCAAAGGGTTGGGTCAATTTATCTACTTGATCACAGATCGCGGCCAACCTCCATCATCGCTTCTGCGAACAACGCCGCAGATGGGTCAAAATCGGCCATCCAGACCGCTGCAATCAGTTTCCGCTCCACAGCCGATAGCCGACGGTCCAACAAGCATTTCGCTGGGCAGCGAAGGGCCAGATCCGGACATCAACAGGACTATGCCAAGGCATGACAACTTGTCGGCGTTGAAGTCCCTGCCACCTCAATCCATCCCGCCAATGACGCCGAGAAAGGAACCGCCGAAGAAAGAGGCAACAAGCATCATCAGATCTGCCGTCGCGGTGGGACTAAGTTCTGGCTCGTGTAAAAAATGATGAAATCCGAGCAACACCAGCAGACAAAAGCCTGCGCAGATTGTCGGCATAAGCGTCCGCCGTTGTGCTGCGCGCCGCTGGGCATCAGTAGCCCAGTGAGGCTGTGATAGAGTTCTGGATCGACGAAACGATAGCGCGGCACTCACGACTACTACGATCAGACAGGCAGTGAGGAAGTACATTGGCGCCTTAACCATCTGGTATAAGTCTCAGCCAGTGATCTCCCGCGCGGCGGCGTGCTGCTCCGCTGAACCATTCAGCCAAAGCCCGTAGCCGACGGCGGTATGAAATACGGCGTATGTGAGCGCATTTTCGATGATGACGGACGCAGGCCCGTCGTGGGTGATAAAAGCCTTCTCGGCAAACCCAATAGCATAATACGCAAAATAGGCGCCGGCGCCCCCCCGCCAAAATGTCCCGGGAAGAAAGTCAATTTTGAACGCCATCAGCACAAGACCGCTCGCCGACAGCACCTCAATGGCGAGGTCGACAATCTGCACAGAACTGAAAGTCCCTGCGTCGGCGATACCATAACACGCGAGCAAGACAGCGAAGAATGCAAAGAGCTTCCAACCCACGTAAACCTCCTTCTCGCGGTACGCGACCTTAGGTAGAGGTCAATGGTAAAGCTATCGCTGCTAGGCTTGGTTTAGCTATGGTTACGACGATCGCCCAAAGCTTACGAAACGGAAAACTCGATCCGGGCAGGGCAGGCGGGCGTGTGGCTTAAGTCAGCTAATGGGATGGACCGGCTGCTTCCCCCGCGGCGATAGTCTGCAAAGACTACCGCGCAGCATCCGG
>NZ_JASVEN010000012.1:0-212649 GCF_051710265.1 Bradyrhizobium sp. U531
CTGCCGCCATGATTTGCCGTCGCGTCAGCTCGCCGATAGCGAGATCGAAATGATCCTTGAGACCGCGCCGAAGCGCCGACATTGCCGGCCTCCAGTTGACGACTTGACGTTCGGTCAAGGACGTCTGGTAGGGACCATCTTCGACAATGAGCGTCGCGAGCGTGGTGCGCTGTTTCTCGGCTGCCTGTTGCCGCCTCGCCTCGCGCTTCGCATCGTTCGGGTCCAAGCCCTTGACTACCTCGCCTGCGGCGATGGTAGCGGCCTTGCGCGCGGCCTTTTCATTATATTTGGGCCATGCGCCGAGGGTCTTGCGCGGGGTCCCCCTCACCCCCGGCTTGGTGAAGAGGTAGACCCAGGTCCGGCCGCCGGTGGCGCGCATGCGTAAGGCGAGGCCGGGCAGCTTGTCGTCGTGGAGATAATGCTGCGCCTTACCCGGCGGCAGCGTTGCGTTGCGGATCACCGTATCGGTGAGTGTCAGCTGGTTGGCCGGCTCCGTCATGATTCCTTCACTCTCTCTGCGCCCGGTGTGCCACGCAAGAAGGGCGATCAGCCCTCGATCTCAACTATGGCTGGAATTGGTTAGCTAGGGTCTACGGATTGTGGTTCTTGCTGGGGATGCCGATCTTATTGCCTCAGACCGATCACGGTTCGGGGCCGAGGCCATGGGCAGCAAGGAAGAAAAGACTTAAATCGAGGCATTTGGATCGCCAGGTAGTAGGAAAATGCCGCGCGCCACGAAGCGCCATCGCAAGAGCCGTGGCATGCCGCCGCCCGCGACATTCAACATCGACAAGCTGCCGGGCAGCTCCAACTTGACCGCATTAGAGGCGGCCACGGTCATCCGGCGCACGCCCGGTGCACTCGAGCCGGCGCGACCCGAACCAACCGCTGAAATGGCGCTACGTCGATGGCCGGCCACTCTATCGAACAGATGCAGTGCGTGACTATCTGGCCAAGTGCGACAAAACCACTAAGGCCCCTCAGCCGCATAATGCTCACAGAGACGCCCGAGGAGCTCGGCCTTGATCGGCCAATCGGTTCGTCCGCTGCAGGAAACCGCCGACTGCCTGCGCAAGGATGGGGACACGCTGCTGGCTTTCTACGACCTCCTGGCCGAGCATTGGAAACACCTACGCACGACGGATGAGATGGACAAGCGATTTGTTCATGACCGAGATGACGATTGCAGAAATCGCGTACGTCCATTCTTTTGTTCGGCTGCGCCGCGGCCATTCTTCCGTCCCGGCCATCGATCTCGCAGCCGCCGCGCGCAGGGGCGGTCAAGGCTGGCCGCGTTTGCGGCCACCGCAAGGCTTGGCCTTGACCGGCCCGAGCACGGCGGCATGCTGGCGTGGAACGGGAATACATTCCTGGCTGGCACTTGCCGTCAGACGGGATTACCCTCGGCGGGCGCGGGCGACCTCGTGGCGAAGCGTGGCGCATCGGCTGCAAGCGCCACCAGGCTGCCCTATTTTGTCTTGCCGACCTGAGGCGCCCGCGCGCCGGTTTTTGGCCGTGGTTTCCATTGCGTCACCAAGCGCTCGTAGCTTTGCTCCGCCTGTGCGGCAATCAACATCTCGCGGTCGCGCAATGCCTTGATGTTGTAGGCATACGCTGGCCCACGTCGGCTGCCTTTCTGTTGCGGATGTCCGGCTTGAAGCTGCATCGCGCGGGTCTTGATGGCGACCAGTGCCGGGCGCGCCCACAGGTAATCCTCGCGCTTCGTCAACAAATGCCAGCAAAGCACGGTGAGCTTCCGGGCCACGGCCACCGCGGCGATCTGATGGCCGCGCCGGGCTCGGATGCGCACGAAAAACGCATGCAGCGGACCGGGCGCCTTGGCCGCTGCCCAGGCCGCCTCGACCAGCATGGCGCGCGCGTGACTGCGGCCGATCTTGCTGATGCGGCCGTGATGAGCGGCGCCCAGTCCGGATTGCCGCACCCGCGGGTTCAGCCCAAAATAGCTCACCAGCTTCTGCGGGCTGTTGAACCAGCTTATGTCGCCGATCGCCGCCATGATGCCGGCAGCGACCGCCAAGTTGACGCCGGTGATCGTCATCAATCTGTTGACCGCGGAATCGTCTATGGCGTCCTGCGCGATCTCGCGGTCGAGCAGGGCCAGATCTTCCGCCAGCCGGTCAAGCTCACGCACGTGCCGATCGATCGCTGCGCGCTCATCGTCCGGCAACGGTTGGGCGGCCAACCACGTCCGGCCGCGGCCGTTGAAAAGATCGGCATGCGGGCACTTCGGGATCAGGTGCGCGTGCAGGATCGAATGGACCTCGTTTTTGAGCCGCGTGCGATGCCGCACGACCTGGTAGCGCCGCGCCACCAGCCGACCTTGCGTTCCGTCTCCGCGTCAGGCGTCCAGATCTGCGGCAGGTACCCGGCCGCCTGCAGACTGGCGAGCGTGCCGGCATCAATCTTGTCGGTCTTGACGTGAGCCTGGGCGATCGCCTTCACGTGCAGCGGATTGGCGATAATCACCCGTGCCACGAACGGAGCCAGAACCCGGGATACCGCCATGCTGTTGCCGGTCGCTTCGACCACCACCTCATCACTGGCAGGGTCTTGCCAAATCCTTCCAATGCAGTCCGCGTCATATCAATGCGGCATGTCGGAGCCTGCCATCCTCCCAAACCACCACCTCCCCGAAAGTTCGGTGGACGTCGATGCCAATCACCCGTCGCATTCGCATCTCCTGCCAATCAGACCACAGAACGGGAGCTACGGGCGACACGACAACTACGGATTCGCGCTCTCAGCGCAACCGGGCGAGTCGCAGAGGCGGCCAGCTACTAACTCGAGCTCGCGGCTCATCGAATGCATCGGCCTGCCCGCACCTTTCGTGCTCCCGGTGCCTCTGTCCCGATGGTCGCACCATACGCTACGATCCTGAATATCGCAGCGGAACATCGGCACCGAGAAACTCTCATACCGGTTACCAACCCCATCGAAAGTACCTTCTCCACTATGTGCCACCGCACCATCCGATCGAAGGGCTGCCTAGCCAACAAGACCGCGCTTGCGATGGTCTTCAAACTGGTCGCGGGCGCACAGAGAAGCTGGCGCCGCCTCGACGGTCATAATCAGTTCTCAGAACCCGTTCTCGGTGTGACATTCAACGACGGGATCGAGGTCATCGACAAGTCACCGACCGTCAGCCCACAACCGCCGCCGCCTAACCGGCTCAGGCCGTCACCGAAATTTGGCGATAGCTCTCTCCCAAGCACAGCGTCGTCGACCTCTACAGCGGTGTTCTCAAGGACGTTTGCTTTGATGACAACGATAGCCCACGCGCGCTGCAACGTCTCGACCTAACCATGTGATCGGAACCGATGTCGTAGTTCGTAAACTGATGGACTGTGATCTTCGCTACAGGGTTATCCCGCGGCCTGATCCTGGGGTTTTAGTCACGAGAGTTCGCCATGAATGACCATCACCCCGATCGGGCGATCCTGGCTACTACGCCTGAATCATGCGTGATCTAAATGATGCTCATAAGGGAACGTCAAGCCGGCTCGCTTCGAAATCGACAGCTTAAGGGGAATCATTGATCTGTGTGGCACTTTCGACTAAAACAAATGTCTCAACCGGATGGTCGCCTGCTCCCAATCAGGATTGAACGGTACGGCTTTGTTGGCCCGCGGCATTCGTCAGCGATTTAGGCTGAGCTCGCACATTTATTTTAACTGCGCGTGTAGCGAAACATTATCGAGTTCGCCTTCCCACCAGGACACAAACACCGCGGCAATACCGTTCCCGATGACGTTGGTCAGCGCACGCACCTCGCTCATGAACTTATCGATCGAGAATACGATCGCAATGCCAGGGACAAGTTCAGGACTGACCACAGTCAAGGTCGCGGCCAGGGTGACAAAGCCGGCACCGGTAACACCGCTTGCGCCTTTCGAGGTGAGCATCGCCACAATGAGTATCGTGAGCTGCTGGCCGAAATTGAGATCGATCCCGAGCGCTTGCGCGATGAACAAGGTCGCCAACGTCATGTAAATGTTCGTCCCGTCCAAATTGAAAGAATATCCTGTCGGCACCACCAGGCCAACGACCGCCTTCGAACAGCCGAGCCGTTCCAGTTTTTCCATCAACTGCGGCAGCGCGCTTTCGGACGACGATGTTCCGAGCACGATCAGCAGCTCATCCTTGATGTACCTGATGAACTTTAGAATAGAAAAGCCTACCAAGCGCGCGATCAGGCCAAGCACAATGATCACGAAGAGCCCGGCTGTCACATAAAACAGGGCAACCAATCCGAGGAGTTTACCGAGCGCGGACGGTCCGAATTCGCCGATAGTGTAGGCCATGGCGCCGAACGCTCCGATTGGCGCTGCCTTCATTACGATCCTAATGACTCCAAACACCGCTTGTGCGGCATCGTCAACCAGACCGCGCATCCGCTCACCCCCCTCCCCAAGCGCCATCAGCGAGAACCCGAATAGGACGGCAAACAGTAGCACCTGGAGCACGTCACCTCGGGCCAAGGCGCCAACTACACTATCCGGAATGATATTGAGGAGGAAATCGACCGTCTTCTGCGCTTCCGCCGTCTTGACGTAGGTGGCTACGGCCGCGGCATCCCCCTTGGGAGCGAGCCCACGACCGACCTGAGCGAGATTGCCCATCAAAAGACCCAGGATGAGCGCGAAGGTTGACACGATCTCGAAATAAAGTAGCGCCTTGACGCCGACTCGGCCGACCTTTCGTGCATCCTGAACATGCGAAATTCCGGACACAACAGTGCAGAAGATGATCGGCGCGATCACCATCTTGATCAGCTTGATGAAGCCATCACCAAGCGCTTTGACCCAGCTACTCGTCCCGACAGCGGGCCATAGCCAGCCAACGAGAATGCCAATCAGGATCGCTATGAGCACCTGGACATAAAGAACTTTGTACCAGGGCCCAGATTGCCGGAACAGGGCGGCCGGTTTGACAGAGCGGCGCTGGCGCTGATTGTACATCATGCTCGCCCCGGCGCCGTGCTCGCAAAGAGGGCGCTCAATGAAGGTACAACTTCGCTCAGTGTTCCTTCACGGGCGGGCGCAGGGGAATCTGACGGCTCCGAACAGCACAGTCCAGAGCCACGGACTGGCGCCTCTCCCGAATCGGCTTGCCGTCCACGCGGAACGAAGTTCTGAACCGCTTCCGAGAGCAGCGATAGAACGTTGAGAAAGCTTCCTTGAGAGCTGGAAAGCATCAGCGTCACCACCCTTTTCTATCTTTTTCTTTATTCGAAGATGCCATCCAGCATCTTCTAGGACGCCAATCTTAGCAGCCGCCGACCACTCTTCACTTTAGCAGGCACTCTCGCCGCTATCGCGTCGGAGCGATCAACCTTGAGGAAATACTCGCCATAAGAACTCATGGTGGTGCGGCCTCGCCTGCGTCCACCGGCTCGCGCCTCCTGTCCTCACTTCATGTGAATGCCCCGACATTCCCAAGAGGCTTCGATTTCGATCGCAAAACCACGAGGCCGAAAAGACATGCCAAGCAGCATTGCTCACGCTGCCTCCCTTGGCGATCTCGGTTCCGGTTTTTCGAGAGCCGTGTTTTGCGGGCCTGAACAGCACTCCTGAGAGAGCTTCTCACGCCTGTAGCTCGCCAACGCCTGGACAGAGCACTGCACGACGTCCCGTTTCGCTAGATCCGCGGCAGGCGCTGCATCCAGCCACTTCAGCGCCAGCTCGACCAATTCGACCGCGCGGTCCCTCTTACCGGTCTCGTAATAGTACTGAGCGACCGCCCCGTACGACAGGAACTTCGCGCCCTCGCTGCCTCGGGGCGGATTCGCAGCCAGGATGTGTTCGGAGAGCTCCTTGCCCATGGCAAACCGCTCCGCATGTGGAAAATCGGAGTAGTCTTTCGCGGGGTCGAACAGTTGGCGAATCGCGACGCTCATCCAAACCACGGACTTCTTCTCGATCGCGTCGCGAACTAATTGGCGCAACACCGGTAGGCCAGCCCCCAGGTCGCGTATCTTGTGAAGCAACAATTCCGCGTGAAGCCCACGGAAGGTGACCTCGTCCGGCATCGCCGCGAGGGCCTCCTCGATAGCTGAAAGGGCTGCCGGCCAATCCTTTCTCTTCATGGCGGGCTCAAGTCTGGCAAGGATCGGCTCCACCAGAGCTCTCTTCTGCGATAGTTCACGCTTTCTGCGTCGGCCCGTGTTTATGCTTTCCGCATCCAGCGCTTTGGCGTCATCGCTCATTGCCCAGGATCCGTTCAGAACTTTGGGGAAGGCATGATCGAGCTGCGTCGGATGGCCAATAAAGGCGATGCGGCGGTCACGGTCAACGACGAATGACGTGGGAATCCCGACAGAAAAGCTTGGATCCAGCCAAAGCTTGTTCATTTCGCCGGCGTAGTCGAATGCAATCGCGTAGTTCAGATTTGACAAGCTCTTTGTCAACCAGGCGTCCAAGCTGGCTCGCGCTTCATTTTCCGTCGAAGCTAGTTCGTGAGCCGCGATGCCCACCACCTCAACTCCGTTGTTCCTGTACTTATCTTGCAGGACCACCAGATTTAGCATCGAGGCGATACATGGCCGGCACCACGTCGCCCAAAATTCGAGGATATATACTTTCCCACGTTCGAACTTTCTAACGGGCTGGCCGCGTAGCCAGTTCTCCACTTTGATCGAGGGGGCCCGCGAACCGACGCTCAGCAGGTTCGCCGCACCGACTTGACTTGCGCTCTCAGTCAGACTGGTCATTGCTCAAATTCGCTTTACCTGGCTCTGCGGAGAAAATAGCAAGTCGCATGCCAGCCAGCGCTCATTGCAATTACGCTTTTTTTGTATCATTCCTGTCGTGCTTGCGACGCATGTCGCATATCCGACCAGCTGCTTGGAGCTTCTCAGGCAATCAGTCGGTCGGAGAGGCGGGAAGTCAGGCAGCGCAAGGTCGAGTTCACCACTCCACGTCCTGATCGGCTTCCAGGATGACCATTTCGGCGCTCGGGATCGCGACGTGAACTGACCTGCTTTGGCCCGTCGACTTGCGCTTGAGTGCAATCTGAGACTTCCAATTTAACTCTTTAGCCAAGGGGGATTGAGGGATAGTGTCCTTCCTTTGCCGGCCATTGCTCGAGATTCACCCCGTCCCGTACTGGACGAGGAAAGCCCCACCCGAAATGCAGAAGTTGAGCACCTGCTCATTCCGATCGATGGCGGTGTAAACAAAAGCATCCCTAGGCGGCCCGATCTAGGAAGCGCACAAGAGCCGCCTGGGCGACGACCCTCTCGCGCATCCCCGGGCGGTCAGTCGCGGCTTCAAGTCGCTGGAAAATGCTGTCTGAAAGTTGAATCGTTATCTTTCTGGTCCGCTGAGCTTCGCTTGGGCTCAGCTGCGCGTCCACCTCAGCTTCATTCCGACTTGAGCTCGGTGTTTTCCGGCGCTCGCTGCTAATCTGCATACTCCAGCTTGCTTCTCTCTGCGACTGCACATCGCCCGCACTTGCTCGCGTGGTCGGGATGTCCGGTCGAAACGGCCCTGCTATGCCGCATGACAAACGGGACGAAGAACCGCATGCCGCGTCAACCGCGGGGACATCCTGTGTCGCAGTCTGGCGTACCGAACGAAAGAAACGGCGGACTTCACCGCGCCAGACCTCTCGTAGTCGCGTGCCCCTCTAGACAGTCAGGTCGCCGCAGACGAGCGATTTCGCGGATGGTGCCTGCACCCTTGCTTGAAATCGACAAAGTTGCCGGCCCAGAAACAGGCGCAGGCGCAATCTAGATGGCGCGCTCGCGCCGTGATCGCGCGAACGGGACGCACCGGCGTTGTTCCTGTGGGAGTGATGCGCGTCATACTAAGCGCACCAGCTCATGCGCGCGACCGAATACACCGCGCCTCGCCGAGGTCCGGCATACAACCCCAACGTGCGACAGGACTTACAACGGGTCGCGTGCCGCGCCGTTGAAACGTATCTGCTGGCCCGGTGCGACCACTCACTCATCGGGAACCTCCGCGTGGGAAGATCGCGCTGTTGGGCGCGCTCTCGCCGATGTGGATCTATGCCGCCTACGTTATTGCGGACGTGGCGTCAGCGCTGCGAAGAGGTTATCAAGCTCGCCGAGAATTCGGGAATCGATCTCAAGGCTGCCCATCTCGACCGAGACTTGGGATATCGCCAGTACGATCGCGAACTGCGCGCCCCAATTGCGAGATGCCCAGGAGCGGCCCGAACTTGTCGAGCAGATGCGCATCGACCTGCGGCGGACGGAGATGGGCTTCACCACGCTTGAGTTCATCCGGGTGGCGCTCGCGAAGCACGAGGTGAGCAAGAAGGGCAACAAGAAGCCCATTGCGTTCGCGCCGGGCCTTGCCCGTCCCAACCGCTGGTGCGGCTCGATGGAGTACGAAGCTGAGCAATGGTGGCGCGATCATCAGCTACGTCACGCCTCGCGACATCGCCGAGACCATCCGGTGCATTCCCGAGGCCGAGAATCCGAGCGACGAGGATCTGGCCGGTTTCCGAGCCTATATGAACCCGCCTGACTGTCGAGGCTCCGGCCGGGTGATGGGATCATGAGCGAGAAGCCACCACCAGAAGTCCCGGTTCATTGCTGCGATCGGTGTTGAGATTGACGAGCGAGATCGAAAGAAGATGGTTGAGGATCGTCTTGAAGAAGTCCTCCGCGTGCTTGTTGAGGTCGGTTAGGCCAAGGCGACCGCGGGTCGAGACCTAGTCCGCAACGTCGCTCAGGGCGTCTACGATCTCGCCAATGAAATACCCCCGTGTGAGCATGTGTAGTCCCGCTCTCGATCTCAGCTTCGTCGTGAATCAATATGAGCGCTTAGCGCTCTCAGGCTCGGATCGCGATGGACGACAGGGAAGAGGGAAAGCAATGTCATGCGGTCAGCTCGACAGGGCAGGCTGTGCCGAGTGCGTCGTGCCCTCTGACGGGGGCAGCCATGTCGATCCAGAGGTGATGAAGTTGTATATCTGGAAGGCCTCCGTTTCGCTGGTGCATAGATTCCAGCAGCGCTCACCTTGCCGCCGTATCGCGCTTAGTGATGCGGAGCTCATCATTCAGACTCCACCCATCGACCGGAGTTGCGACCAACCCCTGAAGCCAGGCGCGAATCTGCGTCCCAGAAGTCAATTCACGAGACTGGATGTATCCAATCATGGCGCCGATCGCGTGAGCGGCACCGTGATGGGCAGCTTTGAAACGTTGAACGCCACCAGTCGAGGAATGAGCGCTATAAAGGTACTCGCGGTCATCGCGGGTTGCGCTGGCGGGGATGGGCAGGCGCTTGCATTCGATAGGAACGAGAGACGAATACTGCGAGTATTCGCGGCCTTCGATCCAGATCGTCGCTGCGCTGGGGGCCGGAACCAAGTCGACCTTTCGCCTACCGACGATTTCGTCAGGCTCCTCGATATGAAACTGGAGAAAATCCCATCCACCAGACTTCCTCGTTGCGCTATTCATATGAGCGCAGAGCCGGGACGTCAGCGATGTCTCGGCGGTTTCGATCGGCCGCTTGGGATCATCACGCCATTTTGGCAGCTCGTCGGCGAATCAAAAGCGGTTCGCGCCTCAGTTTACCCCAGTGAACCACATCATGACATGTCAGCGGATGGTTCGCGGGGAGGGCGGCGACGACGCGTTCGCTCCAGAGCAACAATGACTTGCCGCTCCATCTTGGAGCGGACTCGGCCGCGAAGGCGACGTCAATAGCGGAACTGGCGAGATCCGAGATCAGATGGTCGCTCGCTCCGTCGACCAATTGTCTCTCGACATGGCGAAAGCGCTGCCGATGCTCGAGGAGAGTGGCCCGGAGATTGCCAGCTGAGAGGGAGGTGTGAATGCCGATGATCAACCGACCACTCTCGCCACGCGAGCGGATCTTGAGGCGAGCGGTCATTGCGTCAGTTGCGCCTACGATGCGCCGGGCATCCTCGATGAATTCCTCACCCTCAATGGTTGGTTGCGTGCCGCCGTTCGTGCGCTGGAAGATCTTGCTGCCCAAGGCGTGCTCGAGATTTCGAAGAGAGCGACTAAGCGTCGGCTGCTTGATTCTGAGTGTCTCTGCCGCCTGGCGAAGGCTGCGATGCTGGGATGCGACGATCGCCCAGCGCAGAGCTCGAAATTCCACTGGCACGTCGAACCCTACGGGGGTTGCCTCTGACTAAGAGTTCTCTTGAAAGGAGCCTTGCTTGCACTGCTTCAGCGCCTCCTCGTCCGCGATACTATTCCGATGGCCCCGACGGGGCGGATCAATTGGCAAACCTGCTGCTTGCTGGGATTCCCCGCTCGTCCATGATGGCATAATTGTCCACGCGATGATGATGCGTCCGTTGGGAGCCTCGCCTTCTCGTGGCTCGCTCCTTTGGCGCAGAACTATTCGTAACGCTCTAGTCCGAGATCCTCAGCTTCGATGTCGGGTTTTCTTCCCGAGACAAGGTCCGCTATGACCCGAGAGGAGCCGCAGCTCATCGTCCAACCGAGAGTGCCATGCCCGGTGTTCAAGAAGAGATTTCTGATCCTGGTCCCGCCGATGATTGGGGTGCCGTCTGGGGTCATGGGTCGAAGGCCTGACCAGAAGGATGCGCTCTTGGGATCTCCGCCAGGGAACAGATCCATCACGGAACACTCCAGGGTCCGTCGACGCGCTTCGACGAGGTCATTGGTGTAGCCCGAGATTTCAGCCATCCCGCCGACACGAATTCGATCTCCCAGACGGGTAATTGCAATCTTGTATGTCTCATCCATGACCGTCGATTCGGGGGCACGGGAAACGTCGGTGATTGTAATTGTCAGCGAGTATCCTTTGACAGGATAGACTGGCAGCTTGATTCCGATCTTCTTGAGGAGAAGAGGTGAATAGCTCCCTAATGCGACAACTACTGCGTCCGAGCGAATAGTCCCGCGATCGGTGATCACACCACGCACCTGGCCGGCATCGATGTCCAGTCCATTGATGATATGTCCGTAACGGAAGTCAACGCCCAATGCTGAGGCTCTTTGCTCCAGCGCATTGGTGAACTTGAAGCAGTCGCCGGTCTCGTCTTTCGGAGTCAGAAGTCCTCCCACTATGCGGTCGCGAACGTAGCGTAACGCGGGTTCAGCCCGAACACAACCATCGCGATCCAGTACCTGGAAAGGGATGCCGTCTGCCGCAAGAGCCTTCACGTCCTTAGTTGATGCATCGAGCTGCTGCTGAGTTCGGAACAGCTGCAGGGTTCCCTGCATGCGCTCGTCATAGTTCAGGGAGGCCTCCCCTCTCACCTCGGCAAGCGCCATGCGACTGTAGTCGGCTAGGCGCAGCATCCTTCCCTTGTTGAGCGCATATCGGCTCGCCGTGCAGTTGGACAACATGCGGAGGAGCCAGGAGAGCATGGCCGCATCAAGCTTTGGCCGAAGGATTAATGGTGCATGCCGCATGAGCATCCACTTGATGGCCTTCGTTGGGATTCCGGGGGCAGCCCAGGGCGAACAGTAGCCGAAGGAAACCTCCCCCGCGTTCGCGAAACTCGTTTCCAGCGCTGGACCCGGCTGTCTGTCAAGAACAACCACTTCGTGCCCGAACTTTCCAAGTTGAAATGCGGTTGTGACGCCGATAACGCCCGCGCCTAAAACGGTGACTTTCATTATCTGCTCCAATGTTCTGCCAGATGATGCTGTTTGACTGGGGACAAGTTCAGCAATGGCTTCTTTGGAAGCGATGACCGAGGCCGGTGAGGATCTCGTAGGAGATCGTGCCGGCGTCAGTCGCCAGCATTTCGAGGGTCTGATGAGGACCGATCACTTCGACCAAGCTTCCGAAATCGAGCGCGCCATCCCGCAAATCGGAGATGTCGACGGTCATGCTGTCCATCGAGACTCGCCCCACGATGGGCAGACGTTGACCGCCGAAGTAGACAGCTCCGCGACCGCTCAAGCTGCGTGGGAGCCCGTCGGCATAGCCGGCGCAAAGTGTGGCAAGCCGGGTGCAGTCGTGGGTTACGTGCGTTCCACTATAGCCGACCATGGCACCACCCGGAACCGTGCGGGTCTGCGCAACTGCGATAGAGAGGCTCACGACGGGCTCCATCGGATTTACAGCGTTTACCTGCGGCGCACCGCCATAGAGCGCGATCCCTGGGCGAACGAGAGAGCCGTGATAGTCCTTTCCCATCAGCACGCCAGCGGAGTTGGCGAAGCAGGACGGTATCGGCCCGAATTCCTTTATCACGATCTGCATCTCTGCGAGCTGCGCGGCGTTTTGCGCTTTGGTAGGCTCATCTGCGGAGGCGAGATGGCTCATGACGTAGAGAATCTCGAGCTCCGGCGATTGCGCTATTTCCATGCGCACCGCAGCGCGCTCGGCGGGCGCCAATCCGAGCCGTGACATGCCAGTGTCGAACTGCAGAACGGCAGGAAGACGCCTACGCTCCATGCGGGCCTGAGCGCGCCATCCGTGAAGCTGGCTTAAGGAGTTGATCACCGGTATGACAGCGGCAGACGCGCAAGCAGCCTCTGCGCCGGGCAATAGACCGTTCAGCACGAAGAGCTGCACGTCCCCCGGAAGATGAGGTCGCAACACAATAGCTTCCGCCGCATGTGCCACGAAGAAGTGCTTGCAGCCGGCTGCAAGCAAAGACCTCGCCACTTGGATGGCACCCAGGCCGTAGGCATCGGCTTTCACCACTCCCGCCACGCGAGCTGGATTCGCGATCGATGCAATGAGCTGAAAATTGCGGCGCAATGCGGCCAAATCGACGGTCATGTAGCCCGGAAGGCCCTGCGCTTTCCCGTCCAACACCGCCCTCGAAGCAGTCCGGCCCAATGTCTCCTGGCTTTCCATGAGGAAAGGGTTAGCGCAATATTCGAGCAAGTGCCGGGCGTTCCTTGCTTGATTATTCGAGGAATGCTACAAATTCAAACAATCTACTAACTTCTCGAATAAATCGTACAGCGCGATGGATAGCATAGATCGCAATATCTTGCGCGCGCTCCGCGTGAACGCCCGGGCGAGCAATGTCAATCTGGCGGAGGAAGTTGGGCTTTCTCCTTCGGCGTGTCTGAGACGGATCAAGCTGCTCGAGAAGGCAGGCGTCATCCGCGGGTACACGGCCCTCGTCGAGACGGGTGCCGACTCGCAAGGTCTTGCCGTTCTGATCAACATTACGTTGGAACGGCAGACAGTAGAGTATCTCAATAAATTTGAGGCTGCGGTACGCAAATATCCGGAGATACAAGAGTGCTACCTCATGACCGGGGGAGCGGATTACTTCCTGCGGGTGGAAGCGGCCAATGCTGTCGAGTTTGAGCGGATTCACAAGGAGATCCTCTCGACGCTTCCAGGCATCTCACGTATTCATTCCAGCTTTTCGATTAGAAACGTACTTGCGAACCGGCCAAAGGGCCGACGCTGACATGTGCTTTGCGCGGTAAGGCCGCAATCTTGGCAGCTCCCAATGGCCCAGAAACGGTCGCTCTGTTGCTTTCCGTTCGAGCTTCGTCTTCGGCCATTTGGCGGTAGACTTTTCCGAATGATCTTATCAGTCGTCGTGATCGGCATCTGATCAATGAACCGTACGACCCGGGCACGATCCTCCGACAGGCCGGCATCGACTAATGGCAGAGGTATCGTCCTATGCCTTTGGCACTCCGCGGGATTCCCGGGCGAATGCCTCGTGCAGATGCAGTACTTCTTTTCCCCTGCGTCGAGGCAGGTAAGACGTGGGATATAAGTATTCTGTCGGGGCCAGATTCGTGTGAGTCCCCTCATATGCCTAAAAGGACGCGGGAGTAAAATCGGGTCCGACTTTATCTGTTGGCTTTGACTCTGGGGAAGTTCGTGACCCAATTTCACTCGCAGCCTGCTTTGCTGTTTGGCACTTGCTCTCGCTGCTGCAAATTTAGTCGCACGATCCTTCCACGCAGTCGGAGTGATCCTCCGCGCCCCCTCGATTAGGCGATTTACGGCTCGGCGGCAGTATTGAACTCGAGTTCGGGCGACATTTCGATGACGCCCTCAGAATGCCCGCTCTTTAGCACGAATTTGATGGCTTGGGCGCGGTCCACAAACAGGCCGCCGAACGCGCCGTTCTTCTCTCGAACGACCCAGTTACCTTGCTGATTCCTACCAACAAAGACGATAGACGCGGTAGAGCGACACAGGGGATCGACGAATTCACTCATCACATACCTCTCCTGATGTTGGCAACAGATCGGGTGGGGTGCATGTTCCGGAGCTGCTGGTTGATCACCGCTCTTGGGCTCAAGAACCTGAACGAAAGCTGGGAGTCTCCCGCCTGGATGATGTAGTTGCACGCCCCCCGTTTGATGGGGAAGAAATACGCGGAGACGAACTGTGAAGTCGCGTATGGGTCAAAGTACGAGCGCAACGAACGCCTCGTCGCACCTGAGGCGGCACGCATTCGCGTTGCACGTGGTCCAACATAACAGCCTCTCCTGAATAGCTGAGAGTCCGAATCCACGAACCTATCAACGCTAGTAGTCGCCTGTGCGCGTGACTTGCCTTCGTGGGTCTCGGTTCGGTGCCTCCTCTCCAAAAGTGTGCGCGAGAACGAAAAGCAATCGCGACGGTTAGATCAATTCTCTAACTCTCATCGATCGCCGGGAAGCGCCTATTTCTCAAGTCATGTGCTCGGATTCGGGCCTAGTGGTCCGCGGCCGGAGGTAGAGCGCCTCTATCCCCATCCGCCGCATCAGCGTTGTGGCATGCCGGCGGCCGATCTTGCACCGTTCGGCAGCCAGCAGGTCTCGCAACATTCGCGAACCGGCGAAAGGACATCCAAATGCAGCCGGTCGACGTTGCATGATCGCGAGGTCGGCGGGCGATACCGGACGTGGTAGACAATCGACACTGCCACGGCTGATCTTCAGAACTTCCGCCTGTTTCGTGATTGGCAGGTCGTGCTCACGGCGATCATCGCTTGGCGCTCAGCAAGCTTTGCTGCGCGCGCCTTCTAAAAATCGTACTCCAGCGTCAGCTCCCCAATCTTGCCGTGCCGCGTTGTCACGTCTACGGCAGGCTCGGTCGTTCTGTTGCCTCCTGCAGGGCCAAATACCGCGGCCGCCGCTTCCTGAAGCTGGGGACTTTCACTGCGCGATCTGGTTCGGGTGCACGTCGATGCTCTGCCAGCTGGGCCAGCGTCACGGCTAACACCACGTCGGCCTTGAATGCCGGTGCGTCGTGCCGGCGGGCTCGTTTGCTCATCGTCTCTCCTGATTCGTGGGACAATCCTGCCCGCCGTCAGGCAGAAACTCGACTTATCGCCCTGTCCAGATTTCCGGAGCCAGCTCTAACATCATTCTCGGCTTGGTCGTCTTTTTAGCTGCCTCGATGCACGCCAGACGCGATCCGCGTCCCCATCAACTACTTTGCGAGGGGTACCGCTCTGCATTCCTCCTCGAAGGCACTTATTGGTCGGTGCCTCTGACTAAAATGCGCCACCGATCTCCTTAATTAGGGCTTCTGTGGAGACCAAGCGGCTATAAGTTGCACTGACTCGCAAACTGTTCTCGTGGCGCTGCTGGCTGTAAGTGGCACACGCATCTGGCACGAGAGTGACGAGGTAGCCGCGATCGCAGGCATCTCGCGCCGCAGACTCGACACACTCGTCAGTAACGACCCCCGCCAGCACGAGTTGCCTAACCCCTAGATTGCGCAGCAAATAGTCGATTTGAGTGGACACGAACGCACTCGATGACGTTTTCGGCAGTATGATTTCATCATCGCCGGGGGCGATCTGATCAATAACTTTCCCGTCCCATGCTCCCTTCGGCACGTGAAAGCCTAAGATCTTGTAGTTCAGCCCACGATCTCGACCGTCTTTGGTCAAATTTTCGATAGTTGTGTAGAGCACTTCTATGCCCGTTCTACGAAATGCCGCCTGCAACCGCTGCATGTTGGGTACCGCAATGGTACTCAGACGATCGAAATAATAGCCATACTTGGCTGCAAGCTCCGTGTCAGACACATTCTTGAACTCACCGCCATCACGGTGCACGCAAAAGTTTTGCACGTCGATGAACAGTAGCGCAGACTTCCTCGGATCGAGTGGAATCTCTCGCGTGGCCGGGCATTGTGTTTTTGACATACTCTCTCATCCTCGCAGTGGTCAAATAGCAGAGATCAAGGTTATCTATTACGCTGTGGCAACGCCGGGAAAGAACCATCGAAACACCCGACAAGTCGTATGTTGGTCCAGCAGACGCCGAGAGCGTGATGGAGCAGATTTGATGCTCGCAAGCGGCAATCGCGCCGGTCCCTTAGCAACTGCATCGCGCGTAGCAGAGGCAAGCCAACAGCGGCTTGACTACAACCCTAACCCCAGATCGGCTTTCTCTTCGGAGACTATGCGGCTTCTCAGCTCGTCGCCGGTGAGCCAAACCAGCCAATCGTCGTCGACAATTCCCTCTTCCACGAGCTGTAGTGCTGAGCCGCCTCTCTCTTGATGCGTATATCCGTATCGTGAGACCACGCCCTTATAGATCGCCCAGTGCGCCACGAGTGCACACACGAAATCAGGAGCCCATATAGCAAAAGACACGCCAAAAGCGAGTCCTGCTAAAATACTTGTCATACCAGCCCCTCGGTAGTCTCTGCGCACCCACACATCTCCGTGGTAGGCGACTTTCCCGGTCATTCTCTTTGCACCTTCTGCAATAGATACGCATTTGTCGTGAGGATGCGCATGTTGGGTTGGCGACGCGTAAAACGCCTTAAGAGATTCAAGGTGTTCTGCAAGGTTACTGCTTGAAAGGTCGTAAAGCCGAACTGCCTGCAAAACCGCAACTTCGTTGCCCTTGTCACGACCAACGACCCAAAATCCTTCCCCGGATTCAATTGGAGAGCGGTCAGGCCGAAAAACTGGAGATGTAGGCCCCTTGGTCGGAGTCGATTGAGTGATCGAGACGTATTCTCTAAAGTCATCCCCCAGCGAAAGCTTTATGCCTCTTTGGGACGCGGCAACATCATAATGCCGAATGACCCTAGCGACGTGTAGTAGGTCAACCGCGTTCTTCGTTGCATTGCTACGCGCTGTTGCGTTTAACACCGGAGCACCTTTCAGTCGCATGTTGCTAAAGCATTGTTCAGGATCGTTACACTACCTATTTCGATAGGTGGCTCAGCGCGAGGATTGGTGAATTGGCTCTCCTCGAGCTCATCGAGAAAGGCGAGAACGAGGTCCGGATCGAGATTCTTGAAGGGCGAACGTCGCGGGTTTCTTCCGCAAACGGAGGGCGGCAAAGAGGCGCGAAGCGCGCTGCGGTCGCGCATCTGCAGTCCCTCTATAGCCTGTCGGAACGGCGGGCGTGCTCGATCGTGGGCGCGGATCGGAAGATGATCCGCTATCGCTCCATCTGTCCTTCGGACGTGGCTCTCCGTGGCCGGCTGCGTGACCTCGCCAACGAGCAGCTACGTTTTGGCTACCGCCGGCTGTTCATGCTGCTGGGACGGGAGGCCGGAGGACGCGCCGTCGGGGATCAATCAGAGCCGGCTATGCGGCGGGCTCGCCGCAGGGCCGGGGAGGCTCGCGCTCCGATCCTGGGTGGAGGCCAAGCCCAACGCACGCTGGTGCTGGACTTTGTTCACACCAGTTCGCCGAGGGCCAGCGCATTCGCATCCTCAGCGTTGTCGACGACGTCACTAAGGAATGCCCGGGCGCCGTTCCGGCGACGTCGATCCCAGGGCGGCGCGTGGACCCGCGAACTGAGGGCAATTGCACAGCAACGCGGCAAGCCGGGAATGATCGAGTCGGACCGTGGCACCGAGTTCACCTCTAACGGCATGCCCCCCGTGCAAGGAGGTAGCCGAGAGTTTCAACCGCCGGATGCGCGACGAAATGCTCAACGAGACCCTGTTCTCCGATCTCAACGACGCCCCCGCCTGGCAATCGCGAGATCGTCGGTGCGATCCCTTCCCCTCCTTTTGCAGCGCGAATTGCTTTCCCCAATGCCGCCTCGCACCAGGCCGCTATGAAAGTGATATTCCGTTCCAGTACCAGCGACGGAGAAGGGCACGGCTGTGAGGCGCGTTTCGATAGTTCTTAAAAAAGACCGCTGTCTGGTTCTCGATCAACTGACAAACACAGCATTGACTGCATCCACCATGCTCTCGACGATGATATCGGCTTCGTGCCTTGTTAAGCACAACGGTGGCGCGAGCCCGAGAATGTCGCCCTGCGGCAAGGCGCGGCCGATGACGCCGCGCTCAAGCAGCGCGGCAGCGACCTGCTCCCCCACTTTTTTGGACGGATCGAAGAAGATGCGGTTATCCCTATCCTCGACAAATTCCACCGCCGCCATGAGCCCGTCGCCGCGCACCTCGCCGACGTTTCGATGATTACCCAGCGTCTCAGCCAATGCAGACCGGAGATAGGCTCCAGTATCGCGGGCATTCGCGATCAGGCCCATTTCATCGATTAGCTCGAGATTAGCAATGGCAGCCGCTGCGCAGATAGGATGAGCGGAACAAGTCCAGCCATGGCCGATAGTACCGAGTTGGTCGGAGCCTTTCACGACAACTTGCCAAACTTTGTCCGAAACGATGACGCCGGAGAGGGGCGCGTACGCGGAGGTCAGGCCTTTTGAAATTGTGATCAGGTCCGGTCTGATATCGTAGTGATCGGAGCCAAACATCCTCCCTAGGCGGCCGAATCCGGAGACGACTTCATCCGCGATGAGTAGAATGTCGTATTTCTTCAACACGGACTGCACCTTCGACCAGTAGCCGGTGGGCGGCGGAATTATGCCGCCAGCACCTTGGATCGGCTCCCCGATGAACGCCGCGATTGTATTGGCACCCTCGGCTACAATCATGTCCTCAAGCTTGTCGACACAGGCCTGGGCGAACTGCTCCTCGTTCATAGTCGTATCAGCGCGACGAAAATAGTACGGGGCTTCAGTGTGGAGAATCGGCGCGCGCGGTAGATCAAAGGCGTTGTGGTACAGTTCAAGGCCTGTCAGCGAGCCCGTCATGACCGTTGAGCCGTGATAGCCGCGCCAGCGGGAGATAATCTTCTTCTTCTCCGACCGGCCAAGCACATTATTGTAGTACCACGCCAGTTTGATATTTGTCTCGTTCGCGTCCGAGCCTGATAGACCGAAAAAAACGCGACTCATGCCCGCCGGCGCGCGATCGATGATCATCTTGGATAGTGTGATCGGGGCTTCTGTGCCGTGGTCGACAAATGCGTGGTAATAGGCGAGTTCGTTCGCCTGCTTTGCAATCGCTTCCGCGATCTTCCGGCGGCCATATCCGACATTCACACAAAAAAGACCCGCAAAGGCGTCAAGGCTGGTTCTGCCAGACTTATCTGTGATGTAGACTCCTTTACCCCCGGTGATCACGCGCGTTTGGATTTCACCTCGCGCATGGGCGCCAGCTTGCGTAGCTGGGTGGAAGAGGTGATCGCGGTCCCAGGCGCCGAGTTCGTTCGATCTGTCGAACATTCTGTTTCCTCTGCTACTTTGCATGAAAAGGCGTCGAGGCACATTCTATGGCGATAAGTGCCCCACCTGTGGCTCTATGGTGGGCTGCTTGCTGCCGCCGAAAGTTCGGATTCTTGTTGGGCGTTACGTTCGACAATAACGAACTCTGATGTTGCGAAAAGAGGCCCATCCCAGCCAGGGTTGGTAGTTGCGCCACAACGATGGCGCGGTACTCAGCTGAGAGCACGTCGAGCTCGGAGACCCGGCAGCAAACGTGAACGTGCTCGGGCAGGCTGCTCGGCTACACGCTCACTTCTTCTCCCAAGGGCTGGGCAAGGTACGGAGCCGTCTCGTGCAGCAGCCCAAGGGTCGGCACGGGAAAGCTTTCGACCGGTAGCTGCGCGCAAAGCTTGCGGTGATCAGCCAAAAGGGCAAGCTGGTGATGCCCATCCGTTACGCGCTCTCACGCTGGGAGGGGCTGACGCGCTTTATCGGTGCTGGCCACATCGAGCTCGATAGCAACGCAGTCGCGCGCTCAATCCGCCCCGATCACGCTCAACCGGAAGAATACAGTCCTCGCAGGCTCTGACTGCGGCGTCCCGCATCAGCTCTGCCGCCAAGCAGTTCCAGCGCGCGAGCTGTCGCAAAATTGTGGTGACGGCCTGGCTGGTCGGGCTGCGGCGGTTATGAGCTGACGGTCAGTCGGTTTGTCGATGACCTCGATCCCGTCGTTGAATGTCACCCGAGAACGAGTTTTGGAAATTGGTTGTGGCCATCGAGACGGCGCCAGCTTTTCTGCGCGGCTTCAGGCAGTTTGAAGACCATCACGAGCGCCGTCCTGTTGGACAGGCAGCCCTTCGATCGGATCGTGCGGTGTCGCAGGTAGCGAAGGTGCTTTCAATGGGATTGGTAACCGGTATGAGATTTCTCGGTGGCATCGTTCCGCTGCGGTATTCGACATCGTGGCGTATGGTGCGTGCGACCATCGGGACAGAGGCACCGCAGCACGATGTGCGGGCAGGCCGATACACACGATGAGCCGAGAGCTCGAGTTAGTAGCTGTCCGCCTCTGCGGCTCGCCCGGTTGGGCCGAGAGCGCGAATCCGTAGTTGTCGTGTCGCCCGCCGCTCACGCGTCTGGCAGGAGGTGCAATTGCAAAGGGGTAAGTTGGATTGATGTCTACCGAACCTTCGAGGAGGTGGTATCTTGGGAGAACGGCTGGCTCCGCCATGCCGGCCGAGTTGATATGACGCGGACCGCGCTGAGGGATTTGGCAAGACGCCTGCTGCTGGCCAGTGAAGAGATAGTGCGCGAATGCGACCGGCAACATCATTGCGGTCTCGCGAGTGCTGGCGCCGTTCGTGGCGCGGCTGATTATCCAATCCGTTGCAGCTGAAGGCGATCGCCCAGGCTCACGTCAAGACCGATAAGATCGATGCTGGCACGCTCGCCAGTCTGCAGGCGGCGAGATACCTACGGCAGATATGGACACCTGACGCGGAGACCGAACGCAAGCGCAGGCTGGTGGCGCGGCGCTACCAGAACGTGCGGCATTACGCGGCTCAAGAACGAGGTGTGTTCGATCCTGCACGCACACCTGATCCCAAAGTTCCCACATGCCGATCCTTTCTACGCTCGCGGCCGGGCGTGGTTGGCTGCTCAACAGCTGCCGGACGATGAGCGAGCGGCCATCGATCGGCACGTCCGCGAGCGGTTGACTGGCTGGCGGAAGGCCTATGCTACTCGACCGGCAGATCGCGCAGGACGCAATCGAGGATTCCGCGGTCAATAGATTGATCACGATAACCGGGTGAATCTGGCGGTCGCTGCCGGCATCCTGGCGGCGATCAGCGACGTCTGCCGCTCCAACAGCCCGCAGAAGCTGGTGAGCTATTGCGGGCTGAACCCGCGGGTGCGGTAGTCCGGGCTGGGAGCGGCCCACCACGGCCGTATCAGCAAGATCGGGCGTAGTCATGCGCGCGCCACGCTGGTCGAGGCGGCCTGGGCGGCGGCCAACGCGCCCGGTTCTCTGCATGCTTTTTTCGTGTGCATCCGCGCCCGGCGGGGCCGTCAGATCGCCGCGGTCGCCGTGGCTCGCAAGCCCACTGTGCTCATTACCTATGGGCGCGCCCAGCGCTGGTCGCCGACAAGACCTGCGTGGTGCAACTTCGAGCCGGAAATCCACAACAAAAAGGTAGCCGTCCCGGCCCAGCCTATGCCTACAACATCAAGGCGCTGCGCGACCGCGACATGTTGATTGCTGCCCAGGCGGAGCAAAGCTACGAGAGACGCCAAAAACCGGCACGCGGGCGCCTCAATCCGGCGGGAGAAAATAGGCAGTCCGGTGACGCTTGCAGCGGACGCGTTACGCTTCGCCATGAGGTCGCTCACGCCGGAGAACCATAATCGCGGCTGACGGCAAGGTCGAGCCACGCCTGGAATGCAGTCCCGTTCCACGCCCGCGTGCCGTCGTGCTCTGGCCGGTCAAGGCCAAGCCCGTGCGGTGGCCGCAAGTGCGATCAGCCTTCACCGCCTGCCCGCGGCGGCTGCGAGATCGGTCGCCGGGACGGAAGAATGGCCCGCAGCGCGACCGAACAAAAGAATGGACTAGCAGCGACTTTCGCAGTCCTCGGCTCGGCAGAGAAATCGCTTGTCCATCTCATCCGTCGTCCGCAGGTGTTTCCGGTGCTCGGCCGGGAAGTCGTAGAACGCCAGTAGCGTGTGCCGATCCTTGCTTAGGCAGTCGGCCGCCTTCTCGTATTTCGGCGTGTAGCTCTCGATGAACGCGTCGAACGCCAGCTCGGCCGCGGCCTTAATCTTGGCCATCCAGATCTCCTGCAACGCGCGTTTGGCCTTCGGTTGCTGGCTCGTCGGCAACGTGGCGATCGCATTCGCGGTCTTGTCCACCCAGCAACGCTGCTCGCACGTTTTTCGGCCAGAAATGTACTCATCTGATTCCGCACCAGTCGATTATTCCGGCGGCCAGAGTTTTCGTTGTCTCCTCCAACGAGGCGATGACTACGTACTCGTCACTACTGTGAAGACCGTCGCCAGAGGCGCCGTAGATCATGCTGTCCACCCCCGCGCCGGCGTAATGCGCGCAGTCGGCGACAGCGATGAATCCGGTGATCTTCGGCTTGCCGCCGAGTTGGGCTCGGCGCCTGAGAAGCGACTGTGCAATCGGATGATCGGATGGCGTATTCATCGGCGGGAAATGCAGGCCGCTGAGTTCCCACTGGACCTTGATCGGGTTATGCTGGAGCCAGAGGTCCTGCTGACAGAAGTGGTGCACAAAAGCTTCAAACTCGGACCGCACATCTTCCTTCGTTTGGTTTGGAAGAAATTTGTAGTCGAGGTCGATGACCGCGACGTCCGGGATAATTGCAGGATTCGTCATGACGAGCGGCAACCCATCCAGCCCGAGGCCCGCACCGGCGCGCATCGCGCCTACGTTTATTGTGTTCATGCCCGGCGGCAATAGCGGATGCTGGCGATAGCGACATCGCGAGCTTTCGAAGTGTCTAAGAGCGTCCAGAAATCGTGCAGCAATATCGATCGCATTTACAGCTCGCGCCGACCGATCAGGCTCGTCGCGCTGCGGCCAAATTTCATTGTAGCGCCAAGCGGAATGGCCTTGTCGACCCATAATGGTAACGCGGATCCATTCTAAGCCACCCTCACAAATCAGGATATTGCCCCAGCTTGGCTCGGTAATGATGGCTGCTTTGGCAAGATGACCCCGCTCCACCGCATCAATGGCGCCGAAGCCGCCAGCTTCCTCATCGATGACGGAATGGATGGAAACGCGACCATCAAGTTCGATACCGGCGGCCTTGATGCCTCGGACCGCGGCTATGGCGGCTGCTACACCGCTCTTCATGTCAATGGCGCCGCGGCCGTAAAGTCTACCGTCTTTAATTTCGCCCCCGAACGGATCCATCGTCCATGCGCTTCGCTCGCCGATCGGCACCACGTCGATGTGGCCGCATAAGAGTAGGCTGCGCTCCTCAGAGCCGGCTAGCTGACCAACGACATTCGGTCTGCCCGCGAACACGTCCCATCGGTCGATCGCCATTCCAAGTGACTTTAGCGTCGATTCGATCAAGTCTTGAGCCGCGTCCTCGCGATTCTGGATCGGGTCCTTCAGAAACTTTGGATTCACCGATGGAATCCGAACAAGCTTTCGAGTGAGTTCCGTCACATAACTCCGCTCACGATCGATCGCCGCCCAGGCAGCTGTGACTGCAGCTTCGAGAGTTTCCATAGGGCCTTGTTTCTCAGCGTTGCGGTTGATAGCGACCTCAGGGTGATCAGGCTAATGCTACGCGCCCGGATAAGTCCCCGCCGGTCATGCGCCGAGCTCTCGGGCGGCAGAGCTTAACGCGCGGTACCCGATCCCAGAGCCTTCAAGGAAGTGCCACGCCGGTCAGCCTGGCAAACTCTGCGATCATCCGCTCCTGGAATTCCGGACGGGTCGCCTCGTTGGCAGGCGCTTCTTGCCTAAGTCGGTGCCAATAGCCGCCGCTGACCTTGGCTGCTGGCTCGTCGCTCACGGCGAGCCAGCTCTGTGTGCGCTGACCGGTGTCGACGTCTACCGGGGCGGCGAGGCCGCCCATCTTCGTGCGCGCCCAGCCCGGATCGACGGCATGGCTCAACACCTGTGGCCACCGTCGCGACAGCGCGAGGGCGAGCGCGACGACGTGAAGCTTGCTTTCCGCGTAGGCTCTCGCCCAATCCCAAGGTCGCTTGGTCCAGTTGAGATCGCCGAGTGAACCTTCGCCGCCATGATGCAAACCGCTGCTGAGGTAAACCAGCCGAGCCGGGCGCTCGATCAAAGCCGTCAGCATGTATGGCGCCAGGGAATTGACGGCAAGCGTGTTCGGATGCCCCTCAGGGGTCGAGCCACGGGTTCGTTCGGTGTAGACGCCGGCATTATGAATAACTGCATCCATGCGACCGATCGCGTTCACTTGATCGGCGATGCTTTTGACCTCTCGCGCGCTGCAGAGATCGCCAACCGCAAAACCCGCGGCGCGCGAAGCAAAGTCGCCCATGGCAGGAATGCGGTCCTTTAACCTGGCATGGAGCAACACTCTGTGCCCTTCGCTCAGCAAGGTCTCGGCCGCCGCGCGTCCAAGACCGTCTGCACTTCCCGTAATGAAAACAATAGCCACTCGCTCATCCTCTCCGATCCTAACGGCGCAAACACATATCTCGGTCTGGCTTAAGTGAGACCCCGAGCTCTACAGCCAGCCCGCACCGCCCGTGTTTAGTGTTTACCCCGGGCTCGCCGAATGAGATTGTGCAACTGGCGCGCATAGAGATCGCCCTCCGGGTGGTACGAGATATGAAAGATACCATTCTTCTCCGCCGCGAAGATGCGGATGCCCGGTTCGTCGAACCAGCCGAGATCAACCGGATGAGCGGCAAACGGGTTGGTGAAGAGACGAAGCCCATCGGCCAGGCTCTCTTTGTCTTTCTTTTGCGCCAGAGTGCGGGTCGATCCTGCCGAAAATTTGGGTATGTGGGCCTTTAGTAGGCGCCGCGCGTGCGATATCGATGTAGTCATCGAAATTGATTGCTATCGAGAGCCGTAAGCCTTTTTCCAAGGCGTCGACGTCATACGACTGAAGGAAACGCGATACATGCAAGGGATTAAAGAGGCCAGTCATTGCTACACCCTCGTCCTGTCGCGATGAGGAACATCATCTGCTGCGAGACAACTTTCCGGTACAACATGGAAGGACGACTGAGACACTACTAGTCTTGGTGGGTCGCTGGCCGGGTGATAATTGATCGGTACCGCGGAGGAGAGAACATTCCGGAACAAGGACGACATCATTTCGGTTTCAGGGAGCGACTAATCACCACCATCGGACCGTCGCATGGGTCCAAATGGCCTTATGTCGCCTTAGGCCTTGCAATCGGTTCGAGCCGAAGATGTCGGCAATTGAAAGCTTCCCGGAGGGGTACCGTTTACCGACGACACCATTACCAGGATCATCAACAGCCACCCAGGTAGCAGCATCGGCGAGCTAGGTCGCCAGCCTATTGCCCTCATGACTCAAGACGTTGGTTAAAAAAGACGCATCGGTCGCTTTCAAATTTCAAGCTGCCGCACAGGAGCTGCGGACTCAGAAGTTGTAGCCATCTAAAATGTCTCTTTTAATGGCGATAGCAGCGCTCTTTGGATCGTGCACGACAATCGCGTCATAAACTTCCTTGTGCCGTCGGGCAGCGCTTTGGAATAACGCTTCGTTCGGGACGGACTGCCTGATGGAGGGGCCGATGTGCATCCAAAGCGGTTCCAGAAGGGTACGGACGAACGCGAGCCGGCTCATATCGGCAACTAGCATGTGAAAGTGGTAATTCGCCTCTAAGAAGAGATCGATGCTGTTTGTTTCCGCTGAGCGGTCAATGTCCCTGACGAATACGGCGAGTGACGCTAGTTCATCGTCCGATCGCAGCATAGCTGCACGCTCCGCCGTGGTCGTCTCCAGGACGATACGTAGCGTGCAGATATCCTGAAGCTGCTTAGGGCTGAATTGAGGGACTGCCATCGTCCGATTGGCTGTTGAAACGACGCAGCCGGTACTTTCGAGACGCTGCAGTGCGTCCCGAACGGGCATCAGGCTTGTTCCTAAACTCTTCGCGAGCGTTCTCAGCGGTAGCTTCTGTCCAGGCGTGAACCGGCCCATCATCAGATTCCGCTTCAGACGGTCGTAGATTTGCTCGTGAAGCATGTCCCGCGAGACCGGAGTGAGGACCGGCCCCTGTACAGCTTCAGGAAGGAGGTCGTTTTCTGGGCGCATTGCTCAACTCCGTTTAGATTTTTTTGTTATAACACTAGACAATCCTGTTGACATCAAAATTTAGGAAGCGCAGATTTCATTCTGTTATAACACTAGACGGATTATGGGATGAGCGTCACGCTGAACTGCGATATGGGGGAAGGCTACGGAAATTGGCGCTTTGGGAACGATGCCGGCATCATGCCCTTCATCGATTGCGCCAATATCGCGTGCGGTTTTCACGCCGGCGACCCCATGACCATGATGCGGGCGGTCGAGCTGGCCGCTTGCGAGGGAAAAAGGATTGGGGCCCATCCCTCACTGCCAGATCGTGAAGGCTTTGGTCGGCGTGAGCTGCGCTTGTCCCCCGAGGAATTGCGCGCAGCATTCATCTATCAGATTGGTGCTCTTGCTGGTGTTGCTCGCGCCGTCGGGAAAAGCCTGAACCATGTGAAACCACACGGCATCATCTACGGTATGGCCGCGCGCGACATGGCGCTTGCCACCGCAATGGCGGAGGCCGCGAAGACATTCGACCTTCCGCTCTTCGGAATGGCAGGCACTTTTCACGAGAGCGCGGCCAGGGCGGTGGGGACGCATTTCGTAGCGGAGTTTTTCGCTGATCTTTCCTACGGCGCGGCCGGCGAACTGATCATTCCGCGGACCCAGTCGGCGGTCGATATCGAAAAGACGGCCGCTCGTCTCGAGCGGGCGGTGCGAGAGGGGAAAGTCGAAGCGGTCGACGGTACTCTCCTCGACGTCTCTTTCCAAACTGTCTGCATTCACTCGGACCCGCCCAATGCGCGGGACGTCGCGGCTGCCATGCGCCGCGTGCTCGATACCGCTCAGCGGTAAAACAATCGGGCGGAAGACCCGAACAACAACAGAACGCACTCTTTCAGGAAGAAATGAACATGAGAGGACTGATGAGGACGAGCGTGCTTGCGGCTTTGGCCAGCTGCGCCTTTGTGGGAAGCGCGCAAAGCCAGCAGCCGGTTACGAGCTTCCCTGTGCAGCTTGTTGACGGGGATAAGAAGACCGATGCCGACTGGAAGCTCTTGGGCGGGGAGGAAGTGACGAAGCCCTGGAACATCTGTGTACTCTTCCCGCATCTCAAGGACAGCTATTGGGTTGCCGCGAACTATGGCGTCGCGGCTGAGATTCATCGTGCTGGAAGCGCAATGACGCTTTACGAGGCCGGAGGGTATACGAACCTTTCAACCCAGCTCAGCCAGATGGACAACTGCATCGCGCAGAAATTCGACGGCATCATTCTGGGTGCGATCAGCGCTGACGGTGTTGGGCCTCTGGTCAAGAAGGCGACGGATGCTGGCATTCCGGTGATCGATTTCGTCAATGGCGTCAAAGAGCCGAGCGTTTCCGGTCACGCCCTCGTCAGCTTCTACGACCTCGCCTACCAGACCGGAAAATACATCGTCGAGCAGTCTGGCGGAAAGTCCACGGTAGTTGGCTTCTTTCCGGGCCCGCAGGGAGCGGGCTGGTCCGATGACGCGGTGCGCGGCTTCAACGACGCAATCAACGAATCGAAGGTCGAGATTGCGGTGACGCGGCGCGGCGATACCGGCCTGAATGTTCAGCTCGACATGATCAACAACGCGCTACAGACGTACGACAAGCTCAATTGGCTGGTCGGCGTCGACATTGCCGCGCAGGCCGCTGCGGTTGCAGTTCGCAACGCCAATTTAGGAGGGAAGGTCAGCGTCGCAGCGTTCGATATTATCCCGCCGGTGTACGACGATATCGCCGCTGGAGCCACGAAAGCTTCGCCCACCGACTTTACTGTTCTTCAAGGGCGCCTCGCTGTGGACATGGTTCTGCGAGTGCTGCAGGGCCAGAAGTTGCTGGCCAAGCGTGCGGGGCCGAAGCCCCAGATGGTGACCGCGGATACGATCAAATCGGTTAGCAAGACCGACATGTTTGCACCAGCGGGATACAAGGTCGAATTTTCGGTCGAAGCGACCAAGAAATGACCATCGTTAGCGACTTTCAGGAGGGCGAAGTATTTGCCTCGCTCTCCGGCGTATCCAAATTCTATGGGAGTTTCGCCGCATTGAAGGACGTGAGCATTACGCTTCGGTGCGGCGAGGTTCATATGCTTCTTGGAGAGAATGGGGCGGGCAAGTCAACGCTTGTTTCGTTACTTATTGGAGCAAATAGGCCCAATGAAGGCGCCCGCATTCTGTGCGGGCGCGCCTGCCCGGATCTTACTCCGTTGGAAGCGCGCGAGAGTGGAGTCAACGCCGTTCTGCAAGACTTTGGCCTGGCGCCCTCGATGACGGCGGTGGAAAATTACGCTCTTGGCCGAGAAAAAACACGAGGCGGGATTCTAGACAAGGCCGCAATGCGCGCCGGGATGATGAGGTCGATGGAGAAACTCGGCGTCGCCATCGACCCCGACGCACGCGTCGACACTCTAACGCGCGCTGAACAACAGCTCCTGGAAATCGTACGTGCACTTGGCGGAAAACCAGGTGCGTTGATCCTGGATGAGCCAACCGCAACCCTCAGCCACGACGAATCCGAGCATTTGTTTTCCACCGTGGAGGTGTTGAAAAAAGAGGGGTGGGCGATCCTCTACATCAGCCATCGTATGGAGGAGATCCAGCGCCTCGGCGACGTTGTGACAATCCTGCGAGATGGATGCTTTGTGAGCTTTCATCGGCTGGCAGACGTGACGAACGAGCAGATGATCGCTGAGATGGTCGGCCGGGAGATAGCGAATTTCTATCCCCAGATTCCGCATACTCCTCGCCATGCTGTCTTGGAGGTGAAAGGGCTTTGCTCCGGGCACAAGATCAAGAACGTCTCATTTGAGGTCAGGGCCGGCGAGATTGTCGGGCTTGGCGGGCTCGTTGGTTGCGGTAAGGCGGAGGTCGCCCGCGCGATCTTCGGATTGCAGGCGATTGACGCAGGGGAAATTGTGCTCGTCGGCGAGAGCATCAAGGCTCATTCGCCGACCGCCATGCTCAAACGCGGGTTGGTTTACCTGCCGCAGGACCGCCGGGGTGAGGCGCTCGCGCTGAACCGTCCGATAGCAGAAAACATCTCAATTGAGGTGCTCGGGGAAGCTGGGTCGGCGTACGCCGGCTTCGTGCGAACGACTGTCCTCGCGAAGATTGTGAACGGTCTGCTCGCAAGGCTGAAAGTTCAACCCGCTGAGCCCAATAAAGCAGTTCAGGAGCTTTCAGGCGGCAATCAGCAAAAGGTGGTGCTCGGCCGAGCGCTGAGCCGAAAGCGGAACCTCTATATGTTCGATGAGCCGACGGCTGGCATCGATGTTGGTGCCCGCCTTGACTTCTACCATCAACTCCAACGGCTGTGCGCCGAAGGTGCTGCAATCCTCCTCATCACTTCCGACCTCCAGGAATTGGTTCATCTTTCTCATCGTGTCCACGTCATGCATGAGGGCTCGTGCACGGCGAGCTTGGAAGGAGACGGGATCAACGAGGAAGCCGTCATCGCGTACGCCTTTGGCGATACGCCACAAAAGGATCTTCAATGACTCTGATACGCTCCCAGGCGGGTATCAAGCCTTCAGCAAGCGTCAATGCCGTATCGACACTCTTGACGTTCGGTGCGCTGCCGGTCGTCTTGGTTGTCTGCGTCGTCGTGTTCCAGTTTGGAAATCCGCGCTTTCTCAGCTCGGCCAATATGCTCAACATACTGCAGCAAGGCGTGTTCCTGATGCTGATCGCATTCGGGCAGATGCTCGTTCTGCTCGCTGGCGGATTCGATCTGTCGGTAGGATCAGTCGTTGCGCTGACTTCCATCATATCGGCGCAGGTCATGGTTGCCGTTTCGCTGGCCTATCCCGAAGCGCCCAGTCTTGCTATTGGCGCAGGTTTCCTCGCGACTGTCATCGTGGGTTTGATTTGCGGGCTAGTAAACGGGCTTGGTGTCGCGGTGCTGAAGGTGAACGCCTTCATTGTGACACTGGCGACGGCCTCGATCTTCCGCGGCGTGACGCTTGTTATCTCGCAGGGCCTGCAGGTAAGCGGCCTGCCGCGTGAATTCGTCTATGGCATCGGATCTGGTTTCTTCCTCGGCCTGCCTGTCTCGTTCTTCTTCGCACTTCCAGCACTGCTCGCCGTCTTTCTACTGGTCCGGCAAATGCGCTTCGGCCGCTACATCTATGCCATCGGCTCCAACATCCGCTCTGCTATGGTGGCTGGCGTCCACATCAACCGCTATCTTATCGCTTGCTATATGCTGTGTGCGACGATCACCGCCTTCGCAGGCTGGCTTTTGACCGCACGGGTGTCCTCAGGCGAGCCATTGCTCGGCGGTGAATTTCCACTCAACTCGATCGCAGCAGCGGTCATCGGCGGATGCTCCCTTCGTGGCGGTGAGGGCTCGCCGACGGGTGTCTTTATGGGCGTGATCTTCATCACCGTGCTGGCGAATGGTATGGACCTTCTACGGATAGGATCGAACTATCAGATGATCGTGCTGGGGGTCGTGCTCGTTGGTGCGGTCGTGCTGGATCGCTATCGGCTCGCGGATGCAACGAAGCGCTGACGAATGCCGGGAGCAGTCTGTTTTGATGCGCGGCTTCCGTTATAACGAAACACCACCCGTTGGGTTTTTATATCCGAGGTCCGCGACATGCGCGATCTCGGGATGCCCATAGTAAGGACTACATGATGCTCAAACAGCTTTCGAATTCCCTCGCTCATACCGACGTCTCCACAACGTTACACCCCTATACCGATGCGCGGGCCCATGAGCGGGAAGGCCCGGTCATCATCGATCGCGGTAAAGGGATCTACGTCTACGACGATGCTGGCAAGGAATACATCGAGGGTCTTGCAGGTCTGTGGTCCGTGGCTGTCGGGTTTGATGAACCTCGCCTTGTGCAAGTCGCGAGTGCGCAGATGGCCAAGCTTCCCTACTACCACACGTTCAGCCACAAGGCTCAGGAGCCTTCGATCCGGTTGGCTGAAAAACTTGTCGGAATGACGCCCGCTCCCCTGAGCCGCGTCTTCTTCACGAGCTCGGGCTCCGAAGCAAACGACACCATGATTAAAATGGTGTGGTACATGAACAATGCATCGGGGCGACCCAAAAAAAAGAAGTTCCTTGCGCGCAATCGCGCCTATCACGGTGTTACCGTGGCTTCGGGCAGTTTGACCGGTCTGACTAATAACCACACCGATTTTGACCTGCCGGTCATTCCGGTCCGTCACCTAACTTGCCCGCATTTTTATCGTTTCGCTCAACCCGACGAAACAGAAACTGGATTTGCTGCGCGCTTGGTCGCGGAGGCCGAAGCGGTGATTCTACAGGAAGGCCCAGAAACGGTCGCGGCTTTCGTTGGTGAGCCGCTGATGGCTGCCGGCGGTGTGATGCCGCCTCCTGCCGGGTACTGGAAGGGAATTGAAGCACTGTGCCGCAAGTATGACATCCTTCTGGTCGCCGACGAGGTGATTTGTGGCTTCGGACGGCTGGGTGCGACGTTTGGCTGCGAACTTTACGATTTTACGCCCGATATCATGATTGTCTCGAAACAACTCACTTCATCTTACATGCCGCTTGCTGCGGTGATCTTTTCGCAAAAGGTGTACGACGCCATCGCCGACAACACGGCGAAGATCGGTACCTTCGGTCACGGATTTACTGCATCGGGCCATCCTGTCGCGACCAGAGTAGCTTTGGAAAACCTCAAAATCATCGAAGAGCGCGATCTCGTCGGAAACGCCGCGCGTATGGGGCGGATCCTTCAGGCTCGCCTTGGCGAGCTTGCCGATCATTCGCTTGTCGGCGAGGTGCGAGGAGCGGGGCTAATTGCCGGGATTGAACTTGTCTCCGACAAGGAAACACGTCGTCCCTTTGCGGCCGCGAGCAAGGTTGGAGCAGCGGCTTTTGCTGCGGCCCAAAAGCACGGTCTCATCGTGCGCGCGATCGGCGATACGATCGCCCTGTGCCCTCCGCTCATCATCAATGAGGATCAAGTGCACGACTTGGTTGCCCGTCTGAGCGATGCGCTCGACGATGTAGCCCAATGGCGATCCGCCGAGAACCTTAGTTGACGTCAGCGAGGAGGCGTATGTGATTTACGAACAGCCAAAGTTCTTGCCTGCTGGCGACCGATATCTGCTGATTGAGTTTGGGAACGAGATGAATCTCGATCTCAACTTCACGGCACAGGGCCTGGCGTCAGCGGCTGCGGAGGCAAACGTACACGGCGTCATCGAGACGGCGCCTTGCTTTGCTTCGCTGCTCGTTCACTACGAGCCGACGCTGATCGGCTATGATGATGTGGTCCGCGAGTTCTCTCGGCTTTCGGACTCTCTGGGCTCGTCGGAGGATATCGAACTCGAAAGCCGGCTGTTCTACCTGCCGACGCTTTACCTCGATCCATGGACGAAGGCTTGTGTCGAAGACTACTGCGCGAAGATCGCGAGGAAGGTGCCAGATCCCGAGCTGTTGGTGCAGCAAAATGGCCTTGAGGATGTCAACCATCTAGTTCGGCTTCACTCGTCCTCGGAGTATTGGGTTGCGTCCCTGGGCTTCTGGCCGGGGCTGCCCTTCTTGATGGCGCTCGACCCGCGGGCGCGTCTGACCGCGCCCAAATACAACCCTCCGCGGACGGACACGCCGGAGGGGGCAGTTGGGTTGGGCGGCGCCGCAAACTCCATCTATCCTGTCGCCACGCCCGGCGGCTACCAAATCTTTGCCCGCACGCCAGTGCCAATTTGGGATCCAACTGGCAAACGCCCGGCTTTCGAGGGAAGTCTGTGTCTCTTTCGTCCAGGAGATCGCATCAAGTTCGTTCCAGTCACGCGCGAGGAATATGACGACGCGGAGCTAGCGGTGAAGGAGGAGCGCTACGACTACACGATCGTGGAGTACCAGAAGTTCGCGGTCCGCAACTACAACAACTGGGTCTCGAAAGTGAGCGGGGCCAACAAGGCGCATGTACCGACATGATCAAGGTATTGAAAGCCGGACTTGAAACATCGATCCAAGACTACCCGGGGCGCATCGGATATTGGAATCAGGGCTTTCCGCCCTCTGGCCCCATGGATAGCTGGTCATTCCGCTTGGCGAACGTACTCGTCGGTAATCAGCCAGGTGCTGCGGGGCTCGAATGCCAGTTCCTGGGGCCTACACTTTCCTTCGATGCTGACACGGTAGTCGCCGTTACTGGTGCAGACATGCGCCCGGCGCTTGACGGCGAGCCGTTCCCCATGTGGCAGTCGCTCGCCGTAAGAGCCGGCCAAACACTAGCCCTAGGGGCAGCTCGTGTCGGTGGTCGTGCTTACATCGCGGTCGCTGGTGCGTTCGCGAATGAGGAGCGGCTTGGTTCGCGCTCCACCTTTAACAAAGCCGGTGTCGGCGGCATGGACGGCCATTCCATCAAGGCCGGCCAGGATTTGCCTGTTGGGGAAGCGAGAGCGACCCCCGGCCTCCTGGTGCCCAATAACCATAGGCCTGACATCCGCACAGACCGGACGTGGACCATCGAGGTCTGCGCGGGTCCAAACGATGACTGGATCGACGAGGCCGCCAAGGAAAGATTTCTGAGCTCCGCGTGGACACTTTCCGCTAAGTCGGATCGCACCGGCTTCCGGCTGCAAGGCCCCGAATGGACGTTCACGGAAAAGGCTTACAACAAGCCGAAAGAACATGGATCGTTACCGTCGAACATTATCGATCACGGTTATCCCATGGGAGCGATTAATCTCGCCGGCCAGACGCCGATCATTCTGGTGAATGACGGTCCCTCGATGGGAGGCTTCATCAACCCCTATACGGTTCCCTCAGCTGCATTCTGGAAATTGGGCCAAGCAAAGCCCGGGGAGCACCTGCACTTCCGGCTCGTCAGCGTTGCGGAAGCTCAAGGCATGGCTAGGCAAATCGCAGAACGTTGCGTGCGCGAGATTCTTGTAAACGCCTGATCGAGAGAAGAGGAAATGTCCGACATGGTCAAACAAATTTTGGCGCCCCTACCGGGCCTTTTCTATCGCAAATCTTCCCCGGACGACGCTCCGTTCAAGCAAGAAGGTGATCCCGTCGTGGCCGGCGAAACGATCGGGCTAATCGAAGCCATGAAATCCTTCTTCCCCGTTGAGGCGGGAGTTGCCGGCACGCTCGCTCGGTTTCTGGTGCAGGATGGCGAGACCGTCGACGCCGATCAAGCCATTGCAGAATTGGAGTAGGTGGGAATGGCTATCAAGTCGCTCTTCATCGCCAATCGCGGCGAAATTGCCGTGCGAATTAATAAAGCGGCAAAGGCCTTGGGTATTCGGACCATTCAGGCCGCCAGCGAGGCCGACACGGATTCGCTCGCCTGTCGTATGGCCGACGAGGTGGTTGTGATCGGTCCACCGCAAGCCGCAAAGTCTTACCTGGACGTGCAGGCGATCGTTCAGGCAATCAAGGCAAGTGGCTCCGACGCGGTGCATCCGGGCTACGGCTTCCTGTCCGAGAACCCGCGGTTCGTCTCAGCTGTAGAGGCGGCGGGGATCGCATTTGTCGGTCCGGACGCGGCAACGATCGCGAAGATGGGCGATAAAGCAATGGCGCGCGCTGAGGCGGTGGCAGCTGGGGTTCCCGTCGTTCCAGGCAGTGAAGGCCGGATCGGTGACCTCGACGATGCGCGCCGACAAGCCGACCGCATCGGCTATCCTGTAATGATCAAAGCCAGCGCGGGAGGAGGCGGGCGCGGCATCCGTGTCGTGGAGGACGAGGCAAGCCTGGAAAGGCTGGTGCCGCAGGCCATGGCGGAAGCGCGTGCTTCCTTCGGCGATGACGGTTTGTACATGGAGCGGTACATCCAGCATGCGCGTCATATCGAGGTGCAGGTGCTGGGGGACGGGACCGACGTCGTGCATCTGTTCGAGCGGGAATGCTCGCTTCAGCGCAAGCGCCAGAAGGTGTGGGAGGAGGCACCTGCGGCCATGCTTTCGAAAGCGGTCCGCGATGCCCTTTGTGATTCAGCTGTTTCACTGGCAAGGCGGGTGAACTACCGCAATGCCGGTACGCTCGAATACCTCTATGACAGCAAGACTCAGGAATTCTTCTTCATCGAAATGAACACGCGGATCCAGGTGGAACACCCGGTGACTGAGGCAATTACGGGAATTGATGTTGTGCAGGCGCAGCTCAGGATCGCCGGGGGTGAACGATTGTGGTTCGCGCAGCGCGACATCACTCAAACCGGTCACGCGATTGAAGTGCGTATCAACGCCGAGAATCCGGCCAAGATGTTCATGCCGTCGCCTGGTTTGGTGACAACATATAGTTCACCGGAAGGCGACAATATCCGCTTCGATACGCTGCTGTTCGAAGGCTATCGGATAGTGCCCTATTACGACTCTCTTGTAGGTAAGCTGATTGTTTGGGCACCCGATCGTCGCGCCGCGATCGTCACCCTGCAGACCGCGTTGAACAGCCTGAAAGTGGAAGGGATCCACACGACAGTGCCACTGCATCGGGCGCTTGCCACGGATATTGAAGTGGGTGAGGGAGCTTTCCACACAGCTTGGCTGGAGAGCTGGATGGCCGCCCGTGAGCTGGAGGCGAGCCGCGCGTAAAGCATTCGAATGCGAGCTTTTTCGGTTTGCGCGACGGATCGAATTCGAAAGCGCGACAGCTCAGAGCATCGGCGGCGTTCCTGGAAAAGACAGACGAACTTCATCACTGCCGCGGTACTTGCGGCCCTCCAATAAGACGACCGGAGTTATGGACATGAAGCATAAAAGCTATGGCAATCTGTTCGTTCAGGCTGCCCTGATTGACGGTAAGTGGGTCGGCGCAGTTACAGGAAACACGATTGCGGTCATGAATCCGGCCACTCGGGAGGCCGTCGGTACCGTCCCAGATATGGCTCGCGCTGAAACGCGGTCTGCGATCGAAGCCGCCGAACGAGCCTTCGGACCGTGGAAGAGGAAAACACATGCCGAGCGCGCGGGCCTGCTGGACTCCTGGCACAGGCTGATGATCGAGAATCTGGAGGATCTCGCGCACCTTCTCACTTTGGAGCAAGGCAAGCCGCTGGACGAAGCACGGAGCGAAATCCGCTACGGTGCCTCCTTTGTGAAATGGTTCGCGGAAGAGGCTCGGCGCATTGGAGGTCATACGATTCCGTCTCCGACAGCCGATCGCCGTATTGTGGTGCTGAAGGAGCCGATCGGGGTTTGCGGCATCATCACTCCGTGGAATTTTCCAAACGCCATGATCACGAGAAAGGTTGCCCCCGCGCTGGCAGCAGGCTGTACTGTCGTCATCAAGCCGTCTGAATTCACTCCCTACTCCGCAATCGCGCTTGGTTTATTGGCGGAGCGAGCCGGAATACCAGCGGGCGTCGTCAACATTGTCACAGGCATGCCGACGGAAATTGGTAACGAGCTGCTGCAGAACGAGACGGTTCGTAAGATCTCGTTCACCGGATCGACACGCGTCGGATCCGTACTGATGCGGGGTGCAGCCGATAGTGTGAAGCGGCTCTCTCTCGAGCTCGGCGGCAATGCACCCTTCATCGTATTCGATGACGCCGATCTCGAGGCGGCGGTTGAGGGAGCCATCGTTTCCAAATTTCGCAATGGTGGTCAAACCTGCGTGTGCGCGAACCGCATTCTGGTCCAGGCCGGCATCTATGATGCGTTCGCGGAAAAGTTGAGCGCCCGCGTAGACATGATGACAGTCGGTGACGGCACACAGCCTGGCGTCTCGATCGGTCCAATGATCAACGAAGCGGCCGTGCTCAAGATCAATCGGCATCTTCAAGATGCATTCGCGAAGGGCGCGAAAGTCATCACGAAGCGGCACGTTCTGCCGCCGGGCACGCAATATGTCGCACCTGTCGTCTTGACCAGCGCAACAACGCAGATGCAACTTGCAAGTGAGGAAACCTTCGGTCCGGTCGCACCGCTCTTTCGTTTCGAGACGGAAGATGAAGCAATCGCCATTGCCAATGGAACGCCTTTCGGATTGGCCGCCTATTTTTATACCGAGAGCCTCAAACGCGCTTGGCGCGTCGGCGAGGCGCTCGAATTCGGCATGATCGGCCTGAACACGGGGCTGATCTCGACGGAAGTCGCACCCTTCGGCGGAGTAAAGCAGTCCGGGCTTGGTCGAGAGGGGGGCCAGGTCGGAATCGAGGAATATCTTGAAATGAAGAGCTTCCATATCGGGGGACTCAACTGAAGCGGCCTCTTCGATGCGTCATTTCTCGGATTTCGATCTGGGCAGCTACATTGCAGTACTCGTGCCGGCGCGGCATCAGATTTCGAAAAACCGACTCGCAATCTCGTGTCGCAATGAGCAGCCGTAACCGGTATCTCAGCGATGAAGACCGAGGGCGGGCCATCGCCATCCGGTCGTGGAGTGCCCGCTGTAAGGCCGCTACGCCGCCCCGCAGCACTGTGCGTGGTGGCCTATGTCGGTTCGACGAGGCTTATCGACAACGTGCTACTTCAGCCAACTCCGTAGGGCGACAGGGGAGAAGGAATCGTCTTGATTGAAGCTGCCCGACGCGAAGCGCCTCCCGCAAGCCGTCTTCACCCTTGCGGGGCGGCTGAAGAGATCATCTTCGAACAAGTGCAGCTTCGGCGCGCGCACCGTCAGGTCCTTGTCATTCCCGGGCTTTGCTTGGCTGAGCGCCGGATCGGCCTGATTGGTGACAATGGTTCGGGCAAGAGCACGATGCTGCGGCTTATGAACGGGTTGCTTCCGCCAACACGTGGCCGCGTCGAGGTGGCGGGGCTCGATACCGTACGGCATCGCAAAGACCTTCCGGCCAAGGTCGGCTTTCTGTTTCAGAACCCCGACCACCAGCTCATCTTCCCCACGGTTGTTGAGGAGGTCGCTTTTGGGCCTGCGGAGCGGGGAAAGCCAGCGCCACAGGCGCGCCAACAGGCGATGGCACTGCTGGAGCGGCACGGCTGCGCGCAATGGGCGGAACGCAACGTCAATGAGCTATCCGGCGGTCAGAAGCAGCTTGTCTGCATCCTGGCGCTGCTCGCAACGGAGCCGTCGATCCTGCTAATGGACGAGCCGTTCTCCGGTCTCGACTTGCCGACACGATTGTTGTTGTACGGCAGGATCATGGCGCTGCCGGAGCAGGTGGTGATGGCGTCTCATGATTTTGAGCTGCTCGCCGCGTTCGATCGCGTGATCTGGCTGGATGAGGGCCGCATCCGTCTCGACGGCCGACCTGTCGAAGTCCTGGCTGCCTACCGGGCCCATGCAACGATCGTTGGTCAGGGGACGCCCTAACGTCATGATGACCGGCGGCCTCGCCCCACAGACCTGGTTGCACCGCGTACCGGCTGGCATCAAGCTTGCGGGGCTCGCTCTCCTCAGCGTACTTCTGCTGCCGGTCGGCGACTGGCGAATTCTGGCGGGCACCTTGGCGATGATTGCCGGGGTCTATGCTGGCTTCGGCCGCGTCGGCATGGCGCGCATCAGCTTGCTGCGGCCATTGCTGCCGTTGCTTGTGGTCGTTGGCGGCGTGCAGACCGCATCGGTTGGTTGGAATGCCGGCGCCGTCGTCACCATGCGGCTCCTAGCGATGCTTCTGCTTGCCGATCTCGTCAGCATGACCACCACGATGAGCGCGTTGATGGATGTGCTGACGCCGGTGCTCCGCTTGCTGCGCCCGCTTGGGGTCAATCCTCGCAAGATGGCGCTCGCAGTCGCTCTTGTCCTGCGTTTCGTGCCCGTCCTGATGACGCGGTGGCGCGCGCGCGAGGAGGCCTGGAAGGCACGCACGTGCCGGCGAGTTCCGCTGCGACTGGTGGCCGCTTTCGTCGCCGACATTCTGCAACTGGCCGACCGCGTCGCGGAAGCACTCGATGCCCGCGGTTTCGACCGGTCGACCGTCGATCGTCAGTCAGCCCCGTTGTAGGAGAAAATCCCGTGGAGTCGCGCGCCATCGTTCGTATCGCCTTGCTAGCCGCCGTCATCGCAGCGCTTGGCATGGTGCCCAGCATCGTCTTACCGATCGCCGTGGGGGTGCCGATCACGGCCCAGACGCTCGGCGTCATGCTGGCCGGGATCGTCCTCGGCCCTCGCCATGGCGCGCTGGCGGTGCTGCTGTTTTTGTTCGTGGTGCTTCTCGGAGCGCCGCTGCTGTCCGGCGGACGCGGTGGGCTCGGCGTGCTGTTCGGACCCTCCGTCGGCTTCCTGCTGGGTTGGGCTCCCGCGGCCTTCGTGTCGGGTCTCGTGATGGCCCGGCTGAGGACTGTGCCGGTGCTCGCGGCGGCGCTCGTTGCCGCGACGATGGGCGGTATCGTCGTGGAGTATGCCTGCGGCATTCTCGGCCTAATGGGGATGGCAAGGATGAGCTTGCCGCAGGCCTTGGTTGCAATCGCGGTGTTCGTGCCGGGCGATCTCTTGAAGGCGCTGGCGTCGGGCTTCGTCGCGGAGGCGGCGCACCGGAGCTATCCGGCCGCAATCGTCAGCCGTTCATGATCGCGGCCGCCACCATCACTGCAACGCTATCGCGGCATGCGCGCAAAACGCCGGACCGACCGGCCGTCGTTTGTGACAATTTTGCAGTGAGTTGGAAAGACCTCGATCAGGCGGTGAATCGTCTAGCCGGACATCTGGCGAAGGTGGTGCCGGCCGGCCGCGGCGTCGCCTTGCACCTACCGAACGGGCCGGCATTCGTGTTGCTGTTTTTCGCAGCCTGCCGCGCAGGTCGGGAAGCGCAAATTCTCGATCCGTCCTGGCCGACGGAGACGGCGCGGCTTGCGATCACGGCGCTGGCGCCTGGGATCGTCGTCAGTGGCGATGCAGGATTGGCCAGAGACACAGAGGTGTTTGCGGTTGTCGATCCTCACGGCCCGTTCGAGTCCGTCGCGGATGCCATTGGCGCCGGTCCGTCGCCCGCGGCAATTGCCGAGCCAGATCCGCTGACGCCGTTCTATGTCGGCTTTACCTCGGGATCGACTGGAATGCCGAAAGGATATCGCCGCCACCATCAATCGTGGATCGAGAGTTTTCGGGCGGGGGACCGCGAGTTCGATATCGGCGCCGGCGACATCGTTCTCGCACCGGGCGCGCTGACGCATTCGCTATTTCTCTACGGTCTTGCGCATGGGCTCTATGTCGGGGCAACCGTCATTCTGTGCCGCCAGTTCCGGCCAAATCTCGTCAACCGCCTGATCGCGGCCCACCAGGTCAGCGTGATTTACGGCGTGCCGACCCAGCTCGAAATGATGATTGAGGCCGCCATGCGTGACGGCCTGCCGCCGTTCCCAAACGTGCGGTGGATGCTGTCGTCAGGTGCCAAATGGCAAGGTCGCGCGCTGGTCGAACTGCGACGGCAATTTCCCGCGACGGGGTTTTCCGAGTTCTACGGCGCCTCCGAGTTGAGCTTTGTGACCGTGGCGAAGGACGACGAGGACGTCCCATCGGACTCCGTCGGGCGTTCGTTCGCAGCCGTCAGTCTCACCATTCGCGACCATCTCGGGCGATGCCTTCCACCCGGGGAGCCCGGTCAAGTGTTCGTGGCAAGTCCTTTCCTCTTCATGGAGTATGCCTGCGGAAGCGAAACGGTGCTGCCACGTCATGGCGACGCGGTGTCGGTCGGTGACATCGGCATGCTGGACGAGCGTGGTTTCCTGCGACTCGCTGGCCGTGCCAGCCGCATGATCATCACTGCCGGCAAGAACGTCCATCCAGAGGAGATCGAGCATGTACTCGAAGGACATCCCGCCGTGGCCGCGGCGGGGGTTCTTGGCGCCGTCGACCAACTTCGGGGCGAGCGGCTGGTGGCTTTGCTGAGACTGAGTCTGGATGGGCGCGTAGCGTCTTCCGATCTGATCAGCCATGCGCGCCTGAGCCTGCCGCTCTACAAGGTCCCGCGCCGGTTTGCCGTGCCACCGCACTGGCCCATGACCTCGTCCGGCAAGACTGATTTCCATGCGCTGCGGCGACTGTGGGAATCCGGCGCCTGCGAGGTGCTGCGATGAGCGCCGCCTATCTCGTCGCCGCACGGCGGACGGCGGTCGCTCCTCGAGGCGGCGCGTTCAAGGCGGTGGAGGTCGACGAACTCGGCGCGGCGCCAATTCGGGCCGTGCTGGCCGACACCGGCATCGCGCCGGAGGCGATCGACGACGTCATCTTCGGCAATGCATTATGCGGCGGCGGAAACCCGGCACGGCTCGCCGCGCTCCGAGCAGGTCTTCCGGATCACGTCCCGGCCTTGACCATCGATAGCCAATGCTGCGGAGGCCTCGACGCGATCATGCTAGCCGCCGAGCGTATCGGGAGCGGACGAGCAGACGCCGTCATGGCCGGCGGTGTCGAGAGCTTCAGCCGTGCGCCGTTGCGCGCGGTGCGGCCGCGCCATGCGGACGAGGCGCCGCAGCCCTACGAACGTCCTCCGTTCGCGCCATGGCCGGAGCGGGACCCTGACATGATTGCCGCCGCCGCGACGCTGGCTGAAAGATACGGCATTTCGCGTGCACGGCAGGATGAATTCGCCGTCGCAAGCCATCGCAAAGCGCTGCAAAATCCACTCGGCGCGGCCGAGATCACGCCGCTTGCCGACCTGTCGCACGATCCCTTTCCCCGTGCCCTGACGGGGGCGACCTGCACACGCCTTGCACCACTTGCGGGCGACACTGAATTCGGCGTGACGCGCGCGACGGTGGCGGTCGAAGCTGACGCGGCAGCAGCCCTGCTGGTGGTCTCCCAGACGATGGCCCGACGACTCAACGCGAGGCGGCCCTTGCGGATCATATCGGCGACCCGCCGCGGCGGCGACCCGGCCATGCCCGGTACGGCGCCGATTGCGGCGGCTGAGCGCCTCCTTGCAGCGGAACGGATCGCGCCTGCTCGGATTGCCGTGGCCGAGATCATGGAGGCCTTTGCGGCCCAAGTGATTGCCTGTATCGACGGCATCGGGGTGTTGGAGTCTTCGCTCAATCGCTGCGGCGGCGGACTAGCGCGGGGGCATCCGATCGGTGCATCCGGCGCGATCCTAGCCGTACGCCTCTGGCACGAGATGCAATCGGAATCATCCGGTGCGATCGGGCTGGCGGCGATCGCGGCTGCGGGCGGGCTCGGCAGCGCTCTGCTTGCGACAGTTTGAAGAAGGACGGGCCGCGATGATTCAAATGCCACCACGCTCCGAACCACCGACACACGCGGGCGCACTTCGCGTTGCGCGCGCGGTCGATCTTGCAGCCTTTGTGGGCACCGAGCTTGCTCCCGGCCGCTGGCGATCGGTGACGCAGGATGAGGTCGATCGTTTCGTCGCGCTGACGGATGATCGGAACTGGCTTCATTCCGATGCGGAGCGTGCCAGGCGCGAACTGGACGGAGGTACGACAATCGTGCCGGGCCAGTTGCTGCTGGCGCTCGTTCCAGCTCTTTTGCAGGAGGCGTATGTGGTCACCGGTGCCGCGCAAGGCCGAGCGGTGAGCCTCCGTGCGGTTCGGTTTCGCCATCCGGTATGTCCCGGCGCTGTGTTCCGGCTACAGGCGCGATTGACGCTCGTGAAGCACCGGCCGCGTTTCGTGCAAGTCGACGCATCGTGCGACCTCGAGCTGGCCTCCGGACAGCGGGCTCTAACCTCACACCGCACTGATGTCTTTTTCGACTGAGGCACGCACGCGACCCGAGAAATCAACAGCTACAGGATGATTTTCGCTTCGGAACGCTGCATGCAGGAGTGGTTCGACGCCGGAGCTTGCGACGGCTTCATGTTGCAGGTGCCATATAGGTGCTGGTCGACGAGTTGGTGCCCGAGCTGCAGCGTCGCGGCTTATTCCGCACGGAGTATGACGGCTCGACCTTGCGGGATTCGCTTCAGCTGGCCCGCCCGGCCGGCTAAGGGGCGCCCTCGGCCGATTCGACGTTCTGCTCTTCAGCATCGTCATGGCGCCCTTTTCATCCTCATGCTGTTCCCGCTGAGCACTCTTTGGCGCCGGTACGAACGCAAGGAGGCGGCCTAATGACCGCAACATCCACCGATAGGAAGCTGATTGGCTTCGTGGACTCGGAGATCAAGAGCTACGGCTTGTCAGTGCTTGTGACGGTCCATCTCACTAAGGAGCGCATGGAGAAAGTCGCTGGCATGGTCATAGTGTGCCCTGCCGTTGGTGAGCTGCCGGGTGCAGGGGCCGATTATGTCGCCCACGATCTCCGGCCCGAGCACCTCAGTGCGATCCGACCAAAGCTCAAGCAAATTGTCGGGAATGTCTTGGCTCGAGCCGAACAGCTTCAACAGAGATCGTTCCCCGTCGGGCTCTTTGTCGTGGTGAGCCTTGGCCGCGTAAAAGGCAAACAGCCCACGGAATGCGTCGCGAGTAAAAGCGGGCTTCGCCATCACCACTTCCTCGTAATAATTGAATTTCTAATGCGAGGAAGTCTGAAGCTCCCGTTTAGGAAAAGCCAGCAAAAAGTGAGACTACTGCGCTCTGGAAAAGAGACAGCAAAACTCACCAATTCATCGGGGCACCACGCAAAAAAGGCTAAGCCATCAAACGTTGCGTTCGTCATAGCACGCCTGAGGAGCTTTATTCCTCATGCTGCAAGCCATTCTCATATTGCTGACGTCAGGGACCCTTCTGCTGATCGCGTTCTGGGGATTGCACAAACACGTCTGAGCTGATTTGCGCCCAGCCGCTACCGAGTATCCAGGACGGCCGGGCGATCTGATTGAAGTTTGTTTCGAAGAGCGTTGGCTAATCTCTCGAGCTCTGATCGCTCTTCGCTCAAGCGCTTTTCGATAAACTTGCGCTCAAATTCGGTCAGGCGGGTTCGCAACAAACGGCGGTATCGTTGGATGTTGTTGTGACAAGCTTGTGTTCGAGCCGATTGCTCTGCTTCCATCATCGGCATCTCACACTGGCCTCTTTCATGCACTTCGAAGGCTCAATGCTGCCCCATGCCTCACCGGATCAGTGGCCTCGCCGCAAACGATCTGGTCACAAACTTGCGCCGCCCGGCTCGAAATACGGCGTCCTAGCGGCGTTTATTTCAGCCGGGCCCCTGAAATCCCCGGCAGAGTGAGCCTAGCAGGCCAACGGTGACGGAGGTGTGAAGCAGTTCACAAAGCGCCGAGACAACGATTAAGGTCCGCTATCGCGGGTGCTTCAGCTTGATTCAATGCTTCTGACGCGCGCCACGGCTGGGGCCGATCGCGATGTTTGACACAATCCCCGCCAGCGGGTCCGGCAGGCGGATGCGTCAGGACTCCTCCGTCCCTGGGGCAGCCTTTTTGTTTCGTCGTTTTCCATAGCTATGGTGTACCTTTTTCTCAGAACGTCCAGGTGCCGCTGACATGAAAAAGGCCCCAGGATCTGAGTGGATCCTGCGGCCTGTCCGGGAAAATTGATTGTTTACGGAATGAGCACTTCCAGCCCGGTTACCAGTGATGATTCCAGAACTTGGTTCGGGGGGTGAGTCCAAAAGCAACTGTTCCGAGGCGGAACATGAAGAGCTGTTGCGCAAGTGCAACGTCTTTACGTCACAGGCGAATAGGAACCCAATTTTTCTCGCAACATCGATTCAGAGCCCCGCCGGATGGAGCATGGTCAGGTGGGGAAGCGCAAATCCTTGCATGTTTGAATGTTGATGGTCCACCGGCAACTCAATATATCCGAGCGTCTATCCGTCACCAAGGACGTTTTCGCTAGGACCGACAAGCATATTGAGCAAGGTGACGCGCTCGGCGCCATTAGGCCCGCCGACTTCGAGCGGCGGTCCTATCGGATCAGCGCGCAAAGGCGGCGCCTCGATCTGGTCCCTTGTCACACGATCCGATGCCGGGAATGGTGACGATGTCCGACCAGAACAAATCGACATGAAGATCATCGATTGAATTTGCGTCGAACAACGGGCGAGCATAAGAAATCGGCGTGTTCCTCGGTGAGGTCTTCGTTGACGAGGAAACGACGCTCGATTGGTTGAGCAATATTACGGAACGGTGTGCGGCACGATCTGATTGCCCGGTGGGCCGCGCGCGCATTGGCCGGCGCGAAGTCGGGCTCGTGGTGTCTGCCACCGCATCGGCCACTTTCGACTGAACGCGCCGAATCATACGTCTGCGGCGCGGGTTAAAGCGTGCAGGTTGCTCCCTCACTCATCGCGAGCCCACGCGCACCTCACCCCGCTCCCACCTTGACCTCCGTGAGCGGCCCCACCGGCATCGGCATTGTCACATAATCCTTCGGCAGATTCACCGGGCGATATTTCGGCTCCACCGCCATCCGCTTCAGCACGCTCTCATGCACATGCGCGCCTTCGGGAATGAATCGGGGTTCGCAATCGGGGATGTAGAAGCCGAGCACCACCTTCCGGTCCGGCCATTCCTTGTAGCTCGCGCTCTTCGGCAGAAATTCCAGCACGCGCCAGGCCGCACTCATGGAATCGTGCAGCTCGCCCGTCTTGCCGGTGAAGGCGGGCGCGACATAACTGAACGGGCTGTTCTTGCGCTGGATGCCCCAGGCGAGCTGATTCACCGTGCGCGGGTTGAAATTGAGGCCGGCCTTGGTCGCCTCCTCGATCATCCAGAGCAGCGGATATTTCGAGTCCCCGCTCTCGGCCTCCGGATAGCCGCCCCCGACGTCGCAATGCACGCCGGCGAACCACACCTGGAGAATGTCCTGCGGCACCTTTTTTTCGTCGGGCACGTAGCGGTGGCTCCAGAACTCCTGCGGCTCCTCATACGCTTTCAGGCGGAACATGCAGCGCCGCTCGTCGATCGCGATCGCCTGCCGGAAGATGTTGACGCTGGGATTGCGCAGCGTGAAGGCGAGCTCCTCCAGGCTGAACAGATAGAAGAGATTGTCACGCCGCGGCACGATCAGGCTCGCCACCGTGTCCCAGACGCCGATGAAATGGATGGTCGGCCAGCGCGTCGAGGTGATGCGCGCGAATTGCGCGGCGAGGTCGAACTGGTCCTTCGGCAGCGGCCCGTCGGCGTCGATGGCGATATCCTTGAGGTCTTCGATGTCGTTGCCGCGCCCGGTGCCGGAATATTGCTTGTAGGCGACGAGGCCGGAGCCGGCGAGGTTGACCTGCTCCGGCGAGATCAGCCCGATCTTGTGGATCAGCCCCGCCAGCACCCGCACGCAGTAGGCGCCGCGCGAGAAGCCGAACAGATATATTTTGTCGCCCGGTTTGTAATGCTCGACCAGGAAGCGGTAGGCGGAGAGCACATTCTCATCGAGCCCGAAGCCGGTGGCGAGCCCCAGCACCAAATTGACGTCGGCCTTCCAGCGATTCCACGTCGACGGCTCCGTCACGGTGCCGACGCCGGGATCGTAGAACACCTTCTGCGTCGGGTGGGTGTTGTCCGTCTTGCGCAGGCAGCGATAGACCTTGAGGACGTTGGAAATGTTCTCGGAGATCTCGTTGCCGGTGCCGTCACAGCAGATAACGAGGTTGTTGCCGTAACCGTTCATGTCGCCTCACGGTGATTCAATGCGCGGTCGCCGTGTCGTCTTGCTGCGTTCAAAGCTTTGACCGGCTCGAATTGCGATCGTTAGCGGTTGCGATTTGAGAGTGAATCCACTAACAGTCGTATCGTATATTTGTCGTTTGATTCAGGTCTCACACGGTGGCGCTTAGCCAAGCCTCCAAGGATAGTGTTGAATTCGGTGCATGGAAGGAGCGTGCATGCGCGCTTGCGACAACGCATGCCACCGTTAACGATTTCAGCGCCGAGAACCTTCGGCGCGTTCTTGTCCAACTGAATGGACTGTTTCTGAGTTCGACGGGGCCCGTCCTCAAGGCTTATCGTGCCATGGCTGACGGAAGGATCGCGGGCCGGGAGAGGAAATTCTCGGATGCTCTCGCGACGGGATCGATTGCTTGGACGCTGCCCGACGGGCTGGAAGAGATCGCGGAGACGATCGGTGGTTTGATCCGAGCGGTCGATTGGACACTGGGCCAGTACCGCTCTCAATGGCCGAAGGAGCCGTCGCAATGGATCGTGGATAACTGTTACGTCATCCCGCGAGACAGCGTAAGCACGGCGAGGTCGCTATCACAAACGCAACCATATCAACGGCGTGGCTTGGTCTTCCATCGCATCATCCCCAAGGAGATCGATGGATACGCCGTTGAGGTTTTCAATGGCCGAACCCTACATCTTTCTGCGGCGGATAAAAGCAACTGGAAGATGGGCGCGTGCCTTTTCGAGGAGTTGAAGCTCGATCCAGACTTCTCTGAACATCTCGGAGAGAAACGCTTCGTCGTAAGGGGCGCGAATTCTCCTTATGCGGATGCGGTCGTCGAAGATCAGATCACGAAGTGTTTGGACGAAGAGTGCGTTGCCGTGGTCTGGCCTGAACTGGCTGTACCTCCAAAGCTACGCGGTCGGATTAAGGCTCTTCTTCAAGATCGTGACGTGGCCGATGATCGGTTGCCACCCGAAGTCGTAGTTGCGGGGACCTGGCACGAAAGCACGAAAGAGGGGGTCGTCAATCGCGCGCTCGTTTTCGACGGCTACGGGATCGAGCGGCTGGTTTACGATAAGATTGCTCCCTTCTCGGGTGGGGGCTGGGGCAAGGAAGACATCACGCCGGGTACCAAGTTGTGCATTCTCGCCACGGAGGCCGCAATAATCGGCTTCGCGATCTGTTTGGACTTCTGCGACGCAGATGCCGAGACGAACCCGTTCACCAAAATGGATATCGACCTGATGCTCATTCCCTCGATGGGGAACGATCAAACCATGGAGGGACATCAGACGACTGCGGCCCAAATGGGAGTGAAGTTCGGCACCCGAACCTTCGTCGTTCAACACATGACGGACACCGAGTTCAAAGACGGGCGCATAGGTGCTATATTACCTATGCCCAAGCGCCCCAATAAGGTTCCCGTTGAGCAACTGGGTCAAAAAACCGTTTGGAAGTCTTATCGCTGGCCTCAGACCACCTAGATTCAAGAGGCAAAATCACGGTAAAGCGTACTAAAGCGTTATTAACCGTTATGATGTATGGACATGGTCATGGATGCCGCGCTCGAAAGAATCGAATTAGGCGACGCTTCGGCTTCGGAAGCTAGGCTTGCCGTGTCTGCGCTCCTGAAGGAGGGGTCCGAGGCAAGTTACGGACGCCTGTATTCTGCGCTTGGCGCTTGGCTCTGGAAGGCGCTTGACGGAAGGCGCCGCGACGACGAGTTGCGTCAGTGGTTTGATATCTTTCGCCGTTCGAGCGCCGCCCTCTTGACGAAGAACGCGGCCTATGCGGAGCGTTTGCGTGCGTTCTACGATCTATTGGAGATGTCGATTGCGACATCCAAAGTCGCGAACGTCAGCGAAATTCTCAGTCGGCAACACGTCCTAGCGATACTAAGGCTTCTTCGCTCCGCTGACGGGAAGCCTCTGGAAAAGGCCGCGATCGCTCGAAAACTCGGACTCAAACCGGCCAATCTGAGCCGGATACTGCACATGATGGCGAATGCCCGTCTTGTGGAGCGGACGACTTATGGGAAAGAAGCTCATTTTTGCATGACGCGAGATGGCGCGATTGCGCTTTCAAAAAAGGAAGCTTCTGCCGCGCGTCCTGCACGACCCATTAACGCTGCGCAACCCGCTCGCGCTGTGCAATCCCCGCGCGCCGTGCAGCCAGCTCGTCCGGCGCTGTTCGGCCGTCATGTGCAGCCTCTTCTCCCGCATGCACCGGCCCAGATCGCTGCGGACGCCGGAGAACTGTATCTCAACCTTCTCAGAAAGGCAGTTCATGATCCGGTATTGAAGTCAGATTATGATCACCTGGTGCAGATCGGAGGCTTGCCGTTCAATAGACCTCCCCGACTAAACATGTTTGACGTGCTGCAAATGCTGGCAAATCATGAGCCGCCGACGATGGCGCCACCCGCGCCCGTGCCGGCGCAAGCGCATCATGTGAAGGTAGTAGGGAAGCGCTCCTATCGAGGTGCCCAGGTGGTAACGGCAAACGAAAAGAAGTCGGAAGCGCAAAGAACGCACATGCTCGTCGAGCCGGTGCAGCCAAAAGTGTCGCACTTTATAATGCACGCCTACAACGAGGAAAGCGAAAATCATGTCGACTGAGGATCAGTCTGCTCTAACGCCGACCGAAGGCCTCACCGAGGAAACGCTCGTTCTCTATAGCCAATCGGTAGTCGATCGTGTCATCTATGTTCCCTCTACCTACACCACATTGCTCACTTGCATGGGCAAAGTAAGTCAGGACGCGCCCGATGTGCTTGTCCCTTTGGTAGACGTGAGGCTAAATGGTCCGCTTGTGGAAGATGCAGCAGTTTCAAGCCCACTATTCTATCAATTGATGACGCTTGAGAACCTGACGTTTGTCCTGGAAGACATGACAAGCGACTTGGTCAAGGTTTGTCAGCATTTGGGCGCTGCCAGTTCTGGACGAGCCAAGCCGGATGTCGGTCAACTTTCTTCCATGAGGTCCTATCTCTCTCAAGCAAAGGCCAATCTGGAAAAGTGCCTTTCTGAGCTGGAGCCGATCGCGTAGTCGCTGAAGACGGCTCGTGAACCGTCGCTCCGGACGCAAAGTCTGAGGAGCAGCAAGTCGTAGGCTACTTCCTTGCTAGACAATGAGGATTAATCAGCGGGCTTCTGCGCGACAGGATACTCGATCTGATGGATCACCGCACATTTTGCGCGACCTCCGAGGAAGAACCCTGCGGCTTCCGCCCACTTCCGGGCGGCGGGATCGCAGCGGATCGCCCTCGCAGACCAGGCAGATGTAGCGCGACCGGCCGGGCCCGACGTCGTCGAGCACGGCCGTCATCGGCTTACTGTACTTCGGGCACAGCTTCCGGCTGAGCGAGAGCCGAGTCATGTTGTTTGCCTGCTGGGAGCAGCTTAGTTCCCCTCGTGCCGCGAGCCCAAGTAAGTCGCCGAAAATTGTTCTCATGTACCAGGCCGCTTGATCGGAGCAATTTTATAGGGGCTTCGCGCACAGCGGGCGCGCGATCTGGCGGAGAACGCGGACCCGTTCACCAAGCGGCGGCTACTCGAGCTAGCCCAACGATACGATCTCAAGAGCAGACCGGGAGCCCCGGGCGGTCGGACCCTCCCGCCTCCGCGCGCGGCGCCACCGACGGTGCTGTTTTGCGGCTCCGGCGAAGCTTAAGAGTAGCCGGAGCGACGGCCCGGTCGTCGGTTTTCTATGTGTTCATCGACCGGTCTGGGTGTCGCCGCGCGCGGTCGTGGTGCTCGCGTTAGTACAAGCTGGCTTTACGGCACTGAACCGCGCTGACTGCGGCGCGAGGAGTCATCGCCTGCGCCGCGCGATCTCGTCAGCGATCATGCCCTCCGCCCGCACCAGCCGCTCATGCAGAGTCTCGAACATATCGAGGACGCATCATTGGGTTCATTCTTGCCCTGCTCGATGGATTCGGCGAGGAGCTCATCGAGGGGCGTCTCCTTCAATTGGCTTTTGAGTGGGATGGTGCGAACAACCCAACGACTTAGCTTTGTTTGCTTCGCGTCAGCCTCGCCGTTGTCCGCACTTCCAATTGCAGGGAGCTCAGTGCCGGCATGGGCTTGGCGATTTCAGCGAGCAAACGAGCGGTGGCTGAGGATCCCTCCGGATGGCCGTGGCAGAACGAAAGGGATTTGGCCTTGCCTACCTGAGAAGTGAATGTCACACTCTACCTGTAGTTTAGGCATTTGACCTTGCACCGAGGATGTTTACCGTGGTTGGCCGGCCGGCGTCCGCTGGGCGGATTCCCCCCGTCCCTTCGATCTGACCTGAGTTTTTTAGGAGCATCCCTTGGATTACGAATTGCCCACCGATTTGTATTCTTCCGAAGATCTTCTGCGCGGCTACGATCCAAGTTCGAAGATGGGACTGGCGGAGGCGTGGGATTTCCGGGTCTTCCGGCAATATGTCGCTGACGGCGCTGACAACCCGGCGACTCTGGACGTGCGGAGGAAGCAGGCCGACCACGATGCCAACATCTCTGACGCGCTCAGACGGTTCCTGACGCAGGAGACGCCAAAGCTCGTCGGCATTATGGGTGGGCACGAGCTGTCGAGGGCGGAACCGGCCTATGCGACGCTAGCAAGGCTGGCGCGTCAACTGACTGAACAGGGCTTTATGATCGTTACGGGCGGCGGCCCCGGTGCGATGGAGGCCGCTCACGTCGGCGCAACTTTCGCGGGCGCCGACGATGCGGCCTTCTCGGCGGCGCTGTTCATCCTCGGGAAGGAGCCCCTGCTTCCTGTGCTGGATCAGCTCGTGACCAGCGACGGAGGGGTCGCGCCGGGCCACGAGACCCAATTCGACGACGCGAGGCGCTGGATCAACGCCGCTCTGGACGCCAGGACGCGTGCACCGGCCAAGCCGAGCCTCAGCCTCGGTGTGCCCACCTGGCTCTATGGTCAGGAGCCGACCACGCCCTTTGCGACGCATTACGCTAAGTTCTTCCTCAATAGCATTCGCGAGGAGACACTCATCACCAACTCGCGCGCCGGCATCGTCTACGCCCGGGGTAGCGGCGGCACGATGCGCGAAATCTTCGAAGACGCCGAGCGAAACTGCTACGTCCCTGACGCAAAATCGTTCACGCCAATGATTTTCTTCGACGAAGACCGCTACTGGCAACGCGATGCCGAATACGATGCGAATGGTGATCCCATTCCGTCGAAGAAGGGCGTCAAGGTCGACGACACCGTCCGCAACCTGTTCACCTTGGCGAGAGCTCGCAAGAAAGATGGCGCGGCCTGTCTGCTCAAGGTCAGATTCACGGTAGACGCGAAGGAGATAGGCGATGTGCTGCGGCTTCATTCTGGCATAGCGCTGCAGAACTTGATGTTTGCGCTGGCCGACGAGCCGATGAAGGTGTCGACCAGCTTCCTGAGCCGAGCCTGACAGACAAAGGGTCACATGCCCATCGAGGGGAGGAGGCATCGCCATGTCGGTTGCGGTTTCGAATACGGTCAATGGAACTCAGATACGAGCAACTGCCTATCATGATTGCGACGATGTCCAGCTCTTTTGGCGCGTCTCCAGCGGTGGTGCTTCGGACGTACCGATCCCCGGATGCCTGGGCTTCATGATTGAGCGCCAGCGCCAGGTGGGTGGGAATTGGTCGCCCACGGAGATCCTGCGCAATCGCGTGGGCTTTACCGATCAGCCGGCCGCTGATGGCGCTGATGACACAAATAGCTCAAGGCCGTCGAATGTATGGCCTTTCCAAAGATACGAATGGACGGATCACGGCGCCAACAACGGCCAGACGGTCCGCTATCGGATCAATGCGGTAGGATCGTCCGGGGAGGGCATTGTCGGAGAAAGCACGCTGGTGTCCTTGGCGGATTCCGGCTGGACCGAAGCCATCGACGTGAATGGCCAAGCCGGCAACGGCATAGAGGCGTATTTTAATCGCGGCTTCGTCATGTCTCAATTCGTCGCACGCATCGCGCGTGAGAAGAACTGGAAGCCGCGCGACATCAAGGATCACATAGCCGACCTCGAAGAGCCTTTGAGGCGATTTCTCTCGGGTGAACTTCGGTTGGCGCTCCTGCGCTTGCTCGATGAAGTCATCGGGGATCCCAGGCTGGAGCTTTATCTGGCGATTTACGAGCTCTCGGATGAGGAACTGATCGCGCGGCTGAAGCTTTTGAAGCGTCGCGCGCACCTGGTGCTCTCGAATGGCTCCGACAAGGGGGGCGACGGCAACGCGGATGCCCGCGAGGAGCTGAAGGCGGCCGGCGTTGACGTCCACGACAGGATCCTCGGCTCAAAGGGCCTGGGTCACAACAAGTTCGCCGTCGTTGTGTCCACCAAAGGCGACGTCGCAACGAAGGTGTGGACCGGAAGCACGAATTGGGCGCCGACCGGCCTCTGCACGCAGGCCAACAATGGAATTCTGTTTGTCGACCCAAAGATCGCCGGATTGTATTTCGAGCAGTGGGGCCGCCTGAGAGATGCTGGCAGCGACTTCACGCCGGATCTCGTGGGCGACAACGCCAAATCGCCGCGTCCGGCGAACGGGACAGACGTCTGGTTCACCCGGGTCCGAAGCAAGTCGAAGAAGAACGTCGGGAAAGGTATCGACATCGAGGCGCTCATTGAGCTCGTGACGGGCGCCAAGGACATGATCCTCTATGTGATGTTCCAGCCCGGTCCCGATCCACTCGCTGATATTGTCGCAAGGGCCTCAGAGATCTACGTCAGGGGTGTCGTCAGCACCGTCACGTCGGATAACCGCGAAAAATTCTCGCTGAGAGGTGTAGATACGGAGTCCCATGAGTTTGAGACGGCTCTGGTGCAGCCCGAAGGCGTCGTGAAGTCCTTTTCGGACTGGATTGGGGAAGTGACGCGCAGCCAGTTTCTGTTTCCCAACCAGAACCCGGGCATCGGCCATGCGATCACGCACTCAAAGATGATCGTGATCGACCCCTTTTCAGACGACTGCAAGGTGGTCACCGGATCCCACAATTTTTCCGGCTCCGCCAGCGAGCAGAACGACGACAATTTTGTCGTGGTGCACGGCAATCGATCTCTGGCGGAGGCGTACAGTGTCGCCTGTCTCGCCACCTATGAGCACTATTCCTGGCGTGCCTACGTCAAGCGGCAGTTCGATCAGGGCAAGGTACCGTGGTCACACTTGTCGGACGATCCCGCGTGGCAGGGCCGCTATCTATCCGCTTCGCGCAAGAAGCACTTGGCAGTATGGTGTCCACAGTAGCGTTCAACAAGGCACTGCGCCGCTGAGTGGTACGATATCCTTTATTAGCGAATGGTTACACGAATGGAATTGGATGCAAAGCCGCCCGTCGAAGGCAGAAATTTCCGGTTCACGATCCTGGGTGGCATCGGCGTGACCCGCATTACCGTCCGACTGAGCGGGAAGGTGGTGCACGACAGCGATTGTCCCGACCCACCGTGTCACGAAGAAATGCGGATGCCGCAGGGCGTGGGCGGCGCGGAATTGGTCGTGATCGCCAAGGATTCGACCGGAAAGGTCCTGGAACGGAAATTCATTGTCGGCAGAACGGAAGGTCAGGCGGGCGGAGCCATGTCAGCCTGAGATCCTCTCCATGAGCGCGCTTCAAGAGTTTTTTCAAGAGCTGTCCAAGCTGCAGCCGACTACGTTGACGGCCGTAACAGCCGTCGTAGGTGCGACCGGCGCCGTGATCGTTGGCGTCATTACAGGGGTGATCACCAAGTTCGTCATAGGCGCGCGCGACAGGCAAGATAGAGAAGTCGAATGGCGTAAGCATGCAATCGAGCTCACCAAGCTCGACCTTGACCGGAAGCTCAAAACTCGCGCGCCGGCAGACACACGGCCACTGAGGCCGAGCATCCTGGATTTCTTGGCCAACTATCGCGATCTGCAGGATCTCGATAAGGCCTCGCCGCGTGATCTTTATGCGACTATCCTGGCGATGCGGATCAAGAAGCAATATGCAACAGCGCCCGAATCGTCGCCCAAAGAGCCGCCCGCGGCTACCGAGTACGAAGATTGATGCATCGTTCCCGCGCAAGTAACTTTCTGACTAAGGCCAAAGGTGGTTCACGATCTCGGCGAGACGGGCTCCCGCCTTGGCAAGCTGCTGCCGCTTGATAGTATCCGCCGACTGAAGGTACGCGGCTCGATCCGAGAAGGAGATCGTCCACTTCCTGGGACCTATCTTGGTGTAGGTCACATTCGACATCGCCTGTTTCGCGACCGCGATCGTGTCCGTGGCCCAAATTGCTGACCAGTTCTCGATGCGGTCCGTATCGGCCGGAACGGCCTTTGCGACGTTCACCAAAGCCAGCGGGGCGGTGTCTCCCAGATCGGATGGGATGTCGTCCCAGGCATGATGGAACGCGTCGTTTCCGACCGTGATGGCTTTATCGTGGATCCAGTTGCCGCCCGCGGTTTCGGTCGACGGATCAATCGTGTGCGTGACGTCCGGATCGGCCAGGCTTCCGTTGGGATCGAGGTACGGCGCAGTGACGTGAAGGGGCTGTGCCATGTCGCCCACCAGATGAGCGACTATCAACAGAGCCTCCTTCTTGTCTTTGATGTCGAAGGGTGGCGGCGCCGGCCTGCCAAGCAGCACGGCGATCGCGGCGTTGGTAGCTGCGACCAGATCATGATCATTGGTACCCGCATCGTTTCGATCGAACTTGTCGCGCTGAACGGCCACGTCGTCGAAGTGGTACGTATTGTGACAGCCAAGATTGGCGGTCGCACTCGCTCCTTCCGGATAGACGCAATCGATCCAGTTTCGGCCGGCGTAATCGACCATAGCCTTGCGGTCGTTCGCGAAGGGGGTGCATGGAGGTTCGTACTGAGGATCCACAACGTAGGCGAGGCTGCCATCGTTTTGCCTGTGCACGCTCTTCACGCAATCGAGCCATGGCCCGGCTTGCCGTAGATCGACGCCCAGCAAGGTCTTCACCTGCTGCTTGGCATTCGGGGTCAGGAGCTGGTCAGCAATGGACCCGACCAAGCGGTGTCCGTCGGGTCCCCAAGCGGATGCGGGCTTTGCCAAGAAGAGGCTCAAGAGCACAACTGCGCTGGCGGTAATTTTAGCCATGACGGATCCTCGGGTGGGGAAAAGTTCAACACTTCGTTCCATTCATGAGCCCACGGTCGCGGCGATCGCGATCGTGTTGGCGAGCGCCTCTGCCATCCGGCGGGCGCTCCAGTCACTGTGGTGGAGGCGGTCGGGATCGGTGGGATCGACCATCCGGTCAAAGGAGATCCGTTCTGCCTCATGCCACTGCTTCATCAATGCGAAGCGGCGGAACACGTTGACCGGGAAGCCGGCCCGGCTGGCTGCCGTCTCAATCAATGCCACCATCCGGTGTGCTCGCTCCTCCATTGCCGGAGTGAGCACGGCCGGCACGTACTGAAGATCCATGAGCACGACGTCCATCAATTCATTTGCGAACATCGCGAGACCGCGCTGGATCGCGCCGGCGGTGGCGTCGAGATCCTGGCTCTTCCAAACCGCGTTGGTACCAACCTGCCAGACCACGACCGATGGCCTCTCGCCGAGTACGTCGCCTTGAATCCTTCGTAGCTCGTCTGGAGCTTCTTCACCGCCGACGCCGCGGTTGAGAATATCGAAGTTCCTGCCCGGAAAGCTTGCGCGCAGCGCCCGCTCGAGACGCTGCGGATAGGGCACGATGTCGCCTTCACCCGCCGTGGTGGACGAGCCGATCGCGACGATCTTGATCGCTCCGGCGCCGGCCAAGCGTCCCGACAGCCACCGCATGTGGTGCTGAAACCGCATCGGTTGGGCCGGAATGGCGCTCTGATCGACTGCGGGCATGAGGTTCACCTACGCGCTCGAGAGTTTCGATGGAGTTTGGTGCCGAAATGTGACAGGGCGATTACGCTATCGCAGTTGCATTCGACTATTATCAAGCCGTGTTGGATCTCGATCGCGGATACGCGGCTAGTAGAAATCTTAACCACTCAAATTTACGGCGGCTTTGCCGGAGGCGGCGGAACTGGTACTGGGCTGGGCGCGACGCTTGTAACGGGGCTCGAAGGTGACGGCATTACATCGTGCAGAGTGTGGACACCGGCGGCAACGAGAGCTCCGATCAACAGTCCATAGACCACAAGCAGTACGCCGCGGGTCTCCCGATAGTTCTTCATCGCTTGTTCGATCGGCGTTTCAGCGATTTCTTCCCGCTCGCGAACGGAGATGTAACTAAAAAGACTTTGCATCCAGCTCCGTCGGGACGAGGCTTGGCTTTGGAAGAACGCGCCATTGATCCGCCACTGCAACGCGAACGACAGACCGATGAATACGGCGGCCGCAAAGTAGAATAAGGAAGAGATGAGAGGACCCGGTGTCTTGGCCGCATCTCCCAGGATCTTCAGTATAAAAGGCGCAGCCGAGACGGCCAGGTCGCGCCAGAGCGTAGCCGCAAGATCCTGCGCCCGTTGCGCTACCTTCTGAGTTTCATCAATCACGGTCTTGCGGAGATCGGCGAGCGCCTTCAGAGTCTCGCGGCTCGATGATTGGACGTGAGCTTCATAGGCAGCTTTGGCCGCCTCAAGCGCCTGCTCCAATGTCGTGGCGAGATCTTGCTGAGGACGGCTCGCCCGAGCCAACTCACCGGAAAAGAGCAGGTGGCGTGCCTCGACATCTGTCCCCGAAAGAAAAACCCAGTTGGCGGATTCAGTCAATCGAGAACGAGCGCCGGGCAGGGCAGGATCATCGGCTCTAATGCGATAGATCGGAGGCGTCGCCGCCGCTTGCAGCCAGACCTGGCCATCCTCGAGCCAGGCGCGGGAGACGAGACCGCCCAACAGTCTGCGGGCAGAAACCGTTTCCCAAGCTTGATACGCCGGCGATGAAACCGCTGGCGCGGCCAATAATAGCCAGGGATTGAGATCGGTAACGATTTCACGGGCGGGGACGAAGTCACGAACATAGCGAGTGGGGTCGATAGACCCAAGCAAAGGCTCGGGTCGCGGTGGCGTTTGCGCGAAATCCCATGAAGCGAACTCCAATCCTCGTGCGCGAAATGCCTGAGTGGAATTGAAGTCGGCGATCGCAAGGCGCGGAAGAACAGTTCGCTGCGCCAAATATTGTGGGATGTCGGACTGGAAGATAAAGAAGGCGCAGCCGTCGGCAGTTGGCTTTCCGAGCGTGATCACGATCTCGCGGGTCGAATCAAAGATATCAGCCCCAACGAGATCACCACCCAGACCCGGATTATAGACTTGCAAGGACGAGAACGGCGGTGGGACGTCGTCGACGAAGCCGAGCCAGGCGACCTGCGCATCGACCGACGGTAGCCGGCCTCGCAACACGAGGGCGTCAATACGTTCGTCCGCCACGGCGCCGTTCGCGACAAGCTCACGTACGCGTTCGACCAGATGTGTTGATCTCGAAGTCATCGAGTGTGATCTTGTCCCTGATGATAATCTCGCCCCTGTCGCGGTTCACCGAAATGACTGAAGACATCAAACCGACAGGGAAGGTCAATTTGACCCCGCTTGCCGTCTCAACGCGACGGTTCTTGGGAGCCTGAATTGCGTTCTTTTGGAGCACGAACGATTCGCCCGCCATTCCTTCCCGCTTCAGCTTTGCTTTGAAGTCGGTCAGCACGGGGCTATCATCAGGCAGCGGCCCGAAAATGCTCTTCAGCCAATTTTCAGCACTTTCGCCGTCGACAGAACCGCCTGACTGGCTGGCGTCGTAGAGGCGTTGCGCCAGATTTTTCATCGTGTCCTGCGGAAGTATGTCTTTGTGCTTGTGCGCAATGTTGCGCGTGACCTCGACGATTGTCCTTGTCAGCTCCTCTTCCGTTCGCTGGCGTCGCACGAGCAAGAACTGTTCGAAATAGGCCGCAGGCCGTTGCGGATTTTGACGATCGACAACGCAGATTTCGTCGCGCTCTTTGCCCAGCTTGATGAGCGCGGCCTTCTGTAGGGCGTTGCGGTTCTGGACAAAAGTCCGTTCAATCTCGCCGAAGGTCGGCTTCGGCTTGCCCGAACGCCCGCGGCTGACGTCGTAGTCGTAGCTGAGAACCTTTTCGTCCTCGAATTTCAGAAGTGCATATAACCGGCCACCTGAACAAGACAGCGAGAAGATCAAGAAGGCACCGACAGCCGTGCTGCCTCCGTGAGCCTCATTGAACGCTGTCGCGAGTTTCTCGCTTTCCTCCTGGAAAGTTGCCCTATCCCGGCTGATCCGCGCCAGTTGCGCCCTCACCGGCGCGTCCGCGAGAAACTCGTATCGGTTTCCGCTGTTGACCGATCGGACGCGGCCCAGGAAAAAAGCTGCGTGTCGACCGGCATCGAACGCAGTCAGTAGCTGAAAATGTTCCTCTCCCGGGCCGACAATATGAAAAACGCTCTGATCGATGCGCAGGCTTTCGAGTTCCTGCTCAGTAAGGAAGGCCATTTATCACCATAGAACAAAAAGAGAACGAGCGCAATCGCGCCGCTCTTTTATTCCAAAATTTGCGTCGTGTTCCGTTAAGAATCTTGCATCTTGTTAAGAATTCCACCCCCAACGAGTGGCCACGCGCCGGTCTGTTGAACAGTGAACGAGGCCGCCACGCGCCGCTAAATGCCTTGCTGGTTCTCTCAAAAGCATTCCTTGGGTGGGACCGAGGGAGAACTCCAACGTCTTCGCGAAGACATTTCACATTTACCGTGTTGTGTGAGTGTTTTTCACGGTGTAAAAGGTTTTTGCGGCTCGAAGGCCGAGTTGAGAGTGAAATTCACGATCGAGAACGTTTTTCACGGATCTGGGACAATGCAGACAAAGTTTTCAGGACCAGTGTCTGTTATTCATGACCGGCGGCTGCCGGAGATCGCAACTCCTGTTGGCTATGCTGCGCTGGTTGACGCCTACAGCCTATCCGTCCCGGTCCCGCGCGTGCTTTCCGCAATCGGAACAAAGCACCGGATCATTGAGCAGGAGGGGTGGCGCATCTACACGCCGCGCCATGCGCCGGACGCGACGCTTGAGGGGCATCTCACCTTCGCTCTCAAGAATGAAGGACTAGACCTTGCAATCCTGAAACGGCTTTTCCTCATTGTGAACGAGGATGAGATTGCGGATCTTGTGAGACAGAAGCCGACCGGTCTGTATACGCGTCGTATCTGGTTTCTGCATGAATGGCTATTGGGCCGCCAACTCAACCTGCCTGCGGCAGATAAAGTCTCTTACGTCGACGCCGTCGATACCGAACTTCAACATGCGACCTCCGGGCAGAATTCGGCACGACACCGCGTCCGGAACAATTTGCCAGGAACGCCGGAATTTTGTCCGCTTGTTTTCAAGACTGCAGCGCTGAGCGAATTTATTGCGCAGGATCTCAAGGAGCGCGCCCGTTTCGTGGTGAGCCAGGTTCCAAAGGATCTGCTGGCGCGAACCGCCGCCTTCCTTCTTCTCAAGGATTCAAGGTCAAGCTACGTCATTGAAGGAGAGAGACCGCCACAGGACCGTATCCAGCGGTGGGGCCGGGTCATCGGTGAAGCGGGACGGGCCCCGCTCGACGAGGCGGAGTTTCTACGCCTGCAGCGCATCGTGATCGGCGATGAGCGCTTCGTGAAACTTGGCTTCCGTAACGAAGGTGGTTTCGTCGGCGAGCATGACCGTGAGACGCAGCGACCTGTCCCGGATCATATCAGCGCGCGTCACGAAGATATCCCCTCCCTCGTGCGCGGACTGATCGCGTTCGATCATGCGGCGGAAAACGAGCTTGATCCTGTCGTCGCTGCCGCCGTGCTCGCCTTCGGGTTCGTTTATATCCACCCGTTCGAGGACGGCAACGGACGCATTCACCGATACCTGATGCACCATGTTCTGGCACGGCGCGGATACAATCCCGCCGGGATCCACTTTCCGGTTTCTGCCGCGATTCTCGACAAGATCAGCGAATACAAGACCGTGTTGGAAAGCTATTCGACTAGATTGCTTCCATGTGTTGAATGGGAATCGACCCCACAGGGCAACGTCAAGGTCTTGAACGATACCGGTGATTTTTATCGTTTCTTCGACGCGACGCCCCACGCCGAGTTTCTGTACGAATGCGTGCAGAGGACCATCGAACAAGATCTTCCAAAGGAAACGCAATTTTTACGGAGCTTCGATACCTTCCGCGCGGGCATCGAGAACATGATCGAAATGCCGGAGCGGACGCTCAATAACCTCTTCGGATTCCTGCAACAGAATGGAGGACAACTCTCAAAGCGTGCCCGCGACAACGAATTCTCCGAACTAACGCCGGATGAAGTCACGAGGATTGAGGAGCTTTATCAAGCGGCTTTCTCGAAAGACTCTGGAACGGCGAGTTGACTGTGTCGGAGTGCCACCTTCATTGAATTGGGCCTGTCGGATCAGATGCTGGTCGACCTCTTGATAAAAAATAGCGCCCTCAATCGGCGTGGTCGCAGCTAAGACGCGCCGCATCGGTGAGTTTTGACCGTGGGAGGTTATCTTCTTTTTCTTCTTTATCCGCATCCCGCCAGAGTTTCCCCGCAGAGGACTGTACGCGCGCGTCTCGCGCGTGGATTCATTGAGCACGAGCCCTCATCGCCGTGCATCCTTCGAATTTGATTGCATCGATGCCGACTATGTTGATGGCGCCGGACCGCGGCTCTTGGACGGGTTTCGTGCTGAACAGACCAAACCATTCGCGCTCATGCGGAATCCGGGGCAAAGCGGCCACCGATTCCGACGGAAGGCGGCCACCGATTCCGATCGAAAGCGGCCACCCGATCCGAACGAATGCGGCCACCCTGTTGATAGGGTGAGACGGGGGGCGTTGTCGGCAATCTGAACGGGGCAAGGTCCCTCCTTTTGCGGTTGACGCAATGGGAGGTCCGATGCCCGCCGAGAGATTGCCGATGCGGAAGATTCGAGAAGTTCTACGCCTGAAGTATGCCTGTGGGGTGAGCGATCGGGTGATCTCCCGATCGGTCGGGATCGGTCGCACGGCGATCGCGGAGTATGTCCGCCGGGCCGCGGTGATCGGCATCACCTGGCCGATCCCGGAGGAGCTCGACGACACAGCCCTGGAGCGCAAGCTGTTTGCGCCGGCCGGCTACAACCCGCCACGATCGAAGCCGCTTCCGGATTGGGGGCATGTCCATGCCGAGTTGCGCCGCCGCAGCGTAACGCTGGCACTGCTGTGGGAGGAATACCGCGGCCATCATCCCGACGGCTACGGCTACAGCCGGTTCTGCGACCTCTACGTCGAATGGCGCCACGGCATCACGGCGACCATGCGGCAGACCCACGCGGCCGGCGAAAAGCTGTTCGTGGACTTCGCCGGCGATACCATGCCGGTGTTCGACGGGCTCACCGGGGAGGTGCGCGCCGCCAAGATCTTCGTCGCGGTCATGGGAGCGTCGAATTACACCTTTGCCCAAGCCCGGTTCAGCGAGGCGCTGCCCGACTGGATCGGCGCCCATGTGGATGCGCTCACCTTCCTGGGCGGGGTGCCGAAGGCGCTCGTCTGCGACAATCTGAAGGCCGGGGTGACGGTGGTGAGCCGCTACGAGCCAGGCGTCAACCGGACCTACCAAGATCTTGCCGCCCATTACGGCACCACCATTATGCCGGCGCGGCCCCGCAAGCCGCGCGACAAGGCCAAGGTGGAGGCGGCGGTTCTTATCGTCCAGCGATGGATTTTGGCGCGGCTGCGCAACCGGCGCTTCTTCTCGCTCGCCGAGTTGAATGTTGCGATCCGCATCCTGGTCGACCAACTCAACGCCCGCCTGATGCGCAAGCTCGGTGCCAGCCGCCGCGAGTTCTTCGACACCATCGATCGTCCGGCCCTGATGCCGCTGCCGGCCGAGGCCTATCAGTACGCCGAATGGCGTCGTGCCCGTGTGGCGCCGGATTACCATGTCGAAGTTCAGGGACACTTCTACTCGGTGCCATCCCGCATGATCCGCCAGGTTGTCGAGGTTCGGGCCACCGAAGCCACCATCGAGGTGTTCCATCGCGGCACCCGCATCGCCAGCCATGCACGCTCGGGGGTGAAGCGCCGCCACACCACGATCCCCGAGCACATGCCGAGCGCGCATCGCCGATACGCCTTCTGGACGCCGGCGCGTCTGCTGGCCGCCGCTGAGAAAGTCGGTCCGTCCACAATCGCGCTGTGCGAGGCGATCATGCGGACAAAGCCGCATCCCGAGCAGGGCTTCCGATCCTGTCTCGGCATCCTGCGGTTGGAAAAGACCTATGGGACGCAACGTCTCGAAGCCGCTTGCCGCCGCGGGATCAGCATCGGCTCAGCGAGCTATCGGTCGATTGCCTCGATTCTCAAGACCGGCCTGGACAAGTCCTTCCTTCCCGACACCACCCCCGACGCCGATCCCATCCAGCACGGTAACATCCGTGGCCGCGGCTACTACCACTGACCGCAACAAGGAGGCATTATGCTCAGCAATCATACCCACGAACGTCTCGCCGCTCTCGGGCTCGCCGGAATGGCCAAGGCCTTCGATGATCAGCAACGCCAACCGGACGTCACCGCGCTGACCTTCGAGCAGCGCCTCGGCCTGATGATCGATCGCGAAGCAACTGAGCGAGAGAACAAAAGGCTCATCGTACGCCTGAAGTTTGCCTCGCTACGGCAGGCCGCAATCGTCGAAGATGTCGATCTGCGCGCTCCGCGCGGCATCGACCGCGCCTTCTTTGCCAAGCTCGTCGATGGCGATTGGATCGGCCGCAAGCAAAATTTGCTCATCACCGGGCCGACCGGCGTCGGCAAGAGCTGGATCGCCTGCGCGCTCGGTCACAAGGCATGCCGCGATAATCGATCGGTCTTATACCATCGCCTGCCAAGGCTGTTCGAAGCTCTTGCGCTCGCCCGCGGCGACGGACGCTATGCGCGGCTCCTCAAGACGTTATCGAGGGTCGATTTGCTCATCCTCGACGACTGGGGCCTCGCTCCGATTACCGGCGAGCAGCGTCGCGATCTCCTCGAAGTCGTCGACGATCGTCACCAGCGCGGATCGACCATCATCACCAGCCAGGTACCGATCGAAAATTGGCATGAGATCATCGCCGACCCGACCATCGCCGACGCCGTCCTCGACCGCCTCGTCCACAACGCTCACCGCCTCATCCTCAAAGGAGACAGCATGCGGAAAATAACTGCCCAACGCGCCAATCTTGACGCCGCGAAGAAAACCTGACCCAACTCCTCATGCCGGCAACGACACCCCGGCCGCCTTCGTCGGAACAGGTGGCCGCCTTCGATCGGAATGCATGGTCGCGTTCAATCGGAATCTCTGGCCGCAATCCCCGGAATCCGCACGCTCATGCGCGTAGTGACGACACCAGCCCGATTTGGCCACTTTGCGGGCGCGACACCGGCGCCAGCCGATTGGTTTTATCTCGAGATCGAGCGGGATGGCTCCGGCCTGCCGGCATGGCACGCTCAACTTGAAGGCAACGGCTACTCGGCGCACGCACGCGGAGTCCTCACCTACGCGCGGCAGCTTGATACACCGGACGAGACCCGAGGGCCGCGATCGAGACCCCAAACTCTCGGTGCCGCTGCCGCCCCACGGCTAGGGCTGCCGCGTTCGCTCGTCACTGCCTGTGCGCCATTGCCGAAGCCGGCAACGCGCGCCGCAATATCGACTGTTCTCAAAAGGGTCCCACAAGCGGCATCTGTCCTGGTCAGGGATGTCGGTCAGGCAAACTTTGTCTCCCTATGCGATGATCGCGGCCGCGCCATTCTGCACTTCGATGTCGGATTTCCGATCTCCTTCAATCGCCATACATTCCCCTCCAATTTCGACATCAATCGAAGCGAGGCGCCCCCGATCGTTCTGTCGCATTGGGATTGGGATCATCTTCACGGTGCCTTCCACCTCCCCCATCTGCTAGAATGTCGCTGGATTGTTCCCAATCAGCGGCTGGGGCCTGGCGCGGCGCGACTGGCGCGAATACTCGCCCAAAAGGGCAATCTGCTCGTACGCCCCGCCAACGCAAGAATCCGCTTTCCGTTTGGTGAATTGGTAAGGAGTCGAGGCCCGGCCCGCGATCTCAATGATAGCGGATTGACCATCCTTGCCACCCTCACTAGCGGACGGTCGGCCTTGCTGACCGGAGACGCGGACTATGCGTACCTCATGCATGCCAATGCCACGAAGGTAGATCACCTCGTCGCAACTCATCATGGTGCGCGCTTCAATGCGGACGCGGCGTCGGTGCCGATGCCGAATAACAGGCATGGACAACTGGTGATTTCCTACGGTTATCGCAACGTCTACCGGCATCCACACGCGGAAGCGCTATCTAAGCACGCAAACTCGGGTTGGACGACGTGTCTGACCACCGCAGGGCGAAGAGGTGTCGCCAGCCGAGGCGATCGCATCGTGAATTGACGTTGGACAGCCAAGGTTCTGGCGCTGCAGCTTTCCGTGCGGCCGGCACTTCGATGACTCGTGATCGATGGCGAAGTTCATTTCGCGTAATTTGCCGCACTGCGACGGACGCTCTGCAAGCAACATGGACGCCAGGTCAGACAGCATTGCTTCACCTGTGTCGGCCCGACCAACGGTCAAAAGAAGTATCACCGCCGATCGGCGTTAGAGCGCGAACGTCATATCTGGAGAGCCCCTTTAGGTGTGGGGCGACTGTTCGGCTCAACTCGGGGGCTTGATTGCGACTGCATCACAAGACGAGCCACAAAGCCGAGGCCTGTTGCTCCAATTCGGGCTCCAACGTGGTTGTCTTGATTCTCTCGACAATCAATTCGAGATCAAGCGGGCGTACGGCATGGTCGGCTTCGACGAACTCCTTGTCTTTATCGACAATCTTACCTCAGTTTGCCATCATTTGGGAGGCAGCGAGCCAAAACTCGCGCGCGTTGCATATTTACAACCCGCGCTGCCATTCGAGATACTAAGCTCCTTCATCGAGCCGACGAAAGTATATTTCATGCGTACTTGAATATGATCGCGGGGGCGAAATGTACGATGTCTATCGCAGCAGCAAGCGCGACTTGCTCGTTCTGAGTACAGGCTCTGCCGTACCCCTGCTTTACTCTGCACACAAGTGGCGCAAGAGAAGAGCAAGAGTTCTCAAGGTCAGCGACGAAATCAAATCAGCCGTTCGGGCTCAAGGGTACTACGTCCGCAGTCTGTCGCGCGCCGTGGAAAACTGCCCCCTCTGCGTCACGAGGAATTGCCCCTCCTCGAATAGCTGAGGAGAGAGTGAATGAAGCGGGAACGAATCACTGAAGGCTCGCCGTGGAATGATCCACGGGGGCAGGTGATGAAGACGCCGGATGACGTGGCGGAGATGATGCGCCTGAGGGCGTGCGGATGGGGTGTGAAGCGGATTGCGCGGCAGCTGGGCTGCAGCCATCACACTGTGAAAGACTACGTTGCGGCGGGCGGTGTGAAGCCGTTCAAGTCGCCTGAGCGGAAGAAGCAGCTCGACGGCCTTGAGGGCTGGCTGCGCGAGAGGCTCATTCGGCATCGCGGCAATGCCGATGTGGTGCGCCAAGACCTGTTGGCCGAGAAAGGCGTGGCAGTCAGCCGGCGGACGCTGCAACGCGCCGTGCAGCCCTATCGCCAGGCGCTGAAGGCGGAGGCGCTGGCGACGACGCGGTTTGAGACGCCACCGGGTCGGCAGCTGCAGATCGACTTCGGGGAGCGCCTGGTCGAGATCGGAGGGGCGAAAGTCAAGGCATTCGTGTTCGTGGCGACGCTCGGGCACTCGCGACGGCTCCATGTGCGTGCGTTCCGGGCCGAGAGGCAGGAGCATTGGTTCGCCGGGCTCGAGAGCACATTCACGACCTTCAGCGGTGTGCCGGAGGAAGTGCTGATGGACAATCCACGCGCGCTTGTCGTGCGCCACGACGCGGTGAGCCGGTCGGTTCAGTTCAACGACAAGCTTATAGCCTTCGCAAAGCATTGGGGCTTCCGTCCTCGCGCCTGCGCGCCATATCGGGCGCGCACGAAGGGCAAGACGGAGAACGGCGTCGGCTACGTGAAGAAGAATGCGATCGCCGGTCATTCCTTCTCAAGTTGGGAAGCATTCGAGGCGCATCTCGACAGATGGGAGCGTGAGGTTGCGAACGTTCGTATCCACGGCACGACCGGCGAGGCGCCGATCATCCGCTTCGCGCGTGAGGAGATACATCGGTTGAAGCCGCTCGGGGGGCAGCCGTCGTTCGGATCGTTGCGTGAACTGACCCGCGTCGTCGGCAATGATTGCGCCGTCGAAATCGACACGAACAGCTACTCGGTGCCCTGGCGCCTTATTGGCGAGCGCGTGGCGGTAACGATCGCGGCCGGCGAAGTCCGGATCCGCCATGGATTGCACCAGGTAGCAGGGCACAAGCAGTCCGAGGGACGCCGGCTGCGGATCGTCGACGCCGCCCATCTCGATGGTGTCGCTGGGCGCAATGGCGCGGTCCGCCAGGAGATCGCGGCAGTGCTGGATCCGTCTCCACCGCCGTCGTTGTTACGCTCTCTTGCCGAATACGAAGCTGTGGTCGGAGGAGGCTTCTGATGGCGTGGGGAAAGAAGATAATGGAAGAAACGATCGATCCGCTCGATGCCATGCTGGCGCGATTGCAGCTCTCCTGCATCCGCGATCAGCTCGACAGCCTGCTCGACGAGGCGGCGCGCGCGAACCTGTCGGCGCGTGAGACGCTGATCCTGCTGTGCGAGCGCGAGATCGCACGCAAGGATCATCGCCGCATCGAGATGGCGCTGAAGCTCGCACACTTCCCAGCCGTCAAGGAACTGGCGGGCTTCGACTTCGAGGCGCAGCCGTCGATCGATCCCAAACAGATCCGTGACCTTGCCGCGTCACGTTGGATCGCCAACGGAGAGAACGTGCTGTTGCTCGGGCCACCCGGAGTCGGCAAGACGCACTTGTCGATCTCGCTGGGGCGAGAGGCGATCCTGGCCGGGTACACGGTGCAGTTCACCACGGCGACGACGCTGGTCGCAGGCCTTGCCAAGGCCCATGGCGAACGGCGTCTGGACGAGAAACTGCTCGCGCTATCGAAGCCAAAGCTGCTGATCGTCGACGAGCTCGGCTACCTGCCGCTGGAACCTGACGCGGCACATCTGTTCTTCCAACTGGTCAGCCGGCGCTACGAAACTGGCGCCATGCTGATCACCTCGAACCGCAGCGTTGCCGAATGGGGCACCGTGTTCGCTGATCCCGTGGTCGCCACCGCGATCCTCGACCGGCTCTTGCACCACAGCCACGTGCTGACGATCCGCGGCGACAGCTACCGGCTCCGAGCCAAGCGCAAGAGCGGCCTCATCAAGACGCCGACCGCCGGTGACGGCCCTCCGGTCGGCTCCGCCTCCCTCCGGCCCGTCACCGGCGGAAACAACCTTCAACCGAAATCATAATCCCGATGGTGGGGGGCAGTTCTTCATGACGCAAAGGGGGCAGTTCCGGATGGCGTTTGACACAGTCTGCACGCGAAGCCGAACCGCGTTTTCTTCCCACACTCCGGGGAGAAGGCTTTAGACATTCATCTCCAGCCTAGCCGCGTAGAGGATCTGCACACCAAGATGGGAAGGAGATGATCCGCTTAGGACCGAAGCGGCGATAAGTGTAGTTCCCAAGAAATTCTTGGCCATCGCTTCTCGGTACGCGCCAGTTCACAAAATCATATTCGTCCCGCCACCGGTGCACGTTGGTTTTGCAGAATGCGCACCTGAAGTGACCAGGCTCCCGGACTTCCCGGCGGATTTGGTCAGCTACGAAGGCACCTGCGCATTTAGGGCACAAGAAAATAACCTTGGTCACAATTCACATCGTTTCTTTAGAACGCTGATTGCGGTGCAAACTGGAAAAGACGGCATGGCCCTTGTCGAACACTCCTTTGGACCAGTGCTCGTCATCCGGGTGTGGTCTGTTCTGTTCAGCTCCACGACCGACTTACTTCGTGCAAAGCCCCAGCTGTTCGGCAATGAGAGAAGCGAGGTGCGCTCGATCTGTCTCTAGCGGCCTCCTCTGTTCGGTCACGTCGTGACCGTCGCGTTCCAAGACCTCCAGAAGAAATTCCTGATCGCGTATGCGTCGCTGGCGACGTTCAATGTCGCGGAACAAGTCGGCAAACTCGCTGCGAACATTCATTTAAGCCCCAAGCTGAAATGAAGACGTCCGGAACTAGGGAAAAGCGGGACGCCTTGATCGAAAAACGCGCGGCTAGTGGACCGATATATGATGTGCAGATTACCATGCGGTGATTACATTCCCACTAACTTTCCTGTCGTTTTCGGCAGAGCAGCAGGAGACGCTTCGTCCAACAATCGAGATTGCGTAAATTCCCGTTCGATAAGCGTGAGGGAGGGCGGCTGGGCTACTGGTGGACCCGTCAAGCCCAAGCCGCCCCCGACCATTTTACGTTCTTTGATGCAATCACGACACCACCATCTCACCTGCTGGGTGCGGTTGAGGTGAGGATGGTTGTACTTCCTGCTAATTAGCCAACGAATGCCGCCTGTATCGTAAAATGCGCAATACGATAGTTGCTTCAAGAGGCTATCGGAATTTGGAAATGCAGGTTGGCGCAATCTAAAACGCTGCTTTGTTGCCGCTGGCCCAGGGCATTGAAGTGCGGGGCCGATCGCAACCAGACTGCAGCCGTTTTCAATGAATACGCCGTTGGCTGCCTTCAGCGATCGCCCGCGTCACTGCCTCGAACTGCTGTGCCGCCTGGCGCATTCGCGTCGCTGCCTTCTCCAATTCGGGCAAGATTTCCGCGGCGCCTCGCGTTGCAGCGCAAGCGAGCAGCCTAGTTACGTCTCGTCCGATTGCTTCGAGTTCTGCACGGCAATGAGCAAGCTCTGCGTTGAGAATAGCAAGATTGTCCAAGAGAATATCCTCACAGCGCTAGGCTGTGATGCTGCGGCAATCAGAATCACAGTGCCCAGCGGGCTCGCCCAGTATCGCACAATGGGTGAGCGCCGTCTGTTTTGCAACCCGTTAACGACAAATCTACCTGTTGAAGGCACGCTCGGAGACCGTCGCACGCGAGCAGCGTTCCAGAACTTCTCTCTCGTGCAAAATGGGAAGCCGCTGCCGGTCGAGTGCTATTTCATGCGAAGGCGGGAGGGCGGACCCGGCCTCGAAGTCGCCGACTTCATCATGCATGCGATCGGCCGTCAGGCACGTCACAATGTCACCAAGCGGGGCCCGTTCCAGCCGAACTTCGCCGCCGTCTTTCACGGCATCGATACAAAGCTGGTCAGTTTTATGGAGGTGTCATCAGTCGTGCTAAGGCAAGCGGGTGAGGCTGATACGATAGGCCATTAAGTAACCTAGTCCAGGCGGCACTTTGCCCGAGAGCTCTTTTCCGAAGACAGTCGAGGTCTCAAGTCCAATCCCCTTGCCATGAGCTTGGCTGTCCCTCCGAGTTCCCTCGATATTCGTTGCGCTTCATCGTCCAGTAAGGACATTAATTCCTCGAACCCGATGAGCTTGCCGGTCTGGGGATGCTCCCATTCGCGAATCTTTGCGATGGTCACAAGAAGACATCCTGTACGGCACTCGTCGGCGGCCATGTATTTGGTCAAGAGTTGATCGTGGATCGTGTTGAACAGGTCGGTTCCGGAACGCTCATCTCCGAGTTTGAGTTCAATCGTTCCTTGCTGTCCGCATACAGTCGATCGAAACCGAATGTCGGTCTCCTTCTCGTCTGCCGTCACCGCCTCCTGATCGATGGTGTAGTTTTGCCTGGCGGCGTCCCGAAGGACGCCAGCTAATGCTCGCCGCATCACGTGCTCGTCTCTGATGCTGGCCCATAGTTCGCGAGGCGATACGTCCTGAAGCAACAGGTCGTCAATGTCATCGAGACGGTCCTGCATGAGCGCAAACATCGCTTCGCGGTTCTTTGGTGGCGCCTCTCCGGTCTTGTCAAGAATTGAGAATTCCGTCTCCGTAAGCGCAACGCTGTCCGCTTCCTCCGCCGCTTTTTGCTGCGCGAGCGCCATGGTGCGGTCCTTGATATGCACGAACAACGGATCGCCGGCCATTTCGATCTTTGCCGCCCAGCCTTCAGGGCCGGTTGAAGCGAACAGCGCGCTTAAGATTGCGCTCCGCCCCCGCTCAGCGTGGTCCCGCGTGTCAAGAGAATGCGACCCTTCGTGCTGCGTATCGTCGCCTATCCGAACTTGGGCATAGGCGAGCCGGAGAAGGCGAAGCAAAAGCGGTGGTGTAAATCCAGGCCCGTGGAGATCGAAACCAAGACCGCCGTATTCGTGGCCGAAAAGGTCCGCAAATAACTGAACGCCCGAGCCCAGCTTGGCGGCCGGCATATTCGCGAGTCCCTTCTCCAGGAGATCGATGCCTGCGCCCGGATTTAGGTTTAGAAGCGCTGGCAACCACACCTTTGCGAAAGGAAGGGTGAGTCCCACAGCGAGACGTTGCTGTGCGGCCAGCTCTATAAAGCTGCGATCGTCATCGCTACCCGATTTGATTAGGATTTCGATCGCCTGACGCAGGTTTTGCTCATACTGCGGATCATTGGCGCGAGTCTGACTCTGCGCCACCTCGGCCAACCAAGTGCGGATACGCGGAACAAAGAGGGCGGCTACGATGGCCGGTGCGTGGTTGATATTCTGCAGGAACATCGAATAGCCGTTCGTTCTCGTGACCTCTTGCAGGGAGACGCTGAGTTCCTGACCAAGGACGCGATCCACGGTTTGCGGATACTCGACCGCAAGTGCTTCGAGCCACGACGGAAAGCTGTTGAGCTCTATCGGCGCGTAGCGGCAGGCGAGCTCAGCTTCGCTCTCCGTTAGCCGCTTGGCCCAATTTGGATCCTCCGCCTCTGCGGCAATCCCGGCGAGGCCAAACTGCCAGCGAACCAAGAACGAGTCCTTTTGTTCTTCCGCGCGTTCACTGCGCAGCGTCGGTCTATCCCTGCGCCACGCGGCCATCATTGTTTCGCGAAGTCGGTTAGCGACGGCCGCGCCGAACTGTTCCTGGATGAAGCGTCGATTCCATCCTGAAGCCCGGCTTTTTTCACCTGAGCGCTCGACCGCCCGCCATAGATCCCAGGCTGTACCGGCGGCGCGATCCGCAGCAAAGACCGCGTCCGGATTTTGCACGATCTCACGCCAAAACATCATCCAGCTTGCATGTGCCTTGGCTGTCCGACGTTCGGCCTGCTTTGCCTGTTTTGCTCGCTCCGCCTCCATCCGGCGGTATTCGGCTGAGCCATCCTGCGGCTTCAGGCGATTATCGATGATCGTGGTGAGGGCGGACGAGTCCGAAACAAGCGGCTTGAGGCTTTCAAGCAGCGTCTGAGGATCGGTCGCGTTGCTTGTGAGCAAGACCATCTCGGCCCATAGCATCATCTCGCGATGGTCGAGCGGCTCCTGACGCTCGGCGAGGCGTTTTCGAACCCATGCAGCATCCTTTTCGCCGAGCGGGATGCCACCATGGTGGGACACGTCGAAGATGCGTTGCCAGGCGTCCTTGACCTTATGAATCGTCGCGACGAAAGCATCTTCCTTCCAAAAGACCGTCTCTCGCGCTTCCGGCGAAAGTTCTCCGAGCGCGTGCCGCAATCCGCAATCTGGCTAGAGCCTCTCTCTCGGTGCCATGCTCGTTCTTTGAGAGCCGAATTGCAAGTAGGCTCGACGAAATCCACGCTTCCGTCCGGACGCCTTCAGCCTCCTGCCGGCGGCATGTTGCTATAAGTGCCGGCAACAGCTCGTAGCGTTTGGTTCGTACATGCGGGTATTTATCAGGGGCCCACGCGATCCCATCAAGGATCATATCCGTCAGCGCCTGGCGCAATTCATCAAGATCCTCTGGTGAGAGGCCCGCGATCTCAATCTCGTGTGGCAGACGGTGATTTAGTTCGCCGATGCTACGGACATTCTGCTTTACCCGCTTCAATATTCGTGACAATCGGCTTACCGAAAGATGGGTAGGGAACAAGGTGATCAGCGCACGGCGGGCCATCGCGTCAGGCCATCGAGCAGGCTCGTTTTCGAGCGACTCTGCCAGTGCTTCGAGATGCTCGTCGCTCAGGTGCACCAAGGCTTCAGTTGCGAGGCTGCGTTCATAATCATCGCCGGCAGCATCCATCGCAATCGCATAAACGATGTCCGCACACGCCTTTAGCTTTCCGGCAATAACGATCCGGAGCAAAAGGCTTCGCACTTCCGGATTTCCGATCCCGGATTTCCATAGCCTCCTAACACTGGGCGCAAGTTCCGGCGAGGCGAACCGATGAACTTGGATTTCCGGGGTGCTGAGGCCGCGCCAGCCGCCGCGGCCGTAGCGCTCGACATAAGCTTCGAGCGCTCTGATCCGCTGGGCCACACTCAGCGACTGCGGGTCGCCGTGATCCAAAACGACAGCCGGATCAAGTTCCACGATATCATCAAAGATGGTGTGGTGCCAAAGAGAAAGCCACGCCGCCACCGGATGCATCGAGGGGCGGACCGTCCGTACCCCTTGCGCCGTCTCTACGAACAAGAGCCGCTTGATGGATTTGATCGAAACACTGCGGGCGAGCAGGGCGTCGAGCCGCTTCGCGGCAAGAAACTCGAGCACGGACCGGTGGTGAAAGCGAACGCGGCCATAGCTGGCGAAGCCAAACAACGCTCGCTCCAAGAGGACCGATTGTGCCGCGTCGCTCCAGTCCAGCAAGATCTTGGAAACGTCCAGCGCTGCTTCGCTTGCGTGGACGCTGTCCGCATCTGCCGAGTGGCGCAGGGTCAGCTTCCGGGTCAGCAACGCAGCGAGAGCCAGGCGGCTGGAGCCTTCAATTGCCGTTTCTTGCGAGAACTCCACTCTCTCCTTCGGAGCCGTCCTCGGCTTCAGCTTGGTGGCGATGTTGCTCTCAACCTGTTCTCGATGGGAACGAATGCGATGATGTTCGCGCCAATCCGAGCACAACTCGATCAAGTCTTGGGGACGTTCCGCGAATTGTTCCGCATCGCGCTCCCGGATGTCGGCCAACAATTTGTCGGGATCGGTCACGCCCTGGAGAACGGCAAACTCGCGCATCTGCTCCGTCGATAGCGGCATCAGACTGACATTGCGCCATGGCTTTGGCCTGGTTTCATCCTTGATCTTTTGTTGGTGCCGGTCCATCACGATGTCGGCGAACGCTTCGCCTGTAGACGTCGCCTTTCTCGCAGTTGGTATCGGCAAATGTTCGGCAAAAAGCTCGCGATCGATCGGAACCGGCCGCGTTGTGACGATTATTCTCGCGCGTCCGAGCTGCCCCGCCAGCGCCTTGTTGAGACGTTTCAGCGCTTGCTCAAAGCTCCCAAGCGTCAGCTTAAGTTCGTCGTATGAATCCAGGAAGAAGGTCGCAATCTCGGATTGGGAGCGTAGCCACGCCTCGAAGCGCTGCTCCTCGTCATAGGTCAGCATATCGCGGACTGAACTGCCGGCCAGCGTCGCGAGTTCCAGAAAGAATGCTGGTTCGCCAGCCTTCCAGAGCCTGGCCTGCTGTGTTTGGCACTCGTAAGTCTTTCCCGCGCCAGCTTCGGAAACCATGACCACGCGTTGCGAGCGCAACAGCTCGTCCCAACCAAAACCACCGCTCCAGCCCATGCGCGAGAGACTTGATGCTCTTTCGATATCCGCGACCTCGATATCCGACAGGTCTCGAAACGAGCGCTTGATGGATGATGGGGTGGAGGAGGCAGTGGTTGTTGGTGACATGGCTGAGCAACTGGCCTGGTCCGAAGGAGTCGTTTGATTCGAGGGTGCTACAATAGCAGCGTGCAACCGCGAGGGAATGGGAGCAATTGAATCAACCAGGGATGATCGAGGTCCGACCGGGTCGCAAACCCATCTCTCATTTCCGGAAGTGAATTTCCGACGGGTAAGGCTTCGACGAACGAGGAGATCCCCGCCGAAGCGTTGAGGCCGGTTACCTCGAAACGAGGCAGAGGCTTCAAACGTCGTAGCTGACGGGTGTTGGATGAATTCGGAAAAGCGCGGTGCTGGATCGTCGAGCGGATTATCGGACGGGCCATAAGCCAAGCTACTTCGCCAACGATAAAGCGCCTCATTCAGCTCGACGGCGGCCTCCCAGCGAGGCCCGTCCGGCTCGGTTGGATGGCGCAACTGGCGCGCGCCCCAATGTTCGTGCGCCAGCAGCCAAAATCGGCGCGCTACCGGGCCGGGATAGCGGATGCGTATCCGCGGAGAGAGCAGTCCCTGCTGTTCAAGGTATTCAAGCAAGCCTGACCCGACTTTCCGGCCACGAAAAGCGTGAAGGGAATCGAGCTCGCGCGCGAACACGTCCGTGGCCATGTAGCGTTGAAACTGCATGATTACCCATATCACGAGTCGCTGAGGTTCAAGAGCTCAACCACGACCACTTCTGTCGCGATCTATAGGTTCATTGCAGGCCTGCGCCGTGCGAACTGCGCATTCCGATCGGCTCGGCCGTTCCCGCAAACTTCAGCGCGCGGGCGCAAGCAGGACCGGGCCCGTGTGGCCGGCGGCCAAAAGTATGAGGTGGGTACGAGTCCAAGAAGACAGGACGGGTCGGCGTCAGCGGTCAAGAAGGCAATCAAAAGGTCGGAAACAGCCGGAAGCGAGTCGAGAAGCGTCTCGCGAGCTAGTCACCTTTGCCGGCGCCGCTCGTTCAGCGTGCCTAGACCTCGGTCGGACATTCGGGTCAGGTATCGCCGATCGAGTCCAGGACCTCGGTCACTGCGCCGGCCGCCACGTGGGCCGAAAGACCCGCTGGCGGATCCAGGCAGACGATTTCGAATGCCCGCTCACGGGCGTGGGGATCTGCGCGGTCCTGCATCCAGCCGTGGTACTCACACTGGCGGATCGCTCCTGCCTCCTGCAGAACGGCTATCGCCCACCCCTGTATTGTGCGGATCGCCGTCCGTCTCTCCTTGGACATCAGCATCAAGACCGCTCCTCCGCGAGGCACGAGTCCTTGCAGCCCTCGACTCGTTCCGGCTGCTAACACAGAGCAGGGATTCCAAGCCGTCCGGGCGGGTGCTTGTCCCCGTGTTCCGCCGTCCAGTGCAAAACCAGGCGGCAATCCTGTCTTTCCTTGTCCTCACGGCGCATGACGACTTACAGCGCCTCGTCTGGTACGGGCGCTGTAGCGCTTTTGCCTGGTCCCAAGGGGCGCCGGGAACGAAACTTACGCGCTTTGGCCGGAACAGTCTGCCATTTGAAGCGACCGGCAAGGTTATGATGAGTGACGGCGTCTGGAAGGTCGATGAATTCATTTGGCAGATGGATGCGATTGTGCTCTGGGCTCGCTTCGAGGGACGCTGGCTGCGCGGCTGAGAATTTCACTATCCCGAGCGGCCCGGGAACCCCCGGCACTGAGCCGCTCGAAATTTAGCCGAAATCCAGTCCGCGACATTTGCGATAGCTACAAGGTCATTGGAATGCGTCGAACCTCTGTCGCATTGATTCTCACCATTCTGTCGAGCGTGGCGCTGGCCGATGATTTTGTCGGACAGGCCAGTATTATCGACGGCGACACGCTGGAATTGCATGGCGTGCGTATCCGGCTTTGGGGTATCGATGCACCGGAGAGCAGCCAGCTGTGCCACGGCGAAGACAGCTTGCAATATCGTTGCGGTGCGCAGGCCGCAAACGACCTTGACGCCTTCATTGCCCGCCGTCCTATCAATTGTGTCCCAGTCAGCCTCGACCCGTATGGCCGCACGGTTGCGACCTGCTCGGTCGCAGGCAGGGATCTCGGGGAATGGCTTGTACGCAACGGTCTTGCGTTGGATTGGCCCCAATACTCGAAGGGCAGGTATCACGAAGCTCAGCGCGAGGCTGAGCGCATCGGCCAGGGACTCTGGAAGGGCAGCTACGTGGAGCCGTGGCTCTATCGTGCATGCATCCGCGCACGTGGAAAGCCGTCCGCCTGTTCGGACGATGCAAACGCCCATCCTCGAGGCGATCCCGGCAAGGAGCCAATCCACAACGTGCGTTGGTCTATCACCGCACTTGGGGCCGGTGGCTCTGGCGCGGTTTGGGCGACTCACGCTACCCATCATTCCCAATGGCCTCACTGCACAATGGAAATGAAATGGTTGCAGCCACCCGTGATTTGCCGGCCTCCGGTTACGCACTCGAAGTCGACGGCCGGCTCAAAGCCGAATTTGCCACCAGAGACGGAGCCAGGGCAGGTGGCGAAGAACTCAAGAAGCGTTTTCCCATGCTTCAGATCAGGATCTGTGACGCGCAGACGAATGCGCGCGAGGAAATCTAGATCCGCTGATTCAAGTTTTGGCAGAGTTGCTCGGCCTGCGCGCGTGCGGCTTTCGCCGCATCGGGCTTTCGTGAACCGAGCCGCGTTGCGTCTCGGCCATCCGGCTTTAATCCTTCGCGCAAAGGGATGCGGAGCTCCTCGCCGGGGGCACTCGGAAAAGGGGCCACCGTCATGAGTATGACGGCCGATGCAGCCTGTTCCGATGAGCGATAAGGCGACATCCGCGACTATGGTCGTCCCGACCACCACTCTGTGCGGTTAAGAGGGTGCCCGGGAAGGGGCAATGAGAGCGACGATGGCGCGGGTCATTTGGCTATTGCCAATCCATCTTCCCAGTGGTCCCAATGACGGCCAACGTCGTCATGAGACGAAGGCCTTGAGCGAAGACATCGGGGTGCGCATCAAACTCCTTTGTATGGACTCCGGCCAGTCCATGTCCGTCCTTGGTGACGCCGATGGAAAAGTACAGCGCGGACATGACGTCCGTATAATATGAGAAATCTTCCGAGAACATGCCGCGCCCAGGATGGGTCTCCAGCGCCCCGGGCCATGCCCGTCCGAGAGGCGGGATGATCTGCTCGAACAGCGCAGGGTCGTTTCGCGTCGCCGGCGCACCCGCTCGGATCGTCCAGTCGTAATTTACAGTCGCCTCCGCTGCCATTCGCGAGACAAGCTGATCGAGCTTGTCCTTGAGTGAGGGCTCGCCGTTCTCGCCCTGTGCGATATTCTCGAAGCTGCGGATGGTGCCGCTGACATCGGCCTCCGCGGGGATAACATTGCCTGCATTGCCATCAGCGAGGAGTCGTGTGACCGAAATGATGACAGGCTTGTTAGCGATATCAAGGTGACGGGCCGGATACTCAGACAGCTCGATCGCCATGCGCGCGGCGACGAGCGGCGTATCGCTGCCTTCATTGGGCGCAGCCGCGTGCGAGCCCGTCCCCTTGATTTTGAGATGAAAGTAGTTGCTTCCGGCTAGGGCAAAACCCGGTGCGATGGCGATGGTCCCTATCGGCATGCCGGGAGCGACATGTTCGGCGAAGATTGCCTTGACCCCGAGGCGTTCGAGAATCTTCTCGTGGACAATGTCATCGGCGCCGCCCGGGGTTTCCTCGGCCGGTTGAAACAAGAAGACGATCTTTCCTGAAATACGGTTCTTGTTTGCGATCAGAATGGCAGCGGTGCCGAGCAAGATCGATGCGTGGATGTCGTGACCACAATTATGCATCAAGCCGTCGATCCGTGAGCGCGGGGTGTGAGACATTGGCTCGACCGCGTTGAGCTCGAGGGGGCGGGCGTCCATCTCAGCTCGCAGTGCAATAACTGGTCCCGGCCTGCCGCTATGAAGAATTGCGATCACGGCCGTCGGCGCTTCGGTCGAGACGATAAACTCCGTGAAGCCAAATCCCTTCAGCGCATCCAGAAGATACACCTGGGCCTTGAACTCCTTCTTCCCCAGCTCGGGATTCTCATGCAGGAACGTGTAGGCGCTTCGTACAGGCTCTGTCATCGACGCAATTGCGGTCGACAAATCTGCGGCGACCGCCGGTGCGCGGCCAAAGAGCGCCAGCAGGCTGAGACCAATGACGGCCATTTTTTGCATCGATGCCTCAACCCTCGTAAGAGGACGAAATTACAGGCCTTGTCGAGCCTTGTTCCAATCGAGAGCGCGATCAATCGAGCTAACGTCGATCACAGACCACGGTCCCCAGATAGGTTACGTTTGGCGCGGCCAGCTTGGTAAAATCGATGTCCATTGATCCGCCACCGAGTGTCGCGATCGTCCCGGAGGCGTTGAAATTCACGCCCGAAATCGCAAGAGCGGCCGCATTGATCTGGTCGATGGTAGCGAGGATGCCTTTGACTGCATTGCACATTCTGGGGAATTGATCGCCGGGCCTGCATTCCGCTGCTCGGAAGCAATTGGCGAGCTTCTCATAGATCGCCTCTATCCTGCCTGTGACCTCGCCCAGCTTCTGATTGGCCCGTTTCAGCCGCGCCGTTCCCGCCACTTCTGCGAACCGGTCGTTGATTTGATCCGGCGACAGATGCTGGAGCTGCCACTCGGCAACGATTCGATCGAGATCTGCCTTCGAGAGCGGGGGTCTTATCTCGGCCTGCCCCTCCACTATCGTGCTTCGGCCATTGCCAAGTGTGTTGATCGCACTCTTGTAAGGTGAGGGGGCCTCGAGTGTGGACGAGGACGGCTGACCGAGTATTTCGTTGATGTACCCGTCCGCACGAACCTTCTGCTCGTACACACGAATGAGAGCCATGGAGGCAACGAAAACCGCTGTGGCGCAGAGGGCAAGGAAGCCCGCGAATATGAAGAAATGAATACGCGAGCGGAGATACTGCTCCGCGGTCATTCCCTTCGGCACGACGCGGCCAGTTTCGATACGTATCGCCTCCAGGCGATCTCCTTCTTTCAGCTTCTCGATCTTGTCCATCAGGATCTGGAAGCGTTTCACCCGCCACGCAATCAGCGTCCAGGCGAGGACCGTTGCCAGATACGCGATAAGGGCGAGAGGGTTCGCCGCCGCCGCGGGTATGGCATTTAGAAAGGCGCCAATTTCTTCGATCATAGAGTTTGCAAGTAATGGTTGCGGTATGCTTTTGCAAAGTGCAAATTGGATGCGATTTCCATACATCAAATCATAGGTTGTGGTCCGAGTTAAGATGTTTAGGAGGCTTGCTTGAAAATTCTTTGCGTCTCTCTGCTAAAGAGCGCTCTCTGCTGTCTTGGCTTGGCAGGCGCGATCTTGCTTTCGATTGAGCTCCCCGTCTTTGCACAGTCAACTGATCCTGCGGTCCAGTCCCAACCGTCCAAGGTCGAGCTTGCGCAGCGGCTATCAGCGGCGATGTCCGCGGCCCGAGAAAAAGTTATCTCGGATTTCGGGCCAAACGCATTTGACCGCGCGGACATTCCCGGTGGCAAGACTCTCGGAGACGTCTGGACGGATTATCTGGGACGTGCCGGGTATCCGAGCTCCCTTGCGGAGCGGCAAAGATTCGCCGGGATCCTGCGGGCTGAGCTCGACCAGCAGGCCGCGCTTGTACTTGTGATGGCGCCTGCCCGCGACGAGGCTATCGAGCATCTGGTCGTCTCGCTGAGGCGGATCGTCTCGGGGCGATCGGCAAGACTGGTCGTGCGTCAAGACCCCAACGGGGGGCGCTTCTCGGTCATGTTCGGAGAGGACACGTCCATCCAAACCACGCTACAGGCGGACGACGGCTCGAGCTATCAGCCGCGGTCTGGCGATGAGATCGCCTGGCAATTCACCTGTGCTGGAAAATTGCCTGACCTGAATGCCAGCGTCCGCGGTTGCTACGACAAGAATTACGGGTACTTGATGGCGAATTCAGCAAAGCGCCCCCTGGAATCGGCACAGGGACGATATGTTTTCCAGGGAACCAGATCCACCGGCGAACAGATGATGCTCGAAGCGCCGAGCGGATTCTGCAGGCCTATCTTCCTGGAGCTCAAGTCCGGCGCGTGCAAGCTCGAAGTCGAGATTGTCAGGGCTGGAAAGTAACTCGGCTCTCCCGGAGAGGTACTTGCTATCCGATCTTGCGGGCTCGGCGCAGGAAGCGGCGGGCCATTAGCCCGACGAGCATGACGTCATCGGCCCGCGGGCTCATCGGCCGGAAGGGAGAACACAATGGGGCGTCGTCCCGTGAGCAAGGGCTCGCCGCTTCCGGTTCAAAGGTTGCGGCGCGGTGCTCTCGGCCGACTGTCGCATTTGACAGAATTGCGACGCGGCGACGCTAAGAAACCTACTCGCACGGCTGAGGAGGTCGCTCAGAATCAATTCTGTACGAAACGTACCAAGGGGCGCGCTGTCTGCGAGGTGGATAACGCGTTAGCCGTGTTGAATGTGAGGCCGAATCCGTACCACGTGCGTGCACGAAAGCAGTAGCAAGACGATCATTTGCGTTGCCGCATTGAGTGACGACGACGGACGATTATGTGTTTGGGGGAGCATAGTGACGAATACTCAAATTGCGTTCGAAATCGATGACAGCAGAACCGTTGATGAAAACATCTCGGCGCTCTCGGCCGCGCTCAAGCGGATCGATGATCCCCTGGCAGACGTCCTGTCGGGGGCACTGTCAAGCCTCAGCCTGGACATCGCTCTCGATCACGATGCGCTCCTGGACGCGTTGTATGCAGCGACCTCGCCTATCGAATCCCAGCAGACCGCCTCTGAGGAAGGCCCTGCACAATGAGCGGCTGGTATCTCCAGAAGGTCTCCATCGAAGGCTTTCGCGGCATCAACAACGAGGGTGCCCCTCTCGTCCTCAAACTCAAGACGGATTGCGTCAACTCCATCTCCGCGCCCAACGGGGTAGGAAAGACATCGATCTTTGATGCGGTGGTCTACGCGATCACCGGCCGAATTCCCAAGCTCGATGATCTGCCCGCGGCCGAAAGGGGCTCGTCTTATTATCTGAACCGCTTCCATGCGGGTGGTGTGGGAACGATCACCCTGACCCTTATGCCTGCCGGCGGCGGCGCCGAGGTCGATGTGACCGTCCGGCGCGATGCCGCCGGCGGGCGAACCGTTGTGGCTAGCGCAGGTGCAGACGGAAATGCGATCCTGGCGGACCTCAATCGCGAGTTCGTCCTTCTCGATGGAAAGACATTTCAGGACTTTATCGATCTTGCGCCGCAGAAGCGCGGGCGGTCGTTCGCGGGGCTGCTGGGCCTGAAGCGTTACTCGTCGCTGCGGCAAGGGTTGGCCTCGCTGACAAACACGAGGGCATTCAACAATCGCTTCGGTGTCGCCGGCAAGGAAGCCAAGCAAAATAGTGCGGCCATATCCGTCCAGCGGGCCCGAGGCAATATCAAGGAGGCCTTCACGGCGCTCGTCGGCGACGAATACGATCCGGCCGAAGCCGAGGCAACGATGCTCGCGAAGGCGCATTCCGCCCTCAGTGGCATCGAACTGCTCAAGCCCCTCTGCGAGGGCCGGAGGTTCGAGGAGATCGATCCTTCAAGTTGCGTCGATGCAGCGAAAGCCGCCGAGGGAGGTGAGGCAAGGACAGAACTCGCGAAAATCCTGCGCGACGAGGCGAGGTGGTCAGAGGCCGTGAAAGCCGCGCCAAGCGAACAGCATGCCAAGCGCCTCGTGGACCTGGCCGATTCTCGCGACGTCGCCTTAAGACTTACGCAAGGAGATCTGTTTCGTCAGCTCTACGGTCTCAGCGAAACCATCCTTGAGGATGACAGTTGGGCTGACAAGTGCCTCTGCCCGACATGTGATCAATCCGCTCGCGGTTCGATTCTCGATCACGTTCGCGACAAAATCGCGGCGTTTGAGGCCGTGGAGACTGCTTCTGCCAATCTGGCTCGAGAGTGGACCGAACAAGGCTGGAATCAGCTTGACGAGCTGGAACGGTTGGGCCGCCAGGAAGATGAGCCGGCCCAGCTCTCCGATGCAAAGGACGTCGGACTGAAGGGGGCGCTGGACGGGGCGCGCGCACGCGCGCTCGCCGAATGGCTGAAGATGCTCACGAAGCGCGCGCTCGCCAATGTCAAAGAGTTTTCCGACAGGAAACTTACCCTGGAGAAGGGCCTTCCCGACAAGCTCACGGCTGTGGTGGAAAAGGCTGAAGCCGCACGCCGTCTTCAGAGCAATTTGTCGGACCTGCGCGCCGCGCGGAGAGAGCAGTCCGCCATCACTGCAGAGCTTGCGCGAATTGCCCGGGTCAAGAGCTTCCTTGACACAGCCGGCTCCTGCTTCGCAAGCGCCGAATCCGCGGCAAGTGCGCGTCGGCTCGCTGCGATCGAACCCGTCAGCCGAAATATCTTCGCAGCGATCATGTACACCGATGTAGTGCCGGCCCTGAGGAAGCGCGCCGGCAGCGAGGATCTTTCCATCTCGCTTGCTCAGTTCTGGACGCTGCCGGACGTCTCAGCCCAAGCCGTTCTCTCCGAAAGCTATCGCAACGCCTTCGCGATCAGCGTCTATTTGGCGGCCGCTTCGCTCTATGGTGGGGGCGCCAAGTTTCTGATTCTCGATGACGTCACATCGAGCTTTGATTCCGGACACCAGTTCCACCTGATGAACGTGTTCAAGGAACAATTCGCCCGGCCCTGCGTCCCCGATGGCCCACAGGTCATCCTTCTCAGCCACGACACTGTCCTCGAGAAGCTGTTCAACACAAATGCCAACGAGGGCGGCTGGTGGCATCAGTGCATTCAGGGCACGGCACGAACATCGGTGCTGCCACAGTCGGGCGCAATCCATAAGATCCGCGATGCGACTCACGCCTTTCTGGATACCGGCAACACCGATGATGCCGCTCCCCGTATCAGGCAGTACCTCGAGTTCAAGCTCGAGGAGATCATCTCCAAAGTCGGCATTCCGGTGCCTATCGGCATTGCCTTCAACGACGACAAGCACATGGCGAAAAACCTGATAGACGCCATCAGGGCAGCCGTCGATCTCCACGAAGCGGCTGGCCGCCTGGTCCTGGAGCCTGCCCAACTCGCCGGCCTCGGCACCTCGGTGGCAACCATCGTGAGCAATTACCTCTCGCATTGGGCGACGGGGCAGACCCATGCGTTCACGGCCCCGGCCCTGAAAGGGGTCATGCAAGCGATCGAGAATTTCGCGGGTTGCTTTCAGTTCGAGCATCCGGCAGGCTCGAGCCAATACCGTTACTACCGGTCTCTTGGTCAAAGGATGTGAGGCTGGGCAGGGCGGCTTGAGCCGGCCGTAAAATCAACCTGGCGCGACTTCTCATGGCATCGCCGTCGAGGAGAGTTAGAGATAGCGTATCCTCGAAGCCAACACAAACTGCCTTCGACGGGGCTTAGGCTCTGCCCAGGCTCTAAGAATTTAATCGCGCCCTGGGCAGGATTCCAAGTACCCCGTCTCGCAAGTCCCATTCGTTGCAACCGATCACTCATGCCGCTCACCCCCGAAGAGCTTTCCCGTCAGAGCCAATTGAAATCTGCGCTTCAGGCCGAGAGGAACGCCCACAAGCTGGAAAATCTCGCGGCCGGACTTGTGGGCCGGCTGCTGGGCATTTCGATTGCGGTGGCCAAGTCAGGTTTTCAACACGGTGGCGACGCGGGTGCGGTCGGCCAGCAGGATCGCCGGTTCCGCCTGGAGTGCAAGAAATATGGCGACGACACCAGCCTGAGCGATCGCGAACTCCTCGGCGAAATCGACCATGCGCTGGCACGCGACGAGGCGCTGGAAGCATGGGTCCTGATTGCCACGCGCAGCGTTCCCGAGCAGCTCGCCCAGGACCTGGTGCAAAAGGGCGAACGGCTCGGCATTCCCGTTGTCGTCATCGGCTGGAAGGAACATGAGCCTGCGCCGCTCGCTGCCTTGTGCGCATTTGGCCCCGATCTCGTGCAAGCCGAGTTCTCGCAAGACGCTGGCAATCATGCACGCAGCTTACAACCTGCCATGGGCGAGGCAATCGCCAACCTGCGGCGCAATCTGCAGGTTTGGTGCCTTGGCTTCGAAAGCCTGCGATCCGAATCGCACCGCAAACTGCAGGGCATCTGGACCTCGCATCGCCTTTCGAATGCCGAACTGGGGCAGGATGCGGCGGGAGGGGCTCAGTCCAAGAGGGTGCGGCGCCAACGGGTTTATGCTGCGCTGGATGCCTGGTGGAGGGGTGCTGCCGTTAACGACGCGCCGGCGGCGATCGTCGGGTGGGACGGTGTCGGGAAGACCTGGGCCGCGCTCGACTGGCTGACTGACCGGATGCGCGAACAGCCGATTATCCTCACCGTTCCCTCTTCCGCGCTCGCCGGTCTGACCGGGATCTCGGAATCGACCATCAGGCGTTTTTTGGCCGAGCGGCTCTGTGAGCTTACCGGCACACGCGATCCCGAGCATTGGTTGCGTCGGCTTGCCTACCTGCTCAAGCGGCCGAGGGAGGAGGGGCCCGTTCTCACCGTGCTGTTCGATGGCCTCAATCAGGAGCCCTCGGTTCCTTGGCTAACGCTCCTCAAGGCCATCCAGGGCGTGGCCTTCGAGGGGCGGGTGCGTGTGATCATCAGCACGCGCCGATATCATTTTGACGACAAGCTCTCGGGACTTCGCGGGCTTGTTGTCGCGGCAGTCCCCGTCGCCGTCGACGTCTATGATGCCACTTCAGGCGGCGAGCTCGACCAGATGCTCGCTTTCGAGAACCTCACTTGGGCAGATTTGCATCCCGAACTCATCGAACTTGCGTGCACGCCGCGCTTGTTCAGGCTTGTCATCCGCTTTCGCGATCGGGTCGTGGAGGCGGGTCAGGTCACGGTCCATCGGCTGTTGTGGGAATATGGGCGGGACACCTTCGGTGATCGGGCCGGCAAATCCTTCAGCGAAAATGAGTGGCGTGCATGGCTTGCTGAAGTCGCGGGACGCTACCGCGGCGGTATCCAGGAATTCTCGCTCAAGAGCCTTGGCGAAACGGCAAGCCGGCCCGATCTCTCCGAGCGGGAGGTGTATGCCCGGCTGAGCGACATCATTGACGGACGCTTTGCACTGCCCGGACCCTCGGGCGCAATGCAGCTCAGTCCGACGGTCGTAGCTCACGCGCTCGGGGCCGCGCTGCTTGCACAACTCGATGCGATGGATGGTGCGACCTTTGCGGCGGCCGAAGCCGAGGTCACGCAATGGCTCGACCCGATTGCCGGCCTTGATCAGCGCGCGGAAATTCTGCGGGCGGCTGTATCTATCCTTGTCGAACGGGGAGGCCCGTTCACAACGCCTATCGGAGGCGTTCTTGTCACGGCGTGGCTGCAAACCCAGAACGTGACCGATAACCACCGCCGCGAGCTTGCGAGCCTGGCACCGAGCATTCCAGACGCCCTTCTCGACGCCGTGGAACAGTCGGGCGCGCACGCGCACGCATCCGCTCGGATGTGGGCGGTCAATGCGCTTCGCGCCATCCCGCGGATTGAAGGCGCACAATTGACCGCGATCGTTGCGCGGGTCCGTGCCTGGTTTTCGATCGTGTCCCGCGAAGTCGACAACAGGCCGGACGCGAACGCCGACTTCGAGCGGCGTCGTGCGGAGCGTTACCGCGGCCGTGTCGGGATCGATACGTCCGGAGCATTGACGGTGCTGGGCGTTACGCTTCGTCTCGTCGGCCGCGACGATGGCAGGCTGCAGGCCGCGGCGCCTTCGATTCTCGAGGGGTTCCCTCTATCGAAGATCATGCCGTGTTTCGAAGCCATCGCGGTTGCTTCGGCCGTCCGCGGACACGCGGATGGCTGGCAGGGCCTGAAATGGCTTTGCTACTTGAATGAGCTCGATCCCGAACCCACAGCTGTTGCCCTGCGCGGTCTGTCCGGGGATATCCGCTCGCGCACGCCCGAATCCGGCATTCACCCGCAGCTTCCTGCACGGGCCGCGGCGCTCGTGCTCTGGCTCAGCGGACAGGAAGCCGACGAGGAATGCGCCGCTGGCCTCGACCCGGGCATCGACCGGCACTACACCTATGAGAATGACTACTTGCCAAACCCGAGCCGGAGTTTCTTTGCCCTTGAACGCCGGCACGCGCACGTTGCGCTTGAGGACAAGGGGCGGCCTCTCCATACCCGTTTGCAGCGCACCGGCGAGCTGTGGCTTGATCCAACCTTTCAGCCGCCACCCGGCTTCGTCGAGGAGTTGCGTTCCGCCGCGGCCGCCTTCGATGTGGCGAAGCTCCACCGGCAGATGGGACACATTCCGGAAGAATTGTTCTTCGAACAACTTCAACCGGCACTCGCACGATGCGCTCCGGACGCTCTCGCCGCCTTGCTACGGCGCAAAATGGACAGCTTCGCGTCCTGTCCGCCCGAGTCACGCTATTGGAGCGCCATTCACGCCACCGAGGCTCTCATCCTGGCAGGAACGGCGGAGGCGCAGGCAGCACAGGTTTTGCGCCTGAGCGCGCACGAAGCGGACGAGAATAATGATGCGATCTCGGCAAGCGAGCTGCTCAAGATCGAACTGCAGTCCCTTGGTGATGCACAAACTCAGTTCGATAGGCTTATTGCGGCCGATCTCAAATTCATTCCTGCCGATTTTGCCGAGGTCATGCGAAATGCGTCCTCTGCGGACATTGACGCCCTGATTGCGCGGTACGGCGCGGCGCCTGCCAAGCAGCGGCGTGATCTCGTCGTGCTCTTGTCGGTTCACCCGGGGGGCTTTAGCGACACAGCCTGGTCGTGGCTGATAAGTTTGATCGACCAGCCCGATCATGAGCTGGACGGTGTGCTGTTTCGCATGCTGACACTGGCCGATGCCGCTCGGTTTGGGCACTATCTTGCCGCAAAGGCCTGGGGCTGGAGCCCGTCGGCCGATGTCTGGGTCAACCACTATGGCACCGGCGCACTTATCAGAGCCGAATCGGCTCTGCCCTTTGACCAGTTGGGGCCCCGGCTTGCGCCGTGGCGCCTGCTGGAAGCGGCGCGTGTGCGTGGCGCCGATCCCACTGAGGTGCGGCTTGCCGCCGAGATCTTCGGTCACGTGCTTGCTGCCAACAAAATCGCGGAACCGGACCCGGGCTCGACACTCACGGTCGACCGGACGGAGAAGAGATTCACACCGTTCTTCGTTTCCGTGCAGCTGAGACCAGATCCCCAAGACCGAAATAGCCCTGCAGCGATCCGCGCTGCGCTCGATGCCGATGCGCGCATCAAGGCTCACCAACGTGCGGTAGAGACCGCAACAGCCCGCATCGAGGAAGCAAGGCAATCAGGAGCGAGCCTCTATCTCACCAATGTTGATGCCGTCGATCTGGTTCCTGTGATCCAGCATGCATCCAACATGATCGATCGCTGGCTGGAAGGCTCGCACGACATCAGTACGGATTTCCGTAGACGCGTGCGCCTTGCGGAGACTGCGTTCCTTGCGCTGTGTGAGGCGCTGCTCATTCAAGAGCCCACGCGCGGTGCCGCGCTGTGGCGCGCACTGCACAGGACCGTGACAACACGCTACATTGGTCCGGCCGGTGTAGACGAGTTGCTGCATATCGTGTCTCGCGTTCCCGATTCGGCGCCCGTCGCCGCGCTTCGGGATGAACTTGTTAGCCTACCATTCTGCCACTCGGATCAAGATCTCTTCGATGTCGCCTTGGCGGCGGCGTACAATGGCAAGGCTGCCTGGATCGCCGATCTTGCGGCTGCGGATCGTGCCTCGTCGCTGACTTGGCGGCAGCGACGTGGTGCCCTCCTGGACGGGCTAGGCATCGGTTATGCGCTACCTGTCCCGAACGCCTGGCCCGAAGGCGAGATGCGCACGGATAGTGCCGGTCTGCGCGCTAAGGCCGCGCGGCTGCGCTGGCGTGAAGCTTGCGCCCATCATTGGTGGCAGACCTATATCGCAGCTCAGGATGCGGTAGAGGCTTATGCCTCTTGGGTCCTGTTTCTGCGCTCGGCGGACGCGCGCGCCTGGACCTGGATGCGCGATGATCTGCAAGGACAAGCCAATAGTGACGGCTTCTTTGCCCTTAAATTCGCACATGTGCAGCTCAACCGAGCGGAACTAAAGCGAGCGATGGACAAGACTCTGGAGAGACGTGACAAGACGTTTCTCAATCACGACATCGTGGAAGGCATCGGGCCTTGGGCGAAAGCGGCCAGCCCCATCCAATCAATCCACAAGTGTGATAGCCAATCACCGCCTTTGGCAATCGAGTCTCGCGCGGTTTGGGCGCCTCAGGCTACCCATCATTCCCAATCACACACTGCACAACGGGAATGAAATGATTGCAGCCACCCGCGAATTGCCGGCATCTGGTTACGCGCTTGAAGTCGACGGCCGGCTCAAGACCGAATTTACAACCAGAGACGGCGCCAGGGCAGGTGGCGAAGAACTGAAGAGGCGTTTTCCCATGCTTCGGATCAGGATCTATGACGCGCAGACGCATGCGCGCGAGGAAATCTAGGTTCTCCGACTCAAGCTTTGGGGGAGTTCTCGTGCGGCTCCGCCGCATCGGGCTTTCGTGAACCGCGCCGCGTTGCGTCTCAGCCATCCGGCTTTAATCCCTCGCGCAAAGGGATACGGAGCTCCTCGCCGGGGGCACTCGGAAAAGGGGCTCGCCTGCGGTGATCGCTATCACTGCCCCGTTCCCGGGTGCCCTCTTAACCGGTCTCGTCGCTGCACTCGGACCCGCGTGCCCCTTTGGGTCGCTATGCTCACGCTCTCCGGGTGCCATTTTCCTTGAGGCGATGCGCCCCTGGCGCACGCCTGGTCGGGCCTGCGGCCCTAGGTAGCTCAACGGAATTCCATGAACACCCGATGGAAGGCGGGCTGCGTCGCAGATTTCGCATTCTCTCAGGTAGAGGCGAGAGTCAGAGTGTCGCGCGGGTTTGCCGAGACGGGTTACAGGCTGCGAGAGAGGCTCGCGGCGCCCGTCGCGGAGATCCGCGATGTCCAGACATCATCCTCGGGCGCGCACCGGTGAGGACCGGGCAAACCTTTATGACGACATCACCAGCAAGATCATCGCCGAGCTGGAGGCCGGCCGAGTGCCGTGGGTGCAGCCTTGGGGCACCGCGGCGGCGAAGGCGCCTTTGGCCATGCCGAAAAGTGCCGCGACCGGCCGCCAATACAGCGGCATAAACATTTTAATCCTCTGGGGGGCTGCCACGGAGCGCGCATTCACGGGTCAGAGCTGGCTCACATTCCGCCAGGCGCTGTCGCTCGGTGGTCACGTCCGCAAGGGGGAGCGCGGCACGACCGTCGTCTACGTCGACCGCTTCGTGCCCGTCGACGAAAAGCGCCGCGCACACGAGACCGGCGAGGAGGCACAAGCTGTTCCATTTTTGAAGCGCTTCACCGTTTTCAATCTCGATCAATGCGACGGGCTGGCTTCGGACGTCGTAATCGCTGCGCCGCCCCCGCCGCCGGGCCTGATCGAGCCGCAGGTCGAATATCTGATCAAGGCGACCGGCATCGACTTCCGCATCGGCGGTAACCGCGCCTTCTATGTGCCGACGGAAGATTATGTGCAGGTGCCAACACCACAAGCCTATTTCGAACCGATCAATTGGCACCGGACGGCCCTGCATGAATTGGCGCATGCCAGCGGCCATCCGTCACGCCTCAACCGCGACTTGTCGGGCAGCTTTGGTACCAAGAAGTATGCCTTTGAGGAGTTGGTTGCTGAAATCTCCTCTGCGTTCGGTTGCGCGTCGCTTGGTATCGTGCCCACGGTGCGGCACGCCGATTATATTGGCTCCTGGTTGGAGGTCCTGCGAGAGGATAATCGTGCGATCGTGCGAGCTGCTTCGCAGGCCAGCAAGGTTGCGGACTATCTCCTTGGCTTCCTGCCGGAAGAGGTTGTCGACATCACCACGGAGAGAGCGAATCAGGAAGCGGCGTGAGGTTCTCCTCCGTCAACCGCGAGCACGAGAGTGAGAGGGCAGCGGCGGTTTTCGCGACGGGTTGGAGGCCGAGAGAGAGGCTCCCGGCCGCCGTCGTGGAGAATCGATATGACCAAGGCTGTCCAAAAGATCACGCTTTCGCCCTCACGCGATATTCCGTTCAACAAGCTGGTGCTGAGCCAGTCCAATGTCCGGCATGTGAAGGCGGGCATTTCCATCGAGCAGCTCGCTGAAAGCATCGCGCAGCGTACGCTGCTGCAAAGTCTCAACGTGCGGGCGGTTGCCGACGAGTTGCCCGATGAGGTCGATCAGCGTCTCGGCGAAATCGAGACGGCACTGATGGCGTTCGAAGACCGGCCGATGATTTACGATCCGGCCGAGATCGCCCGCGCCGGTGTCTTCATCAGCATCGATTCCGAAGGGCGCCTCTCGGTGGATCGGGGTTACGTCCGGCCGGGGGACGATTTGTCGGCAAACGATCCTGAGGTCGGACATGCCGACGACACCCAGTCGATCGAGGGGAAGGCGGCTGGTACTTCCGTCCAACGCACGGTCATCGCGTTGGCTGGCGGCGCTGCTGATACTGAAGACGATGACGAGGACGCGACCAAACCTCTGCCGGATCGCCTGATCACGGAGTTGACAGCGCATCGCACGCTGGCATTGCGGGATGCGCTGGCCGAAAATCCTGCAATTGCGTTCCAGGCGGTGCTGCACAACTTCGTGCTGACGGCTTTTTACCGGTTCGCATCGACCGGAAGCTGCCTTGAGATCAGCCTTCGCACGCCGACCTTTCCGGCTCAAGCGCCTGGCTTGAGGGAAAGCGCGTCCGCGAAGGCCGTGGAGGCCCGGCACGATTCCTGGAAAGCACGGTTGCCGAAGGGCGAGAATGATCTCTGGGATGCGCTCACAGCCCTCGACGGCGCCGCACAGGCATCCCTGTTCGCTCACTGTGCGTCATTTGCGGTCAACGCCGTCCATGAGCCGGCCAACCGCTACAATCAGGGCCGCGTATTCGCCCCCGGCGTCCGCACCCGGCTCGACCGGGCTGACGTGCTGGCACGAGCGGCCGGCCTCGACATGGTTCAAGCGAGCTGGAAGCCCTCCGTCGACAATTATCTCGGCCGGGTCACCAAGCCGCGCATTCTGGAGGCGGTGCGGGAAGCAAGAGGCGAATCGTCCGCGCAACTGATCGACCACCTGAAAAAGGCGGACATGGCCAAGGAGGCCGAGCGTCTTCTCGATGGTTCGGGCTGGTTGCCGGAGCCACTGCGTCTTGTCGATCCCAATGCGGCGTCAGGGGAGCAGGAGAGTGAAGCGGGCCCGCTGCCCTAATTCCTCGCCGAGGACGAGGATCGGGACAACGCGAGCGACGATGATCCGCAACAGCTCGACGCGGCTGAGTGACATCGCAGAAGGGACGGCTCCGGCCGTCCGGCAATTGCTTGGGGACCGGTGTGCCGCGCCGGTCCCCATTTTTATGGGCGAGAGCTGAGAGGGAGAGCCGGGCCGGGAAGGGTTTGAGCCGTCGGGTCTTAAGGAGAGCACCTGATGGTTCGACCCGTTTCCTGCTCTCCGAAAGAACCCTGCCATGACCGAATCTCTCGCCGGCGGCGCGGCCGCCGCGCCGCTCTCGATGCGCGCCGCTGCATCTCTCACCTCCGCCGCCGTCAGGGCCGCCCGACAGCTCTCGACCGATCTCGAGCGCGGCCGGCGCATCGATGCCGCTGTCCTGCGCGGCGCCATGGAAGCTGCCGTCCGCGCTTCCGACGCCACTGGCGTCTGGAACTGGAAGACCGCCTACGATGTCTGCGAGGCGGCAACCGTTCTGTTCCTTCGCAAGTTCGGTCCGGCCATCCGGACCAAGGCTGACTCGACGGCCGCGATGCTGCCGATGCTCGCGAAGATCGCCAGTCTTCTTCCCACCCACACACGCCGCTCGGAGGACAGCCAGGCCCTTCAACAATTCTCGCCGCCGATCCCGCTTGGGCTCGCCGCATGCACCCCGGCCGGCATCACGCCGTCCGATCGGGTTTTGGAGCCCTCTGCGGGGACCGGCTTGCTCGCCATCTTTGCCGAGCTCGCTGGAGGCACCTTGGTACTGAACGAACTGGCCGAGACCCGCGCGGCGTTGCTCGACCAACTATTTGCCAAGGTTACGGTCACGCGGTTCGACGCCGCCCAGATCAATGATCACCTCGATGCGAGTGTCGTACCGAGCGTCGTCTTGATGAACCCGCCGTTCTCCGCGTTGGCGAACGTCGATCGACGGATGGCGGACGCGGCTTTCCGGCACATCGCCTCAGCCTTGGCGCGCCTTTGCGATGGCGGGCGTCTGGTCGCCATTACCGGCGCGAGCTTTGCGCCGGACAATCCGGCGTGGCGAGACGCCTTCGTTCGTCTCCAGGAGAGCGGGCGGGTGGTATTTTCTGTCGCCATCGACGGCGCGGTCTATGCGAAACACGGAACGCAGACCGACACAAGGCTGCTTGTGATCGACAAGTTGCCCGCCGCAGATCCGAAAGTCCTTCCGGCTTCACTTCGCGATGTCGCCACCTTGCTTGACTGGGTGACCCAGTATGTGCCGCCGAGGCTGCCCATCGCGACGCCGATAGCGGTCGACGTCATCAGGCGCCCTGCAGTATCACGAGTGGTCGGCGCATTTGCGCCACGCCCATCGTCCGCTTCGAGCCGCGTAGCGCCCGAAGGCGTAGAACTGATCTACGAGACGGTCGAATGGTCGCCGCCCGAAGGCGCCCGACTGACCGACGCGCTTTATGAGGAATATGGACTGCAGGCGATCCGCATTCCGGACTCGCGTGCGCATCCGACGAAACTCGTGCAGTCTGCCGCGATGGCCTCGGTCGCGCCGCCGAAGCCGTCGCACCGGCTACATCTGCCGGCCAATGTCGTGGCGGATGGCATCCTGTCCGACGCCCAACTTGAAAGCGTCATCTATGCAGGCGAGGCGCATTCCGAATTTCTTGCGGGCTCCTGGACGGTCGATGCGACCTTTGACGTGGTGGCGGCCGCGCGCGACAACGCAGAGAATGCCGTGCGTTTTCGCCGCAGCTGGTTTTTGGGCGACGGCACCGGCGCGGGCAAGGGGCGGCAGGCCGGCATCCTGCTCGATAACTGGTTCAAGGGGCGGCGCCGTGCCGTCTGGATCAGCAAATCCGACAAGTTGATCGAAGACGCGCAGCGCGATTGGTCCGCGCTCGGCATGGAGCGGTTGCTGGTGACGCCGTTGTCACGTTTCCGGCAGGGCACACCGATCCGGCTCGCGGAAGGCGTCCTATTCACCACCTACGCTACGCTGCGCACCGACGAGCGCGGCGAGAAGCTTTCGCGCGTGCGGCAGATCGTCGAATGGTTGGGCTCCGACTTCGACGGAATGATCGTCTTCGACGAGAGCCACGCGATGCAGAACGCGGCAGGCCAGAAGGGCGAGCGCGGCGACCAGGCGGCCTCCCAGCAGGGGCGCGCGGGGCTGAGGCTCCAGCACGCCTTGCCGAATGCCCGCGTCGTCTATGTCTCGGCGACCGGTGCCACGACCGTGCACAATCTGGCCTATGGCCAGCGGCTGGGCTTATGGGGCGGCGCCGATTTCCCGTTCGCCACGCGTGCCGAGTTCGTCGACGCGATCGAGGAGGGTGGCGTCGCCGCCATGGAGGTCCTCGCGCGCGACCTTAAGGCGCTCGGTCTCTACACGGCCCGCTCGCTCTCTTACGAGGGCGTCGCCTATGAGCTCATCGAGCACCAGCTCACGCCCGAGCAGGTTCGCATCTACGATGCCTACGCGGGCGCGTTCAGCGTCATCCATAGTAATCTCGATGCCGCGATGCGGGCCGCAAACATCACCGGCGAGACCGGCACGCTGAACGGCCAGGCCAAATCGGCCGCGCGATCTGCTTTTGAGAGCGCCAAGCAGCGCTTCTTTGGCCACCTCCTGACCTCGATGAAGACGCCGTCGCTGATCCGATCGATCGAGTGCGATCTCGACGCCGGCCATGCCGCCGTCATCCAGATCGTTTCGACCGGCGAGGCGCTGATGGAGCGCCGGCTCGCCGAGATCCGGACCGAGGAGTGGGGCGACGTCCAGGTCGACATCACCCCGCGCGAGTATGTCCTCGACTATCTCGCCCATTCCTTTCCGGTCCAGCTCTACGAGCCCTTCACGGACTCGGAGGGCAACCTCTGCTCGCGGCCTGTTTATCGCGATGGGCAGCCGGTCGAGAGCCGCGAGGCGGTAGCCCGCCGCGACCGCCTCATCGAGAAGCTGGCCTCGCTGCCGCCGGTGCCAAGCGCGCTGGACCAGGTGGTCGAGCGTTTCGGCACTGATCTGGTAGCGGAGGTGACCGGCCGCTCGCGCCGCATCATTCGCAGGGGCGACCGGCTGGTCGTCGAAAACCGGGCCGGTTCGGCCAACCTCACCGAGACCTCGGCCTTCATGGATGACATCAAGCGGATCCTCGTGTTCTCCGACGCCGGTGGCACGGGGAGGAGCTACCATGCCGAGCTGTCGGCGCGGAATCGTCGCCTCCGCGTCCATTACCTGCTCGAGCCCGGCTGGAAGGCGGACGCCGCGATCCAGGGCCTCGGCCGCACCAACCGGACCAACCAGGCGCAGCCGCCGCTGTTTCGTCCCATTGCCACAGATGTGAAGGCCGAAAAGCGTTTTCTCAGCACCATTGCGCGCCGGCTCGACACGTTGGGCGCGATCACGCGCGGCCAGCGCCAGACCGGGGGGCAGGGCCTGTTTCGGCCCGAGGACAATCTCGAAAGCCAGTACGGCCGCGACGCGTTGCGCCAGCTCTACACGCTGCTGGCGCGCGGCAAGGTCGAGGGCTGCTCGCTGGAGAGGTTTGAGGATGCAACCGGGCTGACGCTGACCGATGCCAATGGGCTCAGGGACGACCTGCCGCCGACCACGACCTTCTTGAACAGGTTGCTTGCGCTCGCGATCGAGCTTCAGAACATCCTGTTCACCGTCTTCGAGCAGCTCTTGACGGCTCGGATTGAAGGCGCAGTTGCCTCGGGCAGCTATGACCTCGGGCTGGAAACGCTCCGCGCCGAGAGCTTTGTTGTCACCGACCGGCGCACGATTTACGTTCATCCCAGCACTGGCGCCGAAACCCGGCTTCTCACGGTCACCCAGCGCGAGCGCAATCGTCCTGTGAGCCTGGATGACGCTCTCGGTCGTCTTTCCGATCTTCGTGCTGTCCTGCTGATCAATGAGCGCTCGGGACGAGCCGCCGTGCAGCTGCCGGCTCCGAGCTTCATGCTTGACGACGGAGAGATCGAGCGGCGCGTCCGCCTGATCCGGCCGATGGAGCAGCACAGCGTCTGCTTGAACATGATGGCAGAGAGCCATTGGGTCGAAGCGGATCGTGAACGTTTTGCGGCAGCCTGGCTGGCGGAGCTTGCGGACGTCCCCGAGTTCACGGAAAGCACGATCCACGTCGTGGCCGGCTTGCTGCTCCCTATCTGGAAGCGGCTGCCGAACGAATCGCCCCGGGTCTATCGGCTGCAGACAGACGCGGGCGAGCGGATCATCGGCCGCAAGGTCTCGGCGACATGGGTCGCGAACGTCCTTGCGGCAGACGCGCCGGCGTTGACGCCGGACGCAGCCTTTGCCGCGCTCGTGGAGGGGCGGACCGTCCTTGAGCTTGCGGAGGGGCTCCAGCTTCGCCGAGTCCGGGTGATGGGCGCACACCGTATCGAGCTGTCGGGCTTCAACGACACGATGCGTGATCGCTTGCGGGCCTACGGCCTCTTTGGGGAGATCATCTCTTGGAAGCTGCGCATGTTCGTACCGACGGACGCAAGCGGCGTCGAGATCCTGGCGAAGGTGCTCGACAGCTATCCGGTTGCGCGCGTCAGCGAGCGGGAGGCCGCGTGATGTCCCGCGATGCTTCCGAACTGGCACGCCGCCTCGCGCGAGAGGCCGAGGCGGTGTGCCGACACTATCTCTCCAATGGCAAGCGGGCGGGACGTTACTGGGTTGTCGGCGACGTCCACAACACCCCGGGCCGCTCACTATTTGTGCGGCTCCAGGAATCGCCAAGGGGGCCGGCGGGCAAGTGGACCGATGCCGCAACCGGCGAACATGGTGATCTCCTCGACGTCATCCGCGAAAGTCTGGTCTTGCGAGACTTTCGAGAGGTCGTCGAGGAGGCGAGGCGCTTTGTCAAGCTTCCTCGTTCTGAGAAGCAACCGGCCTCGAAACCGGTTCGTTCGCCAGCGCCGACCGGATCACAAGAGGCGGCTCGTCGGCTCTTTGCGATGTCCAGCCCGGTTGAAGGGACGGTAGCGGAGAGGTACTTACAGCGTCGCGGAATAGCCCGCATCCACCATGGTGGCAGTCTGCGCTCCCACCCACGCTGCTACTATCGGCCCGACGACAATTTGCCAACTGAAACTTGGCCGGCGATGATCGCCCGCATCACGGATCTCGATGGTCGGATTACCGGCGTGCACCGGACCTGGCTCGATCCGGATGGCTTCGATCGTGTTCGGCTCGGCAAGGCTCCGATCGATACCCCACGACGGGCCATGGGCGACCTGCTCGGCAATGCCGTTCGCTTCGGCGTGGTGGACGACGTGGTCGCTGCGGGAGAGGGTATCGAAACTATGCTGTCGCTTCGCTACGTGCTGCCGACTATGCCGATGGCGGCTGCGCTTTCGGCTAATCACCTCTCGGCCATGAGGCTGCCGTCTAGCCTACGCCGGCTCTACATTGCGCGCGATGCCGATGCCGCCGGTGATGCAGTACTGGCAACTCTCAGCCAGCGCGCAGCAGACGCCGGCATCGAAGCGATCGTGCTGTCGCCCTGGCTGGGCGACTTCAACGAAGATCTGCAGCTATTCGGTCTCGAAGCCCTCCGAGCAGCGCTGCGGTTTCAGCTTGTGCCAGAGGATATCGTTCGCTTCCTGCATTCGTCGATCGTGGCCGCGGAATAGCTCCCGGTCTTTGATCGACGTTGATGGGCCGGTCATAGGCGAGGCCAATACCGGAAGAGGACGCGACCTCGGCCTTCTAGGGGGCGATCGGACGGCAGCCGGCCCGGGCCGGCAATGGCTGCGTCCGGCTATTTTCCGCCGCGCGCCAGCGATGTGAAGACACATCATGCAGTTGGCCGCGCGCTTTGCATCGCGAAGCAAAATAGCCGGCCTCCGCCATCCTCCGCTGCCGCTTCGGCCCTGTCGGGTGCTGGCCCGGTCCGCCCGCCATCAGAGGATCGCCACGAAGGCCGCGATGGTCGCGGCCGATCCGGCAAGGACCTCTTCCCATGACCGACCATGACGACATCGAACCGCCGCATGCCTCTTCCCCGACCGACGACATCCTCACGGAAATACAGCTCTTCGGCTATCGTCCCTTCGACGACCAACCCGATCCAAGACCGCTCCCGGAGGGCAAGATGATCGTCGGCGCCATAGCGGACATGTTTGATGCCCTGGTTGCGACCCTGAACGACACGCGACTTGAGCCGGACCTTGACAATCTGCTCTGGTCGACCGTCAACCTGTTCCATCGTGCCATCGACCGCGTCGAACGCCACCTCGATGACAACGAACAAGCGCAGCATAAGAGCCAGCGCGAGCAGAACGGCTCGGAGGTGCGATCGGTCGAACTCGAGCGCCTCACGGCCGAAGGCATCACGCTGATCGAGCGCCGCAACTGCCTGGAGCTCTTCCGCGACCAGGCCATCGAACAATTTGAGGTCCACACCGGTTCAGCCTGGCGCCCACGATCGGGATCATTGGTCAATCACCGAACGCTCACCGCGGCAATGATCGACTCCCGCGACTTCATCGCAGCAAAACGCCGCGCCGAGACTGAGGTCATGTTGCCGCCAGGACCGAAGATCGCACTCACCGGCGGGCTCGATTTCAACGATCATCACCTGATCTGGGATCGGCTCGACAAGGTTCATGCCAAGCATCCCGACATGGTCCTCCTCCATGGCGGCTCCCCGAAAGGCGCTGAACTGATCGCTGCGAAATGGGCGACCAATCGCAAGGTGCCACAGATCGCCTTCAAACCCGATTGGACGAAACACGCCAAGGCGGCGCCGTTCAAGCGCAACGATGCTCTGCTTGAGCTTCTGCCGATCGGCGTCATGCATTTCCGGGGCACGGGAATCCAGGACAATCTCGCCGACAAGGCGAAGCGGCTCGGCATTCCCGTCTGGAGGTTCGGCGGCGCATGAGCGCCGTCGCCTCCAAGACGCCAAGGTGGAGTTGCACGCCGCAACTCCGCCTCGTTTCGTTTTTACATCCAAAACTGCGCCGTGGTGGTGGTGGAAGGCGCGATTGATAAATCCATGCACATGGAGCCACCACCATGCTCGCGCTTGGGCTTGTTCTCAACACATTTGGCATCGGATTGTTCTGCTGGCTGTTCTTTGCGCTGGCGATTTATGCCTTGCCGTTCTTTGTCGCGCTCAGTGCCGGGATGTTTGCGTTTCGCGATGGCGCCGGCGTCTTCGGCGCACTGCTTATCGGAATTGCTTCTGGTGCGCTGACGCTTGCCGCTGGTCAGGTCGCCGTCGCTGTCAGTCGGTCCTTGACATTGCGCGTCGCGATCGCAGCCGCATTTGCGATCCCAGCGGCAATCGCTGGCTATCATGTGGTGTTTGCCCTCTCGCAGGTCGGCGTGCCTTCGCTGGCTTGGCGCGAGGCCTTCGCTTGCGGAGGTGCGGTTTGCATCGGCTGCACGGCATGGGCGCGCTTGACCATTTTCGCGGAGACCCGCCCCTTGGAGTCGGGCGGGGTAGTGGAGAATATGCCTCAACCCGCTCTTACAGCCGCCACGCACGAACGATAAGGCTTCGTCGCCATCATCGAGCAAGACCGCACAGCGCGCCACGTTGAACGAGGGGTCGTCGAGCTTGAGCGAGAAGTAACAGCGCTTCTCCTCGGAGCACTTTAACAAGCCCTACCGATCTCTGTCTGGCCCACATAGCTGCGGTGGAGCGGCGCGCCACGCTCGATCATTCCTTCCGGGACGATACCGCCCTTTGCGGCAGATTGTTTCTCTTTCTGCGCCGAACCGTACCAACCCCTTGTTCAGCGCAACCGAGATTCGCCAGTCTTCTCGCTAAGATTGCGGTTCAGCACGCGGAGCACGTGGCCTCTTTGATGGCTTGATCTGACCGAAGACCGGCTGCGCCTCGATCGTCTGAGCCGCAACGCCGTTGACGCGACTTTCTTCCCCTGGGCTTCGCCCATTCCGCGCGAGACAAGAAAGTCGCCACAACGACGTCCTCCGCTGCGCTGCGGCCCGCGAGCGGGTGCGTCGCCGATCGTCTTCGGCCTCTAGATCGCCATCGAGGCCGCGGTGGTCGCGGGCTCGAAACACAACAGGAGAAGAGACATGGCTAACATCGGTTCTTTCAAGAAGGTCGGCAACGATTTCCAGGGCGAGATCATCACCCTGAGCTTGCAGGCCAAGGGCGTCCGCATCGTCGCCGAGACCAACCGCTCCAACGACAGCGCTCCCAGCCACCGCATCTATGTAGGCCGGGCGGAGATCGGGGCAGCCTGGTCGAAGCGCTCCGAAGAGGGACGCGACTACCTCTCGCTCAAGCTCGACGACCCCTCGTTCAACGCGCCGATCTACGCGAACCTGTTCGATGAGGAAGGCGGCGAAGGCTACACCTTGCTCTGGTCGCGGCCGCGCAAGAACGGAGAGTGAGGCTCATTAACGCCAAGCCCCTCCCGACGACCTCGGGCGGGGCTCCCCCTTGGAGAAAAGCCGACCAGCAAAGCTGCAGCTGGACCGGCTTGGTCGCGTCGATTTTCAAGTTTAAGACACGCACTTACGTGGCGCTTGTCCGCATGGCTTGCACTCGCCCAAATGCTATTGGTTCTTGGAACGCAGACGCGCTGACTTGCGACCCTTAGGCAATGTCTTGGGTGTGGCCGCTCCCCTGGGTGGCTGAACAAAGAATTCAGATAAATGAACGCCTAGCGTCTCGGCGAGCCGGTCGAGAAGATCAATTGTCGGATTCTCGGATTGCCGCTCAAGGCCGCTCATATATGAGCGGTCGATCCCGGCATCGTAGGCCAGTTGCTCTTGCGGAATACCGCGATCCACGCGGATCCGGCGCACATTCCAGGCAACGAGCGCACGAGCTTTCATGCGCTCAAACAGCCATTAGGCAGACCATCAAACCACTGGCTATAACCGAACTATTTTGGTAAGTTTCGCTTACAATGCAGATTAGCGAAGTGCGCGCATAAGCCTACATGACGAAGCCACCGTTAGATCCCGATGTCGCGGATGTCGCGCCGCATGAGCCGGTGCTGACGACCTATGACGAGCAGCATCTCGTGACGTACTGGCGACTTCTTGATGCCGAAGCCGATGGCGCGGATTGGAAAGAAGTGACCAGGATCGTGTTGCACATCGATCCCGATCGTGAACCGGATCGCGCTCGCAATGCGTTTGATAGTCATCTGGCCCGCGCAAAATGGATGGCAGACCACGGCTACCGTGACTTGCTTCGCGGCGGCGCGCCTAAACAGCAAAATCTGTCATGAAGAATTCGCACTTGAGAACAGATTTCCCCGCTGACGCGTGATCGCCTGCAGGCATCGCACAATGCATAATTGGTGACTTCCCCGACAATCCCAAGCTTCATAGACATTGCGCCGCAATCGAGTTACGGCAGGAGATAACAGCAATGTCTGAGTTCGACTGGCGCTCACCGGAGGCGTATCAGCACGCTATCAAGTCGGGCGAGATGGCGGATTTCGCCTGGGAGTCACTGCGGCGCAGCCCGAACTATCGAGCTTCCTATCGTGAAAATCGATCCCAGATGACCTCCGAGTTCCGAAGGAGATGGGGCGTCTGCTTTCGCCCATGACCCGCAGGGGTCCTTTCACCAACAGACTATCTTCTGGGCACCTGAGGCGTTGCCGACGGTGGTGCCGGTCGTTCGCAGCGCGTCCGGCTCAAAAACGGTCGGCGCGGGGCTACAGCTTGCCGACCTTTCATCGGGCGCCATCAGACAGGCATCTGACGGCTGGCATGCCGTATTGCGCATTCAAGGGGCACAACATCATCTCTGGCTCAAAGAGGCGCCGCAGTTTGGTGTCTCTTATGCGGCCGAACTGCCGCTCGATGCGGACTTTGAGATCCGCGCCCACGCCTCACATCGGCTGTGGCGCACAATCAACGGCCGCCCGCCGGGACCTCCCTTTCATCAGCTTTCGGCGCAGCGGCGCGAACGACTCGTCTTGGTGCTGCGTGCGCTCGATGGACACATGGAGGGTGCTTCCTATCGCGTCATCGCCGAGGTGCTGTTCGGCCGAAAACGCATGCCCGAGCGCGCCTGGAAAACCCACGAATTGCGCAGCCGGACCATCCGCCTGGTGCAGGCTGGTTTGGCTCTGATGCGCGGCGGCTATCGCGCATTGCTACGTCCTTCATCTCGCAAGGAGTAGAGCAGGGGTGCCGGAAATCATCGTTCGATCTTCGGCATCCCCATCGGCACGCTGACTGCGCCATCGTGACCGTCGACGCGCGGGCCGAGCCGGCCGCGCTCCAGACGACCACGGAGCCTCGCAAATGCCCGATCCGAACGCCGGCCTGCCGCCGCGATACCTGCGCACGCCCGAAGCGGCGCGCTTTCTCGGACTCTCCGGCCGAACCCTGGAAAAGCACCGCACCTATGGGACAGGCCCGACCTACCGCAAGCTCGGCGGTCGCGTTGTGTATGCGATCGAGGACCTGAAGGCGTGGGTTGACCGTGGCGCCAAAACGTCCACCAGCGATCCCGGCACAGGCACGGTCCTGCCCGCGAAACGGCACACACCGATTCCGTATGCCGGCAAGGAGCGGCGCTGACCCATGCCGGACAGCAACTCCACTGCAAGCAGCAGGCGGCGATCAGAGCGCGACCAACTCGATCTGTTTCGCGCCCTCCCGGGCGATCTGGCGCCACGGGACGCACAAGACTTGATGGCGTATCCGTTCTTTTCGCTGGCAAAATCAAAGCGCAATGTTCCCATCGATTTCCGCGCAGGCACCATCACCATTCGTGTCGAACCCGTGCCGGAACATGGCATGGCGACGATCTGGGACGCGGACGTTCTGATCTGGGCTGCCTCGCAGATTGTCGAAGCCCGTGATGCCGGCCTGAAAACGTCCCGCCTGATGGCAGCGACCCCTTACGAGATCCTGACCTTCGTCGGCCGCGGCACCAGCGTGCGCGACTACGACCGCCTGAAGGCTGCGCTCGACCGGCTGCAATCGACCACTGTGATGACATCGATCCGGCAGCCGAGCGAACGGCGGCGGCATCGTTTCTCCTGGATCAACGAATGGAAAGAGACAGCCGATCTGCACGGGCATGCCCGTGGAATCGAGCTGATCCTGCCCGATTGGTTCTACACTGGCGTTGTCGATGAAGCGCTCGTGCTGACGATTGACCGGGCCTATTTCGATCTGACCGGTGGATTGGAGCGCTGGCTCTATCGGCTCGTCCGCAAGCACGGCGGCCGTCAGAATGGCGGCTGGAGCTTCGATCTTGTGCACTTGCATGCGAAGTCCGGCAGCCTGTCGCCATTCAAACACTTTGCCTACGACCTGCGTCAGATCGTCCGTCGTCAGACATTGCCAGGCTATCGGCTCATCATCACGCATCATCCGAATGGCGCAGAGCGATTGAATTTCGCACCAGTCCCAATCGGCCCGTTGAGCAAGCGACTGCGCAAGCGTGGCCTCGTCCTTCCTGCTGGGGATAAGCTGTGAATTCGCTCGTGCTATCAGGGACCAGAACCCTCGTGCCATCGGGGACGCGATGCTCGTGCTATCGAGGACCGGAATCAGAGCTAAGGTTCTGCGGCTCCAAGTCTTGCTGCTCCCGTAACTTTACTAACGTACTGACACTAACTTTTTGTTGTGAATCAGTGCGTTGTGAACAAGTCGGTCTTGCGTGCAACGAGGATGCCTCATGCGCTTATGCTGTCACGCGCAAGACCTTCCTGCAATGCGAACCCGTTCTCCAAGATGCGGGTGCAAGCGTGATCGCGCGCAAAATTACGCGATCGCCAGCACCGGCAGCACCGCATCACGATCGTCGCTTTGTTTTGCGGCAGCTCGCTCGTCGAGGAGAACTCGCTAACGTCCGTGGTTGGCACCAAGACCACCACATGCCGGAATCTGGAGAATGGGCAGTCAGGCTAACCAGCGCCGTGCTTGATGGCTTCAAAGGTGCCCATGAAGCCGCCGGCAAGAAAAGCCGCGGTCTCACCCGCATCCCCGTCGCGGGAGACGCCGCTCCGCCGTGGCGGAAGGAGAAGGCGCGCGTGGAAGCGGCCGGGTCGTGGAGGCCCTTAATCCACCGCAGCGACCCGGCCGCGCTTGCCGCCAGCGCGAAACCAGAATGTGGTGCCATCGATCCAGATCTTGTGCAGCAGCAAGGCGCGCGCCCGCGCAACTGCGGTCGCCGCGCGCTTCGGACCCTTCTTCCTCGCCAGGCGAAGGCCCCACAAGCGAAGTTTGAAGTCTTTCGGAATGCGGGTGAGGAGCGCGATCGCCGCCTCGTACAGCAACGCCCGCGCCAGCTCATCGCAGCATTTGGAGATGCTGCCAATGCGGGCGGTCTGGCCGGATTGATAGCGCCGCGGCGTCAGCCCGAAACGGGCGCCGACATTGGCCGATTTCTTGAATCGTGCCGGATCATCGACGTCTGCGCGAAAAGTCAGCGCCACGCGGTGCAGTTTTGCCAACTGCTGCCGCATGGCGCTGCGGGCGTCCAACAGCGGCGCGACGATCGCTTTCAATTCCTTCTTCCCGGCCAAGAGATCGCGCACCCGCGCATCAAAACGGCCGACCGAGATCTCGCCGATCTTGAGTCCGAGTGGTCGCGACAGGCCGCGGATCATGTTCTCCATGTCCAACACCTTGCCGAGCATCGCATTGCGCGCGACCAGCAGCGCCCGCAACGTCTGTGCGCTCTCCGGCTTGACATGAACCCCGCGGAACCAGCCAGTCCGCATCATCTGCGCAATGTCTTTTGTGTCGTTGCGGGCGGTCTTGTTCAGCATCGCGTTCATAGCCGCCTTGGCGTGCCGGTTCTCGATGCAGATCATCAGGAGCTCCTTTTCGGCAAGCGCCGTGAACAGCCAGGCGCTGAACGAGAAAGCTTCCAGGCCGACGCGCTTGAGATGAATTCCTCATTCCGCCAGCAACAGTCCGATCGCGTTCGGATCGGTGCCCAGCTTCGCCTCTCAGACCTTGCCGTCGCCGTCGACCACACAAATGTCCGTCACCTCCAGCGACACGTCGAGCCCTGCATAGAAGTCCATCATGCGCCTCCGTTGCCGACCGCCGGAACGCTCCGCGCGTTCCGTTCGCGAAGCGTCGCGAGGCATCATCGTCGCAATGCGACCGGCGCGGGGGCACCGGTCAGTACCCCGGCCAACCTGGAATCCTTCGGAATCTTTTTAACGAGTTGGAGCACTCGGCTGGGATCCTTGGTAGCAGCGGGAGCGCTGCAAGGCTTGGACAACGCCGATCATCGGCCCTTCATCACAACCGTTTTTGCCGAAACCACGGCTCTGACGCCGATGCGCTGGGCGACAGCGCACCCGGTGGCATGTCCAAAATTCCTCTCAAAACTATGGAGTGGCCAGGTGAGCGACCTCACAACTGTTGAACTCTTGTGGCTCGAAAAGCGGATCGAGAACCGAATCCGGTTCGGCAAGCCGGTATCGGAGAAGATCATTGACCAGCACCGGCGCATTCTCTCGTTTGTGCCCGGCAGCATCTTTGCGTTCGTGCGCTGGACGTCCAATGACTTCGGAACCATCCTGTCTCGCATCGACATTCTGCGCGCGATCGCGCCGCGGCAGCGCTATTCGACCGTGCCTTGGGTCAGCCCCGGCGGCGAAAGCCTGCTGCGACTGGCTGGCTGGCGAAAGGTCGAACGCGTTCTCCAGTTGATCGACGCCGTGGAGTCACTCGGCATCGATCCAGCCGATGTAGCCCCCGAATACTGGCATCACGTCCACAACCGCCTTTCCGTCAACGAAACGCCACGACCTTACACGCGTGCGCGCCACCAGGCGTGGCTCCGCCGGCGCAGGGTGGTGCTCTGATGGGACGGCTAAGGATCATCCTTGCGATATGTGGGGCCACAACGCTCGCGCTTTGGCCGGTCACCGACACCTCACTGTCGTATATCTGGAACGCTTCCGAAAGTGTGCCGATCGGCCTCTATCGTTTGCAAGGGACCGCACGATTGCACATTACTGAGCTCGTGGCCGTTCGGCCACCAGAGCCGCTTGCGAGCTTCCTCGACTTCAACGGCTATTTGCCGAGCGGTCTTCCGATGCTCAAGCGCGTGCTGGCGTTGCCCGGACAAACCGTCTGCAGAACGGGACTCACAATCGTCGTCGACGGCATCGAAATGGGCCACGCACGCGAGCGCGACCGCCGTGGCAGGCCGTTGCCCGCCTGGCAGGGCTGCCGGGTCCTCGCCGAGGACGAGGTCTTTCTCATGAACTGGCAGTCGCCGGAGTCCTTTGACGGCAGATATTTTGGACCACTCCCGAGCTCAGCCGTCATCGGGCAAGCGGTACCGGTGTGGACCAAGGAGGAGACTGACGAATGCCGGATTTGCTCCACTGGCTTGCGGTTTCTATGTTCGGCCGATCGCAACATCATTGCTCCATCCCGGCCAAATTGCCGGCAATCGGCACGCGGCGCGGCCGTCTCGCGCCGGCTCAGTGCCGGCCGGGAAGAGCTTTGTCCTTGGCGGCTGCCCGCACATTGCTATCGGGAGCCACTGCTTGCGCTCTGGGAATTCTCATGACGCTCGCAGCGCCATCGGCCGGCAGAGCGGTGGCTGGATCGCGCGCACAAGCTGCGCGCTCCTCAAACCTGCTTCCTGGCCTTGCATACACCGCGTTCGTGACCGAAGCCTCGCATCGGTTCGCGATCCCGGAGCGCTGGATTCGTGCCGTCATGCAGGCTGAAAGCGGCGGGAATGCGCACGCCATATCGGCTCGGGGAGCGCTCGGGTTGATGCAAATCATGCCGGCGACCTGGGTCGAGCTGAGCGTCCGTCACGATCTCGGTATCGATCCGTTTGATCCTCGCGACAACATTATGGCTGGGGCAGCGTACGTTCGCGAGATGCTCGATCGCTTCGGATCGGAAGGGTTTCTCGCAGCCTACAATGCGGGACCAAAGCGGTACGAGGAGCACCTGGCCACCGGCCGACCGCTTCCGGATGAAACACAGATCTACATCGCTCGACTTGCACCATTGATCGGTCTTGAGCAGCGCAACAGCAGTGGTTCGGGTGCCAGACGCTTCGCCACGTGGCAGCAAGCGCCAGTCCTTGTTGAGCGGTCCAAGAGCTTATCGGCTGATAACGCCAACTCGGCATCCGGCGTCCGTACAATGAATTCGTCGAAAGCAGCGCCTAGGGCGGGTGCAACTGCACTCGTCCCTTTCGCGACGGGCCTGTTTGTGCGGCGATCAGACGAGGTGCAGTCCCGATGATCGCAATCGCATTTCGTCGCATGATGTCGAAGCTAGTCGCAACGTTGAGAGTGGCCGGCAGAGAGCCGGGAGTGGGCGACCAGGGAGGGCAGGATAAAAGCCGCAAGGTGCGGCCGGTCGGTTGTGGACGAAACTGCATCGATTTCAATGATCCGGAAAACATTGCGAATGGGCGACGCAACTTGCGATTTGCGGTAACACTACGTTATTGCTCGGTTTTCGACAGGTTGCAGCGGGCACGATGACCGGTCACGACGATTTCCGCATCCGCCCAGGCCGCATCCGTTCGACGCGCGCGCCCAGGACGAAGCCGTTCTTGGCGCAGACGCTAAGGGCTGCTCAGAAGGCCGGAGGTCTCTGGCGGGGTAGCCGCAGCCGTGGCAGCAAGTTTGGGCGCGGTCGCGCGGCGAGCCTTGCCGCGACGCGGCTCCTCAACAACCGCGCGCGATCCGCCATGATCAAGGCGCGGGTCGTGCGCCGGATGCGTTCGCCGGGCGCGCTGCGCGCGCATATCGGTTATCTCCAGCGCGACGGGGTCACCCGCGATGGGACACCAGGCAAGCTCTTTGACGCAGCGGGCGATGAGGCCGATGGCCGCGCGTTCGCCGAGCGCTGCGAGGGCGACCGGCATCACTTCCGGTTCATCGTCTCGCCGGACGATGCTGGCGAACTCGCGAACTTGCGGATCTTTACCCGGGAGCTGATGGATCAGGCCTCGCGCGACCTCGGCACCCGGCTCGATTGGGTTGCGGTCGATCATTGGAACACCGAGCACCCGCACGTCCACATCCTGGTGCGCGGCCGTGCGGATGACGGAAATGACCTCATCATCAGCCGTGACTATATCTCGACGGGCTTGCGCGCCCGCGCCGGCGATCTCGTCACGCGCGAGCTTGGCCCGCGATCGGAGCTCGAGATCCGCCAAGTCCTTGAAGCGGAGGTGACGGCCGAACGCTGGACCAGGCTCGACCGGGCGTTTGCCCGGGAAGCGGGTGCGGCGGACGGGGTGATCGATCTGAGGCCGGACGGGATTGCCGAGGGCGACCCGGTACGGGAGATTCGCATCGGGCGGATGCGGACACTCGAGCGGCTTGGCGTGGCCGCGCCCGCCGGTCCTGCGCAGTGGGTACTGGCCGCAGATGCCCAGCCGCGGCTGCGTGCGCTCGGTGAGCGCGGCGACATCATAAAGCGGCTGCACAATACAATCGCGAAGGATGGCCCGGCGCGCGCGCCCTCGTCCTGGGCACTCGAGGGCGAACGCCATGGCGAACCGGTCATCGGCCGTCTTATGGCGCGCGGGCTCGACGACGAGCTCAGGGGCACGGCCTTTGCCATTGTCGACGGGATCGACGGGCGCGTGCATCACCTGAAACTCCCCGATATCGAATCGGCTGGCAACGGGCCGATCGGCGCCATTGTGGAGTTCCGGCGCTTTGACGATGCGCGCGGTCGAGCACGGATCGCGCTCGCTGTGCGCTCGGACGTGGCGCTCGAGCAGCAGGTCTCGGCGGAGGGAGCGACCTGGCTCGACCGACAGCTTGTGGCACGCGAGCCCACCGATCTCTCACGCACTGGCTTTGGCGCCGAGGTGCGGACCGCGCTCGAGCGGCGGATTGACGTCCTGGCAGAGCAGGGACTCGCCCGCCGTAACGGCGGAAAGGTCACACTCGGTCGTAACCTGGTCGAGACCCTTCGCCGCCGTGAGTTGGAAGCCGTCGGACGACGTCTGGCTGAGGAATCAGGGCTTGCGCATTTGGCCGCTGATGCAGGTGAGCAGATTTCGGGGGTCTATCGCCGGCGCCTATGGTTGGCCTCTGGGCGTTTCGCCATGATCGACAATGGGCTTGGTTTCCAGCTCGTGCCGTGGACGCCTTCACTTGAGCACCAACTGGGAAAACAAGTGAGCGGCATCGCGGGACCGGCCAATGTGGAGTGGAGCTTTGGACGGAAACGGGGGCTCGCGCTCTGACCCCGTCGATTTCTGCTTTGGGGCCGCCGGCAGTTGCTGGGCACGGCCGCACATCGTTCCTATCCAACCCGAACCCTGTTCGCGTCAAAGGGGGCAATCTTGAGGGGCCGGCATGACGACTGGATCTCCATTTCTTGTTCAATGTTGAGGGCGTCGGCTTCATCAAGTCGTAACAGTGGAATGCAGGCCGACGACCTTAGGCCAACCCTACACGCCGACATCAGCCCGCCAGTTAGAATGCATCGGATATACCCATGCGGACGCAGGAGTTAGCCGTCAACTCAGCATGCATTGCACCAATTGAGATTTGAATCCCCCCTTTAGGATCGGAAATCGAGCAGCTGCCACTCTCGGCCATCACCAGCCTGCAGCAAATTCAAAAGGATTATCATCAGGAAGCTGCCACACGTGATGTCGAAAAGGCGCATGCTAGCCTAATGGCGCGTCTCAGCCTTCTTGTCGGCCTGGACAGCCGGTACCAAATGCACGACCCGATATCCGTTCTTGTGCAGATATCGCAGCAACGCCGGTATCATTGCAGCGGTGCGGGCTTGGGCATCATGCAGGAGGATGATGCCCTTTCTCGCGCTCTCTAACTGCACGATCATGTTCATGAGCTCTTGGTCCGGGCTAATGTCTTCCCAATCGCGCGCCCAAAGGTCGGTTCCGAACACCACGATTCCGCGCGACTGCAACGCGTCCAGCATTGCAGGCGACGAATCGAAATGGGGAAAGCGGAAGAATGGCGTCGAAGGGACGTTGGTCGACACGCCCTCGAGTGCGAGCTCATCAGCCGCAATGCCGCGATCGATATCGTCCATTGCCTGCTCGAACGGCATCTTGGACATCACCTGGTGCGACCAGCTATGGTGCGCAATGCTGTGGCCCTGTGAGGCGATGCGGCGGACGAGCTCGGGAAATTCTGCCGAGGATCTGCCGACGAGGAAGAAGGTGGCCCGGACGCATTCCTGCGCGAGCGCTTCCAGCACCCTTTGTGTGTTCGGCGGCCTCGGACCGTCATCGAAGGTGAGGACGACCTCGTGGTCTGCCAGAGGAAGGGTCTTCGGAAACTCATTCGATCCCACGCGCGGATAGGCCTTCGGATCGACAGCGAGTACGCGCGACGTTCCCAATGCGTCCTGCCGCGGGCAGTCGGTCGCGCTAGTGATGCCATTGCAGGCAAACACCACGGCCGCAGCGCCGGCAAGCCATGATGCCAATCTGTTCAAACGCCTGTTTGCCATCGCCCCCGGCGCGACTTTGCTTGCTGCGCAAACCCGTGCGCGCCGTACGATATTCGATGTCACTAGCGGGATTTCTGCGCATCAATGGCATATCGGGCCAAAAAGCGTCGTTAGGCCCCGGCTGGTGCGATGAACGCGGCGTTCTTAATGATTGAACTTATTTTCTGTGCCCTCTCTCCTGGGAAGCATCCGGGCCCGACCTTGGGCATAGTCGACAGGTCGCCAAGTCGCTCGTGTCAAGCACAACAACTTCCGAAAGAGAACGCCACCAGGGCCGGTTGATCAGATCAAGGGCGAATCCGCCAGATTGAGCAAATTGGGTAACGTCTGACGCCGTAGCCGCGACGGTCACGCAACGATATGATAATCGCCGGATCTTCCCAGTCGTTTTCGGAGCGCGGCATGGATCATTGCATGTTGTGGCTAGCATCACTGGTACGTACAGGGCCGTCGGGATCTTCATTCACGAGTGCGACCGTTCGCCTGACCCGCTGATTTCTGCGCCCTGACCCGCGCGAGTACGATGCACGGGCGGCACCGCTTGTGTGCACCCGATGAATACCTCCACATCTCCAATCCATGTCCGCAACAAAGATCATATGGCATCAGGTCATCCTAGTTTGTCTCGTCGTGCTCGCCTTTCTTTGGGGGGCTACCGAATGGACGGCATGGCGGCTCGCGTTCCAACCGCAGCTTGGACCAGCCTGGTTCAGGATTGGGCATTGGCCGATTTACCAGCCGGCAGCCTTCTTCCCTTGGTGGTTCAAATTCGACGCTTACGCACCGTTGGTCTTCCTGGAGGGCGGCGCCATTGCCGCGAGCGGTGGCATCGCAGCGATTGCGCTAGCGATGATGCTCTCCGTCTTGCGGGCGCAAGAGGCGAGGGACGTCACCACCTATGGCTCGGCACGCTGGGCGGATGCGCGCGAGGTCAGGCGGGCGGGTCTCTTGGGATCTGACGGCATCGTGCTCGGCCGGCTTGAGGGCCATTATCTGCGGCATGACGGGCCTGAGCACGTACTCTGCTTTGCTCCCACGCGCTCTGGCAAGGGCGTTGGCCTTGTCATACCGACTCTTTTGACCTGGCCGGCTTCCACGATTGTTCATGACATTAAGGGCGAGAACTTCCAGTTGACTTCCGGCTGGCGCGCGCGATTTGGGCCAGTGCTCTTGTTCGATCCGACCAATCCGGCCAGCGCCGCCTACAACCCGCTTCTCGAGATCCGTCGTGGTGATTGCGAGGTGCGAGATGCCCAAAACATCGCCGATATCCTTGTCGACCCGGAAGGGGCACTCGAACGCCGCAACCACTGGGAAAAGACCAGCCACTCTCTCCTTGTCGGTGCAATCCTGCATGTCCTCTACGCCGAAGCCGACAAGACCCTCGCAGGCGTCGCCAATTTCCTGTCTGATCCCTCCCGCCCGATCGACGCTACACTCACCGCAATGCTCGCAACCCCGCATCTTGGAGGTAGCGTTCATCCCGTCGTCGCTTCGGCCGCGCGCGAGCTTCTCAACAAGAGCGAGAACGAGCGCTCCGGCGTGCTCTCAACCGCGATGAGCTTCCTGGGGCTCTATCGCGATCCGGTGGTTGCCAAGATCACCGCGCGAAGCGATTGGCGCATCCGGGATCTCGTGGACGGCTCGGAGCCCGTCTCACTCTATCTCGTGGTGCCTCCATCCGACATCGTCCGCACCAAACCCCTGATGCGACTCATCCTCAACCAGATCGGGCGGCGGTTGACCGAAAGCCTGGATCCAGACCGGCGCCGGCAAAAACTCCTTCTCATGCTCGATGAGTTTGCAGCGCTCGGCCGGCTCGACTTTTTCGAGAGTCAGCTCGCCTTCATGGCAGGCTACGGCATCCGCAGCTTTCTGATCACCCAGAGCCTCAATCAGCTCGAACGCGCCTATGGGCCGAACCATGCCATCCTCGACAATTGTCACGTCCGGATCGCCTTCTCGACCAATGATGAGCGTACCGCCAAGCGCGTATCCGACGCACTGGGAACTGCGACCGAGTTGCGCGCCATGAAGAACTATGCCGGACACCGATTGAGCCCCTGGCTTGGGCACCTCATGGTGAGCCGTCAGGAGACCTCGCGGCCGCTGCTGACGCCAGGCGAGGTCATGCAACTCTCGCCTAAAGAGGCAATCGTGATGATTTCCGGGGTGCACCCGGTGCGCGCCACCAAAGTCCGCTACTATGAGGATCCGCAGTTCCAGCGACGTGTGTTGAAGCCGCCCCGCTTCGAACCGCGTACCTTGTCCGCGGGACCGGATGACTGGTCGGCCGGCGCTCCAATTCCGCCATCAGTCGAGCTACTGACCAGACGCAAGCGCAGGAGCGACCAGGCGAACGGTGGTTTGCGTCGCGAGCCGGAATTGCCAGAACATGAGGAGATCGAGATCAAGGCACCGCTTGGCGAGCATGAGTTCGACGCCGACCTCGATGAGGGTGATGCCGATGCCGTCCAGGCACAAGCTCTGAGCCGCTCGATGCAGGGCGTCGCGCGGACCGTCAGCCTCGACGCGGACGATGGGATGGATCTGTGAGCGGGGCAGCGTGAAAAAGATCCAGCTCAGCATCTATCTCGATCCGGAAACCTTCAAAACCCTTGAGGCCTTCGCACAACGCCGGGGTCAGCCCAAGTCGCTGGTCGCCGAGGCCGCAATCGGCGCCTTTCTTTCTCCGGATGATTCCGATCGGCGCGAGGCGGCGATCGCCAAGCGTCTGGACCGGATCGCGCGCGCGCTTGAGCGCCTCGAGCGCAATGATGGCATCACGCTTGAGACCATCGCGCTCTTCATCCGTTTCTGGCTGACCTCAACGCCGGCGCTCCCCGAACATTCGATGCCCGCCGCGCGCGCCAAGGGCGCGGAACGTTACGATCGCTTTGTTGAGGCGCTCGGACGGCGGCTTACAAGCGGATCCACCGTCCTGAAAGAGGTGAGCATCGACATGCACGCCTCTGAGAAGCCCGAGTAATCAGTACACGCGCCCCAATGCGCCCTGGCAGCTCCTGGCGATGGGTGCGGCGCCGAGTCAGATAAGTCGACCCGCAGATCGGCAGCATGCCACGAAGCGCGCAAGCGATGGGCGCGTCACTCAAGGCGCCCGGGCCAGCTGCAACAGCCCGTTAGCTGCCCGCGAATGACACAGGCTTACAAATCCCACTCTTCTTGAGACCGCCTTGTCTTTCTTTGGCTACGCCAGACAACGACACAGATGTCGGTGCGGTTGAAGTGACGTTCGGATTGGCCCTTGTGTCAAGTCCATCATCGCTGGGGCGATCCAGCCGTTTCGATTCCGAAATCGACGCCGCGCGTACCGCGCTGCGCGGGCAGGTCGCGGCCGCAAATTGGGAGTGAACAAGCAGTGCAAATCGATGGAGAGCTTGGAGGCCAGCCCAGCTCGATTGTGAATCAAGCCGAGCCGAGCCCGAACGAAAGAGCGCGAACCAAGAAGGTTACCGTTCAGCTCTCCGAGAGCATGTTTCAGCGGCTTGAAGTTGCGACCGAACGCCCGGGGGTCGGCAAGAGCATGGTCGTCGAGACGGCGCTTGAACAATTCCTGAATCCTGCACCGCCCATAAGGGCGCGTTCATGAGGCTCTGGACCGGATAAGTGGCCAGATGGCCAGGCTCGAGCACGAGATCGCGATCATCGCGGAGACCGTAGCCCTGCATGCGCGCTATCACCTCACCGTGACGCCGCCCATGCTGCCATCCGGGCAGCGGGAGGCGTGCCTGCTTGGGCAGCAGCGTTTCAAGGTATTGGCGGAGCAGGTCGAACGGCGGGTACGGCTCGGTCAGCCATTGATCCGGGAGACGATCGATCGGCTGGGCAAAGGCAGTCGACCGGGTGGTGAAGCTCTTGGCGGCGCGTCACAGCGCGCGGCAGAGCAACACTTGAGTCAGGAAGGTCTGTCAGCAGTCGCGGTGGATGGAAACTCCGAGCCGAACGCTGCCGCCGTGGAGGGCGGCAGCGCTCCAAACTTTCGAAACTTGCCCAACTCCTTTTGTTAGGCCGGCCGCCACAAGCGTGCGGAAGGAGCTTGGGTCGCAAATATTGCCGGTGGCACGAGTTGAGCCAGTTCCTGTGTGGCGGCTCATCGCGTGCGTGTTTCTTCCCTTCGCGGCCGGGTACTACCTTTCGTACCTGTTCCGGACCATCAATACACTCATTGCTGGCCGCCTCGCCTCTGATCTCGGGCTTGGCGCCGCCGATATCGGGCTGCTCACGTCAATCTACTTTTTGGTCGTTATGGCGGCCCAGATTCCGGTCGGCATGTTACTTGATCGCTTGGGGCCGCGCCGGGTCCAGAGCGTGCTCTTGGCTGTTGCTGCAGGGGGTGCCGCGCTCTTTGGACTATCGACGGGATTCCTTTCCCTTCTTTTTGCTCGCGCGATGGTCGGACTTGGGAGCGCAGCAGCCCTGATGTCCGGGCTGAAAATCATCGTCCTCTGGTTTCCAAGAGAACGAATGGCGCTCATCAATGGCTATATGATCATGCTGGGCTCATTGGGGGCCGTTACCGCAACGGCTCCTGCGGAAGCGCTCCTGGACTGGATCGGATGGCGGGGTCTATTCGAGGCGCTGGCCGCGGCGAGCGCGCTTGCTGCCATTTTGATCTATCTCGTGGTTCCCGAACGAACCACTGGACCACAAGGCGGCAGGACGCCCGCCACTCTGAAAACCGTCTACTCGGATGCGCGGTTCTGGAGAATGGCGCCCTTATCGGCGACCTGCATCGGGTCGGCTTGGGCACTGCAATCCTTATGGGCGGCGCCCTGGCTTTCCGATGTGGAGCGGCTGGATCGAACGAGACTCGTCAACGAATTGTTCGTGATGGCGGTCGCTCTGAGTCTCGGCGCTCTGGTCTTGGGCGTCCTTGCCAACTGGGTGCGCCGCCGGGCTAAGAAGAGCGAGGCTCTGTTTGGCTTGGTCGCGGCGATGTTGATTGTGACGGAGCTTGTGCTGATCTTGCATCCGCCCTGGCCATCACTCCTGCCGTGGTGCGTGCTGTCGGTGGCCGGATCAGCCACTGCTCTGACCTACGCCATCATAGCGGATTATTTCCCGGCCGAGCTGGTTGCGCGCGCCAATGGCGGTCTGAATGTCCTGCAGTTTGGCTGGGCTTTCGTCGTGCAGTACGGGACGGGACTGATTCTGGAGCAATGGCCTCTGGAGGCGGGGCATTATCCTTTACCGGCCTACCAGACCGCGTTCGGTGTGAACGTTTTGCTGCAGGTGGCAGCGCTGGTCTGGTTCGCCGCCGTCCCGTGGCTGGAGCGCCGGAAACGGAAGGCTGGCGCTTCGGCCACACGTCAACCGGCGGGGGGCTGGAACTCGGTTGAGGTCGTTATTCCACCAGCCGAGCTCGCCATCCTGGAGGCGGATGATCATGCGGAGTGGTGAAGCCCGCATGTCGCCGGGCTGATGTTCGGGGTCATGATGTTCGGCGCGTCAGAAGCGGTCGTCCCTAATCTTTCTTCTTCTACGCCAGACTACGATTGACACGGTCCCATTCTTGCTGTCGCGCAGGTTCTGCTTTTTCTAGTTGTTCTCATGTGAGGCGGCTAGACGCTAGCTGCCTCACTCAACTGAGGGCAGTCGTGGCGATCCATTCATTTCATTCGGAAGCCGAGTTGCGCGGAGCGCGCATGCTCCGCACAGCGCTGGGGCCTGCCATCGCGGGCTTTCTGGAAGATCCGTCGATCGTTGAGGTGATGCTGAACCCCGATGGCCGGCTGTGGATCGATAGGCTGTCGAGCGGCCTTACCGATACCGGCGAAAGTCTATCAGCTGCCGACGGCGAGCGAATTGTCCGGCTGGTCGCGCACTATGTGGGCGCCGAGGTTCATGCCGGCTCGCCCCGAATCTCGGCTGAGCTGCCGGAAACGGGAGAACGGTTCGAAGGTTTGTTGCCGCCGGTCGTCGCCGCGCCGGCTTTCGCGATCCGCAAACCCGCGGTCGCTGTCTTCAGCCTGCACGACTATGTCGCTGCCGGCATCCTGAGCTTGGAGCAGGCGAACGCGCTCCGCGATGCGGTCGCTACACGCAAGAACATCCTGGTCGCGGGCGGCACATCGACGGGCAAGACGACGCTGACGAACGCGCTTCTGGCGGAGGTGGCCAAAGGTTCGGATCGCGTCGTTCTCATCGAAGATACGCGGGAGCTTCAGTGCACGGCGCCGAACCTCGTGGCGCTGCGGACCAAGGATGGCGTCGTCTCGCTGTCCGAACTTGTGCGCTCGTCGCTTCGCCTGCGCCCTGATCGTATCCCGATTGGCGAGGTGCGCGGAGCCGAGGCGCTCGATCTGCTCAAAGCCTGGGGGACTGGACATCCCGGCGGAATCGGCACGATCCACGCCGGCACCGCGCTTGGCGCGCTCCGCCGGCTCGAGCAGCTCATCCAGGAGGCCGTCGTCACGGTCCCGCGCGCGCTGATCGCCGAGACCATCAACGTCATCGCCGTGCTCTCTGGCCGTGGTGCCGAACGGCGTTTGAGCGAACTCGCTTCTGTCACCGGGCTTGGGTCATCAGGCGACTACACCCTGTCGAAAATCGGAGATCAGTCATGAACGTACGATCATCTCTCGGGCGAGGTTTCGCATCAGTTGCGGCATTCGCTTGTCTGTACCTGGTGAGTAGCCCGGCCTGGGCCGCCGGCTCGAACATGCCCTGGGAGCAGCCGCTCAACCAGATCCTGCAGTCGGTCGAAGGACCCGTGGCCAAGATCATCGCGGTCATCATCATCATCGTGACCGGTCTTTCGCTCGCATTCGGCGACACCTCGGGCGGCTTCCGGCGGCTGATCCAGATCGTGTTTGGTCTGTCGATCGCATTTGCCGCCTCGAGCTTCTTCCTGTCGTTCTTCTCGTTCGGCGGCGGGGTGGTGATCTGATGGATGAGCCAGTCCCGGGCTTTGTCGCCCCTGTCCATCGTGCGCTGACCGAGCCGATCCTGATGGGCGGTGCACCGCGATCGGTTGCCATTCTCAACGGCACATTGGCCGCAGCACTCGGCCTTGGTCTGCGCTTGTGGCTGGCCGGCCTTCTGCTGGCGTTCGTCGGCCACATGGCCGCGGTCTGGGCCGCAAAACGCGATCCGGAATTCGTCGAAGTCGTACGCCGGCACGTTCGTGTTCCCGGTCATCTCAGCGCTTGAGAATAGTCCCATGATGAATCTTGCCGAATACCGCCGCTCGAATACGCGCCTTGCTGATTTCCTGCCCTGGGCTGCTCTGGTCGACGAGGGAATCGTATTGAACAAGGACGGCTCACTTCAGCGGACGGCGCAGTTCAGGGGACCGGACCTCGACAGTTCCGTGCCGGCTGAGGTTGTTGCGGTCGCAAGCCGGCTGAACAATGCGCTCCGGCGTCTCGGATCGGGCTGGGCGGTTTTCGTCGAGGCGCAACGGCATTCGGCAGGCCGCTATCCGCCCGACACATTCCCGGATGTCGCATCCGCCCTGGTGGATGCGGAGCGCAAAGCGCAATTCGAGGAGGCCGGCAGCCATTATGAATCGAGCTACTACCTGACCTTCCTTTATCTGCCGCCTGCAGAGAGTGCCGCTGTGGCAGAGCGTCTCCTGTACGAGGTCGGCCATCGCAGCGCGGGAGCGGATGCGCGCGAGGTGCTGAGTGGCTTCGTCGACCGAACCAACCGCGTGCTGCAGCTCGTTGAGGGCTTTATGCCGGAATGCGGCTGGCTCGATGACGAGGCAACGCTCACCTACCTGCACTCGACGGTCTCGACCAAGCGGCATCGCGTTCGCGTGCCGGAAATCCCGATGTATCTCGATGCGCTGCTTGCCGATCAGCCGCTGACAGGCGGGCTTGAGCCGATGCTGGGTGAGGCGCATGTGCGTGTCCTGACGGTTGTGGGGTTTCCCACGACGACGACGCCCGGGATCCTCGATGATCTCAACCGCCTCGCATTCCCGTACCGCTGGTCCACGCGGGCGATCATGCTCGACAAGACGGATGCTCTAAAGCTCCTGACCAGGATCAGGCGGCAATGGTTTGCCAAGCGCAAGTCGATTGCCGGGATCCTGAAGGAGGTGATGACGAACGAGGCGTCCACGCTTCTGGATACCGATGCCCACAACAAGGCGATGGATGCAGACAGCGCGCTCCAGGAGCTCGGCTCGGATCAGATTGGAGAGGCCTTTGTGACGGCAACCGTCACGGTCTGGGACAGGGATCCGCACGCGGCGGACGAAAAGCTACGCCTCGTTGAAAAGGTGATCCAGGGCCGGGACTTTACCTCCATGACCGAGACAGTAAATGCCGTTGAGGCCTGGCTCGGCAGCCTGCCGGGACAGGTCTATGCAAACGTGCGCCAGCCACCGGTGTCGACGCTAAATCTCGCCCACATGATCCCGCTCTCTGCGGTCTGGGCGGGAGAGGTGAGGGACCATCATTTCAAGGCGCCTCCGCTGTTCTTCGGCAAGACGGAAGGATCGACCCCTTTCCGCTTTGCGCTCCATGTCGGCGATGTCGGACACACTCTAATCGTTGGACCGACCGGCGCCGGCAAATCGGTGCTGCTCGCACTGATGGCATTGCAGTTCCGGCGATATCCGGCCGCTCAGATCTTTGCCTTTGATTTCGGTGGGTCGATCCGCGCGGCGGCGATCGCCATGGGAGGCGACTGGCATGATCTTGGCGGCGCGGTTGGTGGAGACTCGGCAGAATTCGTGGCGCTCCAGCCGCTTGCGCGCATCGACGATGTCGCGGAGCGCGGTTGGGCAGCCGATTGGATCGCATCGATTCTTGCGCGCGAGCGCATCGAGGTCACGCCCGAGACCAAGGATCATGTCTGGTCGGCCTTGACCTCGCTCGCCTCGGCGCCAGTTCGGGAGCGGACGCTGACGGGCTTGTCCGTTCTTCTGCAATCCAATGCCTTGAAGCGCGCGCTGCAACCCTATTGCCTCGGCGGTCCATTTGAGCGGCTGCTGGATGCCGAAGGTGAACGGCTGGGAGAGACCTCCGTCCAGGTGTTTGAGACTGACGGGTTGATCGGGACCGGTGTCGCGCCGGCGGTTCTCTCCTATTTGTTCCACCGGATTGAGGATCGCTTCGACGGCCGTCCGGCCCTTCTCATCATCGATGAGGGCTGGCTTGCGCTGGACGATGCCGATTTTGCCGGCAAGCTCCGCGTTTGGTTGAAGACGCTGCGCAAGAAGAACGCCTCCGTCGTGTTTGCGACCCAGTCGCTGGCCGATATCGATGGCTCCGCAATTGCGCCCGCAATTATCGAGAGCTGTCCGACCCGGATCCTGCTTCCCAATGACCGCGCGATCGAGCCGCAGATCTTAGGCGTCTACCGGCGCTTTGGACTAAATGATCGGCAGATCGAGATCCTCGCCCGCGCGACGCCAAAGCGCGACTACTACTGCCAGTCGCGCCGGGGCAACCGGCTGTTCGAGCTCGGCCTTGGTGAGATCGCGCTGGCTTTTGCGGCCGCGTCGTCCAAGACCGATCAGGCCCTCATCGAGCGCGTTCTTGAGGAGCACGGACGAGACGATTTCGTCACCGGCTGGCTCAAGGCGCGCGACCTCGGCTGGGCCTGCAATCTCATTCCGCAGCTTGCCAAGGAAGGAGGCTTGTCATGAAACGTCTCCGTCCGCTTCTGGCAGCAAGTATCATCGCAATTAGCCTGACCCAAGCGCCCCGGGAAGGGAAGGCACAGTGGATCGTGTTCGATCCCAACAACTACGTACAAAATGTGCTGACGGCTGCGCGCGAGCTGCAGCAGATCAACAACCAGATCACGTCGCTGCAAAACGAAGCGCAGATGTTGATCAATCAGGCGAAGAACCTAGCGAGCCTGCCGTACTCGTCCTTGCAGCAGCTCGAGCAATCGATTCAGCGCACGCAGCAGCTGCTCAGTCAAGCGCAGCGCATTGCCTACGATGTCCAGCAGATCGATCGCGCGTTCTCGACAACTTATGCGACGGCATCCGCGAGCATGTCCAACGGGCTCCTCGTCGCCAACGCCCAGACACGCTGGCAGAATGCGGTTGCCGGACTGCAGGACGCCATGCGGGTGCAGGCGACCGTCGTCGGCAATCTCGATACCAACCGCACCCAGATGTCGGCCCTGGTCACGGCGAGCCAGGGCGCGTCAGGTGCTCTGCAGGCAAGTCAGGCCGGCAACCAGCTCCTTGCGCTTCAAGCCCAGCAGCTTGCTGATCTCACCGCGACGATGGCCGCGCAGGGGCGCGCACAAACGCTCGAAGCCGCCCAAAGAGCAAGTGCCCAGGATCAGGGGAGGGAGCAAATGCGGCGCTTTCTGACCCAGGGGCAGGGCTATCAACCGACAACCGTGCAGATGTTCCACTGATGATGAAGAACAAATTTGAACGGCTGCCAATCGCGGTGGCAGTTGGCCTCACAGTCCTGGTCGTCGCCGCCTGCGCCATTCGCCTGCGCGGCGACGACAGCGCGAACCAATCTTCCGCCTCGCTCGCTGCGAAGCCCGATCCGGCGGCGGCAAAGCTCGAGCAATGCCGCACCGTCACCTACGAGCAGAGAGAGACTCTCTTCGAATGCCAGAGGATCTGGGCCGAACGGCGCAGCCAGTTCTTGGGGAAAAGTGGATCGGTAGACGGTGATAGCGGGGTAGGCGCCGCGCCATTTTCCTCGCCTGTGCCGCGCAAGGACGAAAGCCGCCTCCCGTCCGGCTCTCCCTCCATTCCAAGCCAGAGCGAGTGAGCAATGGGTGGCACCTCCGTCATCGACCAGTTCCTGGAAACCTTCACCCGCTACATCGATTCCGGATTCGGCCTGGTCGGGGGCGAAGTCGGATATCTCGCCACGACGTTGGCCGCAATCGACCTCACGCTTGCGGGCCTGTTCTGGTCCCTCGGAAGTGATGAGGAGATTCTTGCCCGGCTCGTCAAGAAAACCTTGTTTGTCGGTGTCTTTGCCTACCTGATCGGCAATTGGAACAGCCTCGCCCGCATCGTCTTCGAGAGCTTTGCAGGTCTTGGACTCAAAGCCTCGGGCACGAGCCTGTCATCGGCGGATTTCTTGCGGCCAGGTCGGATCGCGCAGGTGGGGCTCGATGCCGGCCGTCCGATCCTGGACTCCATCTCGGGCCTGATGGGGTATGTCAGCTTTTTCGAAAATTTCGTCCAGATCACGGTCCTGCTGTTCGCCTGGATCGTGGTGCTGCTGGCCTTCTTTATTCTCGCCATCCAGCTCTTCGTCACCCTGATCGAGTTCAAGCTGACGACGCTTGCAGGTTTCGTCCTGATCCCCTTCGGTCTGTTCGGCAAGACCGCCTTTGCGGCCGAACGGGTGCTGGGCAACGTCATGTCCTCCGGCATCAAGGTTTTGGTCCTCGCCGTCATCGTCGGCATTGGATCGACCTTATTCTCGCAGTTCACGGCAGGTTTCGGCGGCAATCAGCCGACCATCGAGAACGCGATGGCGCTGGTGCTCGGCGCACTTTCCTTGTTGGGGCTCGGCATTTTCGGACCTGGGATTGCCAACGGCATCGTCTCCGGAGGTCCGCAGCTCGGCGCAGGTAGCGCAGTCGGGACGGGACTTGCCGCCGGTGGAGTCGTTGCGGCTGGCGCTGGCCTTGCGGCCGGCGCTGCCGGTCTCGCCGGCGGCGCGATTGCAGGCTCGCTACGCGGTGGAAGCGCGATTGCAAGCGGCACCATGAGCGTGTTTCGGGCGGGGAGTCAGTCCGGCTCCGAGGCGAGCGCGTCCGGTGCTGCAAGCCCCTTGCGTTCGGTCGCAGCTGGTCTTGGTGGACCGGCGAGCGATGCCGGTAAGGGGGAAGGGGGTTCCTCGAGAGCTTCCGACAGCGCGCCCGCTTGGGTTCGGCGCATGAAGAGAGCGCAGACGATCAGTCATGGCGCATCGGCGGCAACCCACGCGATCCGTTCAGGTGATCACGGAGGCGGCGGCGGATCTGTCGACCTCTCGCAAGAGGATCACTGACGCCTCCTTTCTAATTCGGTTCCCCGCCATCTCTTGAGGTCAAACAATGTTTAAACGATCGGCCGTTCACTATGGCCGCACGCCGGAAGCCGTCACCCCCTATCAACGCGCAGCTCAGGTCTGGGATGACCGCATTGGGTCTGCGCGCGTGCAGGCCAAGAACTGGCGCCTGATGGCCTTTGGCTGCCTCTTCTTATCAGCCGGCTTTGCCGGCGCCCTGGTCTGGCAGTCCGCTCACGGGACGATCACGCCCTGGGTGGTCGAGGTCGATCAGTTGGGGGAAGCGAAAGCCGTTGCTCCGGCAAATGCCAGCTATCAACCGACCGATCCGCAAGTAGCCTTTCACCTGGCGCGCTTCATCGAGCATGTGCGTGGCCTGCCGATGGACGCCATTGTGCTGCGCGAAAACTGGCTCCGCGCCTACGACTTTACAACGGATCGCGGTGCGGCCGCACTGAATGACTACGCCCGCAACAACGATCCATTCGCCAAGATTGGCAAGACGCAAATTGCGATCGAGGTCTCGAGCGTCATTCGGGCTTCGCCTGAGAGCTTTCGCCTCGCCTGGGTCGAGCGCCGCTACGACAACGGTCAGCTTGCCGCAACCGAGCGGTGGAGCGCGATCCTCACGATTATCGTGGAGATGCCGCGCGATCTCGATCGCCTCCGCAAGAATCCGCTTGGTATTTACGTGAACGCCATCAACTGGTCGAAGGAGCTGGGCTAGTCATGCCGTCAGGTTTCGTTATTGCGTCACAGAGGGTCCGCCCGAGCCTGGCTCTGGCTCTTGTTATTGGTGTGTCCACCCTTGGCGGTTGCACCACGTTCAAGCCGCCGCAAATCAGTTACGATAGCGATGTCCCGCCGGCTCCAGATCTGCCGGCGCTTGCCGACGATCGGCCGCGGCCGCTGCATGTTCCACCGGCCTGGAAGGCGGCGCGCGGCGGTAAGAACGCGGAAGCCAAAGAGCCCGTCGAGCGGATTGAAACCGCGAATGACGCCGCACGTGTGCAGCCGCGAAAGGCCGGCTACTTCAATGCGGTGCAGGTGTTTTCGTACAGTCCGGGCGCTCTCTATCAGATCTATGCCGCGCCGGGGCAGATCACCGACATCGCCTTGGAGCCCGGCGAGCAGCTAATCGGGTCGGGACCAGTTGCCGCGGGTGATACCGTGCGCTGGGTGCTCGGTGACACCGAAAGCGGCAGTGGCGACACGCGACGCGTGCACATCATGGTGAAGCCGACACGACCGGCGATCGAGACCAATCTCGTCGTCAACACGGATCGGCGTACTTACCTGGTCGAGCTCCGCTCCCGCGAAAGGCCCTACATGCCACAGGTCGCGTGGTTCTATCCGGAGGACCGGACCGCGCGTGGTCCAGCTCTGCCGCCCACACCCGTCATCCCGGATCAGGCGCAGCGCCGTTACCGCTACGCCATCGAGGGAGACAGCCCGCCCTGGCGTCCTGTCAATGCCTATGACGACGGCCGCAAGGTCTACGTCGAGTTTTCGCCCGTTGTCGGCCAGGGCGAGATGCCGCCGCTGTTCGTAATCGGGCCTGATGGCAAGACCGAGCTCGTCAACTATCGCGCCTACGGCAATGTGCTGATCGTCGACCGGCTGTTCGCGGCGGCGGAACTGAGGCTGGGCGAGGAGCACCAGCAGAAGGTCAGAATCGTCCGAACCGACGGGAGGTCGCTGTGACAGAGACTGGCCAGCCGAATGACACACCCAAGGACGCTCCTCGGGTTAAGCCGCCGGAAAATATCGCTGAAACCCTTCGGCTCCGGCCAGATCGGCCGCAAGTTACGCGCCTATCGCGCAAGGTGCTTGCGGGTGGCAGCGCTCTTTTGCTGGTGCTCATCTCTGGTGCGGTCTTCTGGGCTCTGCAGGAGAAGCGATCGCGCACGCCGGCCACCGAGGAGTTTTACGCGACCGACCACCACAATGTCGCAGATCAGCTTGCAACCTTGCCGAAGGATTATACCGAGATCCCGAAGGAGGTGCCGCGTCTTGGACCACCTTTACCCGGCGATCTTGGCCGGCCGATCGTTGCAGCACAGGGCGCGTCGACGTCGAGCCCGCTCGGTATTGACGCTGAACAGCAGCGCGTCAATCAGGAGAGCGAGGCGGCACGCACCAGCAAGGTGTTTGCCAGCACGAACGTCCGCGCACAGGCCCCTGTCACATCGGCAAGTGAAGCCCCATCAAATGCAGCGCCATCATCCGACGAAGCATTTGCCCAGAATGGCCAGGACCGAAAACTTGCATTCGTCAGTGCTTCCGTTGACCGTCGAACCACCAGTCCCGATCGCCTGGCAAGACCGGTCTCTCCCTTTGTGGTCCAGGCGGGAACGGTCATTCCGGCCGCTCTTATCACGGGGATTCGGTCCGACCTGCCTGGGCAGATCACGGCCCAAGTCACAGAAGCGGTATACGATTCCCCGACCGGGCGAGCTCGCCTTATTCCGCAAGGAGCCCGGTTGATCGGGACGTATGATAGCCAAGTCGCATTTGGCCAATCGCGCGTGCTCCTGGTGTGGACGCGCCTCATCATGCCAAATGGGCGCTCGATTGTCCTGGAGCGGCAGCCGGGCGCAGATGTCGCGGGCTACTCTGGGCTTGAGGATGAGGTCGACAACCATTGGAAGGAGCTGTTGGGGGCCGCTGCGCTTTCGACGCTGCTCGCCGTCGGCACCGAGGTGAATTCCGGATCGGATACGGGGAGCACCAACAGCGACCTTATCGCTGCCCTCCGCCGTGGGGCGGGGGACTCGATGAACCAGACGGGCCAGCAGGTGGTCCGCCGCAATCTCAACATCCAGCCGACCTTGACGATTCGTCCGGGATTTCCGGTGCGGGTGATCGTCAATCGCGACCTGGTGCTCGAACCGTATAGAGGGTGAGGTACGATGGCTAAGCTTAAACTTGGAGCGCTCGAAGACGATAAGCCGATCAAGATTACGCATGAACTCCCAGCGAGCGTGCACAGGGATCTCGTAGCGTACGCCGAAATCCTCGCACAAGAGAGCGGACAGCCGATCGGGGAGCCGGCGAAGCTTATCGCTCCTATGTTGGCGCGGTTCATGGCAGCGGACAGAAATTTCCGCAAGGCTCGACGGGCGCGTCAGCGTCCGAGCGGAGGCGAGGGATAGCGCTCTGACAGCAGCTTCAGGAAGGCAGCTAGGACAGGGTTTTCGTTGTCGTCTCGCCAGTACGCGGAAAAGTCGAACCGGCTCGGGCCGGTCCCGTCGCGCAAGTCCCGGTAGACCAAGCCGGCAAAATTGGCCCCGATGTCGGATTCGAGAACCAGACTGATACCGGCCTTCATGCAAATCAAACTCTTGATGATGCCTCGGCTGACGTCGTGGCGCTCGATCTTCGGACAATTTTCAAGTGAAGCGAGTTTGGAGATCATAAGCTGTTCAAGCTCCCGCCCAGGATCGTAATGACTTAGCAGCACCGTCTCGCCGCGGAGGTCGGTCCAGTAGAGAGTCTCCCGCGCAGTGAGGGAATGATCCTGGGACAGAGCAACCAGAACGCGCTCGCTCCACAACGAGATGGTCTTGGTGCCCAATAGCGGCAGGCTTCCCGTGACAATCAGGATGTCAAGCAGGCCGTTGCGAAGCGCCGTTGCCAGACGCGTCCGTGATCGCTCGACGGTCGCAAGTTCAACTTTTGGAAATCGCTGCTTGAACTCGAGCAAGGAGGCCTGCAGATTTCCCGCCGAAAGTGATGTGCAGAAGCCGACCGCCAGCCGACCCGTTTCGCTGGTCCGAACAGAGTTTGCCGCTGCTACCAGTGCATCGAATTCTTCCAGAATCGTTCTTGCCAGGCCAAGAACGCTGTGGCCAGCCCGCGTCGGGCGTACACCTCCGCTGTAGCGCTCAAAGATCGTAAAACCCAAGTAATCCTCAGTCTCGCGAATTGATCGGCTGAGGCTCGACTGTTGCAATCTCAGCAACTCCGCGGCTTGACGAATACTGCCACAATCGGCCGCGACGACGGCAGATCGCAGGTGCTTCAGTTCGAGAGCTTTGATGCCCTGAAAGGATGGACTTGTTGGTTGGAAATTGCTCATCTTGAGACTTACCGAGGAGCTTGCCGCCCAATGGGGAACATTGGGGCCGCCGTGTGCTTGATTCCAAAGGCCTAAGCGGCTGCTCGCATGACCGGAGCCCAGAGCACCGGACCTGAGATGCGACCCGCCTTGCGGATGCGCTGCAAGGCATCAGTCGACACCTCCAGATAGCCCGCCATGGCCAGAGTGTTTCCGAGAGGTCGTGCTTTGCCGATCGGGCGGAGTGGCCACCGGGCGCGCCGAAGAATGCGCTCCATGCGCGCGTCGGTGACGGTGACGATTTCGTTCAAACGAATGGAAAGGCCGAACTCGACCATGCCTGCAAAGAGCTCGTACGTGGCAGCAGCGAGTCCACCGCTCGCCTTCGGCGCATCCGGAGGAACATCCACTGCAAAGCGACTGCTCTCCCAGATGTGGTCGGTTCGTGGCGCCGGCTGCTCGTCCAGAAGAATTGGGAAAGTGTCCCTGAGCATGGTTGGACCGGTCGTCGGGAGAAGTCGAACGCAACCCTGAATCCGTCCATCCGCTGAGCGATGCAGCAAGTGAGTTGGTCGAAGTACGTCAAACTCGTCCACCTCCATGTCGCCACTGACCTGTACATCCCATTTCAGACGCTGTTTGAAGACGCGGTAGCGCAATCGATGCATCTCAGCGAGTTCGTTGACGAACTCGCCATAGTAGTCTGGCGTGATGAGCAGCATCATTGCTGTCCTCCCTGCTTCGTATCGGCAATCAAAGCAGAAGCTGACGCAAATGCATCCTGTGCAGATGCACAGCATGCTTATGTACGGGCGGTCGTTTATCTTCGAGATTTTGATTCAACGAGCCGCACGACTGCTTGACGAAGCGTACGGACGCCGAGCTTCGCTCGGGCGTTATCTAGATGAAAGGCAGCGGTGCGTCGCGAGATGCCCAGAATATTGCCAATCTCCCAAGCAGATTTGCCACGAGCAGACCATTCGAGACATTCAAGCTCACGAGGAGACAACAACACGCCATCGACCACGCGATCGGACGCCAACATGCGACGAGCGTGCGCGTGGAAGAACATTGCGATTAGCCGCAGAACTTGGGCGTGCTCGCTTACCGAGCGCTCGAAAGCAGTTCGCCGCTCGTCGGTCGCAAAGCTCACGGCGGCGATCGCACCTCTGTTGTCATGGATTGGAATCGTGAATCCACACCGAATGCCGAACTTAGCGGCTTCTTCAAATAGTGCGCACTCGGATTCCGACCGAACTCGCGGTCCGAATCCAAGCCCCCATCGGAACGGTTTAGTATGGCGGATCGCCTGGCGAACCACGGGATCGAAGGATTCATAATGGTGCTGCAGATAGTGTGCCGTCCACGATGGGGGATATGTCGAGATTAGATTGGGGACACCGCCCGGTTCGTGAGGCAGAGCAAGATATGCAAAGCAAGACAGGTTCAGCGCGGCGGCCATATCCGCCATGCTCTGCTGAGCAGCATCTCGGTCAGTGCTTTCGGTCAGCCGATCGACAAATTTTTGAAAATCTCGATACATCGTTGGATGAACTTGAATGTCGATCCGCTGCGCGATCTTCCTGAACTTGGGCTGCCTCTTGGATCTTTGTTGCTGCTCGCGACCTGCATGGAGTGCGTCGTGGGAAGAGAAGAGTTCGCCAACAATGCGGCGAAAGCACGAGTGTGAGGCTTTCCTGCCGGTGGCGTGAGTGAGAGCCCAAGCCAATGTGTACACTGCGATCGCTTGAGTGATTGCTCGTCCGATCGCGCGCGTTCGAACACGGCGTTATCGCAAAAACATTGCAGGATTTCTGCGCAAACAGCGGGATGGCGTTGCAGTTTGCGCCCCGCTCCCCATTAAAAGGGCATCGGTCAAGGTTGGAGATTACAAATGAAAGTGGGTGTCCCCAAGGAAATCAAGACGCACGAATACCGTGTCGGTCTGACCCCGGGGGCCGTCCGCGAATACGTTGCCGCTGGCCATAGCGTTGTCATCGAGACCAATGCGGGAGCGGCGATTGGTGCGACAGACGAGCACTATCTCAAGGCCGGAGCCACCATTGCGGCTTCCGCTCGCGAAGTCTTTTCGTCAAGCGAGATGATTGTAAAGGTCAAGGAGCCGCAACTGTCCGAATGGAGCCAACTCCGGGAAAACCACATCCTTTTCACCTACCTGCATCTGGCACCAGATCTGGAGCAGGCCGAGGGGCTGCTGAAGTCCGGATGCACTGCAATCGCTTACGAGACGGTCACTGATGCGCATGGCGGTCTTCCGCTACTTGCTCCAATGAGCGAAGTCGCAGGCAGACTTGCAATCGAAGCCGCAGGTAGTGCCCTGAAGCGATACGCGGGTGGCCGAGGGCTATTGCTCGGAGGCGTGCCGGGTGTCCAGCCGGCTCGTGTCCTGATCATTGGAGGCGGTGTTGTCGGTATGCATGCAGCGCGCATGACAGCTGGCTTAGGTGCCGAAGCCACAATCCTTGACCGCTCCATTCCACGGCTGCGTGACCTGGATGAGCTGTTCCAGGGGCGTGTTCGTACCCGCTTCTCAACAATCGATGCCGTCGAGGAAGAGGTCTTTGCCGCGGATGTTGTGATTGGCGCCGTGCTCATCCCCGGCGCAAGTGCACCGAAACTCGTCAGCCGCGGCATGTTGAGCTCGATGCGCAAAGGGTCCGTTATCGTTGATGTTGCAATCGATCAAGGTGGCTGCTTCGAGACTTCTCGTCCTACAACACACGCTGATCCAACTTACGAGATCGATGGTGTCGTCCATTACTGCGTCGCCAACATGCCCGGAGCAGTCCCGCTCACCTCAAGCCACGCGTTGAACAATGCCACTCTGCCGTTTGGCTTGGCTCTTGCCAAAAAAGGCTTTGCGGCAGTGCTTGAAAACCCGCACTTGCGAGCTGGCCTGAATGTCTATCGTGGTCGGCTAACTTACAAAGCTGTAGCGGAGAGTCTAGGGCTACCATTCTCACCAATCGAACAGGCCGCCGCCTGATCCCAGAGGTCCCTCATGGGACGTTTCCTCCCTGACTCAGCGGGCCACTCTTCGGGGTGGCCCATTTTTTTCCGATCGATGCAAGCTCGACGCTTGCGTGCAATCCTCACCCTTAGTCGGCAAAGAGACCGGTAGGTTTGCGCTGGGCGAGAATTTCTGCCGCCGCCGTCCGCCCTCTGTTGGTAGAACCCGATCGTGTTTCTTCGCAACTAGATCCGGGGTGTCTTCCTTCCAGCATGGCTCGCAGAGTTGCACAGTTGCTAAGGGTACCCACATCAAAAGATAGTCGATGAACAATAGCGCAAACATGTCTTCATGGGGCGCGGACCACTCGCCTACTCCTCCGACGGTACTTCAATTGGAACGGCAAAACCCGCCTTCACGCGATCCATTATGACCATTGTTTTAATCCCCTTTATATCCGAGTTCTCGTAGAAGAAGCGTCGGGTGAACTGCTCATAATCTTCCATGCTGCGGGCGGTAATGTAGAGTACAAAATCGGCGTCGCCAGTAACGTAAAAGCCGTTGACGACCTGTGCTGACGACTTGATCGCCTTTTTGAATTTGTCGATGATGTCTGAACGCTCCCGCTCAAGTGTAACCAGCACCAGCATTTGAATAGGGTTGCCGACTGCCTTCGGCGAGACGATCGAGACATCCGCCTCGATAATACCTTCTGAACGAAGCTTCTTCATCCGTCGTTGGCATGCGGTCGCAGAAAGCCCTGCCAATTCGCCGATCACATCCGACGTTAAGCGATTGTTTTTTTGAACGATTTCAAGGATCCGGGCGTCCGTTCGGTCGTATCGCATAGTCGCTCCAACTTAGGCGTTTTTCGTCGCAGGTGCCCATGCGTTGCAGGAAATCCTCCGAACCTCGGGAAAATGCGACGCAAATCAGTTTGCGACATCAGTATCCTGATTGCTCTAGCAACTTTCAACAAATCACGGTGGGACGGGCAGCCGCTGCAACAGAGCACGTCCGCCGTAAGGCCGACAGCGGAAATGCGGCGCATATCGCCGCCCGATGCCGGGTGTGGTGTCAACCATCAAAATATGAGCTCGCGTATGCGGTGATCAGCGCGCGAGCGTAGCGGATCGGCATCCAGTATTGACGCAAGGCCTCGATGGCCGCCGGAATATCGGCGTGGGCGTTAGGCCGGGTTTCGCGGCGGTCAGAGGCTCATCGTCGCGACAGTGCGGCAGGAATGGGCAGAAGCGGGCCATGTTTGACGTTGGTGGCGTCCAGCAACGGTGGCCACTCCGGCAGGCTGAGCCGCATCACGGCTTAGAAACCTTGGCACCAGGCACGCGGATCGACGTCGCCATGGGATTGCGCCGGTGCCTCGACGCGAACCGGCGAGGCGCAGTCGAAGGATCTGGCTGATCTCGTTATGGCGCAGCGCGGCGGCGGAGATCGCGGCGAACTCCGGGGCGCCGCCGTGGTTGAAAGCATCGGCATCGATGGCGAGCAACGGGCAGATCCAGTCGAGCGGGTTCATCGACAGTGGGCCGGCCACGTTCGCGGCGACGTAATCGTCGAGCATGGGGAGATTGGTGGCGGCAGGATGCTGATCGAGGCGAGCCTGTAGCCATCGGTCGAGGGCCGCAAGCGGCATCGCGGCGGCGGCAATCACCTCACGAGCGATTGGCGACTGCGTCGTCTTGTAGACCTCGACAATTTGCGTCGGGAATGGGCGAGACAAAAAGCTAGCTGGATCGCGCCGCCATGGACGCGGGCGAGCGCCGTGTAGGCGGCATGTCCATCTAGCTGCAGAATGCCGGAAAAGCCCGTCAATTGTCCGGCGACCTCCCGTGCCGCGCCCGTCGGCGAACACGTAGGCGACCGCCGGCGGCGATTGCCCGCCCCAGGGCCGGTCATCCATGGCAGTGCCCAGACTATAGGAGGTCACCTTCCTGCCTTGCATGCATGACATTTTCCATCTCTCTCTCTCCACCAATCAGCTCATGCCAAGCTGTATTGCAGGCGAGCCGAAGGATGGCGAGGTGGGAGCCTCGTGCCGGTTACCATCAAAGCGGCAAAAGACCAGATCGTGAAGGCGGGTGACGCCCTCCTTGCTCTTGAAGAGATGAAGATGGAGACGGTGCTGTACGCGCCCCAGGGACGTGCGCGGAGACATTCGTCGCTCTGGGCGCTCAGTTAATTGCGAAGGATCGTCTGGTAGAACCGCGAGCGGCCGGAGGTTAAGCAAACTAGGCCATTGCCATCTCCTCAGCTTGAATCGGCAGTGCGGCTGCCGGCCTGTCCGTGACCATTCTAAGAGTTTGTCTGAACCTACACTGGCGGAGCGGGGAATTAGATGTCCGAAGCTGCTCTATCGGCATGAACTTTTGGGAATGTGAATGGTCGAGTTTTTATCGCTTTAATCAATCTGAGTTCCAAGCCATCGTGGCAGACACTTGAATTCTGGAGCGGGGTGGCGAGGCTCCCGGCACGGGTCGGACCAGCTGTCGAACGAGAATTCCTTGTGGTCGGCCTCCGTATCAAACACCCGCGACACAGAATGAGAATGTGTATTCGGGAGACGGGCCTCCACCGGGCCCGTGACCTTGGCCGGCGCCGACTAGGCGCCGGCCTTTTTCGAGCAGTGCCATCGTACGGCGTTGTCCCGCTCCAAGCTTCGGCGCCGCTGCCTGGCAGTGCCATTTTGAGTACTACGACCACCGCAAGGAATAAATTTAGGCAAAAGTAAATCGCTATGTGAGGTAGGTCGAGCCAATCTATGCTGTCTGCGGCCGCCCCTAACGTGGTGAAGTCCGGCGCACCCTATCAAAGGCAGGAAACGCCAACGCCTTAGAGCTGTAATCCACTTGCGAGCTGGAAATGCACCATGGTGAGAGTTGATCTCAACGCTGATCTCGGAGAGGGCTACGGCGCCTATTCCGTCGGCGACGATGAACAGATGTTGTCGGTCGTGACCTCCGCCAATGTCGCTTGCGGTTTCCATGCAGGCGATCCCGACATCATGGAAAAGACGTTTCAGATAGCGAAAAGAAATAGGGTTGCTGTGGGTGCCCATCCAGGCTTTCCCGACCTCAACGGGTTTGGAAGACGACGGATACCGTTTTCTCTCGCCGAGATCGAGCGGCTGGTAGCTTACCAGATTGGGGCCGCCCAAGCCCTGGCGGTCTACGCCGGACATAGAATTACGTACGTCAAACCTCACGGAGCCCTGGGAAATCTCGCCGCCGCGGAAGCGGACATTGCAGGAGCTGTGGCACGCGCGGTCAAGGCAGTCGATCCGTCGCTGATCCTCATGGCGATCGCATTGAGCCAGCTGGTGAGATGCGGAGAAGCCGAGCGGCTAAAGGTCGTGCATGAGATCTTCGCCGATCGCACCTTTGGCGCTGACCACCAGCTTGTACCACGCGGCAAGTCGGGGGCAATGATCGAGGACCCAGATGAAGCTGCAAACCACGTCCTCGCGATGATCGAGGCGCAGTCGGTTATTACAATCGAGGGCAGACGCCATCCAAGTCCGATCGACTCAATCTGTGTCCACGGCGATTCCGCGCACGCCGTCACCGTTGCCCGGCGGGTTCGATCACGCCTGGAGACTGGCGGAATCGTGCTTCAGGCCTTCGCTCCCGTGTCAGCTTGATTCCTGTCTCCACCGCGTTGGCGAGCTCCTGAGCCGCAGTTGAGTGTTGGGAGAGACATTTTCGGGGGACGTAAGGTCGAGCGTCAATAGTGAGGGGGGGTAATGACCCAAACCACTTTCGCCGGGACCTTCCCCGGGTTGGCGCAGCGGTGTTGGGAGGTGCTCTTGAACGAAAAGCTGTCCCCCTCCTCAAGGTGGAAGCGTTTTCCGTCCACCCACAGATCTAATTGGCCTGCAATCAAAATTCCGGCCTCGTTGCCGGCGTGAGCGTAGTTCCCGCTGTCCGCGCCCGGTTCAATCGTGCTCAAAAGTAGCTCGAGAGGTCCGGCCAAGTTGGGAGACAACAGCTCTTCGACGATGCCAAGCCCGGTGAAGGTAAGCCTTCGTCGGTGCGCCTTGCGAACAATTATATTCCTCTCATCCGAGGTGGCCCCCATGCCCCCATTGAAGAACCAGTTCATGTGTACGCCAAGGACGTCGCAAAGTTTCTTCAAGACCCCGATCGGCAGCTTGGACTGGTTTCTTTCAATCTGACTCAAATAGCCAACGGAGATTCCAGCTGCTCGAGCAAGCTGGCTGAGAGTTAGCTTCTTCAATTTGCGAAGCTCGCGGATCTGGCCACCAATTGCGGCCTCAGAATCCATGCTGGATCCCCCACCGGCTACCCATTCGTCAGCGGACCGTATCGACCTAATAGCCATCAGTTCATTCGACCTTCCAAACCGAACCGGCGCCTTTTTGTATAGGCGGTCAAACCAAGGAAAAATACAGCAGGTCGTGAAAAATCGTTCACATCTGTGAAAAAAGATGTAATAAATTCACGAGCGGTCGGAGAACGGGTGTGGTGGAACTTCCAAAGTCGGCGCAGGTCGTCATCATTGGTGGCGGCATTATGGGCTGCAGTCTTGCGTACCATCTGACCCTTCGTGGTTGGACAGATGTTGTTCTGCTGGAACGCAAGCAGCTCACGTCAGGAACCACGTGGCACGCGGCCGGACTCGTTGGTCAGCTCAGTCCAACTCACAATCTGACGCGATTGGCTCAATACACGACTGAGCTCTATTCCCAGCTCGAGCGCGACACCGGTCACAACACCGGCTATCGGCAGATCGGATCTCTCGCAATCGCAAACAACCAGGAGCGCTTTGAAGAACTCCGGCGAGCGGCGTCCATGGCCCGATGTTTCGGCTTGGAAGTGAATATCTTGTCGGCGAACGAGGCCGGTGATCTCTGGCCGCTAATGGCAAGCGACGATCTCGTCGGCGCCGTGCACCTTCCGAAGGATGGGCAGACCAATCCGGTCGACACGACCCAAGCTCTTGCAAAGGCGGCCAAAGTCCACGGGGCGAAGATCTTCGAGAACACGTTAGTTACGGACATTCTCATCAGCAACGGACGTGCGGTCGGCGTGCGCACCAAGAATGGTGAAATAGCAGCCGAATTTGTTGTCAATTGCGCTGGTATGTGGGCGAGGGAGCTTGGCGCGAAGGCCGGGACCACGGTCCCCCTGCACGCTGCTGAGCACTTCTACATCGTCACAGAGCCGGTCCCGGAAATCAAAAAGCATCTTCCCGTCCTCCGCGACGCCGATGCCTGCACGTATTTCAAGGAAGATGCCGGTAAGCTGTTGGTGGGCTGGTTCGAGCCGATCGCAAAACCCTGGGGCATGCAGGGAATCCCCGAAAACTTTGAGTTTGACACTCTGCCGGATGACCTAGAGCATATTGAGCCCCTGCTTGAAGGCGCGATTCGTCGCCTGCCCATTCTGGCAAAGACTGGCATCCAATTGTTTTTCAACGGCCCTGAAAGTTTCACACCCGACGATCGCTATATGCTCGGGGAGACGCCGGAGGTTCGAAACCTTTTCGTGGGGGCTGGCTTCAACTCGATCGGCATTCGGTCCGCGGGTGGAGCAGGTAAGGTCTTGGCCGACTGGATTGTCGATGGTCATCCGCCAATGGACCTTTGGGACGTCGACGTCCGCCGCATGATGCCATTCCAGTCGAACCGGCGTTACCTAAAGGATCGTACCGTCGAGTCCCTCGGCCTGTTGTACGCGATGCATTGGCCGTTCCGCCAACCCGAGACAGCAAGAGGAGCTCGGCGCTCCGCTCTGCACGATCGTCTGGTTGCGCAGGGAGCGTGTTTTGGAGATGTCGCTGGCTGGGAACGCCCAAATTGGTTCGCCCCGAAGGGACAGCAACCAAGATACGAATATAGCTACGGCCGACAGAATTGGTTCGAATACTCGGCCGCGGAACACCGAGCCGTCCGGGAAAGCGTTGGCTTGTTCGATCAATCGTCCTTTGCAAAGTTTATCGTTGAAGGTGACGATGCCGAGGCCGTTCTGAACAGGATCTGCGCGAACAACATTTCACTGCCGATCGGCCGCATCGTTTATACGCAGTGGCTCAACGAAAGGGGCGGCATCGAAGCTGATCTGACCGTGACGCGAGAAAGTCCGACTCGATTTTTCATCGTGACGGCGGCAGCGACGCAAGTCAGGGACTTTGCATGGCTCACTCGGCACATTCCCCAAGGCGCTAGAGCAACCGCAATTGACGTAAGCTCAGCGTACGGCGTGCTTGGCGTGATGGGTCCGAAATCCCGAGATCTCTTAGGCAGGCTGACGGACGCGGATCTTTCCAATTCCGCATTTCCATTCGCGACCTCCCGGGTAATTGATATCGGCTACGCGAAGGTCAGGGCAAGCCGCATCACTTATGTCGGAGAATTGGGCTGGGAGCTCTACATTCCTTCTGAGTTCGTCCAAGGGGTCTACGATTTTATCACCGAAGAAGGTAGGCCATTCGATTTGCGCCTAGCCGGTTATCACGCGCTGAACTCTTTGCGAATGGAGAAGGGATACCGTCACTGGGGGCATGACATCACGGACGAAGACACTCCCCTGGAATCAGGCCTCGGCTTCGCGGTGGGATGGTCAAAACCGGAAGGATTTATTGGTCGAGATGCACTATTGCGGCAGAAGGACGCGGGGCCGCCGCGTAGGATGGTCCACGTCGCGCTGAACGATCCCTCGGTCTTGATCTACCATAACGAACCGATCTGGCATGAGGGACGGCTTGTGGGCCGCATCACGTCAGGCATGTTCGGGCACACGATCGGTAGCTGCCTTGGACTTGGCTATGTGGCGAACCCAGGTGGCGCTGTTGACGCCGCCTTCCTCGAGACCGCTAAATTGGAAATTGAGGTCGCCGGCGTCCGCGTGCCCGCACGTGCATCGCTGCGCGCGTTCTATGATCCAAGTCATAGCCGGGTAAAGGGATGACAAGCGTGATCTGCCAGGGCCAGAGGCCTCTTCGAAGAGCTGAATCGTCATGATCAAAACAAGTGTACCGCTACTAGAGGCTTGGTCTGCCCCTTCGAAACTGCAAACCTCAGTAGTCGAGTGGCCCCGGGAGGGTCACTCCCAACGTCCCGATTTTGTTCTCACGTTCTCCTGTCCGGACCGGATTGGAATCGTGCACGCTGTGTCAGGCCTTCTTGCAATAAACGGTTGCAACATCCGAGACAGTGCACAGTTCTCGGATCGCAATGCTGGGAAATTCTTCATGCGGGTCGCATTCGACGCGCAAGGAGGCCGTCTGGTCGATCTTCAGTCGCAATTTTCCGAGATCGGTGGCTCCTTCGACATGAGCTGCGACCTCCATGACTGCAGATCCAAGCCGCGTATTTTGATCATGGTGTCCAAGGCAGGGCATTGCCTCAATGACCTGCTGTTCAGGCACGCAAGCGGTACTCTCGCGGTCGACATTTCATCGATTGTATCGAATCATCCGGACTTCGAGCGGCTCGCGGTGTCCTACGACATCCCATTTCACTACTTGCCTATCACAGCCGATAAAAAACTCGCGCAGGAGGCAAAGATCCTAGAGCTTGTAGAGCAGGAGCGGATCGATCTCATTGTATTGGTGAGATACATGCAGGTTCTATCGAACAATCTCTGCCGGAATATGTCGGGAAAGATCATCAATATACATCATTCCTTCCTTCCAAGCTTCAAGGGAGCTCGGCCATACCATCAGGCTCATTCACGCGGAGTTAAACTTATCGGAGCGACCGCTCATTATGTCACGGCAGATCTTGATGAGGGCCCGATCATTGAGCAGGATGTCTTACGTGTGGATCACTCCCTGGAGCCAGACGATCTGACCGCGATGGGAAGAGACGTCGAGGCAACCTCCTGGCGGGCTGTCAAGCTCCATGCCGAAAAGAGAATACTTGTGAATGGCGATCGAACGGTGATTTTTCGATGAACAGCAGCGATATCAAAGGGGTGCAAAAACACGTTGCCACCATCATCGATGGCGCCGCGGTCGCGGCCAGGCTTCACTCCGACTTGAAGCGCGCCGTAGAGAACCTTGCGGAGCGGGGCCTTACTCCCGGACTGGCCGTTGTGCTCGTCGGGAACGATCCGGCCAGTTCGGTCTACGTTCGCAATAAGGTACGCAGATCGGTCGAAGCCGGATTCCGCTCGTTTCATCATGAGCTACCGAGCACGACGGGTGAAAAAGATCTGCTATGCCTGATCGACCGTCTCAACGCTGCTGACGATGTAGACGGCATTCTCGTTCAATTGCCTTTGCCTGCTCATATCGATGCGCAAAAGGTGACAGCCGCGATCGATCCGAAGAAGGACGTGGACGGCTTTCACCCAATTAACGTGGGCAAGCTCTCGCTCGGTGACAGCGCATCGGTTCCCTGCACGCCACTCGGGTGCATGCTGCTCATCAGGGAAGCTCGAAGCAGGCTCGCGGGCCTGAATGCCGTCATCGTCGGGCGTTCCAACATCGTCGGAAAGCCCCTTGCCCAGCTTCTTCTCCGGGAGAATTGCACGGTCACGATCGCGCACTCCAAGACCGAAGATCTTCCTTCGGTGTGTCGCCGCGCGGATATTCTCGTAGCGGCGGTTGGGCAGCTCGAGCTTGTTCGCGGCGAATGGATCAAGCCGGGCGCCACCGTGATTGACGTTGGTATCAACCGCGTCGAGCGCGACGGACGACGAAAATTAGTCGGAGACGTGGATTTTGCAAGCGCGAGCGCAATAGCCGGCGCGCTCACCCCAGTCCCGGGCGGAGTCGGCCCCATGACGATCGCGTGCCTCCTTAGAAATACAATCGAAGCTGCGTGCCGTCGCCATGGCGTTGCTTCGCCGATTGAAAGCTAGCGCGGCCAAGCTTTAGCGGCGTCGCCGCCCCTAGCATGTGAAGCGCAGCGCCGCTGATCCGCTCAATGGTACTCACGGCGGATCTCGCCGACCTGAACTCCGGTTATCCCAAGCTTGCCGAGAGCTGGGACAATTACAGCCTAAAGTGCAGCCCAGCAAGCAATTCGCCAATCCAAGGTGTAAGTCCGCTCAGCGGGATGAATGTCATCCTGTGTCGCTGGTGGTCATTGACATTGGAAGCGGCGCATCAACGGCGTACAGGCGCTTGGAGTGGTCACCTGGCACGAAACTCGCCGGCCGAACTGGGCACTTGTAGGACGAGGACAACGTGCATCGCGTGCTGCGCGATCCGCCTGGGTCGAAATGCGATCTGATCCACCGCCGGCGATCACATGTCGAAATGGCATCTTTCACCATGACATTTAATCGGTTTCCGCGTGAGTGTTTTTTTCATATTTTATTCAATCAGGCGAAGGGCGTTTCCTGAACTGCAATTGGTTGGACAGCCCTTCGTGGCACCAGAGCATTCGCAAAAATAGGAGATGAGCCCAGCTCGAAGAACCAGCAACTGGCACGAGATTCCGCGGCGGCTCCTCTTCATCTTGGGACGAACGGCTAGATCATCATTGGACGATCCTGTCAGGGGGAGACGCTTACGATGAGGGCCATCCGAATGAACTGCGTTGCTGAGCTTCGGATGAGGGGCGATCTTGCTTCTTCACGCCGAAACGCCGCAAGATTTCTGAACGATCCATCTTTCAGCCGCCCTGAGGACGGCAAGAATGTAAGTCCATCGCGCAATGGATCGAGGTCGCTGAGGACAATAGCCTTCTCGCGGAATTCAATCTGAAGGCAGGAGGCCTCGAGAAAGCTGTCGAGGCTCAACTATGTGCGCTGACGGCCTTTGAAGTGGCAAGGCGCCTAAGGGGCGAAGATAACGCTCGTTGGGAGAGCATAACCGCCAGAATCGAGGCCGCCGTCCAGTGGATAGGGTTTTGCGGCGCGCAGAAGGTGGAACTGGTGCAGATCTCGTGCGCGGATCAGGTCAATCTCTCCGCCTGCTACTTAGCCGCTGGACGCCCAAGCCTAACTGCGCCGGCGGTGATCTGCGTTTGCAGTGAACAAGACACGCCGCACGCGTTGCTCGGAAGGGTGATGCCGGTCGTTCTTGGCAGGGGCATCTCTCTTCTCGTCGTCTCCCACCAAGACCTTGCAGAATGCTCGCGCGGTTCATCGCAAGCAAAGCTGCCTTTCTGTTTGGATTACTTATCGCACCTGTCGGACGTCGATTCCGCTCGGGTCGCTATTTATGGCGATGCCTCGTCCGCCGCGCTGGCCACCGACTTCGTTGCTTCCGATAACCGCGTTGCTGCGGCGGTGTGCGACGGCGGTCTTTGGCGTGCGACACGAGCTTTAGCCTCCATCGGCTGGATGACGAAAACGGCGGGCGCGGTAGACGAGCTCGTCGTCGCTGCCACTCGGCTACGGCAAGCTCGGCAGTTGAATTGCCCCGTTCTCATTGTCGCCGGCGGACGTGGACTCGTGAGCGCACGCGAGGCGTCCGAATTGCAGGCCGATTGCGTTGGCGCGCGCATCCAGCTGGAGTTGTTCGTTTCGCAGACGACTTCAACGGCGATGGGGGAAATCGAAAAACTTCGTGAGTTGCGATGACGCTATCTTCGGTTGGTTGCAGCAGAAGCTCTTAAGTCGTTCAGCTCCCGAAGCATAGCTCACAGTTTGTCAGTAATGCTGTAGCGGGCGCGAGTCTTCCAGCGTTTGCGCCGTGGTATCGCTCTCCAGAGTACGTCCGCATCGACGAGGGCGCCCGTGCAGTGGAAATTGACTGTCTTGCGGCGTAACCGGCTCTCGCCCGGGGATCTGGAAATCAGTCCGCGTAAGCAGATAAGTTTCGCGCCTCCGTCTCTATCGAGCGCGAGGCGCTAATTCAGCGGTTGCGGACAGAGCGGTGCTTCCGTTCTTTTCGCATCTGGTCATCCGCCTGGATGGGACGAAGGCCGCGATGCAGAATGGGTCGAAACGACCACGAGCATCTTGTGATGTCGCGTCGGTTCAACCGATGGGATCAATGAGTTGTCCTTCGAGGCTAATCCGGCAGATTCTGATGAGCGGTCTCTCTAATAGTCAGCAGCGCAATCACGCCAATGGCGGCTAAAGCCATCACGAAGTAGGAAGGCGAAAGATAGTCGCCGGTTTTCTCGAGCAACCACGTGGCGACATACGGCGTCGTTGCCCCTCCGAGGATTGTCGCGATATTGAACCCGAGGGAGACGCCGCTGTAGCGGACGTGCGTCGGGAATAGTTCTCCGTATAGGGGGTAACCGGTCGACTGCGTTGCGGCGAAGGGGATGAAGGCCACAATGGTCGCGACACATGCAAGCGGAAAGCCGAGCTTCATTGTCCAAAGAGCGGCGGGCAATACCACGATGTAGCCGACATACGCGACTTTCAAGATCACCAGCCGTCCAACGCGATCCGAAAGTCCACCGAAGAGCGGCATGAGGAATGCCGCGCTCAAAGGCGCGACAGTCATGAGCCAAAAGACCGCGGCCTTGTCGTAGCCAAGTGTCCTGGTCAAGAAGAGATTGAAATAAACGAGCCCAAGATAGGCGGTCGCGCTTTGGGCCGATGCTATGGCGATCACCTTCACCAAGGAGACGCCGTGAACGGTAACCACTTCTATAACCGGGGCGCGTGCCACTTGCCGTTCGGCTGCCAGTCTTTTGAACCGTGGCGTATCCTCAAGCATCATACGGGCGTAGACTGTCAATGCAACGAGTGGAAGGCAGAGCAGGAATGGCACCCGCCATCCCCAAGTAAACATCTGTTCGGAAGTCAGAAGCGATTGCAAAATTCCCGCGATTACCGCTGCCAAACTGAAGCCCACGGACACGCCTGCGGGATTGAATGCCCCGAAAAAGCCACGACGATTGGGAGGAGCGATCTCCGCTATGTATGTAACGGCGCCACATACTTCGCCTCCGGCAAAGAAGCCTTGCGCCAGACGACAGGTAAGTAGAGCAATTCCGGCGAGCAAGCCAACATTGGCATAGGTAGGCAACAAGCCAATCGCCGCGCTCGATATGCCGGTACCTAGCACTGTGAATATGAGAGTACTGTTACGGCCGCGCCTGTCTCCCAACCAGCCAAAAACGAGTCCTCCGATCGGACGAACGATGAAGGCGCTGCCGAAAATCGCTAGAGTCACCAGGAGCCCCTCAGCACTCGATTGATTTGGAAAGAATAGGGGACTGATCGTCGACGCTAATAGGCCGTAAAGGGCAAAATCGTAGTACTCCACTACCGATCCGAGACTTGCGATCAAAGATGGCTTCCACGCGGATGGATGCTCCTCGGTAGTCGTATCAATTGAGGCGTCGCCATAGGCGACTTCGATTCTAGACATGTACCCCTCCCATAACGCGCTTGTTCCAGTCCTGTCCGTCGGAGGCGCATGCAACCAGGCAATGACGCTTCACTCCCGACACGGTCTTCAACCCAAAGGCGATGGCTAAACGGGCTGTCATCAAATGATGATAAGTATTTCGTCTGGACAACAAGCGCGGGAAATTCATGCCCTTTCATGACTTGATTTCATATTGAAATGCACTCGATGCTGCGCGCAGCGCGAGAAGCCCACCTTACGAGCGCTGCGGTCGAACCCAGAGCCGAGTTTAGCGATCATGTTGAGCATTATTACTGACCCTTCATCAAATACTTCGAACGGTTCTCTGGCGCTTTAACGCGAGCGTTTCGTTGCGCAGCGTCGAAGCCGGCCACCGACCCTCCGTTCGCAACCGAGTAGGGGCGATCGGCTGCCTTAAGGCGATAGATTCACCAGAACCATCGCTAATCATGTTCGTCTGGCAATAGAGGAAGTCGCGCACCTCGCTCCGGGAGCGGCTAATTGCTAAAACTGTTGGGAGCGCGGCCGGCCACACCGTTCGGGAATAGAAGCACTCCAACTTGATTGTAATTCCTCGATCCCGATGTCGCATACGGTCATCTTGATGACGCTTATCGTCAAGGGAGTGCCTTTGCTTCGTCTAAATAGTCTCGACACGAGGTGATTCCAGGCAAGGTCCCACGCTTGCTATTCGATCTGAGCCCCGGATGAGCGAGCATTTTGCGGCCCCGGCAATTTGAATGTCGGCGCGTTCCGAAACTCTTGAGCGCGTCTGTACCGTGTTGCAGGCCTCAAGGGATCCGAGAGTGGGCTCCGGCCTCATAGAGCGGAAGGGTGCAATGACAAGAGACCTCGACCCATCAGTGCCGTTCGCCTTCATCGGCGAAATATCTCGCGAATTCTTCCGCCCGATGCTGTACCAGCAGATCATGTGGAACGATTGTCACAGGCACTTGATCTTCCGCACGTTATCCCAATTGGCGCTCTCGGACATGTCGAACGTTTCCACTCGCATGATGTACTCCAACGCAACGCGGCACAAGATGTAACAAGCTTCGCGGAAACGAAGGGGCGGTTGCGTCGATCGCGAGCTGCGGTTCGTGACCAATGGGCTCTACTCCTCGAACAAAGCAACAGCATCGGAGGTGAGCGTGCTTGCAAGATCCCGCGACGCCTAATCCTCCATTATTCTGTGGGAACCAAGCATGACTGCCGATCTGATTGATGGAAAAGCCGTAGCCGGGGCACTTCGGGCCAACATCGCACGCGACGTGGCGCGGCTCCTATCCGAAAGCAACATAAAGTTGGAATTGGCCGTGGTATTGGTCGGGAGTGATCCGGCGAGTTCGGTCTATGTTAAGATGAAGTCCAAGCAGGCAAGGTCCGTGGGGATCACCTCGCGCCAATATCAGCTGCCGAGCACTGCTAGCGAAGCCGTGCTCATCAGGTTGATCGAAAACCTTAACGCAGACGAGGCGGTTGACGGCATTCTCGTCCAACTTCCGCTGCCGGGTCACATCGATCGCTGGCGAGTCCTGGAGGCCATTGATCCTGCCAAGGATGTGGACGGATTCCACCCTTACAACGTTGGGCGTCTGGCGGTGGGGCAACCGGCTCTCGCGCCATGTACCCCGTTGGGCGTCGTCCATTTGATCAAGACGGTCGTGAGTGATTTGAACGGGCTCGATGTCGTCGTTATCGGTCGATCGAACATCGTTGGAAAGCCTCTGGGCATTCTCCTTGGCGATGCCGGATGCACGGTGACCGGTGCACAGCTCGAGACCCGCAATGTACCTGGTATCTGTCGAAGGGCTGACATTGTTGTCGCCGCGGCGGGCTCGGCCGAACTCGTTCGTGGCGATTGGCTCAAGGCCGGCGCGATCGTAATCGACGTCGGCATTAATCGTACAATCGATTCAAGGGGCACAGCCAAGCTCGTCGGAGATGTTGCTTTCGCCGAGGCGGTCGAGCGCGCGAGTTACATAACGCCGGTGCCCGGCGGAGTCGGACCGATGACCGTGGCTTACTTACTTGCGAACACCGTTAAAGCGGCGGTCTCACGCAGAAGTGTGGCCCTGGCGGCTGCTCCTGCAGGTCGCCCGGCTCGAAGTTCTTCCCACGTCACGGCCGAGCACAAGCTCAGCAGCGCCAATCTGCAACGCGAAACTTGCAAGAACATAGATCTCAATGTCGTTTAGCGGTCGTTTCGTGCAGCCGCTCGGTCCGCGGTGCTTGACCGAAGCGAGCACGATAGCTGCGAGAAAAATGGCTGGCGCTCGCGAAACCGCAGGCGAGCGCAATCTCCAGGACAGACAAACTACTTTGGCGCACGAGCTCCCGCGCGCGGTCTAAGCGAAGCGCTAGATAGTGCTCGCCCAATGAGCAGCCCAGATGCTGGCGAAAAAGTCGCTCCAAGTGCCGCAACGAGACCTTTGCAACGCGCGCGAGCTCACCTCGCGAGACAGGCTTCTCCACGGATTGCTCCATCCGGCTGATTACGCGGAGTAATGGAGCGTGCGCGATCCCGAGGCGCTCCCGCAACGGCATCCGTTGGGAGCCCGTCCCTTCCCGAACATGGGTCTGCAGGAACCACTCGCTAACGGCCATCGCCAGATCAGTGCCATGCTCGCGAGCAATGATAGCGTGCATCATGTCCAAAGGCGCGGTGCCGCCGCCCGACGTGAGTCGATCGCGATCGACTTCGTAAAGAGAGCGCCGCAGGTCTAAGTCCGGGTACTCTTCAACAATCGCTGGCGCATGCTCCCAATGAATGGTGAAACGATAGCCCGCAAGCAAGCTCGCGCGCGCGAGGATGTAAGGGCCACCCGAGACGCCGCCGATCTTGACGCCGCGTCGAGCGAGTTGTCTCAGCCAAGCGAATGTCGCGGGATGTTTGAACAGAGTCGGGTTGCCGCCGGCGCAGACGAAAACATAGTCGAAATGCTCGTCCGTTCCGACACGAAAGTCGGTTTGAATCTGTACCCCGTTGGAGGCCGGAGTGGGCTCTCCATCGATTGAAACATGGCTCCAGCGGTAGAGCGTGCGGCCTGATAGACGATTGGCGGCTCGTAGAGGCTCAATAACGGACACGTACGGCAGCATCGCAAAATCGGGAATGAGTAAGAAGCCAACGTGAGCGGCAGGCTCGCCAGGACTGTCGCTTCCAGACATTCGAAGGTCGTTATCGATCATGCCGGCGAAACTACGCCGTTCAATGTGGTTCAGACAAGCTGGACTTGGATCCGGACCGTTCAGAATCCGAAAGCCAAGAATCTCTAGCACAAGCAAGCATGTATCCGCCAAATCAACTTGTGGTTTAGGAGCCGATGTGACCGCTTACAGTGGGCCAGTTTTTGACATGGCCGTAAAGCAATTCGACGTGATCGCCGACTATCTGTCTATACCCGACGATGCCAGGGCAAGACTATTGATGCCGAAACGAGCGGTCGCGGTCTCCTGTCCAATTCACCGCGACGATGGCACCACGGCCGTCTTCCAAGGCTATCGAGTGCAACACCATCTCACGCTAGGGCCTACGAAGGGAGGTACGCGATTCGCGACGAGCGTCGATCTTGGAGAAATCGCAGCGCTCGCGATCTGGATGAGCTGGAAATGCGCGCTGGTCGGACTGCCGTATGGTGGTGCGAAGGGCGGCATCAATGTCGAGCCGCTGAGCCTTTCAAGGCGGGAACTCGAAGCTCTCTCACGTCGATATATGCAGGAAATGATCCCATTCGTCGGACCGCACACGGACGTGATGGCGCCCGATATGGGCACGAACGAGCAAATCATGGCCTGGTTCATGGACACATACTCGATGTACCAAGGGCAAACTGTTACCGAGATCGTCACGGGCAAGCCCGTCAGCGCAGGCGGAACGCTAGGCAGGCGCGAAGCGACCGGGCGAGGGGTCGCGCATTTGGTTCGTCGCGCCGCGGATGAACTGAACATCCGCCTCAGTGGTACAACAGCCGTCGTCCAGGGCTTCGGCAACGTCGGTTCGATCGCCGCGCTAGAACTGCACAACAACGGAGTCAAGGTCATCGCTGTAAGCGATCACACCGGGGCGCTTTATCGGCCCGGCGGTCTCAACATCCCGAAACTGATCGAACATGTCGCTGTGCGAGGGAGCTTGGAGGGATACTCAAACGAGGTCGATTTGGATCCGGCGGGGATACTATCGTTGCCCTGTGACGTACTTGTTCCCGCCGCGGTCGAACGCGTGATCGACGCGAAGCTGGCTAGTACTCTGCGCTGTCGTATCCTCGCGGAAGGCGCTAACGGCCCGACCACGCCTGAAGCCGATCAGATCCTTGAAAAACGCCGGGACGAGATCTTTCTGATCCCGGACATTTTGTGCAACTCGGGTGGAGTGGTGGTCAGCTACTTTGAATGGGTGCAGGACCTCCAGCGATTCTTCTGGGAGGAGGAGGAAGTGATGCGGCGCGAGTATCAGGTGTTGGACCGAGCCTTTGAACAGGTACAGGCTCGCAGCAGGAAAGACAACGTGTTCAACCGGACTGCGGCTATGGCCATCGGCGTGGAGCGCGTGCGCGGAGCAAAGGAAACGCGTGGGCTATTCCCATAACATCATTGTCGCTGCTGGTCGGTTCGGTAAGAGCAAGCAGGGCCCACGACGGATCGCTCGCGCCACGGTCCTAGACGGGCCAGAGTTCTGATACGGCTAGTCTCTTCGGGTAAGGGCTGTCGCTTTCGGGCAATCGGAGGTCGCTACTGATCATGCCTGCGAAGCTACGGCGTTCAATCTTCACCAGCGAGCTAACGACAGCAGCTCCGATACATTCGCGAAATCATCAATGCGCTATTCCATTTTCTCTCTCATTGCACAGACGTTGAAGGGCCATCGTGGCTGGCAGCCGGCCTGGCGCGATGCCACTCCCAAATCCGAATACGACGTCCTGATCATCGGCGGCGGCGGCCACGGTCTTGCCACGGCTTACTATCTTGCTAGCCGGCATGGAATCCGCAACGTCGCGGTGCTCGAGAAAGGCTACATCGGCTCTGGCAACGTCGGCCGCAACACGACGATCATCCGATCCAACTATTTGCTTCCTGGAAATACCCCCTTTTATGAGCTGTCGATGAAGCTGTGGGAAGGTCTGGAGCAAGACTTGAACTACAACGCAATGATCAGCCAGCGTGGGGTGCTTAACCTTTTTCATTCGGACGTTCAACGCGATGCCTTTGTGCGCCGGGCTAACGCGATGCGTCTCGCCGGCGTTGACGCGCAGCTCATCGATCGCGAACGAGTGCGTGCCATGTTGCCTTTCCTCGACTACGAGACCAGCCGATTTCCGATCCAGGGTGGGCTGTTACAGAAGCGCGGCGGCACCGTCCGCCATGACGCCGTTGCTTGGGGCTACGCGCGGGCCGCCGATGCTCGCGGAGTCGATATCGTGCAGAATTGCGAGGTGACCGGTATCGATATCGTCGATGGTCGCGCGATCGGGGTCACGACGACGCGGGGCTCGATCAAGGCAAAGAAAGTCGCTTTCGCCGTGGCAGGCAATTCCTCTCGCCTAGCCGCGATGGCCGGGATGCGGCTGCCGATCGAAAGCCACGTGCTCCAAGCCTTTGTCTCCGAGGGGCTCAAACCCCTGATCGATTGCGTGGTCACCTTCGGAGCAGGCCATCTCTACATCAGTCAGTCCGACAAGGGTGGTCTGGTGTTCGGAGGCGATATTGACGGTTACAATTCGTACGCCCAGCGCGGCAACCTTCCGGTCATCGAGGATGTGATGGAAGCCGCGATGGGCCTGTGGCCCGGTTTGGGCCGAGTGCGGCTGCTGCGTCACTGGGGCGGCATCATGGACATGTCGATGGACGGCTCGCCGATCATCGATCGTGCTGCGGTCGAAGGGCTCTATCTCAATGCTGGCTGGTGCTACGGCGGCTTCAAGGCAATACCGGCGTCGGGCCTCTGCTTCGCGCACCTAATAGCCAAGGACGAGCCGCATGCCGTGGCGACCGCGTACAGGCTTGATCGTTTCGCAACAGGTCGGCTGATCGACGAAAAGGGCGTCGGCGCCCAGCCAAATCTTCACTGAGTTCCTTGGAGCAGACCCGATGCGCATTCCATGTCCCCATTGCGGCGCGCGTGACGTCCAGGAATTCATCTACCTGGGCGATGCCGCGCCACGGCGCCCCGGCGGGCTCGATGCGACGGAAGCCGCAATGTTCGAATACGTCTATGTGCGAGACAATCCCCGGGGCCTTCATGAGGAGCTCTGGTATCACGCCGCCGGCTGCCGCGCATGGCTTTTGGTGCGCCGTCATACATTGACCCACGTCATCGAATCGGCCGTCGCGGCCAAGAGCCTGAGACGGGGAGCGGCAGCATGAGCACGCAGCCGTTCCGACTGCCAACTGGGGGGCTGGTCGACCGTCACCAAACGTTATCGTTCCGGTTCGATGGCAAGACCTATCATGGACATCCCGGCGACACGTTGGCGGCCGCTCTTCTCGCGAACGGTGCCCGACTCGTCGGTCGCTCTTTCAAATATCACCGTCCGCGCGGCATCCTCTCGGCCGGCTCCGAGGAGCCGAACGCGCTGGTGGAGTTGCGCGCAGGTGCCCGACGCGAGCCGAATACCCGAGCAACCACCGTAGAGTTGTTCGACGGACTTCAGGCAACGAGTCAGAATCGCTGGCCCTCGCTCGGCTTCGATGTCCTCTCATTGAATCGCCTCGTGGGATCTGCCCTCGTCGCGGGCTTCTACTACAAGACCTTCATGTGGCCGGCCTCGTTCTGGGAGAAACTGTATGAGCCGCTGATCCGCCGTGCCGCGGGATTAGGGCGTGCCGCCCAATTCGCCGATCCCGATCATTACGAGAAGGCTTTTGCCTTCTGCGATGTCCTGGTCATCGGTGGTGGGCCGGCGGGTCTATCCGCGGCGCTCGCCGCGGGTCGTAGCGGGGCGCGCGTTATTCTGTGCGATGAAGATTTTCGGTTGGGAGGCCGACTGCTCGCTGAGAAACGAGAGATTGAAGGCCGTCCCGCAGCCGACTGGCTCGCAGCTGCGTTGGCAGAACTGGCCTCTCTGTCCGAAGTGCGCATCATGCCCCGGACTACGGTCTTTGGGCTTTATGACCACGGCACCTTCGGCGCGGTCGAACGGGTCAACGACCACGTCGCCGTTCCGCCGGCTTATCAGCCGCGTCAGCGCGCTTGGCGAATCTATACAAAGCGCGCGGTCCTTGCCGCCGGGGCAATCGAACGACCCATCGTGTTTCCGGGCAATGATCGGCCAGGGGTTATGCTAGCGGGTAGCGTGCGTGAATACGTCAACCGATTTGGCGTTCTGCCCGGACGAGAGGTTGTTCTCTTTACGGCCTGCGACGATGGCTGGGCCACGGCGCGCGATTTGGTGGGCGCGGGCGCTCGCTTGTCCGCTGTGGTCGATAGTCGCAGCGAAGTCGATCCCGAGTTCAAAGCCCTCGCCAAGCGCGCTGGCGCACTCGTCTTCGCCGGGGGGGCCATTGAGGCAGCTCAAGGAACGCCCCACCTGCGCGGCGTTGTCATACGGAGCAGCTCTGGCAAGCGCACAACTCTGGCTTGCGACGTGCTTGCTGTTTCCAATGGGTGGAACCCAGCGCTGCACCTGACTTCCCACCAGAACGGTAAACCGATCTGGGACGAGGAAGTGCAGGCCTTCGTGCCCGGGACGCTGCCGCCGGGTTTGGTCGTGGCGGGCAGCGCCGCCGGCCGCTTCACGCTGGCCCAGGCACTGGCAGATGGCGCGCGGCTCGGCCGTGAGTCAGCAATGGAACTCGGCTTTGGTCAAGCATCGATCGAACCTATTCCCGCGACCGACGCCGAGTTGAGCAGCGTCAAGCCGATCTGGCGCGTCACGGGTGGCACAGGCAAGGCTTTCGTCGATTTCCAGAACGACGTCACGGAGAAGGATGTCGAGCTGGCGGCGCGAGAAGGCTTCCGTTCAGTCGAACATCTCAAACGCTACACGACGCTTGGCATGGCCACCGATCAGGGTAAGACCTCCAACATCGCTGGCCTCGCCATCATGGCCGAGCAGACGGGGAAGGCGATTTGCGAGGCGGGCACCACCGTTTTCCGGCCCCCCTATACACCGGTCGCGATCGGTGCTCTTGCCGGGCATCACCGCGGCAAGGATTTCCGGCCGGTGCGTCTAGCGCCGACCCATGATTGGTCGCAAGAGCAAGGCGCGGCGTTTGTCGCTACGGGACAATGGCTGCGAGCTCAATACTATCCAAAGCCAGGTGAGCAGGATTGGCTGGCCACGGTCAAGCGCGAGGTGCTTGCCGTTCGGAGCGGGGTGGGCATTTGCGATGTCTCGACCCTCGGCAAGATCGATATTCAGGGTAGGGATGCCGCCGAGTTTCTGGAGCGCGTCTATGTTAATGGCTGGAAGTCGCTCCCACTTGGCAAGGCGCGGTACGGACTGATGCTGCGCGAAGACGGCTTCGTCATGGACGATGGGACTACGTCGCGTCTGTGCGAGGATCATTTCCTCATGACGACCACGACGGCGAACGCCGGCAAGGTCATGCAACATCTCGAATTCTGCCATCAGGTGCTTTCGCCGGAGCTCGACGTGCGGATGGTCTCCGTCTCCGAACAATGGGCACAGGCGGCTATCGCCGGTCCGCGATCGCGGGAGGTTCTACGCGCCATAATCGATGCCGCGCACGACATCTCCAACGAAAGCTTCCCATATCTGGCCGCCCGCTCAGTCACGGTCGGTGGAGGCATCCCAGCACGGCTGTTCCGGATTTCGTTTTCAGGTGAGCTGGCCTACGAACTCGCGGTTCCCGCTGACTATGGTGATGCGATGATGAGGGGGCTGATGACTGCCGGCGAGCGCTACGGAATCACGGCTTACGGTACCGAGGCGCTCGGCGTCATGCGCATCGAGAAGGGGCATGTGGCGGGCAACGAGATTAATGGCCAGACGACTGCCCGCGATCTCGGTCTTGGCAAGATGATGTCATCGAAGAAGGACTTCATCGGACGATTGATGGCAAGACGCGAGGCTCTCGTGCAGACCGATCGTCCGATGCTGGTCGGATTCAGGCCAGTCAAATCAGGCGACCGGCTGCGAGCCGGTGCACATTTGATCGCGATGGGACGCACGGCCAACACCGAGAATGACGAAGGCTACATGAGCTCCGTGGCCTATTCGCCCAGCCTGGGGCACTGGATCGGCCTGGGTCTGCTCAAGAATGGGCCCAGCCGGATCGGCGAGCGCGTTCGCGCGGTCGATCCGGTTCGCGACAACGAGACCCAGGTTGAGATTTGCTCACCCGTGTTTGTCGATCCTGAAGGTACCCGTCTGCATGGCTGAGCAACCGACTTTCATTTGGCGCGATCGCGATGCGTGGGCTGGCCTCGTGAAGGCTGGTCACATCGGAGCGGCAGGCGAGCCCGGGGTGAACGTGGTCATCCCGAACAACCTGCAGCTTGCGACATTGATCGCAACCCCGCAGGTCTCCGGCCTGCAGCGCCTTACGAGCCAGCTGATTGGTCTCAATCCGCCACAAACGCCTTCCGCCGTGCTGACCTACACACATGGGCTGATATGGTCAGGGCCGGACCAGTGGCTGCTCATCGCTCGACAACGAGAGGGCTTCTCGGATCTCCTCGAACTTCTTTCGGGCGAGGCTGCTGTCAGCGATCAAAGCCACGCTCGCGCGGCACTGTGCGTCTCAGGCCCACGGGCTCGTGAGGTTCTCGCCAAGGGAGCGATGATCGATCTTCACCCCAAAGTATTTCCCATCGGCGCAACAGCTTTGACGAGCTTCGCGCATATCGGCGTGCAGTTGTGGCGGGGGAAAGATGGAGCCGACGGTCCTGTCTACGAAATGCTCGTGCCACGGAGCATGGCGGGCAGCTTTTGGGCCTGGTTTGCGGCTTCGGCCGTGGAGTTCGGTTGCCACGTTACGCTCCCGCGAAGTTGACCCAATGCTTACGCGCCAATTCCGCCTTTCTTACTTAACACATCTTGCGAGGACCGCCTCTGGCGGTGACTGACATGTCCGATCGTTCCATGATTCTCGCTCTGTCTTGCCCCGATCGCCCCGGCATCGTCTCGGCAATCTCGGTTCTTCTGTTTGAGGCGGGTTGCAACATCCTGGATGCTCAGCAATTCGATGATACCGAGACAGGTCGCTTCTTTATGCGTGTTGTCTTCGATCGCCTCGATCACGCGAACTCGGAGGCGGACATCACCGCGGCGATCGAAGAGCTGGCTCAACGTCTTGCAATGACGTTCACTCTTCGACCGGGCACTGCAAAGAAACGCGTTATGCTGCTGGTCTCGAAATTCGACCATTGCCTGGCGGATTTGCTCTATCGTTGGCGCATCGGCGAACTTCCAATGGAAGTGACGGCAATCGTCTCGAACCATGGTCGCGAGCATCTGGCTTCCACCGACCTGACTGAGCTGCCCTTCCACCACTTCCCGGTTAGCAAGCAGACGAAGATGGAGCAGGAGGCGAAAATTTGGGAGCTGGTGCAGCAGACCAATACCGATATCGTTATCCTCGCCCGTTACATGCAGATCCTGTCGGATGGCTTTTCAGCCAAGCTGTCCGGCCGCTGCATTAACATTCATCACTCGTTCCTGCCAGGCTTCAAGGGGGCCAAGCCCTACCATCAGGCTCACGAGCGCGGCGTCAAATTGATCGGCGCGACAGCACATTACGTGACCTCTGATCTCGACGAGGGACCTATCATCGAGCAAGATGTCGAACGGATCTCACATCGCGACACGCCAGACGATCTGGTCCGCAAGGGACGGGACATAGAACGGCGCGTACTCGCGCGCGCCGTTCGCCATCACCTCGAGGATCGGGTGGTGCTCAATGGAAAAAAGGCTGTTGTCTTTACCGGCTGAAGCGAGCTTCACTCCCAGCGTGAAGCTGCTTGCACCAGGCGGTGGTCGTTTCCAACAGTCGATTGTTGACGTCGGCCATTCGTCCGTACGCAGTAACGAACTGGAGCGCTTTAGGTCTGGGCTAGCGAGAGTACGTGTCTGCTGCGAGACTCGGCTAGCGTTGCCGCCGGCTCAATCAGCTACTTGAAGAAACCTAGGCCGTTGCTTTTCGAAAAGCTTGCTGGGCTTGCGGCAAGACGCAGGTTTTCGACTTTTCACAGCGCCAAATCTGAGGAATTCGGCACAAGGGCTTTCTTACTATTTGGGTGAATTGACGCGCCGCGTTGCAGCAGGAAATCCCGAATCAATATGCCGCGCGAGAAATCTCTAAACCAGTGCAAAACTTGCAGGAGAAAAGATGAATACGAAAACTGACATGGGTCCAGAGAGCCCCGCTCCGCTTCCGCCCGGCGGCCCAGGTTACTTGACTTGGACTCCCGAGCAGCAGGTGATTGGGTTCCGTTCGTTCGAGAAAATCAATCCGGTCCGCGTGGTCGGCCGTGGCGAGCACGTCTATAGCTTGCCCAAAGCGGCCCATCAGATCTCCCCTCGCTGGACATCGGATGGCCAAGACATGGATGTAGATCTCTACATGCAGCAGGCACGCACCTCTGGCCTCATCGTCCTTAAGGACGGCCAGGTGCTGCTCGAACGTTACGGCCTCGACCGGAAGGAGAAAGACCGGTGGAATTTAACGTCGGCCTCTAAATCGGTGACTTCGATCCTCGTCGGCGCGGCTATTCAGGATGGCTGCATCAAAAGCCTCGAGGCGCTCGTTACCGATTACATCTCAGAATTGAAGGACAGCGCTTACGAGGGCGTGACGATTCGCCAGCTTTTAACCATGACTTCGGGCGTTCAGTGGAACGAGTCCGTACAAGGAGACTTTACACACGCAGGGTCGGATTTTCACCTGTTCTGGTCTACGGTGGCAGAGCCTGAGGTCGATCCCATGGTCTCCGTCATGCGCCGTCGCCCGAGGATTCACGAGCCGGGCGCCAAGTACAACTATAGCACTGCTGATACCCATCTGGCCGGGATCTTGGTCTCCAACGCCGTCGCCAAATCGCTCTCGGAGTATCTCTCCGACAAGCTCTGGCAGCCTTACGGCATGGAAGAGGATGCGATCTGGCAAGTGGACGCGGGCGGGCGGGAGCTCGGCGGAGGGTGGCTCTCGGTGACTCTGCGCGATTGCGCTCGGATAGGCCAGTTCATGCTAAGCGGTGGCAAGGCGGGCGCCCGGCAGGTACTGCCTCCTGGCTGGGTAGAGGACGCCACAAGCGCTCACGTAACGTTCCCGTCCGAACCGGCGTCTGACCGCATCGGTTATGGATATTTCTGGTGGATCACAAAAAACAGCTATGTCGCGTCAGGCGGGTTTGGCCAGAGAATTATCGTCTATCCGCAAGATAAGGTGGTGATCGTGATCAATTCAGCCTGGCCTAGCGTGTACCCACCCGGTGGTCAGGCGGTCCACGTGGCGCTCGCAGAAGCTCTCCGCGCGGCTGCAATCGCTTCGCGCTGATCAACACACAATCTGAATCGGCTGCCCTGAATACGCGCAGCCGACTCTCGTTCCGCAAAGGGATTCGTCTCGATCAGCACTTCCCCGACCCGACCTCCGCTCGAGGCGCGACAAGGAATGTGGATCGCGCGCCCTGCGATCCAGATGACGGCTGTTACGCAATTGAACGGGTAGCTAGCCGCACTGTCGATCAAGCAGGCATGAAAACTGGCTTTCCCGTGCCTTCAATGAAATGTCCGATCCGGCGCCTGAACCTTTCAGCGTGATCGGTAATCGTTACGAGAAGATGCTCGCGATTGCCGTTGCGGATGGAATCGATGATAGCGATATGCTCGTCAACGATAATGCGCTGCCTGTACTGGAACGCCTGCTGTTCACTCGATTCTCGTTGATACACGTAATAGGCAAGGCGTCGCGCAATATTGTGCAGGCGTTGTGCAAAGCTGATGAGATATTCGTTTTCGGTAGCTTCGGCAATACGTAAATGGAAGGCTGCATTGTGGTGTGAGATCTCAACAAAGATATGATTGTTAACCGCCCGAGTGTGATGGGTCTGTATCGCCTCTAAATCCTTTACTAGATGCGGATGAGACATTCGGCAGTAATAGGCTGAGCTTCGCTCGATCACGAGATAAGCTTCGAAGAACTGCGTCAAATCACCGAGGTCCAAAGGTCGAACGAAGAAGCCGCGGTTGGGTCTCATCTCGATCAGACCCTCCGTGGTCAAGCGGTTCAGTGCTTCGCGCGCCGGCGTGCGACTAATACCAAGGTCATTGCGAAGCATAGTCTCGTCGAGCTGAAGTCCCGGTTGCAAGGTCAGGTCGAGAATCCGATCGCGGATTGTGTTCGTCGCAGCTACAGCGAGCGAAAGCTCGGCTGCTCCCTCGTCCTTGGCGCTCTTTCGTGGCGGCATGCGTCTCGACCTTTGCTGATCACCAAATCACTGGCGATATATACCCGATCCGCCGACATTTTCGAGCTGCCTACCGTGCGAGCAACGGGCGGAGCTCATTGATCGCCCTGCACACGTCTCTCAATTGTCGTTGACGGGACGTCCCGCTAATAATATATCCATCATATACGAAATCGAAAGGCGAACAATATGCCCCTGAAAGTCGGGGTCGATGTGGGCGGAACCTTCACGGACTTCTTTGTCATCGACGAAGAAGCTGGACGGACGATCCGCTACAAGCGACCGTCAACGCCGGCGCAACCGCAGGAAGCGATCCTTCAGGGGATCGGAGAGCTCCTGAAACTTCACGACCTGCCGCCTTCGGCCGTGGGAGCGCTCTTTCATGGAACGACCGTGGGAACCAACGCGCTAATTCAGCGGCGCATTGGCAAAGTCGCCCTCGTCACCAGTGAGGGCTTTCGTGATCTGATTGAAATCGGCAGGCAGACGCGGCCAAAGGTCTACGACATCCACCAGGACTTCCCAGCGCCGCTCGTCACGCGTGATTGTCGCTTTGAAGTGCCCGCGCGCGTTCGAGCGGACGGTACGGTCGTCACGCCTCTTGATGAGGAGCGTCTGGGCGGACTGGTGCCGGCCCTGCTGGACAGGAAGGTCGACTGTGTCGTGGTCGCCTTTCTTCATTCCTTCGCTTATCCCGAGCATGAGCGTCGCGCGGTCGAGGTGCTACGTGCCGCCTTGCCTGACAGTGTTCATGTCATCTCGTCGGCCTCGGTCTATCCCGAGTTCAGAGAGTACGAGCGCTTCACGACAGCCGTGCTTAACGGAGCCCTCCTGACCGTGATGGATCGGTACATCAGCAGGCTGATCTCCGGGGTGAAGGCTCTTGGAACGGTCGCCCGGCCGTTGATCTCTCAGAGCAGCGGCGGGCTCATGTCGGCGGAAATGGCCAAGGAACTTCCCATACGTGCCTCGCTCTCTGGTCCGGCGGCTGGCGTTTCGGCGGTCGTGCACTGGGCGCGTCAGATGGGCTATCGCGAAGTCATCACCCTCGACATTGGGGGAACCAGCTCGGACGTAGCGTTGATTCGTGACTACGAGCCAAGTGAGGTCTCGCTGCAGGATGTGGGCGGCTTCCCGGTACGCATGCCGGCGGTCGACGTGACCGCGGTCGGCGCCGGCGGCGGCACGATTGCCTGGATCGACAAGGATGCCCTTCTCAAGGTCGGGCCGCACAGTGCCGGCGCGGATCCTGGGCCTGCCTGTTATGGCCTCGGTGGCGTCGATGCCACGACCACCGACGCCAATGTACTGCTTGGGCGTCTCAGCAACGAGGCTCTGCTTGGCGGGCGAATGCCCATCAGCCCTGGCTTGGCGCGCAAGGCGATCGCCGGTCTTGCCGAGAAGCTCGGGCTGGAGACCTTGGATACGGCGCTCGGGATATTGAAGCTCGCGGGCACCACGATGGTCAAAGCCTTGCGCAGGATGTCGATTGAAAGAGGCCACGACCCGTCGAAGTTCGTGCTGTTTGCTTTTGGCGGAGCGGGGCCGTTGTTCTCGATAGATGTAGCCAGGGAAATCGGCATTTCCACGGTCGTTGTGCCCATCAATCCAGGTTTGATGTGTGCCGAGGGCCTGCACTTTTGCGCCCTTTCGAACGACTTCGTCGGGACTTACCTCCGTGAGCTAGCCCCCACCGCCGAGTCGGCCATTAAGGGTCTGCGCGACGCCCTGGTAGCCGATGCGGAGGCGTGGTTCTCGAACGAAAAAGTGCCACCCGACCAGCGCGGCTACGAGTGGCGCGCGGAGCTGCGTTACCGTGGTCAGAACTTTGAACTCTCCCTACCTATCTTCGATGAGAGCCTTTCTGCTGATGGCGTCGAGGCGCTGCGAGAGGCGTTCCATGTCGCGCACGAACGTTCCTACGGGTTCTCGATGCTTGGCGAAATCATCGAGCTGGTCAGCATCAAACTGAAGGCCCGGCAAAAAATCGAATTCGTGCGCCCGACGGAGTTGCCGGAAGCGCGCCAAGGCCGGCCCACGCACACGCGCAACGTGATCTTCGATCTGATCGAGCCGATCGAGACCCCGATCTATGAGCGCGCTGATCTAGCGAAGGGCCAGCGCATCCAGGGGCCGGCAATCATCGATCAGCAAGACGCGACTACTCTCGTTTACCCGGGCGACGAAGCGCGCGTCGACAAATGGGGCAACATCATCATCCAACTTCGTCGTGAGGCCGCCTAATGTCCCTCAATCCCATCGAAATTGAGATGATGCGCAACGCACTCGCCAGCATATGCGACGAGATGTATGTCGCGATCATGCGCAGCGCTTATTCCACGAACATCAAGGAGCGGCGAGACCACAGCACGGCCATTTTCGACACCAAGGGGCGAACGATTGCGCAGGGAGAAAGTCTGCCGCTGCTGCTCGCCTCCATGCATGGCCTCGTCGAGGTCGTGCTCGAGAAATACGGCATCGAGGCGATCAGGCCGGGCGACATGTTCTTGTCGAACGACCCCTATGTGGGACGAGGCTCCCATCTGCCCGACATTGCCGCCGTCATGCCTATATTCTCGAATGGGAGATTGGTCGCTTTCGTTGCCGATATCGCCCATCACGCCGACGTCGGCGGAATGGTGCCCGGCAGCATGGCGGGCGGAATGACGGAGATCTACCAGGAAGGATTGCGCATTCCCCCGCTCCGCATCATGCAAGACTATAAGATCGACCAGAATGTCATGGATCTCGTTCTATTGAACGTGCGAGTTCCGCATGAGCGGCGCGGTGACTACAACGCTCAGTTCGCAGCCAACCTGCTCGGCGCGCGTCGGATGGAGGAGTTTTTCCAGCGTTGGAGAATCGAGCAGTTCGAAGAAGGATCGGAAGCAATCCTCAACGCTGTTGCCCGTCGGATCCGTTCGGGCATCAGTGAACTCCCAGACGGAAAATACGTCTTTGAGGATTATGTCGATGACGATGGCGCTGGGACGACAGACATCCCGATCAAGGTGGCAGTCGAGATCAAGGGCGATGAGATCTCCTTCGATTTCGAAGGATCCTCGCCACAAGTGTTGGGCAACATCAACGTTACGACGAGCGGCCTCGAGGCGAGTGTGCTTTATGCACTAAAAGTGCTCGTTGATCCCGACGGCCCAACCAACAGCGGCATGATGGATCCCGTATCGATCACCGCGCCCGAGGGGTCGATCGTCAACGCCAAATTCCCGGCCGCGACCGCGGCTCGTGCCCAGACCTGCCAGCGCATTATTGACGTTGTCCTCGGCGCTCTTGCCAAAGCGGCGCCGCAGCTCGTGGTCGCGGCATCCAATGGCAGCAACACGAGCTGCTCGTTCTCCGGGATCGCGCCCGATGGCACCCACTACCTCTACATGGAAACCATCGGCGGCGGCGCGGGGGCTCGTGCCTACAAGGATGGTAGTGATGGCGTCCAGGTGCATATCACGAACACGTCCAATCTTCCGATTGAGGCTCTCGAACGTGAATATCCGCTTCTCATCGAGCGATATGAATTCATCGAAAGCTCCGGTGGCGCCGGCAAGTGGCGTGGCGGTCTCGGCCTGAGGCGTGTTTACCGTCCGATCGGCCATACCTGCAACTTCAGTGGTCAGGGCGAGCGCTTCATCTCCCGGCCGTGGGGTTTGTTCGGCGGCAAACCGGGCCGAGCGGGCCGGTTCACTCTATTCAATGGTGATGGCACAGCGACGCCGGTTTCCGCCAAGCTCACTGGACTGCAAATCCCCGCCGGGGCTCGCCTGCAGGTGGAGACGCCTGGGGCAGGCGGTTATGGCGACCCAGCGGAACGAAATCCAACACTCGCGGAACAGGACATACGTTTCGGGAAAATCGGTCCCGATGCCGAGGCGGATGCCGCATAACAACCAGCTCCCCTCCTCAAAGAAGGATATGAAGATGAAATTCGATGTCATTGTGGTCGGCGCGGGCATCACCGGTGCCGCAACAGCCTACTTCCTGAAAAAACGCGGCATCGCAAATGTGTTGCTGCTCGACCGCGATGAACCGGCGGCGGGCGGCACGGGAAAGAGCGCGGCGATCATCCGCCAGCATTACTCAAATCCCTTAGCGGCGAACCTCACGCGGGAATCCATAGCAATCCTGTCAACGCTTTCCAAGGAAGGCTTCGACACGGGCTTCGCGCGCACGGGCTATCATATGCTCGTTCCTGAGCCGATGCTGGAAGGGGCTCGCGCCAATATTGCAATGCTAACTGGAATCGGCATCGTTACTGAGCTGCAAGACCTCGCCTCGTCGAGCATCGCCGATCTGGTCAACCCAGAAGGCGTGGCGGGGGTCGTCTATGAGCCAGGCGGGGGATACGCTGATCCCGTCCGTGCGACAGAAGCCCTCGTCGAAGCCTTCAAGGCACTGGGCGGGCAGTTCCGCGGCAGGACTCCGGTGGAGGCGCTCGTCGGGGGTGCCACGCGCGTGACCGGCGTAAAGGTCCGCGGAGAGACCATCCAGGCGAACTTCGTCGTCAATGCCAGCGGCCCGTGGGCGGGCAAACTGGGCGAGAGCGTTGGCATCGCCATGCCGCTGCGCATAGTTCGTGAACAAGACACGGTGTGGGAGGCAAGGCCCGGCCGTCCCGTTCCTGAGGGCCCGGTCTCCAACGCCGTTGATGCGATTTACATGCGGCCGCTCGGCAATCGCCGCTTCGTCGTCGGACGGGGTTTCCCGAAGGAATACCACGATGTCGATCCGAACAATTACGAGACGAACGCTGACGAAGACTTCGTCAGCGACGTCCTGGTGCGTTTGGAAAGGCGCTTCCCCCCCTTCACCAGCGCAGTGCGGATCGATTCTTACGCCTCACTCTATGATGTGACCCCTGATTGGTATCCCTTCGCCGGCCCGCGGACTGGTGTTGAAGGCTATGCCGACGCGTGGGGTGGTAGCGGACACGGGTTCAAGCTGGCGCCAGCCATAGGCCGTCGCTTGGCCGACTGGATCGCTGACGGCCGGACAGACAACGAGTTCAGGCGCCTGTCTCACGATCGGATCGCCCAAGATCATCTTTTCGTCCAGAAGTACGGCGGCAACCGCGGCTGACAATGTCAGGGAGTTGGGCCAACCGGCCGAGCTCCCTTGCCTTCCGATGATGAACCGCGCTTCGACATGCTGAGATTTGCGCCAGCCGGTCCCGTGCTTATCGAAGAGAGTCGCCATTCCTCACAATCGACGCCACCGAAACAACGAAAGGTAGTACTCGATGTCCTCTCGATCGGAAACTGGCAAGCGGAGCAGCGGAGCAACACAGCCTTGGCAGATGGATGCCACCGAGCTCTCCTATCTTATCCGTTGCGGGAAAATTTCCAGCCGCGAAGCGACGCTGTCGTGCCTGTCTCGGCTTGATGAGGTCAATCCCAGGGTCAATGCAGTGACGCTCGTTTTGCGCGACCAAGCACTCGCGCAAGCTGACGAGGCTGACCGCCGCCTGGCGAGCGGCGAGACCCTCGGATTGTTGCATGGAGTCCCCGTCACCACCAAGGGCAGCACCGATCAGCTTGGATGCCCCACCGATGACGGTGTCACCGCCTTTCGGGATCGGCTGGCGGGATCCGACAATCCGGTGATCGCCAACATGCGCAAGGCCGGCGCAATTTTCATCGGACGAACCAACACCCCGTCATTCTCGATGCGCTTTGAAACGGACAACGAACTGCACGGTCGAACACTGAATCCATACAGCAAGACGCACACGGCGGGCGGCTCAAGCGGCGGCGGCGGAGCGGCCGTTGCCGTGGGCATTTCATCCATCAGCCAGGGGAGCGACCTCGGTGGATCGGTGCGCTGGCCGGCCTATTGCAATGGCGTCGTGGGGCTGCGGACGAGCTACGGCCGCATACCGTCGCTCGACGCGACCAGTCCTGGCGGGCGATTGCTTTCCGCGCAGCTGATGCTTGTGCAGGGTCCAATAACGCGCACGATAAGGGATGCTCGATTGGCCCTCACGGTGATGTCTCAACGAGATCACCGGGACAGCCGATGGGTCGATGTTCCTTTGCGAGGCCCGCCCGCGCCGAAGAAGGTGGCTCTCGTTCCTCACGTCCCAGGGGCTCCCGACAACCCTGTCGTGGCGGAGGTGGTCCGTAAAGCCGGCCGCAGGTTGGCCGCGGCAGGCTACGTGGTCGAGGAGGTGGTGCCGCCGCTGTGGGATGAGATCTACGAAATTCACCATCGCATCGTTGTTGTCGATCTAGTTGGCGGCTTAAGCGACGCAATTGCCCAATTCGGAGACGAGGGCGTCAAGCGCACCTTGGCCAATTGGCAGGTCTATCGACCGCCGGTCTCCTTCTCCGAGTTCTTGCAGGCTTTGAAGGACAGAGACGCTGCCATTACGGCCTGGACAGCTTTCCTCGCCGATACGCCGATCGTCATCACGCCGATCGCCGCCGGTCCGGCGTTTCGCGCCAATCTCGACTCAGATAGCGCCGCGTCGATGAAGACAGTGTTGGATACCGCTGCGCGCTATCTGTACCCGGTTCCGACTTTGGGCTTGCCGGCGCTCAGCGTGCCGCTCGGCAGCCATGACGGCTTGCCATTGGGAGTGCAGATTATCGCCGGGCAGTATCGAGAGGATCTTTGCCTGCAGGTGGGAGAAATCATCGAAGCCCACGAGGGCGTTCGCCTTCCCGTAGACCCGCAGTTCTAGGGGCCGGAATGCCGGTGAGTCGTGTCACGGCTAGTTCCGGGGCGCCGGCTTGAACGGCTAAACTGGGTTCGGTCACTTAGGCCGCCAGCCAATTTGCAACTTCGAATTAAGAGAGATCGAATCTGATGACTGGCCCAGACGCTGTTCGCGAAAGCTTGGCCTTGTATCAGCGCCTCCGAGACGGACGGCACAGCTGAGCAGGGAGAGGGCGGTTGGCTTTAGTCGACCAGCTTGAACTTGTGGAGACGTCGGGCATCGAGGTCTTCCAGCTCCGGTTGGTGCAGGTCAGTCTTCAATCAAACTGATCCTCGAGCGGGGCCGGAAGCGCTGCGGGCTATCGCGTTTATAGCTTCCGCAGTTGTTCTGTCCTAGCGCGGGTGGATCGGGCTGCGGATAAGTTCGTCGAGCGCTGGCATCTGAAACGCAGCAACAGGACCATGAACCGGCAACGACTTGGCGATTACGGATCTCGCGGGGCCGACGAAGCAGAATTGGTAAGGATGTCTTCGACCGGTTCGTCGACGAATTGCCTTAGGATCGCCAGCAGCTGGCTCGCTGGAAATCGGCGGGCCGCTGTCGCGAGCCTAGTCACATCGCCATGTGCAGTGATGCTCAAAACCCGATTCGGCTATTCGGTATCCTGCATGACGAAAACTCCTAGCATGGTATTCCGCGCGGGTCACTCGTCGTGCGTCGCGCAAACGCCCATTCTATTGACCACGCCTTCAGGATCGTATACTTAGAATATACGACCTGTCGGGGGACGGGCGTGCGCAAGTCGATGCGCGCTCAAATCGAAAATAAAGACAAATCAAGGAGGGATCAGAAATGCAGGGAATTTCAACCACGCGCCGTCGCTTCATGATCGGAAGCGCGGGCATTACCCTGGCAACCGCCGTGGGGTTTCCGGCCGCCGTAAGGGCCGCCGGCGCGCAGATTGGCTTCATTCTGTCGAATTATGTTGTGCCGAGATACAGATACCTCGACCAGCCATTCTTCGAGAAGGCCGTCAGCGCAGGCGGCTTCGAGCCGATCGCCACGCAAGCGAACCTCGACGTCGCGCAGGAGCTGCGTGACGTCGACAACTTCATCAATCGAGGAGTCAAGGTTCTGGCTCTGATCGCGATTGATAAAAAGACCAGCATCAACATGGTTCGCAAGGCAAAGGACGCGGGCATCCCGGTGATCGCCTACAATGAGGCGATCCCCAATCCTGACGTTTCGGCCTTCGTGGGTCGCGACAATCGAAGCGTTGGCCGTAACGCTGTCCAAGCGGCAGCCCAGATGGTGGGCCTGGAAGGGAAGTTCGTGATCGTCTCGGGAAGCCCCGACGATACGGTGGCCGAAGAATGCACCGCCGGATACTACGACGTCCTCAAGCCGCTCATCGACTCCGGCAAGGTCCAGATCGTGAGCCAGCAGTTCAACGCAAATTGGGATCCGGAGCTGGCGCGGCAGCAAGCGGAGAATGCGCTCTCCGCCAATGGCAATCAGATCAAAGGTTTCTTCTGCAATGACGACGGCATGGCCGGCGGCGTCATCCAGGCGCTCCTGGCGCAGGGACTGGCTGGGAAGGTCTTCGTCAGCGGACAGGACGCCACGACGCAAGGCTGCCGGAATATTCTTCTCGGTCACATGATGGTTTCAAGCTTCACGAAGTACGACGTGATGGGAACCACCGCGGGAGAGCTCGCCCTGAAGCTAGCCAAGGGTGAGGCACTAAAGGCGCCAACGACTTACCTAGCTGAAGGAAAAGTACCGCTACCTTGGTGGCCGATCGAAAGTTATAATGTCACCAAGGACAACGTGGCAGATCATCTCGAGCACTACAGCCCAGGTTACCTGGATTCCAAGGCAGCGCTCAAGGGCCTTGACGACAGCCTGGTTCCCGAGCGTCTGCGCAAACTGCGCTAAATTAAGACGCCCGGCGGCTGCTCGTCGCCGGGCGATAAAACATCGGGAGGGGATACGTCCAAATGTCGGAGTACGCGCCCAATATGCAGGCAGCAAGTCAGGTCGATGTTAGGGCGAGCGACATGAAAAACACGTCGCTTGCCGCGACCGTCAGGGATTTGCGCCTCATCATCCTGTTTGGCCTCACGGCGATCGCGTGGGTTGCATTCCACTTCACGACCGGAGGCTATGTGCTAACACCGCGCAACCTCAGTATTCTTTCAGTGCAGATGAGCGTGACCGCCATCATTGCCGTTGGAATGACTTTGCTGCTGATTGCCAGAGAAATCGATTTGTCGGCGGGCGCCTCAATGGCGCTGATTATCGTTGTGATTTTCCAGCTGCAGGTTGTGGTTGACGCTTCGACTCCGGTCACGATCTGCGCGGCGCTGGCGCTCGGGGCAGCGATCGGGCTTTTACACGGACTGATCCGTATCCGCCTGATGATCCCTTCCTTTATTATTACGCTGGCGGGCATTTCTTGGATCCGCGGAGTCGCCTTCATTATTCCCGACGCTCAAACGCTGTCGGGCTCGTCAAAATCCTTCTACATGTTGTCGAATTCCCAATTGCCTCCGGCGGTCTCGGGTGCTCTGGTTGTCGTGGTTGGAACAATTTTCATTCGTAGCTGCGTGAAGAAGATGCGCACGAAGCAGCCGAAGCTCGCTATTTCGCGAACGGTTGAGCGACTGCAGCTGGCGCTTGTGCTCCTGGTGTCGGCAGGCGCTCTTTGGGTGTTTACGAGTTATCGAGGACTGCCCTATCCGACGCTCCTTCTGATCGTTTTGACCGGGCTGTTCCACTGGCTGACAACGAGCACTGACTTTGGCCGCTACGTATACGCCATCGGGGGCAACGATGAGGCCGCCAAGCGCGTTGGCATCAATGTGAAGGTCATCACGGTCATGCTGTTCGTGATCATGGGGCTGCTGACGGCAACAGCCGCCATCGTGCAGGGGGCTCTCCTCGACGCGGCGCCGCCAGGAATTGGTGATCTGGTCGCCCTCAACGCGATCAGCGCCGCGATTATTGGCGGCACGAACTTGTTCGGCGGTCAGGGTTCAATGGTCGGAACGGTCGCCGGCGCCATGCTGATGGCGAGCATTGCCAATGGACTGAGTCTTCTGGGGGTCAACAGCTTCAAGCAGATGGTCGCCACTGGTGCGGTCTTGCTGATTGCCGTCAGTATCGACTCCCTGACTGCAAAGAAACGGTGAGAGCAAGAAGATGCAAAACATCATCGAGGCCAAGGGAATCGCTCGCTACTATGGCGCGGTCACTGCCGTGGAGGGGATCAACTTCCATATCGGTCCGGGCGAGATAGTCGGTTTCGCCGGGGACAACGGCGCCGGGAAATCCACGCTTATGCGAATCGTTGCCGGAGACGTACCGCACTCAAAAGGTGAGTTGCTGCTACATGGCGTCCGGCAAGAGCAATATTCGCCGAAAAAAGCCCGCGGGCTTGGCATTGAGATGGTGTATCAGGATCTTGCGCTTTGCGACAATCTCGAGATCTATGAGAACATCTTCCTGGGCCGCGAGCAGCTCAAGTTCAAGCTATTTGGATTGGGAGCGCTTGATCAAGCGTCGATGCTCGATCAATCCGAGCGCGTGCTCAGTACTCTCGGACTGCGGCTTCCTTCATTGACTGAACCTGTCTCTGCGCTTTCGGGAGGGCAACGGCAGCTTGTCGCGATCGCGCGTGCCATGGCGAATTCGCCGCGGCTTGTCATTCTTGACGAGCCTACGGCGGCTCTATCGGTTGCGGCCGGGCGTCCATTGCTTGAGCTCATCAGGCGTCTTCCGGAAAACGGAGCTTCCGTGATGCTGGTCAGTCATCGTCTGTCTGATCTCATTGAGACGACGGACCGCATCTACATTCTCAGGCGGGGTTCGATCGCCTGTGAATTGAAGACGAGCGAGACGACCGAGGAAGAAATTCTGCATGCGATGGCAGGCGTGGGCGAGACGGCCCGGGCGGCAAGCACTGATCGGAGCCAGGCAAACTGCGCTCCTCAGAGTGAAGGTCATTCATTGCATTGAAGTCGATTCCGCCAAGTCGGTCTCACGCCATTAGCCGATCCGAGAGACGCCCTGCGTCTCTCGGAGCGCTCCGTGACGTAAACAGGAGGCGGACCGAGAGGCGAAACGGTCTTTGGCACCGGGTCATGCCGCCAGCTCGGTGAGGACGCTGCAATGGTGCGATCGGCTCGCCACGACCTGTGGGAGAGCCGATCCTCGGAAGGGCGAGATCAAGTCGGAGGAATTTTCGGTGCTCGAGATCGAGGTCCGCCCCGACGATACTGGGTGGTCTAGAACCAAGGTGCGCTTGGCGAGCCATACAATTTCGTTCGATGAGAACCTTTGTTGTCGAGGTGCGCGGCGGTTCCAGTCCTGTCCTGCATTGGCCGAGACTGCGTCGGCATGACTCGCCGCGCTCGGAATTGACCAGTGAATCTCTATGGGCCTAGTGACTAATAATGTTCGAGAAGAAGGTGCGGCCCGCTCTGAGCGCCCCTGTAAAACGCGTGTTTATCGAATTCTCGACGATTTCACCGCAGTCCATGGAGACGACGCGGTCCGCAAACTTGCGAGCAAAACTCGTTTCATGGGTGACAACCATCATCGTCATGCCTTCTTGGGCGAGGCCCATCATAACGTCGAGGACCTCGCCAACCATCTCTGGATCGAGCGCCGAAGTGGCCTCGTCGAACATCGACCGCGATGAGACCTTCCTGAAATGGCTCCAACGCGTTGACGCATTTTATCAGGCTAGACTTGCCCGATCCCGATGGTCCACAGACCACGACGACCTTCCCGCGGCCCACGGAAGTCGTGCAGTTCTTTAGGACCTGAAAGCGCGGCCCGTACCATTTGCTTAATTTAGGTTGTTGATCTCAATCACTGCCGCGCAGAGGGCGCCGGCTGGGCCGCAACCGCGTTGCCGGATGCAAACATGGGAGTCACCGGGCTGTGGCCGTCCGCGGCTGAAGATGTTTAACCAGCGACGAGGCAAGAAACCAAACGGCAAAGCAGTCGAACACGGCGAAGAGATACATTTCGACGCTCCGTCCGTGGGTCACTTTTGCGCAGCTCTGGGGAAGTCGGCGTGAGAGACGACGTAAACGAGTGAGGTGTCCTGAAACAGTATGATCGTCTGCGGAGGACAGGCAGCATAGAGATCAACACGGCTGAGCGGCGCCCGATAGACGTTTGGAAGAAGGGAGCTGTCGCTATTCAGAGTATCGGCGGTTCAGCAGCTGCATCGGCGGAGAGGCTCCCGCTTTCAACCGGATCCGCCCGGCTCGTGCCAAGATCCTAGTCAAGCGGGTAGTGGCAGGCTACCGAGCTCTCGGCGTCTGGCATCAATTGCGGGCGTTCTTCTTGGCACTTTAACTGCGCGCGCGGGCAGCGCGAAAAAAAGGCGCAGCCCGCGGGGATATTGAGAGGGCTCGGTGGTTCGCCTTTCACACTGCCGTGACGCATGTATCCCGCGCTCTTGCGGCGCGCCAGCGACGGCGCCGCCGCAAGCAGGGCGGCGGTGTAGGGATGCCGGGGCCGGCAAAAAATGGTCGGACGATCGGCAAACTCCACGATTTGCCCTAGGTACATGACCGCGATATCGTCGCAGATGAATTGCACGACACCTAGATCGTGACTGATGAACAGATACGAAAGCCGGTAATCGTCCTGGAGTCGGCGCAGGAGATTAAGAATTTGTGCCTGAATGGCCACGTCCAGCGCTGAAACGGGTTCATCACAGACGACTAAACGGGGATTGGTGGCGAGCGCCCTGGCGATCGAGATGCGCTGCCGCTGACCGCCCGAAAACTGATGCGGAAAAAGCGCCATCTGGTCCTGCCGCAAGCCGACGAGGTTGAACAGCTCGCGTACGCGCAGCTCACGTTCGGACTTCGGCAGCTCCGGGGTCATTAATTCGAGCGGCTCGCGGACAATTGCCCCGACGCGTTCTCGTGGGTTCAGTGATGAGTACGGGTCCTGGAAGATCACTTGAAGATGACGCCTGGACCGCCGCATGTCCTCAGCATCAAGTTTAAGGAGATCGGTGCCATCAAACATCACGGCCCCCGAATGAGCCGGTACTAACCGGATCGCGGCCATTCCCGTCGTTGTCTTGCCCGACCCGCTTTCGCCGACCAATCCAAGGGTTCGGCCAGGCCTTAGGGAAAACGACACTTGGCGCACGGCGTGCAGCACGGGCCGCTCGCCAAACAGTGATTTGGGAGCCGTGGCGAAGCGCACGCAGAGGTCTTTCACCTCAAGGAGTGTATCAGAGCTCACGCTACCTCCATTCCTCCGCCCTGAAACAGGCGACCTTGTGAACAGTTCCGTCCAGCGCAGGCCGGGTCGCGCGGCATTGATCAAAGGCCATCGGACAACGGTCAGCGAAGGCGCAACCGCGACCAAGGACGTGAAGCGGCGGTACGATACCGGGGATCTCGGCCAACGGCGGCATACGACCATGCTGACCAGCCTGCTTACCGAGCACCGGAATGCAACCAATCAACCCTCGTGTGTAAGGATGGCGCGGATTGTCAAGAATGGTGTCCGCGCTTCCGTTTTCCACCACGCGACCCGCGTACATGACGGCCACTTGGTCGGCCATTTCAGCGATCGCGCCCATGTCGTGCGTGATCAGCATGATCGCGACGCCGAATTTGTTCTGGATCTCACGCATGAGATCGAAAATCTGCGCCTGAATCGTGACGTCGAGAGCGGTCGTCGGCTCATCGGCTATCAGCACGCGCGGCCGACACGAAATGGCCATGGCGATCATGACACGTTGGCGCATTCCCCCTGATAGTTCGTGAGGGAACGACTTGGCCCTGCGCTGCGGGTCGGGAATGCCAACCGTCCGCAGAAGTTCCACGGCCAAACGACCAGCCTCAGCTTTGCTCGCCGATTGGTGCAGCATGATTGCTTCGGCAATCTGATCACCCGCCGTGAATACCGGGTTGAGCGATGTCATCGGCTCCTGGAAAATCATGGAGATGTCGGCGCCCCGCAGATTTCTCAGCCGCCTCTGATCAGCATGCGTGATGTCTTCGCCATCGAGCAGAATCTGGCCGTCCACCACGCGGCCCGGTGGGTTCGGGATAAGGCCCATTGTAGCGAGAGCGGTGATCGATTTTCCGCAGCCTGATTCTCCCACAATTCCCAGAGTTTCGCCCGGCATTAGATCCAGGCTAATTCCGTCAAGCGCGGTCACGGGCCCATTGCGCGTCGAGAACTCGACCTTCAGATCTCGGATCGAAATCAGTGGTTTTTCCATTTAGCGCCCGCGCAACTTTGGATTAAATGCATCATTCAGACCGTCGCCGACCAGACTGATGGCCAGAACCGTGAGAAAGATCGCGACGCCGGGCAATGTAACGGGCCACCAGGCATCGAGGATGTACTGCCGGTTTGTGCCGATCATCAGCCCCCAGGACATGATGTTTGGATCGCCCAGCCCCAAGAACGAAAGTCCGGCCTGGAAGAGAATGGCCACGCCGACGGTGAGCGTCGCCGACACGATGAGTGGAGGAAGGGCGTTCGGAAGGATTACTCTCCACATGATCCGCCCGTCGCGCGCGCCGATCGAACGCGCCGCCATGACGTATTCGAGTTCGCGTATTTTCAGAAACTCCCCGCGTGTTAAGCGGGCCGTTTGAGGCCAGAGCACTAGGCCAATCGCAATCGCCGTTGTCATCGTCGTGGGCGAGAACAACGTGATTACCACCATGGCAAAGAGTAGCGCGGGAAGTACCTGGAAGAATTCCGTAACGCGCATGAGAAGATCATCGACCCACCCACCAAAATAGCCGGCAATACCACCAAGTGAGATGCCGATTGCGAGCGTGATTAGCGCAGCCGCAGCGCCAACGGCGATTGTGGGGCCTCCTCCCCTAAGCAGTCCGCGGCCTAAATCGCGGCCAAGATAGTCCGTACCCAAAGGTGCCGCGGAATCAGTCCATGGTGGAGTTTCTGGAGCCGAGACAATCTCGTAGGGGTCGGCCTGGTAAAGGAAAGTACCAAACAGAGCAAGCGCGATGATGGCGGCGAGCAACACGGTGCCAAGCATGGCGGCTTTGTTTCGGCGGTAAACGATCCAGGCATCCTTCAGCGGGCTGATTGCCTCAGGCGGCTGCTTAGCCACAGCGGATGTCCTCGTGTTCGGCATCATGTTCATCAGTGCCGTCCAATTCGGATGCGAGGATCGACGAAGCGATAGGAGATATCGGTCAGGATATTGGCGACGACAACCATGAGAGCTGCGAAGAACAGGATGCCGAGCAAGGTCGGATAGTCGCGGCGAAGAACGGATTCAAATGCTAGCCGACCCATGCCTGGCCAGTTAAAGACAGATTCGACCAAGAGCGCGCCCGAAATCAAGTTGCCGAATTGGATGCCAACGACCGTGACGATCGGAAGCAGGGCGTTCCTAAGACCGTGCTTGAACATAACCGCCCTCTCGCTCAAGCCCTTGGCGCGCGCGGTGCGAACATAGTCGGCGCCGAGCACCTCGATCATTGAAGCGCGTGACAATCGCGAATATTGCGCCAGGAAGATGATGGCAAGCGTCGAAGCGGGGAGAACCAAATGGTACAAGATATCGCGAATATGGGCGAGGTAGCCGCCTTCGAACCGCGCGCCTGTCATGCCGTCAACCGGAAAGATAGGCCATACCGACGCGAAGAGAATGATCAGCATGATGCCCGACCAGAAGACCGGCGCCGCGTAGCCAATTGTCGAGACGACTGCAACGATGGCTGACAAGAGGCCGTCGGGCCGGCGCGCTGCTAGCACGCCCATGGCGACGCCAACAGCCAGTGCAACTACCTGAGAGGAAAAGACTAGAAGAATCGTCGGGCCCAGGCGAGCCGCGATGAGCGTGATTACGGGTTGGTTGAAGTAATACGAGATCCCAAGATCGCCCTTCGCGACATTGGCAAGATAAATCCCTAGCTGCGTGAGGATAGGCTTATCCAATCCATAGCTCGTCCGAATCTCGGCGAGCACTTTCGGATTGGCACCAGCCATCTCTCCCGCGATCGCCTGAGCTGGATCGCCAGGCGCCGCGTGAATCAAGAAGAAGTTCAGAACAAGAACGCCAACCAGCAACAACAAACCGTAAACTAGGCGCCGGCTGACATATCCAAATAATCCCATTTTGTCCTAATAATCCGGAAAAGAATCGACGAGTGTGGCCGCGTCCTTAGACGCGGCCACATTTGGCCACCGCAGTTGTATTGGACATTACAATCTCAGCTCTTTTCTTGAGTCCAGTATAGGTCATCCATCGACTGCATGGGGCCCCAAATCGACTCTGGAATGTTGGCCAGACGCTTGTCGTAGGCTGTCCGGTATGGAAGCACGTGGAGCCAGTGGATTGGCAGATCTTCTGCAACGATCATCTGGAATTTGTCGTAGAGATCTTTGCGTTTGGCCTTATCCATCTCGACTGCAGCTTTATTGAGCAATTCGTCCACTTCCGCATTGCGATACTGCTGAGTATTCGACCAGATCACGCCTTTTCGAATGTTCGAGGACAGATAGGTGCGGTGCACTCCAATGACCGGATCGGCCCAGTTGAAGCCCGCGTCCATCGTCAAGTCGAAATCATAGTTCGAGATGCGATTAGCCCAGGTCGGGAAGTCGGGGGCAGATCGAACGTCCAGTTCAATGCCCACCTTTTTGAGCTGCGACTTCAGATACTGGGCGACACCTTCCTGGACTTCGCCGACGTTAGGAATGTAGTCAATCGTCAGCCTGAAGCGCGTGCCGTCAGGACTTCTTTTGTGGCCGGCCTGATCAAGGAGAGCGTTGGCCTTTGTGAGATCGAAATCGTATGGAGCTATTCTTGGATTGAAAAATGGCCCAGATTCAATGATTGGCCCGTGCTGCGGTTTGGCGACGCCGCGCAGTAGGGCGTTGCAGATGAAGTTGCGATCGGTGGCATAGGCGATCGCGTGACGAACCATCTTGTTGTCCAGCGGGGCTTTCGCGGTGTTGAACGCCAGCCAGTTGATCGGACCCGCGCCGACATAACCCTTGTCGGTGACACCGAGACGCTCCACCTTTTCCAAATACTTGATGTGCTGGCTGATCTGCACGAAGGGGTAAAAGTCTGCCTCGCCGTTCTGCATAGCGACCAAGACCGCGTTCGGATCCGGATTGATCCGGATGACGATCTTGTCGAGATAGGGCCGCCCCTCAAGGAAGAACTCTGGGTGCTTGACCAGCGTGATCTGCTGTCCCGGCTTGAACTCCTCCAGCTTGAATGGGCCACTGCCGATCGGATTGGAATTCGCTGGATGTTTCATGATGTCCTGCCCGTCGCCGAATACGTGCTTCGGCAGGATAGGGCAGAGCGCGCTCGACATACACAACAGTAGCGCTGGGTGCGGGCGGGCAAGACGAACGACAGCAGTATGCTCATCAGGCGTTTCGACCGTACTAACCGGCTCGAACATGGTATTATATGGGTGATGAGCCTTGATCGTCTCGATGGAGAACTTTACGTCTTCAGACGTAATGGGCTTCCCATCGTGGAATTTGCCGTTCTTCACCAAATTCAGTGTCACAGATAGGCCATCCTCAGCGACCTTCCAGCTTTGCGCGAGATAGGGCTGCGGGTTCCAGTTCGCATCGTACTTGAGCGGTGACGCAAAAAGCTGTGTTCCTGGGACCGCGGTGGGAATGCCGGATTGAATAGCCGGATTGAGATGGCGAGGCGTCTGAGTTGTCACCATCACTAAAGTGCCGCCTGGACGACCCTGTTCTGCGGCTGCTGCAAACGGAAGTCTACCACCTGCAAGCGCCAGCGCAGCGGTCGATTGCAGAAGAAGTCTGCGCGAAATGTCCATGTTGTTCACCCTCTTAGTGTTCCTCGTTGGATAATTGTCGCCGGGGACCGCCCGTGGCAGCCTGCTGCGATCGCCGTTTTTTTCCACTATGGAGTTCAAAATACTGTCAGAAAAGAAATTATTAGTAATGATGAAGCATTCCGGAAAGTGATCGATGCCAAGCGCTTCGTCAAATTTGCCACAGCCCCTTTCTGGGGAGTGACCCGCGCCATTAACTCGAGCCGGTAGACTGAAGGAAGGTAAAAATTACCATGTTGCCGCAAATGAAACTTGCCCCTGCCAGCTGACGATTGCCTTTAGTTGCCCGAGGGACCGAGCATGTCGCGATCATTCAAGGTGCATCAAGGTTGAATGACCGGCCAAGAAGCTGAGTGCCAGCGTTATTACAAACTGGCCGCGCCGCGCCTTAAGGCGGCATCAGGTTAGATCTCACGTCTTTGACTGTTCAGGATCTCGGCATGCTTGATCCAGCATATGTCTTCCACCGATGCATAGGACCCTAAATCGAGTCCCGCTTTGTTGGCCGGGCGCTTGTCCGCTTTGCACTCCTGCCCGTTCGTTTCTCTCCTACTACTATGCCCGTCTCGACGACTGAGCCGCAGATCAGTACCTTTCTCCGAGTTGGCAATCTGCTCGGAGAGAATCGTTTGCAGGTCGATCCGGGCTGTCTTCTCTCGACCGCATGGAGCCGAACGGGCGCTCCAGCATGCGTCGAACTCGCACCGGCTCGGTACCAACATGGAAAGATGAGGCCTGCCGGTCCAGTGCGCGCTCCGATTGCGTCGAGCGGTTGCGCTGTCGCAAATAATCAAACCATGTCGGACAGTGATAGCGCTCCGTCCATAGTTCGGGATCCGCAATGTCACGAGCAATCGACCACCCGTAGGCTCCATTTCGTTGTCGAAAGAGCTGAACCTCTTGCATCAAGTTGTGGAAGGCACGGGCGTTCTCCTGGGCGATGCAATAGTCAATCTCCACCACCACCGGCCCGCTCCGTCCGGTCAGCGCTAGCTTTGCCTTGGGATCCTCCAGCATTTCGGCCTCTTCGCCTCGCGCGCTAATGCGCGGCATCGGCAGCCAAACTCCAAGAAGTGGTGATACGAACATTAAAGCTGCTGAGATCAAGAGTGCCGTATCGACGCCAGCAGCATCGGTTAGATGGCCCCACCCCCAACTTCCGAAAGCAATACCGCCTGAACTTACCGCTTGATATGCGGCTAGCGAACGTCCCGCGACCCACCGTGGCGCCGAAAGCTGCACGCCAATGCTAAACAACACCCAGGCCAGCATCCAAACCGCCCCGGCCAAGATGAGCGCGACAGCGGTCAGAATCGCCTCGCTGCTCAGTCCCACAGTAGCAATTGCGCCGGCCATGGAAAGAGCGCAGGTGCGGATCGCCGCCTCACCACTCATGCGCTTCCGGACCTCAGTTATACTGAGAGCGCCGACTACCGCGCCAACGCCAAAGGCGCTGAGCATGATGCCATAGGTCTTGGCGCCGCCCTGCAAAAGATCGCGGGCGACCAGCGGCAACAAGGCGATGATCGCTCCACCTATCAAGCCCATGAAGAAAGAGCGTACCAATACGATCTTGATTGATGGCGAATTGATGATGTAACGGACGCCAGATACGATGGCGCGGTTTAGTGTTTCAGGTGGAAGCCGAGAGGGTTCAGCATGGCGCTTCCAAACAAACAGGGCAGCTATCAGCGGCAAATAGAGCAACGCGTTAAGCGCAAAGGCGGCTACTGCGCCGGCAGTGGCAACGACGATACCGCCGATCGCCGGACCCGCGCTGCGTGCGATGTTGTAGCTGATCCCATTAAGCGCAACAGCTGCAGGGAGCGCGTCAGAGGGGACCTGTTCGCCGACTGAGGATTGCCAGGCAGGCCCCAGAAGGGCCATGCCGCCACCGACGGCGAAACAGAGTGCGAGCAGACCATTCGGTGTTACCAGGTCTAGCCAGGCTAGTGTGGTCAGCACGATCGCGCCGACGAGCGTAATGCAAAGTGATACAAGCGCCACTATGCGACGATCATGCATGTCAGCAAGCGCGCCAGCAGGTATAGCAATCAGCATAACCGGAAACATGAGCGCGCTCTGCACCAGCGCGACTTTGTCGGCCGACGAAGCCATCTGAGTCATCGCCCACGCCGCGCCTACGCCCTGGATAAGAATGCCAAGATTGGAGAGCAGGCTTGCAAGCCAGATGCGGCGGAAAGCCAGGACTCGTAGCGGCGCGGTTATCCCGTCTGATTTGAACGAGGGGGAGTCAGATGAACCAATCATCTCTATCCCAGAATTGGCTCGTCAAGCGATGTGCCAGACCATCAATGATAGCAGAAAATAGTCGTTCTCGACCGAGAGAGATTTTCCTAGCTGCGGGATGCATGAGCGGTGCAAACGAACGAGACGCCTTCGGAGAGATGTTTTTCAATTATCGACAATCATAGATTAGAGGAACAACAGCGCGGGTTTTGAGCGAAATTTGCCATTGACGGATGAAAAAGCGCACAAGCTCCAAGCTTATCCATGACCAACATCGGATTAATCCTCGGACGGTACTTCAATTGGAACGGCAAAGCCCGTTTTCACGCGGTCCATTATGACCATCGTCTTCACGCCTTTTATGTCCGTGTTCTCGTAGAAGAAGCGCCGCGTGAATTGTTCATAATCTTCCATGCTGCGCGCCGTGACATATAGGAGGAAGTCCGCATCCCCAGTCACATAGAATCCATTGACGACTTCGGCCGACGATTTGATCGCCTTCTTGAATCTATCGACGATATCTGAGCGCTCCCGCTCCAATGTCACCAGCACGAGCATTTGAATAGGCCTGCCTACCGCCTTAGGCGAAACGATTGAGACATCGGCTTCGATGATCCCATCCGAACGAAGTCTCTTCAGCCGTCGTTGACATGCGGTGGCAGAAAGACCAGCGGTTTCGCCGATCACTTCGGATGTTAAGCGGTTGTTTTTCTGTACGATTTCGAGGATCCGGGCGTCCGTCCGGTCATATTGCATAGAGAGGCTCCAGGCTTCAGCTGCATTTCGCCGCAGAATCGGCGCGCCACGCAGGAAATCCTCCCAACGATGGGAAAATGCAACAAAAAATCGCTTTTGCCTTCTGTATCCTGATTGCGCAGCCAATATCAACAAGTGACGGTGAACGAGCTTCGATGGCCTTCCAAGAGATTCGATCCAGAAGTACTCGTTTGACCGGGCTTGCTGCTAGGCATCTGCAGGCCCTCCATCGTCGTGATTTCCTCGTAGGGGATGCCCTCGTTGATGGCAGGTGGATCGCAGGCGAGCAAAGACACGTGGTGGTCGACCCCGCTAGTGATGAGAATATTGCAGACGTCGCTCACTGCTCGGCCGCGGATATGGACGCTGCGGTCGCCGCAGCTTCGCGATCTTTTCCTGGTTGGCGTGACCTGCTGCCGGCGAAGCGCGGCGCAATTCTTAGAGCCTGGGCTTCATTGCTGCGCGACCATTCGGACGAACTCTCGATCGTAATCACGTGTGAACAAGGTAAGCCGCTTGCCGAGGCTCAGCACGAGATCGCGTATGCTGCTGGATTTCTCGAGTGGTTCGCAGCAGAGGGAGAGCGAGCATACGGAGACACCATACCCAGTCACAAGCCGGCCAGTCTGCTGCAGGTCCGAATGCAGCCGATCGGCGTCGCGGCGGCGATCACGCCGTGGAATTTTCCTGTTGCGATGATTACACGAAAGGCCGGAGCTGCTCTTGCGGCTGGCTGTCCTGCAATTGTTAAGCCTGCTCCGGAGACGCCGCTGTCCGCTCTCGCGATTGGCAGGTTAGCCCAAGCAGCTGGAGTGCCTTCCGGCATTCTTCAGGTGCTTACAGGCAATTCAATCGAACTGTCAGGGTCTTTGCTGCGCGACCCGCGAGTAAGGGCTCTTTCGTTTACGGGCTCGACGGAGGTGGGGCGTCTGCTTCTGGAGGGGGCAGCCGAAACGATCAAGAAAGTCTCGCTGGAGCTGGGCGGGCACGCTCCCTTCGTCGTTTTTGACGATGTCGACCTGAGGAAGGCCGTCAACGGCGCAATCGCCGCTAAGTTCGCGACGTCGGGCCAAGACTGCTTGGCCGCCAATCGCATCTACGTTCAAAAGAATATCTACGAGGCTTTCGTAGAGGCGTTCGGCGCAGCAGTGGCTCAACTCCGAGTTGGCCACGGTCTGGAGCCCGCGACAGACATTGGGCCCATGACAAAACTATCTGTGGCCAACAAGTGCAAGACCCATATCGATGATGCGACAAAAAGGGGGGCGCGAGTGTTTTCCAGCAGTCACGGTGCTGCCCTTGGGGGCAACTTTGTGTCTCCGACGTTGCTCAGTGACGTGACCGATGAGATGCTCATCGTGAGAGAAGAAACGTTTGGTCCGGTTGCTGCCGTGCTTCCATTCGAGAGTGAAGAAGAAGTCGTCGCACGGGCCAATGCCAACGAAATGGGACTGGCAGGTTACGTCTACACGGATAGTCTACGTCGGGCGCTCCGGCTTTGTGATCGAATCGAGTGCGGTATGATCGGTGTCAACACCGCGTCGTTTACAGGCTCCCCAATTCCATTCGGCGGTTGGAAGCAATCCGGGCTCGGTCGCGAAGGATCGCGCCACGGTCTGGCCGAGTATATGGAGCTGAAATACGTTTGCTTCGGCGATCTCGCCCAGTAGGAGATGACGGATGCCTGATATCAAAACTGTCGCTGAACTCGATCGCTCGAGTGTCTTGCATCCGTTCACGCAGCTGAAGGACTTTACCACTGGCAAGATCGGTAACCCTACAATCGTTACCGGCGGCCAAGGAATTCGCATCCAGGATGCTGAAGGGCGCAGCTACATCGATGGTTTTGCGGGCCTGTACTGCGTAAACATTGGGTACGGCCGGACCGAAGTGGCTGAAGCGATCGCGCGGCAGGCCCATAAGCTCGCATACTACCACACATATGCGGCTCATACGACCGAAGAGCTGGCCATCTTATCAAGCCGTCTCATTCGAATATCACCAGGTAAGCCCAGCAAGGTATTCTTTGGGCTTTCCGGATCAGACGCCAACGAAACACAAGCAAAGCTTGTCTGGTATTACAACAATCTGCGCGGTCAGCCTAAGAGGAAAAAAATCATCGCGCGTGAGCGCGGGTATCATGGTTGCTCAGTCATTTCAGGCTCGATGACGGGTATGTCATTCTACCATGATCATATGGATCTTCCCTTTCCGGGCATCTTACACACCGGCGCACCACATCACTATTGGGGGGCTGAGCCCGGCGAGACAGAAGAATCGTTTTCTCGGCGGCGCGCGTCCGAGCTCGAGCAACTGATCTTACGGGAGGGGCCGGAGACGATCGGTGCATTTATCGCAGAGCCTGTGCTGGGCACAGGTGGCATTACGCCGCCTCCAACAGGATACTGGCACGAGATTCAGGCTGTGCTCAGGCGCTATGATGTTCTTCTGATTGCGGACGAGGTAATCTGCGGGTTCGGTCGAACCGGCGCAGATTTCGGCAGCATGCTGTATGATATCGAGCCGGATCTGGTAACAGTCGCTAAGGGGCTGACATCTGGGTACGTACCACTCTCCGGTGCAATCGTGGGCGAAAGGGTATATGCGGTCATGGAAGAAGCAGCCGACCGTATCGGAGCTTTCTCTCACGGATATACCTATTCTGGTCACCCGATCGCAGCGGCTGCTGCCAACGCGGTACTTGACATTGTGGAGAAGGAGCAACTGAGCGAGCGCGCCAGAATCGTGGGCTCCCACTTTCAGAAGCAGCTCAAGGAGCGCTTTGCGCAGCTGGAGATTGTTGGGGAAGTGAGGGGCGTAGGTTTGCTTGGGGCTATCGAATTCGTGGCCGATCGCCACACGAAGCGCCGGTTCGATCCCCAGGTAAAGGTGGGTGCCCGCATCTCGAAAGCTGCTCGCGATCGCGGCCTTATCGCACGCGCTATGCCGCACGGTGATATTCTCGGCTTTGCACCACCTCTTGTAACCTCGGAAGCTGAGATAGATGAAATCGTTGATCTGGCGTACAGAGCGACCAAGCAAGTAATGGACGAGCTTGCAGGATCGCCTATGACCTGAATGGCAGGGTTATTTTGCTTGCGTGCAGGCGAAGTGTGATGGCTAAGCGACCTCAGTTTATCGAAGGCTCAAAGAGCGAGTGATCCATTCTAGGACGCTCGATGGCAATTCAGACAGATAGCTTGGATACTGCCGATCGTAGCGAGCATGTTTGCTGTGATCGATGCGGCGGATCGATTTAAGCGGTCCTATTGCTCCTCGATAATGGCGTAACTGGCCGGTTCGGCACGAGCTCCGTTGGGGCTCACGGTTAATCGCCCCCATAGCAAGTGCAAAAACTTCGCTTCTTGCGGAGTGAGCGCAGAATTTCTGTTCGGTAAAGGTCCTTATTGATTAAATTCGGATGGCGCGCTCTGTAGTATTTCAGGGACAGAAGGACCTTTGTGTCAGCAGGACAAACGCGACGGTCCGTAAGATCCTAGGCGCGCGAGGAGATCAAGCTTTGCTCGATTCCGATCACACATGCCTGTCGTCAGGTGCAGCTGCGCCCGCAACTCAGCAAAACGATTTAGCCAAGACGCCCCACCAAGTGCCGACAGTCAATGGGATGGCGGCAGCGGCACCCAACTCGAATGTCGCGCTTGCGCCGGAACACAACTTCTGAGGATCTCTGCGCTTGGATCCTAGGCTGCACCCAAAAATCGCTTACGGACATTTTTTGAGTTTATAATGTCAAGTAAACTGCCATCACATGCGGAATACGTCATCATCGGCGGCGGCATTATCGGTCTGTCGGTAGCCTATCATCTTACACGGCTCGGCCATCGTGACGTCCTTCTCCTTGAGCGGGATCAGCTCACCTGCGGTACCACCTGGCACGCGGCGGGGCTAGTCACGCAACTTCGCGCTAGCGAGAATATGGCGAAGCTGGCCCAGTATACTGCGCGGCTGTTCCAAGATCTTGAGAAGCTGAGCGGTCAGCACACCGGTTTTCGGCAATGCGGGTCGATAACTGTCGCCTCGACACCTGCTCGACTCGAAGAGTTGAAGCGGGCGGCCTCTATGGGACGCTCATTCGGTCTCGATGTCGAGATCATCGATGCCCCCGAAGCCAAGCGGCGTGTACCTTCCCTCGATGTTGGTGACGTACTTGGCGCGGCATGGATTGCCTCCGACGGCAAGACGAACCCGGTCGACACAGCGCGCGCGTTCGCTGCTGGCGCGCGGCAGGGCGGGGCGACAATCCTGGAACGCACACCGGTGACGCGCATTGTGGTGAAGAACGGCCGAATTTCGGGCGTGCAAACTCCGGAGGGCATGGTAACCGCGGAAAAGGTCGCGATCTGCGCGGGGATGTGGACCCGAACCCTAGCTGCTGATCTTGATTGGACCGTGCCGCTGCACGCCGCAGAGCATTTCTACGTAGTTACAGAACCGATTCAAGGCCTGCCGCCCGATACTCCCACTGTACGCGATCTTGATGCGTGCTTCTACGCAAAGGAGGACGCGGGCAAATTGCTCGTGGGTTTCTTCGAGCCCATTGGCAAGCCTTGGGGAATGGAAGGAATTCCGCGTCAGTTCAGTTTTGATTCGCTTCCCGATGATTTTGAACACATCGAACCTCATCTTACGAATGCCATGCGGCGCATGCCGGTGCTCACAAACGTAGGACTGCAACTCAGTTTCAACGGGCCGGAAAGCTTTACGCCGGACAATCGCTTCCTGATAGGACCAGCGCCAGACATAGCAGGCCTCTACGTAGCCGCTGGGTTCAATTCTTGCGGTATCGAGTCTTCCGGCGGCGCCGGCAAGGTCATGGCCGAGTGGATGTCGACGGGTATCCCCGCAAACGACTATTGGGAAATGGACGTACGGCGCGCCATGCCGTTCCAGCGCAATCGCCAATATTTGCGCGATCGAACAGGCGAAGCGGTTGGGCTGCTTTACGCTCTGCATTGGCCCCATAAGTCACCCGTGACTGCTCGTGATGTGCGCCTATCCCCTCTGCACGATCGGCTAGCAGGGGTCGGCGCGAACTTCGGCGAGGCTGCCGGATGGGAGCGGGCGCAATGGTTTAGCTCGAATGAAGGCTCAGGGAAAGGCCACGCAAGTTTTGCTCGCGAGGATTGGTTTCACGCGAGCGGGACAGAGCATGAAGCGACTCGTTCCAGAGTCGCGCTCTTCGATCAGACATCCTTCGCGCATCTGCTGGTTCAGGGCCGCGATGCACTCGCCTTTTTGCAGCGTCTCTCCACCAATGACCTTGGCGTTCCGGTGGGGCGCATCGTGTACACGCCATGGCTCAACGAGCGAGGCGGCATGGAGTCGGATGTCACGATCGCTAGAACAGGTGACGAAGAATATTTGGTGGTAACGGCAGCCGTGCAGCGGATCCGTGATCTCGCCTGGTTGCGGATGCATGCTAAAAATGCGGGACACGTGTACATCACAGATGTGTCATCCGGCTATGCATGCTTGTCTGTCATGGGGCCGCATTCGCGAGAGCTACTGATGCGCGTTAGTCCCGCAGACTTCTCTGATGCTGCATTCCCCTTTGCTACGGCGCGAGAAGTCGAAATCGGCTATGGAATGGCACTCGCATGCCGCATGACCTTTGTCGGCGAACTAGGATGGGAGCTGCATATCCCCGTCGAACAAGCGCTCAGCATCTACGATGCATTGATCGCTGCTGGTCGCGATTTCGATCTACGCCATGCGGGGTACGTTGCGCTGAATACGTTGCGCCTTGAAGCGGGATACCGCGATTGGGGTGCAGATGTAAGTGATGAAGAATCGCCTCTCGAAGCGGGCTTGGGCTTTACGATAGCCTGGAACAAGAAAGACGAGTTTATAGGGCGCAGGAGCCTCGAACCACAACGCGCGCAAAATCCACGTCGGCGTCTTGTGCAGTTGGCGGCACCCAAAGCAGTACCGCTCTTGTTCGGAGCAGAGCCAGTATGGCGTAATGGCTCGCTCGTCGGTTATCTGCGCTCCGCCGGCTTCGGTCACACCCTCGGCTGCGGCATTGGTATGGGCTATTTGCACTCAGAGAGCGGCGTGAGCGCCGAGTGGTTGGCCAAGGGGACCTTTGAGATAGAGATCGCGGGCGAAAGGCACGCGGCAATTGCGTCTCTCCGACCCTTCTACGATCCCAATCGCACACGAGTTAAGGGTCAACGTCGTAACGCCGAAGAGATCATCGCCCCAGAGTTGCTCAGGGCACGCATTGAGGACTGAGATTTCGCTCTCGGTTTCTTTCATACAGTCTTGGACGTTCTGCGCCTGCCACGTCGCGCCTCGTGCGGAGCCGGTGAAAAAGTCCCGATGCCAGCCGCGACGCTCCGTCGATCGAGCGAATCGAGCAGGGCGTCGACAGCCGCTCGCTCGGCGAAGCGGAATGTGCTCGCAAAACGGTGTGTCATGCAGGAATTCATCTGAGTGGCAGACAAGTGGGACGCAAACGACTCTGCGATGGCGCTATCGTTAGCGAATAGGCAGTTTGATGGAACTAACGATGGACAATTTCTGGTTAAAACAGGCCTTCGATCGTCTTGGGCGACCTCACGTCAAATCTCTATCGACGCACATAACGGCTGACGTGACGATCGTCGGAGGTGGCTATTTGGGGTTATGGACAGCGATCCGGATCAAGGAGCACTCTCCCTCGCTCAAGGTCGTCATAGTGGAAAGGGATGTGTGCGGGGCCGGTGCAAGCGGCCGCAATGGCGGATTTGTCACTAGCTACTGGGCGAAATATCTGTCGCTGCACAAGCTGTGCGGCACAGATGAAGCGAGACGAATCGCTAAGAGCTCGGCAGAAGCCGTCCTCGAAATCGGCACATTCTGTCGCGAAAATGGAATCGATGCTGATTTTCGAGCGGATGGTTGGCTGTGGACCGCGACGTCTGCCCAGCAAATTGGTTGCTGGAACGATCTGATTAGTCAACTAGCCGAACACAATGTGCGGCCATTTGAGTTCCTCGAGCCGGCGCAGGTGGCTCAACTGGGCGGCACCGACCGCAACCTGGCTGGCGTGTTTGAACCTGATGCCGCGACGGTCCAGCCGGCTATCCTTGCCCTCGGTCTTCGGAGTCATGCCCAGAAGCTTGGCGTCACGATTTATGAACATTCTCCAATGATCCGCCTAGAGCGGACTAGAACGCCGAAGGTAGTAACGCGCAAAGGCTCTGTCATGAGCAAAAAAGTCGTCCTTGCGATGAACGCGTGGGGCGCGCAGTTTTCCTACCTGCGACGCAAGGTAGCGATCGTGTCTAGCGACATGATCGCGACGACCGCCAGCCCCGACAAATTGAACAGCATTGGTTTGAGGACCGGTGTGGCAATCTGCGATTCCCGAATGTTCCTGAACTACTACAGAAATACGCCCGACGGCCGCATCGTTTTTGGTAAGTCGCTAGGGCACTTCGCGTTCGCTGGGCAAGTGGCCGATCATTATGAAGGGCCCTCGCCTAGAGCCGACGAAGTAGAGGAGAGCTTCCGTCAGCTGTACCCGATGCTCAACGGTGTGGATGTCGAATCGTCCTGGACTGGTCCTATCGACAGGTCTGTTGACGGTCTGCCGTTTTTCGGGCGCCTTGACCATAACCCCAATATCTATTTCGGAATCGGTTTCTCTGGCCAGGGCGTCGGACCCACAGTTCTGGGCGGAAGGATACTCGCCTCGCTTACTCTTGACGAGGCGGACGAATGGTCCTGCTGCGGCTTAGTCCGAGACGATGTAGAGAAATTTCCGGTAGAGCCCTTTCGCTATGTCGGCTCTCTCGTTGTGCGTGAAGCGCTGCGCCGGAAAGAGGAGCTGGAAGATCGGGCCCTACGCCCCGATAGGCTTACTCTTGCAATCGCAAACCTTGCCCCCGTCGGGTACGTACCGTCCACCCGCAACTGATACCAGCAACAGGAGCACATCATGACTCCGGTCCTTCTCAAATCTTCCGCAAATCTGCCCACGGCCGCGCTGGAGAACATCGCGCCGGTTTCTCGTCCGATCGGCGAGCCAGTCTCGATCATGCGCAGTAAGATTGCGTTCAAATCTTCAACCGACGCTACGAGCGCGGGCGCTTGGGAATGCTCCCCAGGAAGATGGCGCCGTCAGGTGGCCGAAGCCGAATTCTCTACCTTTCTCTCGGGACGTTGTACGTTTACCCCGGATGGCGGTCCGACCTTGGTTCTGGAGGCTGGAGACTCCTTATTCTTCCATCCCAACACCAACGGCGAATGGGATGTGTTAGAGACGGTGCGGAAAGCTTACGTCATCCTCCCAGGAGGGGGATGAGTGAGCGAGCGGGGCGCGCGCTCTCATTCGAGTTTCGAAGTCGGATAGGTGATGTTATACTAGATATCCGGCTTAAGGCTAGCTCGGGCGATCGGTGCTTCTTGCGTGTCATCCGCACACCGGTACGACGGGAAGACTAGCGGGGACGCCTTAGCCGAGTGCGATGGCCCGATGCGTAGCCACAATGCTTCGATGGAGTCGCACAAAGCAACTTGGCCACTTCGAATGGACGCATCGTCATCCGACTGCGCGCACTCTGACCGGTGCGGAGCCGCGTCATCTTCCTGCATCAAGAGGCGATAGAAGAGGGTAGTCCAGAACTGTTGAGTAGTTCCGCTTCTTTTCCGCAGTGTACGAGCAGCGAAGTTGGTGCTTAGCCGTACCTGCCTGTTGCGATGCCTCTCTTACCCGAAGTAGCGAGGGCCTCGGATGAAGGAAAGCGGCGTCAATCTTAAGATTTCGCGGCGAACAGGCCTAAGAGCGGCACGAACGGCGAAATTCGCCCTCGGACCTCCATTATCATGTCGTGGAGCCCAGCTCATCTGGGTCATGGACCCGAGCTTCTCCAACACAAGCAAAAACAAAGCTTTGAGACCAATCAGCCATTCTTCGACGCAGCTGCCCAGTGTTAATCTCAATGAGATAGTCCAATGCTCAGAAATACCAAACCGGTCTGGGAGTACGTAGAGGCTCACAAATCAAAGTTCCACAACTTGAGTGATCGAATCTGGGACAAGCCGGAGCTGAACTATCATGAAGTTTTTGCCGCGACCGAGCACAGTTGTGCGCTTGCCTCGGAAGACTTTGCGATTACGCAAGGTTTGGCGGGCATTCCGACGGCAATCATGGCTGAAGCTGGGAGCGGTGGCCCCGTGATTGCAATACTTGGCGAGTACGACGCCTTGCCGGCGTTGAGCCAAGAGGCGGGCAAGGCTGAACAACGCCCAGTCGTTGCGGGCGGGACGGGGCACGGGTGCGGTCACAATCTGCTTGGTTCAGCCTCTCTCTTGGCTGCGCTCGCAATCAAGGAGTGGTTGGCTCGGTCTGGACTACCTGGACGAGTCCGCTACTACGGCTGCCCTGCAGAAGAAAGCGGATCCGGAAAGAGCTTTTTGGTCCGCGCCGGTGCATTTGATGACGTCGACGTTGCAATCAGTTGGCACCCTTCGACGTTTACGGGTGTCTGGCCTCCTGTTTCGCTCGCCTGTGTCGAAATGGAGTTCACGTTTCATGGACGCGCAGCCCATGCTGCAACGGCACCGCATCTTGGACGAAGCGCTCTTGATGCAGTGGAACTCATGAACGTGGGCGTCAATTATATGCGCGAGCACATGCCTTCTTCCGCCCGAGTTCACTACGCTCTCGTGGACGCCGGAGGGATTGCGCCCAACGTTGTGCAGCCGCGTGCTGTGGTGCGGCATCTTGTTCGTGCGCTGAGACTTGATGAAATGTGGAGCCTCGTTGAAAGGGTCAAGAAGATTGCCGAAGGGGCGGCGCTCATGACCGAAACCACCGTCGAAATAAAGCAGCTATCGGGCGAAGCAAACCTGGTCGGCAATGCACCGCTGGAAAAAGCGATGTACACGAATCTGGTTCAACTGGGCGGACCTGGGTTCGACGGCGTTGACATGAAATTTGCGAAGCAGATTCAAAGCACGCTTCCGCCTGATAGCATTGCTTCTTCTTACGGAAAGTACGGGTTGCCGGTCGCCGCAGAACCTTTGAGTGAGGAGATATTCCCATTGCAGGACTCCCGCGCCGACTCCATGGGGTCCACAGATGTTGGAAGTGTTAGCTGGGTTGTTCCGACAGTGCAGTGCTTCGTCGCATCCTATGCGGTGGGAACGCCGTTCCATTCTTGGCAGCTCGTTGCCCAGGGCAAATCGCCCGCGGCACACAAAGGGATGACGCTTGCAGCAAAGGCAATGGCCGGGGTCGCCGCTGACGTTATTTCAAATCCCGCTCTTCTGTCCGAGGCAAAAGATGCTCTCAAGGAATTTCGTGACAAGAATGCTTTTAAAAACCCCATCGGACCGGAGGCCGAGCCGCCCCTTGCCATGTCTGCACAATAGCGAGGAGCGAGGACAACCTCCAAGCCGCAGGATCTGACCTCGTCTCTCACACCATGGTTGCAACGGCGACGAGCGAGAGCTGGTCATTATCGCAGATGAGAGCTCGCCGCCATAATGTCAGAAGCCGCCGACGCGTCCAGAGATCGCTCTGACGGAAATCGATCGCGCGATGAGCCGGTACGCGCTTCGGCTGTGTGTTGGCGGATGCCGGATGCCGGATGCCGCCCCAGCGCTCCGTTTTCTGTTTTTGGAGGTGGGCTATGGCAGATGCCATGCAGACGCCGTCGACGGTGCTGACGGCGCTCGGGAGCGTCCGGTGATTGCGCTACGACCTGACCTAAGCGCATAGCCGGAACCCTTGCTTCGGGACCTGGATAGCTGTGCGAGAAGCCTCCGGCTTGGACGGTAAGCGGGGCTGCGAGGCCCATCAGATTGTTTGTGCGTAGACCTATGAGCGCCGTTAGAAGAGTCATCTTCTGCAAGGGTGCTCACAATGGACGACCATTCGGACGACATAAGACGACCGTTGTCACCACGCATAGAAGTGTACGCCGGCAGCGGCCGGAAACAGTGGCCAGATGATTTGAAGGCGCAGACCCTCAAGGACGTAAAACCGGAGGTGATGCGTCGCCTTGTCGTGCCGCTCACGCTGCGCCTTGATCGGCTGCATCTGACGCTTCAGGAGGCATTCGGCTGGACGAACAGTCACCTCTTCGAGTTCTTCGCTGGTGAGGCACATTGGGGGATTCCCGACCCCGACAATGATTACGGCCACCAGCCCATGGATGCCCGTAAAGCGCGGCTTTGCGATATCGTTCGAGAGACCGGCGCCAAGACGATCCACTATCTCTATGACTTCGGCGACAGCTGGGATCACGTGATCAAGCTCGAAAAATGGTTCGACAACACCACGACGGAGGGCATGCCCTTCCTGCTCGAGGCCGCCGGTCGTTGTCCTCCGGAAGAGGTCGGTGGTGCGCCAGGCTATGCCGAATACCTCGACGCCATCAGCGACCCTGCTCATCCGGAGCACGAAAATATGCGCCGCTGCGGCCCGGAGCGGTTCGATCCCAACGTGATCGACCGGAAGGCCCTCGAGGCCGCCGTCAACGCGTTGTCCGACACATGGAAACCGCGGCGACGCGCCACGCGAACAAAATAGACGTCAAGCGCGATTCAAAAGGGCCGCAGAGCTACGCTTACCTTGGACGGAGTCGGGATGGGATTGGACAGCAAAAAGGAAAAAAGGAACGTCCATTTGGACGGCTCATCGGCAGGGGCAGTGAGCCGGCTGAAGGTTCTTGAAGGGCCGTCGGGGCGCCGTGTGCGTTCGGGAAGCGGATAGAGCTCGGATCGTCGCCGAGAGCCTGTACCGACAGGTGCAGATCTGGCCGCCCAGGCCGTCCGTCTCGACCGGGCAACGCTTGTCGGCTGGGTGAAGCGTGCGGCCCTAGTGGCTCAAGAGCCTCTATGAGCTCCAGCTCCGCACAATCCAAACCTCGCAAAGCTCCACGAACTCGATCCGTAGGCCTATCTGCCCGATGTGCTGGAGCGCATCGCCTCCGGTCAGACCAAGAGCACCGACTGCACGAACTTCTCCCCTGGAACTGGAAGGCAACCCGCGAGCTCAGCGCGCGGGGATCGCTGCATCAGCCCCGCCGTTGCCTAGGCTGCAGGCTCGTGCCGAGTAGCATACCGTCGCCACGAGTCTTCCCATGCTCGAACAGCGCGTGGATAAGTCTGCCAAACTAGCACTAGCTTGGCCAGCCGAGGAGATGATCAGAGATCACCTCGGCCGGAATACATTAGGCTGAGCACGCCATCATTTCTTGCGATACCAGTCCTGGACATTCCAGAGCTGCGTATCCCAGACATTGAGCGAGTAACCACCAAGCGAATTTGAGATCGGCGTCATGAAGCCGCGCCAGACCAACGGCACGAGTACGTAGCTGTCAACTGTGACCATATTGTTAAGTTGCTTGACGATGTCGCCCCGCCGTTCGGATCCCGCGGTGCGGCCAAGTTCGGTCACGAGCGCGTCGTAGTCCTTGTTGCAGTAACGTGGTATGTTCGTGGTTTGACCGCTACATACGTACTGTACGACGTAAGTACCCGGGTCGGTACCATTGAAGACGTCCGTGTACATCTCTATGTCAGCATAGAATTTAAGGTATGTATCGGGATTCCCAGGATCGCTGCTGAAGAACACGGATGGATTAACGTTCTTCAGCTCGACGTCGATGCCAATCTCACGCCACCACTGTTTCATGATCGCCTGGAACTGCTGCCGCACGGCGCTGGTCGAGGTCACAAAGGAGAGTTTCAGCTTCTTGCCCTCCTTTTCTCGAATCCCATCGGGGCTATCTTTCCAACCCGCTTGGTCAAGAAGTTTCTTCGCGCCGTCGGTATCCTGCTGGAGACAATCCTTGTTGCCGGCGGCGAACGTCGCGGGGGCAGGGATCCAATCGCAGGTCGGCTTGCCCATGAAACCATAGCCGATTTTTGCCAATGTCGTGCGATCGATAGCCATCGAAAGGGCTTTCCGAACGCGCAAGTCGCTGAGTATGGGATTCGGATGCTTAGTGTTTGATCGTTCGTCCGCTGGAAGGCTGGGCGATGGGTCAGTCAAGTTCAAATATAAGTTCTCGACCGACGTACCGAAGCGTACGATCGTCCTCCCCTTCCCGCTATCCTCCATTTTCTTCAAGACATCCGGGGCCACATTCGCTCCCCAGGCAAAGTCATACTCGCCCGTCTGCAACACAGCGCGAGCCGCGGCGAGCGGATCGCCTCCACCCTTAAAGTTGACTTCTGCGAAAGCCGGCTTCTCGGGGTCGCGATAGTTTCGATTGGCTTTAAGTAGGATGGTATCGTTCGGCTTAAAGTCCGCGACCACAAAGGGTCCGGTACCGATCGGCCTGAAATTGGCGTCGGTGCATGTGGGAGCCTTCGCACCCAGACATTCGGCGAACTGCGTTGCCTGGATGACGGGAGACCGCGCGCCGACGAAGGGGCCATATGGGACGGGCATCGGGCTCTTGAAGGTGATTTGCACGGTCAAATCATCCAATGCGTTTACCTTGTCCACGCCTTGAAATTGCTTTAGCTGTGCGCAGCCTCCCTTCGGGTCCAAGCAGTACTCTGCCGTGAACACAACGTCCCGCGCAGTAACTGGCGTTCCGTCGGACCATTTGAGACCGGCCTTCAGTTTCCAGGTGATCGATTTGAGATCTGTCGATATTCCGCCGTTCTCGATGGTAGGGATATCTGCTGCAAGTCGCGGGAACAGCTTGCCATCTTCGTTGTAGCCACCGAGGGGCTCGATTACCAGGGAAGCGGCGTTGAGTTCCTTGTCGCTGGCCGCGAGGTAAGGATTCATGATCGAGGGGGCCTGCGAGAACAAGATGTTCACCGTTCCATCGGCGCCCTGACCAGCGCACGTCGGCGTTGCGGCGAGTATTGTCGTCGTCCCGGCGACAACGAAGGATTTCAAGCTTGACATGTGTGTCTCTCCCATTTGTTAGCAATTGACGAGTCGCACGCGAATCGCCCGATCGTGCGCACCAAGGTGCAATCGACTGCCGCGCTCTCGATGATTCTGATGGACTCTGACGGACGGCGTTCCAACCAGATCGCGGAGGGACCAGAGCGTCATCGCTTTTTCTGGAAGGGCACGACGGGACGGCACTGTAAGTTCGATACCTGAAGAGACTTGGTCGGAATGCCGGGTCCGTCAATTATAGAACCGGTGTTGTGCGCGCAGTTAAGAACTCTTGGCTATGTAAACCCATTGGCCAGTATCTAGGTCCTCCCCAGCATGTACTTCAGTCCCCGTAAACCGAGACCTTCGAGTAAAGGTATCGAACCCAAATGCCTGAATTCCCTGATTTTGCGTTACGCAAGCCGAAATTCTGCGTACAGGTGCGCGACGCGTGCGCCAACCGCCTCGGATATCACGATCTGCAACGGCATTCCGAATGGAAAATGCTCCTAGGCAATGCGATTAGTAATCAGGCCCGGACAGTCACGAACGCGGGCACTGCTCGAATACCGATAATGTTCAAGCCAACTTTTTCCAGCTGCGTTCGACGCCGCAAGTAGCTCAAGTCTTTCGGGCCATTCAAACCTGCGCTGTCACAAACTCTTAAACTAGTAACACTGTTGCCGATCAATATTTGATCATCGAAGCCAAAAAACGAGCTGACGAAAAAGCACAAGGCATCGATCTGCTTGGGACATTCAGCATGGTGGATGCCGCCGAGCTCGGCAATTTGCAATGAGCGCGGACTCTTCGACTCCCTCAGCGCGAATACTGCAAATATTCACCATTCAGCGCAGCATTTCGACGAGCCAAGCCACAATTGCTTCATCTAGCGCCCCCTTTTTGATGATCAGGTCACCAAGTATATTGTGGTCATCACCAATTTTCGTCCATCTGGCGATCCAGTTTTGCCGAACCGTCGGCTCGCTGTTGTCCTCGATGGCTAAATTTTCCAGGAATGCCGCGGCAGCTCGTCTAACGGACGAAAGGTCGCGCCCCACATCCGGCCACGGAATATGCTCCATCCGATCCGCCCCCTAGGTGCTGCTCGCAACCTACAACTGCGGATTGCTCAGCTCGTCCAATCGCTTGCATGGAGACCCGTGTTCGTTCCGATTTCCTCAGGCTTCGACTTATCTCCTGTTACAAACATATTACGAGGCGACCAAAGTCAAAGTTCCTCGAATTGCACTGGCGCATCAGCGCTCTGACCGCGTTCGAAGTTGCGAGGCGGCTCGCTCATAATGATCGTCCAGAATCTAAAGAAGTATTAGCCCGAATTGATGCCGGGATTGAGAGGTTTCGATCCATCCAAAGAATCGAGCCAGTGAGGATTGCGTCGCTCTATCGTGCTGAATTTACGGCGTATCGGCTGCTCGCCGGTGCTCCCGATTCTCCTGCGCCAGCACCCATCTGCATCAGCAGGGAAGATGAATCTGGAGCGATACTACTCGCAAGACTCTTACCGTCAATCGTGGGGCGGGGCATATCGGTTCTTGTGATAACTCATAACGATGTCTTTACCCACCCGCGGGGAGAGTCGGAAGCCTTGCTCTCTTACTGTTTTGACAATCTCTCAGACCGACCTGATATTGATGCCGGGCGGATTGGCGTTTATGGGGAAGGATTGTCGGCTGCTCTCGCGAGTCAATTTGCCGCATGCGAAACGCGCGTTTCTGCTGCTGTTTGCGACGGTGGCCTTTGGAGCTGGGTTCGGGCTCTGGCATCTGTCGGTTGGATGACTAAGGGTGCAGGTGATGCAGTAGATGAGCTCGCGCCACGCCGCACGCACCTCATACGGCTACTGAAATGCCCTGTTCTCGTGCTTACCGGCGCAGATAATATCATCGATGTCTCGGACGCCCAAAAGTTGCAATCTGATTGCGCGACGGCCGGCATCGAAATCGAATTAGCTATTCCACGGATGATTAAGACGCCTTGGGGAGAGATCGAAGACTTCGTGAGGTCCGACAACCGGGTCTTCCGATGGTTGGAACACAAGCTCGCGCGCAATTCAGGCGCTTAGGCCTTATCTTTGGTCGTCCTTCCGACAAGGCTCACGGTGCAACTGATGCGTACTTGTCGGGCAGTCATCGATCTCGAGAATCGATGCCTACAACGGCCTGCATAAGGCCCACATAGCCGGCAAGATGGCCTTGCGGGATGTTCCCCGGCAGGACTGCACGACTAATGGAACGCCGCTGCCGGAGGATCATTGCCCCAAACGGCCGTCATCGCGAACATAGGTCCAGATCCGGCGATCCGGCCGGTGATAGTCTTCAATTTCGCCAGCACAAGCACCGTCGTGTCGTCGACATGGATGCGTTCGGCGCGCATGACATGGGCCGGATGGCCTCAACAATTTGGAGCGAGCGCCACCACCCAGGCACCGACGCGATCCGCCAGTTGAGACATCGATCTCGATTGCTTCGCGGGCAAAGGTCTTGCTCTGGCGGTTCAACGGCTGATGCAAGGAACTTGTTGACCAGCAAGATCGCCAGCAGGCTTGGTCCGGCAAAGCCACGCCGGATCGGATGCAAGGACGCCGGCGCCTTGGTAATCGCCTCGCAGTCCCGGCAGGAGAACTTCTCGCGGATGTGCTCGATGAGCTTCCAGCGCCGCGGCTCGCATTCAAGGGTCTTCGACACCGCCGCGCCCTGCTCGTGCAGCCGCTCGCTGCCGCATGCCACATAGTGATCCAGGTTCAGGCGCAAGCTTGTAGGACCTGCCAAGCCGAAGAGGTGAGAAGAGTCTGAAGACCGACTGGAAGTCAGACTGACTGATAGTACTCCGAGGACGGGAGAGCCGGCCACATGGGGAAGCGGTCAGCGGTAGTTGAATCGTTCTCGGGCGACATGGGCTCCATGCAACGGGAGTTGCGGCCTTCTATTCAAAGAGAAGATCAGCCGACCATGGAAACGAAACTTGAACAGATAGCAGTGAACCAACTGCCGAACAGCGTGGTGCGGGAAATCCGCACGCCACGTTGTGTGGGAGCCGGGGGCGGGCGACCGCCTCCGGCTCCCGGTGCGAGGAGAAATCCTTGTCCCTAGCGCGACCCTAAGGTCACACGCCTCGCGAAATACCACGCGTCAGACAAGACGGCGCTCGTCGGATGCGTACCCTACAACACGCCTATATTCAGTTTCTGATAAGCCAAACGACTGTTCCTGGCGATAAGAGCTAGTCGCTTATTCAGATAGGCGAGAGAGGCCTCATCCAGCCCGTCAAACATCGTGGAATTTAGCGCTTGTCTTTTGATCGACAAGTTTCCGATCTCCGCGCGCGCCTTTAGCGTCAAGGACATTTGGATGAACCGTGCATCATCGACCGAAATTGCGCGGTGTAAAAATCCCATCGCCTCCAACTTCTTCGTTTGGTTGCTCACAAACCCGGGATGGATCTTTAGCTTGTTTGCGACCGCTATTCCTGAGACGCCACGCCCCTCGTCGAGCTCGTCAATGGCCATCACGATCAACCATTGCGGCTCCGTGATACCGAGCATCTGAGCCCAACTCTTATGAATATCCCCAATCTGCGCGTGGATCTCGACAACGTGCCAGATGAATTCCCTAACCGCACTGTCTAATTGATCTTTTTCGGCCATGTTCGCTTTCCGCTGAACCCTTAGTTGTCGAATCGGGCGCGCAGCCAAGTGCGCAGAGGATGCTATGCATCTAGCCGTATCGCCTGCCTCAAAGAAGTGCGGATCAGACATAGCGGCGATGAGCGAAATCAATTGACTCATACGATTAATGTGAGTAACGATATTGCGGATCGTTCAGCTCTTAAGCTGCCGATCATAAATTCGAACCTCCAAGTCGAGCCCCCGAGATGCCCATCGGGGGCTCATTTATGTCGTTTTTGTCCTTTTTTCGCGGATCAGTAACGGCTTGTTGCCGAATTGCCACATTTATCGCGAAAGATATTACTAGTGTAAATTAACGAATTGCGACAAGTCATTTTTGGAATTAATGCTTGGTGGACAGCGAGGGGTGCCTCGAAGTCGTTCCGTCAAGCAGCCGCCCGTGGGGGAGAGGTCAGCAGCGGATCTTTGAAGGACGGAAACGACGTTTCCAACTTGGAGGGTTATCGATGAAACGGAAGACAATAGTGCTTGGTTCAGTGGCAATCCTGGCAAGCGCCGGGGCCCAAGCTGCTGACCTTCCCGTCAAGGCGAAGGCGATCGAGTACGTCAAAATCTGCTCGCTTTACGGCGCTGGGTTCTACTACATCCCGGGAACCGATACCTGCATCAAGCTCGGGGGATACCTCCGTGCCGAGGTTGCTCTGGGCACCAACGGTGTGTATGACGCAGCAAACTCGGGCGTGGGCGGCGCACGAAATCGCCTGAGCAACTACTACACGTCGAGGTCTCGCCAGGATCTGGGCATCGACACCCGGACCGCGACCGAGTACGGCGTCGTACGAAGCTATTTCGAGGGCGCGTTCAGCTGGACTGCGGGTGGCTACAATGGTGCAGGCACGACTGCTGTAAACGGCTTGACCTCCTATAGCGGTAGCGCCACCGGAACCAGCGGTTCTGGCTCAGTTGCTGGTGGCTCACTCGGCATCTACTACGCCTTCATCCAGTTCGCCGGTTTCACGATGGGTAAGGCGAGCTCGCAGTTTGCGACACCCTGGGCCAACTATCCCGGCCAAAGCTTCGACGGTCTGCCGGGCGGCGGCAGTTGGGAGCCCGTGAACCAGTTCACCTACACTGCTGATTTCGGCCAAGGCATCACGGCCTCCGTCTCGGCGCAGGACCAAGTGGGCCAGACCACGAGCTCCATCTGGAACATCAGCGGAGCGACGGCCGCCGGCATGGCCGCCGGGACATACGGTGCTAACGACATCGGCGGTTCGCGAACTCCGGATCTCATTGGTATGGTGCGTGTTGACCAGGCTTGGGGCCTCTTCCAAGCGTCAGTCGCCGCTCATGATAACCACGCTGCTTACTATGGCGCATCCGAGCTCACCGGCCATCCGAACGATAAATGGGGCTGGGCTGCTCAGTTGGGTCTATCTATCAAGAACATTCCGACGGGCGCCGGTGATACGATCAACCTACAGGGCGTCTATACTAATGGTGCAACCCGTTACAATTTCCAGCAGTATATGGGCACCCAATTCGCCATGTACGGCGGTAGCGGCCTCGCAGGTGCTTACCAAAGCCTTGGTATCGCCGGCGCTTCTGATTCGGTTTTTGTAACGGGCTCGGGCCAGGAGCTGACCACGACATTCGGCTTCAATGGTGCTTACACGCACAACTGGGACCCCCATTGGAACACCGCCATTTACGGTGCATGGGCTGGCGTGCGCTATAATGGCACGGCAAAGGGCTACATTTGCGGCGCCCTGGTCACTAACCTGGCTCTGACTGGTACTTGCAACCCCGATTTCAATTACGCGGTCGTTGGTACGAGGACGGCCTGGACGCCGGTCAAGAACCTCTCCTTCTTCGCCGATCTTGCTTACACGATGGTCGACCAGAAGTATGGCGGCGGAAGCACCGTAACGCTGCCGCTACAGTCGAATATCGCCAAGCCAGCCGGCGTCTACGAGCTCAAGAATCAGGGCAGCCTCACACTGCTGCTCCGTGCTCAGCGCGTCTTCTAAATTCAAAGTAGCAAAGGAGAAACGAACGGCTCTGTAATTAAAGTTAACCTCCAAGAAGGCCTCCGGCATGCCCGCCGGGGGCCTTTTAACAATGGAGCTCTCCTGCGAACCCTAACAAAAGGGAGCGCGGCGCGCTCGAAGCACCAAGCGCCATCGCCGCCACGCTCAACATCGTTTGAACGTGTTCCGATCGCCGTCTAAATCCAACTGAAACCTTCGAGGAGTGACCGCATGAATTCCGAGATCGGCGTTATGCCTGCGCTAGCAGGCTGTTGAAACGGCGCTCGCCGCGGACTGGCTGGCGACCGTGATTCATTGGCTCCGCCGAGATTGGGAGACGGTGCGTGCGCGGTGGCGACAAACGAACGGGGGAGCTGTTCAGGTACGTTGATCTGGAGGCGCGGATGTGGCGTGATCATCAGCCGCAGGCGATCCCGACGTGAACGAGGCACGTCGCCGATGGAGCGCAAGTTTGCCGCGCTCTATCTGCCTATTGGGCGGCCTCGATCCCGCCGGAGAAGCTGCTGCGGGCGATGCTGTTACAGGCGTATTATTCGATCTGCTCCGAGCGATTCCTGATGGAGCGGCTGGAATACGACCTGCTGTTCTGCTGGTTGTCGTCATCGGCGTTCGGTCTTTTCGATGAATCGCGACCGGCTGCTGGAAGGCGACATCCCGGCCAAGTTCCTGGCGGCGGTGCTGGCGCAGCCCAAGGTGAAGAAGCTTCTGTCGAGCGATCACTTCTCGGTCGACGGCAACCTGATCGAGGCCTGGGGCCTCGATGAAGAGCGTCAAGCCGAAGGATGGCCCCGGCGAGCCACCGGCCCAAGGAGGCGGGCGCAATGCCGATGCGGACTTCCACGGCCAGAAACGCTCCAGCGACACCCATGCTTCGACCACTGATCCGGACGCCAGGCTGTACCGCAAGGCAACGGCAATAGACGAAGCTGTGCTTCATTGGGCTGCGGCTGACGGAGAACGGCCACGGCCAGCCGGTCGACGCCTGCCTGACGCAGGCCGACGGGCATGCCTAGCGGGTGGCTGCGCTGCACTTGATCGAGCACCGTGCCGACTGGCCGACAGCGATCACGCTTGGCGCCGACAAAGCCTACGATGCAGAAGACTCCGTCAAAGAGCTACGCTCGATAATTCTTTTAACTCCCACAACTTCGGTCGCGGCTTTTCCAGTTGCACAACTGACTGGTCCACGCCTCCTTCGGGATGGATCGGCCGGATCGAGTTCTTGTATCCGTTCAACTTGTCATGGGATCCGGCCGCCAGCGTGCCGTGCGGTTTTACGGCGGCCGGGTCGCCTGTTGGCCTGCAGATCGTGATAACAGGTTCGACCATATGGGCGTGCTGCAGGCGTCGGCAGCACTCGAGCTGGCGCAGCCTTGGGAAGACAGAAGACAACCGCCCGCCGTGCGATTGACCGCGTCTCCGTTCCGGCTGGTCGAATAGCGGAGGTGAGCGGGGCTTAGGAGCGCGCCAGAGTGCGACACCGTCTGATCAAAGGCCAGCTCGTTGTCTGCCGGACTTTCCATTGTCGCGGAATGAGAAGTCGCAGGCGCGGCCGGCCAGTTCTGCGATGGCGGCCGTTAGCGCCGAAGGCCGATCATTCCGGTACATTGCGGCGTAAGGGATGGTCGGCAGAACGGGTCTGACCGGAATGATCTCAAGCTTCCTTTCGTCGACGAGGGGACGAAAGCATTGCCGCGGCAAGTAGCTCACGCCAATTCCGGCCGTCACCAGACCGACCACGGCCGTCAGGCTGTCGCAGGAGATCACGCGCTGGAACGCGACCCCGTTGGTCCGCAGCCATTTGTTCATGAGCAGACTCGACCCGGATCGGCTGCCCTGGGTCAGGATGGTGTGTTCGGCAAGATCTTCAAAGCTGAGAGCGCGGCGGGAAGATTTGATCATGCCCGGACGCGCGGTCCAGACGTTGGTGACCTGGGCAAGCCGAACCGAGGTAATCTCGGGGTCGGAAAAGGCTTCCGGAATGACGATGAGATCGGTCGTGCCATCGAGCAGCCGATCATAGAGGTTGCGGCTCATGTCGACTTCCGGCTCGAGGATCATCGTTGGATACTCGTCTCGAATGGCGGAAACCAGTCGCGGAAGCCAGGTCAGGGCGGCCATCTCCGTGACACCCAGGCGAAGGCGCCTGGCGGGCGCGAGTTTGGCATCCTTGAGCTCGACAATCCGTTGCTGGATGTCGAGCATGTTGCGGCCCAAGGTCAGGAGCTGTTCTCCCTGTTCGGTCAGGCGGGCTCCGCGCTGGTTGCGGTCGAACAGGGCCAAACCCGTCGAGGCTTCGAGCTCCTGGATCCGCTTGGAGATGCCTGATTGCGTCGTGTTGAGCTTCGCCGCGGCGCGCTCGAACGTGCCGAGCTGAGCGATCCAGTGCAGTGCTTCAAGTTGCTTCAGCGTGACGACCATCAGCAGTCCGGCCTGTGATTAGGTGGTCCGCGCAAGGCTCGGCCACATTCAAAAAAGAGATGCATTGAGATGATATTTTATCTGTTTTTTGAATTGCAATCCAGCCCTACGGTTCCTCGGAGTACAAATTGGGTCCCTCAGGAGACGATCTATGTCGTTGAAGCTGGCCGAACGCGTCGCCACGCTGAAGCCGTCTGCAAGCATCGCAGCAAAGAAGAAGGTCACGGAGCTGCTGGCGGCCGGCCGCAGCGTGATCGACTTCACGATCGGAGAGCCCGACCTCGATACGCCTGGCCATATCGTCGAGGCGGCGATCGCCGCGATGCAAAGGGGAGATACCCATTACACCGCGACACCAGGAACGCCCGCGCTTCGCGAGGCGATCTGCGCCAAGCTGGAGCGGGAGAACGGATTACATTATAGCCCCGATCACGTGGTAGTTGGCTGCGGCGCCAAGCAGCTCATCTTCGAGGCGTTCGCTGCCACCCTGACCAAGGGTGACGAAGTTATCGTTCCCGCGCCGTACTGGGTCTCCTATCCGGATATCGTCAGCCTCAACGAAGGAGCACCCGTCATCGTCGAGTGCGGCGAAAACGTCGCCTTCAAGCTGACGCCGGCCGCGCTCGATGCCGCCATCACGCCGCGCACGCGCTGGGTCATCCTCAATTCGCCGAATAATCCGACCGGTGCAGTCTATTCGCGCGATGAACTGAAGGAATTGACCGCCGTGTTGAGGCGCCATCCACATGTTTGGCTGATGACCGACGAGATCTACGAGCACCTAGTCTATGATGGCCAGACTGCCGTCAACGCTCTTCAGGTCGCCCCAGATCTTGCGGATCGAGCCTTGATCGTCAACGGCCTGTCAAAGGCCTACGCCATGACCGGGTGGCGTATCGGATATGCGGCGGGTCACAAGGACCTGATCAACGCCATCGCCAAGCTGCTCGGTCAGAGCACCACCTGTCCGAGTTCGATCAGTCAAGCCGCTGCTATAGCCGCTCTCACCGGTGACCAATCCTGCGTCAAAGAGGCCAGGGCGCGCTATGAGATGCGACGCGGGCGCATGATTGAGCTATTGGACGGGACACCGGGCCTGCGGATCGGCAAGCCGGATGGCGCTTTCTACCTTTATCCGTCAGTCGCAGGTCTGATCGGCCGCACGACAAGTTCAGGACAGATCTTAAAGAGTGATCTCCACGTTGCGCTCTATCTGCTGGACGCCGCGAACGTCGCGGTGCTGGACGGCACGTCCTACGGCCTGTCTCCTTACCTTCGACTTTGCTTTGCAACGTCCATGGGCGCGATCGAGCTAGGCTGTGCCAACATTCGAAGGGCTTGCGAAGCCCTTTTCTGACGATGCACCAAGCTATTGACGAAACGATTTGGACGCTCTGGACGGAGGCTCCGTACCACAAATGATTGAACCGCAGCAGAACCCCTGTGCGCCGTCAGCCGACCCTGCCTTGATCGAGGCGTTCAAGACAGTGGCCACATCGATCATCAGCGACAATCTCGGTCGTCTACCAGGGGCAACTGGTCTGACGCCCTTCCATCGCGGCGGCCCGATGGCGGGAACGGCCGTGACCGTACGCACCGCGGCGGGAGACAATCTGTCCATTCACAAAGCCCTGGACCTGATCCGCCCCGGCGATGTCTTGGTAGTCGATGGCGGTGGTGACGTCTCGCGAGCTTTGATCGGCGAGATCATGCTGCTAATCGCCACGAGCCGCAATGCCGCCGGTCTTGTCATTGACGGTGCAATCCGCGATACGGGCGCGATTGCCAAATCCGACCTGCCGGTGTTTGCGCGAGCTGCGAACCACCGTGGGCCTTACAAAAATGGCCCGGGCCACATCAATGTTCCGGTTTGTGTCGGCGGCCTCGCCGTGGCGCCAGGCGATGTCGTGATCGGCGATGAGGATGGCGTCGTCAGCTTCCCTCAGGCCATTGCGGCCGACCTGCTCGGAATGGTGCGCCGCCAGGAGAAGCGCGAGGCCGAGATCATGCAGAGTATCCGAGAAGGGCGATACACCGGGGTCTATGGCAAACCTCAAGCGGGCTAACGCTTGATCCGGACCCGGTTGCTATGCGCGCCTTGTATCATCCTTGGCCCATAGAGCTCTAGCGGACGACATCGCAGGAAAACCAAGACGCCGCTGCAGAATGTATGGCGTCGTCCGACAATCTAATACGACGGAAAACATTTCAAGCTGTTTGTGCTTAGTACGTTCGAGTGCGGCATGTCTGTTTCTTCTCCATGCGGAGCAGTAATGAGGGGCAAAAAGATGAGGAAGATATAACTTCATGAAGGGTCGTAACATCGATCCGCCGGAATGGGCGATTCGTTGCGATCTGGCGGCGGCATACCGCCTGATCGCCTATTTTGGAATGGACGATCTAATCTACACTCATCTTTCCGCTCGGTTGCCAGACAAAGAGCACCGATTTCTGCTCAATCCTTACGGTCTGATGTTCGACGAGATCACCGCATCCAGTCTGGTCGTGGTCGATCCCGAGGGCCAGGCCATCGAGGCGGAGGAGAAATCAAAAATCAACAATGCAGGCTTTACCATTCACTCGGCCGTGCACATGAACCGCGAGGATGCGATGTGCGTGATGCACACTCACACCATCGCGGGAATGGCCGTTGCGGCACAGCAACAAGGGCTATTGCCACTGAACCAAATGTCCATGGAGTTCTATAGCCGGCTCTCCTACCACGAGTTCGAAGGAATTGCACTCGACCTTGACGAGCGGAAGCGACTGGTGAGAGATCTAGGCAACAACAACGCGATGATCCTCAAACATCACGGCCTTCTGACAACTGGCCGGACAATCGCGGAAGCTTTCTATAATATGTACTACTTGAACCAGGCGTGCAGGATTCAAATCGCTGCCATCCAGGGTGGACAGAAGGCCGAGCTCCCGCCGGGCGAGGTGGCCGAGCACACAGCGCAGCAGTTCGAGCAAACCTCCAACACTCGAGGGCAACGTCCTTGGGCGGCGCTGCGCCGTATGCTGGACCGTGTTAGCCCAGGGTACGCGAGCTGATCCGCGGTCGTCGCAACACCGTGATTCTGACAAGTTCGGCCTATTGCCGCCTCACCCCCTACTTCTGAGACAGCCGCGCTTGTGCGCGCAATTGTGCCGCCGTGGCACCGAACGATCGAAATCGGCGAGACGAGCCTTCTCCAGCTCTGGCCGCAACCGGTCGGATTTCGTCGAAATCGGCCCTGCGGCGCAGGATTTATGTGCAATCGCGGGACGGATTGCGCTAATCGATACCAAACAGCCGATAGAGTAGAGAAAGATAATCTGCCGAGCGGCGGCTTGAACCAGCAAGTCCGCATGAACAAAGGGCTTCGAAGTGGACTCTGAGACCATCGGCTTTATGCCGGCTGTTAAGCTCGCGGAGTTGATCCGTCGCAGAAAGATTTCGCCGGTCGAGTATTTGCGTGGCCTGCTGTCTCGCATTGCCACGCTTGGCCCCAAGGTGAACGCTTTCGCCTACCTTGCCGCAGATCGCGCAATGGATGATGCGAAAAAGGCGGAGCTCGCCGTGATGAGGGGTGAGCAAGTCGGGCGCCTGCATGGCGTTCCCGTGACCCTCAAAGACCTACTGATGACCAAGGATATGCCGACCCAATATGGCAGTAAGATCTTCGCGGGCAATCAGCCGGACGAGGACGCGCCAGTGGTGTCGCGTCTGGTCGCGGAGGGGGCGATCATGCTCGGAAAGACAACCACGTCGGAGTTCGGCATGGGGAGCCCAGGCATCTCCCGAAGTCCGCTTACCGGTATCACCAGCAACCCCTGGAAGCTTGGCTACAACGCGGGGGCCTCCTCGGGGGGGGCAGCGGCCGCCGCGGCTGCTGGGTTTGGGCCGTTACACCAGGGAGGCGACGGCGGCGGCTCCATTCGTCTTCCTGCGCATTTCTGCGGTGTGTTCGGACTGAAGCCGAGCTTTGGCAGAGTGCCGTTCTATCCCGTCTCCATAGGTGGTCACATCGGGCCGATAACACGTACTGTCGCCGACGCAGCGTTGATGCTCGAGGCGATGGCTGGCCCTCATTTTCTTGATCACACCACCCTTGAAGGGAAGCCTGACAATTATGTGAATCGTTTGCGTGAAGGCATAAGGGGCAAGCGCATAGCCTACAGCCCCAATCTCGGTGTGGCCAGTGTGGATCCCGAGGTCGCGGAGCTTGCCCAGTCCGCCGTACGACGCTTCACCGAACTCGGGGCAGTCGTCGAGGAAGTACCGACCCCTTGGGCTAAGGAGGGGCCAGAGCTATTCCGTTTCTTTTGGTCTGCGGCAATGACGAAATACGCCCAGTATCTTCCCGAATGGCAGCTGGACATGGAGCCTGGCTTCGTTGACTCCATCAAGCAGTCAGGCAGTATTCCGCTCTCGCGCTACAATGAAATGCGCAAGCGCGAAATGGTATATGTCGCAAACATCCATCGATGGTTCCAGGATTGGGACTTTCTGTTGACTCCGTCGGCCCCAATTGCTTCTGGCGCGCTTGAGAAATTGCTGCCCGATCTCGCTTGGGTCGACTTTTTCTACCCCTTTAACATGTCTTGGAATCCGGCCGCGAGTGTGCCTTGCGGCTTCACTCAGGATGGGCTGCCCGTCGGTCTACAGATCGTCGGAAAGCGCTTCGATGATCTTGGCGTGTTGCAGGCCTCGGCAGCATTCGAAGAGCTGCAGCCGTGGGCCGAAAAGCGTCCGCGGCTCTAAGCTCTAACAAGACCGGCATCTGCCGTAACGACAAAGAGCGCAACCAGGAGGAAGCGTCATGGAAGAGGTTGCGCCGGCTGCATTGGCTGGCAACGTCCTTGCGCCACCGGGACAGGACCGGCTCGGCGCCAACTCTAGTTTCGATGCGGGTGGCCTGCAGGCCTCGCTCCAGGCTGGCAATTTGGATCCAGTCCTGGAGGTTTCCGACTTGCGAACAGTCTTCAGATCACGCGATCGATCGATTTATGCGGTCAACGGCGTAAGTTTTCACCTGAATCGCGGTGAGCTTCTGGGCGTGGTGGGTGAAAGCGGGTCAGGCAAGAGCGTGACTATGATGTCGCTCATGCGGCTCCTACCTACACCGCCTGCCGAAATTGTGTCCAAAAGGATACGTCTTGCTGGTCGGGATCTCTTGGCACTCAATCCGCGCGAAATGCGAAACATCCGCGGTGGCGAAATCGGGTTTGTGTTTCAAGACCCCATGACCTCTCTCAATCCGGTGTTGACCGTCGGCTATCAGGTCATGGAACCACTTCGCAAACACCTCGGATTAGGCCGAAGCGAAGCGCGCAAACGTGCAATCGAGCTGCTTTCGTTAGTCGGCATACCCTCGCCGCAGGAAAGAATCAAAAACTATCCCCATCAATTTTCAGGCGGCATGCGTCAGCGGGTTATGATTGCTATCGCGCTTGCCTGCGATCCGAAGGTTCTCATTGCCGATGAGCCGACAACTGCGCTGGACGTCACGATCCAGGCCCAGATACTGGAGCTCATCAAGAAGCTGCGCCAGGAGATCGGCATGAGTATCATCTGGATCACACACGATCTCGGAGTGGTAGCGGGCATTGCCGACCGGGTGATGGTGATGTACGGCGGACTCGTCGTCGAGTGCGCCACGGTCGATGATCTCTATGCAAAGCCAAGTCATCCATACACGCGCGCGCTTTTGCAGACGTTGCCGAGGGCAGACATGGCACAGCGCGAACGACTAAAGAGTGTCCAAGGTCAGCCCCCGCATATTACGGCCTTTCCGACAAGCTGTCCGTTTGCGCCGCGATGTCCGCACGTCTTCGATCGATGCCGCCGCGAGAAGCCTCCGCTGATGCCTTTGAGCGATGGTCACGTTGCCGCTTGTTGGTGGGACATAGATGCGCGGAGGCCGCGCCATGATGCCTGAGCTGAGTGGCAAGCCTAAAGAACTGCAGACGAGCCGGAATAGCGTCCTACTTCAGGTTAGCAACCTGACTTTGCATTTCAAGATCTATCAGGGGCTCTTAGGGCGCCAAGTTGGTGCCATCAGAGCGCTGGACGGCGTCAATCTGGAAGTCAGGCGCGGGCGGACGCTCGGACTAGTCGGTGAGAGCGGTTGTGGCAAGTCGACGGCCGGGCGGGCCATTCTGCGTCTCTACGAGCCAACCGCTGGGAGCATCATTTTCGAGGGCCAAGATATCACGCATCTGCACGGCAATATGCTCCGCCGGATCCGGCCTCGAATGCAGATGATATTCCAGGATCCGCAGGCTTGTCTGAACCCGCGCATGACTGTGGGTTCAATCATCGCTGAACCACTCAGTGAACACGGAGTGCTGAAGCGAAGTGAAAAGGAGGATCGGGTACGCGAGCTGCTCGGCTCCGTCGGGCTTAATCCAAAATTCGCTGATCGCTACCCGCACGAGTTCTCTGGTGGCCAACGCCAACGGATCGGTATCGCCCGAGCACTTGCGCTCAACCCGGACTTCATTGTTTGCGATGAGCCGATTGCCGCTCTGGATGTATCAATTCAGGCCCAGGTCGTGAATTTGTTGGAGGATTTGCAGGACAAGTTCTCTCTGACATACCTTTTCATCAGCCACGATCTCTCGATGGTTCGTTACATATGTGACGATGTCGCAGTGATGTATCTGGGTAAAGTCGTCGAATTTGCATCACGCGATCTCATTTACAGAGATCCGCTGCATCCATATACGAAGGCGCTGCTCGCAGCGGTGCCGGTGCCTGATCCAAAAGTCGAACGTGCTCGCCGGCATGTGCTGCTGAAGGGCGAATTACCGAGCCCTGTAAATCCGCCGTCCGGATGTCGGTTTCGTACTCGCTGTCCGCTCGCATTCGACCGATGCGCAGCAGAGCAACCTGTATGGCGAAAGATTGCTGGCGAGCGGTGGGTTGCTTGCCATCGCGTGGAGTAAGAGACGGCGATCAAGATCGGAGACTGAGCGGTCCAATCCTTCATAAAGTAAATATAGGGGAGCAAAATCAACGTGCTGAACTCGAATTTATTCCTGGTCGCGGGGACCGCGATAACTCTCATGTCGGCTCCAGCCTTGGCGGGTCGTGGTACTGACGGTACCGTCAAGATCGTATTCGCGCAGGCGGTATCTATCCTCAACCCTTATCTCTCAGGAGGAGAGAAGGAGGTTCAGGCTGCCTCACTCGTGCTTGAGCCACTCGCCGGCTACGACGAGAACGGCAAGCTGTTCCCGCGGCTGGCGGCGGATATCCCGAGTATCCAGAATGGCGGAGTATCGCCGGACCTCAAGTCGATCACCTGGAAACTGAAGGCTGGTCTCAAATGGTCCGACGGCACCCCAGTCACAGCACGTGACGTTGTATTCACGGCAGAGTACTGCATGCATCCGAAGGCTGGTTGCGCAAAACTTAGCTCGTTCCAAGGCGTGGATAAGGTTGAATCCCTCGATGATTTGACCGTCAGGGTCTCATTCAAGGAGACAATGGCAGTTCCTTACGGTCCCTTCGTTAGCGCGCGCGCTCCAATTATCCAAGCTAAGCAATTCGCAGAGTGCTTGGGCGCGAAGGCTCCCACATGCACCCAAGCCAATTTCAGTCCAGTTGGTACTGGGCCATTTGTCGTCACTTCATTCAGGCCGAACGACGCAATTCAATTGACAGCGAACGCGAACTACCGTGACCCTGACAAGCCTGCCTTTGCGGAAGTGAACGTGAAAGGCGGAGGTGATTCGGTTTCAGCCGCACGCGCCGTGTTGCAGACAGGCGAGTATGATCTCGCGTGGGATGCGGGAATCGCTCCCGACGTGCTGAAGAAGATGGAGCAAGCGGGGAAGGGCAAGGTGCTCGTTAGCTTTGGGTCGCTTGTCGAACACCTGGTCATGAACCTGACCGATGCCTCGCCTGATCTTCCGTCAGACGAACGCTCGACTTCCATGCATCCCAATCCCATCCTTAGCGACGTTCGCGTGCGAAAGGCGCTGTCGATGGCGATTGACCGCGGAACATTGACAAAGATTGGATACGATTTTCTCGGAAAGCCGACCTGCGACTGGATCACGGCACCGGCAAGATACGCGGCAGGCAATACGGAGTGCCTGAAGCAGGACATTGACGGCGCAAAGCAGCTTCTCAATGAGGCTGGTTGGAGAGTGGGGAGCGAGGGCATTCGAGAGCGGGACGGAAAGAAGCTGAAGCTGTCCTTCATGACATCGACCAACCCCGTGCGCCAGCAGTTCCAAGCCATTATTAAGCAATGGTGGCAGCAAATCGGCGTCGACGTTGAGCTGAAAAACGTCAGTTCAACCGTCTTCTTCGGCAGCGACATCGGCAGTCCTGACACGATACAGAAATTCTATGCAGACGTCCAGATGTGGACGAACGACTTCAATGGGACCGATCCCGGCGCATATGCTGCGAACAACACGTGTGAGAAGGCTCCGCGGCCTGCCAGCCAATGGCAAGGCACGAATTATTCGCGCTACTGCGATAAGAACTACGACGCCTTGGTTACTGAGCTTAGCCATACAGGCGATTCCAAGCAGCGCGGCGTGATTTTCAAAAAGCTCAACAACATGCTGACAGTGGAGAGCTACACCTTCGTGCCTTTGGTCTGGCGCGGCACTGTCACCCCGATTTCCAATTCGCTAGGCGGATACGCCCACAGTGTCTGGGACGGCCAGCTCTGGAATGCCCAAGATTGGTATCGCAAGAGGTGATGCAGGGTGCGCAATGTCAAGCGCGCGCCGTGTTCGCAACTCGTTTCGTATTCCTCAAGTCGGCCTTGATCTCGGTCGGCAGCGGTAGGCGTGATCAATGCTCAACTATGCTATTCGACGGCTGCTTCTCGCAGTTCCGACCTTGCTCTTGATTAGTCTGATAATCTTCTCGCTGCTGAAGTTGGCGCCTGGCGATCCACTATCGGACGTTCCACTGAGCATCCCGCCAGAGGTGCGCGAGAAGATGCGCATCGCGCTCGGCGCGAACCAGCCGCTGACCGTACAGTATCTCCTGTGGCTGAAGCAGTTTTTCGTAGTCGAACCATTGCACTGGGTTGACATTCTGTTCGGAACTCATCTCTCCGACGGAATGCAACGCATCTTATCCTGGCAGACCCGCAGCCCAGTCTTCGACATCGTGGGCCAGCGCCTTCCTCAGACTCTCTGGGTCGTTGGCCTCGCCTATATCATCGGGGTGCTGATTGCCCTGCCTATCGGCATTGTGTCGGCCTACAAGCACTACTCGGTCTTTGATCAAATCGGGACGTTCCTCTCGATGGTCGGTCTCGCGATTCCGTCCTTCTTTTCCGGCGTACTTGCCATTCTGGTATTCTCTGTCTTGCTCGGCTGGTTTCCGTCGATCTACAACACCTACTTGGAAGTCAACAGCTGGAGCAGTTTCGTCGAGCAACTCCGTCAGATGGTGATGCCGGTGATGGTACTGGCAATACAGACGACGGCCCACATCAGTCGCTATGCGCGTTCGTCGATGCTCGACAATCTTGGCCAAGATTATGTCCGCACCGCTCGTGCCAAAGGCATGGGCGAAGCAGCCGTCGTCTTCATCCACGTCCTTCGCAATTCAATGATTCCCGTTGTTACCGTGATCGCGCTTGGGCTTCCCGCCATCTTTGGCGGGGCGATCGTGACTGAACAGATTTTTGGCGTGAACGGTATTGGGCAGCTCCTGATTACCTCGATCATCGGCAACGACATCCCCACTGTTCAGACCCTGGCGTTTATCTTTGCCGCGCTGATCGTCATGTTCAACCTGATCGCCGACCTGCTCTACGGCGTGCTCGATCCGAGGATTCGGTATGAGTGAACTACTTCACCAAAAAGAACGGACACCGCTAGAGGGACAGTTGCCAGAAATTGATGCGCCTGAGGCGGCGGCGCGGAATCCCTGGTGGGACGTCTTGGAGCAATTCAAAACTCACAAGGGGGCGTTAGCTGGCGCGGCCATCTTCTTGCTAATTTTTATCGGCGTGGTCTTTGGTCCCTACGTCTGGCCGTTGAGCTCCAGCTATATCGACTTTACGGCGTTAAACGTGGGACCAAGTTGGCCTCACCCCCTTGGTACTGACCAGCTTGGGCGCGATCTTCTAGCTAGGATGATGGTGGGAGGGCGCATTTCAATCGCCGTCGGACTCACAGCGATGATCATTTCGATCCTCCTTGGCACGCTCGTGGGCTCGCTCGCGGGCTTCTTCCGGGCTCTCGATGGACCGCTGATGCGAGCGACCGAGCTGTTTCTAGCTTTGCCGGTGCTGCCCCTACTTCTGGTGATGGTGATGCTTTTTCGGGACGCATTGGCCAACTTTCTCGGCATGAATATGGGAATGTTCATCTTGATCGTGTCGGCCATTGGCGTGACAAGCTGGATGCATGCTGCGCGTGTCGTACGCAGTGAAGTGTTGGTTATCAAACAGCGCGAATTCGTTTTGGCCTCCCGAAGCATTGGAACGCCGGCGCGCCGCATCATGTTACGTCATGTGCTGCCAAATGTCTTATCTCCCGTGATTGTCTCCGCCACGCTCGGCATCGCCACCGCCATCATTGGCGAAAGTACGCTTTCGTTTCTAGGTTTGGGCTTTCCGCCGGATTTTCCGACCTGGGGCAGATTGCTCTACGATGGTCTTGATCACTTGCAGGACTCTCCGCAGCTCGTCTTGTGGCCAGGAATCGCCATTTCGCTCACGGTACTCAGCGTAACTTACATAGGGGACGGTCTGAGGGATGCCCTCGATCCGCGACTGCGGCGCTGAGCGCCCCCCTAGAATCCGCAATTCTGGCTAGGATTATGCAAGCCCCATAATCGGTGCGCGCTGGCGACCGTTGTGTTGTCGGACCTAAACTCGGTCGAGTTAAGAGCGACTTGGATCGCTGCTATTCGCAATTCAAATGTTGGCGGTCCTGTGCTCGATATTCCACGCAGCAGCGAATAGCTGGCCACTGTGAAATTCCGGAGCTGGACAGAGATCGATTATTCTATTTCCGCCGCTCGCAAAGCGACCTGCAAGAAGTGTGTAAGCAACTCCTGGCCGTGATCCGTGATGATTGATTCTGGTTGACACTGAAGAACGCAAGTTGGTTCGTAACGATGTTCGAAGCCCATAGTCTCACCTTCGTCCGAACGCACCGTGACAGTGAGATGCGGCGCGGAGGAAGAATCCAACTCAACGACAAGCGAGTGGTAGCGCCCCAACGAATACGGGGAGCGTAGTCCTTGGAATAGCCCCAGGCCGCTATGTGCGACCTACGAACACCGGCCGTGCATAGGGCGATGTGCGCGTACGACCCGTACACCGAAAACGCTCGCAATAAACTGGTCCAAGGCAGATATCAAGAATTGGAGTTTGGCCGGAGAGCTCGCGGACAGCGACGGTAGAGGCCTGTATTAGAGTGCGCGGGCCGGGGGAGATGACTGGAGCAGATTCTCATCAGACACGATCATAACCCGCTGCGGCGAAGAAGTTCAGGCACTCTTGGGCGGTGAAAGCGATAGCGTTGTCTAAAGCCTCGATTGATCTGGCAGCGGCCTTTTGAAGGGCACCTTTGAAGCTTCGCGAAGGCCATTTCCATCGGATTGAGGTCGGGCGAATAGGGCGGCAGATAGAGGAGCTGGGCGCCCGCGGCGTCGATTGCGATGCCGACCTGAGACCGCTTGTGTGCTGCGAGATTGTCCATCACCACGATGTCGCCGGGCCTGAGTGTCGGCACGAAGACTTGCGTCACGTAAGCCTCGAATGCCGGACAATCCATGGAGCCGTCAAGGACCATCGCGCAGTCATGCCGGTCCCTCTGAGCGCGCGGACTTAGGTCGTCGTCTTCCGGTGACTATGCGGGAGCGCTGAGATCCAGTGCTGGCCTACGGCGAACGGCCATAGCGCTGCGCCGCCTTGGTCGAGGCCTCCGTCTCATCGATGAACACCAACATGGATGCCGATCTCGGGCTGAGATGCCTTCCACGTCGCGCGTTCAGCCGCGACGTCCGGCCGAACCTGTTCGCTGGCGTGCGACGTGGTTTTGAACGTGATGTTGCGGCGCTCGAAGAATCGCCAGACCACGCTCGGCACGAAGCGCTCGCCGTGGAGTTTGAAGAGATGGTCAGCGATCTCGCCATCGTCATGTCAGGCGTAGCCTTGACCAGGGAGAGGATCTCCGCAGCATGACCCTCGATCCGAGCTGGACGCCGGTCTCCGCCCTGCGCTCCCGCCTCACAGGCGCCGGTGCTTCGCCACTCGCTGACCAGTTCGATCGCTGTCGATGGCGCCACGCCGAACCGGCTGGCGGCGCCCCGACAGCTCATGCCTTCATCTTCCACAGCCCGAATAATGCAAAGGCGAAGGTCCGTCGGGAGCGGTTTAGCCATGGGAGCTGGCCTCCATCACCAGCCCTCAGGGTAAATCGCGATTCGCCTCGCCAGGGAATCCTCTCCGATTCCGCCAGGTCGGAAAATACTCTCTAGCGCGCCTGGCTTGAGTGCAACAAGCTCAGGAACGGTGATTGCGTCAATTCGGATCACTTCCGTTGCTGTCTTGCATGCGAATAGCAATTAAAGAGTACGAAACGTACAATGTCAGCCAATTGACGTACGAAACGTACTCTTGTGATGTGCTAGGAGCACGCTTTCCAATCATGCGTCGCCTTGGTTCGTTCCGTACTGACTTGGTCGCCGATAGCGGACGTAAATCTGTCACCTTGCCGACACGAGGGCCAAGAGGCCGGCCCAACGCGTGTTCTCCGGTTCACTTGCCGTTCAAGGTCGGGCTTCGGTCGAACGCTGGTGATCCAAACGAACGACTGAGTTGTGGCCCGATCTTCGCAGCGAGGGGACGGAATCGGATGAAGTACGTTGCTTGGCGTGACGTGAAGAACAATCTTTGGTCTATACGGCAACGCGCCGAGTTGTTCCTTGACGGTTTCGCTGACGGCAGCTTCGGCGGGGCAATGGAACGGCACAACTGCTTTGCGCAATGGACATGTATCGGCGATGCACACCGTGCTCTTGCTGACCTCAATAGCAAAAGAGGAGAAGTCGATGAGGCGACTGAGGCGTGGCTTTGCGCGCTAACCGCCTTCGAAGTTGCCAGACGACTTGTTGACGAAGACGATCCACAAATCGAAGACATTTCCTCAAGAGTCAAGTCTGTCATTCTGGCGATCAATCTATCCCTGAAGCAAAAATTAGAGCGAGTGCAGATTTCGTGTTGCGATCAGGCCGAGGTTCATGGCTACTACGTTTCCGCCGGTACTCCTGATGTCTGCGCTCCGGCAGTCATTTGCATCGGCAGCAAACAAGAAACCGATACAATACTCCTCGGAAGATTATTGCCGGCGGTCGTCGGAAAAGACATGTCGGTCCTCGTCGTCTCTCATGCCGCCTTCTCGGATCGGTCGCGCCTTGAATCGGAAATTTTATTGTCTTGCTGCTTAGATTTCCTATCGTCTCGGCCGAACGTTGATCCCGGACGGATTGGCGTCTTTGGCGAAGGCTTGTCGGCTGCTTTAGCTACTACCTTTGCCGCTTCCGACCGCCGCGTTGCTGCAGCGGTTTGCGACGGCGGTCTTTGGAATTGGGCGCAAGCTCTGGCATCGGTTGGCTGGAGAAGCGCGGCTGCAGATCTACCTGGTGAGGAGTTGAATTCGGAACGCCGCTTGCGTTTGGTCCGGCAATTGAGATGTCCGGTTCTCGTGGTTGCTGGTGGGCGTGGGATTGTTAGCGTGTCGGAGGCGACCAAACTTCAAGCTGAATCCAGGGCCGTAGGAATCGACCTGGAGTTAGCCATCCACCCGATGGCTCATACCACCATTGGGGAGATGGAAAATTTCGTGACCTCCGACAATCGCATCATTGGATGGCTCGAGCATAAGCTCGCATACCCTCAGATCGCACTGTTGGAGCAGGCGAGAAGATCGTCAAATCGTAAAACCTGATATGTTACAGAAAAGAGAAAAGAGAGGGGACCTCATGAACAGGCGGGAACTAGCGAGATCGATGTTGGCAGCCGGAATGGGTGCTGCCCCGCTGACAATCGCAGCGGGTCCGGCAGCGCATGCGCAGACTCAAGCACGATCTGGAACCGGAAATAATCTGGAGCGGATTCTTTCTAGCAAAAAACTGCGTGTTGCAGGAATTGTGGGAGAGGAGCCGAATTATAGCAAAGATATAGTTACAGGATCTTGGAGCGGGTTCTGCATTGATATGGCTAAGAATATGGCCGACGAGCTGGGGGTCGATCTAGAGGTTCTGGAAACCACTTGGGGTAATTCGATATTGGACCTGCAGTCTGATAAGATTGATATCTCTTTCGGCCTGACACCGACGCCGAAGCGTGCTCTTGTTACCGATTTTTCGCGTCCGATGTACTACAATACGTTCTGTGTAGTGGCGAAGAAGGGTTTCTCGGCTAGCACCTGGGACGATCTAAACAATCCAAAGGTTACAATCGCGGTAGATATCGGCTCCTCACACGAGGCGGTAGCTCGACGTTTTGCCAAGAACGCCAACATTTTAGCTTTCAAGACTCGCGACGAAGCAGTTCTCGCTGTCGCATCGGGCCGTGCGGATTGCTTTGTGTGTACGGTGTTTCTGGGATTGATCTCGAAGAAGAAAAACCCGCAACTGGGGAGTTTCATCATGCCGCGCCCGTATGTTGAGACCCTCGTGTCTGCCGCCCTCCAGTACGACCTCGACGGCAGATTTCGTGATTTCGTGAATACTTGGTGCGACTTCAATCGCAGCGCGGGACAAGTAAGAGAATGGGTGATCGCTAATTTGGCCAAAGTCGGGCTTGAGCCAGGAGACATCCCAGCCGAGGTACGGTTCTGAGGCATTGCACGGACCGCATTTGCGCCGGGCTCAGTAAGAGCCTCGCTGTGGGAGCGTAATGCTCCGAGCAAAGTGTTTCTGTATCGCGGGGAAAATAAGTTGTCCTACGACTGGCAGTTTGGCTTTCTTTGGCAGTATCACCAAATAATACTGAGGGGGCTCGCCCTCACAATCTTGTTTGCGCTCGGTACAAATATAGCTGGCCTAGTACTTGGCTTGGTTGTCGGCCTTCTTCGCCAATTTGGAAATACCTTCGTCGCGGCTATTCCGTTAGCATACATCGAGTTCTTTAGATGTACTCCTCTATTGGTGCAGCTGGTTTGGATATACTATGCGCTCCCGGTTCTTCTAGGAATAGAGATATCCGCGTATGCGGCGGCTGGGTTAGCGCTGTCGTGACCTGCCCCTGCCGATTTCCTCCAGTTGAAGTTAGAGTCCGGCCTTCTGAAGGACGGACAAATGAAGCGAGCCAGGTTTACGGAAGAGCAGATTATAGGCGTGCTGCGCGAGCATGAGGCCGGTGCGAAGACGGCCGATTTGGCACGCAGGCACGGCGTCTCGGAAGCGACGCTTTACAACTGGAAGTCCAAATTCGGCGGTATGGACGTCTCGGAGGCCAAGCGGCTACGGCAGCTTGAGGACGAGAACGCCAAGCTGAAGAAGCTGTTGGCCGAGCAGATGCTGGATGCGGCAGCGCTGCGTGAGCTTCTTTCAAAAAATGTATGACCCGCCCCGCCCGTGCAAGGTCGTTTAATGAGGACGATGCAGTCTGCACAAATGTATC
>NZ_JASVEN010000013.1:0-212494 GCF_051710265.1 Bradyrhizobium sp. U531
CCAGCCGACAGAGAACTGTCACCCATCCATCCGGTCTACTTTGTTACCTATCTATCCGGTCTGGACACAGATGCACCTTCTCCCCTTGTGGGAGAAGGTGGCGCGAAGCGCCGGATGAGGGGTGTCTCTCCGCGAAGACTCAGAAGAGGATCACTCGTGGAGAGAGACCCCTCACCCGTCTCGCCGCTATCGCGGCGAGCCACCCTCTCCCACAGGGGGAGAGGGGAGAAACGACCTAGCCCGACAGCGCGGCTTTCACCAAACCGCTGGCCTTGCCGAAATCCATCTGTCCGGCGTACTTCGCGCGCAGCACCGCGATCACCTTGCCCATGTCCTTCATGCCGGCAGCGCCGGTCTCGCCGATCGCATCCGCGATGGCCTTCTTGACCTCGTCGTCCGACATCTGCTTCGGCAAATAAGCCGAGATCACCGCGATCTCTTCGCGCTCCTGGGCTGCGAGCTCGGCGCGACCGCCTTTTTCATAGAGCTCGACCGATTCCTGCCGCTGCTTGATCATCTTCTGAAAGACGCCGAGCAGGTCGGCATCCGACAGCGGCGGCTTGCCCTGCCCGCGCGCGTCGATGTCGGCGTTCTTGATGGTCGAGTTCATCATGCGCAGCGTGGAGAGCTTGCGTTCCTCCTTGGCCTTCATGGCCTCCTTGACCGCATTGTTGATGTCGTCGCGCAGCATGATCGTGATCCCTTCGAATAGATGACGCCTGATCTAGGCCGTTTGCGCCCTTCACACAACCTGGCTCGCGAGCCATTCGGTCAGCGCCCGCGCGGTTGCTTCGGGCTGCTCGGCTTGCGGCAGGTGTCCGCAGGAAGCGAGGATCACGAGCCTTGCGCCGGCGATGCCCTCGGCCATCTCCTTCGAGAAGGCATTGGGGATGGTGTTGTCGCTATCGCCTGTCAGCACCAGCGTCGGGCATGTGATCGTCGCTAATGTGGGCCTCGAATCCACCCGCGCGATGATCGCGGTTTGCTGCCGCAGATAACCCTCGACGCCGACGTCCTCGTCCTGTGCGTGCACCAGCCTCAGGAGATCGGCATCATTGCGCCGCGACGGGTGGACCAATTCCGGAAAGCTCTCCTCGCGGACGGCGCGAAGCTCGCCGCGCCTCGCCCGCTCCATCAGGCCGCGGCGGCGCGCGGTCGCCTCCGGCGTGTCGGGCCTGGCCTGGGTGTTGATCAGCGCCAGCTTGACGATCCGCTCCGGCGCCTGGCGCATGATCTCGAACGCGATGTAGCCGCCCATGGAATGGCCGGCGAGCGCGAAGCGCGGCGGCGCCTCGCGCAGCACCCGGGCGGCGATATCAGCCATGCTGTCGTCGCGGATATGGTTGGCGATCATCACCGGCCCGAACCGCCACAGCGCCGGGACCACGGGGGCATAGATCCGGGCCGAGGAGGCCAGCCCCGGAACCAGCACGATCGGGGTGGACTGGTCCATTATTGCCTCGCGAGCCCCCAGAATTGCCGGAAATTGTGCGGTCGAGCTTACGGGCCCGAGGAGGCCTGTCAAATATGCAAAAACGCATGTGAATCCGCGCATCTCCGCTTTGACGGCGGCGTCCGCGGAGACTATGAAACGCGCTCATGACACAACATGACAACGATACCGCCTGGCCGGACCACAAACCGACCGCGCTCCTCGTGCTTGCCGATGGCACGGTGCTGGAAGGCTTCGGTCTCGGCGCCGAGGGCCAAGCCGTCGGCGAGGTCTGCTTCAACACCGCGATGACCGGCTATGAGGAGATCCTCACCGATCCCTCCTATGCCGGCCAGCTCATCACCTTTACCTTCCCGCATATCGGCAATGTCGGTACCAACGAGGAAGACATCGAGACGGTGAACATGGCGGCAACGCCGGGCGCGCGCGGGGTGATCCTGCGCACCGCGATCACCGATCCCTCGAACTATCGCGCCACCAAGCATCTCGACCAGTGGCTGAAGGCCCGCGGCATCATCGGCCTGTCCGGCATCGACACCCGCGCGCTGACCGCGCTGATCCGCAGCAAGGGCATGCCCAACGCCGTGATCGCGCACGCCAAGGACGGTGCGTTCGACCTGCACGGCCTGAAGGAAGAAGCGCGCGAATGGCCCGGCCTCGAGGGCATGGACCTCGTGCCGATGGTCACATCCGGCCAGCGCTTCACCTGGGACGAGACCCCCTGGCTCTGGGACAAGGGTTTTGGCCGCCAGGACAACGCCGAGTTCAACGTCGTCGCCATCGACTACGGCATCAAGCGCAACATCCTGCGCCTGCTCGCCGGCGTCGGCTGCAAGGTGACGGTGGTGCCGGCGACGACCTCGTCGGAAGACATTCTGGCGATGAAGCCGGACGGCGTGTTCCTGTCCAACGGTCCGGGCGATCCTGCCGCGACCGGCAAATACGCCGTGCCTGTGATCCAGGACGTCATCAAGTCGGGCACGCCGACCTTCGGCATCTGCCTCGGCCACCAGATGCTGGGTCTTGCCGTCGGCGCCAGAACGAAGAAGATGCATCAGGGCCATCACGGCGCCAATCATCCCGTCAAGGACGAGACCACCGGCAAGGTCGAGATCACCTCGATGAACCACGGCTTCGCCGTGGACGAGACGACGCTGCCGAAGGGCGCGACGCAGACCCACATTTCCCTTTTCGACGGGTCCAATTGCGGCATCCAGCTCGACGGCAAGCCGGTGTTCTCGGTGCAGTACCACCCCGAGGCTTCGCCCGGTCCGCGCGACTCGCACTATCTGTTCCAGCGCTTCGCCGATCTGATGCGGCAGAAGAAGAGCGCGTAAGACGAGAACGCCGGCGGACGATACCGCCGGCTATGCGTCACGGACGCATGAACATGAAGTCCGTGTCGGGATCGCAATTCTCGGCAATGAAGCGCAGCTCCGCCTGGATGTCGGCGACCGATCGCGTCTCCAGATATTTCGAGATCACCTGACTGAGTAAGGCGCGGCAGACGGCTTCGTGTCCGAGACCGGACGTCTCCGCCTCGTCGATGGCCGCGGAGAAATGACGCTGCGCAACGTCGGATGCGTACATGGCGCTCCCTCTTCTTTCGCTCGGACAGGCGTGCCCGCCATTGGCCGCTGATGCCTTGATCTCCGTCAAGCCGGCGTATGATCTGGCGCAGGAACAAGGGGACAGGCACCGTCTTGATCCCCGGAGCTGTTGTGACCCGGAGACCCCAATGTCCGTCGTCCGCGACAATGCCGAGCCGCTCGCCATCGTGTTCGAGGACGATGGGCTCGTGCCGAACAACATCCGTCCGTTCCTGGTCTACCAGGGCGCGGTCGAGCTCGATCGGAAATGGCAGGAAGAGACCATCGAAAAACTGTTCGAGACGAACGGCTGGGGTGGCACGTGGCGCAACGGCGTCTACGATTATCTGCATTATCACGCGACGGTGCATGAGGTGCTCGGCGTCGCGCGCGGCCATGCCCGCGTCCGCTTCGGCGGCGACCATGGCCAGGAGCTGGACATCAAGGCCGGCGACGTCGCGATCCTGCCCGCCGGCACCGGGCATCAATGCATCAAGGCGAGCGACGATTTCTGCGTGATCGGCGCCTATCCGCCGGGCGCGAAGATGGAGATAACCAGGGCGACGCCGGAGAACCACGCCAGGGCGCTGAAGACGATTCCGAACGTCGCGCTGCCGCCGGCCGATCCCGTGACGGGAAAGCATGGCGCGTTGATGCGGTTGTGGCGGTAGCCGCAAGCGCGGTGCCGTAGGGTGGGCAAAGCGGAGCGTGCCCACGCATTCTTTGCGATCGGGAGAGATGGTGGGCACGGCGCGCAAAGAGCGCGCCTTTGCCCACCCTACGACAGCTCGCCCTACGCCTCGTTGCCGCCTTCCTGCCGCGTCGCCTCGAACAGGAACCAGGTTCGCCGCTCGGTCTCGTCGATGAAGTTCTCGAGCAGGCTGGCGCTCGCCACGTCCTCGGCCTTGTCGCAGACGTCGTGCGCTTTGCGCATCGCCGCCGCGACGTGCTTGTTGTCCTGCATCAGCTCGCGCAGCATCTCGCGCGGCGGGACGTAGTCCTCGTTGTTGTCCTTGATGGTCTGCAGCTTTGCGACCTGGCCGATCGACTTCAGCGTGGTCCCGCCGATCTTGCGGACGCGCTCGGCGAGCTGATCGGTGGTGGCGAAGATCTGGTCGGACTGCTCGTCGAGAAGCAGATGGTAGTCGCGGAAGTGCCGGCCGCTGACGTGCCAGTGGAAATTCTTGGTCTTCAAATAGAGCGCGAAGGCGTCGGCCAGAAGCACGTTGAGCGCCTCAGAGACCTTCTTGACCCCGTCGGGCGACAGATCGGTGGGGGTATCGAGATCGGGCGAGACCTTGGTGGTTTTGCTCACGGGAAACCTTCCTGTTAGGACGCGGACATTGACGGCGCGCCGTCGCACCCCTAACGCAAGGCGGGCAGCGCGGTTCCAATTTGGGGAACCGCTGGGCGGGATACCATGGACGATTGGATCGATTATTACGACTCCACGCATACGATCTATGTCAGCAAGCTGCATCGCGACTTGCACTTCCAGATCATTGCGCGGGACATCATCGGCTACATCTCCTCGCCCGACGCGGTCGTGCTGGACTACGCCTGCGGCGAGGCGCTGTCGGCGACCCAGGTGGCCGCGCGCTGCGGCCAGCTGATCCTGGCCGAGCCGGCGCCGGGCGTGCGCGGCCGGCTGATCGCACGGTTTGCGCCGAACACCAGGATCCGGGTTCGCTCGCTCGACGACGTCCGCAAGATGCAGGAGCAGTCGATCGACCTCGTCGTCATGAACTCGGTCGCGCAATATATGACGCCGGACGAGCTCGATGCCGCGCTCGTCAACATCCGCCGCATCCTGAAGCCCTCCGGCAAGCTGGTGCTGGGCGATATCCTGCAGCCCAGTGTCGGCATGTTCCGGGACGTGATGGCGCTGCTCAGCTTCGGCCTGCGCCACGGCTTCCTGAAGGACGCGCTGGTCGGGCTGATCAGCACCGCGCTGTCGGATTACCGCCATTTGCGCACGCGCATTGGTCTGCAGCGCTACAGCGAGGACGAGATCACCGCCAGGCTGAAGGCGGCCGGCTTCGCGGTCCAGCGCGCCCATACCAATATCGGCCATAATCGCTGGCGCATGACCTTCATCGCCCGGCCGCCGCTGGTTCGTTAAGCATAACAATTAGCCGTTGTAGCTTGTCGCACTGCAATCGGACATGATCGCCGCGGCCCGGTGGCGGAAGCGTCTACGCGAGGGCGGTGCAACGCTCTTCATCCTGGTTCAAATCCAGGCCGGGTCTCCACGCTTCGCCCCTGCGGGGCTACGCGTGGCGCAGCCACGCAAGACCCGCAGGGGCGAAGCGTGTCCGGCGTAGCTGGAGCGAAGCGCAAGCGAAGACGGACCGTCTCGGCAGACCTCAACCCGCCTCGACCACCTCACACGCCGCCACCAACTGCAGCCGCTCCGCATCCTTCGCCGCAGAGCTGATCACCGCATCCAGCAAGCCCGGAAAACGCGCGTCCAGATCCTCGCGGCGCAATCGCATGAAGCGGTTGGTACCGGCGACACGCGTCTGCATCAGGCCGCATTCGCGCAGCTTGGCGAAGTGATAGGCGAGATTCGACTTGGCCCCGAGACCGCTGAAATCGCCGCACCGCAACTCGCTGCTGACACGTTCTTGCTGGGCGAGCTGGTACACGATCGCCAGCCGGATCGGATCGCTCAGGCAATCCAGGACCATCGGCAGCTCAATCTGTTCACGGGTGGGGTGGAGGGGTGCGCGGCTCATGGTCCGGAATCATAGCGAAGCGGGCGCAATGTTCAATAGTTCTTGAACCAATTGACAGGGCCCCCCCAAAAATCAATAGTTCAATAAGCATTGAACATAGGGATCGACCCCATGAGCGTATTCTGGCTGGCCTTGGCGGCCTTCGCGATCGGCACGGAAGGCTTTGTGATCGCTGGACTTCTGCCGGGCATCGCCGCGGATTTGCAGATTTCGGTCCCGGCCGCCGGCCAGTTGGTCACCGCCTACGCCCTTACCTATGCCGTGGGCTCGCCGATCCTGGCCGTCGCCCTGAACAATATCGACCGCCGCACGGTGTTGGCCCTGGCGCTTGTGACCTTCATCGCCGGAAATCTCGCGGCGATGGTGGCGTCGAGCTACGCGCTGCTGCTGGCCTCGCGGATGCTGATGGCGCTGGGCTCCGGCCTGTGCGTGCCGACGGCCATGGCGGTGTCCGTCGCGGTCGCCGCTCCCGAACGCCGTGGCCGCGCGGTGGCGCTGGTCACCTCGGGCATCACGGTTGCGACCGTCATCGGCGTTCCCCTCGGCAATCTCGTCGGCAGCCTGTTCGGCTGGCGCGCAACCTTCGCCATGGTCGCCCTGATCAGCGCCGTCGCGCTCGCCGGCCTCCTGCTCGGCCTGCCCCGCGGCCTGCCGCGCAACACGGCTTCGCTCGGCGAACGGCTGGCCGTGGCGCGCCACAGCCACGTGCTGGTCGCACTCCTGATCACGATTCTCTGGGCGCTTGGCGGCTTCACCGTGTTCACCTATTTCGCGGTTCCCTTGCACAGCCTCGGCTTCGACGCCTCGCAGATCAGCCTGGCGCTCCTGGTGTTTGGCGGCGCGGCGGCGATCGGCAACATGCTCGGCGGCTTGCTGGCCGACCGGCTCGGCACGCTCGCTACCGCAGGTCTCGGGCTTGCCGGGATGGCGGCTGCGCTGATCCTGCATTCGCTGGTCCTGAAGCTGATGCCCGGTCAGGCCCATTACGCGGTGCTGGGTGCGATTTTCCTCTGGGGCATCTCGGGCTGGGCGTTCTATCCGGCCCAGGTCGCCAGCATCATCCGGATCGAGCCAAAGGCCTCGATGATCGCGCTCTCGCTGAATGCCTCCGCAATGTATCTCGGCTTCGCCATCGGCGGCGCGCTGGGCGGGGCGGTGCTGGCCACCCTCTCCCCGAACGACCTCGGCTGGATCGGCGGAACGAGCGTTGCAGCCTCGCTTCTGGTCCATCTCGCCCGGGGCTGGCAGGCCCGGCCAAAACCCGTCAAAATTGCCGGTTGATGGGCATTTTTCGGGGTTTCGCCGCCCCGAAAACTGGTCTAAGACCCACCCGCGCGCGAGGGAGACCACCGCGCTCTCGGCTTAAGGGGACGCGCGGCAAGCGCGCCCTTTTTTTGTGCCCAAATTCCACTTCGACTTCGGCGAGAGTTGATGCCCAAACGTACAGACATCACCACCATCCTGATCATCGGCGCCGGTCCCATCGTGATCGGCCAGGCCTGCGAGTTCGACTATTCGGGCACGCAGGCGGTGAAGACGCTGAAGGAAGAGGGCTACCGCATCGTCCTCGTCAATTCCAATCCGGCCACCATCATGACCGACCCGGAATTGGCCGACGCGACCTATATCGAGCCGATCACGCCCGAGATCGTCGCCAAGATCATCGAGAAGGAACGTCACGTCATTCCCGGCGGCTTCGCGCTGCTGCCGACCATGGGCGGCCAGACCGCGCTGAACTGCGCGCTGTCGCTGCGTCAGCAAGGCACGCTCGAAAAGTTCGACGTCGAAATGATCGGCGCGACCGCGGAAGCCATCGACAAGGCCGAGGACCGCCAGCTGTTCCGCGAGGCCATGACCAAGATCGGGCTGGAAACGCCGAAGTCGCGGCTCGCCAACGCCTCCGAGCTGAAAAAGTCCTTCCGCGACAAGCGCCAGGCCGAACGCGCGAAGCTGACGGGTGCCGCGCTCGAAGAACACGACCGGCAGTGGGTGCTCGGGGAGAGCGACCGCCGCAAGCGCTATCAGGAATACGCGCTGGGCCAGGCGTTGATGGCGTTGTCCGAGATCGGCCTGCCCGCGATCATCCGCCCCTCCTTCACCATGGGCGGCACCGGCGGCGGCATCGCCTACAACAAGGAAGAGTTCCTCGACATCATCGAGCGCGGCCTCGATGCGTCCCCCACCAACGAAGTCCTGATCGAGGAATCCGTCCTCGGCTGGAAAGAGTTCGAGATGGAGGTGGTGCGCGACAAGAAGGACAATTGCATCATCGTCTGCTCGATCGAGAATTTCGATCCGATGGGCGTGCACACCGGCGACTCCATCACGGTGGCTCCGGCGCTGACGCTGACGGACAAGGAATACCAGATCATGCGCGACGCCTCGCTGGCGGTGCTGCGCGAGATCGGCGTCGAGACCGGCGGCTCCAACGTGCAGTTCGGCGTCAATCCCGAGGACGGCCGCATGGTCGTGATCGAGATGAATCCGCGCGTCTCGCGTTCGTCCGCACTGGCCTCGAAGGCCACCGGCTTCCCGATCGCCAAGGTCGCTGCAAAGCTCGCGATCGGCTACACGCTGGATGAAATCGCCAACGACATCACCGGCGGCGCGACGCCGGCCTCGTTCGAGCCAACCATCGACTACGTGGTCACCAAGATCCCGCGTTTCGCCTTCGAGAAATTCCCCGGCGCCTCCTCCACGCTGACGACGTCGATGAAGTCGGTCGGCGAGGTGATGGCGATCGGCCGCACCTTCCAGGAGAGCATGCAGAAAGCGTTGCGCGGGCTCGAGACCGGATTGACGGGGCTCGACGAGATCGAGATCGAGGGTCTCGGCCGCGACGACGACAAGAACGCGATCCGCGCCGCGCTCGGCACGCCGACGCCGAACCGCATTCTCCAGGTCGCGCAAGCCATGCGGCTCGGCTGGTCGAACGAGGACATCTTCAACTCCTGCAAGATCGACCCCTGGTTCCTCGGCGAGATGCGCGGCATCGTCGACATGGAAACGAAGGTCCGGAAGCATGGCCTGCCCGGCAACGCCTTCGGCATGCGCACGCTCAAGGCGATGGGCTTCTCCGACGCGCGCCTTGCCGTGCTCGCCGAGACGACCGAGGCCGAGGTGACGGCGAAGCGCCACGCGCTCGACGTCCGCCCGGTCTACAAGCGCATCGACACCTGCGCGGCGGAGTTCGCCTCGCCCACCGCCTACATGTACTCGACCTACGAGTCGCCGTTCGCAGGCAATGTCGCGGACGAAAGCACCCCGTCGGACAAGAAGAAGGTCATCATCCTCGGTGGCGGCCCCAACCGCATCGGCCAGGGCATCGAGTTCGACTATTGCTGCTGTCACGCCTGCTTCGCGCTGCATGACGCCGGCTACGAATCCATCATGGTCAACTGCAATCCGGAGACGGTGTCGACCGACTACGACACCGCCGACCGGCTCTATTTCGAGCCGCTCACCGCCGAGGACGTGCTGGAGATCATCGCCAAGGAGCGCAGCAAGGGCACGCTGCACGGCGTGATCGTGCAGTTCGGCGGCCAGACGCCGCTGAAGCTCGCGCGCGCGCTGGAAGCCGCCGAAGTGCCGATCCTCGGCACCTCGCCCGACGCGATCGACCTTGCCGAGGACCGCGACCGCTTCAAACGCGTGCTCGACAAGCTGCGCCTCAAGCAGCCCAAGAACGGCATCGCCTATTCGGTCGAACAGGCCCGCCTGGTCGCGACCGATCTCGGCCTGCCCCTGGTCGTTCGTCCGTCCTACGTGCTCGGCGGCCGTGCGATGCAGATCATCCGCGAGGAGAATCAGCTCAGCGACTACCTTCTCGGCACGCTGCCGGAGCTGGTGCCGGCGGACGTCAAGGCGCGCTATCCCAACGACAAGACAGGGCAGATCAACACGGTGCTCGGCAAGAACCCATTGCTGTTCGACCGCTATCTGTCGGATGCCACCGAGATCGACGTCGACTGCCTCTGCGACGGCAAGGACACCTTCATCGTCGGCATCATGGAGCACATCGAGGAAGCCGGCATCCATTCCGGCGACAGCGCCTGCTCGCTGCCGCCGCACTCGCTGGATGCGAAGATGATCGAGGAGCTGGAGCGGCAGACCCGCGAGCTCGCGCTCGGCCTTGACGTCGTCGGCCTGATGAACGTGCAATACGCGATCAAGGACGGCGAGATCTACGTGCTCGAAGTCAATCCGCGCGCCTCGCGCACGGTGCCCTTCGTCGCCAAGGTGGTGGGCACGCCGGTCGCCAAGATCGCCGCGCGCGTCATGGCCGGCGAGAAGCTCGCCGACTTCAAGCTGACGAAAGCCAAGCTCAAGCACGTCGGCGTCAAGGAATCGGTGTTCCCGTTCGCGCGCTTCCCCGGCGTCGACACCGTGCTCGGCCCCGAGATGCGCTCGACCGGCGAAGTCATGGGCATCGACGGCTCGTTCGCGGTGGCGTTCGCCAAGAGCCAGCTCGGCGGCGGCACGCGGGTACCGCGCAAGGGCACGGTGTTCGTGTCGGTGCGCGAGAGCGACAAGACGCGCATCGCCGAAGCCGTCCGCGAATTGCATTCGCTCGGCTTCAAGGTGCTGGCGACCTCGGGCACGCAGCGCTTTCTGACCGACCAGGGCATCCCGACCGAGAAGGTGAACAAGGTGCTGGAGGGCCGGCCGCACATCGTCGACGCCATCACCAACGGCGACGTTCAGCTCGTCTTCAACACCACCGAAGGCCCGCAGGCGCTGGCCGACAGCCGTTCGCTGCGGCGCGCGGCCCTCTTGCATAAAGTGCCGTATTACACCACTCTTTCCGGGGCCGTGGCGGCCGCGCAGGGCATCCGGGCCTATCTGGGCGGGGACCTTGAGGTTCGTACCCTGCAGAGCTACTTTTCGGAAACCTGATCGCTAGCGGCGGTGACGCTGCCGCTAAGTGATTGGCAATGAAGCCACAATGGCCGGAGGAACTGTCCGGGCCATGTGGTTGTTCTGTTCCGGCGCCAGACCCGCATAAGTTCCCGGTGGGCCCATGTTCGGCCCCGGGAATACCGACGAATCAAGGTTGCCGCGCCCTCCGTTTCGAGGGTGCGCAGCTGGAAGACGAGAGAAGAGATGGAAAAGGTTCCGATGACCCAGGCCGGCTTTGTCGCGCTCGGGGAAGAATTGAAGAAGCGTCAGTCGGAAGATCGTCCGCGCATCATCGAGCATATCGCCGAGGCGCGCTCGCACGGCGACCTGTCGGAAAACGCGGAGTATCATGCCGCGAAGGAAGAGCAGTCCCACAATGAGGGCCGCATCGCCGAGCTCGAGGACAAGCTCGCGCGCGCCGACATCATCGACATCTCGAAGCTCTCGGGCGACACCATCAAGTTCGGCGCCACCGTGACACTGGTCGACGAGGACACCGAGAAGAAGGCGGTGTGGCAGATCGTCGGCGAGGTCGAGGCCGACGCCAAGAAGGGCCGCATCTCCATCACCTCGCCGCTCGCCCGCGCGCTGATCGGCAAGAAGAAAGGCTCGACCGTCGAGGTCAACGCCCCCGGCGGCGCCAAGGCCTATGAGATCACCAAGGTGGAGTGGCGGTAAGGATTTGCCGCTGCTTCGTCTGCTGACGTTTCGAAAAGGCCGCGCACAGCGCGGCCTTTTTGTTGCGGCGTGTTGCTGAGCCTGAGTGATCAGATGCTCTCACCACCCGTCATTGCGAGCGTAGCGAAGCAATCCAGAATCCCTCCGCAGAGACAGCCTGTATTGCTTCGTCGCTTCGCTCCTCGCAATGACGGTGTGGAAGCTGCGCGCCCAGCTCTCGTGTCCCGGACGCGCTGCAACGCGCAGCGTTGCTGCGCAGAGCCGGGACCCAGAAAGCGACACGGGAAGGCGCGGTGATATGGGCCCCGGCTCTGCAGCGCAGCACTGCGTGATGCGCCGCGTCCGGGGGCATGAGAGTGGGGTTGGCAACGGACAGAACGCAGAGAGCGTCCGACCAGCCTACCTTCTTCCCTTCACATCCAGCGGCACGGCCGCCTCGTACTTCGAGTTGTGCAGCACCAGCGAGGTGCGCACGTTGCGCACATGCGGCGCGGCCGTCAGGTGCGTGACGAAATCCTGGAAGGTCGCCATGTCGGGGGCGACGCATTTGAGGATGAAATCGACCTCGCCCGACAGCATCCAGCATTCCCGTACCAGCGGCTCGGCGCGGACGAACTCCTCGAAGGCGCGAAGATCCGCCTCGGCCTGGCTGGACAGGTGCACGGCGGCGAACACGGTCACGTCGAAGCCGAGCTTGCGGGCATCCAGCAGGCCGCGATAGCCGTGGATGTAGCCCTCCTCCTCCAGCGCCCTGACGCGGCGCAGGCAGGGTGGCGGCGAGATCCCGACGCGCTTGGCCAGCTCGACATTCGTGATTCGACCGTCGGCCTGAATCTCGGTGAGAATTTTCAGGTCGATCTCGTCTAGGTTCCGCGACACGTGATTGGAACTCCTGGCCTTTACGGCGGCATTAGGTGGGCTTGTCGCAATCCTCATAGCCCAGTCCGTGCGGTCAGCGCAATTTTATTGCGCGTGCAGCGCAATCGACTTTTGTTCCCTGTTGGAAAAATCCGCTGCCAGGCAATGCAATTCTTGCATAGCTCACCAGAAGGCTTAGATTAGCTCTGATATTTCAGCGCCTCCGCGACGCCTCCCGGCATGTTCCGCGCCCGCGCTGCAGATCCCCCGTGAAAGGCGTCCATCGAAATGTCCGCTCCTGTTCATGCAAAGGTCGTCATTATTGGCTCCGGCCCCGCTGGTTACACGGCAGCGATCTACGCCGCGCGGGCGATGCTGGAGCCGATCCTGATCCAGGGCATCCAGCCCGGCGGCCAGCTCACCATCACCACCGATGTCGAGAACTATCCGGGCTTCGCCGACGTCATCCAGGGCCCCTGGCTGATGGAGCAGATGGAGAAGCAGGCGGTTCATGTCGGCACCAAGATCGTCTCCGACCTCGTGATCAAACTCGACACCTCGCAGCGGCCGTTCCGCCTCACCTGCGATAGCGGCGACGTCTATCTCGCCGACACCGTGATCCTCGCCACCGGCGCCCAGGCGCGCTGGCTCGGGTTGCCGTCGGAGACCAAGTTCCAGGGCGGCGGCGTCTCGGCCTGCGCGACCTGCGACGGCTTCTTCTACCGCAACAAGGAGGTCGTGGTGGTCGGCGGCGGCAACACCGCGGTCGAGGAAGCGCTGTACCTGACCAACCATGCCTCGCAGGTCACCATCGTGCATCGCCGCGATCACTTCCGCGCCGAGCGCATCCTGCAGGAGCGCCTGTTCAAGCACCCGAAGATCAAGGTGATCTGGGATGCCGCCATCGACGAGATCTGCGGCACCGAGAACCCGAACAAGGTCACCCATGTGCGCCTGAAGAACGTCAAGACCGGCGCGCTGACGGACGTGAAGACCGACGGCGTCTTCATCGCCATCGGCCACGCGCCGGCGACCGAGCTTGTGAAAGACCAGATCAAGCTGAAACCCTCGGGCTATGTCGAGGTCGCCCCGAATTCGACCGCCACCTCGGTGCCCGGCCTGTTCGCCGCAGGCGACGTCGCCGACGAGACTTTTCGCCAGGCCGTCACGGCCGCAGGCCTCGGCTGCATGGCAGCGCTCGAGGCCGAACGTTTCTTGGCCCTGCGCGCCAGCGAGCGCGCGGCAGCGGAATAACGATCATGCCTCGAACACGCGACGGATTTACGGATATGGACTGGGACAAGCTGAAGGTGTTTCACGCAGCGGCGGAAGCTGGCAGCTTCACGCATGCGGGCGAGCAGCTCGGTCTGTCGCAATCGGCGGTGTCACGCCAGGTCTCGGCGCTGGAGCAGGAGCTCTCGGTCTCGCTGTTCCACCGCCACGCCCGCGGCCTGATCCTCACCGAGCAGGGCGACCTCTTGTTCCGCACCGCGCATGACGTCTTCATGCAGCTCCAGGCGGCACGCGCAAAACTGACCGACAGCCGCGAGCGGCCGAGCGGCGATCTCAAGATCACCACCACGCCCGGCGTCGGCATCAACTGGCTGATCCCGCGGCTCGGCGAGTTCACCGCGCTCTATCCGGAGATCCGCATCTCGCTGATCGTCACCGACGAGGAACTCGACCTCTCCATGCGCGAAGCGGATGTCGCCATCCGCACCCGCAAGCCGACGCAGCCCGATCTCATCCAGCGCAAGCTGTTCGCGATGGGCTTCCACGCCTATTGCTCGCCGGAATACATCAAGCGCTTCGGCACGCCGCGCACGCTGGAAGAGCTCGACTCCCACCGCATCATCACGCTCTCCGACGGCAACTTCGCACCGCATTTGCAGAACCGTAACTGGCTGGTCGAAGCGGGCCGCAACGGCTCGGGTCCACGCGAGGCCTATTTCAGGGTCAACAACATCCTCGGTCTCGTGCGCGCTTGTCAGCAGGGACTCGGTATCGCCGCGCTGCCCGACTACCTCGTCGAGGAACAGAGCAAACTCGTGCAGCTGTTCGGCGAGTCCGATTCGATCCAGCTCGACACCTACTTCGTCTATCCCGAGGAGTTGAAGACAGTCGCGCGCGTGCAGGTGTTCCGCGACTTCGTGGTCAGCAAGGCGCAACGCTGGCCGTCCTGATTTCCGCATGACTGACATGCGGCCTCGGCTGTTGCTGCAGGCCGCTCGTCAAGCCCATACTGTTTTCACGCTGAGCCTTCGCGTTGCGCATTTGTCCCCCTCCTCCAGTGGCGCGGGAGTTCAGTAATCCCTCTTGGAAGGTGATTGTGTCGGCCTCACGTGGCCAATACCTAAGCCGGGCCCTTCGGGTCCGGCTTTTTTTCTGTCCATTCGGCTTTCGCTTTGCGCGTGTATTGACAGTTCCAGGCGTACCCCGCATCATTTGCAAATGATCACGAAGTCGTGCGCAGCCATCTCGAAAAAAGGCCCCCATCCCGGGGCCTCGGATTTTTGCGCGCACTAGCTAAGCTTCGTCATCGCAGCAAATCCCGAAAACCCCGCCACCTGGACGGGGTTTTTTCATGTGCCCTCCGTCTCAGGCTTTCACCGAGAAGGAGACGAACATGACCGGACTTGAAGATCATTTGCACGGGCTGTGGCTGCCGCTGGTGACGCCGTTTCGCGACGGAGCGCTCGACGAGCGCTCGCTGCGGCGGCTGACGCGGCACTACAGCACACAAGGCATCGACGGTTTCATCCTGGGCGCGACCTCCGGCGAGGGCATGACGCTGCGCGAGACCGAGCTCGAACGTCTCGTCGCCATCGTGCGCGACGAGATGGCCGCCGGCCGTCGCACCTTGCCGATCTGCCTCGGCCTGTCGGGCGCCGACACGGCGCGGCTGAAGGAGCGTCTCGACGAGACCGCGGACTGGCCGATCGACGGCTATTTGATCGCGAGCCCCTACTACGTGCGGCCCTCGCAGCGCGGATTGCTGGCGCATTTCGAGGCGCTGGCCGATCACGCCGCATGGCCGCTCGCGCTCTACAACATCCCCTATCGCACCTCGGTGAACATCACCAACCAGACCATACTGCGGCTCGCCGAGCATCCGAACATCATCGGGTTGAAGGATTGCGGCGCGAGCCGCGAGCAATCGATCGCGCTGCTGCGCGACCGGCCGAAGGATTTTCGCGTGCTCACCGGCGAGGACGCCAACTATCTCGAGGCCCTCACCGACGGCGCCGACGGCGGCATCGTGCTGTCGGCCCATGTCGAGACCGCGACGTTCGCGGCCATCTCTGCCGAGATGAAGCGCGGCAATGTCGATGCGGCAGAGGCGCACTGGCAGGAGGTCGCCGAGCTGACGCGCCTCTTGTTCACCGAGCCGAGCCCGGCGCCGGCGAAGCACTGGCTGTGGCGCAGCGGCCTGATCGACAGCCCCGAAGTGCGGCTGCCGATGGTGGAGGTGAGCAGCGAACTCGCCGCCAGCATCGATCGCGAGATCGAGCGGCGGATGAAGGTCGCGGCGTAGCGGCCTTCTTTTCACGTGACCCGCCTGTCATTCCGGGGCGCGCGCAGCGCGAACCCGGAATCCATCGGGCCGCGGAGTTGGTGGATGAATGGATTCCGGGCTCGCGCTCCGCGCGCCCCGGAATGACGCTGGTGGATACGGCGCGACCCTCTCCTTGGTTAACCGCGCCCCAACGGCCTTCGCGCTTGCCGCATGCCTCATCCACGTCTCGTTTACGCATCTGTCCCTATCGTTGCCGTCTGAAGGCTTCTCACAGGGGGAATGATCATGGGGCATCGCACCCGGCCGACGGCCGCGCGGCAATTCGCGCCCGCCGATCTCTTGCAGGGAATTCTCGTCGTTTCGTCGTTCGGGTTCTGGGCGGTGGTGCTCGGCCTGATGCCGGTGCTGCTGTATCGGATCTGGCTCGCCTGAGCGGGCAGCCGGGCTGCGGATGGTTAAACGGCGGTCACAAATGCGCTCAAAATGCGAATGGCGCGGCAAGCCGGAATCTTAAAACATCCCGCGTAGAGTGATGCCCATAAGCGAAGAAATCGCGGGGGCATTTGTGAATAGTCAGAATGAAATGGCGCCTTATTTCGGCGCCGGACAGGACAGCCTGTCCACCGAGCAGAGCTTCACCACCGAAGACATTCTCTGGGCCGTCGGGATCTGGTCGGTGATCCTCACGCTCTCGCCGGTCATCGTGTTCTACATGCTGATGGTGGCGTAGGCTCAATTCGTCATTCCGGGATGGCGCGATAGCGCCGGACCCGGAATCTCGAGATTCCGGATTCGCCCTTCGGGCGCTCCGGAATGACAACGAGACCCACAAACGCAAAACGCGCGGACACCGCGCGTTTTTCGTCCGGGGAATGATTTAAAAAAATTATGCCGCCTGCTTGTGCATTGCGCCGGATGCCGACGCCGTGCCGCGAATGGCCTTCACTGAACGCTCGATCGCCGCCCACAGCCTTGCGATTTCCTGAGCCGCACGGCTCTCGGCCTGGTACTCCCGCGCGCCTTCGCCATGGCTCAGCGCCATCAGCAAGTCCGAACGGTTGGTGATCTGGCCGCCCCACACCGGCGCACGGAATTTCGCCAGCGCTTCGCGGGCGATGGTGACGATCGGGCTTTCGGCTTCGTCGCGCTTGGCCGGAGCACCGTTCAGCACGACCGCATAGGGCTTGCGCGCGGCGCGGCACATCTGGATGGTTTCCTGCACCGCGTTGACGTCGAACACGCCGGGACGGGCGGGAATCACCACCATGGTGGCGTTCTTGATCGCGTCGTCGACGACGGCCGACAGGTTCGGCGGCGTGTCGATCAACACCCATTCATAACCGTCGCGCTTGGCAGCGGAGACGATGCCGCTGACCGAGTTCACGGCCGACTTGATCGGCGGTTCGTTGGTGCCGCGCAGCTTGTGCCACAGCGTCAGCGAGCCCTGCGGGTCCGCGTCCACGAGCATGACCTGCTTGCTCGCCTTGATCTGTGCGGCAAGATGTGCGGCGAGCGTACTCTTGCCCGAGCCGCCTTTACGCGAAGCGAAAACAATAACGTTCATACCTTCGGCCTCCAGATTGACCCCAGGCCACGAAAATGAATCACCGCGCTGATTCGTGAAAGAAAAATTTATCGAGGGTTGCGCTGCCGCCACGAAATAACAAGACGTGTTGGCTTTTGAGTCACACTGCGATGTGTGAGGCGACACGAACTGCAATGAAACGCTGCGCGCGCGTCCGTTGTGTGCGTTTTTTGAGCAGTCGATCGGGAGAAAGCGGAATTCAACCTCGCCGCGCAAAGCGGCGACCGACTCTCTTGCGTCGTACCTTCCCGCCCAAGCCGCAAGCCTCGCACCAGCGCGCGAACAAAAGGAGTCCGTGATCTCAAAGGGTTTCGGAAAGGGAACGCAGGACGCTCGCGCTCAGCCGTCGCTGGTCTTTTTCTTCTTCGGCGCCGGCTTGCTGCTCTTCTTCGCGGTTTTGGGCGCGATGTTGGTGGGCTTGCCGGCGCGCTGCTCGGCCGGCTCGGGGCCACGGCGGAAGAACACCGCGCATTGCGGCGAGAGCTGCGCCTTCTTCTTGATCATGCAGGCGGTGATGGCATCGACGTTCGGAACGAACTCGCCGCACAGCCGCATCGCGTCCGGGCTGCAGGCCTGCTGCTCCTCCGGGGTGTAGGCGAAGCCGGCACCGGGCTGGACCAGCACGGCGAGGGCCATCCCGAGGGTTGCAGCAGCCAAGGATGTCTTGAAGCGAAGCGCCGGCATTTCGTCCCCCACATGTCGAGTCGGCGCGAATAGTGGGTGAACCGCGGTTCGTTGGCAACCGAGGGGGGATGCGAAAGCCGGACGCTGTGCGGTCTCGGCAACAGGCGGGGGAAGGTCGTCTGCACTGCTGTCGTCGCTAGCGAAGGCGGGTGACGCGGTATTCCAGAGAGGGCGGACGTTCCCCGAGAAGCTGCGACGTACTGGATCCCCCGCCTGCGCGGGGGATGACGGGGGCGCGCGGGGGATGACGGTGGTGTGCGAGGGGACGAGCGCCCGCTCCCACCCCAAAAATTGAAAAACAACCCCATGCACAGTAGGCAAGCCACGGTAATCGCAGCGCATTTTATGCCTTAGGATTTGGCGAAACGCGGTTTGACACGTCGGGCAAATCGGGGGCATCATGTCATTCTTCAAGAAGATGCGCGTGGGGTCGGCCTGTCTGCTGCGCTGGTCGAAAAGCGCCGGTTGGGAGGACGATCGCAATGACGGGGAATGAGGCGGAGCTGCCGCTGGCGGGCATCACGGTGGTCTCGCTCGAGCAGGCGATCGCGGCTCCCCTGGCCAGCCGGCACCTGGCGGACTGGGGCGCGCGGGTCATCAAGATCGAGCGGCCGGGCGCCGGGGATTTCTGCCGGGACTACGACCACGTGATGAACGGCATGTCGAGCCAGTTCGTCTGGACCAATCGCTCCAAGGAGAGCCTGGCCATCGACATCAAGAGCGAGGACGGCCGCAAGGTGCTCGACGCCCTGCTGCAGCAGGCCGACGTGTTCATCCAGAACCTCGCACCGGGCGCGGCCGAGCGGCTCGGGCTCGATGCGGCTTCGCTGCTGCGCAGGCATCCGCGCATCATCGCCTGCGACGTCTCGGGCTATGGGACCGGTGGTCCCTACAGCGACAAGAAGGCCTACGATCTCCTGGTGCAGTGCGAGGCCGGCGTGCTCGCCATCAACGGCACGGAAGCAGAGCCGGCCAAGGTCGGGCTGTCGGTGGTCGATATCGCCACCGGCATGTACATCCTCAACGGCGTCCTGATGGCGCTCTACCGCCGCGAGCGGACCGGCAAGGGGACCGCGTTCCAGGCCTCGCTGTTCGACAGCATCACGGACTGGATGAGCTACCCCGCGTTCTACACCGAGAGCACGGGCCGGCCGCTGCCGCGCACCGGCGCCAGGCACGCGACCATCGCGCCTTACGGCCCGTTCCGGGCCGGCGACGGCACGACCGTCTTCTTCGGCATCCAGAACGACCGGGAATGGCGCTCGCTGTGCCGCATCGTGCTCGGCGATGCCGCTTTTGCCGACGACCTGCGCTTCCACACCAATCCCCTGCGCATGCAGAACCGCGACGCGCTGCAGGCGCATATCGAGCAGCGCTTCGCCGCCATGACCGGCGAGGAGGTGCTGCGGCTGCTCGACGACGCCGCGATCGCCAACGCGCATCTGAACTCGGTCGAGGCCTTCCTGGCGCATGAGCAGCTTCACGCGCGCGCGCGGGTGCAAAGCGTGGGATCGCCGTGCGGGCCGGTGATGAGCTTCCTGCCCGCTTTGACCATCCCCGGCCTGACGCCGCGGATGGATCCGGTGCCGGATGTCGGAGAGCATAACGAGGCCATCCTCGGCGAGCTTGGTCTGGCAAAGGACACATCACGATGACGCAGCAGCGGCCCATGCGGGCCTATCTCGCCGTCCCCGCGCACCGCGCCCGCCTCGTCGCCAAGGCCGCGGCCTCCGCGGCGGATGCGGTGTTCATGGATCTCGAGGACGCGGTGCCGCCCTCCGAGAAGGCCCTCGCGCTGGAGGAAGCCGTGCGCTCCCTCGCCTCGCTCGACTGGGGCAGCAAGCGCGTCACGGTGCGGATCAACGCCGTCGACAGCCCGTTCGTCGCCCAGGAGATCCGCACGCTGGCGGCGCTGCCGCGGCTGGATGCGCTGATCGTGCCGAAGGCGGAGCGCCCCAGCGACATCGTCGCGATCGCCGGGCAGCTGCGCGCGGCCGCGCCGGATCGCGCCGCGCCGGTCGCGCTGGACCTGCTGATCGAGACCGCGCTCGGCCTCGTCAATGTCGACACGCTTGCCGCCTGCCACGACAGCGTCGCCGCGCTGCATCTCGGCGTCGGCGATTTCGCAGCCTCGATCGGCGCCCGCTCCTCCGACATCGGGGTATCGCCGGATGGCTACCGCCATGTCGGCTCGGCACAAACCGGCTACGCCGCCGCCCCTCTCGACCTCTTCGCCTATCCCATGATGCGCCTCTTGGTCGCCGCCCGCGCGTTTGGCCTGCGTGCGATCGACGGCCCCTGCGGCGCGTTCCGCGATGCGAGGCTGACCGAGGCCAGCGCGCAAAAGGCGGCGGCGATGGGTTTTGACGGCAAGCAGGTCATCCACCCCGATCAGATCGAGCCGACGCTGCGCGCCTTCGTGCCGTCGGAGCGGGAGCTGGACGAGGCGCGGCGGATCGTCGAAGCCATGGAGCAGGCGGAGGCGAACGGCCAGGGCGCGGTGACGCTGGACGGCAAGATGATCGACTATGCCAATGTGCGGATGGCGCGCCGGATCATCGCCCTGGGGTCGTAGCTGCGATTGCAAGCCGTTCCCGACGCCAACCCTCCAAGGTCCGGTGGTTCAAGGCCCTCGCAACACGAGCCGGCCAAGCAGCGCCGCGAGTTCGCTCTGCCTGGATATGCCGAGCTTCTGGAATACGCGCTTCAGCACATTGCGCGCCGTCTCTTCGGCAATCCCGAGCCGCCCCGCGGCTTGTTTCGGCGGAACGCCCGAGCCCACCAGCGAGGCGATCCTGGCCTCGCCGAGCGTCAAGCCCAGGATGTCCCGCACGATGGCGGGATCCGGCGGCTCTGCAGATTTCAGCTCGATCGCGAGCACGATCGCTCGTGTGCGGGTCAGAAAATGACTGTCCGAGTGTGCACCGGCGGTGATCGGCAGGAGGTAGATGACGAAACGCCGGCCAGATGCGCCCGCCTCGACGAGAATGGGTCTCGGCTCGGCCAGCAGATCGCGCGCCTCGGCGCGAAGCGTTTGCGTGATGGCCGTCTCGAACGGCGCCCGGCTCGCCGCCATGCGAACACGCAGACGATCGTTCACGAGGTCGAACACCTCGCCGAGAAGGCCCTCCCCGACCGGATTGGCGAACAGCACACGCGCCGACGAGTCCAGCGCGAACACGCCGATGCCGATCCGCGCGAGGGCGTCGCCAAGGCCCAGATTGGCCAGTTCGGTATCAAGCAGCCTGATCGACAGCCGCAACGATTTCTCGGCATGGCGCCCGAGCGTCGCTATCAGGTCCAGTTCGGCCTCGGAGAATTGCGGCTTGGCGAAGGCTCGCTGCACGCTGAGCGCCACGAGGATCCGTGGGTCGGGTGACACCCCGATCGATCCGAACCAGCCCAAACCGTGCCTTGCAAGGAATTCCTTGCTGAAGGGATGGTTGAGATAGGCGTCATCGATCGGGCCGATGTGCCGATCGGTAAAGGGCTCGCCGCTGACGTAAAGGCCGGACGAGACGCAACGTTCGGCCTTGAAATCGTGCTGCGCCCAATGCGCCCCATAATCGGCGAGCGCAGGCGCGAGGCCTTCGGAGGCGATGGCGCCGAACGCCCCGTCGTCCCTTCGCCATTGCAGGATCGCGCCGGTATCGTCGAAGCAGCCCGCGATCTTGCCAAGAGCGGATGGCCAGAGCGATGGGCTTGCTGCCGCATCGTAGATCGCTTCGATGGCAGGGAGGAGACGGTCGGCGGCAAGAGCCATGGGTTCCCAATCGATCAGAGAATACATTAGGTTAAATGAACTCGCAGGTTACACGAGATTGCCTTTCGGCAATTGCCATCCGGCCGCTCTGCCGAAACTTCCCCCGGATTTCCGGGTATGAAGTCGATTACGGTGGCGGCGCACAAAATTGTCTTTGGTCAGCCTTGCGGCTACTTTGCACTCGCGGTGCGGGAATTCTTATGAAACTTCCACATCATCGAGCACCGCCACCGTCATCAGCGGAGGTGACGCTGGAAGGCAGGACGATCGGCTATGCCAATGTGCGGATGGCGCGCTGGATCATCGAACTGGGGTCTTAGCCAGGGACATCGCATTTGAGAGAGCTATTACTGCAGCCATCCTTCGAGACGCCCGCTTTAAGCGGGCTCCTCAGGATGAGGACGGAGTGCGGCGTTGCTGTTACAGAACGCACTGACGCTGATTAGCCTCATCCTGAGGAGGCGCGTTAGCGCCGTCTCGAAGGACGAGGCGTGCTCACCGGCCGCCGCCACAGATCATATGCGATAGTCCTGGGAGTATTGCTGCGCATGGCCACACTGTTGATTGTCGCGCCGGTGTTCGCGCTGATCGCCGCCGGCTATGCCGCGGTGCTGTTTCGCTTCGTCTCGGAGAGCGCGCACAAGGGCATCAGCGAATTCGCCTTCAGCATCGCGATCCCTGCTCTTCTTTTCCGCACCATCGTCGTCTCGGAATTTCCCGATGTCAGCCCCTACAGGATGTGGGGCACCTATTACGGCGCGCTGGCGCTGACCTGGATCGCCGCGCTCGCGGTCTCCGCACTGCTGCGCGCGCGGCGCGAGGATCGCGAGGACGGCGTCGTGTTCGCGATCGGCTCGGTCTACGGCAACATCGTGATGCTCGGCATTCCCCTCGTGCTCTCCGCGCTCGGCAACGAGGCCGCGGGGCCGATGGCGCTGATCCTGTCGGTGAACACGCCGCTGCTCTGGCTCTGCGGCATTTTGCAGATGGAGCTCGTCAACCGCAAACGCACGGGCTCGGCGCTGTCGGTGATCTACCCCGTGCTCGCCGACCTCGCCCGCAATCCCCTGATGCTCGCGATCGGCTTTGGCGTGGTCTGGCGCTTCACCGGCCTTGGCCTCACCCCCGTCGTCGACCGCACCATCGAGCTGCTCGCGCAGGCAGGCTCGCCGACCGCGCTGATCGCGCTCGGCATCAATCTGTTTCGTTTCGAGGTGAAGGGCGAGAAGCTGAGCATTCTGGTGATGTGCGCGCTCAAGCTGGCGGCGATGCCGGCGGCCGCCTTCGTGCTGGCAAGATTGCTCGACCTGCCGCCGATCGCCGCGGGCGTCGTCGTGCTGTTCGCGGCGATGCCGACCGGCGCGAATGCCTACATCTTCGCGGTGCAGTATCAGCGGCTGGTGAACCCGGTGTCAGGCGCGGTGGCGCTGGGCACGCTGCTGGCGTCGGCGACGCTGCCGGTGGTGGTGTGGGTAGTGGCGCGATAAGGCGTCGACGCGCAGAGATCCAAGGCGCGCGGACGACGCCGCGCGGCCTCGGAGAACCTTACACGGTCAGCGCAGGCCGATGAACGACAGCACTGCACCGATCACGACGACGAGTCCGACCAGATAGATAATCCCGTTCATGTCTCAGCTCCCTTGCTTCATCCTGCCGCAGTTCCAAACACGCGAGGGGCCGAAAAGGTTCGGCGGGAGCAGCTGCTGTTTTCTGCCGGAAGCGCGGAACGAAATCGGACAATCCCGCCAGCGGCCCGAGCCCTCGCCCCATCATCCCGGCGTTTTTGCCATTGCACGCAAAAGTAGCTATAGTGCCTCGATACGTGTTGCAGGGAGGGTTGACATGGCAAGCCGCGAAGACATGCTCGCATTGATCAAGGCCGCCTACGCCGCGCGCGACGGCGCCGACACCGATAGCCTCATGACGGCCTTTCATCCCGAGGGCGCCTTCACCCTGATGGGTGACAAGAGCGCGCTCGAATTGACGGGACGAATGGAGGGCCACCCGACCCTGCACGCGGCCTTCACGCAATTGACCGCCGGCTTCGGCTTCGAGGGCCGCGAGATCCTGGCCGAGCTGGTCGACGGCGATCGCGTCGCCGTCCACTCCCGCGTCAATGTGCGATACCACCCGACCGGCAAAACGGTCAGCACGGAGATTCTGGACTTGTTCAGATTTCAGGACGGCAAGATCGCGGAGCTGATCGAGTTTGCGGACACGGCGCAGATCAAGGCGATGATCGGGTGAGGCGCGGGCCCGCGTGCACTGTCGCCGTCATCCGATGACGGCCGAAAGCGCTATTGATTACGCTGGCCCACACGCCAGCCCATCTCCCAAAAATCCGCCTCGAGCCGGGTGGCTTCCCTGAAGATCGCAATCAATTCGGCCTCGCGGGCCGGCGTGATGTAGCGATCGGCGAGATGGTCCAGATGCGCCTGCGCCTTGGCAGCGACCTCCTGGTACGGCGCGCCGGCGTACTCGGCGATCCAGACGCGATAGGCGTTCGTCGCAGCGTCAGCGCCGGGCCGCGCGGCGAGCCGCGTTGCGATCTCCGCATACCCGATCACGCAAGGCGCAAGCGCCACCTTGAGCGCCAGAAGATCACCGCGCATTCCCGCATCGAGCACATAGCGCGTATAGGCCAGCATCTCGGCCGCCGGAGGCGCCTGTTCGAGATCGGCCGGCGACAGACCCCAATCGGCACAGAGCTTCACATGCAGGTTCATCTCGACATCGAGGATGGCCGACAGGCCGGCCGATGCCTCGCGCATATCGGCAAGCGTGGGCGACTTGTAGACCGCAAGCGCGTAGGCGCGCGCAAACTCGATGAGGAACAGGTAATCCTGAACGAGGTAATGACGAAACGCCGCTTCAGGGAGCGAGCCGTCCGCCAATCCATTCGTGAAGGGATGCTCGGTGTAGGCGCGCCATTCCGCGGGTGCTGCTGTTTTGAGACGCTCGAAGAAGGTCACGGTGGTTTTGGCCGGGGTTGGTTTTGGCTCGCCTCCGATAGCGCATTTCGAGCAGGGGGGCTACAGCAACCGCGTACGAATTGGCTTTGATCAGTGTTACGAATGGGTCGCGTCGAGAGCTTTGTCGATTGTCACCCCAATGTTTGATCTTCGTGATGTGCGTTCTGAAGCTCGCGGCGATGCTAGCCACGGCTTCCATACGGGCAAAGCTGCCGAACCTGCCGCAGGTCACCTCCGGTGTGATCTTGCTGTTCGCGGCGATATCGACCGGCGTCGTCGCCTGAATTTTTGCCACGGAGTATCGGCGGCTGGTGAGCCCGGCAAGGTAAAGCGTTGCCCTCAATCGCGCTCGGTCTGCACGCCAGCTTCCGCAGGAGGTGGGTGAGAGCCGAAATCGGTTGGCGACTCAAGTATAACGTCTCCATGCCAAAGGAACCTAACCACCACTACATTCCTCAATTCTACCTTCAAGAATGGGTGGACGCAGAAACACGCCAGCTCGTCGAGTTTTGCCGGCGATACAAAGGCCTTGTTGTGGCCCGGCCGACTGCTCCTGCGGGTACAGGCTATGTACCGGGACTATATAAAGATCGCGATGCCCCGAAGGGCCAAGAGTATGTCATCGAAGAGACGCTCATGTCATCGATCGACAATTGGGCATCAAGAGCATTGCAACAGTTCAAGACCATGGGCTCCCTCCCGGGTTCACTAGAATCGCAAGAAGCACTCGGTTGGTGCCGCTTTCTCTATTCGCTGATCGTCCGAAACCCGGACCACCTGGAGGTGATCAGGAATAAGCTGAGAACGATGGATCGGGCGGAGATTCTTGAATACGTGCGCGATGACTACCTCCGCATTCGTCGACCAGAGGATCCCGAGAGCTTTGGCGAATACAAAGAAGCGTTCCTCAAATCGCCGCCAGATATAGATCCAATAAAAGTTCTACCGGTCCTCATGAGGAGCAAGCGTGTATTTCGCGTCATCGCGTCATTTAAGTGGCATACAATGACGATGAACACGCCGAAGTATCCGCTATTGACGTCTGATAGACCGGTTATAATGACGAATGGTTTAGTTAGCGACGATGCGCACATCGTTATGCCGATTGGTCCGCGTCGGCTATTCATCGCTACGAGGAATATGCAAACCTTCGAATCGATGAAGCAGCGAAACCCCAACGAATTCGCAAAGGCGATAAACGATCGTATTTGCCTTCAGGCTCGCAAGTTCGTCTATGGTCTAGACAAGAACCAACTGCGGTTCGTGTCAAATCGCTTAGGCAAAAGACTTTGGTCCAGTCCCATCGGATAGCTATGTGATCTCACGACACACATGAGAAATTACAGCCACAGCGCCAAATTGATGTCGCCTAATATTGCGGAGTTTCGTCCGCCGTTACTGTTACTCTAGGGGGTGAGACATTGAACTACGTAACGGCAAGGAGGGAAACTATACTGATCTCATCAACCCAAGATTTCCATAGGTAGTCATTCGTTTGGGGATCGACCCAAAAAACCAAATCCGATGGGTGAATAAATCGAGTGGCTTGGTATTTAACGCGGACTGCGGCGACGTCGGCAAGGGAGCCCTTGTTCAAATGAGCACTCGCGTTGCGGCAGAGCTGAAGATCTTGAATTGTGAGAGCCGCACCGAAAGCACTAAGCAACTGGGTTTGGTTTGAACAGGCGATACCCGTAACTATCAAATTGAGCTTCCTAGGATCGCCCCAAGTCGGCTCCAAGTGCCTGCCCGCCAGTGATTTAATCGCGGAGACCGGATGCTTGAGCGAAAGTTCACGCGCAATGTAGCAAATCTCCATTTCAGTCCGACCAACATACGGCGAGGTGACGGGGGTTCCTTGGACTGTCATTGCACCTGACGCTGACGCCAAAACAGTATCTCGGCAGAAAGCGCACCAAGCTTGCCAAAGTGCAGAAACAAGCCCTTCCTGCATCGCAGACCGGTCGGTTCGTTTCTGAACACCGCTTACAGCGTGTCGGTCGAAGGCGCGGTCAAGCGTTGAGATGCGCGAAGCGAGCCTTCTTCGAACTACCTCAAGTGAGGTTGGCATCTACGCGCCCTGGGACGGGAGAGCCTAGCGCTCGTAGGACGGCTGCGATGCGCGCCGTTCGACGCCCCACTCGATTTGTTCCGCCCAAACATCCCCATACGTAGATGGCGTACGGCCCCTCAGTTTCTTTGGCCTCGTGCGCCTGCGCCAGAGCTAGCAAGCCTGAAGCAGCGGCCTTGGGATCAATCGCGAATTTCCCGATGCTAGGAACTTGGAATTGTTCCTCGATATGTTGAATGCCGAATCGGCTGTGAATGAGAGCAACGATCAAAGAATGTAATGCGTAGGGCTTCATCATGTGAGTACCACGCAATACATCCAATTCTTGACCAATAAATCCCACAGCCTCCGCAATCTTTCGGCGATACTCATCAGCATACGGAAACTCTCGGTCATACTGCTTATAAACAGACCTCAAATCCGTAGCGCTCGTGCTGATTACACCCCTTTCGATGGCTAAGACGCATTCGGTGATTAGCTCGGCGTCAGCCATGCGCACGATCTGTCGATTCGTAAAAACGCCAAATGAGACAAAAAACTCGTTGAGTGAGTCAGCCAGTTGGTTCACGAACCACTTAAACGCGCCTTCAAAAGAGGAATGGCGCTTTTCTGCTTCGTTTAGTGGCAACGTGTAAGCGTTCATTCTGCGAAACATCTGCAGAATTTCCGCCTTGGTCGCATTTCGAATAACGTCAACGGATACTGGATATGAAAGGAATTGCTCTTGCTTGTCTTCGTCAAGCTCGTTGAACCGTCGGCCTGCGTACTGCGTGTCGCCTGTAAGAGCGAACTCATTTAGGTAGAACCGTTGGATTGTCTTAATCCGTTGCTGGCCATCAACAATCTCTCTACGAATTCCGCGTGCTGTGCGATCGAGATACTCGTACATATAAATTTTTGGAAACGGATAGCCTTCGAGAATGGTGTCGATGAAATAACTGCTGGCCCCGTACGGCCAGAGGCCAGAGCCGCGCTGATAATCTTGATTCACCAGCAGCTCGCGTCTCTCCAGCATGTTGAGTATTTCGGCAATGCTGTAGTTATTTGTGTTTATATTCATTGTTTTGTCCGGCACGAACTTCTGCGGAATCCGCACATACTTGCAACGCAGTGATAGAACTGCCGAGCGCTTTCGTCGAAATTGCAATGACTAAGAAGCGCTGCCAATCCGAATTGAAGCGTCGTCCGAAAGCAGACGCAACAGGCGGTTGTGGTTGTCCAGAAGAACCGAGCCGGGAAGCCAACTTATGAAATCTGGAGTAGCCAAAGGCCAGTTTATCCGCACCGCTGGTACAGTTGGGTGGGCTCGAACCACCGACCTCCTGTTCCACAGACAGGCGCTCTAACCAACTGAGCTACAACTGCATCCTTGCGAGCCGCCCTGAAGGGGTGCCTGAAAAGGCTTGACGCCTGAGGGGGCTGGACGGGGCGGAAACTAGGTGCAACGGCTGCGTTTGGCAAGGCCGCTGGCGGGCTAAAATCCGCACCAAATCACGAAATTCCAGAACAAAACCCGGGCCTTTCGGCCCGGGTTCGATGGTTCAAACCGGCCGCGGCGCTCAGGCGGCGGGGTGATAGAGCTTCGAGGCGGAGGCCTTGATCGGCTCGGCGGTCTCGGCGGCGACGCGCTGGGTCAGCTCGACCAGCTCCTTGGCCTGGGACTGGTAGGTCTCAAGCTGCTTGCGGGCGTGGCCGGTCCACAGCTCCATGGCTTCCGTCGGCGACTTGGCGCCGAACAGATGCTGGGCGAAGTCGAGCTGCGCGCTCGAATTGGCCTTCATGAACTCGACCAGCTTGGCGGTGTACTCGCTCGCGCCCTTGGACGCGGAGGTGAACACGGCCTCGACGGTGCCATTGTGGCTCTCGGCCGCGTCCTTGAACTTGGCGTAGTTTTCGCGGGCCTGCGACACGCCCTTTTCGGCGAACGCACGCATCTGCTCGGGGACCTCGAACGGAATGATCGAGGCAGAAAACGGATCAGTCGCACCTGTCATGGTCGTCCCTCACGATAATGAAAAAATGGAGTGAGCCTTCTGGCGCGCCCGCCGGCCAACCGGGGCCTTGTCCTTGGTCTCAAGACTGGCGGGAACGAAGACTGGAAACGCGAAACGAACGGATGGCTCGCCCAGTGCCCAGTATTATTGCTGCCTATCATGTCAACATTGTGCAGCGCAACGCGCCATCCGGGTGCGGTGCGAAATTTAATCTCGGTGAGGGTGAGGTTCCGCAGGCGGGGAACCGGGGGTTGAGGGGGCGGCGTGCCCATGGCCGTCATTCGGGGTCGGAGCGAAGCGACGGAGCCCGAAATCCATCGGGCAACGGAGACGGACGACGGATGGCTCTGGGCTCGCGCTGCGCGCGCTCCGGAATGACGGCGGAGCGGATCTCTCGAATCCCTTGGATGCAGCCGGGCTGCGGCTTGCGGGGGTGGCGGGTTAAGGTTATCGCGGCTTTGGGCCTCCTCCGGAGGGTCGGGCCGTGGACCTGCGGGCGGGCGCGGGCGATACTAACCCTTTCTTAAGGCTGTCATTCCCGGCAGCCGCCAGCTTCACGCGCGAGACACAAGCCGGTCGGATGACGAGTTCGGATTTCCAGTTGCGAGGTGTGGGCGATCCCCGGCTGGCCGTGCATGCGACCTCGCAGCTCGCCACCTGGCTGTGGTCGACCGACGGCGCCCGCGTGCTGTGGGCCAATCCGGTCGGCGCAAGATTGTTCGGCGCGGCGCATGGCGCAGCGCTCGCGGACAAGGTGTTCGGCCCCGCAGAGCCCCATCGTCGCCAGGTCGCCCGGCTCGCCCGGCAACTGCCCGCCAATGGCACCGTGCGGCTCGAACGGCTGCGCGGCTTCGGCGCCCGGCTCGGCACGCTGATGACCTGCGGCTGCAGCCGGCTCGCATTCGCCGACGGCAGCGAGGCCGTGCTCGTCACCGCGATGGACCCGACGCTGCGCAGCATGCCGCTGCTCGAACGGCTGCATCGCCTGGTCGAAGGTGCGCAGATGCCGATGGCGGCGTTCGCGCCCGACGGCCTGTTCGTCGGCGCCAGCGCGGCCGCCCGCGCCCTGCTCGGCTTTCGCGATCTCGGCGAGGCCGGGCTCGAGCAGGCGCGCAGCGATGCGCTTCGCGACGGCCGCGCCGAGACGCCGATCGGGATCGGCCAGATGGTGCTGCAACGGGTCGGCACCGGCGCCGATGTCGGCCTGATCGCGCTGATCGAGCCGGCGGTCGCCGCGCCCGCAGCGCCGGCGGAGGACGTGCCCGCGGTCGAGGACGTGCCCGCGAGCGCTGCAGCAGATGAAGTGCGCGAGGCGCCGGCCGCGCCCGCACCAACCGAGGCCATCGGCGCGCCGCCGCCCGCGCAGGACGGATCTGGCGGCATCGCCTTGTTCGACGCGTTCGCCGAGCCGGTCGAAGCGCCCGCGCCGATTGCGCCCGAGGCGCAGGACGTTGCACCCGTGGAGCACGTCGCCGACGCGTTGGTCTGCGAGCCCGCGCACGAACCTGCTCAAGAGACAGCCGACGACAGCGCCGACATCGCGGCAAAGACTCCGGTTGAAAACCCGGCTGAAGCCATCGTGTCGCCGCAGCCGGCGCCGATCACGCTTCCCATGGTCGAGCCTCCCCATGAGCCGCCCGCACCACGCCAGCATCCGCTGCGCTTCCTCTGGCAGATGGATGCGGAGGGCCGCTTCGTGCTGCTCTCGGACGAATTCATCCACCTGATCGGCGCGCACACCGCGGCCGGCTTCGGCCGCCCCTGGCACGAGATCGCGCAAAACTTCGCGCTCGATCCCGACGGCCGCGTGGCGCAGGCGCTGGCCAGCCATGACACCTGGGCCGGCATCACCGTGAACTGGCCGGCCGATGGCGGCGAGCATCTGCCGGTCGAGCTTGCGGGCCTGCCGACTTACGACGCCGCGCGCAACTTCGCCGGCTTCAAGGGCTTTGGCGTCTGCCGCGATCTCGACGCGCTCAACCGGCTCGATGCCGTCAGGCGCTTTGCGCTGATCGCAGAGCCGCCGGCCGCAGAGAGCGTGTCCGCCGATGCGGTCGAGCCCGAACCGATCATCGAGCCCGAGCCGGTGGCGGAAGCACCGCCGCCGCCTATCGAGCCGGGCGAGCCTGACCCCTCACCCGAGCCGACCGCCGAAGCCGAAACACCCGAACCCGATCACGACGCGAATTCACACCCAACCGATCCGGACACACAAGTGGAAACGCCCGTCGAAACCCCTCCGAATGTCGTGCCGTTCCGACCGCACGGCGATGCCAGGTCACAAGGTGACCAGAGATCGCCGACGCTGACGCCGGTCGAGAACAGCGCGTTCAACGAACTGGCGCGGCAATTGTCCGAACGGCTCGAGCGCGAGCGCGAGGCGATCGCGGCCGACAGCGTCGAACCCGTGGCGGAGATCGCCGCCGAACCGCCGGCGCCCGAGCCCGAGTCCGAGCCGCAGCAGGCCGCGGCCGAATGGCTGACCGAGCCGGCGCCGCCGCCGCGCGGGATGAGCGCGCGTGACCGCACGCTGCTCGATCTGTTGCCGACCGGCATTTTGATCTACCGGCTCGACCGCCTGCTCTACGCCAACCCGGCGTTCCTCGCGCGCATGGGCTATGGCAGCATTCATGCGCTGGAAGATGCCGGCGGGCTGGATGCGCTCTATGTCGAGCCCGGCGTGTCCTCGGCGAGCAGCACCTCGCAGGCCGGCACGCCGGTCACGATCAGCGCGACGGTTGCGAACGGCGAGGCGCCGCTGCCGACCACCGAGGCGCATCTGCATGCGATCGACTGGGACGGCGAGAGCGCGCATGCGCTGATCTGCGCGCTGCCGCAGGCCGCGCCCGCCGCCGTCGCTGCGCCGCCGGTGGCCGCCGAGCCGGTCATCCCCGAATCCTTCCCCTTCGCGCCCGATCTCGAGCCCGGAGCCGGCGAGGCCGAGGCGGAAGATCTTGCCGCGATCCTCGACACAACGGCCGAGGGCATCGTGATGTTCGATGCCGAAGGCAACATCCACGCCTGCAACCGCAGCGCCGAGGCGCTGTTCGGCTATGACGGCACGGCGCTGCTGGAGCAGAACCTCCTGACGCTGTTCGCGCCCGAGAGCCAGCAGATCGTGCTCGACTATCTCGAAAGCCTCAAGAGCCAGGATATCGCCAGCCTGCTCGACCACGGCCGCGAGGTACTGGGCCGCGAGAAGAAGGGCGGCGTGCTTCCGCTCGCGATGATCATGGGCCGCACCCGGCCCGACGGCCCGAACTTCTTCGCCGTGTTCCGCGATCTCTCGCACGCCAGGAAGGGCGAGAGCGAGCTGACGCAGGCCCGCCGCCTCGTCGACGGCGCGGCGAACGCCAAGGCCGACATGCTGGCGCGGATCAGCCACGAGATCCGCACGCCGCTCAACGCCATCATCGGCTTTGCCGAGGTGATGATCTCCGAGCGCTTCGGCACGCTCGGCAACGAGCGCTACGGCGAATACATGAAGGACATCCGCGCCTCCGGCGAGCGGGTCATCACGATCATCGACGATCTGCTGGAGCTGTCGCGGATCGAGACCGGCAAGCTCGATTTGAGTTTCGCCAATCTGAACCTCAACGACCTCGTCGAAGCCTGCGTGACGGTGATGCAGCCGCAAGCCAATCGCGAGCGCATCATCATCCGCACCTCGCTCGCGCATGCGCTGCCGCAGGTCACGGCGGACGCGCGCGCGATGCGGCAGATCACGGTGAACCTGATCTCGAACTCGATCCGGCTCGCCAGCGCCGGCGGCCAGGTGATCGTCTCGACCGCGACGACCGACCGCGGCGAGATCGCACTTCGCATCCGCGACACCGGCCACGGCCTCAGCGAGCGCGAGGTCGCCGCCGCGATGGAGCCGTTCCGCACCCCGCCGCCCGGGGACGCCGAAGACAATTCGGCGCTGAGCCTGTCGCTGACGAAGGCGCTCGTCGAAGCCAACCGCGCCCGCTTCAACATCAAGAGCGCGGCCCACGGCACGCTGATCGAAGTGGTGTTCGCGCCCGTCGTGGCGGGGGCATAGGGGCGTCATACACAAGCCGTCATTCCGGGGCGCGCCTCTTGGCGCGAGCCCGGAATCCATCGAGCCGCAGTAATGGTGGCGCAATGGATTCCGGGCTCGTCGCTTCGCGACGCCCCGGAATGACGGCTGATTGATTACGCCGCGCGTACCGTCTCCAGGAACCTGCTGACCTCGATCCTCAGCCGGTTGCTGTCGTTCGACAGCGACTGCGCCGCGGAGAGCACCTGCGAGGAGGCGGATCCCGTCTCGTTCGCGCCCTGGCGCACGCTCGAGATGTTGGCGCTGACCTGCGTGGTGCCTGCCGCCGCGTTCTGCACGTTGCGCGAGATTTCGCCGGTCGCGGCGCCCTGCTCTTCCACGGCGGCTGCGATGGTGGAGGAAATCTCCGACAGCCGCTCGATGGTGCCGCCGATGGTCTTGATGGCGCCGACCGAATCCTGCGTCGCGACCTGGATGCTCGAGATCTGCTGGCCGATGTCGCCGGTCGCCTTCGCGGTCTGCTCGGCGAGCGCCTTCACTTCCGAGGCCACCACGGCAAAGCCGCGGCCGGCTTCGCCCGCTCGCGCGGCCTCGATGGTGGCGTTGAGCGCCAAGAGGTTGGTCTGGCCGGCGATGGCGTTGATCAGCTCGACCACGTCGCCGATGCGCGCGGCGGCCTGCGACAATTCGCTGACGCGATCGTTGGTGTGACCGGCCTGGCTGACGGCTTCGCCGGCGATCCGCGCGGAAGCCTGCACCTGGCGGCTGATCTCGTTGACCGACGCCGACAGCTCCTCCGCCGCGGAGGCCACCGACTGCACGTTGGTCGCGGCCTCTTCGGAGGCGGCCTCGACCAGCGTCGCAAGCTCGGTCGACCGGCTCGCGGTCGTGGTCAGGGACGTCGCCGACGCTTCGAGCTCGTTGGCGGCGGACGACACGGTCTCGACGATCTCGCCGACCGCGCCTTCGAAATCGTCGGCCATGCGGATCATGTCGGCGCGGCGGCGCTCGGCGGCGAGCTTGTCCTGCCTGATCTTCTCTTCCGCCTCTTCCTTCGCCTTGCGCTCGGCATTGACCTTGAACGTCTCGACGGCCTGCGCGATCTCGCCGATCTCGTCGGGACGGCCGAGGCCGGGCAGCACCACCGCGAAATTGCCGTTGGCGAGCTCGACCATCGCCACGCGCATCGCGGTCAGCGGCTTCGAGACCGAGCGGCCGATGAAGATGCCGAGACCGAGCACGCCGGACGCAATGAGTGCGATGGCGACCGCGATCCAGAACTGGATGCTGACGCGCTCGGCGTCGTTGAGACGATCGGCTTCGATACGAATGGCCTCGACCGATGTCGAGACCTGCTCGATCACGGGCTCGACCGCGGAGAACGCCTCGGACATGGCCTTCAACTCGGACGCCAGCTTCAGCGCGCTCTCCATCCAGGCGGAGAAATCGCGCTGGTAGTCGGCGAGCTTCTGCCGCAGCTCGGCTTTCGCGCCGTCGGGAATGGCGGCGGCGTTGAGGCTGCCTGAGAATTCGGCCGCGCGCTTCTTGATGTCATCGCCATATCTGGCGTCGCGGCGGAGCATGAAGTCCTTCTCGTGCCGGCGCATCATCAGCATGATCACCTTGAGCGAGGACTCTTGAAGCTGGTCGACCTGGCTCTCGATGCCGTGGACGGATCCGCGCAGGCGCCCTTCGAGGCCGGACTTCTCGTCGAGGCCGAGCCGCTGCCGTTCCTCGACCACCGCGGCAAAGCGCGCCTGATAGGTTTTCAGCGATGCGTTCATCGCGTCGATCTTCTGCGCCAGCTCGGGCTTGCCGAGGCCTGCGATCCTGCCGCGCAGCGTGTCGATGTCCAGCGCCACCTGCCGGCTGATCTCGCCCTGGCGCTGGGCCTTGGCCGGATCGCTGCGCAGCAGGAAATCCTTTTCGGCCCGGCGCGCTTCGAGCAGCTCGACCGCGATCCTGTTGTTGAACTCGAAGACCGTGCGCGCATCCTCGGCGGCGCTGCGATAGACGCCCATCGCCTTCTCGCCGTAGAGGTGAATGCCGCCGATCAGGACGACACCGACGACGCCGATCACGCCAATGGCCGTGATCTTGTGAGTGAGACGAAGGGAGAGCAGCCGCATCTGGCGAGAATCCGGTGGTGGTCGATACGGTTGATGAAGCGATAATGCTTGAAAACTTACGTTAATTTGCGGGCACGTATTAATACGTGTGTTCTGTCATAATACTCGTTTATGCACGTTTGAGTGCACAGCGCTGCCCGTGCATTGCCGATTATTCCCGATAGGAACCAATGGCGTGTCGCCGCTTTGAAGCACGATTGCTTGCTTCCCCCGCCTGCACGTCCGCGATGACCCAGCACCCCAACGCCTCCTGATCCTGATGCCCGGCCGAGTGAAATCCGCGGCCTCCAAGCCGCCTGCGTCCCCACGGAAGGAGAGTGCCGCCGACCGAAAGCCGCTTCCCTCCGGTGCAAGCGCGCGAATGAATGCCCGCATCGCGCTTGCGCTCGCCCTGGCTGCGCTCGGCTTGTGGACGGCAGCCGGCTTTCTGCCGGCGCTGATATGGTCGGCGATCCTGGCAACGACCCTGTGGCCGCTCTACACCCAATTTTCAAAGCGCTTGACGTCAGGCCCTTCGACGGCGGCCGCCCTGGTGTTCACTCTCATCGTGGCGCTCGTTCTGTTCACGCCGATGGCGCTCGCGGTCTATCAGATCGCCGAGCAGGGCGACGTGCTGGTCGGCTGGCTGAAGAAGGCCGGCGAGAGCGGGATCGACGTGCCCGATTGGCTCGCTCGCCTGCCGGTCGCCGCCGAGGGCCTGCAGCAATGGTGGCGCGACAATTTATCGGATCCGAAAGCCGCCGCGGCCTGGCTCAAGAGCGTCAACATGGACGATGCGTCGACCGTGCTGCGGACGTTCGGCGCCCAATTGCTGCACCGGCTGTTCCTGTTGTTCTTCTCGCTGCTCGGCTTGTTCGTCCTGCTCCGCAACGGCCGCCTGCTCGCCAGCCGCTTTCTCGAGACCTGCGACAAGCTGTTCGGAGAGGCCGGCGAAGGTCTCATGGAGAAGATGGTCGATGCCACGCGCGGCACCGTGAACGGCACAGTCCTCGTCGCCGCCGGCGAAGGCCTGCTGATCGGCGTCGGCTATCTCATCGCGGGCGTTCCCAACGCCATCGTCTTTACGATTCTCACCACGACATTGGCGATGCTGCCGTTCGGCGCCTGGGCGGCCTTCAGCGCTGCGGCTCTGATCCTGGTCTCAGGCGGCGGCAGCGGATTCGCGGCGGCCGGCGTCTTCTTCTGGGGAGCGATCGTGATGTTCGCCGGAGATCATTTCGTCTGGCCGACCCTGGTGGGCGATTCCGCGCGGCTTCCATTTCTGCTCGCGTTCGTCGGAATCTTCGGCGGCCTGGCCGCGTTCGGCCTGCTGGGCCTGTTCCTGGGCCCGGTCATCATGGCAGCGCTGATGGTGGTCTGGCGCGAGTGGATCTTCCGGCCCGTCGTCAGCGACCACGAGGCTTGATCCGGCGCGAGCGAAGTCGATGCGCCGCGCCGGATCCATTCTTCGACTTAGCTATAGATCTCGAACAGGCCGGCGCCGCCCTGGCCACCGCCGATGCACATGGTCACGACGCCCCACTTGGCCTTGCGGCGCGCGCCTTCCTGCAACAGATGGCCGGTGAGACGGGCGCCGGTCATGCCGAAGGGATGGCCGATCGCAATCGAGCCGCCGTTGACGTTGTACTTGGCGGGGTCAATGCCGAGCTTGTCGCGCGAATAGAGGCACTGGCTGGCGAAGGCTTCGTTGAGCTCCCAGAGATCGATGTCGTCGATCTTGAGGCCGGTGCGCTTGAGCAGCTTCGGGATCGCGAAGACGGGGCCGATGCCCATCTCGTCGGGCTCACAGCCCGCGGTCGCCCAGGCAACGAAGCGGCCGAGCGGCTTGAGGCCACGCTTCTCGGCGTCCTTGGCTTCCATCAGCACCACGGCGGCGGCGCCGTCCGAAAGCTGGCTGGCATTGCCCGCGGTGACGAACTTGCCGGGGCCCTTCACCGGCTCGAGTTTTGCCAATCCTTCCATCGTCGTCTCGGGGCGATTGCATTCGTCGCGATCGACGACGTAATCGACGATGCTCTCGGCCTTGGTCTGCTTGTCGACGACCTTCATCTTCGTCTTCATCGGGACGATCTCGTCCTTGTATTTGCCCGCCTGCTGGGACGCGGCCATGCGGCGCTGCGATTCCAGCGAGAACTCGTCCTGGTACTCGCGGCTGACCTTGTAGCGTTCGGCGACGATGTCGGCGGTGTCGATCATCGCCATGAAGATATCGGGCGCGACCTTGAGCAGTTCAGGGTCGATCGATTCCTTCGGCGTGCCGCCGCCGGGCATCGAGATGCTCTCGACGCCGCCGGCGACGATGCAGTCGGCACCGTCCGAGCGGATCGAGTTGGCGGCCATCGCGATGGTCTGCAGGCCGGAGGAGCAGAAGCGGTTCACCGAGACGCCGGCGGTGGTCTTCGGCAGGCCGGCGAGCAGCGCGGCCTGGCGGCCGATGTTCGGCGCGCCATGGGCGCAATTGCCGAGATAGCAATCCTCGACATAGTCCTTCTCGACACCGGCGCGATCGACCGCGTGCTTGATGGCGTGCGCCGCGAGCGACATCGGCGGCGTGATGTTGAACCCGCCGCGGCCGGATTTTGCCAGGCCCGTGCGCGCGTAGGAAACGATGACGGCTTCACGCATTGCATTCTCCCTTGTCGAACGATTTTGAACTGAGGCGTCCTGGGCGCCATTGGTACACAAAGATTGGAGGACGGGGGAGAAATAAAGCGGGGCGCGGCATCAACAAAAACGCCGCCCTTGCAGTCAAGGGCGGCGTTGTTCCGCATGTCGGAATATATGATATGATGGTCGTCATTCCGGGGCGATGCGCAAGCATCGAACTCCGGTGCGCAATTGCGCACCTGAGAATCTCGAGATTCCGGGTTCTCGCTTCGCGAGCCCCGGAATGACCGAGTCTCAGAACGTCAGCGCCTTGACCTGCTTGACCTGCGGCAGCGCCTGCACCTTGGCGAGCAGGTCGGCCGGCACCGCACCGTCGACCTCGATCAGGGCGATGGCGTCGCTGCCCGGCGCAACGCGGCCGAGATGGAAGGTCGCGATGTTGATCTTGGCATCGCCGAGCAGGCTTGCGAACTTGCCGATGAAGCCCGGCTTGTCCTCGTTGGTCACGTAGATCATCGACTTGCCGAACTCGGCATCGACCCGGATGCCCTTGATGTCGACGAGGCGCGGCTTGCCGTCGGCATAGACCGTGCCCGAGACCGACCGCTCCTGCCGCTCGGTGGTGACGGTCACCGTGATCAGGCTCTCATAGTCGCTCTGGGCGGCGCGGACGATCTCGTCAACCACCATGCCGCGCTCCTTGGCGACGACGGGCGCGGAGACGACGTTGACCTCGCCCAGCATCGGCCGCAGCAGGCCCGACAGCACGGCGGAGGTGATCGCCTTGATCTTCATCTCGGCGACGTGGCCCTCATAGGTGATCTCCACCTTGAGGATGCCGCTCTCGGTGAGCTGGCCGGCGAACGAGCCGAGCTTCTCGGCGAGCGAGATGAAGGGCTTGAGCTTCGGCGCCTCTTCGGCGGTGATCGAGGGGAAGTTGACGGCGTTGGAGATCGCGCCGGTGAGCAGATAGTCCGACATCTGCTCGGCGACCTGGAGCGCAACGTTCTCCTGCGCTTCCGTGGTGGAAGCGCCGAGATGCGGCGTGCAGATCACGTTGGGATGGCCGAACAGCACGTTCTTGGACGCGGGCTCCTCGACGAAAACGTCGAAGGCGGCGCCGGCGATGTGCTTGGAGTTGAGCGCATCGACCACGGCCTGCTCGTCGACGAGACCGCCGCGGGCGCAATTGATCAGGCGCACGCCCTTCTTCATCTTGGCGATCGCGGAAGCGTCGATGATGTTCTTGGTCTTCTCGGTCAGCGGCGTGTGCAGCGTGATGAAGTCGGCACGCTTGAGCAAATCATCGAGCTCGACCTTCTCGACGCCGATGTCCTTGGCACGCTCCGGCGACAGGAACGGATCGAACGCGATCACCTTCATGCGCAGGCCGAGCGCGCGGTCGGCGACGATCGAGCCGATGTTGCCGCAGCCGACGACGCCCAGCACCTTGCCGGTGATCTCGACGCCCATGAAACGGTTCTTCTCCCACTTGCCGGCCTGGGTCGAGGCGTCGGCCTGCGGGATCTCGCGGGCGAGCGCTAGCATCAAGGTGATGGCGTGCTCGGCGGTCGTGATCGAATTACCGAACGGCGTGTTCATCACGATGATGCCCTTGGCCGTGGCGGCGGGGATCTCGACATTGTCGACGCCGATGCCGGCGCGGCCGATCACCTTGAGGTTGGTCGCCTTCTCCAGGATCTTGGCGGTCGCCTTGGTCGCGGAGCGGATCGCAAGGCCGTCGTAATTGCCGATGATCTCGGCCAGCTTGTCCTTGTCCTTGCCGAGGTTGGGCTGGAAGTCGACCTCGACGCCGCGATCTTTGAAGATCTGAACGGCGGCGGGAGAGAGAGCGTCGGAGATGAGAACTTTGGGTTTGGTCATGGGGATGATCCGTGGTGCGAGCTGCATTTACGGAACGTCATCCGCGGGCTTCACCCGCGGATCCATCGCTTTTGATTGATGGATGGCCGGGTCAAGCCCGGCCATGACGAGAACGAGTTGGAACGCGTTACGCCGCCTTGGCGAGCGCGGCCTTGGTCTCGGCGAAGGCCCAGTCGATCCACTGCGTCAGAATCTCGACGTCCTTGGCTTCGACGGTGGCGCCGCACCAGATGCGCAGGCCTGCCGGCGCATCGCGGTAGTAGGCGAAATCGTAGCCGGCGCCTTCCTTCTCGATCAGCGCGACCAGCTTCTTCGAGAACTCCGCCTGCGCGTCGTCCGAGAGCGAGGTGATCGCGGGATCGGTGAACTTGAGGCACACCGAAGTGTTGGAGCGGATCGCGGCATCCTTGGCCAGGAAGTCGATCCAGGGCGTCTTCGCCTTCCAGTCGGCCAGCACCTTGGTGTTGGCGTCGGCACGACCGATCAGCGCCTTGAGGCCGCCGATCGACTTGGCCCAGTTCAGCGCATCGAGATAGTCCTCGACGCAGAGCATCGACGGCGTGTTGATGGTCTCGCCGACGAAGATGCCTTCGTTGATCTTGCCGCCCTTGGTCATGCGGAAGATCTTCGGCAGCGGCCAGGCCGGCTTGTAGGTCTCGAGCCGTTCCACCGCGCGGGGCGACAGGATCAGCATGCCGTGCGCGGCCTCGCCGCCGAGCGCCTTCTGCCAGGAGAAGGTGACGACATCGAGCTTGGCCCAGTCGAGAGCTTGCGCGAACGCGGCGGAAGTCGCGTCGCAAATGGTCAGGCCTTCGCGGGTCGCGCTGATCCAGTCGGCGTTCGGCACGCGCACGCCCGAGGTGGTGCCGTTCCAGGTGAAGACGACGTCGCTCTTGGGATCGACCTTGGAGAGGTCGGGGATTTCACCGTAGCCAGCGTTCAGCTTGGTGACGTCCTTGAGCTTCAATTCCTTGACGATGTCGCTGACCCAGCCCTCGCCGAAGGATTCCCAGGCTAGCGTGGTAACGGGCTTTGCTCCGAGCAGCGACCATAGCGCCATCTCGACCGCGCCGGTATCCGAGGCAGGAACGATACCGATGCGATAATCGGCGGGCACTTCAAGCACCTCGCGCGTCAGATCGATCGCGAGCTTGAGCTTGGACTTGCCGACCTTCGCACGATGCGAACGGCCGAGCGCTGCGTCCTTGAGATTTTGGGCATTCCAGCCGGGGCGCTTGGCGCAGGGGCCGGAGGAGAAATGCGGCACATTGGGCCGCGAAGCGGGCTTCGCTACAGTCATAATCTACCCTTCCAGATAGTAAGCCTCCCGTTGGGGGGAGGTGTCCCGCCGCGGCTGATACGGGAATCGGGTAGTTCAGTCAAGGAAGTTCCGAGCCTTCACGCGCGAGTGATGGCGTCTCTGGGGAAAGATCCGGGGATTCCACCACGGCAATCGCGTTCAGCAAGTCCGTGGCATCGCTGATCAATTGCGCGGCCCGCCGGCGGCTGCCGAGCTTCAAAATGCATTTGTCATTGGCCTGCACGACGTAGTCGTTGCCGACCTTGATGATAGAATAGCTTGTCATCGAAAATCCCCGAACCGACAGAGCCCGGTGTCTGACGCTGCCTAGCACCGTTCGTTCCCGGTTCAAGGTGAACGACGAACGGGTAGTTTATCAGCTCTTAATATGAACGAACGCGCGATCCGATTTTGCTGTTCAAGCAACGCGCGAGGACGCTGCCTCAAAAGCGGACAGTCATGCCGACGTGGCTGCTTGTGAATCCGAGGCGCGTGTAGAAGCGCTGCGCGTCGACCCTGCTCGCATGCGTCAGCAGCTCCACCAGATTGCAGCCGCGCGCCTTTGCTTCGGTGATCGCCCATTGCACCAGTTGCTCGCCGATGCCGCGGCTGCGGCAATCGGTGGCAACGCGCACGTCTTCGAGCAGACCGCGCACGCCGCCTTGCGAGCTGACACCGGGCAGAATCGCGAGTTGCAGGCAGCCGACCACCCTGCCCTCGCTCTCGGCAACCACGAGCGTCAGATTCGGATCGCGCTCGACGCGCTCGAACGCCGCGTAATAAGACGCGGGCAGCGGATCCTCGACACGCTCACGGGCGCGTCCGAGATGATCGTCGGCGAGCATCGCCACGATCGCGGGGACATCCTCGCGGCGCGCGGGCCGGATCGAGACGGACTTGTCGGTCATCTGGAAACTCCGGAGTCAGCGAACGGCCGGCAGACCGAGGAAAGCCTCGGTCTCCGCGATCCAGCGGCGGATGGCCCCATAGCGAGCGCGATCGAAGCCGCCTTCATGCGCGAGACGCGTATAGGCGAGCAGCGAGACGTCGGCGAGCGAAACCGCCTCGCCGGCAAAGAACCGGCTCGCCGAAAGATGCTGCTCCATACGGTCGAGCGCTGCATAGCCGCGCTTGACCTTGTCGGGATCGAGCTCGGACGCGTCCTTGCCGAGATAGACGAGGAGGAAGCGGCACACCGCGATGTAGGGCTCGTGGCTGTATTGCTCCCAGAACAGCCATTCGTCCATCTTGGCCGCCGTGAAGGCGTCACGCGGAACGAGCGCGCTGTCGCGGGCGAGATAGCGGATGATGGCGTTGGACTGGGCCAGCGTGCGGCCGTCGTCGAAGGCGACGGTCGGCACCTGGCCGGCGCCGTTCATGGCGAGGAATTGCGGCGTGCGCGTCTCGCCCTTGCGGGTGTCGAGTTCGATCCACTGGTAGGGCAATGCGAGATGATCGCAGACCCACTTCACCTTCAGGCAGTTTCCGGAATTGCTGTCGCCGTAGATCTTCATCGCCGCCGCCCCGCTTTGGAGCGACAGAGCATCAGGACGACGCAGCCGTGTCAACCGGCTGCAAACGCGGGCCTAGAACTTGTAGCCTGCGCCGACACGGAAATTGTTCAGGCCGACCGCAATGTCCTTCACGTTCGAGAAGCCGACATGCTCCCATTCACCGCGAATGAGGAAGTTGTTGTAGATCGCGTATTCAACACCGATGCCGGCTGTCCACCCATACATGAAGGCGTTCGTCCGCTGCTCAACACTCGACCATGCGCCCGTGTCGATCGTGTCTTGATGATGCGTCGTCGTGGTGACGCCGCCGACTGTCACGGACGTATCGTAATCGTCATGCTTGATGTAGGAGACCGTCGCAAATCGCGAAACTTCGGCGCGCCCGATCGCCAGGCCTCCGAAAGCATAGGGCATGAAATCGCCGCCGTCCCAGCCGACCCGGCCGCGGAAGGTGGCGTAGTCCTTCAATTTCAGCGAAGCACCACCGCCGAGCGTGGTGACATAGGTATAGGTGTGACCGGATGGCCCCGTCTCGCCATCCAGGATGCGCGTCATGGAGTCGCTGGCAGAGCTCCCGATATTATTCATGTAGCTATAATTGGCTTCGATGCCCATCACGGCGTCGTAGATCTGCCAGTTCCTGCCCACATAGGCGCCGAACCCGGTCCCCTGTACGTGGTTCTTCGGCAGCAGCGACCATCCGCCGACCGGGGCCTGCAGGATGCTGTCGCGCAGCATGAAATCCGACATCGATTTCGGGGCGTGGCTGAAGTCGATGTTAGTTGTGGCGAAGCCCCACTGACCACCGACGTAGAAGCCGTCCCAGTTGACGGAGGACTTCGACAGACCGTCGGTAAAGCCGCCGCGCAGGATCGGCAGATCCGGCATATCGGCCGCGTGCGCGGCAGACACCGTCCCCAACATCACCGCCGCCAACAAAAGCCCACGCATCGCAACGCTCCATCGAACTCGAACTTTCGCTCGTGATCATGGCTCGTTAACCTTAACCAATGGTTGCGTCAGACGCCTTCGTCGCCACTCGCCATGAAAAATACGCAAAGCAAAACGGCGCGGGATGATCCCGCGCCGTTAAGAAGTCCTAACCGATCGGCTGGCTGATCAGCCCTTGGTGACCAGCGGCGGCGCGTAGACCGGCGGGCTGCTGAGATCCCAGCGCACGCCGAACTTCAGGTCGTGCGAGGTGATGTCCTTGAACTGCATGGTGCGGCCGCGGGTGAAGCCGGTGAAGTCCGTGAGGGCTCCGGTGACGCCGTCTCCGAGGTCGACGTAGCGATAGGCCAGTTCCAGCGTCAGGCTCGGATTGACCTTGTAAGCCAGACCGGCATGCGCGGCCCAGGCGAAGTTCCACTTCGAAGCGTTCGGCGCGTAGGCGACGCCGCCGTTCACCGTGTTGATGTCCTGGAAGTTCGAGATGGTGTTGCGCGAGGTACCGACACCGGCACCGATGAACGGGGTCACGCACCACCAGGTGCCGAGATCGACATAGGCGTTGGCGAGGAACAGCCACTCCGACTTGCTGCCGTGATACTCGTCGGTGAAGGCCGGAGCGTTGTTGAAATTGACGATCTGCAGACCATGCAGATTGGCGTTGCTGCGGTATTCACCGGTCACGTCCGCACGGAACCAGTTGTTGAACCTGTAACCGGCGCCGAGGCCGAAGATGCCGGCCGAGTCGAAGCCGAGACCCTGCGTCGAGGCAATGCTGATGCCGGGATCGAGGAAGCTCGGATTGAGCTGCTTCACCTTCTGATTGCTGATGCCGATATCGCCACGCAGATACCAGCCACCGAAATCGGCGGGCGGAGCGGGCGGCGCGTACATGGGAGGGGGCGGCGCGATCGGCATGTCGGCGGCGAACGCCATCGACGAGATCAGGGTTGCCGCACCCGCGGCAAGGAGAGACTTAACGCTACGCATTGGCTTCGTCCTTATGGCCGGTGAGGCTCAATACGACCGCCTCACGTTCTGGAAACTCACGAAGCGGACGATGCCAGCAAATGTTTAAGCGCCACTTAACCCTAATTTTTAAGGTTGATTTTTTCTCACCTCTCGCGCGGATGGACGGCAAGCGTTGCAAAATTGCAGCGCCGCGCGCCGCAATTGCTAACGATGTGTGAAGCCGCAATGCAGCGGGAGAGAATCCGTTAACGCGCGTGTCGCGGCAGCTTGGGCAGGAACACCGCAAGCAGGCCGATCGCCGGCAGGTAGGCGCAGACCTGGTAGACGAACTCGATCGAGGTGTGATCGGCGAGCTTGCCGAGCACGGCGGCGCCGAGGCCTCCGATACCGAAGGCGACGCCGAAGAACACGCCGGAGATCATGCCGAAGCGGTGCGGCACCAGCTCCTGCGCGAACACGATGATCGACGACGTCGTCGAGGAGATGATCAGGCCGATGACGACTGACAGCACCGCGCTGCCGGCGATCCCGGCATAAGGCAGCGCCAGCGTGAACGGCAGAGCGCCGAGGATCGAGATCCAGATCACGATCTTGCGGCCGAAGCGGTCCCCGAGCGGCCCGCCGAGAAAAGCGCCAACCGCATTCGCGGCGAGGAAGATGAAGAGATACATCTGCGCCGCCTGCGTCGACACGCCGAAGCGGTCGATCAAATAGAAGATGTAGTAGCTCGACAGGCTCGAGACATAGAGCTGCTTGGAGAACAGCAGCGCGACCAGCACGAGCAGTGCGATCACGACGCGGCGCGAGCTCGGCGCGTCCGGATGGGCCTGGACCGCGGCCGTCTTCTTCGCCTTGATCTGCGGCGCGTACCAGCGGCCGATGCGCCAGAGAATGAGGATCGCGAGGAACGCGATCGAGGAGAACCAGGCGATGCTGCCCTGCCCGAACGGCACCACGATCAGCGCCGCCAGCACCGGCCCCATCGAGGTGCCGAAGCTGCCGCCGAGCTGAAACACCGATTGCGCAAAGCCGTAGCGGCCGCCGGAGGCGAGCCGCGCGATGCGCGCCGATTCCGGGTGAAACACCGCCGAGCCGAGACCGACGAAGGCCGCCGCGACGAGGATGACGAGGTATTGCTGGGCGACGCTGAGCAGCAGCAGACCGAAGAAGGTCGAGGCCATGCCGATCGCCAGCGAATAAGGCTGCGCCTTCTTGTCGGTGTAGTGCCCCACCACCGGCTGCAGCAGCGAGGCCGTGAACTGGAACGCCAGCGTGATCATGCCGATCTGCGCGAAGTCGAGCGCGTAGGTGTCCTTCAGGATCGGATACACCGAGGCGATCAGCGACTGCATGGTGTCGTTGAGGAAGTGCGAGACGCTGATGCCTGCGAGCACGACATAGGCCGGGCCCGCGGCCCTGCTGGCCGCAGCGGGCGTCACGTCGCTGACGACGACGGGCTCGGTCAGCGTTTCATCGGAGACGACGACTGGCTTGTTCACTGCAGCATCCCGGCGCGGCAGATTGCCGCGACCTCACAGGTACGATGCTGGCGGAGGGCAAACCACCGCCAATCGCAAATGGCTGGGATGCGCGTCTTACCCTCTCCCCTTGTGGGAGAGGGTGGCTCGCCGCGTCGCGGCGAGACGGGTGAGGGGTATCTATCCTCGCACGCACAATCTCACGAGTGGAGAGAACCCCTCATCCGGCGCTTCGCGCCACCTTCTCCCACAAGGGGAGAAGGAAGAGCACTTACGCCGCGGCCTGGCCCAGCGCGGACACGATGGTGTCGACGACGTCCTCGACCAGGATGCGGTCCTCGCCCTCGCCCATGACGCGGATCACGGGCTCGGTGCCGGAGGAGCGGATCAGGAGGCGGCCGTGGCCGTTGAGGCGCTTCTCGCCGTCGGAGATCGCCGACTTCACGTCGGAATCGTCGAGCGGCTTGCCGCCCTTGTGGCGGACGTTCTTGAGGATCTGCGGCAGCGGATCGAAGCGGTGGCAGACTTCGGAGACGGGCCGGCGCAGCTTCTGCACCACGGCCAGCACCTGCAGCGCGGCGACGAAGCCGTCGCCCGTCGTGGCGTAGTCGGACAAGATGATGTGGCCGGACTGCTCGCCGCCGAGATTGTAGCCACCGCTCAGCATCTGCTCGAGCACGTAGCGATCGCCGACCGGCGTGCGCACGAGATCGAGCCCCTGCTCTTTCAGGAAGCGTTCGAGGCCGAGATTGGACATCACGGTGGCGACGATGCCGGGACGCGACAGGCGGCCGTCTTCCTTCCAGCTCTGCGCGATCACCGCGAGCAGCTGGTCGCCATCGACGACATGGCCGCGCTCGTCCACCAGGATGACGCGATCGGCGTCGCCGTCGAGCGCGATGCCGATGTCGGCGCGCATCTCGCGCACCTTCTTCGACAGCGCCTCCGGCGAAGTCGAGCCGCAATCCTTGTTGATGTTGAAGCCGTCAGGCTCGACCCCGATCGACACGACGTCGGCGCCGAGCTCCCACAGCGCTTCGGGCACCACCTTGTAGGCGGCGCCATTGGCGCAGTCGATCACGACGCGCAGGCCGTCGAGCGAGAGATCGCGCGGCAGGGTGCGCTTGGCGAATTCGATGTAACGGTCATGCACGCCGTCGATGCGGCGGGCGCGGCCGAGGCTCGCACTTTGTGCCAGACGCTTCTCGATCGGCTCGTCGAGCAGGTGCTCGATCTGCTTCTCGACGTCGTCGGAGAGCTTGAAGCCCTGCGGGCCGAACAGCTTGATGCCGTTGTCCTCGAACAGATTGTGCGAGGCCGAGATCATCACGCCGAGGTCGGCGCGCATCGACTTGGTCAGCATCGCGACCGCCGGCGTCGGCATCGGGCCGACCAGCAGCACGTCCATACCGACCGAGGTGAAGCCCGCGACCATGGCGTATTCGATCATGTAGCCGGACAGACGGGTGTCCTTGCCGATCACGACCCGGTGGCGATGGTCGCCGCGCTGGAACGCAAGGCCTGCGGCCTGGCCGACCTTGAGCGCGAGCTCCGGCGTGATCAGTCCGTTGGCGCGGCCCCGAATCCCGTCCGTCCCGAAATATTTGCGACTCATATCGTCCCCCAACGCAACAACCAGGGGATCCCCTCGACAACCACGGGATGCCCGACCGGGCCCCGCATCCCTGATTTGCTGGGGTCTTATAATGCCTGCGCGGCTAACTTGGCTTCAAAAAATATGATGAATCATTACGGAACCGGGCCCGCCTGCTTCCCGATAACGTCTTGTTAACACTGTATTTCCCGCGATAGCCTCGGAATGAGGCGGAACCGGCCCTAGCTGCTGCGCTTGACGTGGCCGTCCCCGCGGCTCGGCGCCGGCTGGGTGACGTTGACGGGATCGGAGCCCGGAAAGGTCTCCTCCAGCCCCTCTTCCAGGGCCTCCTCGAGATCATGCTTCTCCTTGATCTCTTCCGGCGAAGGCCCGGCGTGCGGCTTGGTCATGGCGCCCTCCTGCAAAACCTTCTGCAAACGATTTGGCTGCGCATCCAACCATGCTAGATGAGCGCGAAATCTTCCAATGCAAGACTCTCGAGTACGGGACTCCTGAGTAGAGGACGGGCCGGGGAACGATCATGAAACATATCACCTGTATCGACGATCTTCGCACACTGCATAAGCGCCGCGTGCCGAAGGCCTTCTTCGACTATTGCGACCGCGGTTCCTATGCCGAGGAGACGCTGCGCGCCAACCGCGAGGACATGCAGGCGATCAAGTTCCGCCAGCGCATCCTGGTCGACGTCTCCAAGCGCGACACCTCGACCACGATCCTCGGCGAGCCCTCGACCATGCCGCTGATGCTCGCGCCCGTCGGCCTGCTCGGCATGCAGCATGGCGACGGCGAGATCCACGCCTGCCGCGCCGCGCAGGCGGCCGGCATCCCGTTCACGCAATCGACCATGTCGATCTGCTCGATCGAGGACATCGCCGCCAATGTCGAGAAGCCGTTCTGGTTCCAGCTCTACGTCATGAAGGACCGCGGCTTCATCAAGGACCTGATCCAGCGCGCAGCCGCAGCCAAGTGCAGCGCGCTGGTGCTCACGGTCGATCTGCAGGTGATCGGCCAGCGCCACGCCGACATCAAGAACGGCATGACCGTGCCGCCCGAATGGTCGCTGGCGAAGCTGCTGGATTTCGCCAGCAAGCCGGCCTGGGTCTCCGGCGTGCTGCAGGGCAAGCGCCGCACCTTCGGCAACATCGCCGGTCACGTGAAGAATACCGAGGACCTCAACCGCCTCGCCGAATGGACGGCCTCGCAGTTCGACACCTCGCTGAGCTGGAAGGACATCGAGTGGGTCCGCAGCATCTGGCCGGGCAAGCTGATCATCAAGGGCATCCTCGACGTCGAGGACGCCGAGGAAGCCGCCAAGACCGGCGCGCAGGCGCTGGTGGTGTCGAACCATGGCGGCCGCCAGCTCGACGGCGCGCCGTCTTCGATCGAGGTGCTGCCGGAGATCGCCGACGCCGTCGGTGACAGGATGGAGATCATGTTCGACGGCGGCATCCGCTCCGGCCAGGACGTGATGCGGGCGCTCGCGCTCGGCGCAAAATCCTGCATGCTCGGCCGCGCCTACGCCTACGGCCTCGGCGCCGGCGGCCAGGCCGGCGTCGCCAAGGCGATCGACATCATCCAGAAAGAGCTGCTTACGACCATGGGCCTGTGCGGCGTCAACCGGATCGACGAGATCGACGATCACATCATTGCGGTCTAGCCGCGCGAGCGGCCGCACGCACGGTACTGAGACCTGAGACTATCGATAGATCACGCGGTATGGGTCCCGGCCTTCGCCGGGACGACACCAAGAATGTATCGGCAGTCTCGCCTCACATCGGCGGCGTGATGCCGTCGCGGCCCACATTGACGCGATTGGCTTCCAGCGAGCCGTCGTCCTTCTTCGCCGCGCCGAAGATGATCAGCTTGGCGCCGGGCTTCACTTCCGACTTGTCGCTGGCGACGAAGGTGACGATCGGGGTGTCCGGCGGCACCACGACCTTCTTCTCACCGTCCTTGTATTTCACCGTGATGTTCTGGCCATCGGTGCCCTTCACGGTCTGCGCCACCGTGGCATTGGTCATGGTGGAATTGGCGCGGGCATCCCAGGGACGGAAGCCTTCGGCGGCGCCGCGCTGGTTCTCCGGGAAAATGTGCACCGCGATCGCCTTCTGGGTGCCGTCGGGCTCGGGCAGGCCGGTGACGCCGATGTAAGAGCCGTCCTTGATCTCCGACAACGATGTCTTGATCACCGCGAAGACCGCGACATTGTCGGTCATCTTCACCTTCACGTCGCTGCCCTCGCGGGTCTTGATGGCGAGCGTGTTGCCGTCGACACTCTCGATGGTGCCGCGGATGCGCACCGTGGGCGCCTGCTGTGCGGAAGCAACCGACGAGAAGGCAACGGCGAACAGCGCCGCGAGCAAAAGAGATTTCGGCATGGTGGTTCTCCGGGGAATTGCTGGCGCAGAAACAAACACCGTGCGCGGCGGCGTATTCCGGCGGTCCGTAGCCAGGATGGAGCGCAGCGCAATCCGGGACAGTGCGCCGCGCCGAAAGAACCCGGATTTCGCTGCGCTCCATCCGGGCTACGAAGTGTGCGTCACATCGGGGGCGTCAGGCCGTCGCGGCCGACGCTGACGCGGTTGGTCTCGAACGAGCCGTCCGGCAACTGCTTCATGAAGGCGATCACCTGGGCGCCGGGCTTCAGTTCGCCCTTGTCGCCGGGCACGAAGGTCACCACCGGCGTGTCGTCGGGAACGAACACCTTCTTCTCGCCGTCCTTGTACTTGACCAGCAGCGTGTGGCCGTCATTGCCGACCACGCTCTCCGACACCGTCGCATTGGTCATGCTCGAATTGGGCTTGAGGTCGTAGGGCCGCGAGCCTTCGCCGGTGCCGCGCATGCTCTCCGGAAACACGTGCACCTCAACGGCGTTCTGGCCGCCATCCGGTCCCGGCACCGTGGTCGCTCCGACAAAGGAGCCGACCTTGATGTCGGCGAGCGAAATCCTGGTGATGCCCGACACGCGAACATCAGAGGCGATGCGCAGCTTGACGTCCTCGCCGCTACGCGACTTGACCTGCATCGTGTCGCCGTTGACGGCCTCGATGGTGCCGCGCACCCGCGTCGGAACCGGCGCCTTCTGCGCAAAGGCCGAGAGGCTCGTGACGGCCACCATCGCAACAGCGAGCAGCGGACGTGTGAAAATAGCACGTTGAACAGACATGACGGTCTCCGATTGTCCCCACGGATGGAGAACTCCGGAAGACCCGCGCTATTCTCTCAAGTCTTTGTGAGATCGGCCTCGACCAGTGCCCGCAACTCGGCCGTGACCTCGGGCCGCCGGCCGAACCACATCTCGAAGCCGCGCACCGCCTGATGCAAGAGCATGCCGAGCCCGTCGGCGGTCTTCAGGCCGCGAGCCTTGGCGGCGGCCAGCAGCGGCGTCACCAGCGGGACATAGACCAGATCGGCAACGACCGCGGCTTGCGGCAGGCGCGCGATGTCGACCTCGAGCGGCGGCTGGCCGTGCATGCCGAGCGAAGTCGTGTTCACGAGAAGTTTTGCGCGTGGCAGCACGTCGCCAACCGCGTCCCACGTCACCGGATGCACGGTCGGCCCGAACTGTCTTGCAAGTGTCTCGGCCCGCGCGATGGTGCGATTGGCGAGATGGATGCGCTTGACCCCGCGTTCGATGAGCCCGAACACCACCGCACGCGAGGAGCCGCCGGCGCCGAGCACGAGCGCCTCCTCGGCCGCGTCCCAACCCGGCGCGCCGGCATCGAGATTGCCGATGAAACCTTCGACGTCGGTGTTGGTCGAACGCAGCTCGCCATCGGCGAACCACAGCGTGTTGGCCGCGCCCACGGCTTTGGCGCGGGCGTCGGGTGCCGACAGCGCCAGCACGCCTTCCTTGTGCGGGATGGTGACGTTGGCGCCGACGAAGCCGCGCAGAGACAGCCGCAGCACGAAATCCCGCAAGTCCTCGGGCGGCACCGCCTCGATGACATAGCCGCCGTCGATGCCCAGCGTGCGCAGCCAGTAATGATGGATCAGCGGCGAGCGCGAATGCGCGGCCGGCCATCCGATCAGACAGGCTGCAGGAACGTTGGGCGCGGTCATCTCGTCCTCGGGGTCGTATTTCCGAGGCGATCCATTTCGCGTCGCGCCCGCTCTGTCAAGCGCTCCCGCCGCGGTGGCGGCCGGAGAATGGCCTGCCGTCAGCTCGCCGCAGCCTCCTCGGCCGCGCCGCCCTTGATGTCGGCGATCGCGCGTTCCAGGCTCTGGCGATAGCGCGCGCGTGGCGGCGTCACGCCATGGGTGAGCAGCGCGCGGCGGACCGCGGGCGAGGCGCCGGTGATGAACAGCCGGATGCCCTGGCGGTGCGCCTTGGCGGCGACGCGGCCGAGCACGTTGGCGGCCGTCGAATCCAGGAACGGCACCGCGGCGAAATCGACCACGAAGGCCTTGCGCTTGTCGGCAACCTCGTCGAGCACGCCGCCGATGGCGGAGGCCGCGCCGAAGAAGAACGCGCCGGTGATGCGATAGACCAGCACGTCGCGATCGACCGCCAGCGCGGGATCGTAGCGAACGCGATCGCCATTGCCGTCGTCGGGGCGATCGGCCGCGACCAGCGGCGAACGCTCCTCGATGCCCGTCATCTCCGCCATGCGATGGATGAACAGCACCGCGCCGAGCGCGAAGCCGACCAGGATGCCTTCGGTGAGATCGCGGAAGATCGTGAGCAGGAAGGTCGCGAGCAGCACGACGGCATCGCCCCATGACGAGCGCAGCAGCGTCGCGAACTCATGCTTCTCCGCCATGGTCCAGGCCACCACGACCAGCACCGAGGCGAGCGCGGCGAGCGGGATGTAGCTTGCGAGCGGAGCCGCGATCAGCATGAACAGCAGCAGGAAGACCGCATGCAGCATGCCCGCGAGCGGCCCACGCGCCCCGGCGCGGATGTTGGTCGCGGTCCGCGCGATCAGGCCAGTGACGCAGATGCCGCCGAACAGCGCCGAGCCGATATTGGCCGCGCCCTGCGCCACCAGCTCGCAATTGGAACGGTGGCGGCGCCCGGTCATGCCGTCGGCGACGACCGCGGACAGCAGCGATTCGATGGCGGCCAGCAGCGCGAACGAAATCGCATCCGGCAGCACGGCGGTCACCTTCGCGAGCGAGAACGCCGGCAACGCCGGCGAGGGCAATTCGCGCGGAATGCCGCCGAAGCGCGAGCCGATGGTTTCGACCGGCAGCGAGAGCGCCGCGCACGCAACGGCCGCGAACACGACCGCGATCAGGATGCCGGGCCAGGACGGCCGCCAGATCCGCAAGGCCGCGATGATGGCGACGCTGACGACGGCGACTGCGACCGCGGATGGATTGACGGTGTTGAGGCCGCCGGCGAGCGCGAGCAGCTTCGGCACGAACTCGCTGGGCTCTTTCCCCGCGAGCGTGATGCCCGAGAGATCGCGCAGCTGGCTGGCGAAGATGATCACGGCGATGCCCGCGGTGAAGCCGACCGTCACCGGATAGGGAATGAACTTGATGTAGGTGCCGACCCGCAGGAGGCCCGCGGCGAACAGGAACAGGCCCGCCATCAGGGTGGCGAGAATGACGCCGTCGACGCCGTGCCGTTCGGCGGTCGCGGCGACCAGCACGATGAAGGCCCCCGCCGGGCCGCCGATCTGGAACCGGCTGCCGCCAAGCAGCGAAGCGATGAAGCCGCCGACGACGGCGGTGTAGAGGCCGCGGTCCGGCGTCACGCCCGAGGCGATCGCGATCGCCATCGACAGCGGCAGCGCCACGATCGCAACGGTCAGGCCGGCGAAGACGTCGGCGCGGAAATCCGATAGCCCGTAGCCTTCACGCCAGACGGTGACGAGTTTCGGCAGATATAATTCGGCGAAGGTCGGCCGACGCAGCTGCTGCAGCCCGCCTGCCTCATCACTTGTGATGCTCATGCCTCGTTGCCCCACAATGCTCCATTGCATCGTGCGGCCGCGATGTCGGACGCGACGGTGCGTTAGCTCTTCCCTGCAGGCACGATCATCGCGACGATCATGCCTCTACCCTGCGCGGCGGCCCGGGCTCCTTCAGGCGAACACCACGCCCGCCGCTGTCGCTGCGGACCTGCTCGCCGATCAGCTCGACGCCGGCCCGGTCGAAAGCCTCGACCACCTTGATCAGCGTCTCGACCACACCACGCACATTGCCGGTCGAGGCCTCCATCCGCTGGATGGTCGGCAATGACACGCCGGCAAGTTCGGCCAGGGTTTTCTGGTCAATGCCGAGCAGCGCGCGGGCTGCCCGCATCTGGAATGCCGTGATCACCTTGGCCTCACTTACCAACACTTATAAATGATATCTGATACATATACAATGATGTAAAATACATCATTCGGAGCTGGACGCAAGTGGCTACCTGTCGGTCTCCTCGATCATCGCGAGGCGCCCTTGCGACGAAGCAATCCAGGCTGGCTCCGCAGAGACAGTCTCTGGATTGCTTCGCTTCGCTCGCAATGACGGGGGCGATAGTTGCGCGCGAGACTCCGCTCTCGTGCCCCGGACGCGGCGCAGCACGAAGTGATGCGCTGCAGAGCCGGGGCCCATGCGGCAGCGACTTCCTTGGCTTTCTGGGTCCCGGCTCTGCGCAGCAATGCTAGGCACTGCAGCGCGTCCGGGACACGCGTTAGGGACCAGCGCCGCCACTCCCCCTCCCCGCGAGAACGGGGAGAGGGGGTGGGAGGGCTGTGCTTCCTTACTGCGCGCGAGGCAGACTCACGCCGCGTGTTGATGCGCAGCGATGATCTGGTCGGCGGCGCGTCCCGTGACTTCGGCCATGTGGTCGAAGGTACGCGTGAAGCTGCCGGCGCCGGCGGTGGCCGAGCGCAACTCGACGATCAGCTCGCCGATCTCGGCTTCCGGCATCATGGCGCGGACGCAGTCCCATCCGGCCCAGCCGTCGCGGGTGTCGAAGCCGAGGATCTGTCCGCGGCGCGCCGACAGGATCGCATTGATCTTGGCGGTGGCGTCGGTCGGGCAGACAATCTCGACCACGTGGATCGGCTCCAGCAACACCGACTGGCATTGCGGCAGACCCTCGTTGAGTCCGATCCGCGCCGCCGTGCGGAAGGCGAGATCGGAGCTGTCGACGCTGTGATAGGAGCCGTCGGTCAGCGTCACCTGCAAATCGGTGACGGGGAAGCCGAGCGGACCACGCATCAGTCCGTCGACGACGCCTTCCTCGACCGCGCCGATGTAGTTGCGCGGCACGGCGCCGCCGACCACCTTCTCGGCGAACTTGAAGCCTTCGCCGCGCGGCAGCGGTTTGATGTCGAGCACGACATCGCCAAACTGGCCGTGGCCGCCGGACTGCTTCTTGTGGCGGCCGCGCTGGACGATCGGCTTGCGGATGGTTTCCTGGTAGCCGATCCCGGGCGGATGCGAGGTGATCTTGACGCCGAAGCGATCGCGCAAACGCTCGCTGGCAACGCGCAAGTGCATCTCGCCCTGCCCCCACAGCACGGTGTCGTGGGTCTGGGCGTTCATCACGATGACGAGCGAGGGATCCTCCTCGTGCAGCCGCGTCAGCGCCTGGCCCAGCTTGACGTCGTCCTTGCGATCGGTGGCCGCGATCGAGATCGCAAGCACCGGCGAGGTCGGCTCGACGACCGCAAGCTCGGCCGGCGGGGTCTTGCCGTTCGAGACCGTGTCGCCGGTCTTGACGGAATCAAGCTTGGCGAGCGCCACCGTGTCGCCGGCTTCAGCCGAGGCACGCTTGGTGTCGTAGGCGCCGTTGACGGCGAGGATGCCGGAGATGCGGCCCGAACCGCCGGAGGCGGATTGCAGCGTGGCGCCGTCGTCGAGGTGGCCGGCGAGCAACCGCGTCAGCGACAGCTTTCCGCCATGCTGCGAATGCAGCGACTTGAAGACATAGCCGAGCGCATCCCTGGTCTCGGGCACACCGAGACGCTTTGCCGTCTCCGCGATGCCCGGCGCCTCGTGGCGCAGCGCCTTCATCAGGCGCAGCACACCGTTCTCGCGCGCGGCGGCCCCGAGCAGCACCGGACAGATCAGACCTTCGCGCAATTCGCGGGCGAGATCGTCGAACACGGCATCGCGCGGCGGCTGAATGTCCTCGAGCAACTGCTCCATCAGCGCGTCGTCGTGATCGGCGAGCTTCTCCAACATCGAGAAGCGGGCTTCCTTCTCGCGATCGAGATTGCCGCCTTCGAGCGCGACCACTTCGGACGCCTTGTGCTCGCGATAGACGAAGGCGCGCTCCAGCGCGAGGTCGACGAACCCCTCGATCAGATCGTCCTTCCAGATCGGGATCTGGCGCAACACCAGCGGCACGCGCGAGGCGGGTTGCAGCATTGCGAGCGTCTCGCGGATGCGATGGCTGGCGCGATCGATCTTGTTCAGGAACAGGAAGCGCGGGACTTTCAGCTCCTCCAGCTCGCGCAGGATGATCTGAAGCTGTGGCAGCTTCTTCTCGTCGGCCTCGCAGACCACGATCGCCGCATCCACCGCAGGAAGCGCGGCGCGCATGTCGTGGGCGAATTCGACGGAACCGGGACAATCCAGGAAAGTATAGCTGTCGCCCATGAAACTCGTGGTGGCGGCAGTCAGGCCGACGGTCATCTTGTGATGACGGGCCTCCGGCGTCGCATCGCCGACGGAAGTTCCGGCGTCGACGCTGCCGACGCGCGGGATCGCGCCCGTTCGCGCCAGTATTGCTTCGAGAAGTGTGGTTTTACCGCTTTGGAAAGGGCCCACCAGCGCGATGCACCGTGGACCTCGGGGACTTCTGACGTCTTGTCCCATTCGCCGCCTCCTTGGTGGAGCTCGGCCCATGATTGGGTCGGCAAGCGCAGATGCTCTGCCCGTCCCCGAGATTTGGCAAGCATCAAAAATCGCTGCGGTGCGTCGTCAGTTCGATCAAGTCTTATAATTCTGCCGCGGTCGGCTTGGTGTTCCACCTCTCCCGCTGGGAGAGGTGGAGAGAAAGCCGCAACCGCAAATCGTTAACGGCCCGGGCGAAGTTCCAGGCTCTCGAGGCCGGCTGCGATGTTGAGGCCGACCTGGCCCTGCACGCTGAGCGGCTGGAGCGCGATCGAATTGTTGGAGCCGCCGACCAGCACGTTGCCGCCAAGGCCGACACCGACAGAGGCGCTGCCCTGCGCGCCGGCATAATTGCCGGAGAGGTCGCCCGGGCCAAGCCGGTCGACCGGTGCGAACACGCCCCACGCCAATGCCGTTTCCTGGGTGATGCCGATGTCGAGACCGACCTTGCGGATCGTCGCGACGTAGCGGTCGTCGGGCAGGCCGTCGGCGCGCAGCACGCAGCCGAGATGGGTCACCGATCCCACGATGAAGCCAACGCTGGCGCCGCCCCGGCATTCGAGCACGCCGATCCGCGCCATCCGCTGCTGCGCACTGCCGCTGACGCTGGAGGCAACGAGGCTGGCGACGGCGAGCCCGGCGAAGATGAACGAACGACGCATGAAATATCTCCGGCGATGATGTGATGCGAGCAAAGAGCGCCCACCCGCGATGCGTCTATGCCACAAGAGCCGTGACGGTGCCAGATTTCACACGATGAATTGGTGCGCTCTCTTCCCTTCTCCCCTTGTGGGAGAAGGTGGCGCGAAGCGCCGGATGAGGGGTTGTCTCCGCGCATGCTACCGCGAGAGGATCACGCGCGGAGACAACCCCTCACCCGTCTCGCCGCTCCGCGGCGATCCACCCTCTCCCACAAGGGGAGAGGGGAAGAACCGCGCCAAAACTCAGCGCAGATTGCCGCAGAAGCGCTGGATGCGCTTGCAGGCGTCTTCGAGATCCGTGGTCTTGGTCGCGTAGGAGATGCGGAACGCGGGTCCAAGGCCGAAGGCCGAACCCTGCACCACCGCAACGCCTTCGGTCTCCAGGAGCTCGGTGACGAAGTCCTCGTCATTGGCGATCACCTTGCCCGACGGCGCGGTCTTGCCGATCGTGCCGGCGCAGGACGGATAGACGTAGAAGGCGCCCTCGGGACGCGGGCACTCGATGCCTTTGGCCTGGTTGAGCATGGCGACGACGAGGTCGCGACGCTCCTTGAACACCTTGTTGTTAGCGGGGATGAAGTCCTGCGGACCATTCAGCGCTTCCACCGCGGCCCATTGTGCGATCGACGACGGGTTCGAGGTCGACTGCGACTGGATGGTCGACATCGCCTTGATCAACTGCGCGGGGCCGCCGGCATAGCCGATGCGCCAGCCGGTCATGCAATAGGCCTTCGACACGCCGTTCACGGTGAGCGTGCGATCGTAGAGCTTCGGCTCGACCTGCGCGACCGTGGTGAACTGGAAGTCGTCATAGACGAGATGCTCGTACATGTCGTCGGTCATCACCCACACATGCGGATGCTTGACCAGTACGTCGGTGAGCGCCTTCAGCTCGGACTTCGTGTAGGCCGCACCGGTCGGGTTCGACGGCGAGCACAGGATCACCCATTTGGTCTTCGGCGTGATCGCGCGCTCGAGCGCCTCGGCCTGGAGCTTGAAACCGGTCGCGGCGGTGCAGACCACCGGCACCGGCTCGCCGCCGGCGAGCGCAACCATTTCAGGGTAGCTCACCCAGTACGGCGCGGGAATGATCACCTCGTCGCCCGGATTGATGGTCGCCATCAGCGCGTTGTAGAGCACCTGCTTGCCGCCGGTGCCGACGATGATCTGGTTCGGCTTGTAGGTGACGCCGTTCTCGCGCTGAAACTTCGCGATGATCGCGTCCTTCAGCTCGGGGATGCCGTCGACCGCGGTGTACTTGGTCTTGCCGGCCTCGATGGCGTGGATTGCGGCCAGCTTGATGTTGGCGGGCGTGTCGAAGTCGGGCTCGCCGGCGCCGAGGCCGATGACGTTGCGGCCCGCCGCTTTCAGCGCGCGTGCTTTATCCGTGACCGCGATGGTCGCGGACGGCTTCACACGGTCGAGCGCAGCAGCAAGGAAGGCCATCGTCATCTCCTGACAAGTGTCGTGAACCCAGGCATCGTGAACCAATGGGTCGTCACGACTCTGTTTGTGGGAATGGAGACACCCTAAAACGTGTGCCGCTGCGCTGCAAGAAACTTCGGCCCGATCTCGCAAAAGTTTACGATTTGGAGCGGTTCAAGCCGCGGTTTTCAGCAATTTTCCGCAACTTTGCCGCGCAAATCGCTCATATCCCGGAAGGCTTGTCCTCGGAGCAATTTTGAGGTTCGCGATGACGCCTCTCCACCGTCATGGCCAGGCTTGTTTCACGGCATCACGCCGTCGCTCGACCGTCTCACAAGATGCACGGAAGAATCCCTTGGTGCGTTGACGCAAGCGTGAACTGAATTGCGTGGTCGCACGGAAATGATCTTCCGCGGCGTTGCAGTGCGGTAGGCTTTTCGAGTTTTTCTACGGGCCGGCCCTTGCGGCGGATTCGCATCGGCATCATTGTTTACCCGCGGCGCGTGGGCAGGACGCACCGCACCTTCCCATCCTTCGGAATCGTCCTCAGAATGTACAAGCTCTATTCGATGCAACGCTCGGGCAACAGCTACAAGGTCCGCCTTGCGCTGGCACTGCTCAACGTGCCCTATGAAGCGATCGAAGTGGACATTCTGCGCGGCGAGAGCCGCACGCCGGACTTTCTGACCAAGAACCCGTCGGGACAGGTGCCGCTGCTCGAGGTCGGCGACGACCGTTATCTCGCCGAGTCCAACGCCATCCTCTGGTACGTCGCCGTCGGCACGCCGCTTGCGCCCGAGAACCGCATCGACCGCGCCGATGCGCTGCAATGGATGTTCTTCGAGCAGCACGCGCTCGAGCCGAACATCGGCGCCGCCTATTTCTGGCTCTCGCTGGTCAAGGGCGGCCGCGACCTGCAGACCCATTCGCTCGAGGACTGGATGGAGCGCGGCTACGGCGCGCTGCAGGTGATGGAAAACCACCTCAAGACCAACGACTATTTCGCCGCGCGCCAGCTCACGGTCGCCGACATCGCGCTATACGGCTACACCCATCTCGCCGACCGCTGCGACTTCGATCTTCAGGCCTTTCCGGCGATCCGCGACTGGCTGAAACGGGTGGAGGCCGCCCCCGGTTTCGTGGCGATGGACTGGCGGCCGGCCGACATCGACGACCCCGCCAGCATCGCCGCCAGCGCCTGAGGAGCTTGCTCCGCTCTGGCGAATAGCGGGCATAAAGGTAATATTTGCCGCAATCTGGCCATTTTTAACGCGGGTGCCGCCGCAATGTTGCCGGCTGAAACTGGGAAATTCCGGAAAGTCGCGGGTGATTCGCTCGCGTGTTGAGGGATTTAGACCATGATACGGGCGTCCGGCACGGCAGGCTTTCAGGGCCATCCCGCGACCGTCGCGTCTTCCCGGCTCACCAATGCCGTCGCGGCCTCACTGGCGATCGCCGCGCTCTCGCTCTGCCTGATCGTCACCCTCACGGTGTTGTCGACCAAGGCGACCATGGCCATGGGTCTGCCGGCCTGATCACCGTTTCATCCTGGTCCAGCCTTCAAGGCGCCGCGTGCCCCGCGCCGGCCGGCATCGCGACAGGACGTCGATGAAATCACCCGTGGTAGTCGTTGCAATCACACTGACCGCGGCCATCCTGGTCGCGGCGTCACTCCTGATCGTCGTCGGCACCCGCAAGGGCCCGGGAACGTCGACGCTGAACGCGCCTGCGCTGCAGCAACCTCTTAAGCACGCGCATCTGGTCTAAAATCATCCGAAAGCCTTAGGCTTGCACGCAAGCACGGCTTAAGCACGCCGCGCGAAACCGCATAGGAAAAACGCAACCATCGGCCAGTGTTGCGGTCTTACCTCGTTCGGGAGGAGCGAGACTGGCCCATGCGGCTCGGATGGCGTGCGATCTCCGGTCCGGTGCTGACGGCAGCAACCATGCTGCTGGCGATGCTGCTCGAACGCGCCATCCCGCTTCCCTCACCTGCCCCGCTCCTCGTCTGCATCGTGGCGCTCGCCGGCGCGCTGTCGGGCCTTAGCTCCGCCCTGATCACCGCTTCCATCGCCGTAATCGGCGCGGCGCTGCTGTTCCTTCACCAATACGGCGTCTCCCATGCCACCGCGGATCTGCTCCGGCTTGGCCTCCTCGCCATGACCGCCGCCGCCACCGCCGGGATCACCGGCCTGATGCGCGAGCGGCTGCTCGGCACGTTCGCCGCCGAGCGGCGGAGCCACGCCACTGCCGCGCGGCTGTCGGCCGCGCTCGATCAGGTCGACATCGGCATCGTGCTGCTCGATGCCGAGACCCGCGCCGAATTCATCAACCGCGCCTTTCGCGACTATTTCGCGCTGGCGGACGAGATCGCCGACGGCGGGCCGCCCTTCATCGCGCTGATGTATCACGGCCGCGACACCGGCGCGTTCGAGCTGCCGGAGGACGAGCTCGGCACCTTCATCGCCCAGCGCATGGAGATGGTGCGGATCGGGGATGCCAGGCCGATCGACATCCCCTTGCGCAACGGCGAGGTGCTGCGCTTCGTCTGCACCGCGCTGCCCGACGGCGGCCGCATGCTGAGCTACACGCCGGTCACCGACCTCGTCCGTCACACCGACGCGCCGGCGCGCGCCGACTACTACCGCTCGCTGCGCGATCCCACGGGCCGCAGGCTGATCCGCTATCTGCGCGTCGCGGAGTGATGCGATTGCGCGATTGATCGGCAACACGATCATCACGTATGACATCTCTTCGCCGTGCACCTCACCGATCGCGGAATCCTCACATGTCCCTCACCATTCGCTCCGTCACCAGGCAGGACTACGAACAATGGCTGCCGCTGTGGGACGGCTACAACGCCTTCTATGGCCGCTCGGGTGCGACCGCGCTCGCGCCTGAGATCACGCGCATGACGTGGCAGCGCTTCTTCGACGCCTATGAGCCGGTGCATGGGCTGGTCGCCGAGAGCGACGGCAAGCTGCTGGGCATGACGAACTACCTGTTTCATCGCAGCACCACCGCGATCGAGCCGTCCTGCTATCTGCAGGACCTGTTCACCTCCGAGGGCGCGCGCGGCAAGGGCGTCGGCGCGGCGCTGATCCATGGGGTGTATGAGCGGGCGAAACTGGCGGGATCGCCGCGGGTCTACTGGCAGACGCACGAGACCAACCTCACGGCGCAGCGCCTCTACGACAAGGTCGCGGAGCGCTCCGGCTTCATCGTCTACCGCAAGATCTTCTGATCCCGATCGACGGGACCTGTGGATAAGTCGGCCTGTCACCCGCGCGTAACATAGCGGGACTAGGCTTCCCTTGCGTCTGATCTGGCCCCCCGTCACCGATCAAGCGCCCAAGCGGTCCCCGTCAGTCGCCGCGTCTGACAGGGGCCGCATTTTTTTGTCCGCGCTGCCGGCATGGCAGCAGCGCGGCGGGCAGCTTGCTGCCGCGGTGCGTGGTGGTCAGAATGCCCGCCGCTCATTTGACAGGATCTCTCCATGGAAATTCGCAATCTCGGCGCCTCCGGCCTTCGCGTGTCTGCGGTCGGGCTCGGCTGCAACAATTTCGGCCAGCGCACGGATCTGGAGACCTCGCGCAAGGTGATCCACCGCGCGCTCGATCTCGGCATCACGCTGTTCGACACCGCCGACATCTATTCGAACATGGGCGGCTCGGAGAACGTGCTCGGCGCCGTGCTGGGCGACCGGCGCAAGGACATCGTGCTGGCGACGAAATATTCCAAGCCCATGGCCGAGGACGGCACCAAGCAGGGCGCCTCGCGCCGCTACATCATGGCGGCCGTGGAGGCCAGCCTGAAGCGACTGAAGACCGATTACATCGATCTCTACCAGCAGCATGATTACGATCCGCTGACGCCGATCGAGGAGAGCCTGCGTGCGCTCGACGATCTCGTCCGCCAGGGCAAGGTCCGCTACATCGGCAATTCGAACTTTCCGGCCTGGCGCATCGCCGAGGCCGAGTACGTCGCGCGTGCGATGAACGTCACCCGCTTCGTGTCGTGCCAGGACGAATACTCGCTCGTCGTGCGCGACATCGAAAAGGATCTGCTGCCGGCGGCACAGGAATACAAGCTCGGCCTGTTGCCGTTCTTCCCGCTCGCAAGCGGCCTCCTGACCGGCAAGTACCGCAAGGGCGAGGCCGCGCCCGGCGATACCCGCTTCGGCAAGGTGGAGCGGCTGCGCGACCGCTACGTCACGCCGCGCAACGAGGACATCGTCGAGAAGCTGCAGGCCTTTGCCAAGGCGCGCGGCCACTCGATGCTCGAGCTTGCCTTCTCCTGGCTCGCCGCCCGCCCGCAAGTGTCGAGCGTGATCGCGGGCGCCACCCGGGTCGAGCAGATCGAGCAGAACGTGAAGGCGATCGCGTGGAAGCTCAATGCCGAGGAGATGGCGGAGATCGACAAGATCACGCTGGGCTGAGCCTCGCGGCGCGGCGCGTTATTTCCCGCCGCGCCCGACCGTCTGCATCACCTCGAAGCCTTCGAACTGGGGATGGCCGAGATAAAGCGGCTTGTTGTCGCCGGCGCGCTGATGCGCCGCGCGGAACGCGTCCGACCTGGTCCAGGCCTCGAACGCGGCGTGGTTCGCCCACACCGTATGCGAGGCATAGAGCGTGTGATCCTCGAGCTCCGGCCCGCGCAGCAGATGGAATTCAACGAAGCCCGGCACTCCGTCGAGAAACGTGTCGCGCGTCAGCCAGACCTGCTCGAACGCGGCCTCGGAGCCCTTGGTGACGCGGAAGCGGTTCATGGCGATGTACATGGGTGATCTCTCCTGATGCTCTCATCATCATGTCGTCATTCCGGGACCCGCCGCAAGGCGCGGGCCCGGCGACGACCTACACCAACCCCTTCATCGGCTTCGCGCTCGCGCTGTCCGGAAACACCGTTTCCGCCAGCACGCGATCTGACAGGCCGAACTGCCCCTGCAGCACGCCCTTGATGACCGAGCGCAGATCGGTCGTCGGCTTGAGGTCGCGGCCTTCGTGGAGGTTGGCGAGCTTCAGGCCCGGCCAATCCGAGATGACGCGGCCGCCCTTCACGGCGCCGCCGGCGAGCAGCGCGATCGTGCCGGCGCCGTGATCGGTGCCGTCGGTGCCGTTGATGCGCGCGGTGCGGCCGAATTCGGTGGCAACGACGACGACGGTGTCGCGCCAGCGCTCTCCCAGGCCGCCCTCGAATTCGGCGAGGGCGCCGTCGAGCCCGCCGAGCAGGAAGGCGAGACGCCCCACGGGGCCGCCCTCATTGGCATGCGTATCCCAGCCGTCGAAGGCGAGCGCGGCGATGCGCGGGCCGTCGTCCGCCGCCATCAGCTTGGCCGCGCCGCGCGCGATCTGCCGCATCTGCGCGACCTGATTGCCGCCCTTCGGCTTCATGTCGTCACCGCGCGCAGCCTTGTCGAGCTGCAGCCCCTGCGACAGCGCCGAGGCCAGCGCGGGATCGCGGTGACGATAGAGATCGACGAGGCGCATCGCGGTGTCGTCATCCGCCTGCGGCAGCGCCACAGGTGCCCAGCCGACGGTCGGTGCGTTGCCGCGCAGCACCAGCGGCGTGGTCGGCCCGACCGCAAGACCGCTCGACACGCGCTCGCCGCGCGGCAGCGCCTCCAGCGCGCGGTTGAGCCAGCCGGACTGCACGCGGCCCGGGCCGGCATAGCCGCTTTCGAGCACGTCCTGGCCGTCGAAATGCGAGCGGTCGCGATAGGGCGTCGCCACCGCGTGAATCACCGCGGCGCGCTTGTCGCGATACATGCGCGAGAATTCCGGCATCGCCGGATGCAGCGCAAAGAAGGAATCGAGCATGATCGCGGGATGGGCGCCATCCGCCGTGAGCGCAATCGAACCGTGCAGGCCGGCGTAATCGGGATCGCCGATCGGGGCGACCGTCGCGAGCCCGTCGAGCGCGCCGCGCAGGATCACCACGACCAATCGCGGATCGCGCCCGTCGGCGGCGCGCGCGAATTTCGGCAGGTAAGCCCAGGCCGCGAACGAGGCGCCGCCAAGCAGGAGGCCGCGACGCGAGGTGAGGAGCCGGTTCTCGACGCAGTCGATCATGATCATCTCCTCTGCATTTCCGGCGACATCAGCAGCAGCGCCAGCGCCTGCTGCCGCGACTCCGCGCGCTCGATGGTTCGGCGCGTTTCGATGGAGGCCGCATCGGCGGCCGCGAATTCCAGCAGGTCGAGCGGATCGATGTTGTTGCCGAGCCGCGCGCCCATCTGCGCGGCGATGTCGAGCCGGAGCTTCATCCCCTCGGGTGCGGCCCAGGCGGCACTGGTATCCGGAAAACCGTTCGGCCCCGCCGGCGACCACAGCGGCTGGCCCAGCAGATTGAGATTGTTGAGATAGGCGCCGGGATCCTCCGGCACGCGGGCGAGCAGCCGGCCGCTCGCGACGAGGAAATCGTAAGGGCTGCGCATCTTGGTCAGCGGCGTCTTCCAGGCTTCGTCGGCCTCGACCAGGGCCGTCGCAAGGGCCTTGAGGTCGCCGTCCGTCTTGACGAAGACATCGCGCAGGCGCGCGACCAGCGCCGGCGGCGGATCGTCGGCAACGAAATGGCGAGCGAATTTGGTGGCGATGAAATTCGCCGTCGAGGGATGGCGCGCGATGTCGGCGAGCGCAGCCTCGCCCTGCGCCAGCCCCGTCGGCTCGTAGGTCTTGCCGAGCAGCATCTGCGGTCCCGGCTGGTGCGCATTGGTGTTGAACACGAAGGAGCCGGGCGCCCCGAGTTGCCCCTGCCGTCCCGCGAAGGTCCAGCCGGTGATGATGCGCGCGAGCGAGGTGACGTCGTCCTGCGTGTAGCCGCCGCCGACGCCGAGCGTATGCAGCTCCATGATCTCGCGCGCGAGATTCTCGTTGAGCCCGCGCTTGCGGTTCTGGCCGGCGCGCGAATCCGGCCCAAGCGATTGCTGGTTGTCGAGGAAGAACAGCATCGCGGGGTGCTGCTCGACCGCTTTCAGCATGTCGGCGAAACGACCGAGCACGTGCGGCCTGATCGCTTCGCGCTCGAATGCGCCGGCCCAGATCCGCGCCAGCTCGCCCTTGCTCGCGGAGATGCAGAAATGATTGGACCAGAATGCGACGAGCCGCTCGGTGAAACCGCAAGTGGCGAGCGTCGCGCGCTGCAGGCGCGCCAGCGCCTCGGTGCGGAAGGTCTTTTGAATCACGTTGAGCGGCTGCGGGGCGGGTTTTGCGGCCGGCGCTGCCGCGCCCGGCTGCATGGTGGCGGGCTTCGCCGCGCTGTCGGCAGGCTTGGCCTCGGCCATCTGGCCCGCGATCTCCGTCGCGGCCGTGTTCAGCGAAAGATTGCGCCGCAGAGCAGGCTTCTGTTCGGCCCGCGCCGGTGTCTCCGGCGGCGCGGCAGCCTTCGCCGCTTCACGCGCCTGCTTGACCTGGTCCTGATAGGCGAAGACGGCCTGCCCGAGTTGCTGCGTCGATTGCAGGCCAGGCGCCTCCAGCAGCACGCCGCTGGGACGCGCGAGCTCCGCCTTGACGAAGCCGCGCGGATCGGAGGCCGCGTTGATCAGATCGCCCGAGGCGCCGCCGCGGGCGCCGAAGCCAAAACGGTTGAGCGCAACGAGCGCGGCTTGCGAATCGCGGGCCATCGATTTGTCCTTGGCGTGCCGGGAGCCGCTTTCCGAGTCCGCGCGCGGCGCCTAATATACCGTAACGACCGATGAACCCGACATGAAAATCACGGCGAAGCTTCGACGCAAATCATGACAAATCCGAAAGAATCCCCGACCCCGGAACCACGCCGCCTCGCCTGCGCACGCTGCGGCACCGAGTTCGGCTGCGACCTCTCGGGCAATTGCTGGTGCGCGGAGGAAACGGCAAAGCTGCCGATGCCGGTCGCGGGCCAGGATTGTTTGTGCCGGGAGTGTTTAAGGAAGGCGGCGGAGGCGGCGAGCGCAGTATCGTAGGGTGGACGATTCAGGAGCCCGCGCTACACCCGCGGTGTCGTCCCTGCGAACGCAGGGACCCATAACCACCGGAAGAAGTTTGGCGAAGGCTCTTCGTGCGGTACTGCGACCGACCGCAATCGATACATCACGCGGTATGGGTCCCTGCGTTCGCAGGGACGACAGTGAGGAGAGAGCTCGGCCTATACGCGATGTCCCGGCGATTTTCGCGCCATGCCGTCGAACGCGTCGAGCAGCTTTTCGCGCCACGCGTAAATGGGATCATCGGCTTCCAGCAGCTTGAACGGGCTCACCACGCGGGCCCATTGGAAACCGCCGAACACGATGTAGTCGGCATAGTTCGGTGCATCGCCGCCGAGATAAGGCTGCTTCTTCAACGTCTGGCGCATCACTTCCAGCGACTTGCGGAAGGCGACGACGCCGCTGTCGCGGCTGGCCATGACCTCTTCCAGGCTCTTGCCGCCGAAGCGCGCCTCACGCGACTTGCGGAAATAGGCGGCGTCGACCTCGGCGAGATTATGCGGAATGTCGGCGACAATGAGCGGGAAGACCCCGCCGACGATGGCGATGTCACCCCATGCGTTGATCATGCGCGCCATGGCGCGGCCGCCCTCGCCGCCGAACAGCGACGGACGATCCGGGAAAGTGCCCTCCAGATAGGTCGCGATCGTCCAGGAATCGACGATCGGCTTGTCGTCATGCAGCAGCACCGGGACCTTTTCCGAGCCGTGCGGCGCAAGCGAGCTCTTCTCGGTGAAACGCCAGGGCAGCGATTCCGCCGACAATCCTTTGTGCGCCAGCGCCATCCGCGTTCGCCAACAGAACGGGCTGAAAGGGCGCGCGGGGTCGGTGCCGACGAGTTCGTAGAGTTTAAGCGACATGCAGTGTCTCCACAGGCTCCGTCATTGCGAGGAGCTCTTGCGACGAAGCAATCCAGACTGCTTCCGCGGAGGCATTCTGGATTGCTTCGCTAACGCTCGCAATGACGATGTGGAGAGGGAAGAGCGTGTTACCGCCCGTTCGCGCGCAACAGCTTCTCGCCGCCTTCCGTCACCGCGATGATAAGCCCCATGCCGGGACGCGTCTCGCGCGCGACGTAGCCGCGCTCGCTGGCGTCTTCCCAGATGGTGAGGCGCGGGCACGAGGTCTTCCAGGTCGCGATCACCTCGGCATAGGCACGCGGCTCGCGGGCCACCCATTCGACGAAGTCCAGCACCAGCGGATCGGCATCGCTCATTGCAAACCTCCCTTGTCGAAGGCGGCCAGAACCGGCGCACGCAGCAACAGCCAGCCGCCATAGGCGATGTAGTAGCAGGCGATGGTGGTGATCAGCTTGTTGGACCAGCCGACGAACTGCTGGTCGGTCATGGCTTCCAGGATGCGCCGCGCCAGCGTGGTGCCGAGCATCGAGGCTGCGATCGCGACGCCGGCGAGCACGGGATCGAGGCTCGCGGCCTGGTCGATGATGCCGCCGAAATAGATCAGCTTGGTGAAATGGCTGACGAGCTGGCACATCGCCTTGGTCGCCACCTTCTCGCGCCGGCCGAAATCGCCGCCGAGGAAAAAGGTGTCGAGCAGCGGGCCGGACACGCCGGTCATCAGCATCAGGCCCATGCAGATCGTGCCGTAGACCGTGCCCTGCCAGAGACGGTCGGGATTCGGTTTGATGTTCGCGGGCAACAGGCGCGCCATGAACGGGGTGATGCCGAGCAGCAGCAGCGCCGTCGGCTTGTCCGGCACGTAGCGGGTGAGCGACCACGCCGCCAGCGCGACGGCGGCGCCGACCATGTAATTCGCGACCGGCCGCCAGCGGATATGCGCCCGCCACAAGAACGCGCGCCAGCCGTTCGAGGCCATCTGCGTGATTGCATGCAGCACCATCGCGGTCGGCAGCGGCATCAGGGCCAGCAGCACCCCGATCAGGATCAAACCGCCCGCCATGCCGAACAGCCCCGACAGAAAGGCGGTGGCGACCATCAGCAATCCAAGGGCAGCGATCATGATGGGCGTCACGTGGAAAATCTCCTGAGAGAGGGACGCGATCCTGCTTCGCTCCCTCGCCCCGCTTGCGGGGAGAGGCGAAGGGCACCGCCTCCACCTCGACAAATCAGCTTGGAATAACTCTCATTCTTGTGCCTTGCTTGCTCCACTCGCGCAAACTGAGTTATCTTGGCCTGGCCTCAGCTTTCCTGATGGTCTTGAACAGCGGTCTTGCACAGGGATCTTGCATTTGCGGCGGCTGCTGTTTCTCAACGGCATCAAGGCATTCGAGGCGGCGGCGCGCACCGGCAGCTTTGCTGCGGCCGGGCTCGAGCTGAGCGTGTCGGCGGCCGCCGTCAGCCGCATGGTGCACCTGCTGGAAGAGCGGCTCGGCGTCGCGCTGTTCGAGCGCAAGGCCAATCGCCTGGTGCTGACACAGGCCGGCCGCGCCTATCAAAGCGGGCTGACGCCGATCTTCGACGCGCTCGCCAGCCTCACCGCGCAGGTGACGGCGCCAACGAGCGTCCGCGTGCTCACCATCGGCGTCGGCCATACCTTTGCGATGCGCTGGCTGATCCCGCGCCTGTCGGAATTCCGCAGTGAGGAGCCCGACATCGAGGTGCGCTTCACCACCGGCGGCGCGGCGGTGCCGTTCGGCGAGGACTGGAGTTGCGGCATCAAGCTCGGCACGGGCGACTGGCCCGGCCTCGTCGCCGAGCCGCTATTCGCCGGCGACCTCACCCCGGTCTGCGTACCCCGTCTCGCCAGCGGCCTGAAGCGGCCGGCAGATTTGAAAGGACCGAGCCTGATCCGGGTCGCGCACTCTCCCGAGGACTGGCCGATCTGGCTCAAGGCCGCCGGCGTTGCGCGCATCAACGCGCGCGGGCCCGAGTTCCAGTTCTACGGCCAGGCGCTGCAGGCCGCCGCCGACGGGCTCGGCATCGCCATGGGCATCCGCCCCTATATCGACGACGACCTCGCCGCCGGCCGGCTGGTGGCGCCATTCGACCTCTCGGTTCCCAAGGGCATGCGCTGGTATCTGGTCTATCGGAGCTTCCAGACCGAGCAGCGCGACTTCGCCGCGTTCCGCCGCTGGATCATGCGCGCGGCGTCGGAACCCGCTGCTCGCCGGCGGCGGATCGGCCGCGCTGCAGTGCGGAACTGACGCGTCTTCGACAGTTCCCGGGCAAAAAAGCCGGACGCTTGTGAACGGCTTCACATACGAAAATCCGCAGACGTGGTCCCCTGACCCTCCAACAAGGCGCTCGACCACGACGCGGGACACGCGGACTGGATCCGCGATCCCAGGACACTTTGGGGACTACAATGACGACCCTTTACGACGGCTTTGACATCGAATCCTTCGAGGCTGGCAAAGGCCTCTGGCATGCCCGCATCCGCCGCGCCGATCTCAGCCCCGTCGCCATCGACGGTGTGCTGTTTCCGGCCATGGAAGTGGGCTTCGCATGGCCCGATCAGGGCGCCGCGATCGCCGACGCCAAGCATCACATCGACCGCTTCCGCCGGCGCGCCGACAGCGACGACGAATAGACGAGCAGGACGGCCTGCGAACGAAGGGACAGCACGGCGCAAAGGGGGCAATTGGTCATGTCAGTCATCGAATTCGAAGACGCGCCGCGGCCGAGGATCTACACCCGCAACGTGCTGTCGAACTGCCCGGAATGCGACGGCGATCTGGCGGTGCTCCGCGTGATCGGCGGCCGCGCGGGCTGCGAGTACTGGACCATGCGTTGCACCGATTGCGGCGGCATCCACCTCGACATTCTCAAGCCCTATGAGGCGAGCGAGGACGGCGAGGGCCCGCTGCCGGCGGCGTGAGGCCCCCGCCTGCTGCCAACCTGCTGTCAGCATGCTGCATGGCGAGGGCCATTCGCCCTTTATTGCGGGGCGGACTCGTCCCATATTCGCCTCATGGCGAAGAAACCTGCATCCCCCGAAAAATCCGGCAAATCCCCGAAAGCCAGGACCCCGAACTCGAAGGCTCACCGCCCTGACGTGCAGCCGATCGGGCCGGCGCTGGCCGAGTTGCTCAATCCCGCGATCAACCGGGGCGATGCCGGGCTTGGATCGGGCACCGGCCTGCAGCCGCCCCCGGACAATTCGCGCGACCGCCGTGCCGGCGGCGAGGCGGCCGCGCATCGCGCCCGCGCCTCGACGCCCAAAGACCTTCAAAAGCAGTTTCCGCAGGATGCGGCGCGGCCGATGCCGCTGCGGCCCAATCCGCAGCCGCCGGGCGCGCGCACATCGACCGAAGGTTTCGACGAGGCACCGCAGGCCAATTACGGCACGGCCGCCACGATCCCGACGCTCGATCCGGAACTGGCGCGGCAGCTCGGCCTGCCCACCGAGGAGGACGACGCCGAGGCGCTGGCGCGTCCGCCGCGTTCCAAGATGGAGGCGCTCGGCGTCAGGGCGACCGCCGACGCGCTGGAATCGCTGATCCGCGAAGGCCGGCCGGAGTTCCGCAAGGACGACGGCTCGACCAGGGTGTGGACGCCGCACCGGCCGCCGCGGCCGGAGAAGTCCGAAGGTGGCGTGCGCTTCGAGATCAAATCGTCCTACGAGCCCAAGGGCGACCAGCCGACCGCCATCGCCGAGCTGGTCGAGGGCGTGCAGCGCAACGACCGCACGCAGGTGCTGCTCGGCGTCACCGGCTCGGGCAAGACCTACACCATGGCGCAGGTCATCGAGAAGACGCAGCGCCCGGCGCTGATCCTGGCGCCGAACAAGACGCTGGCCGCCCAGCTCTATGGCGAGTTCAAGAGCTTCTTCCCCGACAACGCGGTCGAGTATTTCGTCAGCTATTACGACTACTACCAGCCGGAAGCGTATGTCCCTCGCACGGACACGTACATAGAAAAGGACTCGTCCATCAACGAGCAGATCGACCGCATGCGCCACTCGGCGACGCGCGCGCTGCTCGAGCGCGACGACGTCATCATCGTCGCGTCGGTGTCCTGCATCTACGGTATCGGCTCGGTCGAAACCTACACCGCGATGACCTTCGCGCTGAAGAAGGGCGAACGCATCGACCAGCGCCAGCTCATCGCCGACCTCGTCGCGCTCCAGTACAAGCGCACCCAGGCCGATTTCACCCGAGGCACCTTCCGTGTCCGTGGCGACGTCGTCGACATCTTCCCGGCGCACTATGAAGACCGCGCCTGGCGCGTGAACCTGTTCGGCGACACCATCGAGACCATCGAGGAGTTCGATCCGCTCACCGGCCACAAGCAGGACGAGCTCGAATTCATCAAGATGTACGCCAACTCGCACTATGTGACGCCGCGCCCGACGCTGGTGCAGGCGATCAAGTCGATCAAGTTCGAGCTGAAGCAGCGGCTCGACCAGCTCAACAATCAGGGCCGCCTCCTGGAAGCGCAGCGGCTGGAGCAGCGCACCACTTTCGACCTCGAGATGATGGAGGCGACGGGAAGCTGTGCCGGCATCGAGAACTACTCGCGTTACCTCACCGGCCGCCGGCCCGGCGAGCCGCCGCCGACGCTGTTCGAATACGTCCCCGACAACGCGCTGATCTTCGCCGACGAGAGCCACGTCACCGTCCCGCAGATCGGCGCCATGTTCAAAGGCGACTTCCGCCGCAAGGCGACACTGGCCGAGTACGGCTTCCGCCTGCCCTCCTGCATGGACAACCGCCCACTTCGTTTCGAGGAGTGGGACATGATGCGGCCGCAGACGGTTGCGGTGTCGGCGACGCCGAGCGGCTGGGAGCTGAACGAGAGCGGCGGCGTGTTCGTCGAGCAGGTCATTCGCCCCACGGGACTGATTGATCCGCCCGTCGACATTCGCCCCGCTCGCACCCAAGTCGACGATCTCGTCGGCGAGGTCCGCGCCACCGCGCAGGCCGGCTACCGCTCGCTGATCACGGTGCTCACGAAGCGCATGGCGGAGGATCTCACCGAATATCTGCACGAGCAGGGCATTCGCGTCCGCTACATGCACTCTGACATCGACACCATCGAGCGCATCGAGATCATCCGCGACCTCCGGCTCGGCGCCTTCGACGCGCTGGTCGGCATCAACCTGTTGCGCGAAGGCCTCGACATTCCCGAATGCGCGCTGGTCGCCATTCTCGATGCCGACAAGGAAGGCTTTTTGCGGAGCGAGACCTCGCTGATCCAGACCATCGGCCGCGCCGCGCGCAACGTCGACGGCAAGGTCATCCTCTACGCCGACCAGATGACGGGCTCGATGGAGCGCGCCATCGCGGAGACCAACCGCCGCCGCGAGAAGCAGGTCGAGTACAACACCGCCCACGGCATCACGCCGGAGAGCGTGAAGAAGCAGATCGGCGACATCCTCAACTCCGTCTACGAGCGCGACCACGTGCTGGTCGAGGTCGGCGGCCACGACATGACCGACGACGTCATCTCGATCGGCCACAATTTCGAAGCCGTGCTCGGCGACCTGGAGACGCGGATGCGCGAGGCCGCCGCCGATTTGAACTTCGAGGAAGCCGCGCGCCTGCGCGACGAGGTCAAGCGCCTGCGCGCGACCGAGCTCGCGGTGGTCGACGATCCCACCGCCAAGCAGCGCGCGGTGACGGGCAAGGCGGGCGCCTATGCGGGGACGAGGAAGTACGGCGACGCCGCCAATCTGCCCGTCAGCGCGATGAAGAAGAAGACGGTCGGCTCTGCGCTGAAGGCCAGCGGCGGCGGCAGCGGCTCGAAGGTGCACAAGCCGCATCTCGACGAGATGCACGGCCCGGAATCCCTGCCCTATCGCGAGAAGCAGACGCTGCCCGCAAAGCCATTCGGCAGCACCAGCCGGATCATCCAGCCGACGGATTCAAGGCAGTCGGGGCCGGAGTTCGGACCGGCGCCGAAGTCGACGGGCGGGCAACCGGGACGTCGGGGTGGGTGGAAGAAGAGGTAGGGATTACGTCCGCACGTCGTGGCTATGGATTGTCAGGTGCGCAATTGCGCACCTGGCCCCACCGCTTGGCGGCGCTACGGACGTCTCTCACCCCACGATCGTCGCCAGCAACGACAGCAGCAGCACCGAGGCCATGAGCTGCGTCGACGTCGTGGGCTTGGCGCGCCAATGGGCGATCTTTTCGGAGAAGGACAGGCCGGCGTCGAAGAACCCGGCTTCGTAGCCGCTCCTCAGCTTCGGGAATGCCGAGGCGGACGCGATGACGAGGATGCTGTAGAACACCGACGCCAGCGCGATGGTGAGCACGTGGCTGCCGCCGTAATCATGACCCAGCAACTTCACCATCAGCGATGCCGCGGCGAAGATCGGAAGGCCCTGCAGGATGGTGGTGAGAGCAAAGCCTTCGAGCCAGTTCAAGGGGGAGGGCTTCGATATGGTGACGAACGGCATGATGCTCACCCCACGCTCGCCGTCACCACCGCCATCACCGACAGCAGCAGCACGATAGTGACAAGCTGCAGCGAGGCGACGGGCTGGGTGCGCCAGGCCGCGATCTTGTCGGACAGCGACAAATGGGCCTCGAAGAATTTCGGCTCATAGACGGTCTTGAAGAAGGCCGGGAAGCTCGGGCCCAGGGTCACCGCCAGCATGGCGTGGGCGAACGAGACGACGGCGACGAAGATGGCGACGCCGGGGTCGCCGGAGAGGTCGTGATTGCCGCAGAGCTTGAGCAGGAAAGCGGCGGCGGCGAAGGTCGGGAAGCTCTGCAGGATCGCGGTCAGCGCGAGGCCTTCGATCGCGTTGTGCAGGCGGGACTTTCTGGCGGTGGCGATGGTAGCCATGGCACGTCTCCCTGATGACATTGGGATGACGATAGCCGCAGGGTGAGGCCTGGGATGTGAGTTGGCTCACGCATTGGCCCCTCCCAGCCGGGGGGCGGCGTCAGAGCTGGCGGAAGAACACGAGGTAGATGGCAAGGCCGACCGTCGAGAACGACAGCAGGACGCCGAGCCAATTGTATTTGACGCCCTGCGCGTGGGACGCCTTTCTGATGAAAGCGCTGAAGAAGCACAGGAACAGGATTGCGAGGACGACACCCCACGAGAGCTTCCCGACGTCCATTGTCCCCTCGCCTGGCTCAACTCCAGCGCTAGCGACTGGAATTTACCATCGGAGCATGCCGCGTCAAAGAGGGACCGGGCGAGGTTTTCCGCGGCCTTACAGCTTCCCCTGCCCGTTCATCTGGCTCTGCTGCTGCTGGCGCTGCCTCTCCTGCTCCTTGGCGTGGTGCCGGCCGTAGAGGCAGCCGGCGGCGGCGCCGAGCATGCCGTGGTGGCCGGCATAATGGCCGGCAACGCCGCCGACGATGGCGCCCTTGATACAGCCCTTGGCGTTGGCGGCGGAGGTCGCGCCGAGCATGAGCAGGGCGGCGGTGACGGCGAGAAGCGGCGATTTCATGGGTCGATGTCTCCGGATGCGGCGTTGGACCCTCAACGAGCGCGAACGGCTCCGGGTTCCCCGCACCTGGGCGACGCGCGCCCCGCCGATAGGCGTGCGGCGCCATCCCTGGCGGCAAAAGCTCGCACGCGGAGGGGTGCGCAACCCGCAATTGCACCCCATGAACGCGGCATGGCGTTCGTGCGTCAGAGTTGGCAAGCACCCTGTGTTTTTGCGGATTGATGGATCCGCGAGGGACGGGGTAGCGTTTGCAATCCACGGCCAATGGGGGCGGGAGCAGCATGACGGTTGAATCGCTGAACAGGCAACGCTTGCTGCATCTGCTCGACGCCTTTGCGCGCGGCGACCTCGAGACCGCACTGTCCTGCTGCACCGACGACGTCGACTTCCTCACCCATGCCCCGATCGACGTGCTGCCGCACATGGTGCCCCGCCACGGCAAGGCCGAATTGCGGACGCTCTGGCAGACGGTCTGGTCGCGCTATTCGGAGATCCGCTACAAGGCGCCGCACATCGTTGCCGAGGGCGACGAGATCGCGACCTACATGCAGGCCTATTTCAGGAAGCGCAGCAACGACCGCATCGTGCAGTTCGACATGGCCGTGTTCTACACGTTCCGCGGCGGGCTGGTGGCGCAGATCCGCGAGATCATCGATTCCTACGACCTGGTGCAGCAAGTGCTGGAGCGCGAGATTGGCCCGCTGATCACGGGCGCGCGGGTGGATTGACCTTTCACGCCCTGGAACCCATTCGATCCCGGGAAACTACGGGGTTCTGTTGTGAATCTCACAATTTCCAGTCAATTGTGCATTGCGAAAACGTGAATTGCGTTTTGGCCGAAACTCACTATTTTGTTTGCATACAAATGAATTGAGCCCCGGCGCCGGCTGCGCATGGGGTTGTTTTCCGTTTCTTCCGCAAGCCAGCTTCAGGATTACCCAAAATGACAGAGCATAGCCTCTGGCGTTTCTCGCGTGCGTTGCACCGCGCGATCAACGACCGGCAATTTGGGGATATCGAGGCCCTGATCGACGACGACGTCGAGTGGGCGCTCTATGGCCCGATCGACATGTTTCCGTTTCTCGGCGCGCGCCAGGGCAAGGACGCCGTGCTCGACGTCATCCGCCAGCTCGCCGACAATTTCCAGGTCCGCCGCTTCGATCGCGAGAGCATCATGCTCGGCGTCGATTCCGCCGCCTCGATGCTGCGCTATTCTCTGACGGCGCTGGATTCCAACAAGCCGATCAGCTTGCGGGTCGCCCAATTCGCCCAGTTCAGGGCGGGCAAGCTCGTCAGCATGCGCGTCCTGATCGACACCTTCGATCTGGTCGAGCAGGCACTCGGCCGCGCCATTCATCTGCCGAAGATGACCCGCGTCGGCTGACGCATGATCCGGACCCGAAGGGCCGCGTTAGCGCAAAGCGCGAAGCGGTTTTCCGGAAAGGTCATGCGCAAACAACAACCTGAAGCGCGATGTTGATCATCGCGCTTCAGGGGGGACACCAACGGGCCCCATTCGGGACCGATGACAATGCCGGTTGCGACGTCCTGGCCTCCAGCCCCGCCGGATGCCGTCGCAGCAAGAAGCTCGTCGTCGGGCGCGCGCCTTTCGCGCGGCCCGTTGGTTCGCGTCCCGGCGCGAGTTGCCACAATTTCGCGACGATAGATCCGCATTGATGCGGGCAGACCGAATGGCGCATGGTCATCACCACAGACCGCCTTATATTGGCGGGCAACATGCGCTGGGGTTCGCGGGCAGGACGATGGAATTCTCGACAGGTTTTGGCTGGGCCAGGCTGCCGGTGCTGGTGGCCGCGTTCATCTTGGGCTCCGTGCTGACGGCTTCGGCCCAGATCATCCCCCCCTTCTCCCCTCCCGCCGCCGTGGCCGACGACGAAGCCGAGGCAGAGGCCGTGGCGGAGGCTCCTGATGTCAACGACCCCGACGTGATGAAGGGCATCGACGTCGACAAGCTCGACTGGAGCCAGCTCGCGGTCGACGCCGGCACTGGCATTGACCCCATGGCCGCCAAGAAGCGCGCCCAGGCCGCCGGCAAGGACGGTCTGGACTGGTCGTCGAACGCCAATACCAACGGCTCCTCGGCGGTGACCGTGAAGCAGTCGGTGTTCGAATTCTGGGATACGCGGATCGGCGCCGACATGACGGTGGCGAACGAGCCGAGGACGATGTCCGAGTTGCTGGCCCAAAAGGCCGCCAATGGCGGCAGCCTGCCGCAGTCCTCCGGCAGCGCCTGGGCGACGGCGACCGCGCCCGGCGCCGGCGTGATCTGGGACAAGACCGCGGTGGAAGCCCGCGTCGATCCCGGCTCGGAACAGAGCAAGCTCGGGGCCTCCTTGACCAAATCGGTGCCGCTGTCCGGCGACACCTCGCTGACCCTCCAGAACGGCTACAGCGTCAATCAGCAGGGCACGAGCGCGGTCCCCGGCATCGGCGGCCACATCACCACCCGCAATTACGAGACAGACCAGTCGGCCAAGGTCACCCTCACCGACACCGGCACCAGCGTCAGCGCCGGCCAGACGCTGTCGACCACCGACGACAAATGGCTGCGCAAGGTCGGCGCCGAGCAGAAGCTGTTCGACAACGTCACCGTCTCCGGCTCGGTCGGCGAGACCTCGCAAGGTGCGATCAACAAGAGCGTCACCGCCGGCTTCAAGAAGAGCTGGTGAGTTCTTCGCCTCTCCCCGCGTGCGGGGCGAGGACGTGAAGCGCCGGCCGCGCCGCGCCGCCTCGATGGCGTTTAGACTCTCCTAACCATACGCCACGGCAAAACCCCCGAATCGTCCGCCCTTGCCGTATCTCGGCCAAGTTGCGGTCAAAATCCGGCGCCCTAGTCGGCCTGACCGAATTCGTCGTGCGGGGGACACTCGCGCTGCGCTCAACGCGAACCAGGGGAACAACGATGAACGCCATGCGTCCGGAAAAGATCGAAGGCACCGAGACCGAGACGGTCGACACCAACCTCGCCGCCGTGACGGAAGTCGAGGCCGGCATCCGCGACTTCGTTCGCAACGACATCGCCTATCTGCGCCGTCCGGCGTCGACCACGACCACCACCGACGCGCCGCCGCTCGACCCGAGCGCGGAAGCCACCGTCAACAACGTCAACTCGCTGATCCAGCGCGTCGCCGGCACCTCGCTCGCCGAGATCGAGAACCTGATCTCCGAACTCGAAAGCCTGCGCGACCTGCTGCATGCCGAAGGCCAGCGCGTCCAGCGCGAGATCTCCGGCTACGCCCAGCTCAGCCAGGCCGCGATGAAGTCGACGCGCATGATCGCGGACAACGTCTCGCAGTGGAAGCGCGCCGCCGACGGCCTGCGCAACAGCTGATCGCAGCGACCAAGCATCACCGAACCGCCGCGTTCCCGAAGGGGAGCGCGGCGGTTTCGATTCGTGGCGATGTGATAGGGGCGGACTGTCACTGCAAGGAAGGTGTCATCACCCGCGAAGGCGGGTGATCCAATACTCCGAGACAGTGAGGCAGGAGCCGAGACGCCACGGCGTACTGGATACCCCGGTCAAGCCGGGGCATGACAGCGGGGCGTGGCAGCGAAGAGCGGGGCAGCGCGGCGGTGGACGCACGTTCACACCGTGACCGCACGCTTTGAACCCACCGCCCGTCCCTGGCGACCAATGCCAGGCGCCCGTGCAGCTACGGCCGGGCCTTGGGGATATTCAGATGGAAAGCATTCGGCCCGACACCACGGACCCGATACCGTTGCGGCCCGCGCCGAACCAGTTCGGCACGATCATGCTGCGCTTTGTCGGGCTGCTGGCGGTCGCGATCGCCATCCTGGCGTTCGTCTATAGCCGCTGAAGTGCGGCCGGATACCGGCCGCGAAAGATGAACGAGATCTTACCGGCTCGCGTCGACGGCCGAGGCTTCCAGGGTGTAGGCGCCATCGGCATAGCCCTTCACCACCATGCCGGCGACGAGCATCACGGCCAGCGTCGCGGTAGCGAAGATAAATCCAACAAACTTGAGTGCGCCGCGATCTGCCATGGTCCTCGTCCCCTGTCTCTGCCAATTCGTTTCAAATAGACAGCGACAGGTTCATAATTAGTTAGCAACTGACTTGGTTCCGCAAAACCTGCACGCGGTAACCATGTTGCGCAGGCTTATGGCAGCCGACGCGAATCGCGTCCATAGCGCCCTGGCAACACTTGCCAACTCATTGGCTGGTGCGGCGTTCCCTTTCATGACGATCTTGCAACGGCCTTGATGCGCGTTGCTGCGCCCTCGCTGCTTGCGGGCAGCGACGCTGCCACCTTCTCCCGCGAGGGAAGAAGGACGAAAGCAATTCGATCAATTCCAAGTCACGCGCCCTTTCGGCGGGGCACGAAGGCCGAGGCGGTGATGGAATAGACCTCCTCGCCGCGCTGGTTGGTGCCGGTGGTGCGGGCGGTCAGGATGCCCCAGCCGGGACGCGAGGCGGAGATGCGTTTGTCCGCCACGACATTGACGTAAGCGACGGTGTCGCCTGACAGCACCGGCCTGATCCAGCGCAGATCGCGAAAGCCCGGCGACGGCCCCCACACCGCAACCTCCTCGCCGCGCGCCGCGGCTTCCCGCGCCAGGCGCTGGCCGTCAGCGACAAGCAGGCTCATGCAGGCCGAGCCGACATGCCAGCCCGAGGCCGCGAGCCCACCGAACAGCGAGTTCTTCCCCTCGGCCTCGTCGAGGTGAAAGCGCTGCGGGTCGAACTTGGCGGCGAAATGCTTGATGGCCTCCGCCGTGAAATTGTAGCTGCCGATCTCGCGGCGCTGGCCGATCTCGATGTCGTCGAAGAACCGCATCAGACCGCTCCCTCGCGCCGCTTGATCAGGATCGGCGACGTCATCTCGGCGAGCGCTTCACCGCTGGCATTGCGCACGGTGCATTTGAACTTGACGATGCCGAGCTCGGGCCGGCTCTTGGAGGTGCGGGCCTCCAGCACGTCCACATCGAGCGTGAGATCGTCACCGGGCCGCAACGGCGACAGCCAGCGCACTTCGTCCACGCCGGGAGACCCCAGCGACGCGGCGCGGGTGATGAAACCGTCGGCCATCATCCGCATCATCAGCGAGCAGAGATGCCAGCCGGAGCCGGACAGGCCGCGCAGCATGCTCTTGGCCGCGGCCTCCTCGTCCAGATGCATGGGTTGCGGATCGAACTCGGCGGCAAAGGCCAGAATCTCGTCGCGGGTGACATGGCGCGGGCCGAACGTGCCGAACCGGCCGGGCGGGAAATCTTCGAAGGTCAGGGTCATCTCGGGAAAGCTTTGCGGGAATGACAGATTGTGGCCGCACTTTGCGGCAATCTCAACCCGCCGGCCCGCATGGCTCGTGCTACATATCACGCGGCGGCTTTGGTTCTGAGTCGGATCAGCCCCGGGCCAGGATCCTGTGCCAGGGGCCCGGCCTGAAGGCCCGACACGAAGTCCCACTTGCCTTGGAATTGCCTTGGGGAGAGCAATGTTTTCATTCAGCGACCTGTTTCAATGGGACCGCTTCATCACGCCGACGATCATCAAGACCTTCTACTGGCTGGTGATCGCGCTGATCTGCCTGTTCGGCCTCTCCGGCATCTTCTCAGGGCTCGCCGCGATGGCGATCAGTCCGTTCGGCGGCTTCCTGGTGTTGCTGTCGTCGATCGCGAGCGTCGTCGTCGGAATCGTGTTCTCGCGCATCCTCGCCGAGCTGATCCTGATCATCTTCCGCATCAACGAGCATCTCGGCGCGATCCGCGACCAGGGCGGCGGGATGCGGTGAGACCAGCGCAGGTGCCGTAGGTGGGTTAGCCGCAGGCGTAACCCACCAGCTTCGTTCAGCAACCGCGGAAACATGGTGGGTTACGCCTTCGGACTGCGTTTCGCGCAGCCGGCCGCTAACCCACCCTACGACACCGTCATTCCCGGCTTAATTATTGAACCGGAAATGCATGACGTCGCCGTCGGCGACGACGTACTCCTTGCCTTCGAGGCGGAGCTTGCCGGCATCGCGAGCGCCGGCTTCGCCGCCGAGCGCGACGTAATCGTCATAGGCAATGGTCTCGGCGCGGATGAAACCCTTCTCGAAATCGGTGTGGATCACGCCCGCCGCGCCCGGTGCCTTGGTGCCGCGATAGATGGTCCAGGCCCGCGCTTCCTTCGGTCCCACCGTGAAATAGGTGATGAGATCGAGCAGCGTATAACCGGCGCGGATCAGACGATCGAGGCCGGCTTCTTCCAGGCCCAGCGTCTCCAGGAAGTCGGCGCGCTCTTCACGCGAGATGGTGGCGATCTCGGACTCGATCTTGGCGGAGATGACGACAGCGACCGCGCCTTCCTTGGCGGCCTGGTCCTGCACCGCCTGCGAGAACGAATTGCCCGTCGCGGCCGAGCCTTCCTCGACGTTGCAGACGTAGAGCACGGGCTTGGACGACAACAGGCCAAGCATGCCGAAGGCACGCTCTTCTTCCGCCTTGCGCTCGACGAGGCGCGCGGGCTTGCCTTCGCGCAGCAGCACCAGGGTGCGGTTGACGAGATCGAGCTGCTCCTTGGCGTCCTTGTCGTTGCCCTTGGCCTTCTTGGTGAGGTTGTCGACGCGTTTCTCGAGGCTGTCGAGGTCGGCGAGCATCAGCTCGGTCTCGATGGTCTCGATGTCGGCGAGCGGGGCGATCTTGCCTTCGACATGGGTGATGTCGGAATCCTCGAAGCAGCGCACCACATGCGCAATTGCGTCGACCTCGCGGATGTTGGCGAGGAACTGGTTGCCGAGGCCTTCACCCTTGGAGGCGCCGCGGACGAGGCCCGCGATGTCGACGAAGGTCAGGCGGGTCGGAATGATCTGGCCGGACTTGGCGATCGCAGCGAGCTTGTCGAGCCTGGGATCGGGCACGGCGACCTCGCCGACATTCGGCTCGATGGTGCAGAACGGATAGTTCGCGGCCTGCGCCGCGGCCGTCTCGGTCAGCGCGTTGAACAAGGTCGACTTGCCGACATTGGGCAATCCGACGATCCCGCATTTGAATCCCATGATGGTCCTGGCCTCCGCGCCGCGCGCGTAAATGTCTTACGAACTCGTCATGCGCGGGCTTGACCCGCGCAACCATCGTCTTCGAAGGATGGATCGCCGGATCAAGTCCGGCGATGACCGGTGTTATTCCTTGCCGTTCTCGTCCTTGGTCAAAAATCCCTTCGCCTGCATCGCGAGATGCACCCTGTTGGCGAAGGTCGCGTCCGTGCCCTTGGCGATCAGTGCGGCATGCTCGGCGACTGCGTCGCAGAGCGTCGTCACCCAGTCGTTGTCGGCCTTGGCGAAGTCCGACAGCACATGGCCGTGCACCAGTTCCTTGACGCCGGGATGACCGATGCCGAGGCGCACGCGGCGATAGTCGTTGCCGATATGCGCCGAGATCGACCGCAGGCCGTTATGGCCGGCGATGCCGCCGCCGATCTTCACCCGCACCTTGCCCGGCGGCAGTTCGAGCTCGTCATGGAACACAGTGACGTCGCCGGGCGCGATCTTGAAGAAGCTTGCCGCTTCCTGCACGGCGCGGCCGGAATCGTTCATGTAGGTCGTGGGCTTGAGCAGGATCACGCGCTCAGGTCCGAGCGTGCCTTCCGAGGTCTCGCCCTGAAAGCGGCGGCGCCACGGCGCAAAGCTGTGGCGGCGCACGATCTCGTCGACGGCCATGAAGCCGATATTGTGCCGGTTACGTGCGTATTTCGCGCCGGGATTGCCGAGCCCAACAAAGAGTCGCATGACGCGGCGCGCCCCACAGCTGGCGCGCGATCAAGGACCGCGCGCCGGCTTCTTTGAGAGATTACTTCTTCTTGTCGCCGCCGGCGGGAGCCTTGGCAGCGGCCGCCGGAGCAGCACCCGCGGCCGGAGCAGCACCAGCCGCCGGAGCAGCCGCAGCAGCGCCAGGAGCTGCAGCCGCAGCAGCAGCCTTCTGCTCTTCGGCGTAGCCGGACGGCGGCACGATGGTGACGAGGGTCGCGTCCTCGCGGGTCAGCGCCTTCACGCCGGCCGGCAGCTTGACGTCCGACAGATGCAAGGAGTGACCGATTTCGAGCGAGCCGACATCGGCCTCGATGTACTGCGGGATGCTCTCGGCGCCGCATTCGATCTCGATCGCATGAGCGACGATGTTGACGGCGCCGCCGCGCTTCACGCCGGGCGAGCCTTCCGCCTTCACGACATGCAGGGGAACGCTGATGCGGATGGTGGCGCCTTCGCCGAGCCGCATGAAGTCGACATGGATCGGGAAATCCTTGACCGGATCGAGGTGATAGTCGCGCGGAATCACGCGGTGCTTCTTGCCGTCGAGGTCGATGTCGACCAGCGTGGTCAGGAACCGGCCGGCTAGGATGCGCTGGCGCAATTCACGATCGTCAACCGAGATCGGGAGCGGGGGTTGCTTGTTGCCGTAGATCACTCCGGGCACTTTCCCGGCGCGACGCTCAGCCCGGGCGGCCCCCTTGCCGCTCTTCGGACGTGCGGTCGCCTTCAATTCCTTGACGGTCGTCGCCATGTCGTTAAGTCCTTGTTTTTGCAAAAGTTAATGGGCCGCAGCGCGGCCCATGGCATAGCTCGCAGCAAGCCTCCAGGGGTGCGGGGGCCACGAACTGGCGGGCTTTTACCCGGAAGACGCGGAAATGACAAGGAAATGCAGGGATTTTTTGCGAGCGGCCGTATCCTTCCCCTACGCCGTCGTTCCGGGGCGATGCGGAGCATCGAACCATGGTGCGCAATTGCGCACCTGGGAACCTTGAGATTCCGGGTTCGGTCCTGCGGACCGCCCCGGAATGACGCCGGGAAGCGTCATCCCCCGAGCTTGGCCTCCAGCGCCGCGATGCGCGCCTTCAGCGCCTCGTTCTCCTCGCGCGCCAGGCGGGCCATGTCCTTGACCGCCTCGAACTCCTCGCGCTTGACCAGGTCCATGTCGCGCAGGAATTTCTCGGCCTGGGTCCGCAGCACCGTGTCGAACTCGCGCTTGACGCCCTGGGCGGCGCCGGCGGCATCGTTCATCAGGCGGCCGATCTCGTCGAAAAACCGGTTGTTGGTCTGGGTCATCTCGGCCTCCTGGCAGCTCAGATAAACTTCACGCGAACGCTTCGAAAGACAATGGCAATCCGAGCGAGACCGTTCAAGTGCCGATCGGCGGTATCCTTGTCATGAACCGGTTTCCTTGCAATCGTATTCGACGTCCCTGCATAAGAAGAATCACAAGGCGCAAGTAAAGGATCGAACGGATGATCGACCAGCAGATCGCGATCCCCACCAAGGACGGCCACACCGCAACCTTCATCAGCCATCCCGAACGCGGCGGGCCGTTTCCCGTCATCCTGTTCTACATGGATGCGCCGGCGATCCGCGAGGAGCTGCGCGACATGGCGCGCCGGCTCGCGACGTCGGGCTATCACGTGATGTTGCCGAACCTCTATTACCGCTCCGGCGTGATGGAGCTCGGCGCTTTGCCGGCGGACCCGAACGCGCCGGAGCGCAAGCGGATGTTCGCGCTGATGGGATCGCTCACGATTCCCATGATCATGGACGATACGAGGGCGCTGCTCTCCTACGCCGAGGGCCAGGCGGCCGCGAACACTGAAATCGTCGGCACCGTCGGTTACTGCATGAGCGGGCGCTACGCCATCAACGCCGCGACGCACTTCCCGAACCGCGTCAAGGCGGCCGCCTCGATCTACGGCGTCCAGCTCGCGACCGATCAGGACGACAGCCCGCATCTGGCCGCAAGCAAGACCAGAGCCGAGCTCTATTTCGGATGCGCCGAGACCGACGTCTACGCGCCGCCGGAGATCATCGAGAAAGTCAAAGAGGGCATGAAAGGCGCAAAGGCCGAGGTCGAGATCTATCCCGGCACGCATCACGGCTTCGCCTTCCCCAAGCGCCCGGTCTATGACCGCGACGCTGCCGAGCGGCATTGGGAGCGCCTGTTGGCGCTCTATCGCCGCAATCTCGTCCAGATATAGAAGGCGCGATGCCCTTTCTGCTCATCGACTTTCCCTCGTTCAGCCCGATCGCATTCGAGATCGGACCGCTCGCGATCCGCTGGTACGCGCTCGGCTATATCTGCGGGATCACGTTCGGCTGGCTCTATGCCCGCGCCCTGATCAAGAGCGACAGGCTGTGGGGCGGTTCGTCGCCGATCAGCCTGGTGCAGATCGACGACTTCATCCTGTGGGTGACGCTCGGCATCATCATCGGCGGCCGCACGGGTTACGTGCTGTTCTACAATCTGCCCTTCTTCATCGAGCATCCCGCCGCCATCTTCAAATTGTGGGAAGGCGGCATGTCGTTCCACGGCGGCTTCCTCGGCTGCGTCGTCGCGGTGATGGGGTTCGCCCGGATGAACGGCATCTCGATCCTGTCGCTCGGCGACATCACCTGCGGCGTTGCGCCGATCGGGATTTTCCTGGTGCGGCTGACCAACTTCATCAACGGCGAATTGTGGGGCCGCGCGGCCGATCCCAGCCTGCCCTGGGCCATGATCTTTCCGACCGGCGGTAACGTGCCGCGCCACCCAAGCCAGCTTTACGAAGCCGGCATGGAGGGCCTCCTGCTGTTCGTCGTGCTCGCGGTCATGATCCGCCGCGGCGCCTTGAAGCGTCCCGGCATGATCCTCGGCAGCTTCATCCTGATCTACGGCCTGACCCGGATCATCGGCGAGCATTTCCGTGAACCGGACGTCCAGCTCGGTTACCTCTGGGGCGGGTTAACCATGGGCATGCTGTTGTCGATCCCGATGCTTATTGTCGGCCTCATACTTATTGTATTGGCAGTGTGGCGCGGTGCGCCGAAGCCAATCGAGGCCAACAGTTAATTCATTTCGAGAAAGTACGCCGTGACCGACCAGCCGCTACTCGACGAGATCAAGGCGCTGATCAAAGCCTCGGGCCCCATGCCGGTCTGGCGGTACATGGAACTGTGCCTGATGCATCCGCGCCATGGCTATTACGTCTCGCGCGACCCGCTCGGCCGTGAGGGCGACTTCACCACCTCGCCCGAGGTCAGCCAGATGTTCGGCGAGCTCTTGGGGTTGTGGACCGCTTCGGTGTGGAAGCAGATGGGCTCGCCGCAATTTTTGCGGCTGATCGAGCTCGGCCCCGGCCGCGGCACCATGATGGCGGATGCGCTGCGCGCGCTCCGCGTGCTGCCGCCGCTCTACCAGGCGCTCCACATCCACATGGTCGAGGTCAATCCCGTGCTGCGCGAGCGGCAGGGTGCGACGCTGTCCGCGGTGCGCAACATCTCCTGGCACGACAGCATCGACGACGTGCCTGATGGCCCGAGCATCATCCTCGCCAATGAATATTTCGACGTGCTGCCGATCCACCAGATGGTCCGCCACGAGAACGGCTGGCACGAGCGCGTGATCGAGATCGACGCCAATGGAAAGCTGCAATTCGGCGCGGCGGCGGAGCCGACGCCGCGCTTCGACGTGCTGCTGCCGCCCCTGGTGCGCGCCGCGCCCGTCGGCGCCGTGTTCGAATGGCGGCCCGACGGTGAGATCATGAAGCTCGCCACGCGCGTGCGCGACCAGGACGGCGCGGCCCTGATCATCGACTACGGCCATTTGCGCAGCGACGCCGGCGACACCTTCCAGGCGATCGCGCGCCACACCTTCGCCGATCCCCTGAAGGCGCCGGGCCAGGCCGACGTCACCGCCCATGTCGACTTCCAGGCGCTGGCGCGCGCAGCCGAAGATGTCGGCGCGCGCGTGCACGGGCCGGTGACGCAAGGCGACTTCCTCAAGCGCATCGGCATCGATACCAGGGCCGCCGCCCTGATGCAGAAGGCCACGCCGGAAGTGGGCACCGACATTTCGATCGCCCTCAAGCGCCTGACTGATTCCGGGCGCAGCGGCATGGGCTCGATGTTCAAGGTGCTCGGCATCTCCGAGCCGCGGCTGACGGGCATCGCCGGCCTCAGCGATCTCGAACCGGCCGGAGGCAATTGATGACCCTCACCTCGTCGCTGCTGTCGGCAGTGCCCGGCCTGCGCCATGCCTTCTTCACCCGCGAAGGCGGCGTCTCCAGCGGCATCTATTCGGCGCTGAACGGCGGGCTCGGCTCCAGCGATGACCAGGGCCTCGTCGCGGAGAACCGCCGCCGCATGGCCGAGCATGTCGGCGTCTCCGCGGACCGCTTCCTCAGCCTGCACCAGATCCACTCGCCGGACGTGCTCGTTGCCGAGACGCCGTGGCCGAGCGGACCGCGGCCGAAGGGCGATGCGCTGGTGACGAAGACACCCGGCATCGCGCTCGGCGTCTCCACCGCCGATTGCGGTCCGGTGCTGTTCGTCGATCCCAACGCGCGCGTCATCGGCGGCGCGCATGCCGGCTGGAAGGGCGCGCTGACAGGCGTGCTGGAGGCAACGATCACCGCGATGGAGAAGCTCGGCGCCACGCGCGGCGGCATCATTGCCGCTATCGGTCCCTTGATCCGCCAGGACAGCTACGAGGTCGGCAACGAGTTCGTCGCGCGCTTCATGGAAGCGGATGCGGACAACGCGATGTTCTTCATTCCCTCCACGCGCGAAGGCCACGCGATGTTCGATCTCGCCGGCTTCATCCGCAGGCAACTCGAGGCGGCCGGCATCCTGATGATCGACGATCTCGGTCTGGACACCTACGCCGACGAGCGCTTCTTCAGCTATCGCCGCTCGGTGCATCGCAAGGAGCCGGACTACGGCCGCCACGTTCACGCCATCGCGCTCGAAGCGTGAACACACAGGCAACCCCGTGTCATTCCGGGGCGATCCCCCGATGCGATGACAGTGGCCTGTGTCGTCCCTGCCCTAGACCTTAATCGATTTTAACGATATCGCTGCCCTCCATAATGAGGGACGCGTCATTCATCCTGGGCCGTGCGGGTTCGCGCGTGCTGGCGGTCATGCTGCTGGCGGCCTCAGCCACGCTTGGCGGCTGCGCCGGCGGTGGCGGCGCTGCCAATTCCTACGCAATGGCGCCGAGCACCGGCTCGGGAGCGACGGTTGCCTTCGAATCGATCGACGGCCCGCCACCCCAGGTGTTCGACCGCATGGTCGGCGTGCTCGACAGCGAATCCAAGTTGCGCAGCCTGTCCGTGGTGTCCCGCGAGGGGTCGGCTGCCTATCGCGTGCGCAGCTACCTCTCCGCCCAGGTGATGCGTGGCAAGACGGTGATCGCCTGGGTCTGGGACGTCTACGACGCCAACCAGCAGCGTGCCCTGCGCCTGTCCGGCGAGGAACCGACCTCGGCCAAGGGCGGTCGCGATCCCTGGAACGCCGCCGACGACCTCGTGCTGCGGAAGATCGCCCAGGCCGGATTCAGCGGACTTTCCAACATGATCAACGGGGCGCCGGATGCGCCAGGCGCCGCTCCAGGCCTGCGGGGACCCGCGGTGGCGAGCGTGATCAAGGACGCCCCGGCGGCGGACATGCCGGCCTCGGCGCTCGGCTACGCCGAGCGATAACCCCCGCTAAACCACGGCCTCAAGTTGCGGCCAAGCCGTTGGCCAGACTCAGGATTTTCGAAGGGAAAACGTAGCCTCCCGGGTTGCCATTGCAGCCCCCGGCCTGATATTTCCTCGCCCGTCGTAACCGTGCTTCCAGTGGGATCAGAGATGTTGAACGTCGTATCCAGCAAAGCGCGGGAGGAAGCATCAATGTCGGGCAAGAACGGCTCCATCAAGCTCGTCGCCGGCAACTCCAATCCGGCTCTCGCCCAGGCCATCGCGCAAGGGCTCGACCTGCCGCTGACCAAGGCGGTGGTCCGGCGCTTCGCCGACATGGAGATCTTCGTCGAGATCCAGGAGAACGTCCGCGGCTCGGATGCCTTCATCATCCAGTCGACCTCGTTCCCGGCGAACGACCATCTGATGGAATTGCTGATCATCACTGACGCGCTGCGCCGCTCCTCGGCGCGCCGCATCACCGCGGTGCTGCCCTATTTCGGCTACGCCCGGCAGGACCGCAAGTCAGGCTCGCGCACGCCGATCTCGGCCAAGCTCGTGGCGAACCTGATCACCCAGGCCGGCGTCGATCGCGTCATGACGCTCGACCTGCATGCCGGACAGATCCAGGGCTTCTTCGACATCCCGACCGACAACCTCTACGCCGCGCCGCTGATGGTGCGCGACATCAAGGACAAGTTCGACCTCTCCAAGACGATGGTGATCTCGCCCGACGTCGGTGGCGTGGCCCGCGCGCGCGGCCTTGCCAAGCGCATCAACACCCCGCTCGCCATCGTCGACAAGCGCCGCGAGCGCGCCGGCGAGTCCGAGGTCATGAACGTGATCGGCGACGTCGCCGGCTATACCTGCATCCTGATCGACGACATCGTGGACTCCGGCGGCACGCTGGTGAACGCGGCCGACGCGCTGATCGCCAAGGGCGCCAAGGAAGTCTACGCCTACATCACCCACGGCGTGCTCTCCGGCGGCGCCGCTGCCCGCATCACCAACTCCAGGCTGAAGGAGCTCGTGATCACCGACTCGATCCTCCCGACGGAAGCAGTGACCAAGGCGCCGAACATCCGCACCCTGCCGATCGCCAGCCTGATCTCGGACGCGATCGCGCGCACGGCGGCGGAAGAGTCGGTGTCGAGCCTGTTCGACTAGTTTTCCGATCTGGAAGGTCTCGTAGGGTGGGCAAAGGCGCACGGCGCCGTGCCCACCTTTTCTTTTGGGATTGCCGATAGTGGGCGCGCTTCCGCCGTAAGGCCTTGCGCCCTGACGCACCGCAACACGTCCCGGCCCCCACGGGTTGTTGCCGGCAGCGGCACATGACATCATCCAGATATCGAGTCACCTCCTGGATGCCTGATGCCGCGCCGGAAATTCGCTTGGGAAAATCTGTCGGACGAGGAACTGCTCCAGCAGCGCCTGAGTAGCCTGAAGGTTACGGTCGAAGGCACCTGGCTTGAAGACTGCGTTGCGACGCTCCACGAGGAGCTCGAAGAGCGGGGCATCCGGCTGCGGCCGCACACCTGGATCTCGAGCGAGTGGTTCAGTCCGGGCGACGTTCCCGGCATCGCGCTCCCCTTCTATCTCGCCCATCCCCGCCTGATGAAGCTCGAGAAGAAGATGATGTTCGACGTCGAGGGCGGGACCTGGCGCGAGTGCATGGCCATCCTCCGTCACGAAGCCGGCCATGCGTTGCAGCACGGCTACCAGCTGCAGCGCCGCCGGCGCTGGCAGCAGCTGTTCGGTCCGTCGTCGAAGCATTATCCGCGCTACTACCGGCCCAACCCCGCGAGCCGGCGTTATGTCCAGCATCTCCGGCTCTGGTACGCGCAGAGCCACCCGGACGAAGACTTCGCCGAGACGTTTGCGGTGTGGCTGCGACCGCGCTCCAACTGGCGGACGCGATATGCCGGCTGGCCGGCGCTGAAGAAGCTCGAATATGTCGACGAGCTGATGGGCGAGATCGCGGGAAAACGACCGCTGGTCACGACGCGGGAGCGCGTCGATCCACTGAACAAACTCAGCCAGACGCTCGAAGACCATTACAAGAAGAAGCAGGCCTTCTACGCCTTCACGCCGCCCAAGACTTACGACCGCGACCTTTCTCGGCTGTTCTCAGCCGATCCACGACATCACCGCTCCAAACCCGCTTCCAGCCTGATCAGGCGGCACCGGGCCCAGATCAGGCAACTGGTCGCGCGGTGGACGGGCGAGAACCAGCTCACGCTGGATGCCGTGCTCGACGACATGATCTCCCGCTGCCGCGAGCTCGATCTGCGCGCGGTCGGCCCCGAACAAAAGCTCGTTCTCGATTTCACCGTCCTCGTGACCGCCAAGACGATGCACGCGCTGTTCGGCCCGTCTCGGCGCAAATGGATCGCGCTATGAGACGACTCCGTATTCTCGTGCTGATGCATCCGGACTTCCTGCCGCCGGACTCGACCGACGGATACACGCCGCAGGAAATCAACAACTGGAAAACGGAATACGACGTCGTCAGCACCTTGCGCGCGGCCAAACACGAGGTTCGTGTCCTCGGCGCTCAGGAGGAAATCAGGCCGGTCCGCGAAGCGATCGAGGAGTTCAAGCCGCACGTGGTCTTCACGCTGCTGGAGGAGTTCCACAACAACGTCGCCTACGACCAGCACATCGCCAGCTATCTCGAGCTGATGAAGATTCCCTACACCGGATGCAACCCGCGCGGCCTGATCCTGGCGCGCGGCAAGGATCTGTCCAAGACGCTGGTGCACCACCGCCGCATCGCGGTGCCGGCTTTCGCCGTTTTCCCGATGCGACGCAAGGTCAAGCGACCGAAGCATCTTGCGCTGCCGCTGATCGTCAAGGCCCTCAACATGGATGGCTCTGCCGGCATCTCTCAGGCCTCCATCGTCGATACCGACGAAAAGCTCGCGGAGCGCGTCGCTTTCATCCACGACCGGAGCGAAACCGCGGCTATCGCCGAGCAGTTCATCGAGGGTCGCGAGCTTTATGTCGGCGTGCTCGGCAACAACCGGCTGCGCGTGCTGCCGGTGTGGGAGCTGAAATTCGGCAGCATGGGCGGGCGCAGCTCACGCCACATCGCAACCGAGAAAGCCAAGCACGACACCGACTATCAGGAGAAGGTCGGCATCGTCGACGGGCCGGCGAAAGACCTCGCGCCTGAAGTCACCGCACGCATCCAGCGTGCGGCGAAACGCATCTACCGGGCGCTCGGGCTCGACGGCTACGCGCGCATCGATTTTCGCCTCGCCGCCGACGGCACGCCGTATTTCATCGAGGCCAACCCCAACCCGGAAATCGCCAAGAGCCAGGAGTTCGCCACGGCCGCGCAGCATGACGGGCTCAAGTACAAGGAGCTGCTCCATCGCATCCTGACGCTGGGGATCAGCCGGGCGAAGGCGGGGGTTTCGTTGGGGTGAGATGGAGCGGCTTGCGCTGCTGCCGTAGGGTGGATTAGCGAAGCGTGATCCACCTCTTCTATTTCCGCGGCGGCAGACGTGGTGGATTACGCCTTCGGCTAATCCACCCTACGACACCTAGCCCGCCTCGGCCTTCGCGCTCACCACATCCGCAAACGACTTGAAGAACTCGCCGGCGAGCTTCGTCGCGGTCGAGTTGATCAGGCGTGCTCCCAACTGCGCGAGCTTGCCGCCGATCTGGGCATCGACCTCGTAGTGCAGCACCGTGACATCCGCGCTCTCGGATTCCAGCCGCACGACCGCGCCGCCCTTTGCAAAACCCGCAACGCCGCCGGAGCCCTCGCCGGAGATGCGATAGGAGTTGGGCGGATCGAAATCGGACAGCGTCACCTTGCCGCTGAAGGTCGCTTTGACAGGACCGACCTTGAAGACGACAGTGGCGGTCATCTCGTTCGGTGCGGTCACGTCGAGCGACTGGCAGCCGGGGATACACTGCTTCAGCACAGCGGGATCGTTCAGCGCCGCCCAAACCTGTTCACGCGAGGCCGGGATACGCTGGCTGTCGTTCATCTGCATGGTCGTTACTCTCTGCTTGCTGTCTGATGGGCAGCGCGCTGTCCGCGCCGCCGTTCCCTAGTGATCTCGGCGAGGATCGACATCGCGATCTCCTCCGGCGTGATGGCGCCGAGGTCGAGCCCGGCCGGAGCCTTGAAATCGTCGATCCCTGCAGCATTCGCGCCGTCCGCGAGCAGCTTGGCGCGCAGCGAGGCCATCTTGCGGCGGCTGCCGACGAAGGCGTGATAGTCGGCCCTGGTCGCGATCGCCGCGCGCAAGGCGGCCTCGTCGCCCTTGCCTTGCGTCGAGACCACGACGAAGCGCTTGGCCTCGTTGAGCTCGCCGAGCTGATAGCCGTCGATGATCGTATCGGCGTCCGGCTGCGCCAGCAGCTCGGCCGCAGGCGCGGCGAGCGTGACGTGATAGCCGAGCACGCGCGCCTGCGCGGCCAGCGACAGCGCCACCGGGCTCGCGCCGAGAACAACGAGCGAGGGATGCGGCAGCACCGGCTCGACGAAGATGTCCATGGTGCCCTTGCTCGGGCACATGTTGCTGGCGAAGCGGATGCCGTCGCGGCTCTCGCCGGCGCTGACGCCGAGCTCGGCCAGCAGGTTCTCAGGCTGCACCGAGACCATGCGCGGCTCGCCGTCCGCGAGCGCCTCGCGTGCCGCCTTGAGCACCGCGCCCCTGGCGCAGCCGCCGCCGATCCAGCCCGCGACGATCGTGCCGTCGGCCGCAATGATCGCCTTGGCGCCAGCCTTCGCCGCGGTCACCGATACCGTCCGCACCACCGTCGCGAGCACGAAGGCGCGCTCGGCGGCCTTCATCTGCGCCACGAGATCCAGCACCTCGACATGAGCGGTCATCGCAACATCCCTCAGAGCTTCGCCAGATAGGGTTCGAGCGCGCGCAGGCTTTGCAGCGAATTGGCGGGCGCATAGAGATCGACATGCGGCAGCGCCGCCTTGATGCCCCGCGCTTCGGGCGTGTAGCCCTGCCACGCCATCATCGGATTGAGCCAGACGATACGGCGGCAGCGCCCGTGCAGCGCCGCCATTTCCCTTCCGAGTAAGACAGCGTCGCCGGTCTCGTAGCCGTCGGAGACAATCATCACGCAGCTGCGCGAATGGATCACGCGCGCGGCGTGCCAGCGGTTGAAGGTTTGCAGGCTCTCGCCGATCCTGGTGCCGCCGCCCGCGCCCTGCGCCATGATCGAGAGCCGGTCGAGCGCGCGGCCGGCATCCCTCTCCTTCATCGCGTCGGAGACGTAGGCGAGGCGCGTGTGGAACAGGAACGCCTCGGCCTCGCGGAACTGGTCAAGCACGCCGTGGATGAAACGCAGAAACACCGCGGTGTACATGCTCATCGAGCCCGAAGCGTCGAGCAGCACGACCAGTCGCAGCGGCTTGTCCTTGCGCCGCCGCTTGACGAGACTGATCGGCACGCCGCCATGGCTGATGTTGCGGTGGATGGTACGGCGGAGATCGAGCCGATAGCCCTGCCTTCGCGCAAGGTCCCGCCGGGTCAGGCGCGTGCGCATTGCCTTCGCGAGCTGCGCCGCAGCTTCATGGGCCTGAGCGACCTGATCCGGATCGCTCAACTTTCGGAAATCGACCTCGGCGAGATTATCGACGCGCGAGGCGCCCTCCATGCGGCCTTCGCCGGAGTGACCTTCGGGCGCGTCGTCCGGAGGGGGAAGCTGGTCAGTCACCGACTGTTTGCCGCCCCGTTCTGCCCCGGCATCCTGCAGGCTCTTCAGCGAGGGATTGTTGGCGCCGGGCGTCGATCCCATCGTGCGGGAGCGCGAGCGCACGCGCTTGCCCAGCCAGAACGCATCGAACAGACCGTCGAACTTGTCCCAATCGGACTTGCGGGCTGAGAACAGATGCTTGAACGCGGTGCGCAGCAGACCCGGCTTGGCCGCGTAACCCGCCGACATCAGCGTTGCTGCGTCCTGTCCCTCGGCCAGCCCGACGCGAAAACCGGCATCGCGCAGCGTGCGGAGGAACCCGGCAAGCCGTGAGGACACAAGGCGCGAAACCTCGTTGAGGTCATCATATCCAGGGCTGGAGCCGCAGCAGCTCATCCGACCTTCCCCAGCAGGCGCTGTGTCACCTCAGGGGTGACACGGGCGCGGTCCTCGTGGGTCTTGAGCAGGCAGACCAGTGTCTCGTGCACGGTCTCGGGCGCGTCCTGGAGATTGCGGACATCGAGACCGACCAGCGCCGCCGCCCAGTCGAGCGTCTCCGCGACGCCCGGCACCTTGCGCAGTTCCTCCTTGCGAACGCCTTCAACCATCCGCGCGATCTGCAGCGACAGCGACGGGCTGGCGCCGGCGACGCGCGCCAGGATGATGCGGGTCTCGCGATCGACATCGGGATAGTCGACATAGTGGTAGAGGCACCGCCGGCGGAGCGCGTCAGAGAGCTCGCGCGTGCCGTTCGAGGTCAGCACTACATGCGGGATGGTGACCGCAGGAATGGTGCCGAGCTCGGGGATCGAGACCTGATAGTCGGACAAAAGCTCCAGCAGGAACGCCTCAAACTCGTCATCGGCGCGGTCGATCTCGTCGATCAGCAGCACCGGCGCCTTCGGCCGGCGGATCGCGGCGAGCAGCGGACGCTCTAGAAGATATTTTTCCGAGAACACCTGGTCCTCGATGCTGTCGCTGCCGCGATGCGCCTGGATCGCCAGCAATTGCCGCTGGTAGTTCCACTCGTAGAGCGCGGCGGACTGGTCGAGCCCCTCATAGCATTGCAGCCGGATCAGCTCGGTCGCGTGCACTTTGGACAGCGCCTTCGCGACCTCGGTCTTGCCGACGCCCGCCTCGCCTTCGAGCAGCAGCGGACGCCGCAACAATTGCATCAGCGAAATCGCGGTCGCGAGGTCCGCATCGGTGATGTAGCCCGATGCGGCCAAGGCTTGCGCGATCTCGTCTCGGTTTTTCATGCTTCCACTCTCTCCTCGTCATTGCGAGGAGCGAAGCGACGAAGCAATCCAGACTGCATCCGCGGTGGGATTCTGGATTGCTTCGCTTCGCTCGCAATGACGGCCAGTCTAAGCCAGCGCGCCCAGATCTTTCGCCGCCTTCCAGTTGCGCCAGAAATCGTGGGGCATCTGGATGTGCGTCGCGCCCAGGAACGAGAACGCGTCGTTGACGGCGTTGGAGAAGGCCGGCACGCCGCCGACATTCGGGCTCTCGCCGACGCCCTTGGCGCCGATCGGGTGATGCGGCGACGGGGTGACGGTGAAGTCGGTCTCCCAATGCGGCGTCTCCACCGCGGTCGGCATGAAGAAGTCCATGAACGAGCCGGTGACGACGTTGCCGACGTCGTCGTAGCGGATCTCCTGACCCATCGCGATCGCGAAGGCTTCGGTGAGCCCACCATGGACCTGGCCCTCGATGATCATCGGGTTGATGCGGGTGCCGCAATCGTCGAGCGCGTAAAAACGCCGGACCTTGTACACGCCGGTATCGACGTCGATGTCCATCACGCAGAGATAGGCGCCGAACGGATAAGTCATGTTCGGCGGATCGTAATAGCTCACCGCCTCCAGCCCCGGCTCCATGCCAGGCGGCACGGAATTGTAGGCCGCCCAGCAGATATCCTTCATCGACATGAACTTTTCCGGCAGGCCCTTGACCCGGAAGCCGTCGATGTCGAATTCGAGATCGTCCTCGTGGACCTCGAGCTTGTAGGCCGCGATCATCTGCGCTTTCGCCTTGATCTTGCGCGCAGCCATGGCGATGGCGGCGCCCGCCACCGGCGTCGAGCGCGAACCGTAGGTGCCGAGCCCGTAAGGCGCGGTGTCGGTGTTGCCCTCTTCCACCATGATGTTGTCGGCGGGAATGCCGATCTCGGTCGCGATGATCTGGGCCCAGGTGGTCTCGTGGCCCTGGCCCTGGCTCTTGGTGCCCATGCGCGCGATGCCCGCGCCGGTCGGATGCATGCGGATCTCGCAGGAGTCGAACATCGCGATACCCAAAATGTCGCAATTCTTCGACGGCCCGGCGCCGACGATCTCGGTGAAGAAAGAGATGCCGAGGCCCATGATCTCGCGGGTCTCGCCGCGCGCGAACGCGGCACGCTTCTCCTGCTGCTCCTTGCGCAGCCCGGCATAGTTCACGGTCTGCATCATCTTGCGCATGGCGGTGTGGTAGTCGCCGGAATCGTATTCCCAGCCCAGCGCCGAGTGATACGGGAATTGCTCCGGCTTGATGAAGTTCTTCAGCCGCAGCTCCGCCGGATCCATGTTGAGCTTCTGCGCCAGAATATCCATGGCGCGCTCGATGCAGTAGGCCGCCTCGGTGACGCGGAACGAGCAACGATAGGCGACGCCGCCCGGCGCCTTGTTGGTGTAGACGCCGTCCACCGCCAGATGCGCGGTTGGGAAGTCATAGGATCCCGTGACGATGTTGAAGAAGCCCGCCGGCCATTTCGACGGGTCGGCGCAGGCGTCGAACGCGCCGTGATCGGCGAGCACGTGCACACGGAGCCCCGTGACCTTGCCGTCCTTGGTCGCGGCGACCTCGGTGGTCATGTGATAATCGCGCGCGAACGAGGTCGCGGTCAGGTTCTCGATGCGGTCCTCGACCCATTTCACCGGCTTGCCGGTGACGATGGAGGCGACGGCCGCGCAGATATAGCCGGGATAGGCGCCGACCTTGTTGCCGAAGCCGCCGCCGATGTCGGGCGCGATCACGTGGATCTTCTGCTCCGGAATCTTTGCGATCAGCGCCACCACGGTGCGGATCACGTGCGGGGCCTGGAACGTGCCGTAGATCGTCAGCTCGCCCTTGATCTTGTCGAACGAGCATACGCACTGGCAGGTCTCCAGCGGCGACGGATGGGTGCGGTGATAGGAGATCATCTCCTTGATCTTGACTTCGGCCTTGTTGAAGGCCGCGTCGGTCAGCTCCTTGTCGCCGACGGTCCACTCGAAGATGTGGTTGTCGTGCTTGCGCGGGCCATGCGCGCCGGACATCTTGCCGACGAGGTCCTCGCGCAGCACCGGAGCATCCTTGTCCATCGCCTTGAAGGGGTCGACCAGCGGCGGCAAGGGCTCGTATTCGACGATCACCTTGTTGATGCCATCATCGGCCGCATAGCGATCTGTCGCGACGACGAAGGCTACCTCCTGGTTCTGGAATAGCACCTTGCCGTCGGCCAGCACCATCTGCACGTCACCGGCGAGCGTCGGCATCCAGGCAAGGTTGACGGTCTTCAGCGTCTCGGCGGTGATCACCGCCAGCACGCCGGGGACCTTCAGCGCTTCGCTGTCGTCGATCTTCTTGACGCGCGCATGCGGATGCGGCGAGCGGACGAAGTCGCCATGCAGCATGCCCGGCAGCTTGACGTCGTCGACATAGTTGCCCCTGCCTTGCGTGAAGCGGATGTCCTCGACGCGCTTGCGCTTGCAGCCCATGCCTTCGAGGGCGGCGGTGCGTTGTTCCCGCGTGGGAGTGAGGTCATTCATTCTGCGGCCTCCTGGAATTCCACGCCGTTGATCTTGGCGGCGGCATATTGAATCGCTTTGACGATGTTCTGGTAGCCGGTGCAGCGGCAGATGTTGCCGGAGATGCCCATCCGAATCTCCGGTTCGCTCGGCGAGGGATTCTCCTTCAGCAGCCGATGCGCGCGCACGATCATGCCGGGGGTGCAGAACCCGCATTGCAGGCCGTGCATCATGCGGAAGCCCTCCTGCAGCGCCGACAGCGTGCCGTCGGCATTGGCCATGCCTTCGACGGTCGTGATGTCGCTACCTTCAGCCTGGACTGCGAACATCGTGCACGACTTCACCGACATGCCGTCGATATCGACGGTGCAGGCGCCGCAATGCGTGGTCTCGCAGCCGATATGAGTGCCGGTCATCTGCAGGTTTTCGCGGATGAAATGCACCAGCAGCGTGCGCGGCTCGACGAGGCCTTCGACCTCGGTGCCGTTCACCTTCATGGTAACGTGTGTTTTGGCCATTGATCCCCTCCCTTATTTCGCGGCGGCGGCGGCGCGCTGCAGCGCCCGCGTCACCATGATGCCGCCGACATGTTTGCGGTATTCGACCGGACCGCGCGCGTCCGCGGCCGGTGCCATGATCGCCGCGGCTGCCGCGGCTGCTGCCTTGAGCGTAGCAGCGTCGAGGCTGGTGCCGATCACCGCCTTGGCCGCGTCGGCCGCGAGAAGCGGCGTTTCGTGCAGATTAGTGAGCCCGATCGAGCAGGTAGCGACCTTGCCGCCGGCCATGGTGAGGACGACCGCGGCAGCGGCCGTGGCGTAGTCGCCGACCTTGCGCTTGAGCTTCTCATAGGCGTAGCCGTGACCGGCTGCGGGTACTGGCACCGAGACGGAGGTGAGGATCTCGCTGGGCTCGAGTGCGGTGAAATAGGCGCCCTGGTAGAAATCGGCCGCGGCGACATCGCGGGAGCCATTCGGGCCTTCGAGCCGATAGGTCGCCCCCAGCGTCATCATCAGCGCCGGCATGTCGTTGCCAGGATCGCCATTGGCGACGTTGCCGCCGATCGTGCCGCGGTAGCGCACCTGCGGGTCGGCGATCAGCAGCGCCGCCTCGTGCAGGATCGGCATCGCCTTGGCGACCTCGTCGGAGGCCAGCAAATCGTGTTGGGTGGTCATCGCGCCGATGATCAGGGCGTTGCCGTCGCGGCGGACGCCCTTGAGAGCGGCGATACCGTGGAGATCGACCAGATGGGCGGGGCTGGCGAGCCGCAGCTTCATCATCGGCACCAGGCTGTGCCCGCCGGCCAGTGGCCGCGCGTCCTCGCCGAGGTCGCCCAAGAGTTTGACGGCATCGGCGACACTCGCCGGCCGGTGATAGCTGAATGATCCCGGGATCATCGTTTCCTCCCATAGTCGTCCTTGGCGCTGACGGCGCGGACGTTGGAGGAAAGCTCACCCCCGGCGGGGCGGGTCGCAATCATTCGGGCACAAAGGCGGGCTTTTTGCACGAGTTGCGGGTGGGAACGCACGAATTGCGTCAGCGGTGGGGACGTATGGGAGGCTTGCTCCGGTGTAACCTCTCCCGCTTGCGGGGGAGGTCGACGCGCTCGGCAGCGCACTTGCGCGCCTGAGCGCGGCGGGTGGGGGCTCTCTCCTCTTTGGGATCTCTCTGCGGAGACACCCCCGCCCCAGCCCTCCCCCGCAAGCGGGAGAGGGAGCGCACTTCCCGAGTGGTCAGAGCCTCGTGTGGTCTGAGTCTTACGCCTGCCGCCGGTTCGCCAGCCCCAGCCTCGCCTTCACCTCGGCGATCTTGGCCCGGCTCACCGGCACCCGGTGCGGTGACGGGCCGTCGAGCTCGAGCACGGCGCCGTCGCCCTCTCTCCGGACCAGCGCGACATGGGGGATCGCGACGATATGGCTGCGGTGCACACGGAGAAACAGCGAGGGATCGAGCTGGGCCTCGGCTTCCGAGATCGACCACGGGCACATCCGCTCGCGGATGCCGTCATGGACGCGGGTGTAATGCGCGTCCGCCCGGACGCTCCGGACATTGGCCGTCTCGATGAAATGGGTGCCGTCGGCGCTTTCGACCGGCAGCCGGGGGACCGGCGCACGCGGCGGCTGGCCGAGACCGCCGAGCGGTCCCACCGGCCGCGTAGGCGTGGTCGGCGCAGCAATGAGTTCAATGGCGGCCGCCGCAACCGGCGACACAACGGGTTCTGCGACAGCATCCGCCGAAGCCTGACGCCGCTGGTCGGGAACCAGCGACAGAAGGAAGCCGGCGGCGATGACGAAGCACAGCACCGCCACGATGATCGACAGGATTTGTTGCGACGCGGCAAGGCCGCCGCCGACATGGTGATGCGACGCGCCCGTCAGCGGCTCGAAATGCATGCCCTGCATCGCGGTGTAATGCATGCCGGAGACGGCGATGCCGAAAACAATCGAGCTGACGATCAGCCTGATACCTTCCTGCTGCGCCAGGAAGGCGCGCAGGCCGCCATAGGCCGTGACGATCGCGACCACGACCGACAGCGCCACCATGGTCGGGTTGTGCACGATGCCGAAATGACCGGCGAGGCCATGGATGCCGACATAATGCATGCTGGCGATGCCGACGCCGAGCAGCACGGCGGATGACGCCACCCGCTTCAAGGTTGGCTCGCCGATCGAGACGAAGAAGAGGGAGACGCCGACCACCAGCGCGCAGATCAGGAACGAGATGATGGTGGGCAGAACCAGATAGGCCGTGTCGGGCGGCAGCGGCGCGGCCAGCATGCCGACGAAATGCATGGTCCAGATGCCGACGGCAAGAAACGCAGCCGCACCCGCGAGCAGAACGCGGTTACTGACGCCGGGCGTGTTGCGGATGCGAGCAGCAAGCGCAAAGCCGGTATAGCCACCCAGACTCGCGATCGCCACAGAGAGCGCGACGAGATAGGGATCGTGTCCTTCGAACATGATCTTGTCGGCCGCCCGTCTCCACGGAACGGTCTCCTCCCGCCGCCGACCTTACAGGGACGACGGCGGGATTGACAATCAGCGGCGTGTGAAGGGACCGCTACACAATTCCCGCTGCGACCTGGCCGCGCAGGCGTTCGAGGCCGTGCAGCGTCTCGGCGCAGGCGGCCGCGACCTCGATGCCCTTGGTCGTGAAGTGTCTGCGGAAGAAGTCGTAGTGCACCTCGGTCTCATGGAATTGCTGCGGCGTCAGCACGGCGGAGAACACCGGCACCTCGGTGCGCAGCTGCACGTCCATCAGCGCCTTGATCACGGTGTCGGCGACGAATTCGTGGCGATAGATGCCGCCGTCGACGACCAGGCCGGCCGCGACGATCGCGGTGTAGCGCCGGGTCTTGGCGAGCACTTGTGCATGCAGCGGAATCTCGAACGAGCCCGGCACCTCGAACACGTCGACATGGGTGAGGTGCCGCGCCTCGGCCTCCTTGACGAAGGCGATGCGGGCCTCCTCGACGACGTCGCGGTGCCAGCAGGCCTGCACGAAGGCCACCCGCTGCGGCTTGGCGAAGCGCGGGTGCTCGGTCACGGGAACCGGCGGCTGTGTGGGGGCTTGGGGATCTTGCAACATCTGATTCATGGCTTTCCTCAAAGGACCAGAATCAGGGCACACGGAACGACAAACAGCCGCACCTTGCGATGCGTCTGCCACCGACCGTTCTCTTTCATCCGGACTTTAACCGTCGGCTTCGGAGTTGCACCGAATCTGCTGACCCTTCCCTTCGGGAGACCCCTTGGGGAAGGCGCTCGCGGGCTTAGGCCTTTCGGCCCTTACCGCCGGTGGGGACTTTCACCCCGCCCTGAGAACATCGACCGTTCGGGATGAACGGCCTGAGTGGAAATATGCAGCCGGCGAACCGGCGCGGCAAGCGTGTTCCGCATGGGCAAATCGCATGGTCCCATGCTGCCGCGGCGGTTCGGGCCCTCGCAGGGCGGAATAAGCGATCAAGCGAGCCGGCGCGGATCCGATTCCGGTTTGTTCTCCCTCGTCGGGATCGGCGCGGCCCGGCGTTAAGAATTGTGGCGGAGATGAGCTGTGGACGAACGAGTCCTGGCTTGTGGACGGACTCGGGACCCCGTTGCGCAGATTCCGCAAATCACATCACTTGATCCGCGAAAGGCCCGCGCTGATCCGAGGGGATCGCGAGAGCGACCGGAGGGAACGACCCCAAAGTTCGCCGTCGCGCTTAGGGAGCGCACGCCGGCCCCAACCGTGTGCGTATCAAGGACAACAGGAAGGCAAGAGGTCGAGACGGCATGTCCCTGCTCGAAGGCACTATCGATTCCAAAAGCCACCCGCTTGCGGTGGTCGAGGATATCGCTGCCAGCAACAACTGGCCGTTCGAACGCTCCGGCGAAGACGAACTCACGATTGTCTCCAAGGGACAATGGACCGACTACCAAATCTCGTTCACGTGGATGGGCGAGATCGAGGCGCTGCATCTGGCGTGCGCCTTCGACATGAAGATTCCGGTCGCGCGCCGCGGCGAGGTGCAGCGGCTCGTCGCCGCGGTCAACGAGCAGCTGTGGGTCGGGCACTTCGATCTCTGGACCACCACTGGCATGATCATGCACCGCCAGGCCCTGGTGCTGCCGGGTGGCCTCACCGCCTCGACGGCGCAATGCGAAGCCATGCTCGCCGGCGCCATCCACGCCTGCGAGCGCTATTTTCCCGCGTTCCAGTTCGTGGTGTGGGCCGGCAAGACCACGACCGAGGCGATGGACGCCGCGATGTTCGACACGGTCGGAGAGGCGTAAGGCTCGTCTCCGAAGATAGCGTGGGAGCATCCGCTCCCTCCTCCGTCGTCCCGGACGAGCGAAGCGAAGATCCGGGACCCATACCGCGCCGCTTCTCTCTCCTTATCGTCGTCCCTGCGAACGCAGGGACCCATACCGCGTGATGGCCCCTGTGGCACGCGGCTTGTTGCCAACACCTTCATCCACTAGAACCGCCTGTGGTTATGGGTCCCCGCGTCCGCAGGGACGACACTGAGTGTGTTGGCGGCAACAATGGCAAACAACCTCCTTCAAAACATCACCGGCACCATCGTGCTGGCCGGCGCCGGCAAGATGGGCGGCGCGATGCTGACCGGATGGCTGGCAGGCGGTCTCGACCCGCGCCGCGTCGCGGTGGTCGATCCGTTCATCTCGCCCGAGATCAGCGCGCTGGCCGCCAAGGGCGTCGCGCTCAATCCTGAAATGGCGGCGGCAGGCCGGGTGGAGACGCTGGTCGTCGCGGTGAAGCCGCAGATGTTCCGCGAGGCCGGCGCGAAGCTGAAATCATTCGTCTCGGACCAGACGTCGGTGGTGTCGATCATGGCGGGAACCACGATCGCCTCACTCGAGGAAGTCTGCGGCGGCGCCGTGGTGCGCGCGATGCCGAACACCCCGGCCGCGATCGGCCGCGGCATCACCGTCGCGGTCGCGGCAACGAGCGTCAGCGCGGGCCAGCGCGAACTGGCCGATGCGCTGCTGCGCGCCACCGGCTCGGTCGAATGGGTCGAGGATGAAGGGTTGATGGACGCGGTGACCGCCGTCTCCGGCTCCGGGCCGGCCTATGTGTTCCTGCTCGCCGAAGAGCTGGCGCGGGCCGGCGTCGAGGCCGGGCTGCCCGAAGCGCTGGCAACGAAGCTCGCGCGCGAAACGGTCTCCGGCTCCGGCGAGTTGCTGCACCAGTCGGAACTTCCGTCGGCCACGCTGCGCCAGAACGTCACCTCGCCCGGCGGCACCACCGCTGCGGCGCTCAGCGTGCTGATGGGCGAGCCGGGCCTGCGCGACCTCATGATCCGCGCGATCGCGGCCGCGACGAAGCGGTCGAAGGAATTGGCGAAATAGGCCGATCAAAAAACGCTTCGGCCGAAGGCGAGGCGATCCCGGCTGTTGCCGACAGGGAGAGGAAGCGTGAACCTCTACGCGAAACTTCTCGAACGACAGGCCGAAGGTCGTCCCATCAGGATCGGGCTGATCGGGGCCGGCAAATTCGGTGCAATGTACCTTCATCAGGTTCTGCGCACGCCGGGCGTCCATCTCGTCGGGATTGCGGACCTGTCACCGGCGCGCGCGCGCGAAAACCTGAACCGGGTTGGCTGGCGGTCCGAGCAATTCGCAGCGACCTCGCTGGAAGACGCCCTCACGAACGGCACGACCTTCCTGACCGACGATTGGGAAGCCCTGCTGAAGTGCGACGGCATCGAGCTGATCGCCGAGTGCACCGGCAATCCCGTCGCCGCAGTCGAACACTGCCTCGGCGCCTTTTCCGCGGGCAAGGCGGTCGTCAACGTGACCGTCGAGGCCGATGCCTTTTGCGGACCGATCCTCGCACAGCGGGCAAGGCAGGCCGGTGTGATCTACAGCCTCGCCTATGGCGATCAGCCGGCGCTGGCCTGCGACCTCGTCGATTGGGCGCGGGCCTGCGGTTTCCCGGTCGTCGCCGCGGGCCGCGGCCACAAATGGCTTCCGCACTATCGGGAGTCCACGCCCGAAACGGTCTGGGATCATTGGGGACTCACCGCCGAGCAAGCCGCGCGCGGCGGCATGAATCCAAAGATGTTCAACGCATTCCTCGACGGCTCGAAGCCGGCGATCGAATCCGCCGCGATCGCCAACGCGACCGGGCTGCAGGCCCCCTCGCAAGGCCTCGCATTCCCGCCGGGATCGGTCGACGACATCCCGACGCTGATGCGCCCCCGCTCCGAAGGCGGCGTGCTGGAAGCCAAGGGCCAGGTCGAAGTCGTGTCCTGCCTGACAGCAGAGGGCAAGCCGATTCCCAACGACATCCGCAAGGGCGTCTGGGTCTGCTTCGAAGGCGACAGCGAGTACATCCGCAATTGCTTCCAGGAATACAGCGTCGTCACCGATCCCAGCGGCCGCTACATGAGCTCCTACAAGAAGTGGCACCTCATTGGTCTCGAGCTCGGCATTTCCGTCGCCTCGATCGCTCTGCGCAAGGAGGCGACGGGAGTCGCAACCACGTTCAACGCCGATGTTGCGGCCACGGCCAAGAAGGATTTGCGCGCGGGAGATACGCTGGACGGAGAAGGCGGCTATACGGTTTTCGGCAAGCTGACGCCGGCCAGCACGTCAATTGCAAAGGGTTATCTGCCGCTCGGGCTTGCCCACAATGTGCGATTGACCAGGGCTGTCGCAAAGGATGCCTGCATCAGCTGGGCCGACGTGGCGATCGACGAGACGCTGCCTGCCGTGCGTATCCGGAAAGAACAGGAAGCGTTCTATACGTCGCCGGGAGCGCGGAAGGCGGGCTGAAGCGAAGCTACGCTCCGAGTCGCTTGTTGAACATCGCGACATTGACGAGCCCGCGCGCGTGGCGGCCCTCGCCGAGTTTTCGCGAGCCCTCGAACGCCTCGACCTCGAAGCGGATGACGCGGCGCTCGACCGCGACGACCTTCGCAGTGGTCCGCACTGTTGCGCCGACGAGGGCGGCGGCGAGATGGCGGATGTCGACCTCGGTGCCGACCGTGACCCAGCCCGGCTGGAGCGCGGCGCGGATCGCATCGCCCGAGGTCATCTCCATTTCCAGGATCATCATCGGCGTCGCATAGACCATGGGCATGCCGGGCACGAAATGCCCAACCGTGCGCTCCACCGGCACCACGAGCGTGCGCTCGGCGCTCATGCCTACTTTGATGAAGTCGCGTGCGTCCATGATGCTTGCTCGATGTCGTCCCGGACAAGCGAAGCGCAGATCCGGGACCCATAACCACAGGGCGTCGTGGTTACGGGGACTCGGAGTGATCGCTTCGCCAGATAACCACTCCCAGTGGTTATGGGTCCCCGCCTTCGCGGGGACGACAGCCGTGATTGCTGCAACGGCGATGGATGTCGTACCGCGAGTGGCTACTTCTTCGCCGCCGCCGCACGCTCCACAAAGGTCTTGCCGCCCTTCATCTTGTGGCGGAGCGGGGCTTCGTTGATCTGGATGACGACGGCATCGGCGTCGACGCCGAGATTCTTGACGAGTGCCTGCGTGATGTCGCGCATCATGCCGGCCTTCTGCTCGTCGGTGCGGCCTTCGGCCATGCTGACGGTGATCTCAGGCATTGTTCTCTCCCTGCTGTTGTCGTCATGGCCGGGCTTGTCCCGGCCATCCACGTTCTTATCCATCAAACAGGACGTGGATGCCCGGGACAAGCCCGGGCATGACGATCCCAGCGAATGGCTAGCCCCAGCTCACGTCATGGCGGGCCAGGACCTCGCGCACCTTCGCGACGAGATCGGCTTCGCTGCACGAGAATTGCGCCGGCCGGCTCTCGCGCCATTCCTGGTTGGAGGCGATCGCGGCCGCAGCTTTCGCGCCCTCGATCAGGTCCTTGATCTGCAGCTCGCCGCGCGCCTTTTCATCCGAGCCCTGGATGATGACGCAAGGTGAGTGGCGGCGATCGGCGTATTTGAGCTGGTTGCCCATGTTTTTGGGATTGCCGAGATAGAGCTCGGCGCGGATGCCGGCGCTGCGCAAGGACGCCACCATCTTCTGGTAATCGGCGACACGGTCGCGGTCGAACACGGTGACGACGACGGGGCCGAACTCGGGGCGCGTGTCGAGCTTGCCGAGCAGCGTCAGCGCAGCCTGCAGCCTGGACACGCCGATCGAGAAACCTGTCGCCGGCACCGGCTCGCCGCGGAAGCGCGAGACGAGGCCATCGTAACGTCCGCCCCCGCCGACCGAGCCGAAGCGCACCGGGCGCCCCTTCTCGTCCTTGGTCTCCAGCAGCAGTTCGACCTCGTAGACGGGGCCGGTGTAATATTCGAGGCCGCGCACGACGGACGGATCGATCTTGATGCGGTCCGCACCATAACCGGATGCCGTCACCAGCTTGGCAATCTCTTCCAGCTCGCTCACGCCGGCCTGACCGACTTCGCTCTTGGCGAGATAGGTTTCCGCCGCGGCGATCGCCTCTTTCCAATCGTCGCGCGGCCTAGTGATGGCGAGAACGACGTCGGCTTCGGCGGCGCTTAAGTTGGCGCCCTTGGTGAAGTCGCCCTTGCCTTCCTCGCCGCCATCCCATCGTCCGGGACCGAGCAGCTTGCGCACCTCGTCGGCGGAAAACTTGTCGAGCTTGTCGATCGCGCGCAGCACGGTCAGCCTGCGGCCCGCATTCTCCTCGCCACCAAGGCCGATCGCCTCGAGCACGCCGTCGAGCACTTTGCGGTTGTTGACCTTTACGACATAGGAGCCGCGCGCGATGCCGAGCGCCTCCATCGTGTCCGCAGCCATCATGCAGATCTCGGCATCCGCCGCCGGCGTCGCCGAGCCGACCGTGTCGGCATCGAACTGCATGAACTGGCGGAAGCGGCCGGGACCGGGCTTCTCGTTGCGGAAGACGTAGCCGACGCGATAGCTGCGATAGGGCAGGACCAGCGCATCGGTGCCGTAGCGCTCGCCGACATAGCGGGCGAGCGGCGCGGTCAGATCGTAGCGCAGGCTGATCCACTGCTCGTCGTCGTCCTGGAACGAGAACACGCCCTCGTTGGGGCGGTCCTGGTCGGGCAGGAACTTGCCGAGCGCGTCGGTATATTCCATCGCCGGCGTCTCCACCGGCTCGAAGCCGTAGAGCTCGTAGACGGCGCGGATCTTCTCGACCATCTCGCGCGTCGCCCGGATCGCGGCGGGATCGCGATCCTCGAGCCCGCGCGGCAGGCGCGCCTTCAACTTCTGGGGTTTTTTGGGTTTCTCGGCCATGCGCGGCGTTTACCAGCCGCGGCGCGAGGCGGCAACCGGTGCCTTTTCCCCTCGCCCCTTGTGGGAGAGGGTGGCTCGCCGCGGTAGCGGCGAGACGGGTGAGGGGTTCTATCCGCGAATCCAACTGTTTTGGGAATTCGCGGAGGCAGACCCCTCATCCGGCGCTTCGCGCCACCTTCTCCCACAAGGGGAGAAGGAAGAAAGCGCCTACGGCTGCTCCATCCGCGCCCTCAGGGCATCGGCATCCGCCTTCGGCAGCGATTTCAGCGTCGGCTTGATGGTTTCGCCGCCGACAATCTTGCCATTGCGCATGAACATCCAGTCCGAGATGTCGGCTTCGGCGAACTCGACCTTGTCGCCTGCCCGCTTGCCGGGCAGGTCCCGCGGCTGGTTGGCGAAAAAGCCCGAATAGCCTCCGTTCGGCAGCTTCTTCACCTCGGCGATCCAGATGTGCTCGCCGCCCTTGCGGGTATTGAAGCGCACCTTCAGGGAATGGCCTTCCTCCGACGGCTTCGGCGATGCATAGGAGGCCCAGAAGGTCGGCAGCGTGCCGCGGGCGCGTGCGATCGCGGCATTCATTTCGGGATCGCTGGTGCGCACGTCGACGATCGGCGAGCGGTCTTCCGCCACGACTTCCTGCGTCGGGCCGATGGTCAGGATGCCGAAGACGGAGATGCCGGTGATGGCGGCGAGAACGGCCCATTTCATGGGTTGGGAGAGTTTTGTTGCCATGTCTGCGATGTCCAGGATGCCTCAACGTGTCCTGGCTTTGTCGCATGTCGGCAGCAGCGCGTTCAGTGCGCAATAGGCCACAGCCGTTGCGCGTTTCCCCTCTCCGCGCGGGAGAGGAGACATGCATTCGCCATTGATCAAATAACCTTGCGGACCGAGCCTTACGCAGCCGCCTGCCGGCCCTTCGGCTGCACCTCGGCGGCAAAGTCCGTCATGAGCACCTCGCAGATCGCGCCTGGCTTGAAGCGCCACTGCGCGATTTCGGCAACCGGCGTCACTTCGGCCGCCGTCCCCGTGATGAAGCACTCGGAAAATCCCGCGAGCTCCTCCGGCATGATGCGCCGCTCCACCACCTCGATGCCGCGTCGGCCCGCGAGCTCGATCACCGTCGCCCGCGTGATGCCGGGCAGGAAGCAATCGGCGATCGGCGTGTGGAGCTTGCCGTCCTGCGCGAAGAAGATGTTGGCTGCCGTGCATTCGGCAACGCGGCCCTCCCAGTCCAGCATCATCGCGTCGGTATAGCCCTTCCGTTCGGCGCGGTGCTTGGAGATGGTGCAGATCATGTAGAGGCCGGAGGCCTTGGCGAGCGCCGGCGCCGTGCGCGGATCGGGCCGCCGGTAGTCGGCGAGATCCATACGGATGCCCCTGAGCTTCACGGCCGGATCGAAATAGCTCGGCCAGTCCCAGGCGGCGATGGCGAGGTGAATGAAATTATTGGACGCCGCAACGCCCAACATCTCCGAGCCGCGCCAGGCGACCGGGCGCAAATAGGCGTTCGGCAGATCGTTCCGGTCGACCACGAGTTGCTTGGCGGCATCGATCTCGGCAACCGAATAGGGAATCTCGAAGTCCAGGATGTTGGCCGAAGCCTTCAGCCGCAAGGAGTGCTCGGTGCTTCTGAACACCGTGCCGTCATAGGCCCGCTCACCCTCGAACACGCAGCTTGCATAATGCAGGCCGTGGGTCAGCACGTGCACATTGGCCTCCTGCCACGGCACGAGCTTGCCGTCGAACCAGATCACGCCGTCGAGCTTGTCGAACGAAACTCCCATGGTCGCTTCTCCCGGGTTGCTGGCAATGGGCACGCGCCGGCCCGTGCCCGGAGCGTCAGCTCCGGGGCTAGGGGACGTATCGCGTGTGTCTTGGGGCGCGGCGGAAAAACTCCGCCGCCGGTTACAGGACCTTGCGGATCCAGTTGTGCGGATCGTTGGTGCGACCGTACTGGATGTCGACGAGCTGCTTGCGCAGGCCCATGGCGACGGGGCCGGCGGCGCCGCCCGAGATCTCGAAATCGCCGCTCACCGAGCGCACCTTGCCGATCGGCGAGATGACGGCGGCGGTGCCGCAGGCAAACGCTTCCTTCAGCTTACCGCTCGCCGCGTCCTTGCGCCACTGATCGATCGAGTAAGGCTCCTCGCGCACAGTCTTGCCGGCATCCTTCGCCAGCGCGATGATGGAGTCGCGGGTGATGCCGGGCAGAATGGTGCCGAGCGGCGGCGTCAGCAGCGAGCCGTCGTCGAACACGAAGAACACGTTCATGCCGCCGAGTTCCTCAACGTACTTGCGCTCGACCGCATCGAGGAAGACGACCTGATCGCAGCCGTGCTGGATCGCTTCGGCCTGGGCGCGCAGGCTCGCGGCATAATTGCCGCCGCACTTGACGGCGCCGGTGCCGCCGACCGCAGCGCGCGTGTAGTTCTCGGAGACCCAGATCGACACCGGGGCGGGTCCGCCCTTGAAGTAGGAGCCGACCGGCGAGGCGATCACCGCGAAGATGTATTCGGACGACGGCTTCACGCCGAGGAAGGTCTCGCTCGCGATCATGAAGGGCCGCAGATAAAGGCTGCCCTCGCCGCCCGGCATCCACGCGCGGTCGATGCGCACGACCTGCTCGACCGCCTCGATGAATACGTCCTCCGGGATCTGCGCCATCGCCATGCGGTCAGCGGAGTCCCTGAAGCGCCGGGCATTGGCGTCGGGCCGGAACAGGTTCACGCCGCCGTCGTCGCGCTTGTAGGCCTTGAGGCCTTCGAAGATCTCCTGGGCGTAGTGCAGGACGGCGCCGGCCGGATCCATCTGGAAGTTGGCGCGCGCCTCGATCTTCGCCTCGAACCAGCCACCCTTGGCCTGGTTGTAGCGGACGATGGCCATGTGGTCGGTGAAGACCCGTCCGAAGCCGGGATCGACCAGCTTGGCGACACGGTCTTTTTCGGATGTCGGATTGGATGCGGGCTGGATGTCGAATTTCATGCTCATGTCCTTGGCTCCCGCTGCCGATGGCGGCGCTGTTCTGGCGCCCGCCTGCCCGCTTCCGGGCCCGGCTGGCTTGATTGGTTTCTGGCCGAACCACCGCCAGCCTTGTTACGGCCGGTTTCCGTGGCCAGCATGTCGGGCAGGACATGCTTTTGCGGAAGGCGGAAGTCCAGTATGTTTTGCCGAAATGCCGCTCGACAATCGCACGGTAGATCTGATCCGGCCGTCGTCGCCTGTCCGGCTTTCTCCGGCCGCCATGCTTCGACGCCACCCGACGCGATACGATCTAAAATTTCGTGCGGGCTGATCGTTTTGTAACATTGAACCCAAGATACGTCAATATGCCTGACATAAATTTCGCGACGTCCTCTCAGGAAGCTGCCGGATCCAGGCCGGCCGCAGGCGATGGAGGCAATTTGCGCTGGGATATCATCGAGCTGCTGTTCTTCGCCTATCGCGATTTCGTCGGCGATCCCGACCAGGAGCTGGAGGCTTTCGGCTTCGGCCGGGCCCATCACCGGGTCATGCATTTCGTCTATCGCTATCCCGGCCTCAAGGTCGCCGACCTGCTCGACGTCCTGCGCATCACCAAGCAATCGCTCGGCCGCGTGCTCAAGCAGCTGCTGGACGAGGGCTACATCGTGCAGAAGACCGGCGACAATGATCGCCGCCAGCGGCTGCTCTACGCGACGCCGAAGGGCGAGGCGCTGGTGCAGAAGCTCGCAGGCCTGCAGACCACGCGGATCACCAAGGCACTCGCCGAGATGAGCCCGCAGGATGCCGAGACGGTGAAGCGCTTCCTGCGCGCGATGATCGACCGCGACGATCCGGACAAGGTGCTCGAGACGATCTTCGCGTCCGTCAATCAAGACACCAAGGAGTGATTGTGCCGCTCGCTGCCACTCTCGCCCGCCCGCCGGCTCGCCCGGCCGATGACGCGCCCCATCTGCTGCTGGTCGACGACGACCGCCGCATCCGCGACCTGCTCTCGCGCTTCCTCGCGGCCGAAGGCTACCGCGTCACCACCGCCGCCAGCGCCGGCGATGCAAGGTCGAAATTGCTGGGCCTGCATTTCGACTTGCTGATCCTCGACGTGATGATGCCCGGCGAGACCGGCTTCGATCTCGCCCGCTTCATCCGCACATCCTCCTCGGTGCCGATCGTGATGCTGACGGCGCGGCACGAGGCGGAGGCCCGCATCGAGGGCCTGCAGATCGGCGCCGACGACTACGTGGCAAAACCGTTCGAGCCGCGCGAGCTGGCGCTGCGCATCAACAACATTCTCAAGCGCGCCGCTCCGCCGCCGCAGGCCACGACCGTCGAGAAGATCGCCTTCGGTCCCTACATCTATCACCTCGATCGCGGCGAGCTGCGCCAGGGCGAGGAGGTCATCCACCTCACCGACCGCGAGCGCGAGATGCTGCGCATCCTCTCGGAGACGCCGGGCGAGACCGTGCCGCGCAGCGCGCTGACCGGAAATGGCAGCGTCAACGAGCGCGCCGTCGACGTGCAGATCAACCGCCTCCGGCGCAAGATCGAGACCGACCCCGCCAATCCGCTGTTCCTGCAGGCGGTGCGCGGCATCGGCTACCGGCTGGTGGCCTCGCCATAACGCAAGTGAAGCGCGCCAGATGAGCACGATCGATACCGGCCTGACGCTGCTCCGAAGCGCCGCCGGCCGCGTCTCCGCCGTCAATGGCTGGATGGGCAACGCATTCAAGGGCTGGATGCCGACCGGCCTCTATGCCCGCGCGCTCCTCATCATGATCGTGCCGATGGTGATCCTTCAGTCGGTCGTCGCCTTCGTGTTCATGGAGCGGCACTGGAACACGGTGACGCGCCGCCTGTCGGCCGCCGTGGTGCAGGACATCGCCGCGCTGATCGACGTCTACAAGGGCTATCCGCAGGACAAGGACCGCAACGAGATCCGCCGCATCGCGCAGCAGCGCCTCGGCCTCGTGGTCGACTTCCTGCCCGCCGGCGACATGCCGCCGCCGGGACCAAAGCCGTTCTTCTCGCTGCTCGACCAGACGCTGTCGGTGCAGCTCGGCCGCCAGATCGGCCGCTCGTTCTGGATCGACACGGTCGGCCGCTCCAATCTCGTCGAGATCCGCATCCAGCTCGACGATGCCGTGATGCGCGTGTTCGCGCAGCGCAGCGCCGCCTATGCTTCGAACTCGGAGATCTTCCTGTTCTGGATGGTCGGCACGTCGTCGATCCTCCTGATCGTCGCGGTGCTGTTCCTGCGGAACCAGATCAAGCCGATCCTGCGGCTCGCGGACGCCGCCGAAAGCTTCGGCAAGGGCCGCGAAGCCCCGAACTTCCGCCCGCGCGGCGCGCGCGAGGTGCGGCGCGCCTCGATTGCCTTCCTCGAGATGAAGTCGCGCATCGAGCGCACGATGGAGCAACGCACCGCGATGCTCGCCGGCGTCAGCCACGATCTGCGCACCATCCTGACCCGCTTCAAGCTCGAGCTGGCGCTGATCGGCGACAGCCCCGAGCTCGACGGGATGCGCAAGGACGTCGACGAGATGTCGATGATGCTCGAGGACTACCTCGCCTTTGCCCGCGGCGATTCCGGCGAGCAGTCGCAGCCGACCGACATGGCGCAGGCACTTGAGGAGCTGCGCGGCGACGCCGAGCGTCACGGCCATACCGCGACCGTCGCATTCCACGGCCTGCCCGTGGTGACGGTGAAGCCGGCCTCGTTCAAGCGCTGCCTCGCCAACCTCGTCACCAACGCGGCGCGCTACGGCAAGAGCATCGCCATCACCGGACAGCGCGATCACCGTTATTTGACCGTGACGGTTGACGACGACGGCCCCGGCATTCCCACGCATTTGCGCGAAGAAGTGTTCAAGCCGTTCCTGCGGCTGGACAACGCCCGCAACCAGGACGAAGGCGGCACCGGCCTTGGCCTCGCCATCGCCCGCGACATCGCCCGCTCGCATGGCGGCGACATCACGCTGGGCGACAGCCCGATGGGGGGATTGAGGGCGAGCGTGAGGATACCGGTGTAGGTGGCTCTTCCCTTCTCCCCCTGTGGGGAGAAGGTGGCGCGAAGCGCCGGATGAGGGGTTGCTTCGGCAAATTCAAAAGCAAGAGTGCCGCACCCGGAGAGAGACCCCTCACCCGTCTCGCCGCTTCGCGGCGAGCCACCCTCTCCCACAAGGGGAGAGGGAAAGAGGCCTACTTCGGCAGCAGCGCCTTCAGCTTGTCCATGTCGCGCACGTTCATCTTGAAGCCGCCCGGCATCACGATGTCGCCGGGCTTCTGCTCCGGCTTGCAGGCGCCGAGCCATTTCGCTTCGAGAGTCATCGCGGTGTCGCGGCCCGCGGCACCTGCGGCGCCGCCCTGCGCGTGCGAGGTGGTCTTCACCGTATAGGCCGAGTTGAAATCGCCCGTGATCTCGGCATGCGAGGTCGTGCTGATGCCGGCGACGCTGCACTCGGAATCGCTGACATAGCCGGCCGCGGTCTTCTTGACGTCCTGCTTGGAGCAGATCTGCTTGGCCATCGGGGAGACGTTGTTGTTCATCTCCTTGTCGACGGTCTCGTCGGTGCAGTGCTGCATGGTCATCTCTGGCACCGGCCCGCCGGTGCGAACCATCTTCAATTCCCAGAGGCCGGCCTTGCGCACGGGCAGATCTTCGGCGCTGGCGCTGCCTGCCGACAGGACGAGGCAAAGGCTTGAGCCGAGCAAAGCGAGTTTGCGCGTCATGTGGGAATCTCCCGGCTGCGAGATGGCGGCGCTATTTGAGCGCTCTGATACGATGGGTCTCAGTACAGCGTGCGGATCGGCTGCTCGGCGGCGCCGTACGGCACCCAGCGGCAGGAGAACGAGATGTAACCGCCCTCATAGGCCTGCACGGCGAGGAATTTGACCACCTTGCCGTAGCGCGCGCAGTGATCGACCGCGACCTGACGGGCATCGACCTGGGTGGCCATCGAATAGGCGATGATGCCGCCGGTGTCATTGCCCTTGAACGGCGGCACATAGTCGGCACGCGCCGGCTGGCTCGCCGTCAGACCCGAGGCAACCAGGCTCGCAAGAAGGCCCGCGGCCGCAATGATTCGCATTCCCGTCACTCCAATTGATTGGCCGCCAGTTTACGGTGCCGGACTGGAAGTGAAAAGAACCGATGCCCTGCCGACTGCGACGTTGTGGTCAACTCCTGGCGAAGTGTTGCCGCGCTGCACTTGACCTACCCCGGCCTTCGCGGCACCGTCCGGCCTTCGCTAGACTTCAGCCGTCCGGATTGACCATGCGCGCCTCCTCCCCGAAATCGCTCCGCTTTGCCGCTTTGCTCGGCCTCCTGTTCGGGGCGATGTCGCTCGGCGAGGCCAGGGCCGCCAACCCGCTCGAATTGAACTTCTGGCTGAGCGGGCCGCGCTACGACGGGACCGTCGCCGATTGTGACAGGGCGCTGCCGACCATCGCCACCCAGTTCTGGGAAAAGGAAAGCACGTTCTGGAATTCCTCGTTGAAGATCACCGGCTTCTCCGCCGTGCGCGAGACCGCGTTCCGGCCCTGGCAGTCCGACAACATTCCGCGCCGCTATTGCACCGCTGACGCCATGCTCAACGACGGCAAGATGCGCAAGGTGCATTACTCGCTGATCGAGGATGGCGGCTTCGCCGGCTACGGCAACGGCGTCGAGTGGTGCGTGGTCGGGCTCGATCGCAACTGGGCCTACAACCCGGCCTGCCGCGCCGCCAAGCCCTGATTCGAAGACCGGATTTCGGCCGATCAACCGGCCGGACGGCGCTCGCTCGAATTTTGTTCTTGAAATGTTCCTATCGCCTGCTAGGCTTCCCTGCACAGTCTAGTTGAGGGGCGTCGCCATGTTTCATTCCAGATTGCGTCCGTTCTGCCGCCTGATGATCTCGCTGGCCCTCGCCGCCGGGCTCGCCACTCTCGCCGGCGGCGCCAAGGCCCAGGACAAGCGGCAGAACGCGCCGGGCGCGTTCGATTTCTATGTGCTGTCGCTGTCGTGGTCGCCTTCGTTCTGCGAGGAGGCCGCCGAGCGGGGCGGACGCTCCCAGATCCAGTGCAGCGGGCGGCCCTACGCTTTCGTCGTGCATGGGCTGTGGCCGCAATATGAGAACGGCTTCCCGGAATATTGCCAGCGCCCATCGCCCCGGCTGAACCGCAACATCGTCTCCTCGATGCTCGATCTGATGCCGGCGCCGGGCCTGATCTTCAACGAATGGGACAAGCACGGCACCTGCTCGGGCCTCGAGGGTCGCAGCTATTTCGAGACGATCCGCAAGGCGCGCGCCGCGATCAAGATTCCCGCCGAATATCTCGATCTGTCGCAAGCCAAGACCGTGTCGCCGGCGGAGGTGGAGGAGGCCTTCATCAAGGCCAATCCGGGGCTGAGCAATGCCGCCGTCTCGGTCACCTGCAACCGGACCCGGCTGTCCGAGGTCCGCATCTGCCTCAGCAAGGACCTGCAGTTCCGCGCCTGCGAGGAAACCGACCGCCGCGCCTGCCGCCGCGACCAGGTGACGATGCCGCCGATCAGGGGCGGCTAGCTCCGTCATTGCGAGCGCAGCGAAGCAATCCAGAGTGCCTCCGCGGACGCATTTCTGGATTGCTTCGCTGCGCTCGCAATGACAAGGGGTTAGGATCGCGCAAGACAACGTAGTCCTATTCCCATGAATTACCGCCACGCCTTCCACGCCGGCAGCTTCGCCGATGTCATCAAGCACATCGTGCTGGCGCGCATCATCACCTATCTGCAGGACAAGCCGGCGGCGTTCCGCGTCATCGACACCCATGCCGGCGCCGGCCTCTACGATCTCGACAGCGACGAGGCGCGCCGGAGCGGCGAATGGCTGACCGGCATCGCGCGGCTGATGCAGGCCCGGCTCTCGAACGAAAGCGTGGCGCTGGCAAAACCCTATCTCGACATCGTCCGCGCCTTCAATCCGAAGGGGGAGCTCAAGGCGTATCCGGGTTCGCCGCTGATCGCGCGCGGCCTGCTCCGGCCACAGGACCGCCTCGTCGCCTGCGAGCTCGAGCCGAAGGCACGGAAAGCGTTGATCGGCGCGCTGCGCCGCGACGAGCAGGCCCGCGTGGTCGATCTCGACGGCTGGGTGGCGCTGCCGGCCTTCGTGCCGCCAAAGGAGCGGCGTGGCCTCGTGCTGATCGATCCGCCGTTCGAGGCAAAGGACGAGTTCGAACGGCTGGGCGATGCCTTCGCCACGGCCTTCGCGAAATGGCCGACCGGCATCTACCTCATCTGGTATCCGGCCAAGAGCCGGCGCGCCACCGAGCTGCTGGCGCAGACCGTGGCGCGGCTCGCAGCCGCAGCAAAACCACCGGGAAATTGTCTGCGCCTCGAGTTCAGCGTCGCGCCCCAGCTCGAGGGCGGAGCGCTGGCCTCCACCGGGCTCTTGATCGTCAATCCGCCCTACACGCTGCAGGGCGAACTCAAGACCATCCTGCCCGAGCTGGAGATGCCGCTCGGCCAGGGCGGCGCTGCCAGATTCCGATTGGAGGTCCCCAAGCTCTAGCGAGAGGCCGTAACACTCCGGCATTCTTGGGAAAAATATGCAGGAGCGGTAGTCAATCCGCAGAGAACCGTATTATGCTGTTTTCGTGACTGGCTTTACGTTCCGCTTCCGCGAATGGTTGCGGCGGAGTGAAGGCCTAAGAAAGATCCGGCCGGACCGCTCAGGTCCGCCCAAGGATGGCCAGCTCTCCCGGGCTCCGTAACGCCCGGTCATGTCGCGACGTGTGTCTGCGTCGCGGCGGAGGAGCAATGAGGGGGAGTTTCCCGATGGCCATGACGGGAACGGTTAAGTTTTTCAACGGCGAACGCGGCTACGGATTCATCAAGCCTGACGACGGCGGCCGCGACGTCTTCGTGCATATTACTGCTGTGGAGCGGGCCGGACTGAAGGACCTTGCGGAAGGACAGCGCATTACTTTCGAAGTCGAACCCGACAAGAAGGGGAAGGGACCAAAGGCGGTCAATCTCGTCATCCTGTCTTAGCGGGCCCGACGCGCAACATTCGGCGCAATATTTCGCGCAAAAAAATCCCGGCCGCGAGCGGCCGGGAGGTTGTTGTCCGGTAGTTTCTTCTTCAGCTATCAGAAGCGATAGTTCACGCCTGCGCGCACAACGCTGGCGCTATAGCCGTTTGACACGCCCGTAATTGCGAACTGGGTCGTCGACAGGTCGATGTAGAGATATTCCAACTTGGCGCTCCAGTTCGGTGTGAGGCCGACTTCCGCACCTGCGCCGATGGTCCAGCCGGCGGTCGTGTGCGATTCCGACCAGCCGAAGGTCTGCGCGCGCAGCTCGCCGAAGGCGAGGCCGGCGGTGCCGTAGAACAGCACGTTGTTGAAGGCATAGCCGGCGCGGCCGCGCAGGGTACCGAACCACGGATTGGAGAACTTCCACGGCGCGAAGGTGTCGTCGGCGCCGGCGGCCTGGATGTCGCCTTCGACACCGAACACGAACGGGCCGTTCTGGAAATTGTAGCCGGCCTGCACGCCGCCGACGAAGCCCGAGGGCTTGGAGGGATTGTTGTCCACCGAGCCCCACTCGTAGCCGATGTTGCCGCCGAGATAGGGACCGGCCCAGCTATACGCATTGAGCGGCTGGTTGACGGTATAGGGGGCGCGCTGCCCGTAATTCATGTCGGCGGCATCTGCCGAAGCTGTCCAGCCGGCTGCAACCAACGCGGCTGCGCCCACAACGAGCCTCTTCATCACTTAACTCCAACGCAACTGCCGTCCCCGGATGCAGCGCCCGCACCGCCGCGCGAGGCGAACCGCATGGTTACGGAACCACCACTTTTTCGCGTAAGATTTATCGAGAGTTTTAAGTTAAAGGGCTGTTAAGCGGGGTTACCGCGCTGTTAACAGACTTAAGGATGCGTTACCGGGAACTGCGCCGCCGTCCTGTGCGTGCGGCAGCGCCGGAACTTCAAATCGGCTCCCCCAGCGCCTAAATTCGCTCCATGGTTCACGATTCCACCGACGATCCGGACGACCGCGCGCGCAAAGCGCCGCGGACCGCGGCCAGCGACGCGCCGCCCGACTTCGATCCCGCCACGGCGACCGCCGACGACGAGGACGATTCGCGGCTGCCCGACATCCTCGAAGAGAGCGGCACGGTCGGCGAGGAGCCGCTGGCGACCGGCCATGAGGCGATCGAGCGCGCGGTCCGGCTCGCCCCGACCTCGCCCGGCGTCTATCGCATGCTCAGCGCCAATGCCGACGTGCTCTATGTCGGCAAGGCCAAGAACGTCAAAAAGCGCCTGTCCAGCTACGCCCGGCAAAGCGCGCCGCTGCCCGCCCGCATCCTGCGCATGATCGCCGCCACGGTGACGGTGGAGATCGTCTCGACCAACACCGAGACCGAAGCGCTGCTGCTGGAAGCCAACCTCATCAAGCAGCTGCGGCCGCGCTTCAACGTGCAGCTCCGCGACGACAAGTCGTTCCCCTACATCCTGATCAGCGGCGACCATTGGGCACCGCAGATCCTCAAGCATCGCGGCGCCCAGAGCCGGCCCGGGCGCTATTTCGGGCCATTCGCTTCCGCCGGCGCGGTCAACCGCACCATCACGGCCCTGCAGCGCGCGTTCCTGATCCGCTCCTGCACCGATTCTTTCTTCGAGAGCCGCACCAGGCCCTGCCTGCTCTACCAGATCCGTCGCTGCGCCGGCCCCTGCACCCGCGAAATCGACTTCGGCGGCTATACGACGCTGGTGCGCGAGGCGAGCGACTTCCTGTCCGGCAAGAGCCATGCGGTGAAGCAGGAACTCGCCGGCGAGATGGAGAAGGCCGCGGGTGAGCTCGAGTTCGAGCGCGCCGCGCTTTACCGCGACCGCCTCGCTGCGCTCTCGGCGATCCAGTCGCAGCAGGGCATCAATCCGCGTACGGTGGAGGAAGCCGACGTGTTCGCCGTCCACCAGGAGGGCGGCTTCTTCTGCGTGGAAGTGTTCTTCTTCCGCACCGGCCAGAACTGGGGCAACCGCGCCTATTTTCCGCGCGCGGAGAAGTCATTCACCCCGGAAGAGGTGCTGGGCTCGTTCCTCGCCCAGTTCTACGACGACAAGCCGCCGCCGAAGGTCATCCTGCTCTCGCACGAGATCGAGGAGAGCGAGCTGCTCGCCAATGCGCTGGCGATCAAGGCCGGCCACAAGGTCGAGGTCCTTACGCCCAAGCGCGGCGAGAAGAAGGAGCTGGTCGCTCACGCGCTCACCAATGCGCGCGAGGCGCTCGGCCGCAAGCTCGCCGATACCGCCACGCAAAGCCGCCTGCTCGACGCCATGGCGACGACGCTGAACCTGCCGCATCCGCCCAAGCGCATCGAGGTCTACGACAACAGCCACATCCAGGGCACCAATGCGGTCGGCGCCATGATCGTCGCCGGCCCCGATGGTTTCGTGAAGAACCAGTACCGCAAGTTCAACATCAAGTCGGAAGGGATCACGCCGGGCGACGACTTCGCCATGATGCGCGAGGTACTGGAACGCCGTTTCAAGCGCCTGATCAATCCGCCGGAGGACGGTGCCAAGGCCAAGGACGACGATTTCCCGCAATGGCCCGACCTCGTTATCATCGACGGCGGCCGCGGCCAGCTCAACGCCGTCCGCGAGATCTTTACGAATCTCGGCCTGACCCAGGTGTCGCTGATGTCGGTCGCCAAGGGGCCGGACCGGGACGCCGGCCGCGAGACCCTGTTCATGCCGGAACGCGAGGCCATCAAGCTGGAGCCGCGCGACCCCGTGCTCTATTTCATCCAGCGCCTGCGCGACGAGGCCCACCGCTTTGTCATCGGCTCGCACCGCAAGCTGCGCAAGAAGGACATCCGCGAGGCGGGTTTGCAGGAGATTCCGGGCATCGGCCCGTCACGCAAACGCGCCTTGCTGCACCATTTCGGGACCCTGAAGGAGATCGAACGCGCCTCGATCGCCGATCTCGGCAAGGTTCCGGGGGTGAGCGCCGAAAGCGCCCGCAGGATTTTCGACTATTTCCATCCCCAGCCGGGATGAATTAAAGGGGGCTGCGGTCATATGGTCGTTGCATCACGCACCCCATCTAGGGAGCGGAACGGTTGACCTTCAGGCACGAGCGGTATTGGTAGGACGGATGAACATCGCCACGACACGAGGGACGACCAGCCGCGCGATGTCCCTCCCGAACCTCCTGACCTATGGCCGGATCGCCGCGATCCCGGTCGTGGTCGGGTGCATCTACGCCCAGTCGATTCTGGACCAGCCGCTTTGGTTGCGCTGGGTCGCGGTCGCCATCTTCATCGCGGCCGCGGTCACCGATTACCTCGACGGCTATTATGCGCGAATCTGGAATCAGCAATCGGCCTTCGGCCGGATGCTCGATCCGATCGCCGACAAGCTGCTGGTCGCCTCGTGCCTCTTGATGCTGGCCGCCGACGGCATCATCCATGGCTGGTCGCTGTGGGCCGCCATCGTGATCCTGTGCCGCGAGATCCTGGTCTCGGGCCTGCGCGAATACCTTGCCGCGCTCCGGGTCAGCGTGCCCGTCACCAAGCTTGCGAAGTGGAAGACCACGGTCCAGCTCGTCGCGATCGGCTTCCTGCTCGCGGGACCCGCCGGCGACGAGGTCGTGCCAATCGTTTCGATGATCGGCCTCGTGCTGCTGTGGGCCTCGGCGATCGTGACCATCTACACCGGCTATGATTACTTCCGCGCCGGCATCCATCACCTCATCAAGGAGGACGAGGGATGAAGGTGAAATATTTCGCCTGGGTGCGCGAGCGCGTCGGCAAGGCCGAGGAGACGATCGAGCCGCCCTCGACGGTGCGCACCGTCGAGGAACTGATCGCCTGGCTGTCGGGCCAGAGCGAGGCTTATGCCTATGCGTTCGAGAAGCCGAAGGTGATCCGCACGGCGATCGACCACACCCACGTCAAATCGGACGCCGCGATCGCCGGCGCCCGCGAGATCGCGTTCTTCCCGCCGATGACCGGCGGCTAGTCCATGACGTCCCATGTCACCCCCTGCCCCGTCGCCATCCGCATTCAGGAAGACGATTTCGACATCGCGCGCGAGATCGCGGTCCTCACCAAGAGCCGTACCGACATTGGCGCGGTGGTGAGCTTCTCCGGCATCTGCCGCGCTGACGATGACAGCGCCAAGGTCGCGGCGCTCACGCTCGAGCATTATCCTGGGATGGCCGAGGACGAGATCAGGCGTCATGCGGACGAGGCCATTTCGCGCTGGCCGCTCAACGGCGTCACGGTGATCCATCGCGTCGGCCGCTTCATGCCGGGCCAGAACATCGTGCTGGTGCTGACGGCGTCGCAGCACCGCCAGGCCGCATTCCAGGCCGCCGAGTTCCTGATGGATTACCTCAAGACCAGTGCCCCGTTCTGGAAGAAGGAAGAGAGCGCCACCGGCACCGGCTGGGTCGAGGCCCATGCCCGTGACGACGAGGCCGCCGCACGCTGGACCAAATCCTGATGGCAAGAGTTGCGAAGAAGACGACACGCGGTCGCGCGGCGCCCAAGCTCGCGAAGGTGGGAAGCGGCGAGCTTCTCACGCTGCTCGATTTCGTGCGCTATGCGGTGAGCCGCTTCGTCGAAGCCAAGCTCGCCTTTGCCCATGGCACGACCGACCCGGTCGCGGAAGCGGCCTTTCTGGTCAGCGAGGCCCTGCACCTCAATCCCGACCAGTTCGAGAGCTTTGCCCACGCGCGCGTGACGATCGCGGAAGGCAAGACCATCCTCAACCTGATCCATCAACGCGTCACCACGCGCAAACCGGCCGCCTATCTCGTCAACAAGGTCTACATGCGCGGCCTGCCCTTCTATGTGGACGAGCGCGTCATCGTTCCGCGCTCCTTCATCGGCGAGCTCTTGGATTCGCATTTCGGCGGCGAAGAAGGCGCGGGAACGTTGATCGACGATCCCACGGCGGTCGAGCGCGTGCTCGATCTCTGCACGGGATCGGGCTGCCTTGCGATCCTAGCCGCCCATCATTTCCCGTATGCGGCGATCGATGCCGTCGACATCTCCAAGGGCGCGCTCGAAGTCGCCAGGCGCAATGTCGAGGAATACGGGCTCGATGAACGGATCACGCTGCATCGCGGCGACCTGTTCGCCCCGCTCGGCGATATCAGGTACGATTTGATCATCACCAATCCGCCCTATGTCGACGCGGAAGGCATGGCCGCGCTGCCGCCCGAGTGCCGGGCCGAACCCAAGCTCGCCTTCGACGGCGGCGCCGACGGCCTCGACGTGGTCCGCCGCATCCTGGCCGAGGCCCCCGCTCATCTGACGCCGGATGGCGGGCTGATCTGCGAGATCGGCCGCGGCCGCGACCTGGTCGACGAAGCCTTCCCGGAACTGCCGCTGCTCTGGCTCGACACCGAGGATTCCGAGGGCGAGGTGTTCTGGATTTCGGCGGCCGACCTCGCCTGATCCGTCGCAGCCTGCCGCTCCGGCGGAACAAGTCAATTTCCGCCACGTTCATCTCCGCGAACGACTTTTCTTGCTCTCGGAGGATGTCCGTATGCTCGCGCCATCGGGCGAATTGCTGCGCGCCGGCATGGCGCTGAAGCTCAATCACGTCAAACGTGCCGCGCAATCCTATCTGCGCGACCAGACCAGCCACGCCACGGGCAAGGTAACGTCCTATGCCGTGGCGGGCGGGCTGTTTGCGGCCGCGGGCCTGTTCGCGGTCGCGGCCTGCTTCGTCGGGCTGATCGCGCTGTACCGCTGGGTCGCCATCACTTACGGGCAGTTCTGGGGCTTTGGTGCCGTCGGCGCGGTGCTGCTGGTGCTGGCCGCGATCTGTGCCGGCGTGGCATCAGCCCAGATGAAGCGTAAAAACAGGCCGATCGTGCCACTCACCAGCCGTCTGCGCGTTGCCATCGCGACCCCGCGAATTCCGCGCGGAACGGTCAAGGAGGCGGTGAAGGAGGTCGCGACCGCGATTCCCCTGGCGCCGCTCGCACCGGGCGACCGCCGTCGTGGCGCCAGAGCCTCGCCAGCGCGCACCAACCGTCCCGTGCAGCTTGGCCTGATGCTCGCAGCCATTGGACTGGCGGGGTTCACGGCGGCGCGCCGCAGGCGTCAGAGCCATCGATTGGATGCCTGATGCTGGTCCGGCGCTCCGATCAGATCGACTCCTGGCTACTGGTAGCGGCGACCGCGGTCTTTGTACTGACGGCGGAGCGCTACTTCCAGGACACCGGCTTGATCGGTTCGGGGCCGCCGCAGGACCACCGTAACGGCGAGGCGAATTCGCCGGAAACACATCCCGCGCACGCCGCCGTGCAGCCCGGCCATGGCCGCAGCGCCAAGAGCCCGTTCGAGATCCCCTGGGCGGGCTGGAAGGATATCTTCTGGCGCACCTATCAGCGCATCGACGACGATCGCCTGCTCGCAACGGCGGGCGGCGTCGTGTTCTTCGGGCTGCTCGCGATCTTTCCGGCGGTCACGGCACTGGTCTCCTCCTACGGCCTGTTCGCCGATCCCGCGACGATCAGCGCCAATCTGCAGACGCTGGCGACCCTGCTGCCGCAGGGGTCGTTCCAGATCGTCGAGGATCAGGTCGCGCGCGTGGTCTCGAACGGCAACACCACCCTCGGTGCCACCTTCCTGTTCGGCCTCGTCCTTGCGATCTGGAGCGCCAATGCCGGGGTCAAATCGATCTTCGATGCCCTGAATGTCGCCTATGAGGAGCGCGAGAAGCGCGGCTTCATCAAGCTCAATCTGGTGTCGCTGGCCTTCACGATCGGCGGCATCGCAGCTCTCTTGCTGATGGTGGGGGTCGTCGTCGCCTTCCCGCTGGCGCTCGATCATCTCGGCATGGCGCCCGAAAGCAAGCTGATCGTGGCCCTGGCACGATGGCCGCTGATGTTCCTCATTCTGCTGGCGGCGCTCGCCGTTCTCTACCGCTTGGCGCCCAGCCGCGACGCGCCGCGCTGGCAATGGCTGAGCCTCGGCGCGTTGGCCGCCGCCATCCTCTGGATCGCCGGCTCGGCGCTGCTGTCCTTCTATCTCTCGAAATTCGCCAATTACAACGCGACCTACGGCTCGCTCGGCGCAGCGATCGGCCTGATGACCTGGATGTGGATGTCGGCGATCGTCATCATGTTCGGCGCCGAGCTGAATTCGGAGATCGAACGGCAGACGCTGAAGGACACGACCACCGGACAGCCCAAGCCGCTCGGCACCCGCGAGGCCGTCTCCGCCGACACCGTCGGTGCCGCCGCGCCGTCCTGACATGACGCCGGCCTGAACGCGCGAGGCGCGCGGCGCTATCCCCTCGAATCAACAATGATGCTAGGGTCATGCAGCTTGGGGGAGCATGAGGCGTGACGGGATCGCACAGAGGCCCGTGTTTTCCCGGGTGAGACTGTCAGCTCTTGAGGCGTAACGCGCGGCATGATTCGCATTTCGACGATCTTCATCGCCATCTGCATGGTTCTGGTCGCGGCCTCGCTCGGGCTTGCCCTCTACGCCGTCGCCGGCATCAGCGGAACCGAATCCGCGATCGTGGCGCTGACCGCGCTGACCTTCCTGATCCTCTACAATGCGGTCTCGATGCGGCTGCGCGACCGTAGCGACGTCGGCGGCCAGATCGCCGATCTCTCGCGCGGCACCGCCGACCTCGCCCGCCAGGTGGCCGAGTTCGGCCGCCGGCTGGCGGCGATCGAGGGACGCATCGCCTCGTCCAATTCAACCAACTCCGACCGCATCCAGTCGGTGGTCGGCGAAATCAACGAGCTCGGCGGACTGGTCAGGCAGCTCGCGACCACCGTATCGACCCATGAGGACCTGCTGGCCGGCGCCGCGCCGGCTCCCGCACAGGTCGCCAGCTCTGAGCCCAGACAGGAGCTCAGGCAGGAACTCAGATCCGAGCCCGAAGCGCTGGTCGATCTGGCTGCGCCGTTCGAGGAACTGGCGGTCGCCCCTCCACCGCTTCCCGTGCCCTCCACGCCTCCGGTAGCGCAGCCGCGGCCCGCGCCGCCCCAGGCCCAGACCGTCCTCCCGGTTCAGACGGCCGCCGGACGCAACCAGACGCAATTGCTGGCGACGCTGCGCAATGCCATCGACGAGAACCGCATCGACATCTTCCTGCAGCCGATGGTGACGTTGCCGCAGCGCAAGGTGCGGTTCTACGAGGCGGTGACGCGCCTGCGCGACGAGCGCGACCAGCTGATCGCCGCCGAGGAGTTCATCAGCATAGCGGAAGCGTCCGGCCTGATCGGGCGCATCGACAACATGGTGATGCTGCGCTGCGTGCAGGTGCTGCGGCGCCTGATGGTGCGCAACAAGGACGTCGGCGTGTTCTGCAACGTCGCCGCGTCCACGCTCGGCAATTCCACCACCTTCGCGCAATGCCTCGACTTCCTCGAAGCCAACCGGGCGCTGGCGCCCTCGCTGGTGCTGGAGTTCAAGCAATCGACGTTCCGCAACCTCGGCCCGGCCGAGACCGAGAATCTCGCCGCACTGGCCCAGCGCGGCTTCCGCTTCTCGATCGACCATGTCACGGATCTCAGGATCGAGCCGCGCGAACTGGCCGACCGCGGCGTGCGCTTCATCAAGGTGCCCGCCTCCCTGCTGCTCGACCCCAGGCAGGCCTCGGCCTCGGACATCCACCCCTCGGATCTCTCCGACCTGCTCGGCCGCTTCGGCATCGACCTGATCGCCGAGCGGATCGAAGGCGAGCGCGCAGTGGTCGATCTGCTCGACTACGACGTGCGGTTCGGCCAGGGGTTCCTGTTCGCGCCGCCCCGGCCATTGCGGCCGGAAGGGGCATCTGCTACCGGCGGGGCCTCGCCGAACCAGGCGCAGGACATTCAGGGATCCAATGGCTCCGCTACCCCCGGCCAAGGCACGACATCTGGCACGACGTCTGTCGCGATATCTGGCACGACCTCAGCCGCTCCTTCGGCCCAACGCATCACCGGTAACGCCGCGCTCGCGCGCCGCATCTGATTGGCGCCGAGAATCATGACCACGCTGCATTTCGCCGAAAGCCTGCGCGAGCTCGTGGGCGGTGTGGATGTCGTGCTCAGCGACATCTGGGGCGTCGTTCACAACGGCCTCGAATCCTTCCCCGAAGCCTGCGAGGCGCTGCACACCTATCGCAGTCGCGGCGGTACGGTGATCTTGATCACCAACGCGCCGCGCCCGGCCGACAGCGTGCAGCGGCAATTGCGCAAGCTCGGCGTTGCAGACGAGACCTATGACGCGATCGTCTCGTCGGGCGACCTGACGCGGCACTATGTCGCCGAGCATCCCGGAAGCAAGATGTTCTGGCTCGGGCCCGAGCGCGACAATTCGATCTATCGCGGCCTCGACGCGACGACCGCGCCGCTGGAAGAGGCCGACTTCATCGTCTGCACCGGCCTCTATGACGACGAGACCGAGACGGCGGAAGACTATCGCGGCATGATGCTCAAGGCGCGCGAGCGCAAGCTGACGCTGATCTGCGCCAACCCCGACATCGTGGTGGAACGCGGCGACCGGCTGATCTATTGCGCCGGCGCCATCGCGGAGCTCTATCGCGAGCTCGGCGGCGAGGTGATCTTCTACGGCAAGCCGCACCGGCCGATCTACGAGCGCGCAATGGCGCTCGCCGGCGAGCGCCAGGGCCACCAGATCGACCGGAAAAAGGTGCTGGCGATCGGCGATTCCGTCCGCACCGATCTCACCGGCGCGCGCGAATTCGGCATCGACTGCCTGTTCGTGACCCGCGGCATCCATGCCGAGGAGTTCGAGGGCCTCGACCAGCTCGACCCGAAATCGGTGATGGAGCTGTTCGGCCACCCGCCGAAAGCCTTGATGCGCGAATTGAAGTGGTGATGGCGTAGCTTTCCGTCAGTCCGGGCAGTATGCGGCACCGCTCCGGAATGACGACCCCCAACGCAAAAAGCCCGGGACAAGCCCGGGCTTTGCAAATTCATCCGATGACTTCGAAAGCGCCTTACGCGCTCGCCATGTCCGGAAAGACCGCTTCGATCTTGGTCTTCAGCGTCGCCGCGTTGAACGGCTTGACGATGTAGTTGTTCACGCCGGCCTTCTTGGCCGCGATCACGTTCTCGGTCTTGGATTCCGCCGTGATCATGATGAAGGGCGTCGTGGCGAGGTTCGGATCGGCGCGCACTTCGCGCAGCAGATCGTAGCCCGTCATCGGCTCCATGTTCCAATCGGAGATCACGAGGCCATACTTCTTGCCGCGCATCTTGTTCAGCGCTGCCGAACCGTCGCTGGCATCGTCGATATTCTCGAAGCCAAGCTGCTTCAGCAGATTCCGGATGATACGGATCATGGTGCTGTAGTCATCAACCACCAGAACCGACATCGACAAATCAACCGCCATCTCGACTCCCCCAACGCAAACCCAGGAAATGTTACAATCGGACCTGCCCGGCTCCAGCCCCGCAGTTCCACGTTTCAAGCACTAACACCAAGGCGTTAAACAGCGCGTTAATCGCGGACGGCCCCGAAGGATTGAAATGCCATTCAATCCACCCCCGCCCCTGCCGCTTGACTTCGTCAGGCGGGTCAAGCCACGGTCCGGGCCGGTCCTGCCGCTTCGAGAATTCCCCTGATGGCCCCGCATTTTACCGTTATCCGCGACAATACGCCGGATTCCGCGATTTTGAGGGGCGCTGTGGTCGCGATGGGCAATTTCGACGGGGTTCACCTCGGCCACCGCGCCGTGATCGCCGCAGCCCTGGAAATGGGCCGGGCGCATGGCCGCCCTGCGCTGGCGCTGACTTTCGAGCCTCATCCACGGCGTTTTTTCAGCCCCAACACCCCCCAATTCCGCCTGACGGACGAGCGGGCCAAGCTGCGGCTTCTGGCCGGCACCGGGCTTGCCGGCGCCGTGGTCATGACCTTCGACAAGGCCCGCGCCGGGACCAGCGCGCAAGATTTCATTCACCATGACCTCATCGGACGGCTCGGCGTCAGAGGGATCGCGGTGGGGTACGACTTCCATTTCGGCAAGGGACGGGTCGGCTCGCCCGCTCTCCTGGTCAACGAGGCCCCCCGGCTCGGCATCGAGGTCGACGTGCAGGCGCATGTCGACATCGACGAGCGGCCGGTGTCCTCCAGCGCGATCCGGATCGCCCTCGCCGAGGGGCAGCTCGACGAAGCCACCACCATGCTGGGCGCGCCCTGGTTCGTGACCGGCGAGGTGATCCACGGCGAGAAGCGCGGCCGCGACCTTGGCTATCCCACCGCCAATATCCGCCTGGACGCCAATTGCGGGCTGAAGCACGGCATCTACGCCGTGCGGGTCGGCCGCGGCCAAGGAAAGGATCGGGTGCGGCTGGACGGGGTGGCCAGCTTCGGCCGCCGCCCGACCTTCGACAACGGTGCGCCCCTGCTGGAAATCTTCCTGTTCGACTTCAAGGGCGATCTCTACGGGCAGGAGCTGGACTGCGCCTTCGTCGGCTTCATCCGCGAGGAGCTGAAATTCGAGGGCATCGAGGCCCTGATCCGGCAGATGGACGACGATTCCGCCCGCGCCCGCGCGATCCTGGCCGCGGCCCCGGACGCGTTTCCGAGGCTCGGCACCGTCGCTTGAAGGTCGAACCCTGCCTCCCCGAACCTTTGCGCTTCCCTTTTGCGCTTCTCTTTTGCGCTTCCTTTGGCCCCCTGCTATGGAGAGCCCATGTTTGCGCGGCGCATCATAGGGATTAGCGGCCCGGCTTCCGCCTGAGCTTTCAGCTCGGCGCAAGACCGGGATTTTGTCGTTTCACCCCGCGATTCCGCATCGCCATCCGTTCCCGCGCCATTCCGAGCCAGTCAGTCCCATGTCCGAAAAGCCGCAAAAGTCCCAAAAGTCTGAAGCCAAAGACTATTCGAAGACCCTGTTCCTGCCGCAGACCGAATTCCCGATGCGCGCCGGCCTGCCGCAGCGCGAGCCGGAGATCCTCAAGCGCTGGTACGAGATCGGCCTCTACGAGAAGCTGCGCGAGACCGCGAAGGGCCGCGCCAAGTTCGTGCTGCATGACGGCCCGCCCTACGCCAACGGCAACATCCATATCGGCACGGCGCTGAACAAGATCCTCAAGGATCTCGTCACCAAGAGCCAGCAGATGCTTGGCTTCGATTCCAACTACGTGCCGGGCTGGGACTGCCACGGCCTGCCGATCGAATGGAAGGTCGAGGAAGAGCACTATCGCAAGAAGGGCAAGCAGAAGCCCGACTTCCGCGACTCCACCGCGATGATCGATTTCCGCAAGGAATGCCGCGCCTACGCGACGCACTGGCTCGGCGTGCAGCGCGAAGAGTTCAAGCGCCTCGGCGTCATCGGCGATTGGGATCATCCCTACGCCACCATGAGCTTCCCGGCCGAGGCCCAGATCGCGCGCGAGCTGATGAAGTTCGCCGCCAACGGCACGCTCTATCGCGGCTCCAAGCCTGTCATGTGGAGCGTGGTCGAGAAGACTGCGCTCGCCGAAGCCGAAGTCGAGTACGAGGATCACACCTCCGATACGGTCTGGGTGAAGTTTCCGGTCACCTCGCCCGCACATGGCGCGCTCGCGTCCGCAAGCGTCGTGATCTGGACCACCACGCCCTGGACGCTCCCCGGCAACCGCGCCATCTCGTTCTCGCCGAAGATCGGCTACGGTCTCTACAAGGTGACGGATGCGCCCGCCGACAACTGGACCAAGACCGGCGATCTCCTGATCCTCGCCGACGCGCTCGCTGAAGAGGTCTTCAAGCAGGCGCGCGTGACCGCTTACGAGAAGGTCCGCGACGTCCCCGGCGACACCATGGACGCGATCGAATGCGCCCATCCGCTGAAGGGCCTTGCCGGCGGCTACGACTTCATCGTGCCGCTGCTGTCCGGTGATCACGTCACCGACGACACCGGCACCGGCTTCGTGCACACCGCGCCCGGCCATGGCCGCGAGGACTTCGATGTTTGGATGGCGCAGGGGCGCGATCTCGACGCGCGCGGCATCTCGACCGCGATCCCCTACACCGTCGACGAGAACGGCGCCTACACCGATCATGCGCCCGGCTTTGCCGGCAAGCGCGTCATCAACGACAAGGGCGAGAAGGGCGAAGCCAACGAGGCCGTGATCAAGGCGCTCGTCGAACGAGGCATGCTGCTCGCGCGTGGCCGGCTGAAGCATCAATATCCGCATTCCTGGCGCTCCAAGAAGCCGGTGATCTTCCGCAACACGCCGCAATGGTTCATCGCGATGGACAAGGACGTCGCCACTGGTGGCAAGACGACGTCCGGCGACACGCTGCGCGCCCGCGCGCTGCACGCGATCTCGGTGACGCAATGGGTGCCGCCGTCGGGCGAGAACCGCATCAACGGCATGATCGAGGCGCGGCCCGACTGGGTGATCTCGCGTCAGCGCGCCTGGGGCGTGCCGATCGCCGTGTTCGTGCGCGAGAAGGGCGATGGCTCCGCCGAGATCCTGCAGGACGAAGCGGTGAACACCCGGATCGGCGAAGCCTTCGAGAAAGAAGGCGCGGATGCCTGGTACGCCAAGGGCGCCCGCGAGCGCTTCCTCGGTTCGCGTGCGAGCGAGGACTGGCAGAAGGTCGACGACATCCTCGACGTCTGGTTCGATTCCGGCTCGACGCACGCCTTCGTGCTCGAAGACCCCGTGCATTTCCCGGGCCTCGCCGGCATCAAGCGCAAGGTCGATGGCGGCACCGACACCGTGATGTATCTGGAAGGCTCGGACCAGCATCGCGGCTGGTTCCACTCCTCGCTGCTGGAGAGCTGCGGCACGCGCGGCCGCGCGCCTTACGACATCGTGCTGACCCACGGCTTCACCCAGGCCGAGGACGGCCGCAAGATGTCGAAGTCGCTCGGCAACACCATCGAGCCGCAGGCCGTCATCAAGGAATCCGGCGCCGACATCCTCCGGCTCTGGGTCGCGTCCTGCGACTACACCGACGACCAGCGCATCGGGCCGGAGATCCTGAAGAACACGGTCGAGACCTACCGCAAGCTGCGCAACACCGTGCGCTGGATGCTCGGCACGCTGCATCATTACAAGCCGGCTGAGGCGGTTGCGCCGGCCGAGATGCCCGAGCTCGAGCGGCTGATGCTGCACGAGCTCGCGGTTCGTGCCGCCGCGGTCGACAAGGCCTATCGCGAGTTCGACTACAAGACCGTGGTCGCGACCCTCTCCGCCTTCCTCAACAGCGAGCTCTCGGCGTTCTACTTCGATATCCGCAAGGACACGCTGTATTGCGAGCCGCCGTCGTCGCTGACGCGCAAGGCGGCGCTGACGACGATCGACCTGCTGTGCACCTCAATCCTGAAATGGCTGGCGCCGATCCTCAGCTTCACCGCGGAGGAAGGCTGGCGCATGTATCGCCCCGACGCCGAGCCGTCGGTGCATCTGACGCTGTTCCCGACCGACCTTGAAAGATTCCGCGACGACAAGCTTGCGGAGAGATGGCAGATGATCCGTACGGTGCGCCGGGTCGTCACCGGAGCGCTCGAGATTGCGCGCGCGAACAAGCTCATCGGCTCCTCGTTGGCGGCCTCGCCTGAGATCTATCTGGCGGAGGAATTCATGGGACCTTTGTTCGACGTCGATTGGGCGGAAGTCTGCATCACCTCCAACTTCGAAGTTCATGTCCTCCGCGGCGACGAGAAACTCCCCCCGGAAGCCTTCACGATCGACGGCGTGTTCGAGATCGGTGTCATCGTGAAAGAAGCGCAGGGTCGTAAATGCGCCCGCTCCTGGAAGATCTCGCAGTTTGTCGGCGACGATCCTGAATATCCCGACGTCACCCCGCGCGATGCCAAGGCGCTGCGCGAGTGGAAGGCGTTGGGCGTGAGCGTCTGATCACCGGCATGAACCCGCTCAGCGCCGGCATCCTCGCGGCCCTGGTCACCCTCGTGGCCGACCAGGCCTCGAAGCTTTGGCTTCTGAACGGGTTCGACCTCGCCCGCCGCGGCGTCGTCAAGGTGACGCCGTTCTTCGACCTGGTGCTGGCCTGGAATATCGGCATCAGCTTCGGCTGGCTGCAGAACGACAGCCAGGCGGCCCAGCTCGCGCTGATGGCGGTCAAGGCCATCGCCGTGGTCGCCCTGGCGATCTGGATGGCCCGCTCCAACACCCGCCTGGCCACGGTCGCGCTGGGCCTGATCATCGGCGGGGCCATCGGTAACGGCATCGACCGCCTGGCCTATGGCGCGGTGGTCGATTTCGCCCTGTTCCACATCGAGATCGGCGGAAATACCTATAATTGGTATGTGTTTAACCTCGCCGACGTGGCCATCGTTGCTGGGGTGGCGGGGCTATTGTATGATTCCTTCCTAGGGGTACCCGCCGCAAAAGCGCCCTGATCCCGGCCGATACGGACGGGCAGGTGGAACCCGCTTTTTGCGAGGACTGGCCGCGTGCGAGCGGCGATCTGCCACAATATGGAACAGGTACAGGTATGCGCAGCTCGAAGACCAGCGGTTCGATGGTTCGAGACCCCTCATCGGGGTTGTGGCGGGCGTTGAAATTGTCCGCCGTCGCACTCGGCATCGGTCTCGTCATGTCGGCTGGCGCGGCCCGCGCCGGTGACGACGACGACGAAGATGACGGGATGACCTTCGAAGAGAAGATCATCGACAATCTGATGTCCGGCATCGGCGCCAAGAGCATGGAGAAGAAGGGCATCGAATACCGCGAGCGCTCGCCGCTGGTGGTGCCGCCCAAGCTCGATCTGCCGCCGCCTGCGACCGAAGCCAAGGCTGCGCCCAACTGGCCCAAGGATCCCGAGGAAAAGCGCCGCAAGGAAGCCATCGCCGCGCGCAAGAAGGCGACCAAGGAAACCGAGAACTGGCAGGCCGCCCGACCTCTGACGCCCGCCGAGATGAAGGCCGGCCAGGTCGCCGCCGCCCCCCGGGCCACCAACGACCCGATCCAGCCGGGCACCAACGGCAATCCGTCGCTCAGCCCTGCCGAGCTCGGCTTCTCCGGCGGTCTGTGGAACATGATGAAGGGCGGCAACGCCACCGAAGAGAAGAAATTCAGCAGCGAGCCCCCGCGCCAGTCGCTGGTCGAGCCGCCCCCGGGCTATCAGACGCCCTCGCCGAACTACGCCTATGGCGCCGGCCCGGACAAGACCCGCCGGACCTATTTCGACATCATGTCGGGCAAGGACAAGGAACAATAACGTTCCCGTCCTGCCGAGGCGAACCCGGCGCCGGCGTGCCACACGCCGGCCGCGTTCAATGAATTGCCTATCAGTAACTTGCCTACGTGTTGAGTTCTCTGCTTCGTGACGCGAAGCCTCAGCCGCACGGTGTAGCATGCCGTGCCTCGCGAGCCGGGCATCCGGACTCGCCCTTTCATTAGGGATCATGATGTCATCTTACCGATCGGCCTGCCTGCTTGCCGCGCTGCTTTCGACGAGTGTCCTTTCAACCGGCGCCGCCATTGCCCAGACCACGGTCACGTCGGCGCCGCCCGCCAGCTTCACGCTCCCCAACGGCATGCAGGTCGTGGTGATCCCCGATCATCGCACTCCCGTGGTCACCGAGATGATCTGGTACAAGGTCGGCTCGGCCGATGAGACGCCGGGCAAGTCGGGCCTCGCCCACTTCCTCGAGCACCTGATGTTCAAGGGCACGTCGAAACATCCGGTCGGCGAGTTCTCCCAGACCGTGCTCCGCGTCGGCGGCAACGAGAACGCCTCGACCTCGGTCGACTACACCAACTATTACCAGCGCGTGCCGAAAGAGCAGCTCCCAACCATGATGGAGTTCGAGGCCGACCGCATGACCGGCCTGATCCTCAAGGACGAGAACGTGCTGCCCGAGCGCGACGTCGTGCTCGAAGAGTACAACATGCGCGTCGCCAACAATCCGGATGCGCGGCTGAACGAGCAGATCATGGCCGCGCTCTATCTCAATCATCCCTATGGCCGGCCGGTGATCGGCTGGCACCAGGAGATCGAGAAGCTGGATCGCGAGGACGCGCTCGCCTTCTACCGCCGCTTCTACGCGCCCAACAACGCGATCCTGGTGATCGCCGGCGACGTCGAGGCCGCCGACATCCGCCCGCTGGTCGAGCGCAATTTCGGATCGATCCCGGCCCAGCCCGCGATCCCGGCTCGCCGCGTTCGTCCGCAGGAGCCGGACCCGGCGGCGCCCCGCACCGTCACGCTCGCCGACCCCCGCGTCGAGCAGCCGAGCATGCGACGCTATTATCTCGTACCCTCCGCGACTACGGCTGCGGCCGGCGAGAGCGCGGCGCTCGACGTGCTGGCGCAGCTGATGGGCAGCGGCAGCAATTCCTATCTCTACCGCGCCCTCGTGGTCGACAAGCCGCTCGCAGTCTCCGCCAGCGCCAGCTATTCGAGCATCTCGCTCGACCCGACCCAGTTCGCGATCGCGGCCTCGCCCAAACCAGGCGTCAGCTTCGCTGACGTCGAGCAGGTGGTCGACGGCGTCATCGCCAACGTCGCGCAGAACCCGATCCGCGCCGAGGATCTGGAGCGCGTGAAGACCCAGCTCATCGCGGAGGCGATCTACGCCCAGGACAATCAGGCCGTGCTGGCGCGCTGGTATGGCGGCGCGCTGACCACGGGCCTGTCGATCGAGGACATCCGGAGCTGGCCCGACCGCATCCGTGCGGTCACCGCCGAGCAGGTCCGCGCCGCAGCTCAAAAATGGCTCGAGAAGAACCGCTCGGTGACGGGCTATCTGATCAAGGACACCAGTGCCGCCAAGCGCGAGGAGAAGCGTTCGTGACCTATCCCTTCCTTCGACGCGTTGCATTCTCGTTCGTCACCGGCGCCGCGCTGTCCCTCGCCGCCATCTCGCCCTCGGTCGCTGCTGCGAAGATCCAGCGTCTGGTTTCGCCCGGCGGCATCGAGGCCTGGTTCGTGCAGGACGCGACCGTGCCGCTGATCGCCATGGAATATTCCTTTGCCGGCGGCTCGGCCCAGGATCCCAAGGACAAGTCGGGCGTCGCCAATCTGGTCGGTGACCTCCTCGACGAAGGCTCCGGCGATCTCGATTCCAAGACTTTCCACGAGCGGCTCGAGCGCCGCGCCATCGAGCTGTCCTTCAGCGCCAGCCGCGACACCTTCCGCGGCAGCCTGCGCATGCTGCGCGACAACAAGGACGAGGCCTTCGACCTGTTGCGAAGCGCGCTGACCTCGCCGCATTTCGACCCTGCCGACGTCGAGCGCATCCGCTCGCAGGTCATTTCGGGCCTGCGCCGCGAGACCACCAACCCGACCTCGCTGGCGAGCCGCAAGTTCCTGGAGGTCGCCTTCGGCGATCATCCCTACGGCCGGCAGACCAACGGCAACCTCGACAGCGTCCCGACCATCGGGATCGCCGACCTGAAGGACTATGTCGGCCGGGTGATCGCCAGGGATGGGCTGAAGATCGCCGTCGTCGGCGACGTCGATCCGGAGACCCTCGGCAAGCTGCTCGACCACACCTTTGGCAGCCTGCCCGCCAAGGCCAATCTGACGCCGGTCCCCGACGTCGACGCCGCAAAGCCGCCGCAGCGCGCCTTCGTGACGCTCGACGTGCCGCAGACCGTCATCACCTTCGGCGGCCCCGGCGTGAAGCGCAACGATCCGAACTTCATGGCGGCCTATGTCGTCAACCACATCCTCGGAGGCGGCGGATTGTCGTCGCGGCTCTATCACGAGGTGCGCGAGAAGCGCGGCCTCGCCTATTCGGTCTATGAAGCGCTGCTCTGGATGGAGCACTCGGCGATCTTCATCGGCAATACCGGCACCCGTGCCGACCGCTCGGGCGACACCATCGAGGCCGTCGACAAGGAAGTTCGCCGTATCGCCGACGAAGGCCCGACCCAGAAGGAGCTCGACGAGGCCAAGTCCTACCTCAAGGGCTCGCAGATGCTCGCGCTCGACACCTCCTCCAAGCTGGCGCAGGCGCTGCTGCAGTACCAGCAGGACAAGCTGCCGATCGACTATATCGAGCGGCGCAATGCCATCGTCGATGCCGTGACGCTGGACGACGCCAAGGCCGCCGCCAAGCGGCTCTGGGGCCAGGGCCTCCTGACCGTCGTCGTCGGCCGCGCCCCGCAGGCGGCGGCGCAGCCCTCCGCAGGCCCGGCAACGAAGTCGAACTGACGTTTCCGACGTCGACTGCAATGGCCGGGCTCGCCCCGGCCATTTGCGTTTCCACCAAGCACAATTGCCGAAATCAGACGTCCGCGATATGTCCGGACATCACAGATGGTGCCATCATGCTGCGGATATCCCGCGATCTCGTCATCGACGAGGACGACATCGAGATCGGCTTTGTCCGCGCCTCCGGGCCGGGCGGGCAAAACGTCAACAAGGTCTCGACCTCGGCGCAGCTGCGCTTCGACACAAGCAAGCTGACCATCCCTGAGGATGCCGCGATCCGGCTCGCCCGCATCGCCGGCCAGCGCATGACCAAGGACGGCGTGATCGTGATCCACGCCCAGCGCTTCCGCACCCAGGAGCGCAACCGGCAGGACGCCATCGACCGGCTCGTCGAGATCCTGACCGAAGCGATGATCCGGCCAAAGCCACGCCGCGCGACAAAGCCGACTTTCGGCTCCAAGCAACGCCGGCTCGAAGGCAAGAAGCGCCGCAGCGACGTCAAGGCCGGTCGCGGCGGTCGCTTCGACGACTAAACGTACGGCAGAAGCTCCGGCCGCGGGGGCAACCGGAGCTCTGCCGTCTCGCCGGAATGACTAGTAGCGCTTGCCTGTGGCACCGCCCGTCGCGGTATCGTCGGTCGTTCCCTTGTGCACAGCGCTGCCCGTGGTGCCGACCGTACCTTTGGTGCTCTTGGTTGGCTTCATGCCAGTCTTCTCGCCCGCGGCACCCGGCTGGGCATTCATTTCCTCATCGCCGCTGCCCATCGTGCTGCCTTGCATGGGCTTGCTCTGCACCGTGCCGCCCGACTTCGCGGTGGGAGGCGCGCTTTGCGCGAGAACGGGCGTCGCAATGAGAGCCGACAGAGCGCATGCGATCATCGAGGTCTTGACCAACTTCATCCATTTCTCCTGGATTTTTCCGCGATGAATGGCTCGGCCGTTTCCGACGCCGCTTGCCTGCGCCTACCCATCGCATCGCGTAAAGACATCAAGCGGCGCAATCGTCATGCAATGCGCAGGGTGTGGTGATCGTTTAGGGATTTGACGGCGGTTTCGCGGAATTGTGCTCCGCATATAAGGCGGCGCGGAACTGCGCGCCCGGCAGACATCGCGGCGCGCAGCGAAACAGCCCGCTACTACCACCGCCGATCTGACGCCGCCTAGAGTTGCGCACGTTGATGTGGATGGGCGGCTCTTGACGATGCGCGCGACCGTGCTGGGATTGTGCACCGCGACGGTGCTGGTGATGGGCGCGAACGCGCAAATGCCCCTGCCCGCAGCAAAACCGCCGGATGGCGCAACACTCTTCAAGCAGCAATGCGCCGTGTGTCACACGCTGAGCCTGTCGGAGCCGATGCGGCAAGGACCGCCGCTGGTCAAGGTCGTGGGCCGCCCGGCCGGCAAGGCCGAAGGATTCAAATATTCGGAGGCGCTGTCGAAAGCCGGCTTCACCTGGGATGAAGGCCGGCTCGACGCCTGGCTGATCAATCCTCAAGCCGTCATTCCCGGTGCGGTCATGGCCTATCGGCAGGCCAGGCCCGAGACGCGCGCCGCCATCATCGCCTACCTGAGGGAGCAGAACTGAATGGCGAAGCCCGTTCATTCCATGATCCGCGTGCTCGACGAGGCTCGCGCGCTCGACTTCTACAAGCGCGCCTTCGGCCTGGAGGTCGCCGACCATCTCAAGTTTTCTGACTTCGCCCTGATCTATCTGCGTCACCCCTCCTCACCTTTCGAGGTCGAGTTGACCGTGAATTTCGATCGCAAGGAGCCGTACCAGCTCGGTGACGGCTACGGCCATCTCGCCGTCGTGGTCGAAGATCTCGACGCCGAGCATGCCCGCTTCGAGCGAGAGAAGCTCGCACCCGGGCCCTTACGCGACTTCAAGCACGACGGCAGGACGCTGGCGCGGTTCTTCTTCGTCAGCGATCCCGATGGTTACAAGATCGAGGTGATCCAGCGAGGCGGGCGCTTCGGCTGACTACAACAATCCAAATCATAAAAATTGAAAACAAAAATCCACGGAGGAATGCCATGAGAGAAGTCGATCGTCGAAGCAAGCACAGCCGCCGCGTCTTTCTCAAGGGCGCGGCCACCGCCGTTCCGGTCGTCGCCGTCGCGACCAGCGTCACTGTGAGCATTGAAGACGCCTGGGCCGACGATGCAAGCGCACTCTCGCCCGCGACCATGAAGACACTGCTGAAGGTCGCGCGCGACATCTATCCGCACGACGTGCTCGGCGACAGCTACTACATCACCGCCATCAAGCCGTGGGACGGCAAGGCGGCGAAGGATCCCGCCGTCAAATCGCTGATCAGCGACGGCATCACCCGGCTCGATCAGAACGCGAAGGATCGCCACAAGGTCGCCTACGCCGAAGTACCCTGGGAATCCGACCGCGTGGTCCTGCTCAAGGAAATTGAACAGAGCGACTTCTTCCAGAAGGTGCGCGGCGACCTCATCGTGTCTCTCTACAACCAGAAAGAGGTCTGGCCGCGGTTCGGCTATGAGGGCTCCTCCGCCGAGCATGGCGGCTACATCAACCGCGGCTTCGCCGATATCGACTGGCTGCCGAAGGCTTAAGCCACACAACGGTTCGGGAGAACGCATATGGCAAAATTCGATCTGAACGATTCCAGCGTTGTGGTGATCGTCGGCTCCGGTGCGGGCGGCGGCACGCTGGGCAACGAGCTCGCGCAGAAGGGCATCAAGGTGGTCATCCTCGAAGCGGGTCCCCGCATCGAGAACCACGACTTCGTCAACGATGAGTGGGAGAGTTTTTCCCAGCTCGCCTGGACCGATGCCCGCACCACCTCGGGCACGTGGCGCGTCGCCAGGGATTTTTCGGGACTGCCGGCCTGGATCGTCAAGGCGGTCGGCGGCTCGACCACGCATTGGGCCGGCGCCTCGCTGCGCTTCGACGAGCACGAGTTCAAGGTGAAGTCTACCTACGGCAACATTCCCGGCGCCAACCTGCTGGACTGGCCGGTGACGCTCGCCGAGATGGAGCCGTGGTACGCCAAGGCCGAGGACAAGATGGGCGTGACCCGCACCAACGGCATCCCCGGACTTCCCGGCAACAATAACTTCAAGGTGCTGGAAGCCGGCGCCAAGAAGCTCGGCTACAAGACCGTGCACACCGGCAACATGGCCATCAACAGCCAGCCGCGCGACGGTCGCGGCTCCTGCCAGCAGATCGGCTTCTGTTTCCAGGGCTGCAAGTCGGGCGCGAAATGGTCGACGCTCTACACCGAGATTCCCAAGGGCGAGGCCACCGGCAATCTCGAAGTGCGGCCGAGCAGCATGGCGATCAAGATCGAGCATGACGCCGGCGGCAAGGTCACCGGCGTCGTCTATGCCGACGAGCGAGGTGCAATGCAGCGCCAGAAGGCCCGCATCGTCGCGGTCGCCGGCAACTCGATCGAGAGCCCAAGGCTGCTGCTCAACAGCGCCTCGAGCATGTTCCCGGACGGGCTCGGCAATTCATCGGGCCAGGTCGGCCGCAACTACATGCGGCACATGACCGGCAGCGTGTACGCCGTGTTCGAGAAGTCCGTGCACATGTATCGCGGCACCACCATGGCCGGCATCGTCCGGGACGAAGCCGCCAACAATCCGAAGCGCGGCTTCGTCGGCGGCTACGAGATGGAGACGCTGTCGATCGGACTGCCGTTCATGGCGGCATTCCTCAATCCCGGCGCCTGGGGACGCTCGTTCACGTCGGCGCTCGACGGCTATCCCCGGATGGCCGGCATGTGGCTGGTCGGCGAGGACATGCCGCAGGAGACCAACCGTATCACGCTCGACCCTAGCGTGAAGGACAAGCACGGCCAGCCGGTCGCGAGCGTGCATTTCGACGATCATCCCAACGATATCGCGATGCGCGCCCATGCCTACAAGCAGGGTGCGGCGGTCTACGACGCCGTCGGCGCCACCGTGAGCTATCCAACCCCGCCCTATCCGAGCACGCATAATCTCGGCACCAACCGCATGAGCGAGAAGCCCAGGGACGGCGTGGTCAACAAGTTCGGCCAGAGTCACGACGTCAAGAACCTGTTCGTCTCCGACGGCAGCCAGTTCACCAGCGGCGCTGCCTGCAACCCGACGCTGACCATCGTCTCGCTTGCGATACGCCAGGCGGATTACATCGCGGGAGCGATGCAGAAGAAGGAGATTTGAGGTCAGACAGGTTGACTCTCTCTCCTCCGTCATTGCGAGCGAAGCGAAGCAATCCAGAATCCCTCCGCGGAAAAACTCTGGATTGCTTCGTCGCAATAGCTCCTCGCAATGACGGCGGAGGGAGCGTTGTAGCGGAGACGATCTCGTAGCCCGGATGGAGCGCAGCGCAATCCGGGGCCGCTGTCACTTGCGGCACGAATCCCGGATTGCGCTGCGCTCCATCCGGGCTACGCACTTTTGCCGGAACAACTACTCGGCCGCATCCAGAATCGGCGCCACCGTGGCCTTGAACTCCGGCACCGTCACCATGCTCTTCGAGCGATAGATCAAACACGAACACCGCAGCAGCGAGGCAAAATTGTTGACCTCGCCGTGGTGGTCGAGCACCTCGTTGTAGAGCGTGGTCAGGAATTTTCCGACGCTCATGTTCTCCTTGGCCGCGATCTCCTCCAGCGTGTCCCAGAACGACATTTCCAGCCGGATCGAGGTGCAATGGCCGTCGATCCTTAAAGAACGGGTCTGGGATTCGTAGTCGCGTTGGGGCTGATGCGCGAAGAGATGGCACATGGCGTCCTCCCGTCCTGTTGCCGTTTTTTCACGATGCTACACTGCGGCCCGGCGCCCCACAATCAGGACCGTCGCCGGATGTTGCCCGATCCCGGCTGCGCGATTTTCTCGAACGCTCAATGTCTTCAATGTGATAGGTAGCCCTCTTCCCCAGGCGGCCACTCCGCTGTTGCCCAACACATGCTTTTGACGCAACACGGCCTAGAATAGCGCCGTCAGCGAATCCAGATCAGAGCCTCATGCCCGTCCGCCAGCTTCCAGAACAGGTCGTCAACCGCATCGCCGCCGGCGAGGTGGTCGAGCGGCCCGCGAGCGTGGTCAAGGAGCTGGTCGAGAACGCGATCGATGCCGGCGCCAGCCGGATCGACGTCTTCACCGACGGCGGCGGACGGCGCCGGATCGGCATCACCGATGACGGCAGCGGGATGACCGCGAAGGACCTCGCGCTCGCGGTCGAACGCCACGCCACCTCCAAGCTGGACGACGAGGATCTGCTGCAGATCCGCACCCTCGGGTTCCGCGGCGAGGCGCTGCCCTCGATCGGCTCGGTGGCGCGCCTGTCGATCACCACGCGTCATGCCAGCGAGCCGCATGCCTGGGCGCTCAGCGTCGAGGGCGGCGACAAGTCCGAGATCATGCCGGCGGCGCTGGCGCATGGCACCCGTGTCGAGGTCAATGACCTCTTCTACGCGACACCGGCGCGGCTGAAGTTCCTGAAGACCGACCGCACAGAGGCGGAAGCCATCCGCGAGGTGGTGCGGCGGCTCGCCATGGCGCGGCCCGACGTCGCTTTCACGCTCGCGGGCGAGGAGCGCGCGCCGGTGACCTGGGCCGCCGCCCTGCCCGGCGCGGCCGGACGCCTGACGCGGCTCGGCGATATCCTCGGCGCTGAATTCCGCAGCCACGCCATCGAGGTCCATGCCGAGCGCGAAAATGTGGTCGTCGCCGGCTATGCCGCGGCACCGGCCCTGACCAAGGCCAACGCGCTCGGCCAATATCTCTTCGTCAATGGCCGCCCAGTGCGCGACAAGCTGATCCTGGGTGCGGTGCGCGCGGCCTATTCCGACTATCTGCTGCGCGACCGCCATCCGGTGCTGGCGCTGTTCGTCACGCTCGATCCGCGCGAGGTCGATGCCAACGTGCATCCCGCCAAGACCGAGGTGCGCTTCCGCAACGCCGGCCTCGTGCGCGCGCTGATCGTGCACGGCTTGAAGGAGGCGCTGGCGCGCGAGGGCCGCCGCACCGCAGCCAACAGCGGCGAGAGCGCGCTGTCCGCGTTCCGCCCGGCTTTCACGCCGCAGCGCCCGGCAAGCTGGGACTGGCGCGCTTCGCCATCGGCCCCGGTCGCACCGATGCCGTCGTTCGAAGGCTCGGCGGCGCCTGTGTTTGCCGAGCGCGCGCAGGCCGCGTTCGATGTCGGCGCGCCCAGCGCGGACGTGCGGATGGAGACGCAGCCCGCGGGCGATCTGGTCGATCGCCCGCTTGGCGCTGCGCGCACGCAGATCCACGAGACCTATATCGTCTCGCAGACCCGCGACGGCCTGATCATCGTCGACCAGCATGCCGCGCATGAGCGCATCGTCTATGAGCGGCTGAAGGCCTCGCTCGCCGAGAACGGTGTGCAGCGGCAGATCCTGCTGATCCCCGAGATCGTCGAGATGGACGAGGCGACCGTCGAGCGCCTGCTCGAGCGCAGCGACGAGCTGGCCTCGTTCGGCCTCGTCATCGAATCCTTCGGCCCCGGCGCCGTCGCGGTGCGCGAGACACCCTCGCTGCTCGGCAAAACCAACGCCGGCGGCCTCTTGCGCGATCTCTCCGAGCACATGGCCGAATGGGACGAGGCGCTGCCGCTCGAACGCCGCCTGATGCACGTCGCCGCCACCATGGCCTGCCACGGCTCGGTCCGCGCCGGCCGCCGCTTACGGCCCGAGGAGATGAACGCCCTGCTCCGCGAGATGGAGGACACGCCGAACTCCGGCCAGTGCAATCACGGCCGGCCGACCTATGTCGAGCTGAAGCTGAGCGACGTGGAGAAGCTTTTCGGGCGAAGGTGACAGGTGCGGCTGTGTAGGATGGGTAGAGCGAAGCGAAACCCATCAATTCTGTTAGTTGCGGCGAGACGATGGGTTTCGCTTCGCTCTACCCATCCTACGGCAGCTCAGCTACGCCCTACGCAAGAACACGAACTCCGTGTCGTCATAGGCCCGCCGCTCAAGCTCCTCGAAACCTTCCGGCGTCGCGAACTGCGCGGCCTTGGCCTCTTCCACCACGAGCAGCGCGCCCGGCGTCAGCCAGCCACCATCACGCAAGCTCGCAAGCGCCTTCTCCGCGAAACCCTTGCCATAGGGCGGATCGAGGAACACCAGGGAGAACGGTTCGACGGGATGGGCGGGACCGAGATCGGTGGCATCGCGGCGATAGACCTTCGTCACACCACCCAGGCCGAGCGCCTCGACGTTGTTGCGCAGCAGCGCGCGCGCTTCCGCGCCGTTGTCCACGAACAGCGTGAACTTCGCGCCGCGCGAGGAGGCCTCGATGCCGAGCGCGCCGGTGCCGGCGAAGAGATCGAGCACGCGCGCGTCCGGAATCGGATCGTCATAGGCGTGCACGAGGATGTTGAACACGGACTCGCGCAAGCGGTCCGCCGTCGGGCGGATGTCGCGCGAGGACGGTGAGGCGAGATTGCGCCCCTTCAAACGACCGCCGACGACGCGCAAGCTAATCCTCCCGCGGCGTCAGATCGCGCTTGCCGTGATAGCCGCGCTTGGGGCGGCGCGGCGGGCCGTAGCCGTTGGCCTCGTCCTCGTTGCGCTCGCGGGCTTCCTCGCTGCCGGTGCGCTGCACCAACACGCGGCGGCCCTTGCGATCGTTGATCACGCCGCGCTTGCTGGCGGGCTTCTTCTCGCTCGGCGCGTCGTCGATGCGATGGGCTTTCGAGGGCACATCGAACTGCGCGCCCGCCTTCTCGATCACCTTGTCGCCGAGCTGCTCGCGCAGCACCCGCGACTTGATCTCCTCGACCTGGCCTTCGGGGACTTCGCCGAGCTGGAACGGGCCATAGGAGACCCGGATCAGCCGGTTCACCTCGAGACCGAGATGGGCGCAGACATTGCGCACCTCGCGGTTCTTGCCTTCGCGGATCGCGAACACCAGCCAGACATTGGCGCCCTGGTCACGCTCCAGCGTCGCGTCGATCGGGCCGTATTTGACGCCCTCGACCTCGATGCCGTTTTTGAGCGCGTCGAGCTGTGCCTGGGTGACGTCGCCATGCGCGCGGACGCGGTAGCGGCGCAGCCAGCCGGTATCCGGCAGCTCGAGCGTGCGCGCGAGCCCGCCGTCATTGGTGAGCAGCAACAGGCCCTCGGTGTTGAAGTCGAGCCGGCCGACGCTGATCAGCCGCGGCAGGCCTTCGGGCAGATTGTCGAACACGGTCGGACGACCCTCGGGGTCGTCATGCGTCGTCATCAGCCCGCGCGGCTTGTGATAGAGGAACAGGCGCGTGCGCTCGCGCTCGGGCAACGGCTTGCCGTCGACCAGGACTACGTCGTTCTTGGTGATGTCGAGCGCCGGCGAGTTGATGACGCGGCCGTTGACGGTGACGCGGCCCTCCGTGACCATCGCCTCGGCATCGCGGCGCGAGGCAAGCCCGGCGCGCGCCAGCGCTTTCGCGATGCGCTCTCCGGCCTTCTTCGGCTTCGGCGCCTCTTCGCGGCGCGGCCGTCCCTCGAAATCGCGATCACGCTGGCGATAGGCGCCACGGCCGCCGAAGGCCGGGCGCTTCTCGAAGATCCTGCTCTCGTCTTCGTTCTCGCGGCGCGGACGATCACCGAACCCACCTTCGTTGCGCGGATGCTCGTGCCAGTCGGAGCGATCGCGTGGTCGGCTGAATTTGGGGCGATCACCGCCGCGTTCACCATCACCGTCACGACGCGGCCGGTCGAACTTCGGACGATCCTCGCGCGGGCGATCGAACTTGGGCCGATCACGGAACGGACGATCGCCGGACGGGCGATCGTCGCGCGAACGTGAGAAGCGCGGACGGTCTTCGCCGCCGCCTTCGCGCTTCTGCCAGGGCTTGTCGGCGCCGCGGTCGCGGCCGCCAAAATCTTTGCGCGGCCCGCGATCCGGCGCGCCACGGGAGAACTTCCGCTCGCCGTCGAATTTGCGTTCCGGGCGATCGCCGCGCGGTGCGCGATCACCGCGATCGAAATTCGGGCGGTCGCCACGCGGCTTGAAGCTGCGCTCGCCACGATCCCCCCGGTCGCGTTCGCGATCCGGGCCGCCCCGCGAAAACTTCCGCTCGCCGTCGAACTTGCGCTCGGGGCGATCGCCACGCGGCGCGTAGGGCTTCTTGTCGCCGAACTTCCGCTCACCGCCGGAGCGGCTGGCCGGCCGCGAGTCGTCGCGGTCCCTGCGCGGCGGACGGTCGTCGCGGCCATAGGACGGGCGATCGCCGCGCGGCTTGAACGGGCGCTTCTCGCCATCGCGGGAGGAGCGGTCGGAGAACGGACGGTCGCCACGCGGCTTGAAGCTGCGCTCGCCGCGGCCTTCACCGCCACGGTCGTCGCGCTTGAACTTCGGACGGTCGCTGAAATCGCGGCGCGGGGCATCGCCGTCCGCGCGAGGGCGGAACGGACGATCGCCGCGGTCGGCGCGAGGCGGACGGCTGTCGCGGTCACCACGGGGCGGCCGGGCATCGCTCTTGCCCTCGAAGCCGCGCTTGGCGAACTTCTTCTCGGGGCCGCGCGCCTTGCCGGACCGGCCCTTGGGCGGTCCTTTGGGAGGGCCTCGCCGGCCGCGGGAATCGTTGTCTTTGTCGCTGTCGCGAGGCATGAATGATCTCACTCAGGGGATGGCCGGAAAGCATGACGCGCGCTCGTCTCGAGCCGCATGCTCAGGCAAATTCGGTAAGCACTTCTGCTGAAGGCGCAGCTACTAGCAGGTTTCTTCGGATGATACGAGGCTTGAAAGCCCCCTCTTTCATGGATTTGGCGCTCAAAACGGCCGAAAACGCCGGAAAAGCGGGCGAAGTCCCGATCGGATGCGTCATCGTCCGGGATTACGAGGTCATCGCCACCGCCGGCAACCGGACGCTGACCGATTACGACCCCACGGGGCATGCCGAAATCATTGCGCTGCGCGAGGCGGCGAAAAGGATCGGCAGCGAGCGCCTGGTCGACTGCGACCTCTACGTGACGCTGGAGCCCTGCACCATGTGTGCGGGCGCGATCTCCTTTGCAAGGGTCAGGCGGCTCTATTACGGCGCGGCCGACCCGAAGGGCGGCGCGGTCGAGTCCGGCGTGCGGTTCTTTGCCTCGCCGACCTGCCACCACGCGCCGGATGTCTATTCCGGCGTCGGCGAGAGCGAGGCGGCGCGGCTGCTGAAGGAGTTTTTTCGGGAGCGGAGGTGATCGCTCCAAACTTCGCTGTCATGCCCCGCGAAGGCGGGGCATCCAGTACGCCGCAGCCTCTCGATCAATCATGGCCGTCACGGAGTACTGGATCGTCCGCCTTCGCGGACGATGACAGCTGAGTGTTGGGGGTACAACGTGGCTCAGCCCGCGAAGAACTCCCGCAGCGCCGTCGCGGTCGCTTCCGGATTCTCCTCGGTGAGGAAGTGGCCGGACTCCACCGGCATGCCCTGCACGTTGGTCGCCCATTGCTTCCACGTGTCGAGCGGCGTCGCCGCGGCTTGCGCGATGCCGGCGTTGCCCCACAGCGCCAGCATCGGCACGGTGATCTTCTTGCCGGCTTCGAAATCGGCCTTGTCGAGGTCGTAGTCGAAATAGGCGCCGGCGCGGTAATCCTCGCACATCGCATGGATGCGGGCGGGATCGCGGAACGGGGCGAGGTAGTGTTCGAGCGCGCGCGGATCGATGGCATCCAGCGTGCGCGACCTGGTCTGGCTCGCCATCTTGAAGCGCAGGAAGAACTCGCCCTGGCTCGCGATCAGCGTCTCCGGCAGCGGATAGGGCTGCGCCAGGAAGGTCCAGTGATAGATCTTCAGCGCATAGGCGCGGTTCATCCGCTCCCAGTAATTATAGGTCGGCAGGATATCGAGCACCGCGAGCTTCGACAGCCGGCCCGGGTGATCGAGCGCCAGCCGATACGAGACCCGGCCACCGCGATCGTGACCGGCCAGCGCGAAGTGCACGTGGCCGAGCCGCTCCATCACCTCGACCATGGCCTTAGCCATCGCGCGCTTGCTGTAGGGGATGTGCAGCGCATCGCTCTCGGGCATGTCGGACCAGCCATAGCCCGGCAGGTCGGCGATGATCAGCGTGAAGTCCTTCGCAAGCTCGGGCGCCACGCGATGCCACATCACGTTGGTCTCGGAGAAACCGTGCAGGAGCAGCAGCGGCGGCCCGCTGCCGCCGACGCGGGCGAAGATCCGGCCGAACGAGGTATCGATCCATTCGGAGCCAAAGCCCGGATAGAGGTCGGCGAGATCGGACATCTTGCTGCATCCTTGTGGGGTCAGCCGGGGTGGGCCCCCGACACCCAAAAGTGCGAAAACAACCCCATGCACAGTACCGGTATCATCATCGGGGCGACTAACCCCAACGACCGATTGCACATTCTGGCGGGCGGATGTGGCGATCCAGTGACGCGACGCGCGCCGAGCGAGCTCTCTGGACGAGTTCTCGCTAGCTCTTGGCTAGCTCTTGGCTAGCCCTTGGCCTTCTCCGCCTCGACCGCCTGCCAGCCGATGTCGCGGCGGCAGAAACCTTCCGGCCAGCGAATGCGGTCGACGGCCTGGTAGGCGCGGCTTTGGGCTTCCGTCACGGTGGCCCCGAGCGCGCAGACATTGAGCACGCGGCCGCCATTGGCGAGGATCGCACCGTCCTTCGCAACCGTGCCGGCGTGGAAGATCTCGACGGTGTCCACCTTGGCAGCGTCATCGAGCCCCTCGATGCGCGTGCCCTTCTGATAGTCGCCGGGATAGCCCTTGGCCGCCATCACCACGGTGATCGCGGCCTCCTTGTGCCAGCGCAGATCGAAATTCTTCAGCTGCCCGTCGCAGGAGGCGAGCAGCGCCGGCACGATGTCGCTCATCATGCGCAGCATCAGCACCTGGCATTCAGGGTCGCCGAAGCGGACGTTGAACTCGAACAGCTTTGGGCCCTGCGTCGTCAGCATGATCCCGGCATAGAGAATGCCGCGGAACGGCGTGCCGCGCTGCTTCATGCCCGCGACCGTCGGCAAAATGATCTTCGCCATGATCGCGTCGTGGATTGCAGGCGTCACCAGCGGCGTCGGCGAATAGGCGCCCATGCCGCCGGTGTTGGGGCCGACGTCGTGGTCGAACACGCGCTTGTGGTCCTGCGCGGAGGCCAGCGCAATAGCGGTCTCGCCGTCGCACAGCGCGAAGAAGCTGATCTCGCGGCCGGGCAGAAACTCCTCGATCACGACCTCCGCGCCGGCCTCGCCAAAGCCGCCCTCGAACATCATGGCGATGGCATCCTCCGCCTCGCGCACGGTCTTGGCGACCACGACGCCCTTGCCGGCGGCAAGGCCGTCGGCCTTCACGACGATCGGCGCGCCCTGGCTCTGAACGTAATCGCGCGCATCCCTGGCGTTGGTGCAGCGCTTATAGGCGCCGGTGGGAATGCCGAACTCGGTGCAGAGCGCCTTGGTGAACCCCTTGGAGCTTTCGAGCTGGGCGGGAATCTTGTTCGGCCCGAACGCCTTGATGCCGGCGGCGGTGAGATCATCGACGATGCCGGCGGCGAGTGGCGTCTCCGGCCCGACCACCACCAGCTCGACCTTGTTGGCCTTGCAGAAGGCGATCACCGCCGCATGGTCGGCGACATCGAGCGCCACGCATTCCGCCTCCTTGGCGATGCCGGCATTGCCGGGCGCGCACCAGAATTTGGTCACCAGGGGAGAGGCCGCGATCTTCCACGCCAGGGCATGTTCGCGGCCGCCGGAACCAAGGAGGAGGATGTGCATAAGAGGCTCGAAATGAGGGGTTTTGCTGGGGCCGGAGGTCGCATGAATCGGGGTGGGGCTCAAGGGGGGCCGTGACAAACTCACTGTCATTCCAAAGGTGCGGCCAGCGCGCGCCGGGAATCAATTGGTTACAACGTCGGCGGATAGATGGATTCGAGGCTCCCCGCTGCTCGGCGCCCCGGAACGATAACAGCAAGTGATTTCGTTCATCCGAACTACGAGGACTGCTCAGGTATGGGCAATGGCACGGTCCAACACGACAGCCAGCCCCGCTAACCTGCTGTGGTATCGCTTAGGGCTCGCAGGGCGGCTGTCCTTTGCATTTAGAAACTCGTCGGGAAGAGGCGCGTACCGGATGCTGTAGACCTGTTGGAGATGTCTACGGTAAGCGAGCTTCGCCGCGTCGCTGTTGTGGACCACACAATTTCGTATTGCCGCCAAGGCATCAATGTACGGCACATCCGCCTGGGGCACTTTACGGAAGGGGTTGTTGGTTTTGCCAAGCCATCGATCTGCCTTCCCAAATAGATCAGCCATCGACCTAAAATCGAAGAACTTGCTCCCCCCTCGAACAACGAAGGAGGCCAGACCGAAAGAAACTTGCGAGACACCGGCGATACCTTCCTCGGCAATGAAGTGGCTTGCGTCGTGGTTCAGTGCCGCGACGGCGCGCGCTTCGGCATACCGCTCCCATACACCATGTAGCTCAACGGCGGTCATGGCGGACATCCACCGCAACATCATATAGTCTACCTTCAACGCTTTAGCCGTTTCTAAGCGCTCCAGCGCCCAGTTGATGTCATGCTGTGACGAAGCCTTGAGCTTTCTGAGGTCGATTTTTCGTGCCATCTGCGGACCTTCGGTTGGTCGAAATCACATTGGGAATGAAGCTATGGCTTCTGCCGGACCTCTTTCAAACACCGGACCCCATTTTGCCCACCGGCGCCTTCTCGGCTTCCCTGAGAGGGCTCGAAGGGTACGAGTGCCACCAAACCTACGGCTGCATTGTTGTCCTCCGATGGAAGGCCTAGGACCGGCCGCTAGTGCATCTGCCCAACGATCTTCAACCAAGAAATGACAACGTCGATCGCCTTGTGAATTTGATCGTTGTAGGTAGCGGCGACAACCGCGCCAACGGCAGGAATGCCGGCCTTGATGGAAGTGTCGATCGCTAGGTCAATCTTCTTGCCGCCCCACTTGATCGAGGCGAGCGCGGCTTTGCCAAGCGCCGCGCCGGCGTTCTTGATGAACGCAATGGACGGGTTCGGTTTGCTGAACTCCGCGTGCAATGCCGCTACAGGCCCGCGCAATCCTTCGACAATCTCCGTGTCGTCGAGCGCTTCCGGCGGGTTGTTGTGGCCCATGCCGATCGGCTTCGGCCGGTCCAGCATGTCGAGCAGCTCTTTGAGAACGTTCCGGGCTCGTTCACGCGTTTCGAGGTCTTGCTGTGATCCGTACAGCTGGTTTGGCTGATCGCTGAAGTCTTCGAAGGATGGCCGCGGGTCTTCCGGCGAGTCGTAATCGTCCTGGTAGTCGTCGTGTGTCGGTGCCCAATCCGTGATGCCGTCGGATTCTACCTCTTCAGCTACCTCCTCGATCAGTTTCTCGGATACAAAGCTGCCGAACATGTCCGAAAGCTGTTCTCGCGCGTCATATGGTCCGCCATGGTTCCAGAGATAGCCGCCCTCAGCCGAAACGTAGGACGTACGCTCGGCCGGATCCTCGTAATGTTGTTTGAACCACTCGACCATAAGCTCGCGCTTCTCGGCCTTCTTCATTCGCCGAAATTGCGTGCGGGACACGCCGAACTGCGAACCGTCTTCGAGGAAAGGTGGCTTCTCAACCATTGAACCAAACGAAAATGACCGACGGTCTAAAGTAAGTTGAGCCGGACGAAAGCACAACTCCATACCGTTCCCCAGCCGGACCCCGATACAATAGCCGGGTTCTATAGAACTGCTATTTCGAGTTTTTCGAAGTGTTCATAGAACGAACCGTTCTGGCGCTATCCGTGCTTCGTCATCACGTGCAATCGTATGACAGCTGAGAGAGCCGGAAGAGGAAAGCGATGGGTTTCGCAAGGGCTCAACCCATCCTACGAATTGTCATTCCGGGGCGCGCGCAGCGCGAGCCCGGAATCCATTGGGCTGCAGCGTCCGCAGTGGGATGGATTCCGGGTTCGCGCCCAAGTGGGCGCGCCCCGGAATGACGGTGGAGGCTAAACCTGCTTCCCCGCAATAATCTCCTGCAACGTCGCCACATGCCGCGCGAAGGCGCCACGGCCCGCGGCGGTCGCCGTCACCGTCGTCTGCGGCTTCTTCCCCACGAACGCCTTCTCCACCGAGACGTAGCCCGCCTTCGCCAACGTCTCGATATGTGCCCCGAGATTGCCGTCGGTGGCGCCGGTCAACTTCTTCAGGCGCGCGAACTCCAGACCGGCCGACACCGGCAGCGCGTTCAGCGCTGCCATGATCTTGAGCCGCAGCGGCTGGTGGATGATGTCGTCGAGCTCTGCCATCCCGCTAGATCCGCCGCATCCACCAGCCGCCGAGGATCAGGCCGCCTCCGTTGACGAAGGCCATCCAGAGCGGGAAGGCCTCGCCGATCCAGAAGAAGCCTACAAGCGTCAGCGCGGCGATGCCGAGGCCGATCGCGACGAAGGCATGGCCGAACCACAGGCCCGCCATGGTGTAGAACAGCATGAAATAGAGCGGCCAGAACGTGCCGAGCTGGCGCGGGCCGAAATGGCCGATCACGTTGGTGCAGAGATAGCCGAAGGCAAAGAACAGCGCGAGCACCAGCAGCATCCGGATGCCGGCTGCGCTGCCACCCGGGTGTTGCGGCGGATTGAGGATGCGGAGCACGACGAGACCGCCGACGCCGACGATATCCGTGGCGACCCAGGCATAGGCCGCATAGGCCGGCCACAGCCAGGTGACGAGATTGGCGGCGAACACCAGCACGCCCCACCACAGCGCAGCCAGGCTCGCAAGCTCGTAGAGCTGCGATTGCTTCACGCGCTGGACGATGTCGTCGATATCGGCCAGCGCGGCGGACGCCTCCTTGCTGTCGATCATGTCGTGCCTTTCTGTCCCGGGGCTAACTGGTATGGCGCGCGGTGACGCCGGAGCAAGCGCCTCGTCCTTCGAGACGGCGCTTACGCGCCTCCTCAGGATGAGGCTCGGAGATAGCGGTTGCCTCAGGATCAGGCTTCGTGGCAGCGCCGCTTCCTGCGATGGCCGCGCGCGCCACAGGGCGTATCATGACTGGCCTGACCCGCGCGTTGCCACGTCGTCGGCGATGACCGAGATCGCCTTCGGATTGGTGACGATGCCCATGTGATTGATGCCGTCGATGACCTTGACGTCAACCTGCGGCTTCACCGCCTGCACGGCTTCCGCATATTTGTCCGAGATCATCATCTCGTCCTCTGCGCCGCCGAAGATCGTGACCGGGCGCGTCGTCGCCGGAAGATCGACGCGATAGCCGCGCGTCGCGAAATTGCGCATCAGGCGATCGGAATAGGTGGCGACGAGGTACTTCGCCGAGGTTGCCGGCACCGCCAGCGCCAGCACCGGAAGCTGCGAGCAGCAATCGATGCCGAGCCTGCGCAGCGCCATCAGGCCGAAGAAGCGCGGCGTATCCATGCTGGCCCAGCCGCCGGCCTTCGGCCGGTTGGTCGGCGCGTCATAGCCGAGATAGGGCGCAAGGAGCACGGTGCGCACGAACATGTCCTGCATGATCGGCGTCGCGGCGACGCGCAGCGAGAAGCCGGCGCCGGCGGAATGGCCGATCAAGGTGAGCGGCAGGTCCGGCGCGCTCTTGCGCAAGTGAGCGACGAAATCGACGAGGTCGTCCTCGAGCTGGCCGACATAGCCGATGTCGCCGCGCGTGCCGGAGCCGCCATGGCCGCGGATGTCGAGCGCCCAGGTCTCGACGCCGCGCGAGGCGATCGCATGGGTCAGCGCGTGGTTGACGGTGCCGCTGGAGCCGGAGGAGCCGTGGATGAAGATGGCGCCGCCGCCGGTCGCGGCGCCGCTTGCCGCATAATGGCGATAGCCGATCCAGGTGCCGTCGCGGGCCTGGAAGCGCTCGAGCTGGGGCAGCGTGGACCAGTCGATCCCCTTGCTGGAGTCGGAGACCGACTTCATCTCGGGCGGCCGTTCCAGCGGCGTTGCGATCATGGCGGTCAGGATCAGCGCCACGCCGCCGACCGCACACAGGGCCCATTTCACGCCAGTCAAAACGCCGCGCAGCAACCGGATCGCCATGGCAGGACTCCTCAACGCATCAATCAATAGAGAACTCTATATTACAGAGTACTCTTGGGATCAAGGGCCGGATTGGCACTGGCATGCGAAAATCCTTAACGTCGGGCCTGACCCCAAAATGCCGAATCGTTAGATGCCCCCCGCGGAACAACTGAACAACGCCTTCGAATTCACCGTCTCCGAGCTCTCGCAGTCCCTGAAGCGGACGGTGGAGGACACCTATGGCCATGTCCGGGTCCGCGGCGAGATCTCGGGCTTTCGCGGCGCGCATTCCTCCGGCCATTGCTATTTCGCGCTCAAGGACGAGAGCGCCAAGATCGAGGCGGTGATCTGGAAGGGCGTGCACGGCCGCATGCGCTTCAAGCCCCAGGAAGGGCTCGAGGTCATCGCCACCGGCAAGCTCACGACCTATCCGGGCTCCTCGAAATACCAGATCGTGATCGAGGCGCTGGAGCCGGCCGGCATCGGCGCCCTGATGGCGCTGATGGAGGAGCGCAAGAAGAAGCTCGCGGCCGAAGGCCTGTTCGACGAGGCGCGCAAGCAGCTGCTGCCCTGGCTCCCGGAGGTAATCGGCGTCGTGACCTCGCCGACCGGCGCCGTGATCCGCGACATCCTGCATCGGCTGGAGGATCGCTTCCCCCGCCACGTGCTGGTGTGGCCGGTGAAGGTGCAGGGCGAAGGCTCGGCCGAGCAGGTGGCCGCCGCGATCCGCGGCTTCAACGCGCTGCCTGAAGGTGGCAAAATTCCGCGCCCCGACGTGCTGATCGTCGCGCGCGGCGGCGGCTCGTTGGAGGACCTCTGGTCGTTCAACGAGGAGATCGTGGTGCGCGCAGCGGCCGAGAGCATGATCCCACTGATCTCGGCGGTCGGGCACGAGACCGACATCACGCTGATCGATTTCGTTTCGGACAAGCGCGCGCCGACGCCGACGGCCGCGGCCGAGATGGCCGTGCCGGTGCGCAGCGAATTGTTCGTCGAGGTCGCCGATCTCGGCCGCCGCACCCATGCCTATTGGATGCGTGCCCATGAAAGCCGCCGCAACGAATTGCGCGCCGCCGCGCGTGCGCTGCCGTCGGCCGGCGATCTGCTCGCTATTCCGAGGCAACGGCTAGATTCGGCGGGCGCGTCCCTGCCCCGCGGCCTCAAGGCCAACACGCATGCGCATTTCCGCAGGTTCACCGCGGCAAGCTCGAAGCTGACGCTGCGCGTGCTGCACGGCCAGATCTCGCAGGCCGACCATCGCTTGACAGTGTGCGGCGAGCGGCTTGGCCTGTCCACGCGCTCGCTGCTGCGGCAGCGGCGCGACCGCTTCGCCGGGCTCGAGGTTCGCCTGCGCGCCTCGAAGCTCTCCAATGCACAGGCGCAGCGCAACGCGATTGCCCGGCAGCGCGAGCGCACGCATCGTCTCGCCGAGCGCGCCAATCGCGCGCTGGTCACGCTGATGCAGCGGCTCGAGGCCCGGGTCGAGAACAGCGGCAAGCTGCTGTCGGCCTTGTCCTATCGCAGCGTGCTCGCGCGCGGTTTTGCGCTGGTGCGCGATGAGGCGGGGCATCCCCTGCATGCGGCAGATGCGATCGGGCCCGGCGCACGGCTCGAGATCGAGTTCGCGGATGGACGCGTTGCGGCAACCGCGGATGCGGATCGGCCGGCGCCGACGACAAAGCGCGCGCCCTCACGGCCAAAGCCGGAGGCGGAGACAAAGCCCGCGCCGAAGCGCGTGGCCAAGCCGGTGGATCAGGGCAATTTGTTCTGAGGCCGAAAGCGGCGCGCCGCATCACCGGTGTCATTCCCCGCGAAGGCGGGGAATCCAGTACGCCGAGGCTTCGCGGTGAATCAGAGACGTCTCGGAGTACTGGATCGTCCGCCTTCGCGGACGATGACAGCGCGCATGTGGAAGCCTGTGTGGCCACGAGTTCGTCATTGCGAGGAGCGAAGCGACGAAGCAATCCAGAATCCCTCCGCGGAAAGAGTCTGGATTGCTTCGCTGCGCTCGCAATGACGGCTGTGGAAGCAGTGTGTAGCCCGCATGAGCAAAGCGATATGCGGGACCAGTCGTCCCGGATATCGCTTTGCTCATCCGGGCTACGGCACCGTCATGCCCTACCGGCAGGACAAGCCCGCGTCGATCGTGGTCCAGAAGCCGCAATGCTCGGGCGCGCGCTGGGGAGCGCCGGCGTGGGCCTCGTACAGGAAGATCGCGACGGTGAAGACGGCGAGTGTGAAGAGAAGCGTGATGCGGTTGCGCATGAGGCTTGCGTTTAATCGACATCATGGTCGAACTAAGGCGCCGTCACGCGCTGAAACCGGTTTGACGCGCGATCCGTAGATTCACGGTCGGCCATACTCCGTGCAGGGCGGTGGTCGATGCGGGGCTGTCCGTCTCACGTTGTTCCCCGGGCGGCCCCGCTTTGCGTCAATGCGTAGCCCGGACGCGTAGCCCGCATGAGCGTAGCGACATGCGGGACGTTCGCCCCGGATATCGCTTCGCTCATCCGGGCTACGAAATTACCGCGCAACCATCACCGCGCCAGCCACTGCGCGACCTCTTTCTGCGATTCCGCGCGAGCCTGCGCATCCGTGCCGAGATGGCCGCGCTCGGGCGCAGCGGCATCGCCAGTGCCGGCCGCTGCGTGCAACGGCGTGTTGGCGCGATCGAAATCATGGGGGGCGCCGGGATAGACCACGATGCGCGCGAGCGCGCTGCGGCCGTGCGCGCCCTCGACCATCTGGCGACAGGCCGGCGGCGACGAGACGTCGTCATCGCCGCCGATCAGCACCAGGGTCGGTACCCGCGTGCTCCAGCCGAGCCCGGCGGAAATCCGGCAGTCCGGATAGAACGCGATCGCGGCGCGGAAGTCGGGCCCGGGATCGCGCGCGCCGCTTTGCGGACGCACGGCCCAGAGCAGCGCGCTTGCGCCATTGGCCCAGCCGATCAGGCTGACACGGTCGCGCGCCACCCAGCTCTGCTTCATCAGCCAGGTCCGCGTTGCCGCGATGTCGGCGACGCGCTCGCGCCGCGCCTTGACGTGCATCTCCCTGACGCGGCATTGCGGCCCGAGCTCGCGCGAGCCGTAGCTGTCGGGCCACAGCACCGCGTTGCCGGCCTTGAGCAGGCGCTCGGCCCAGTCGCGGTACCGCGGCAGCACGGAGTCGGAATGGCCGCTGAGCCCGTCGCAGCCATGCAGCGCGATCACGGTCGGAAACGGCCCCGCGCCTTCGGGCTTGTAGAGCTGCGCATGGAGAACGCCCGACGCCAGCGGAATCTCGATCGGCTGCGGCGCCGGCGCGGCACGCGCGGCGGACATCAGCAGCATCAGGAACAAGGCGGTCAATCGAAGGCGCATCGGGGTCTGCCGTATCAGGTGCCGGGCCACGCGCGGCGCACCGGGACGATCCTTCGGCCGAGCATTATCACGCGGGAACGGCGGCAAAACATCACAAACCGGTGGGTTTAACGGGCGGACAAGCCGCCCTATCTATGCTAGATCCCGTCCGACACATCGTGCCCTCCGGCTTCTTGCCTGGACGCGGCCTTCCGCGGAGACTTTCGACCGTGCTGAACAAGTTCGGCCCCTCGGGCCATGGCGAAGCGCAGGTGCAATATCTCGACGGCGATTTCCGCGTGATCTCGCCGGGGACCTATGTGCGCTGCGCGATCACCGACACGCGGATTCCGCTGGACGAGCTGAAGTACTGGAGCGTGGATCTGCAGGAAGCCTACGCCACGCCCGCCGCCGTGCTGCAGCGGCATTTTCCCGGCGCGCCGAAGCCGCAGGAGTGATCCCTCGGCTTTCGTGGATCTCGTAGGGTGGGCAAAGCGAAGCGTGCCCACGTCGATTGCCTCGATTGCGAAGAGTCCGTGGGCACGGCGCTTTGCGCCTTTGCCCACTCTACGAGAGCGAGCTTGTGGCATCGCCCTTCTATCGCTGCTCGGCCGCATCGCCGCCCACGCAGGTCTTGATAAAACTCTTCCTGGCTTCGCCGACGATCTTCTGATCGATCGCCTGCTTCAGGCAGTCGAGCCGCGCCTGCGCCAGGCAGAGCTGCAGCTGATCGCGCTTGTCCTGCCCCTTCAGGCTCGCCGTCGTGGCGAGGCACGTCACGCGCTTGGCCGCGGGAACCGGCACCGTGGCGGTCGGGCTTGCAGCCGGCGCGGGCGCCTGCGCCAACACCGGCGCAACGAACAGACACACGAGGCTGGCGGCAAGGGCTGCGGACGGCAATCTCATCGAACTCTCCTGATCCCCACGAGATCGATAGGAGCTTTGCGATGAATGCCGCCTGAATGATGAACTATCGCAGTGCTACGAAGATTGCGAGATCACCGCCTGGAGAACCTACGCTCGCGCGCCTTGTAGAGCTGCTCGCTGATCAAGCGCTCGAGCTTCTCCGGCTCGTCGAATTCGAGCTGGACCGCGAACGCAACGATGCCGTCGGGCACGCCCTCCATGCCGCGCAGGCGCGCAAGGTCCTTTTCCGTCGTCACCAGCGTGAGCTGCTCGCGCTGCGCCTCCGCCGCGAGAGCCGCGATGTCCTCGCGCGAGAACATGTGGTGGTCGGCAAAGGGCCGCGTGCGCGCGACGTCGATGCCGTTCGCGCGCAGGGTGCGGAAGAAGCGGTCGGGATCGCCAATGCCGGCGAAGGCGAGCACCCGCTTTCCCAGGAGCTGCGCGAGCGAGGCCGCATCCGCCTTCAGCCGCGCGCGCAACTCGGGCTTGTTGCGCTTGGCGAGCTCGGCGGCGACGTCGTTGGCGGCGCGGCCCTCGCCGATCAGCACCAGCGCGTCGGTGCGCGCAAGCTGCGCTTTCAGCGGCGCGCGCAAGGGGCCGGCGGGAAACACCTCGCCATTGCCGAGGCCGCGCTCGCTGTCGATCACGATCAGGGACGCGTCCTTGAGCAAACGCGGATTCTGGAAACCGTCGTCCATCAGGATCACGGTCGCGCCCTGCGACTTCGCCAGCGCGACGCCGTCGAGCCGGTCGCGCGCGACCGCAACGGGGACGTCGCGCGCCATCATCAGCGGCTCGTCGCCGACATCGGCTGCGCTATGCCGTTCGCGGTCGACCATGACCGGGCCCTTCAGCCGTCCGCCATAGCCGCGGCTGAGCACCACCACCGTCTCGCCGAGCCCACGCAGCAGCCTGGTCAGCGCCAGCACGGTCGGGGTCTTGCCGGCGCCGCCGACATGATAATTGCCGACGCAGATCACGGGGATGCCGGCATCCGCGCCCTGGCGCAGCATGCGCCGTTCGGTGATCGCGCCGTAGACGGCTCCGAGCGGCCATAACGCGTAGGACGGGAGGGAACGTGGCCGGTACCAGAAGGCCGGCTCACGCATTGGCCGCCCCCATCTCGATCCGCAACTGCAACAGATAAGGCTCGAGCGCCGTCATGGTGCGCTCCAGCGCGCCGCCGAGCTGCTCGACCACACCGGTGCCGGCGTGCTGCATCTTCTCGCGCAGGACCGGATCGGCCAAGAGCTGGCCGAGGTGCTTGACCAGCGCCTCCTGCGTGTCGGCCTGCCGCGCGCCGCCGCTCGCGTCGAGCGCCTCGAACACGTCGGCGAAGTTGAAGACGTGCGGGCCATGGACGACCGCGGCCCCCAGCTTGATCGCCTCGATCGGGTTCTGCCCGCCATGGCGGATCAGCGATCCCCCCATGAACACGATCGGCGAGAGGCGGTAGAACAGGCCGAGCTCGCCCATGGTGTCGGCGACATAGACGTCGGTGGTCGCGCTCGGCAGCTCCTCGCGCGAGCGCAAGGCGGGCGTCAGGCCGGAAGCCGTGATCATGCCAGCGATCGAGGAGCCGCGATCCGGATGCCGCGGCACGATCACGGTGAGCAGTTGCGGAAAGAAGCCGACGAGGCTGCGATGCGCCGCGACCAGCATTTCGTCCTCGCCCGGATGGGTCGAGGCCGCGACGATGATCGGCCGCCCGCGCGTCATCGCCATCAGCCGCTCGAGCTTGGCGGGATCGGCCGGCGGCGCCGCCACGTCGAGCTTGAGATTGCCTGTGGTGACGACGTCGCGGCCGCCGAGCGCGGCGAAGCGTTCGGCATCAATCTTCGACTGCGCGAGACAGATGTCGAACCGCGACAGCAGCGCCGAGATGGTGCCGTGCATGCGCCGCCAGCGCGGGAAGGAGCGCGGCGACATCCGCCCGTTGATCAGCACCATGGGCACGCGGCGCGCAGCACCGGCCAGGATCAGATTGGGCCACAGGTCGGATTCGATGAACAGCGCCAGCGACGGCTTCCAATGGTCGAGGAAGCGCGCGACATAGCGCGGCGAATCATACGGCACGTATTGATGGATCACGTCGGGCGGAAAGCGCTTGGCGACCACGGCGGCCGACGTGACGGTGCCGGAGGTGAGCAGGATGCGCAGATTGAGATCGCGCAACCGCTCGATCAGCGCAGCCGCGGCCAGCACTTCGCCGACGCTGGCCCCGTGGATCCAGACCAGAGGCCCGTGCGGCCGCACGTCGCGCGACAGTCCGCGCCGCTCGCCGACGCGCGCGGGATCCTCCTTGCCCTGCTTCAGCCGCCGCTTGATCAGCGCAGGCGCAAGCGGCACCAGGCCGGAAGCCAGGCGCCGATACATCCGCAGCGTCATGGGCAGCGAAATCGGCAGCGACTTAGCCATCTTGGGGCCCCGGACGGCCGAGTTGCGCATAGGCGCGGCGGGTCGCCTCGTTCAACGTCTCTTCCAGCTCCAGCCGCAGCACTTCCATTGCGGCGGCGTCGGCATCCGGCGGGACGTGGATTTCCTTGATGCCGACCAGGACGCCCCGCCCGAACGGCAGGTTGATGGTGGTGCGGTCCCAGTTCTTCAGCCGGATGAAGCGGCTGGTCGCCATCGCGAAAGGCATGATCGGCCGCCCCGATTCCCGTGCCAGCATGATGATGCCGAGCCCGGCCACGCGCGCGCGCTTGGGGACATCGGCGGTCAGCGCGACATTACAACCGTCCTCGAGGGTCCGCACCATTTCCTTGAAGGCGCCGACCCCGCCCTTGCGATGAAAGGCGCTGCCATGATCGCCGGAACCGCGGATCAGGCCGATGCCGAGCCGCTCCACCGCGATGGCGTTGAACTCGCCGTCGCGGTGACGGGAGATCAGGACCTTGGCGCGGTAGGAGTCCTTGTTCTTGATGAAGGGGGTGAGGAAATGCTGGCCGTGCCAGAAGGCGAAGATCGCGGGGATCTGCGGCTCGACGATGTCGTAGACGTCGGGCGGATCGAACGTGAATTTGTTGGTCCGCCAGACCAGACGCAGATATTCGGCCGCCAGAAACCCGACGGCACGCTGAAACCAGCTGCTTCGCAGCGTATTGCGAAGCAGTTTTTTCAACGCGCCGGTTCTTGATTGGGGTCGAGCAGCCGATGGAGATGGACGATGAAATAGCGCATCTGCGCGTTGTCGACCGTCGACTGCGCCTTGGCCCGCCAGGCGGCGTGGGCGGTCGCATAGTTCGGGTAGAGGCCGACGATCTCGACGTCGTCGAGATTCTTGAAGACGTTGTGCTCGAGATCGACGAGCTCTCCGCCGACGACGAGGTGAAGCAGTTGTTGCGGGGCACTATCTGGCATGAGTTCTGTTCCTAACGGGCTGCCCGGCAAAGCAGTGTTCTAGCGGCACGACGACAAGCGCCTTAGGCCAAAGGGCGGTTTCGAAAATGCGCGACAATGCCCGCATGACGATCGCGCCCCGCTGCCACCAGCACCCCGTGCGCCACTTCCCGGCGGTTATAGAGGATGGGTTCTCCGGAGAGGTCGCTCATCCTACCATCCGCTTCCTGCACGATCAAATCGGCGGCCGCAAGGTCCCAATCATGGCTGTTGCCCCCCGCAAAAGCCGCATCCAGCGCGCCATGGGCGACCCGGCACAGGCGCAGCGCGAGCGAACCGATTCGCGGATGCAGTGTGATGTCGCCGGGCGACGGCTTCAGGCGCTCGACCAGGGGCTTTGGGCCGGCGACACGGGCGAAGTCCAGCTCGGCTCCGGGCGTCGCCCGCACCGGGGCGTCGTTGAGCGTGGTGCCCTGTCCGCGCGCAGCGAAAAAGAACTCGTCGCTGACAGGCGCGAACACCGCAGCCAGCACGGGCGCGGCATCCTCGACCAGCGCGACGCTGACGCACCAATCGTCATGGCCATTGAGGTAATTGCGTGTGCCGTCGATGGGATCAACGATCCAGGTCAGGCGCCGCGACAGCCGGACAGCGTCGTCCGCACTCTCCTCCGAGAGCCAGCCATAATCCGGCGTCGCACCGCGCAAGCGCGCTTCGAGCAGATCGTTGACGGCGATGTCGGCTTCCGACACCGGCGAGGAGGCGCCCTTGGTCCACTTCTTCAGCTCGGTGCGGAACATCGACCGCGCCAGCGCGCCCGCGTCCCGCACCGTGTCTCGCAGCAGCGCCGCGTCGCGCGTCAGGATGGTGTCGTTCCCGTCAACGTCCGCCAAGCGTCAAACCCTCGATGCGCACCGTCGGCGCATTGACGCCGTAGCGGAATTCGAGATTGTTCGCGGGCTGCATCGACTTGAAGATCTCGAACAGATGCCCCGCGATCGTCACCTCGCTGACGGGATAGGTCATCTCGCCGTTCTCGATCCAGAAGCCGGAGGCGCCGCGGCTGTAATCGCCGGTGACGCCGTTGACGCCGGAGCCGATCAGGTCGGTGACGTAAAAGCCCTGCTTGATGTCGGAGATCAGCTCAGTGGGGCTCGGCGTGCCCGGCTCGAGATGCAGATTATAGGGTCCCGGCGAGGGCGAGGACGACACGCCGCGATGGGCGTGGCCGGTGGTGACGAGGCCGAGCTCGCGCGCGGTGGCGCAATCGAGCAACCAGGTCGTCAGCACGCCCTCGTCGACCAGCGCGGTCTTCTTCACCGCGACGCCCTCAGCGTCGAAGGTCTGCGAGCGCAGGCCGCGCTTGCGCAAAGGATCGTCGATGATGCGGATGTTCTTGGCGAACAGCTGCTGGCCGAGCTTGTCCTTCAGGAAGCTGGTCTTGCGCGCGATCGAGGCGCCGTTGATGGCCCCGACGAGATGGCCGACCAGCGAGCCCGCGACGCGCGGATCGAACACGACGGGCACCTTGCAGGTCTCGACCTTGCGCGGATTGTAGCGCGCCACGGTGCGCTCGCCGGCGGAACGGCCGACGATCTCAGGCGACAGCAGATCGGCGGCATGCGGCGCCGAGGTGAAGTCGTAGTCGCGCTCCATGCCGGTGCCCTCGCCCGCGATGGCGGTGGCCGAGATGCCCTGGCTGGAACGCAGATAGGAACCATGGAAGCCGGTCGAGGTGACGAGCACCATGCCGCCCATGCCTGCGGAGGCCGAGGCGCCACCGGACTTGGTGACACCCTTCACGGCGAGCGCGGCAGCTTCAGCCGCGAGCGCACGGCGCTCGAGCTCGCTCGTCGCGGGCACATCGGGATCGAGCAGATCGAGGTCGGGGAAGTCGCGCGCGAGCAATGCGGGATCGGCAAGGCCGACATATTTGTCGTCGGGCGCAACCTTCGCCATCGCGACCGCGCGCTCGGCGAGCTTGGTCACGGCATCGCCGCTGACGTCGTTGGTCGAGACCACCGCCTGGCGCTGGCCGACCAGTACGCGCAGGCCGACATCGTCGCCCTCGGACCGCTCGGCTTCCTCGACGCGTCCGTCGCGCACCTCGACGCCCTGCGACACGCCGCGCACCGCGACCGCATCGGCCGCGTCGGCGCCGGCGCGCCGGGCCGCCTCCACCAGCCGCTGCGCCAGATCCGACAGCGCGGACTGGTCGAATAGGTCGCGATTGGCGCCCGAGGATTTTGAGGTCGAAGACGTCGAGCTTGGTGAAGAGTTCACGAACGAAATCCTGTTGGGGCGGAGTGCGGGACTGGAACCCACAGATGTGCCCTGATTGCGCGGACTTCAAGCATTTTCAGCCTGCCAAAAGCTCAGATTCGCACCATCGGCGCAACGTCTCGTCAATCATGCGTGCCAAGCTCTTGTCAATCATGAGTGGCAGTGACGGTGGGTTAACCAGCCTTTTTAAGCGGTTTCGGAAAGGGCCGCGCTAAGGTCCTCGCATCGACCGGGAACATAATCCTGGCGGGGAGAACTAAAGCCGTGAGGCGTCAAACAGCAACATGCGGGGTCAACCCCGCCGGGTCGAGCCGCTCTCCGCGGCTCGACCCACTTTCCCTTCCGGTCCGCTTCGATGCGCACGATCCGCGCGCCGACGGCTACACCAGACAGATCGAGCTTCATCGCGAACGCGTCGTGCTGCGCCGTGCCGTACGCGGCATGCAGATGGCGATCAACGTCCGCGTCTCCGACTTCACAGGCGTCGCGCTGCGCGGCAATGACGAAGCACAGGCCCTCGTGCTCGTGCATCGCGATCCCTCGCTCTCCGTGACGCTGCTCGTCGGCGTCGACGGCGAAGAACTCACCGAAGCCTGGGCGATTTGGAGCGAGCTGTTCGCGCTTCCGCAGCTCGACGAAGGCGCGCGCAAGCCCGCCCCCCGTCGCCGCCGCGCCAATGCGATCCGCGCCCGCCGCCCGAAATTCCTGATGCGCCGCCGTGTCGCCATGGCGCGCGAGGTGATGGTTCACCACGGCGAACGCGAGATCATCGCGAGGAATTAAGCGGCAATCACAAATGCCGTAGGGCGGGTTAGCCGTAGGCGTAACCCGCCTCTTTTGCTTTCTGCTTGGACAGAAGTCGGCGGATTACGCTTCGCTAATCCGCCCTACGCATTTGCGTTACACCGACCGCATCACCGCGTCGGCCAACAAACCCGCGAACAGCATCAGCCCGGCGTGCTTGTTCGAATAGAACAGGCGCTTGCAGAGCTCCGGATCCTCGATCCGCAGGCGCATGATCTGCCACGCCAGATGCGCGGCGAAGGAGGCGAGCCCGAGCCAGGCCGGCCAGCGCGCATCGGCGGAGGCCAGCGCGACGCCGATCAGCATCACCGACAGCCCGTAGAACAGGATCAGCGCCTGGTGCGTATGCGCGCCGAATAGGCGCGCGGTCGACTTGATGCCGATCAGCGCGTCGTCCTCGGCGTCCTGATGCGCGTAGATCGTGTCGTAGCCGATCACCCAGGAAATCGAGCCCGCATAGAGCACCAGCGCGGTGACGTCGATGCGGCCGAAGGTGACGGCAAATCCCATCAGGGCGCCCCAGGAGAAGGCAAGCCCGAGCACGATCTGCGGCCACCAGGTGATCCGCTTCATGAAGGGATAGATGGCGACGACCAGCAGCGAGGCGATGCCGGTCGCGATCGCGAAGCGATTGAACTGCAGCAACACCAGAAGGCCGATCACGGCCTGCGCGACCATGAAGGCCAGCGCCTGCTTCGTGCTGACCTGCCCCGAGGGCAGCGGCCGCGAGCGGGTGCGCTCGACCTTGTCGTCGAGATCGCGGTCGGTGATGTCGTTCCAGGTGCAGCCCGCCCCGCGCATCACGAAGGCGCCGATGAAGAACAGCACGATGGTGAGCGGCAGCGCGCGGACGTCATGCGCCATGCCGCCGGCGAGCGCCGCCGACCACCAGCAAGGCATCAGCAGCAGCCAGGAGCCGATCGGGCGATCGAAGCGGGACAGGCGCAGATAGGGCCGCGCCCATTGCGGCGCGAGCGTATCGACCCAGTTGCCGGTGGAATCGGCAACGCGGGCTGATGTGTCGCTCATCGGGTGAGGACGTTGCCGTTGAGCGTGTCGAAGGTGCTGCCGCCCTTCTTGCCGGCATTGGCCTCAGGCGCCGAGCCCGAGCCCAGCACCTCGCTCAGCGACGGGCCCGCGGGGCGCGCCTGCTGTTGCTGCATCTGCTGCGCGACGTTGCAGACCTTGGCCTGCATGGCCTCGGTGTTCTTGTGGCCGTCCTTCATCTGCGCGCCGACCTGCGGCGGAATTCCGCACTTCGAGGCGTTGCCCTCGATGTACTTGATCATCTTCGACTCGGCCTGACTGAAATTGCGGATCAGCTTGCAGGCTTCATCGGGCGGCGCGTGACGGTCGCTCGCGGCCTTGATCAGCTTGCCGCGCTTCTCGGCCTCTTCGCGCAGGGGCATGAACGCCTTCATGCAGTCCTCGCCGGGGCCCGCTTGCGTCGGCGGAGCCGCGCCAAACGCACCGGGGCCGCCGATCGGCGCAGCGCCGTTGACGGGGAACGAGGATTGCGGGGACGTCCCGACGGACGCCGTCGGCGCCGAACCGTTCACCGGCGGGAACGCCGAGCTGGTCGGAGCCTGGTTGGGCAGCGGTGCGGGGAACGCGCTTTGCGCATAAGCACCCGCGCCAGCCATGGTGACCATGGCGGCAGTGATCGGAACCATCAAATGACGGATCATACGGATCATCTAGAAAATCTCTCCGGCAGGAGCTGACGGGGTCCAGCGCCTTCTCAATTGAAGCGCAACCAGCGTGCTCGCGATTTTACGATTCCCGCCGGCCCTTAACAACCCACCGAATAGGGCAAGAGCGCGGCGCGCCGACGCAGCGACTTGGCAATATTTACCCCGAAATGGCTGCTTTCGGTTAATAACGGCCCCAAATTGGACTTTTGCACCATGCCTTCCCACGATTTTCGCGCCCCCCGCCTGTTCGTCGACACCCCCTTGGCCCAGGACGCCCGGATCGCGCTCGACCGCGACCAGAGCAATTATCTCGGAAATGTGCTGCGGCTTGGGGCCGGCGCGGAGGTTTTGGCGTTCAACGGCCGCGACGGCGAGTGGCAGGCCGCCATTGAGGGCCGCAAACGGCCGGACGGGCTCGTCATCCTGCAGCAGACCCGGCCGCAGGACCGGCTCGCCGACCTCGCCTACGTCTTCGCCCCGCTCAAGCACGCCCGGCTCGACTACATGGTCCAGAAGGCCATCGAGATGGGCGCGGCCGAACTGCACCCGGTTTTGACCCGGTTTACCCAGGCCTCCCGGGTCAACACCGAGCGGATGCGGGCCAATGTCGTCGAGGCCGCCGAGCAATGCGGCATTTTGAGCATCGCTACCGTCGCCGAACCGGTCGCCCTGGAGCGTTTCCTCAGCCAGCGCCCGGCCGACCGCCTGCTGATCTTCTGCGATGAGGCCGCCGAGGTCGAAAATCCGGTTCAGAGCCTCCAGGCCGCCCGCGCCGCCGGACAAGGTATCGACGTCCTGATCGGCCCCGAAGGCGGCTTTGCCGAGGAAGAGCGGGCCTTGCTGCTGCGCCAGCCCAAAATCCTCCGGCTGGCCCTCGGTCCCCGGATCATGCGGGCCGACACCGCCGCAGTGGCAGCGCTGGCGCTGGTCCAGGCCGTGCTGGGCGATTGGGACGGCGGAAAACGCTAAATTAAATCGTTTCCTGCATCGCGCGCTGCAAGGTCTCGGACGGCAGCTCGCCAAAGGCCGCCCTGTAACTCGCCGCGAACTCGCCCAGATGCCAGAAGCCATGCGCGATCGCGCAGGCCTTCACGCTGCGCCGCCCCGCGCCGACGCGCAGCTGCTTGCGTAGCGACCAGAGCCGCAGGACCCGGCTATAGCGATGCGGGCTGATGCCGCAGATGGCCTGGGTCGCGCTCTGGAGCGTGCGGACGGACACGCCCACCTGCTCCGCGAGCTCGGGCGTCTTGAGCCAGATCGTCAGGTCCTGCTGGATCAGTCGTTCCATGTCCGCGACGATCCGCCGGTAGCCTTTCATCTTGGACGACACCGGGCCGCCAATCGTGCTGGTGCGCAGCGCAGCTTCCATCGTGCTGAGCAGCGATTGCTCGACGGCCGTCAACGACGTCGGCGCGTTCAGGAAGTCGGGGTCATGGGCTGCGGTTTCCAAAGTGACGGAGACCAGACGGCGCAACGAGGCCAGGACGTCCGGCGTCGGGTTCACCAGATGATAGCCGTCACCGAGATGCGACCAGGGCTCGCGCGGGGGCGGTGTGAAATAGACGACGCCGATCAGCCGGCCCTCCGGCTCGTGGACCACGCAATCGGAGCCGCCTCTGAGAACGACGATGGAACGGCCCATCGATTGCCCGTTGATGCGGGCCGAGGTCACGTGGTCCATCGGCACCACGAAGGCGGCGGCATTCGATAATTGATAACCGCGAATGATCCGCGGAAAGGTCTTCACCAGCGACAGGGTCAGGCTCGGCAGGTTGAGCCGCGCCCGCATGATGGCGATCGCCCCGGCCGACAAGGGCATGCTGGATGCGCCGGCATATCTTTCCGTCTCGCCGAAATGGTCGATGTCGTAGGCCCTGAGCTCGAGGGCCGACGACGGCTTGAGGCCCTGGAAGGACATCAGGCGGTCCGTCGCCAGCTTTTGCGCGCCGTCGCGCCCGGTATCGAGATGGCCCTGATCCATGTCGCGCGCTTACTTTGCCTTTCTTGCGGACGCGGCGCCCTTGGAGGCGCGCAGGTCGTCCGGCCCATTGATGCCCGCACGCTTGAGATCGCGAAGCAGCTTGGTCAGCAGCAGCATGTTGGTCTTCTGCAGTTCGTGGTTGTTGCCGAACCTGAACGCGTTCTGCTCGGTCACGATCAGTCCGGCCTTGGTCTCTTCGAGGATCTTCCGCCGCTTCAGCCCCGTCACGCGACGGCGAACCGTCTCGAGCGGCAGGCTGAGAAAGCGGGAGAGTGCCGCACGAGACACCCCCTGCTTGATCACATCCGGCTCGACGGCATGAATGCTGGAGAACTTCTCGTCCAGCACCGGATCGTTCATCACGTGGATGACGTTCGCGTTCAGCACGGCATGAACGATCAGAAGGTCCAGTGGATCGAATTCCTCGTAGTGCCGGAACAGCTCGCTCATCGAGAACAGCATGTAGGCGAGCGTATGTCGCGAGACCGTCCGGATAATATCTGAAGCATTGCGCATGAATCGAAAACCAACATCCATCTTGTAAACGATGGCTACGGCGAGCGGATCATCCGCCATACCCAAATTGAGTATGCGGCGACTTGCCGTCGGTTCTCAATTTATCATTGTGACTTCAGGCATTCGGCCGCACCGCGACATCGCGCGCCGCTGCGTTCGCGAAGGCGATGACGGCCACTCGAGGTGACGAGAGCGATGGATGGCATGACGGTCAACGACGGCGTCGCGCCGGATCCAAGGCGATACGAAGAGCTGCGGCTCATCAGGGCATTTCTCCGTCTCACCGACCACGACAGAAGGCAGAGGATACTCGAGCTCGTGGAGCAGCTAGCGGAAGACGCCGAACTCGCCGCGGCGGCGCCGGCCTTCGTCGCAGCCGAGACGTCGGCCCCAGAGCTGATCAGGGACGCCGCTGGTCCCAGCGAGTGAAATTGGCCCTCTTCCGGAGCGGCAAGAAGTTAGGTATTTTGTTACCTTGTTGGAAATGAAAGCGCTGCTCCGCTTCAGACCTGACCGACCGGCCGCCTTCGCGCCGAACTCGTTAAGCGATTGATCCTTTGGAGGTCGAAACCGCTTCCGGGCCATGCTAAGGGCTGCGCAATTCCTGTCCTTTCCCTTGCCTGCCCGGTTCCGCCGGGTCGATGGACCCCTGTTATGACCGCGACTGCCACCTCAAATGCTGCCAGCTCCGCCGCCTGGGCGGACACGCTGCTCTTGTCGTTCGCGCAGGCCGGTTACGTCAGGGCCGAGCCGGCGATCCTGCAACCGGCCGAGCCGTTCCTCGACCTCTCCGGCGAGGACATCCGCAAGAGCCTCTACCTGACCACGGACCTCACGGGCGAGGAACTCTGCCTGCGCCCGGACCTGACCATCCCGGTCGCCCGCGACTATCTCGCCTCGACCCGCGCCGGCCAGCCGTCCGGCTTCAGCTATCTTGGCCCAGTATTTCGTTACCGCAGCGGCCGCGCCAGCGAATTCCTGCAGGCCGGCATCGAATCGTTCGGCCGTCAGGACCGCGCCGCGGCCGATGCCGAGATGCTGGCGTTGGCGCTGGAGGCAACCAGCGCCTTCGGCGTCCACGACGTCGAGATCCGCACCGGCGATGTTGCGCTGTTCAACGCGCTGCTCGACGCGCTCAACCTCTATCCGGTCTGGCGCCGCCGGCTGGTCAAGGATTTCAACCGCAAGATCAGCCTGGAGCAGGATCTGGAGCGGCTGGCGGCCACGACCACCGCGACGCGCAGCGAATATGAGGGTGTGCTCGCCGCGCTGGCCGGCTCCGACCGCAAGGCCGCGCTCGCCTTCGTCACCGATTTGATGTCGATCGCCGGCACCACCAATGTCGGCGGCCGCAGCACCGCCGAGATCGCCGATCGATTCCTCGAGCAATCGACTCTGAAGGGCGGCGCGCTGTCGCGCGAGGCGATCACGGTGCTCAAGCGTTTCCTGTCGATATCGGGCAACCCCGACGATTCCATCGCCGCGTTGCGCGCGCTCACCAGCGATGCCCGGCTCGACCTTGCCGGGGCGATCGACCAGTTCGAAAGCCGGGTCGGCTTCATGGCCGCGCGCGGCATCGACGTGAAGCATACGCGCTTCTCGACCGCGTTCGGACGCGGCCTCGACTATTACACCGGCTTCGAATTCGAGCTGCATCACCGCGGCAACGGCAGCGAGCCGCTGGTTGCCGGCGGCCGCTATGACGGGCTGATGACCCAGCTCGGATCGAGCGAACCGATCCCCGCGGTGGGCTTCTCGGTGTGGGTGGATGCGCTGACCGGAATCGGCCGCAAGGTGGGAGCTTAAGTCATGAGCGCGCCATTCGTTCTGGCCGTTCCCTCCAAGGGCCGCCTGCAGGAAAACACCGAAGCCTTCTTCGCCCGGGCCGGCCTCAAGCTGTCGAAGGCCGGCGGCGCCCGAGACTATCGCGGCACCCTCGCTGGCCTCGACAACGTCGAGGTCGCCTATCTCTCGGCGAGCGAGATTGCCTCGCAGCTGTCGCGCGGCCTTGCGCATCTTGGCGTCACCGGTGAAGACCTGGTGCGCGAGAACATCGCCGATGCCGACAAGCGCGTGTTGCTGATCGACGGCCTCGGCTTCGGCTATGCCGACGTCGTCGTCGCGGTGCCACAGGCCTGGATCGACGTCCGCACCATGGCCGACCTCGACGACGTCACCACCGGCTTCCGCGAGCAGCATCACATGCGGATGCGGGTCGCGACCAAGTTCGTCAATCTCACCCGTTCGTTCTTCCAGACCCAAGGCATCACCGATTACCGCATCGTCGAAAGCGCGGGCGCAACCGAAGGCGCACCGGCGGCCGGCAGCGCCGAACTGATCGTGGACATCACAACCACGGGCGCAACCCTCGCCGCCAACGGCCTGCGGGTGCTCGACGACGGCGTGATGCTGCGCAGCCAGGCCAATCTGGTGGCGTCGAAGGATGCCGACTGGTCGCCGCAGGCGCGGGAGACGGCACGGGTGATCCTCGACCACATCGCGGCACGGGCGCGGGCCAACAAATACCGCGAGGTCCGCACCCGCTTCCGGCAATGCGACGCCGCCCTGCTCGGCGAAACCCACAGCCGGTTCGGCGTCGAGGCCCCGTTCGGCGGCCCCACCTCGTCAGGCATGCTGACGTTGCACTGCCCGCCGGGACAGCTCTATGCACTGGCAAGCTTCCTGCGCGAGCATGGCGCCGAGACCGTCTCGGTGGCGTCGCTCGACTACGTGTTCGACCGGGAGAACCCGCTGTTCGCCAAGCTCGAGACCTTCCTGCGGCGGTAAGCCCCAGGTACGCTCGGCTCCGTTCAGCTTTGCGACAGCAAACGGCAGCTACCATATGCTGTTGAGATGACTTTGAACGCCTCTGGGACTTGATCGATGACGCTGGGCTCCGACGTTTCCGGCATGACGACCACCGCGAGCACTGCGGCCGCGAAGGGATTGTCGATAGTCGTCCCCGTCTACAACGAGGCGGCGGGGCTCGCCGCCCTGCATCAGCGCATCTGCGATCTCGCAAGGACCGTGCAGGAGCGCTACCGGCTCGCTTGCGAGGTCGTCTATGTCGACGACGGCAGCAAGGATTCGACGCTGGCGATCGCACGTAGCCTGCCGGCCGACGCGATCGACGTCCAGGTGGTCTCGCTGTCGCGCAATTTCGGCAAGGAGGCGGCGCTGATGGCCGGCCTCGATCACGCCCGGCTCGGCGCCGTCATGTTCATGGACGGCGACGGCCAGCATCCGCCGGCGCTGATCGAGCAGCTGGTGCGGCACTGGATCGATGACGGCTATGACGTCGTCTATACCGCCAAGGCACATCGCGACAACGAGAGCTTCCTGCGCCGTGTCTCCGTGCACGGCTTCTACGCGCTGATCAATTGGGGCGCTCGCCAGAAGATCCCCGAGGACGCCGGCGACTTCCGCCTGCTGTCGCCGCGCGCCGTCGCCGCGCTCCGGCAGCTGCCGGAACGCAACCGCTTCTTCAAGGGCCTCGCAAGCTGGATCGGCTTCCGCCAGATCCGCGTCGACTACGAGCCTTCGGCGCGCGCCCATGGCGTCACCACCTTCAACGCCGCGAGCCTGCTGGGCCTGTCGATCGAGGGCCTGACCTCGTTTTCGGTGGCGCCCTTGCGCTTCGCCAGCCTGCTCGGCGTCATCCTCGCCGGCGGCGCCTTCCTGTTCGGCCTGTCGATCCTCTGGGAGGTGTTCACCACCGGCAAGCAGGTCCCCGGCTATCCCTCGCTCGTGATCGGCCTGATGACGATCGGCGGCGTGCAGCTCATCATGATCGGCATCGTCGGCGAATATATCGGCAAGATCCTGTCCGAGATGAAGGCGCGGCCGATCTACTTCGTCGCCGAGCACAGCGAAAAGCGCGCCGAGGCCGACGCTTCGAGTGAAGCCGCCGCGAAGCGGACGGCGGCCGAATGAGCACGGCCGCGGAGCTGCGGCGGATCTGGCTCTGCGCCGACGATTACGGCATCAGCCCCGGCGTCAATCGCGCCATCCGCGACCTGATCGAGCGCGGTCGTCTCAACGCCACCTCGGTGATGATGGTGGGGCCTGCGATCGCGCGCAGCGAGGTCGAGGCGCTTCAGGCGGCGGCGCAGACGAGCCCGCGCTGCGCGATCGGTTTGCATGTGACGCTGTCGGCGCCGTTCCGTCCCCTCACCATGCATTTCCGCCCGCTCGACGGCGACATGTTCATGCCGTTTCCTAAGTTGCTGCGCGCCGGACTGATGCGCCGGCTCGACCGCGAGTTCTTTCGCAACGAGGTGAAGGCGCAGCTCGCCGCCTTCATGGAAGCGTTCGGTCGCGCGCCCGACTTCGTGGACGGCCATCAGCATGTGCAGCTCTATCCGCAGGTGCGCGACGGCTTCGTGGAAGCGGTCAGCGACGGCGCGCCGAAGGCCTGGGTACGCCAGGGTGGCCGCGACCTGCCGCTCAAGCAGCGGCTGGCTTCGCCGAAGGCCCTGGTGCTCGATGTCCTCAGCGCGCAATTCCGCCGCTGCGCCGGCGACGCCGGGCTCGACTTCAATCCGGGTTTCGCCGGCGCCTATGATTTCACGCGCGGGACAGATTTCGGCGAGTTGATGCGACAGTTCCTGGAAGGCTTGCCGGACGGCGGCCTCGTGATGTGCCACCCCGGCTTCGTCGACGACGTCCTCGTCGGCCTCGACGAGATGACCGACGTCAGGGAACGCGAGCATGCCTATCTCGCGGGCGAGGCGTTCGAGCGCCTGCTGACGGAGCGCCGCGTCACGCTGGGATGACGCCGGCAAAAGCCTGGCTTTGAGGCACCTTGTCGCATACGGAAATTTAATCCGGCCGGCACTGTTGGGGCCACAATGGAACCCTACATCTGCCTCGCGCTTGTTTTGCGCGAGGGAGACTGACCATGACGCCGCAGGAACGCCAGCTCGTCGACGACCTTTTCGACCGGCTTTCGAAACTGGAAAACGCACCGCGCGATCCCGACGCGATCGCCGCGATCTCCGATGGCCTGCGCAAGGCCCCCGGCGCGGTCTATGCGCTGGTGCAGACCACGCTGTTGCAGGACGAAGCGCTGAAGCGTGCTCATAACCGGATCCAGGAGCTGGAAGCGGCCCATGCGCCCGAACAGGCGCAATCCGGCGGCTTCCTCGACACCATGCGCGACACCCTGTTCGGCGGAGGCCCCTCGCGCGGCTCGGTTCCGAACGTGCCGCCGCGCGAGCAGCGGCCCGTCTGGAACACCGGACAGGCGATGCCGCAGGGCCAGCCGGGCTACGGCGCGCCGCCGCCTTATGGGCAGGCCTACGGCCAAGGTCAGGGTTATGGCGCTCCGCCGGTCGGCGGTGGCGGCGGCTCGTTCCTCGGCACGGCCGCGGCGGCCGCGGCCGGCGTCGTCGGCGGCTCGCTGCTGCTCTCGAGCATCCGCGGCATGATGGGCGGATCGCACCAGCAGGCCTTCGGCGACGGCAATTCCCTTGGCGGCGATCGCAGTCCCTGGAGCGGCAGCGATCAGTCCGGCGGCTCGCTGGCGCGCGATGCCGGCCTCAACGACATCGGCTCGAACCGGGAGTCCCGCCAGAGCTTCTCCGACCAGGCGAGCAACGATCATAACGACAACGATCGGAACTACGGCGACGACAACGACGGCGGCAACCTGGACCTGGCCGACGACAGCGATTTCGGCGGCGACGACGATGGCGGCAGCGATTACGCGTAAGGCTGCTCGATAGCGCAACAGACGAAGACGGCCGCCCGGGAGGCGGCCGTTTTATTTTGCGTCGTTTTGCGCTCTTCGCTTTTCCCCTCCTTGGGAGAAGGCGAGCAGCGATCGCTTGGCTACATCACCACGACCTTGGTGCCGACATTGACGCGGCCGTAGAGGTCGATGACATCCTCGTTGCGCATGCGGATGCAGCCGGAGGAGACGTTGGTGCCGATGGTCCAGGGCTCGTTGGAGCCGTGGATGCGGTAGAGCGTCGATCCGAGATACATCGCGCGCGCGCCGAGCGGATTTTCCGGACCGCCTTCCATGTGCCGGGGCAGATCGGGTCGGCGCGCCAGCATTTCCGACGGCGGCGTCCAGGCCGGCCATTCGCGCTTGGCCGTGATCGACTTCACGCCGGACCAGGTGAAGCCGGGGCGGCCGACGCCGATGCCGTAGCGCATCGCCCTGCCGTTACCCTCGACCAGATAGAGGAACTTGTTCGGCGTATCGACCACGATCGTGCCGGCACTTTCCTTGCCGCTATAGTCAACGGATTGTTTCTCGAATCTCGGGTCGAACTGACGCTGCCGCGGATCGACCGCGTCCTGCTGCAGCGCGCCTTGCTGATATCCACCCTGCATCTGCGGCTCGCCCATCGGCGGCAGGCGGCGCTGGTCGTAATAGCCCGGCTGCTGCTGATACACCGGCCGCTCGGGCGCATAGGCCGGACCGCGGCCGGGGCCGTCGCCGAACAGGAACTCGATGAAGCCGCCGCCCATGTTCGCATTGGAGGCGACGCGCACCGGCGCCGGCGGCACCTGCGGCTGGTAGAGCACCGCGGGCGGATCGTTCGGCACGGTGTTGTCGAAGGCGCTGGCGCTGTTCGCGCCAACAATGAAGGTGCAAGCGCTGCCAAGCAGCGCGACAGACATTTTCTTGAACATCGACGTACTCTGTACTGTTTCGTCTAGATCACATGCGTCGCCCGAGAGCCGGTGGTTGGTCCTGCGCTCCTCGACGTGGTCAATAAAGGGCAAAAGCCGTTTCGTTTAGTAAACGGAAGCGGCGTTTGGATTCACCACGTCGTCAAGCGCGCGGCAATTTGGCGATCAGCGTTTATTTTCGATGAACGCGGCGCGGCCATGGTTAATCGCTTCTTTGCAAGCCGTCGCACGACAGCCGCACAACAGTTCCGGCTGTGAACTTCGTGTTAAATCGCTTCTGCCTAAAAAGACGCGTGAGTGAGGTGGGGGGAGTTCCTGATGGCTGTTCACCGCAAACGTTTTCGGGTCGAGGATATCGTTAGTGGCGAGATGCCGATTCTCGAAGTAACCGAAGAGGCGGGCCCGATGCATAGCGAGATCATGGCGGAGCTGCGCGCGATCCGCGCACAGATGGCGAAGGGCGCCACGGCGGCCCCGCTGTCCGGCAGCGCAGCCATGGCGGCGATCGACGCCTCGACGGCCCATGAGCTTTCCGAAGCGCGCACCATGCTCGATACGTATCGGGCGCAGATCGAGCAGTGCGAGAAGCTGAAGGTCGAGCTCGACCTCATCCACGACGCCATCGACCGCACCAAGCGCGAGATCGCGACGCTGCACGGCAAGAGCTTCGACGGCGGCGAAATGGCCAAGGTCAATGGCGAGCTCGGCGCGGTGGTCGGCGGCACCGAACAGGCGACCCAGCAGATCCTCGAGGCCGCGGAATCGATCGACCAGGCCGCCAGCGCGATGTCCAAGGTCGACTCGGCCGATCAGCAGAAGCGCCTCGCCGACGACATCCAGGAACGCGTCATCTCCATCTTCGAAGCCTGCAACTTCCAGGACCTGACCGGCCAGCGCATCAGCAAGGTCATGACCACGATGAAGTTCATCGAGCAGCACATCAATGCGATGATGGACATCTGGGGCGGCGTCGACGCGATCAAGTCCCATGTGCCGGCGCATGTGCATGCCGATAACCGCAGCGAGGACGAGAAGCTGCTCAACGGCCCCAAGCTCAACGGCGACGTCGGCCACGCCTCGCAGGACGACATCGACGCGCTGTTCGACTGAGCGGACGACAGACAGAAAGACAAAAACGCCGGCCTTGGGGCCGGCGTTTTTTGTTTTTGGGTGTCATCCCTTCCGCTGTCATCGCCCGGCCAGTGCGCAATTGCGCACCGGGACCGGGCGATCCAGTATTCCAGACACAGCAGTGATTGAGCCGAGAAGCCGCTGCGTACTGGATGCCCCGCCTTCGCGGGGCATGACGGAGAAATGTAACTACGCCCGCGGCGCGCAGCGGACGTAGACCATGTTGCCGTAGCGGGTGGCGGCGTCCTTGTCGATGAAGCGGGTGATCAGGACGCGGCCGTCGAACGAGACGATCTCGCGGTCCTGCTCGCCAGGGGTGGGACCTGCCGGTCCGATATAGTTCTTGCCGCTGGGCGAGCCCTTCAGCCGCAGTTCCTGGGGCGTCGCCTGGTCGGCCAGATGCATGATCACGCCGCCGGAGGAGCCGGCGGTGATCACGTAGGGATTCTTGCACTGGGCCCGGGCGGCCGCCTCGGTGCGGGTGCGGTCGGCCGGGTTCTGGAACGAGGCCAGGCCCCAGCGGCCGACGATCTCGTCGGCGCGAATGGTCGCAGGCATTTCCGGGGCGACGCCCGGCTCGGCGTCGGGCGGCGGCGAGGACGACGAAAAGGACGGCAGGCTCATGCCGCCGCCGCAGGCGCCCAGCAGCAGCGCCAGACAAGAGGCGGCCGCCAGATTGGCAACCGTGCGCGCGTGAGCTGAACTGATCATGGCATTCCCCCGAACAAGACCATGGCCGCACCCCTCCTGCAGCCAAGCGCAAAACCGCTGCCGGAGCAATGACGTCCTTTAATACGTCGGCGCCCCGAACAAGTTTCCAATGCCACCATCCTATATCCGCCTCACCAATCGCTTAACCACCTTTGCTTGACAGGATCGCGGCCAAGCCATATTTCCCAGCCCACTATTAGCACTCGGAAAGCCCGATTGCTAAGCGCGCCGTTCGATCCTCGGGATAGGGGGTGGACGGAAGCGCCGCCCCACCCACTTTCCACTACTTCCGAAGCGAGCCTCCAAAGGGAAACGTCATGGCTAAATCCAAATTTCGTCCGCTGCATGACCGTGTCGTGGTCAAACGTATCGACGCCGAGGAAAAGACCAAGGGCGGCATCATCATTCCGGACACCGCCAAGGAAAAGCCGTCCCAGGGCGAAATCGTCGCCGTCGGCCCCGGTGGCCGTGACGAGGCCGGCAAGCTGATCCCGATCGACCTCAAGGTCGGCGACCGCGTGCTGTTCGGCAAGTGGTCGGGCACCGAGGTCAAGATCGACAACGAAGATCTCCTGATCATGAAGGAGTCGGACATCATGGGCGTTATGGCCTAAGGCCGTCCGCCTGAACGGCCGCTGAATGTCATGCCCGGATCCGAGCGATCCGGGCATCCATGCTTCCGCACAAGAAGATGGATGGCCGGGTCAAGCCCGGCAATGACGAAGACAGCGCCGTACAGCACGAAACAAGACACAGCACGAAACACGAGGGATTGCAGATATGGCTGCCAAGGACGTCAAGTTTTCCGGAGACGCGCGCGATCGCATGCTGCGCGGCGTCGACATTCTCGCCAACGCCGTCAAGGTGACGCTCGGCCCGAAGGGCCGCAACGTCGTCATCGAGAAGTCGTTCGGCGCGCCCCGCATCACCAAGGACGGCGTCACCGTCGCCAAGGAGATCGAGCTCGAGGACAAGTTCGAGAACATGGGCGCCCAGATGGTCCGTGAGGTCGCCTCCAAGACCAACGACCTCGCCGGCGACGGCACCACCACCGCGACCGTGCTGGCCCAGGCCATCGTGCGCGAAGGCGCCAAGGCGGTTGCCGCCGGCATGAACCCGATGGACCTCAAGCGCGGCATCGACACCGCGGTTGCCGCCGTCATCAAGGACATCGAAAAGCGCGCCAAGCCGGTTGCCGCCTCCTCCGAGGTCGCCCAGGTCGGCACCATCTCCGCCAACGGCGATGCCGCCATCGGCAAGATGATCGCCCAGGCGATGCAGAAGGTCGGCAACGAGGGCGTCATCACTGTCGAGGAGAACAAGTCGCTCGACACCGAGGTGGACATCGTCGAGGGCATGAAGTTCGACCGCGGCTATCTCAGCCCCTACTTCGTCACCAACCCCGAGAAGATGACCGCCGAGCTCGAGGACGCCTATATCCTCCTGCACGAAAAGAAGCTCTCCGGCCTGCAGGCCATGCTGCCCGTGCTGGAAGCCGTGGTGCAGTCGGGCAAGCCGCTCGTCATCATCGCCGAGGACGTCGAAGGCGAGGCGCTGGCCACCCTGGTCGTCAACCGTCTCCGTGGCGGCCTCAAGGTCGCTGCCGTCAAGGCGCCGGGCTTCGGTGACCGCCGCAAGGCCATGCTCGAAGACCTCGCGATCCTCACCGGCGGCCAGCTGATCTCCGAAGACCTCGGCATGAAGCTCGAGAACGTCACGGTGAAGATGCTCGGCCGCGCCGGCAAGGTCGTGATCGACAAGGAGAACACCACGATCGTCAAGGGCGCCGGCAAGAAGCCGGAGATCGAGGCCCGCGTCGGCCAGATCAAGGCCCAGATCGAGGAGACCACCTCGGACTACGACCGTGAGAAGCTCCAGGAGCGCCTCGCCAAGCTCGCGGGCGGCGTCGCGGTGATCCGCGTCGGCGGCGCCACCGAGATCGAGGTCAAGGAGAAGAAGGACCGCGTCGAGGACGCGCTCAACGCCACCCGCGCCGCGGTGCAGGAAGGCATCGTCCCCGGCGGCGGCGTCGCGCTGCTCCGCGCCAAGAAGGCTGTGGGACGCCTCACCAACGCCAATGCCGACGTGCAGGCCGGCATGAACATCGTGCTGAAGGCGCTGGAAGCTCCGATCCGCCAGATCGCCGAGAACGCGGGTGTGGAAGGCTCGATCGTGGTCGGCAAGATCCTGGAGAACAAGTCCGAGACGTTCGGCTTCGACGCCCAGAACGAGGCCTATGTCGACATGGTCGAGAAGGGCATCATCGACCCCGCCAAGGTGGTGCGCACCGCGCTGCAGGACGCCTCCTCCGTGGCCGGCCTGCTGGTGACCACCGAAGCCATGGTCGCCGAGGCGCCGAAGAAGGACGCTCCGCCTGCCATGCCGGCCGGCGGCGGAATGGGCGGCTTCTAAAGCCCATCCTCACCCGACACCATCGCGAAGGCCGCCTCCGGGCGGCCTTCTTTTTTGCCGACGATGGGCTCCGCTTTCCGATTCAATCCACGGCCAAAACCCACTACGGTGGCGCCGATTCTATTGTTTGAGCAGAATCTTTTCGGAAAGCCGCTTCGCACTTTTCCGGATCATGCTCATTGCTCGAGGATTTCGTCGATGCGCGCGCTTCTGGTTTGTTCGACAGCCCTGTTGGCCGTTCTGCTGGCAGCTTCGCCTGAAACTGCCTCCGCCCAGATGAAGCTGTCGCCCAAGGCCGCGTCGCCCGGCGGCGTGGAGACGCGCTATTTCACCTCGATCGACGGGCTGATGGACGGCAATGCCGACGTGATCCTGAAGGAGACGCGCCAGGGCAAGACGGTCACGGCAGCGGTGCTCGACGTCTGTTACCCCGTCGCGAAGAATTCCGACCGCAAGGACCGCTTCGTCGTCAACCTCCAGGTCGCGGGCCAGACCCTGACCGGCACCACGCAAAGCGTCGGCGAGAAGGCGCCCGTCAGCGTCAAGCTGCTGCGCAAGCAGAGCGGGGACACGTTCGAATTCCGCGGCCAGATCAGCATCGGCCAGGTGGTGACCGAGGTCACCTCGCCCGACAATTCCGATCTCAGCGAGAAGGAATTTCAGGACAACCAGACCTCCGACGACGGCATCACGCCGCAGCCGAAGGATTTCACCGACGTCTCGCCGGAGGCGATCGCGGTCAAGGTCAAGCTCGATGCGGCGACCGATTTCCTGAAGAGCCTGAAGGGCCAGGATGTCGAGGTGACGCTGGCGAGCCTCACCGTTGGCTGCGATGCGTTGCGCGCAGGCGAGCAGACCATCAACATGTCGGTCGATCCCGAGCGCGCCGGCGCGCTGCTGGCGAAGTTCAAGGCGACGCCGGGCGTCACCGCCGCCGGCTGGACCGCGGGCATGACCGAGATGGACCGTACCATCCGCTTCACCGCGGCCGACTGGCGCGAGGGCGACAAGATCAACCGCACCAAGCTCGCGACCGCCGTCTCGAACGTCCTGAGCCGAACGCTCGCGGCAAAGCCGGTCTCGCAGACTTTCAGCCCCGCCACGGGCAAGCTCAAGCTGGTCTTCAAGCGGCCGAACCTGGATTTCCCGGCGCTCGAGCTGACCGACACGATCGAGATCACGGGGCTGGTCTCGCCCGACAAGCCAGGCAGCACCGACAAGCTCATGCTCTGGATCGGCAGCCCCGCGACGACGACCGCCGACGAAGGCACCGGCGCCAAGCTCAATCTCTCCGACGACGCCTCGGTCGACGAGGAAGGCGAGCAGCCCGACGATAACGGCTCGATCGAGGCCCTCGCCAAGGAGCTTAAGGGGCAGCGCTGGGACGCCGACAAGTCGGTGTGGAAATAATGTAGCCACCTACTCGGTGTCATCGCCCAGCTTGACCGGGCGATCCAGTAATCCGAGACGGAAATGATTGAAACGGTAGGCCGAGGCGTACTGGATTCCCCGCCTTCGCGGGGAATGACAGCTGCCCTAATTCCCCGTCGTCCGAAAGCGCAGCGGCTTGGGGCCGATCAGCGTCAGCACGTCGCCCTGGCGCTTCCAGGTCTCGACGCTGGAGAGCGCTGCGAGGAGATCGTCGTCGGCCTGCGCTCTCGCCGGCGGGCAGTTGCGGTCCTGGATCTGGCCGGGAACGAAGATGACGGTGTTGCCGGCGACCGAGAACTGGCCCTTGCCGCCCTTGCACCAGAGCTCCAGCAACACCTCGCCGTGATCGCCGATCTCGATGTTCGGAATCCGCTTGGAGCCCGCCTGCGGCAACGCTTCCAGCGTCATCTCGCTGCCGAACGGAAAACCGTCCTCGGCACGCGCGACCGTGGATATCGCGAGCGTTGCAACCGCCGCACACACCAATTGCTTGAGCGAAACCATGAGACCTCTCGTCCGACGTGATTTGCGGCACCTTCTATAAGACGGCGGCGCCATTGAGAAGGTTCGCTCATGGCAGATACGAAAATCCCCGCGGAGGGCGAACCCCGCGGGGATTTGCATCGAAGCCGGTCCTGGCGCGTTACTTCAGGACGAGCGCCGTGAACGGGTAGACATAGGCCTGCAACGTCACGAGCACACCGACCAGACAGGCCAGTACGATCGAGTGCCAGAACACGAAGCGCAGGATCGTGCCCTCGTGGCCGTACCAGTTGGTGGCGGTGGAGGCGACTACGATCGACTGCGCGTCGATCATCTTGCCCATCACGCCGCCGGACGAGTTCGCCGCCGCCATCAGCACCGGCGACAGGCCGAGCTGCTCGGAGGTGATCTTCTGCAGGTTTCCGAACAGCACGTTGGACGCCGTGTCCGATCCCGTCAACGCCACGCCGAGCCAGCCGAGCAGCGTGCCGAAGAAGGGATACAGCACGCCGGTTGCGGCGAACGCCAAACCAAGCGTCGCGTCGACGCCGGACAGCCGCGTCAGGGTGCCGATCGCGAGCATCGCCGAGATCGTGATCAGCGAGATCGCGCAGAGCCGGATGGTGCGGCCGTACTCGGTCAGGAGCCGGCCGGGACCGACGCCCATCAGAACACCGGAGATGATCGCCGCGATCAGCATGCCCGTGCCGGTGAAGGACAGGTAGGTGAAGCCGAACACCGCGCTCTCTTTCGTCGGCCCTGGCGCGACCGGTGGCATCTTGTTGATCATCTGATGCAGCTCGGGCACCGGATAATTCCAGACGAAGATCGAATTCGCCCAGGTCTTGAAGGCGCCGTTGCCCCAGATCAGCATCACGATGCAGACGATGATCCACGGCAGCAATGCGCTGAACAGCTCGCCCTGCGTCAGCGGCGTCTTGTCGAGCGGTTTCGCCGCCGCCATGGTGGCCGCCGACTCATCGCGGCCGCGCAGCGCCGGCGACAGCCAGAGCTGCCTGGGCTGCCAGACCTTCAGGAACAGGATCAGCGCTCCCATCGAGATCAGCGACGCTCCGATGTCGACGATCCAGGGATTGATGTGGTTCGAGATCACATATTGCGGAACCGCGAACGACACGCCGGTGACCAGGATCGCCGGCCAGACATCCTTCATGCCCTTCCAGCCCGCGAACGCCCACACCACCCAGAACGGCACGATCAGTGAGAAGAACGGCAATTGGCGACCGACCATCGCGCCGAGGATGTAGGGATCGAGCCCGGTGACCGAAGCAAGGCCCTGGATCGGCGTGCCCAGCGCGCCATAGGCGACCGGCGCGGTGTTGGCGATCAGCGACAGGCCGGACGCGGCAAGCGGCGAGAAGCCGAGCCCGATCAGCACCGCACCGGTGATGGCGACCGGCGTGCCGAAGCCCGAGGCGCCCTCGAAGAATGCGCCGAACGAGAACGCGATCAGCAGCAATTGCAGTCGCCGGTCCTCGGTGACGCCGCCGATGGCGCGCTTGAGCAATTCGAAGCGGCCGGTGCTCACCGTCACCTGATAGAGGAAGATGACGTTGAGGACGATCCAGCCGATCGGGAAGAAGCCGGTCACGATGCCCAGCACCGAGGCGCGGATCGACATGTTCGCCGGCATGGTGAAGATGAAGATCGTGATCAAATTGGCCACGATCACGGCGATGATCGCCGCGATATGCGCCTGAACGCGTCCGCTGGCGATCAGGACCAGCAGCGTGACGACGGGCACCGCCGCCGCGATCGTCGACAGCACAGGGCTGTGCAAGGGGTCATAGACTTGATTCCACATGGTCTTCCTCCCCCACGCATGTTTTCGGCAGACGGCCCGCGTGGAGAGCCGATCCTGCTTGACGCTGAAGCGATAACCCCCGAGCGGGACGCGAATTCCTCGCGAATGCGGCGGTTCCCGTTCCCGCTCACAAGGTCGCGAAATCCCGGAGCACCCCTACCCCGCGCCGTCGAACGCCATGCTAGGGTTGCGAGGTGCGACAAGACAACGCAAATTGCAGACCTTGCGACTTTAGTCTAAGCGCGCCGCTTTCTGCCATGGCTTCAAGTCCTTGGCTCCGGGCATTTGTCCACAATCCCCGAGGAGATCCCGCTCTGTGAAGAACATCAGCGCCACGCTCGCGATCGTCTGGCGAATCGCCGCTCCCTATTTCCGATCGGAGGATAAGTGGGTCGGCCGCACCCTGCTCGCCGTGATCGTTGCGATGGAGCTGGTGCTGGTCGCGATCAACGTGCTCCTCAATCAATGGCAGAACCGGTTCTACAGCGCGCTGCAGGCCTACGATTTGCCCGAGTTCATCAAGGAGGTCTGGATCTTCCTGGGCCTTGCCTTCACCTTCGTCGCTCTGGCCGTCTACAAGCTCTATCTGAACCAGTGGCTCCAGATCCGCTGGCGGCAATGGCTGACGCAACATTATCTCGGCGAATGGCTCGACGGCGCCACGCATTACCGCATGCAGCTCAAGGGCGACGCCGCCGACAATCCGGACCAGCGCATCACCGAGGACGTCAAGACCTTCGTCGAGCAGACGCTGACCATTGGCCTTGGCCTCCTGTCCTCGGTCGTGACGCTGGCCTCGTTCGTCGTCATCCTCTGGGGCCTGTCCTACAAGGCGCCCTTGTACATTTACGGCACCGACATCGTCGTCCCCGGCTTTCTGGTCTGGTGCGCGGTGGCCTATGCGATCGTCGGTACCGCGCTGACCCACTGGATCGGCGCCCCGCTGATCAACCTCAATTTCGAGCAGCAGCGCTTCGAGGCCGATTTCCGCTTCAACCTGATCCGCGTGCGCGAGAACTCCGAGCAGATCGCCCTTCTGAAGGGCGAGGGCGCCGAGCGGGGGCGCCTGTTGCAGCGCTTCGGCTTCGTCATCGGCAATTGGTACGAGATCATGAGCCGGACCAAGCGCCTGACCGCCTTCACTGCGAGCTACGGCCAGGCCGCAACGATCTTTCCCTATGTGGTGGTGGCGCCCGCCTATTTCGCCAAGCGCATCCAGCTCGGCGACATGATGCAGACCGGCTCGGCGTTCGGCAGCGTTCAGGACGCGCTGTCTTTCTTCGTCACGGCCTACCGCTCGCTCGCCGAATGGCGCTCGGTCATCGCCCGTCTCGACGGCTTCGAAATGTCGGTCGGCTCCGCCGCCCAAGGTGCGGCGCTCGAGCCGACCATCGAGGTGGCGCCGTCCAACGGCAAGGCCATCGCGCTCGAGCAGTTGCTGGTCAAGCTGCCGAACGGCGCACCTCTGGTCGCAGCCGATGCCTTCACGATCCAGCCCTCGGAGCGCGTGCTGGTGACCGGCCCCTCGGGCTCCGGCAAGTCCACCCTGTTCAGGGCGATCGCGGGCGTCTGGCCGTTCGGCACCGGCACGGTCGCCGTCCCCGAAAAGTCGAAGCTGATGATGCTGCCGCAGCGGCCGTATTTCCCGATCGGCCCGCTCGGCGACGCCGTCATCTACCCCGCCGAGCACGGCTCGATCCCGCCCGAGAAGATTCGCGAGGCGCTGGCCGCCGTCGGCATGCCGCGCCTTGCGGAGCGGCTCGACGAGGACGGCCACTGGAACCGGACCTTGTCGCTCGGCGAACAGCAACGCCTAGGCCTTGCCCGCGCGCTGCTCCACGTGCCGGACTATCTGTTCCTCGACGAGGCGACGGCCTCGCTGGACGAGCCGTCCGAGGACCGGCTCTATCGTCTGCTGACCGAGAAGCTGCCCCAGGCCACCATCGTCTCCATCGGCCACCGCTCGACGCTCGACGCCTTCCACACCCGCAAGGTGTCGCTGGTGGAGGACGGCGACATCCACGTGCTTGGCAAAGCCAAAGCGCCGGCGCAGGAGCCGACCGCGGCGCGCTGAGGCCAACGCTGTGTGGCCGCTGGTCATCGAGGTCGAGCCATCGCCCCACTCGTCATGCCCGGGCTTGACCCGGGCATCCACGCCCTTTCTCGGCTCGGAGCGACGTGGATGGCCGGGTCAAGCCCGGCCATGACGGCGTGGAGACAAGCAAAAGGGCGGCAGATTGCTCTGCCGCCCTCGTAAGTCGTCTCGGGACAAAACTTACTTCAGGTTGGTCATCGCCGTCAGGTCGAACGAGAGCTTGGCGATGCCGGCAGCGCCGCACCACTTCGAGCCGACGCCCGAGGGATTGATGCTGCTGAAGCTGCCGCTGAAGGTGGCGGTGTTGTCGCTGGTGAAGGCGTTGCAATTCGCCTTCGAGAGATCGGTGTCGGAGTAGCGGAGATCCAGCGTCGCGACCTTGTAAGTGAAGCCGACGCCGATATTCCAAGTGTTGTAGTCAGCATATTTGATGCCGTTCGGGAACGGGCCGCCACCCAGCGGGCTGGCGATGCCGGTGCCGTAGAACGAGTCGGACGTGCCGAACCACTGGCGGCCGAACTCGCCGGACACATACATGCCGACACCGCTCGAACCGAAGGTCGCGCTCGGCGCCGTCCACTTGGCCGTGATCGAGGTGTAGTTGCCCCAGGCGCCCGTGTTGAGGAAGTTCGGCGAATAGTATTCGTTGAGGCCGACGCTCCAGTTGTCGTTGATGGTGTAGTTCACCTTGCCGTAGACTTCGAAGAAGCTGACGTCCTTCTTCATCACGTTGCCGTTCAACAGCGCGTTGGCGGCGCACTCGGCGCTGAGCGGATTGCCGGCGGTGTCGGCGGCGGCGCCGTAGAAGCAGGTTCCGCCCGGATAGAGGTAACCCCAGACACCGATGTCGAAGGCGAAGGCGCCGAAGGTCGGGCGGATACCACCGTAGATGTCGATCTCGGCCGCGGCGCGGTTCGGGAAGGAGATGCTCTCACCGGCCACGCCCACATAGAGCTGCAGGTCCTTGGTGACGTTGTAGCGCGGCTCGAAATAGGCAGCGACCGACGGCTTGTGGTTCGACTGGGTGATACCGCGGAAGACGTAGTCGTTCATGATCGCGGCGCCGAAGGCGACATCCCAGGGGTCGAAAGCGGGCGGCGGCGGGGCTTTCATTGCCTTCACGTGCATGTCTGCTGCGAAAGCCGAGCCCGTCGTCACCATTGCCAGCGCCGTTGCCAACAAAGCCACTTTTTTCATTTCAATCCCCATCACCAGTTCTTGCCAGTCGGTCCCGGAAGCCCCCCGGGGCCAAACGACCTGCGTGCAAAATTACGTTACTGCGACAATCTGGATTGAGGGACGTGGACCGTGAAGCAAAAATCGCGGGCAACTGCCGCCTTTTTGGGCGTTTCAACGATTCCACGAAAGGTTGTCAGGCTGTGTGTCTTCTCGATCACATTATTTGCATTCCAAAGTGCACTGCGACTCCGTGCAAGTACGGGGAGGCCCGCCCGGCGTGGCAGCCGGGCTACGAATCAATCGGGCACGGGAAAGCAAGGGCTTCCGAGCGGGCGGGACGATGCAAAAAGGCCGCAGCGTTACCGCCGCGGCCCTGTTGTTGACGATCAAGGTCGCTGGCCGGGAGCTAGCTCTGCCCCTCGGCCGGCGCCGCTTCCGCAGAAGACGAAGGCATCGCCCAGCTTGTCTCGGCTGCCGGCTCGGGAGCCGGAGCCGCCGCCGCCGGTGCTGACGGCTTCGGCGCGGGAGCTGCCTTCGCCTTCCTCGGTGCCGCTTTCTTTGCGGCCTTCTTCGGTGCGGCCTTCTTCACGGCCTTCTTGGCCGACTTTTTCGCAGCCTTCTTGGCGGCCTTCTTCGGAGCAGCCTTCTTCGATTTCTTCGAAGTTTTTTTGGCAGATTTCTTCGCGGACTTCTTCGCGGATTTCTTGGCTGCCTTCTTCGCGGTCTTCTTCGCCGCTACAGCCTTCTTGGCCTTTTTGGCCTTCTTGCTTTTCTTCTTCTTCGCTTTCGCCATCGTGGTCCTCCTGTTGCCGCCGAACAATGGTCGATCGGGCGTCTTCAGTCGTCACCCCGGGAGGACAGTTGAGGCCCTGAAAGCTCAACCTTGCGCATTCAGTGCCGGCCGCGACCCGCCCGTAGCCCAATCGAGAAGCTCAATCGTGTGTACGACCGGAACTGACGTGCCACTGGCAATCTGCACCATGCAGCCGATATTGCCCGCGGCAATCATGTCCGGCTTGACGCTCGCGATGTTGGCGACCTTGCGATCGCGCAACCGGCCCGCAAGCTCGGGCTGGAGAATGTTGTAGGTCCCCGCCGAACCGCAACACAAATGGCTCTCCGGCACATCTTTCACCACGAATCCATTCTTGGAAAGCAATTCTTTCGGAAGGCTCGTGATTTTCTGCCCGTGCTGCAACGAACATGCTGAGTGATAGGCGACGACGATGTTGTCCTGTCGCGCGGTCGGCTCTATCCCGAGGCCGGCGATGTATTCAGTGATGTCCTTGGCGAGCGCGGACATCGTGGCTGCATCGGCAGCGAAGGCCGCATCCTCGCGCAGCAGATAGCCGTAGTCCTTGACCACCGTGCCGCAGCCGGACGTGGTCACCAGGATCGCGTCGAGCCCCTCGCCGGCCGCTTCCTTGCGCCACGCCGCGACGTTGGCGCGCGCCCGCCCCAACGCATCCTGATCGTTGCCGAGGTGATGGGTCAGCGCGCCGCAGCACTGCTCGTCCCTGACGAGGACGACCTCGATGCCGTGGCGGGTGAGCAGACTGATGGCGGCCTGGTTGATGCGCGGCGCCAGCACCTGCTGGGCGCAGCCCTGGAGCAGCGCGACCCGGCCGCGCTTCTTGCCCAGCGCTGCGAACACGCTGCCCGGCAGCGCGCCGGGCGGCGGCAGCCGGTTTGGGGCCAGCGCCAGCATCGCCTTGAGGCGCTGGATCAGGCCGGGCGTGGCCGAGGGCCGCGGGGTCGGCAGGAACACCGCGAGCGGCCGGGCCAGCCGCGCCAGCACCATGCTGATGCGAAATCGCTGCGGGTCCGGCAGGACGTAAGCCAGCACCTGGCGCAGCACCCGCTCGGCCAGAGGCCGCTGGTAGCGCTGCTGGATCCGGACCCGGGCCTGGTCGACGAGGTGCATGTAGTTCACCCCCGAGGGGCAGGTCGTCATGCAGGACAGGCACGACAGGCAGCGGTCGACATGCTTGACAACCTCGGCCGTCGGGGTCTGGTCCTTCTCCAGCATCTCCTTGATCAGGTAGATGCGCCCGCGCGGGCTATCGAGCTCGTCGCCGAGCAGCACATAGGTCGGACAGGTTGCGGTGCAGAAGCCGCAATGGACGCAGGCGCGCAGGATCTTGTCGGCTTCGGCGATATCGGGATCGGCGAGCTGCGCCAGTGTGAATTCGGTCTTCATGCCGATGCGCCCCGGCTCAAGCGTCCCCGGTTGAGAACGGTCTTCGGATCGAAGCTGGCGCGCACCCGCTCGCTCAGGGCGGCAATGCCCGATGCCTGCGGATGGAACACGTCAACCTCGCGCCTGACATCCTCGGCCGCCCGGATCAGCATCGCATGTCCCCCGACCGCATTGGCGTGCGCGCGCACGGCCGGACCATGCGCATCGCCCTTCGGCGGCAATGCCGCCCAGATCAACCCGCCGCCCCAATCGTAGATCACATCGCCCCCCGTCTCGCGCGCCAATTGCGTGCCGAGTGCCGCGCCCGAGGCCGGCGGACAGACGATCCGCCACACCTGCCAGGCGCCGAGCGCGCCGCCGGCGGCGAAGGGAAGCACGTCGCGGATCGTGGCCCACAGCGACGCGGAGGCCGCGTCCTCGACCAGCGCCGCGGCTCCGAACGGCGCCAGCAACTCGCGCAGCGAGCCGGCGCGGTGGGCGGCGGAGGCCGTGATGCCCTCGAGCCGCAGCGCGGTCAGCGCCTCGCCCTCCCCTGCAAGGTCGCCAAGCCCGTCGGTCTTGGCACGGAACGCTGATTTCGGCAGATGTGCAGCACCTGAGACGTCGAAGGGCGAGCCGAGCGCCGCGGTCATGGCCTTGTTGGCAACGACATCGTCAAGCCCGCGCAGCAGCAATGTCCGCTCCGATTCCGGCTTCGGCATCACCTTGAGCGTCACCTCGGTCATCACGGACAGCGTGCCCCAGGATCCCGCCAGCAGCTTGCAGAGGTCGTAGCCGGTGACGTTCTTCACCACCTTGCCGCCGGTCTTGAAACTGTCGCCAAAGCCGGAGACGGCGTGCGCCCCGAGCAGGTGGTCGCGTGCCCCGCCCGCCCTGATCCGCCGCGGGCCGGCGAGCCCTGCTGCGATCATCCCGCCGATGGTGCCGCGCGCTGGCGTGCCGAGCAGCGGCGCGGTGTCCATCGGTTCGAAGGCGAATTGCTGGTTCTTGGCATCGATCAGCGACAGCACGTCGGCGAGCGGCGCACCGGCCTGCAAGGTGATGATCAGCTCGTTCGGCTCGTAGGAGGTGACCGAATTGAGCCCGGAGAGGTCGAGGACGGCATTGGTCGCCATCGCATGGCCAATGCCGCGCTTTGAGCCATGACCGATGATCTCGAGCGGCTGCTCATTGGCAATCGCCGCGCGCACCACCTCTTCGACGTCTTTGGCGTCTCTGACTTTGAGCGTATCCACGAGTGAGCCGGTATCCAAGTTTAGAACGAAAAGCAATTCGACGCTTGCCGCGATCGCGCTAGAACCGCGGCAGGTCCGGGAAGGCCAGCTTACCGGCATGGACATGCATGCGGCCGAGCTCGGCGCAGCGGTGCAGGGTCGGAAATACCTTTCCGGGATTGAGCAGGCCCTGCGAATCGAAGGCGCATTTCAACCGCTGCTGCTGGTTAAGGTCGATCTCGCTGAACATGTCCGGCATCAGGTCGCGCTTCTCGATGCCGACGCCGTGCTCGCCGGTGAGCACGCCGCCGAACTCGACGCAGGCGCGCAGAATGTCGGCGCCGAAGGCTTCGGCGCGCTCTATCTCGCCGGGCTTGTTGGCATCGTAGAGGATCAGCGGATGCAGATTGCCGTCGCCGGCGTGGAACACGTTGGCGCAGCCGAGCTGGTATTTTTCCCCGAGCTCGCGGATGCGCGCCAGCGCCTTCGGCAGCGCGCCGCGCGGGATGGTGCCGTCCATGCAGAGATAGTCGGGCGAGATGCGCCCCACCGCCGGGAACGCGGCCTTGCGCCCGGCCCAGAACAGGTTTCGCTCGGCTTCCGAGTTGGAGATTTGCAGCGTCACCGAGCCGCAGCCTCTCGCGATGGTCTCGACCCGCGTGATCAGCTCGTCGACCTCGATCTTGGGCCCGTCGAGTTCGATGATGAGCAGCGCCTCGACGTCGAGCGGATAGCCGGCGTGGACGAAGGCTTCGGCGGCGTGGATCGCCGGCTTGTCCATCATCTCCATGCCGCCGGGAATGATGCCGGCGCCGATGATGCGCGCGACGCATTCGCCGGCGGCCTCGACTTCTGCGAATCCGACCATCAGCGCGCGCGCCGTCTCCGGCTTCTGCAGGATGCGCACCGTGACCTCGGTGATGACGCCGAGCAGGCCTTCGGAGCCTGTGATGACGCCCATCAAATCGTAGCCGGGATTCTCGCACCCCTTGCCGCCGATGCGCAGGATCTCTCCGCTCATCAGGACGATCTCGCAACCGAGCACGTTGTTGGTGGTCATGCCGTATTTGAGGCAGTGCACGCCGCCGGAATTCTCCGCGACATTGCCGCCGATCGAGCAGGCGATCTGCGAGGACGGATCGGGCGCGTAGTAGAAGCCGGCATGAGCCACCGCCTGGCTGATGGCGAGGTTGGTGACGCCGGGCTCGGTGACGACGACGCGGTTGTCGAAATCGATCTCGCGGATGCGCTTGAACTTGCCGAGGCCGAGCAGCACGCCGTCTTCCAGCGGCAGCGCCCCGCCCGACAGCGAGGTGCCGGAGCCGCGCGGCACCACCTTGATGTTCTGCCCTGCACAATATTTCAGGACGAGCGAGACCTGCTCGGTCGTGTCGGGCAGCACCACGACCATCGGCGGCTGCCGATAGGCCGTCAGCCCGTCCGACTCGTAGGCCCGCATTTCCGCCGGCGTATCGATCACCCCCTCCCCGGGCACGATTGCACGCAGCGCAGCAACAATTTCGGCGCGCCGCGCCAGCACGGCCTGGTCGCTCGCAGGCATCATAATGGCCATGATTTATCCTTCCGGCTGACGCCGCACGATCAAATTTGTCTCGGCAAATCAATCACGTCCGTGCCCGTTTGGGTAGGCCATCCGAAAGTCGGAGCGACCATCTCGAGCCAGTTCGCTCTGGGACAAGTCGGAAATCATGAAACCTGTCATGGTTTGGTGGCTTGTCCAAGCCGAGCAGGCCTGCCAAAACCGGCAGGTCGGGCGATTGCCGATCAGGCAAGAGACTGACCAGGCCAGACCCTCCAGGGAAGAGACGAAGAGCATCCGATGACAAAACTGACTTTTGGCGCACTGACGATCCTCACCGTGATTGCCACCGCACCCGCCGCCATGGCGCAGGATGCCGCAGCCGGCAAGACATCGTTCAACAAATGCCTGGCCTGCCACGCGATCGGCGAAGGCGCCAAGAACAAGGTTGGCCCCGAGCTCAACGGCCTCAACGGCCGCAAGTCGGGCACGGTTGAAGGCTACAGCTACTCCGACGCGAACAAGAATTCCGGCATCACCTGGAACGAGGCCGTGTTCAAGGAGTACATCAAGGATCCCAAGGCCAAGATCCCCGGCACCAAGATGGCCTTCGCAGGCATCAAGAACGAGACGGAGATCAACAATCTCTGGACCTACGTCTCGCAGTTCGACAAGGACGGGAAGATCAAGCAGTAAGCCTGCACAAGGCAGCCGCTGCAGCTTCGGTTCCGATCGAATCGGGACCGAGGCTGCAGCTTTTTGTTTTGGGGCAGCTGTCGACGCGTCATTGCGGCGAATGTGGCGCACGCTCTCTCAACGTCATTGCGAGGAGCCCTTGCGACGAAGCAATCCAGAGTCCCTCCGCGGATGGATTTCTGGATTGCTTCGCTTCGCTCGCAATGACGGAGTATGACGCGAGGGCATCGCTCTCCCAGCTAGCATCTCCCTTGCAGGCACGCCTTCTCGTTCTCGCGGCTGAAATCACCCGAGCTTTGCTTCATCTTTCGTCCCTCTGAAATCCAAGAGGGCGCAGGGAAGACCGGGTGCCGACCTCGCACCCGCGGTCCGCTGCGCGAAATGCACACGCAGGAAGAACCGCACAGCAGCATACAGGTGGTGCCGATCACTCGGCCTTCCCTGCGCGATGGCCGGACAGCTTATGCCGTGCTCTCCCGGGAGCCGAACTTTCCTTTGGCCTCCCTCACCGTTCGAATTGACGATGCCGTCCGCCCGGTTGGGCTCGCGCACATCTTCGAACGACTTGACCGTAGCAACGACGGCCAGGACCACACGGTTTTGCCGTACGCAAACAGCGCCGCTCGTCTGCACGCGGGGTGCGGGCTCACAGGGACTACCCGCCCTGCCCGCCCCGTCTCGTGCCGACGCTGCCGCGTCCACCGCAAGCCCGGCTCGCGATCAAGACGACCTCGAGATCGCCCCTCCTGAATGAGCCGGGATGGACGACACATACGTCAAAACCGAATTTCGGTAAAGTGGAATATTTCCGCGACGGCGGGTTGACAGAGCGCGACCATAGGCACGGCTGCGTAGCCCGGATGGAGCGCCAGCGTAATCCGGGACAGTTGAAGATGCCGGGCGAGCGCCCCCCGGATGTCGCTGCGCTCATCCGGGCTACGGGAGCATCCACCCAAGAACGCTAATCGGCGGCCGCCTGCGCCGGGACGATCGTCCCGATCATTGTCTCGATCTCCGTCTTCACCAGGTCCGGCACGGCGGTCTGCACCATGTGGCCGAGATCGGGCAGCACGATCAGCTTCGCATTTGGCACCGTGGCAGCGAACGGACGGGCGTGGATGTTGGTCCTCACCGTCTTGTCGGGCTCGCCGGCGATGATCGTGACCGGGGCTTTGATCTCGCCATAGCGCGGCGCCTGCGCGGCAACAGCTTCCTTCAGCGTCACCAGATCATGGGCATTGGCGATGAACTCGCGCGGGCGCAGCAGCAGCGGGGTCGCGGAATCCTGCACGAAACCATCCGGCATGGTTTGCGGCAGGAAGACGCTGCGCGCGCCGGGTTCGACGAGAAAATAGCCGAGCGGCAGGGTGATGGTGTAGGCGAGCAGCGGCCCGATCAACGGCATTGCGATGATCTCGTTGTAGCGGCCGACGCCGCCGCGCCAGGGATGGGTAACGGGCGCGAGCATGACGAGGCCAGCGACGCGGCCGGGATGATCGAGCGCCAGCCGCGCGCCGAGCGCGCCGCTCCAGGAATGCACGACGAAGATCGCGCGATCGATGCCGAGCTTGCCGAGCGCCGCGTCGATCATCCGCGCCTGGACCTGCGGCGTGGAATCCTCAAGCCGCGCCCGCGTGCTCCAGCCATGGCCGGGACGATCGACCAGGATGACGCGGTGGTCCCGGGCGACGAGATCGCCGAGCGGATGCCGCATCGCTTCGAGGTTGGAGCTCGCGCCGTGCAGCATCACGATCGGCAGGCCCGCATTGCGCGGACCGGGTTCGGCCGCGGGCGGGCCGAGATCGACGATGTGCAGCCTCGCGCCGTCGACTTCGACCATCTCGCCTTGCGGCGGAAAGGCCCGCTGCACGGCGACGACACCGGCCTGCGTGACCAGCGCCAGCAGAACCAGCGCCGTCACGACTGACATTACGATCATCAAGAGAATCCGGGAGATCCTGGGCACAGGGCAGTTACGAGCTTTAGGGGGCGGCAGTTTCGTTCCACGAACTCCCCGCGTCTTTCACCGAAAACGCCGGGGCTGTGGATATGTGCATAATTGCGGAACTTAAAAACTCAATGGAATCAACAACACTCCGCACGGTCGCGCAAGCCCCGGAACAGCTTCATGCGGCCGTCATCACGGTCTCCTTATAATCGCCACGGTCGGTTCCGCCATTTAGGCGCGGGTGGGCGCCGATCCTCCTCACGACCTCAGAAAACGGGGGAAAGACCGGCAGAACTTGTCCTGGTTTGAACCGGAGGATTTTCGATGAGCTTCAGATCGAACGACAATGCGATCGACGAGATCGTGGCGAGCTGCAACGGCGACCTGCGCGGTGCCGTGCGAGCGCTGCTGCTGATCAACGAGCATCTCGAGGCGGAGCTGGCGAAGGCCTATGCCGCAGCCGCCGACCAAGGCCTGGTCGAGCGCGGTGGCAGCGCCTTGCATTGAGTCGTCCTGCACTGAACGCAGGCTAGTTCGTGCCGTCCTCGTCCTTTTCCTCGTCCGGCGTGAGCGCGGGACAGACGCGGATCGTCGAACGGGCAATCTTGGCATCGGCCCGCGACTTGTAGGGACCGTCGCCGAACCAGATATCGCCGATGATGACCGGATTGCTGGTCACGATGTTGCATTTTCCGGTGGCGCGGTTGCCGACCACCCAGAACAGGCCGTCGGCGAGGCTGACCGTCCCCGAGGCGAGCAGCAAGCACCCTGCAAAGATCAAACGCTTCATGGCTTTCGCTCCTGCCATGCAGGTAGGTCTGCGGCGGGCCTGGCAATAGTCCTCACGATGCCGCGCCTCCGATCGTGGTTAATCCGAAGCCGCCGCATTCACTCAAGACATGATCGAGCTTGAAGCTAAATATCCCGTCCCTCGACCTTCTCGGTCAGCGCCTTGACCTGATCGGGGATCTTTTCGAGGTGCGGATTGACGGCGAGCGCCTTGCGATAAGCCTCGAGCGCGCGCTTCTCGTCGCCGACCTCCTGCATGATCATGCCGAGACCCGCGAGCGCGCCGAAATGGCGGGGCTCCCGGATCAGCACCTGCTGGATGTCTGCGAGCGAACGGCCATAGTCGTTCTGCATGTAGTAGAGCGTGGCGCGCCGGTTCCAGGCCTCGATGTAGTCAGGCCTGAGCTTGATGACCGAATCCAGGAGCTTGATCGCGACATCGATCTTCTTCGCATCGACCGCGGTCTTTGCCCGCGACATCAGCAAGGACGCGGTGTCGCTGGGGGTCTGCAGCCAGATCGCCCAGATCCGCGCCTCGACATGCTTGGCGCTGACCTCGTCCGGCGCCGCCTTCAGCGCGCCGAACAGGAAATCGAGGTTCTTGGAGCGATCGACCTTCGGCAGCTTGGCCGGCGCCTCCGGCAGCTTCTTCTGCTTGCCGGGCGGCTCAGCCTGCTGCGCCAGCGCCGGCGCGAGGCCGGCCGTTCCCAGCACGAGGGCCAGACACAGGGTGCGCGCAAACGAGAATCTCACTGCCATGGTGAAAGTCTAAACGCGCAAAGCCGCCCTTGCAAAGCAAAGGCGGCGTCAAACTCGTGTGAGCAGTGGTCTTGCGGGGCGCGCGCGAGGCGACCGCGAGGGCTGATTTAGCCCTGGCGAGCCTTGAAGCGGCGCTGCACCTTGTTGATCACATAGACCCGGCCCTTGCGGCGGACCAGGCGGTTGGCGCGATGGCGACCGCGCAGCGATTTCAGCGAGTTACGGACCTTCATGGCAGAATCCTGAACGTTCGAAAGGCCGTGTTCGGCACTACCGTTTCGGCACGCGCGAATGTGGCAAAATGAGATTTTTCCCGCTGGCGGACGACCGCCCGGGACGGGGCGGTTCTTAAGGCATGGCGGGCGGGGCTGTCAATGTTAACTGCCGCCTTCCGGGCCGGCAAATTCTGGAAAACAACCCCATGCACAGTCAAACCGGGCCGGATCGGCCCGATCTGCCCGTCCGTGGTCGCCCGAGCCGAGGACTTTTGCGGACAGTGATTTCGCCACCACCAACGCCTTGCCAAATTCGTTATATCATATAATCAATTTGGCAACCCGTCGGGAGGAAACCAATGCCGAAGCTGAAGCTGCCTGATATCGACAAGGTCGTCGCCATCGACATCCACACCCATGCCGAGGAGCCCTGCGGCTGCCATCCCGACGACGGCTATGACGACTTCCAGGCCCAGATGGCCGAATACTTCAAGTCGCCGAACAAGCATCCGCCGACCGTGCCGGAGACCGCGGCCTATTACCGCTCCAAGAACATCGCCGCGGTGATCTTCCCGGTCGATGCCGAGCGCGAGACCGGCTTCCGCCGCTACAACAATTACGAAATGATCGAGGCCGCCTCCGACCATCTCGACGTCCTCATCCCCTTCGTCTCGATCGACCCGCACAAGGGCAAGCTCGGCGCGCGCGAGGCGCGCAAGCTGATCGAGGAATACGGCGTGCGCGGCTTCAAATTCCACCCGACCATGCAGGGCTTCTACGCCAACGACCGCATGGCGTACCCGCTCTACGAAGAGATCAACAATGGCGGCGCGATCGCGCTGTTCCACACCGGCCAGACCGGCGTCGGCTCGGGCATGCCCGGCGGCATGGGGATGCGGCTGAAATATTCCAACCCGATGTACATGGACGACGTCGCGGCCGATTTCCCCGACCTCAAGATCATCCTCGCCCATCCCTCCTTCCCCTGGCAGGAAGAGGCGCTGTCGGTCGCGACCCACAAGCCGAACGTCTATATCGACCTCTCCGGCTGGTCGCCGAAATATTTCCCGCCGATCCTGGTGCGCTACATCAACTCGATCCTGCAGGACAAGATGCTGTTCGGCTCGGACTGGCCTGTCATCACGCCGGACCGCTGGCTGTCGGACTTCGCCAAGATCGATATCCGCGACGAGATCCGCCCGAAGGTGCTGAAGGCCAACGCGCGCAAGATTTTGGGGATCTAGCGGCATCGACCTCAACGTTGAGGGCTTCGATCCCGCTAATCGAAGCCCTCACGATCAGTGCTCGGAGCCTCAGATCTGAGCAAGACCCCCGTCGACGAAAACCTCGCTGCCGGTCATGAAGCTGCTGTCCGACGACGCCAGGAACGCGGCGACTGCGCCCGTCTCCGACGGCGCTGCCACGCGGCCGAGCGGCGTCGTGCTTCCGAGCGCATCGAACGCTTCCTCGCCGACGATCTCCAGCGCCAGCTCGGTCTTGGTCGGCCCCGGTGACAATACGTTGACGCGGATGCCGGTGCCGCGAAGGTCCTGCGCCCAGCTCCGCGCCAGATTCCGGACCGCGGCTTTCGTCGCGCTGTAGATGCTGAACTGCGGCGTGCCCATCACGCCCGTGCTCGAGCCGGTCAGGATGATCGACGCGCCCTGCTTCATCAGCGGCAGCGCCTTCTGCACGGTGAACACCAGCCCTTTCACATTGACGTCGAAGATGTGATCGTAATGTTCGGGCGTGATCTCGCCGAGCGGCGCGAACAACCCGGTCCCGGCGTTTGCGAACAGGATGTCGAGCGTGCCTCGCTCCGTCCTGACCGTCTCGTAGAGCCGGTCGAGGTCGGCCAGATCCGTCACCGAACCTTTGATTGCACGCGCCTGGGATCCGAGCTTCGCCACGGCGGCGTCGAGCTGCTCCTGCCGCCGTCCGAAAATGTACACGAACGCGCCTTCGTCGATGAACCGTTTCGCCGCGCCAAATCCGATGCCGGTTCCGCCGCCGGTCACCACCGCCGTCTTGCCTTGTAGTCTGCTCATGATGTGCTCCTTCATTGAGGTTGCACTGAGCTGGCGGCGTACCCACCTATCGACAAGTATGCACCTTTTGGTAAGTGCCCAAATAATGTCAGACACGATTTCTCCGCCTGCGCCGGCTCCAATATCCGTCCAGACCTGCACGCCGACTTTGCCCGGCTTCACCTGCGGGCTCGACGCAACCTTGCGGGTCGTCGCCGGCAAGTGGAAGCCGCTGATCCTGTACTTCGTCGCCCAGGACGGCCCGACCCGCTATGGCGAACTCCGGCGCGCCATCCGCGATGTCAGCGACAAGGTTCTGATCCAGCAGTTGAAGGAGCTCGAGGCCGATGGGCTCGTGAAGCGCACCGACTACAAGGAAGTGCCGCCGCGGGTGGACTATAGCCTCACCCCGTTGGGCCACAGCCTCGCCCAGGCGCTCGTGCCGCTCTGCACCTGGGGCACGGAGCATATGGCGGAGGTCAGCCAGGTGTTCGCCGAAAGGGCGACCTGGACGCGGCGAGGACGTGAGCCGGCTGTCTAGTCTGATGTCCTGACGGGATCACCGAGGCCAATCCCGTCATCGCATCATGATCCGGGGTGTCGCCGGGCTTACTCGCATCTCTGGTAAATTCCGGAAATCGCTTCGGCCGAGCACATGATGCCGCCCCATTGATAACCAATGCGGCCGTGGAATTCGATCTTGAACCAGTCGTAACCGTCCATGCTGCCGGCGCGCTCCAGCAGCGTGATGCCGCTTTTCTCGGTCAGGCTAGCAAGTTTCGGCGCCGACATTGACGGTTCGGTCCGCATGATACCGCCGAGCGACATGCCTGCCATCGGCAGCGCCGGCTGGTTGGCGATGGGACGCCGGCCGGGATGCGCATCGTTGGGAACGCATCGGTCGGTCTGCGGCGCCTGATGGAAGCCGGGCCCGCAGGGGCCTGCATTGCCGAGCCCGGACCGGCCATCCTGCGCGACGACCTCCGGCCTGAAGCTGCATTTGGCGGATCCCCAATCTGGAATTTCGACGGTGATGCGGCTCTGGTCCGGGGAGATCTGGACGGCGTAATCACCGTCGGAGAAGCGCAAGGGATTCCCCGCTTCCTGCTTCAGCCGCATCGTGCCGCCCTCGATCGGACCGGCCTTGATCGCATTCGGAGCGATCACCGTGAGCGTGATGGCGTTGCCCTTGGCGCAGGAATAGGTGCGGGTTTGCGCGCTGGCAAAGCTGCCGGAAAACATCAGGACCAAAACGGCGGCAAGCGTCTTTAGCATCGGCGATACTCGCGTTGGAGCCGCGCATTGCGAAAACCGTCATGGCGGCAGTGACGATCAACCCTGACCCGTCGCGAAGATTGCGATGCCGTGGCGTGACTGCGCGCCACGGCATCCAATGATTTGTCGTCACACACACTGACCCTGCGGGTTCAGCTTCTTCGGCGGCGCGCATGCCGGAGGTGCCGGCGGCGGGGGCGCCGTTACCGGTTTCGGCGGCGGTGGCGGTGGTGGTGCCACCGGCTTGGGTGGAGGCGGCGGTGCTGTCACCGGCTTCGGTGGCGGCAGCGGAGGTGGCGTCACCGGCTTGGGCGGAGGCGGCGGCGCTATCACCGGCTTCGGTGGCGGCGGCGTTGTGACAGGCTTCGGCGGCGGCGGTGGCGTCACCGGCTTTGGCTGCGGCGCGACCTCAGGCTTTAGTGCAGGTGCCGGCGACGGTGCCACCACCGGCTTGGGCGCAGCCGTCGGAGTTGGCGAGGGCGTTGCCACCGGCTTGGGCGCCACCGTCGGTGTTGGTACGACGCTTGGTGTTGGCGACGGCGGTGCTCCCGGCTTCGGTGCCGGCGGCGGAGTTGTCGTCGGTGCCGGGCTCGGAGTTGGCGACGGCGCAATGGTGGTGCCGGGACGTGGCGATGGCGCGGTCTTGACGCCGGAGGGAGGGGGATTGGCGCTGCAGATGAACTTGCCGCCGCCCTGATCGACGGTCTTCATCAGGCAAGCGCATTTGGTGGCGATGATATCCTGACCTTCGGCACAGTTGCCGCCCTTGGTCGTTGGCCTGGACTCGTCGCTCAGCAGGCGGCCGCAAACTCCCCTCTCGATCGGCTTCAACGGAGCTACGCAACTGCAGCCGGTTTGCGCGATGTTCTGTCCTTCGAGACAGGCACCGCCACGCGTCGGCTTGCCGCAACGACCGCCCGGCAGATCGACCAGCGGGAGGACGCAACGGCAACCGCCGGCCGTGCTCTGCCCTTCGGTGCACGACGCACCTCCGACGATCGGCGCCTTGCCGGAAGACGTGCAGTAGAGGTCGTTGCCAACTTTGACGGTCGTCATGCGGCACTTGCAGCCGCTACCGCCCATGAGCTGGCCGTCGGTGCAAGTCGTGTAATTGACCGACGAGCAGATGAACTTTCCACCGCCGGCATCGACGGTGTTCATGTTGCAGGTGCATCCCGTCGCCGCGATATCATCGCCCTGCTTGCAGATTCCGCCGTTCGAAATCGGCTTGGTTTCGTTCAGCAGCAACCGCCCGCAGACTCCGTTTTCGATGGGCTTCAGCGGCGCGGCGCAGTTGCAACCGGTCTGGGCAATATTCTGGCCTTCGAGACAGGCCGCACCGCGGGCGGTGGGCTGGGTACATTTGCCGCCAGGCAAGACCGTCAGCGGAGCGGCGCAGAGGCAACCACTGGCGGTGTTCTGACCATCGGTGCAACGCGGCGGCCCTCCCCCGGTTTGTGGCGTGGGCTGACCACCTCCCGTGGCACCGCCTCCGGTCGCCGGCGTGGGCGTGGGGACAGGCGTAGGCGTGGGCGTGGTGTTGGCCGCAACGCATTGGAAATTCTGGCCACTGCCGGAGAGACGTGTCCCGCTGGGGCAACCGCAGACACCCTGCTCGATCCTCCCGCCGGTACAGGTGATGCTGGCGTTCAGCTTCACGCAATTGCCGGCGGCGTCCTTGGTTTCGCCGATCTGGCAGATCTTGTTGTTGCCGCCAGCCGCAACGCACTGGAAATTGGTGCCACCGCCTTGAAGCGTCGTTCCAGCCGGGCAACCGCAAACGCCCTGCTCGATCCGCCCGCCAGTACAGGTGATGCTCGCGTTGAGGCTGACGCAATTGCCGTTGGCGTCCTTGGTCTGCCCGATCTGGCAAACCGTCCCAGCACGGGGCGCGCTGGTGGCACAAACGGACCCTGCGCCGGCGACCTCGAACTTTTGAAGCAGGCAAACGCAGCCCCCGGACATGTTCTGCCCGTCCAAACAGGCCTGCCCGGCACTGGGCATGGCAAAGCACCGCCCATCCGACGTTGGGCGCATCGGCAATTCACATTTGCAGCCGCTGTTGAGAAAGGCGTTGTTGGCGCAGACCGGCGCCGCACCTGTCGGTGTCGATGTGGGCGAAGGCGCAGGCGCAGGCCTCTCGATGATACCCGGGGTGGTGGTCGGCGTAACCACTGGCGTCGTGGTCGGGGTCACCACGGGCGTCGTGGTCGGCGCGACAACCGGTGTTGCGACCGGCGTTGGCGTGGGCCGCGGCATCTGGCGATAGCAATTCGGCGGGGTGCCGACGAGCGGCGGTTGACATGTCGCGGCCGCGACACAATTCGGCGGCGTGCCGGTCTGCCCGCTGCCGCAGAATTTCTTGTTGCCGAACACGTTGCCGACCTGCGGACGGTCCTTGCCGCCGCCGATGATCCCCAGCACCACGCCGCCGACGACGGCCGGCACCAGATACGGCGCCACGCGCGAAATCGAGGCGACGCAGGAGAACGTGGGATAGTCGCCCCAGACGACTGTGCCGCGCGGGCAGTAGCAGGCCTGATAGCCGTTGCCGGATATCCCGACCTCGCCGCCGCGACAGACCAGATCCCGGCGGCAGGTGCCTCCGGGTCCCATTTGCCAGGGCGGGCAGTTGCCGCCGCCGATCCATTCGCATTCGCCGGTCGCTTCCGACCATCGGAAGCCGCGTCGGCACGACAGCGGCTCGGTGAAATAGGCCGGGCGCCGGCACGTGGAGCCGGTCCAATAGCCCCCGATTTCGCGGCAGTCGGCCAGCGCGAGGTCATAAGCGGAGTTGCGGGGCGCGGCAGGCGCCGCAGCCACCGGACGTCCGCCGGGCGCGGCTGCGACCGGGCGCCACTGGCTGTAATTGTCCTGGTCTTGCCGGAAATCGTCGACCAAAGCCGCCGCGCCATTGACCGAAAGCAGGAAGCGATCGGTCTCGCGATTGCGGAACTGGACGAAGTTGGTGCCGTCGACCGGCTCGAACGACCAGTGCCCTTCGGTCGCTTCGGGCGAAGCCGGGATCGCGCGCGGCTTGCCATTGACGTCGGCGAGATAGGTTTTCTTCCAGGCGTTCCTGATCCGCACGAAAGGCGTATTCGGCACGCTTTCGAACGTCCATTGCCCGCTGTCCCATTCAGGAGACACCGCGATGACATCGACCGTCCCCGAGGCCTCCGTGTTGAGCGCCTTGGAATTGTCGAGACGCGTGACCAGCCGGTAGGCGCCGCGGAGCTGAAATTGCTCGACGGGCGAAACCTGCGGCAGCTGCGCCATCGCATCTTGCGGGGCCGGCTCCGGCGGCGCTGCGGCGACAGGAGCAGGTGGCGGCGAGGCTTGAACCACCGCGGCTGGTGGCGGCGCTTGAACGACGGCGGGCGGAGGCGGTGCTGCGGGCGCAGCCGGGGCGAGCGGCTGCTGCGCACCAGGTACTGGCGGCGTCAACTGCGCGGTCGCGACGCCGCCGATATCGATCGTCATCGGATCGGCCGTGGCCGTGACGGCAGTGAGGCATTTTTCGGCGTCGTCGGTCACGATCCAGGAATGGCCGCTCGACGTCGGTTGCTTGAACTGATTGCCGCCCTCCACCAGGCCGACGAATTTGCGATCGCCGGTCGGATCGAGCCAATAGATGCGACGACGTTCGGTCGAGGCGTTGCGGAACGACAACTCGACGGGGCTGCCGGGCTGCGCTGACTTCAGGCTGCCCTCGGCGCTGCAATCCAACGCCTGTGCCGCGCCCGGGGATACGGAAGACAGTGTTGCGGTTGCGAAGATCAGTGCAGAAAAAACGGCGTTCGAAAAAGAACGAGGCAAAAGCGGCGACATCAATGCACACCTCAAAAAAATGGGCGCGCGCAGCCGCAATATGACCGCGTAATCGCGTTGCATCCCGCCGCGAGTTAACAAGGCGGTTTTCGCGCACGCATGATCAGTTCTGATTATGCGACAGTTTGAAGCAGACTGAGCCGCCTCAGCTCGCTTGCGGATCTCCGCCGCGTACCGCGGAGATGCCCCCCAGCAAGGCGACAACGTCGGTCTGGCGCTGACAGCCGGTTTTCTCGAGAACGGCCCTGACCTGGACGCGAACGGTGTTCGGCGAAACGCCGTTGTCGCCGGCGAGATCGTCCACGGTCCGTCCGGCGGCAAGGCCGCGGGCGACGCGCGCTTCGGCCGGCGTCAGATCGAACAGCGACATCACCAACTCCACCGGCGGCGAATTCGGCGCGGCGACCGGCATCAGGATGAAGACGGCCGTGCTGCGGGCGAAGATATCGCGGGCGGAAAAGCGGATCGGCACGACATGGCCGACCATCAGCGTGTCGTCGATCGGGCTGCGTACAGGAAAAGACTGAACTCCACTGTGATCCCTGAGCTTCACACGGGCGAGTGCCTCGCCCAGCATGTCGTCCGCGCTCCTGTCCTTCAGCGCCACGCGATCGCCTGCCCGCCAATGCACGAGATCGCTCATGCCTTCGATCAAGGCGTTGGCGGTGAGCACGCTGCCGGCCTCGTCCAGCACCAGCGCGGCCAGGCCGAGCGCCGCCAGGGTCTGGCTGGCTGCCTGCGCGCGTTCGAGGTGCAGCCGTGCCGCAAGCACCGCGGCGCGGGCGAGATGCGGGCGCAGCATGTCGAGCTTCTTGATCACGGCGATATCGGCGGGCCCTTGAGCAACGGTGCGCGACAGCACGATCGAAAGCGCTTCGCCGGTCGGCAACGAGAAAGCCGTCGCGGCCCCCCAACCGAGGCCCATCTTGCGCCAGTTATCGCGATAAATCGGCTCGGCCTCGAGCTCATCCTGCGAGCACAGGTCCACGTCGCGCAGAAAGCCGGCATGACGGCTTTTGTGAACCAGCGACATCAGCTTGCCCTGCCAATACCAGCCGTCGGCGACGAAGCGCCCGGTGATTTCGCGGGAATTTTTCGAAGCCGTCCAGGCTGTGACCTTGGGATTGGTGACGAACAGCGAGGCGCCGGCGGACTCGGATATTTTCGAGGTGTTCTTCAGCACTTCAGGCCAGAGCTCCGGCACGAAGCTGCACTCATAGATCCGGTCAACCAGCTCGGATTCCAAGGATTCCATGTGGCTTTGCCCCCTCCATGACAGCCCCGCCAAGCTGCTGCGCGATCATCGTGGCGAGAAAAGCAAAGCTTGTCGAGGGCCGCACAAGCGAACGGTATCCAAGGACAAGCATCGAAAATCTCCGTCTCAGGGGATTCCATAGTGGCCATCAGCTTCGCAGTCCGGCTCGCTGCATTCATTGCGCGAGCCGGCGACCAATGAATATCGAGCGGCGTGCGCAATGGGACACACGCCGCCGATCACCCTTGCAGTGGCAGACTCCCGCTTTGCTCTGGTAAGCTGACGACGATGTGCGCTCCCCCCAAACGGAGCTTTTCTGACCACAACTGCCTGGAAGGACAGCCGATGCCCACCAAAGCCGTCGTCTTCGACGCCTACGGGACGCTCTATGACATCCAGTCGGTGGCTGAAATCACCGAGGAAGCGTTTCCGGGCTATGGCGAGATCATCACGCAGGTCTGGCGCATCAAGCAGCTCGAATACAGCTGGCTGCGCTCGCTGATGCGGCGCTACCAGGATTTTGCGGCCGTGACCCGCGACTCACTCGCCTATACGCTGCGCGTGCTCGGGCTCGACTATCAGAGCGAGGCCTTCGAGCGCGTGATCGCGAAATATCTGGATCTCGATCCCTATCCGGATGCGGCGGACGCGCTTGCGGCCCTGAAGCCGCGCAAGCTCGCGATCCTGTCCAATGGCAGTCCGGACATGCTGAACGCGCTCGTGCGCAACTCCGGCTTCGACCGCCTGCTCGACGCGACCATCAGCGTCGATGCGAAGAAGATCTTCAAGCCGAGCCCGCAGGCCTATGAGCTGATCGGCGAGGCGCTCGGCACCGGACCGGACGAGGTCCTGTTCGTCTCGTCGAACCCGTGGGACGTGGCCGGCGCGAAAGCGTTCGGGCTCAACGTCGCCTGGATCGAGCGGGTGACGCCCGAGGCCATGGCGCTGGCTTGCGTCGAGAACGAACTCGTGGCACCGCTGACCATGTTCAAGGCGATCCGCACCCAGATGGACGAGCTTGGCTTTGCACCGGACCACCGCGTCCATGCGCTGTCCGAACTCCCAGGGATTGCCTAGAGATCGTCGCCCGCCCGTGAGAAGTGAATGAGCCTGGAATCCGTTCGCGCCTTCTTCGCCGAGAAAGCCCCCGACATCTCCGTGATGGAATCTCCGATCAGTTCGGCGACCGTGCCGCTGGCCGCCGAGGCCTACGGCGTCGAGCCCGGCATGATCGCCAAGACGCTGAGCTTGCGCGTCGGCGAACGCGTGATCCTGATCGTCGCCGCCGGCACCTCGCGCATGGACAACAAGAAGGTCAAGGCGCAGTTCGGCGGCAAGCCGAAGATGCTGGGGCTGGAGGAGGTCGCCGACATCACCGGCCACGAGGTCGGCGGCGTCTGCCCGTTCGGGCTGAAATCGCCGCTGCCGGTCTATTGCGACGTGTCGCTGAAGGCGTTCGACGTCGTGGTCCCGGCCGCGGGCTCGACCCACAGTGCGGTGCGCATCACGCCGGAGCGGATGGCCGAGCTCACCGCGGCCGAATGGGTCGACGTCTGCGAGGTCAGGCCGTAAGGCGGCGCCGGATACGATGCCTGATGCATTTGCCGGCCAGGGAGGCTAGCATAACGACCATGACCGACGAGAAGGTGAAACGACGACTGACCACCGTGCTGTGCGCCGACGTGTACGGCTATTCGCGCCTCATGGAGGCGGACGAGGCCGGAACGCTGGAGACGCTCCGCCGCTACCGCACCGCCATCGCGCGCCTGGTCGAGCGCCATGACGGCCGCATCGTCAATACCTGGGGCGATGCCGTGATCGCCGAGTTCGCCAGCGTCGTCGAGGCCGTGCAATGCGCGGTCGAGATCCAGCATGAAATCTCGTCGGACGCGTCACAGACGCCCCCGATGCAGTTTCGCATCGGCATCAACCTCGGCGACGTCATGGTGGACGGCACCGACATCTATGGCGACGGGGTCAATATCGCATCGCGCCTGCAGGAGCTCGCCGAGCCCGGCGGCGTCGTGATCTCGAGCTCCGTCTACGATCAGGTCCACAACAAATTGTCGGTCGGCTTCGACTGCCTCGGCCAGCGCCCGCTAAAGAACATCGCTCCCCTCACCAGCTATCGGCTGACCCTGGGCGGCCAGGCCGCCGCTCCGAGGGGCGTTCCGATCCAGACAAGCGCAGCTTTCTCGGAGAGTGCGCGGGCCCCACGGATGGACGACAGGCGCGAGCCAGCGTCTTCGATGAATATCGTCTCCGAGTGGTTCACAAGGCTGCCCCGCCCGATCGCAGCGGCCCTCACGGTGTCGGCCTTCCTGATCGCGATCAATCTGCTCACCAGCCACAGGATCTGGTTCCATTGGCCAGTCGCAGCCATTCTCTTCGGCGTGGTCTTGCGAACGGTGCTTGCTCGTGAATCGGACAGCAGGACGGATCGCTGAACGAGGCGGCACAGCCGCATCGGCGCGCTGTCCGCCGCGCAATCTTCCGATCAAGCCTCTCCTCGAAGCCTAGTCGTCGTTATCGTCATAGGGCCGCGGTTGCGCCTGCGGAGGTGGCGGCGGCGCGTTGTTGTAGCGCGGCGGCGGCGCCGCGCGATTGCGCGGGACCTGCTGTTGCGGCGGCATCTGGTTGTTGGACTGGAACACGGCGCGGCAGCCGCTCGAGAGTTGCGGCGTGTTCTGCTGCAGACAGGCGGTGATGCGGCTCACATCCGGAATCTGATCGCTGCACAGCCGCCAGACGTCCGGCGTGCAGGCCATCTGCTGCTCCATGGTTCCACGATATTCTTCGGCGAATGCTGCGCCCGGCACGGCGATGCCGCCGATCGCAAGCACCACACCCAGCGCAATCCGCTCTGTTCGCATGGTCCTGATCCCTTGATGTCCTCAGATTCTCTTCAATCAATGAGGCGGGAGCCGGTTCTGGACCAACAACTAAATGTGAAAGTGCGTCTGGAACCTACTCCACCTTGCCGATCTTCTTTACCGCCGCGATCAGGCGCGTGCTGTCGGTCGCGACGAATTGCGCGAAGGCCGGCGCGTCCTGATAAGCGACGAGGCTGCCCGAGGTTTCGAACGCTTTGAGCACGTCGGGGCTCGCCATCACCGGCGCCATCGCCTCGCGCAGGCGCGTCGCGATCGGCGCGGGGAGCGAACTCTGCGCGAACAGCCCGGCCCAGATGTACATCTCGACGTCCTTGTAGCCGAGCTCCTGGAAGGTCGGCACGTCGGGGAAGCTTGCGATGCGCTGCGCCCCGCAATTGCCGAGCACCCGCAGCTTGCCGTCGTCGACCTGCGGCTTCAGTGTGCCGGGCGCCGCCGCGATTGCCTGCACGGTGCCGCTGAGGATCGCGGTGAGCGCGGGACCTGCGCCGCGGAACGGCACATGCAGCAGCTTGATGCCGGCACTGTTCGCGAACATCTCCATCGCCACATGCAGCGTGCCGTAGGGCCCGGACGAGCCATAGGTGATCTGGCCCGGCCGCTTTTTCGCATCCTCGACGAAATCCTGCGCCGTCTTCCAGGGCGCGGAGGCCGGCACCGCCAGCAGCGTGGGATCGGCGAGCACGCGCGCGATCGGCATGAATTGCGAGACCTCGTAGGCAGCGGGACGGTCGAACAGCCGGTCCGCCTCCGGCAGCACCGCGAGCGAGGACAGTGTCATCAGCAACGTGTAGCCGTCGGGCTCGGCGCGGGCCGCCGCGGCGTTGCCGACCGAACCACCGCCGCCGCCGGCGCGGTTGTCGACGATGACGGGCTTGCCGAGGATGCGCTCCAGCGCCATCGCGACGGGGCGCGCGGCGAGATCGGCCTGACCGCCGGCCGGAAACGGCACGATCATGGTGATGTTGCGCGAGGGGTAAGGAGCTTGGGCAAAGCTCGATTGAGAGCAAGCTGCCTGTGCCAGCGGCAGCACGGCAGCGGCCTTCAGGAGTTCGCGGCGGTTCATTGGTGGTACCTCCCCGATTGTTTTCGTTGTTGGGAGGCAGCCTAACCGAAATGGATTGTGTTGCGATAGCCGCGCGCTTGGCACCCTCCCCGGAGGGGGCCTGGAGGGGGGTCGACCGGTTGGCCGGATCTCCTCAACTACTGCGACTGCAACAGGGCAGGCAGGCTCTTGTCGAGGACGTTGCCGAGCAATTGCCGCGTCGACGCGCGCATCACTGGATTGTTGGCGGCTTCCGGCGGTTCTGGCCACTGCGCCCAATCGATGCGCAGCGTCGGCGGCCCGGTCATAAAGTTGCTTCCGCTGATCGAGCCTTCGCCGCTCTTCAGAATATCGAAGCTTTGCCCGTCATGAACGTAGATCCGTATGACCGCGTAGATGTCGGCCATGTTGTACAACGGGCTGCCCTTCATGACACCGATGCCGAAGAATCCACCCTGGCGTATTCCCTTGATCACGACGACATAGCGTTTGCATCCGGCCTGACCGGCAACTTGTCGGACGATGGCGCCGGCCTTGTCGCCGCGAACGAACATGCCAAGCCCGGGATCGTAGGAACTGAATGCGGATTTATCGGCGGCGATCCTGCGGACCACAAAACCGGAGCCGACCGCGGCCCTCACGCGCTCGACAACGAGGTCATCGAGCCCGAAACCGTCGACCGGAACCTCCTTGTTCTCGTTGCCGAACACGGTCACGCCGACCTTCTTCACGATGAAGCGATCGCCCAGCAGCGATATCACGCCGACGCACGGTCCTGCAGCTTGCGGCGTGGACCGCGAAGCAGGTGCCGGCTTGGAAGGCGCGTTCTTTGCCGGCTTGGCAACCGTCGCCGGCTGGGTGGTTTGCGCCTGCGCGGGACCGGCCAGGCACAGTGCGAACAGGACGAGGCAAACAAGGCGAAGCATCATGTATGCGGTCGATCGGGTTGTTGAGAAACACGAAGCAGGAAACAAAACGCGGCGCGGATAGAGACAGCAAAGTTTATGACCGCAACGCGACGGCGCCTAGATGATGGTGCCCTCCCCCTGATTTTCTTTTGTTCGGCCAGCCTAGCGCGCCAGGCGGCAAGAACAAGACGTTTACGAAGCGTTAGCCATGTCCGGCTCGACCAGGAACGCATGTCGGGACCCGCTGTTGCCCTCCCGAGGAGAGCGAGTGATGCGGAATCTGGCGACCATCGACGTCGCGCTGGACGAGATGCTGGTGAATCTCGCGGCGATCGTGTTGCGGCTTTCGAAGCCCGAATTGACGCGGACACCGGAAGCGCGGCGCGCTTTGGCGCAATCCGTCCGTCAATACGCAGCTTGCGCCAAGCGTTCGAACGACCCTCGCGTTCACGAATTGAAGACGCGGCTGGAGGGCACGCTGAAGCCGACCCTGCGCATCGTTGCCATCGACGGCGTGAAAGTGGGGTAGATTCAACACCGCCATTGCGAGGAGCCGTTGCGACGAAGCAATCCAGAATCTCCACGCGGAGACACTCTGGATTGCTTCGCTGCGCTCGCAATGACGGGAAGCGTCGAGGCCGTTCGCTTCCCTACGACGCCTTGGCTTTCGCGCGTGGCCGCCGCTTGCAGGTGCCGGGAAGCTTGGCTGCGAGGAAGTCGCCGAGCGCTTCGACGCGGGCGGGGCGCGGGCCGCCGGGCGGCGTGATCAGGTGCACGGCGCCTTCGGCCTGCTTCCAGTCCTTCAGGATGACTTCGACGGCACCGGAGGAGATGGCCTCGCCGACGATGAATTCGGGCAATTCGGCGATGCCGAGCCCTGCGATCAGCGAGGGCATCACGGCTTCACCGTTGTTGACGCGAAGCGGCCCACCCGGACGTACGCTGGCCTGCTCGCCGGCCGAGTTGGTGTAGTGCCAGATGTTCGGCGTCGACATGTAGGCGTAAGCGAAGCATTTGTGCTCGGCGAGATGCATCGGATGCGTCGGGCGACCGTGCTTCTTCAGGTATGACGGCGCGGCCACGGTGAAGCGCGGCATGGTGAACAGGCGTCGCGCGATCAGCGAGGAGTCCGGCAGCCGCGCGATGCGCACGGCCATGTCGAAACCCTCGCCGATCAGGTCGACCGTCGCATCGCTCAAATGCAGATCGACCGACACCTCCGGGTAGGTTTCGAAGAACTCCGGCAGCAGCGGCGCGACGGCCTTGATGCCGAACGACATCGGCACGGCGAGCCGCACCAGGCCGCGCGGCGCCACCGATTGCGCCAGCGCCTCGTTCTCCGCCGCCTCGCCGTCAGCGAGCAGGCGCGTGGCGCGGTCGGCGAGCTTGTGGCCGGCATCGGTCAACGCGAGCCGGCGCGAGGTGCGGTTGAACAGCCGTGCGCCGAGCCGCTCCTCGAGGCGCGTGACCGCCTTGGAGACCGTCGCCTTGGACGTCGCCAGCTCGCTCGCGGCCCCCGCAAACGACCGTAATTCCACGACTTTTGCGAAGATCGCGAGCGCCTCGAAATCGGGGAGTTTGGCCATGGGTCGATCCCGCCTGAGTTAATTTCAGGAAACAATGCGTTTCAACAGTTTCTATTTCTATACCACAGGCGGAGGCTTATCCAAGGGTCATCAGAAATTCAGCAATGGAGAAATCCAATGACCAGGAAGCTCTCAGGCAAGGTTGCCCTCGTGACCGGCGGCTCGCGCGGCATCGGCGCGGCAAGCGCCCGCGCTCTCGCCGATGAAGGCGCGGACGTCGCCATCAGCTATGTCGCTTCGCCGGAAAAGGCCGAAGCTGTCGTCGCCGACCTCAAGGCCAGGGGCGTCAAGGCCCGCGCCTTCCGGGCGGACCAGGCCTCGGCCAAGGACGTGACGCAGCTCGTCAACGACGTCGCCAGGGAATTCGGCCATCTCGACATCCTCGTCAACAATGCCGGTGTCGCCAATGGCGGTGCGATCGACGATGCCAATGCCGACGCGGATGCGCTGGCGCGCCAGGATCAGATCAACGTGCATGGCGTGATCGCGGCGATCCGCGCCGCCTCGCAATTGATGGGTGAAGGCGGCCGCATCGTCACCGTCGGCTCGATGCTGGCCGACCGCGCCTCGTTCCCCGGCCTTGCCGACTACGTCGCCAGCAAGGCCGCAGTGGTAGGCTACACCAAGGGCGCGGCCCGCGACCTCGGCCCGCGCGGCATCACCGTGAACGTGGTGCAGCCCGGCTCGATCGACACCGACATGAACCCGAAGGACGGCGGCGAGTTTGCCGAGACCCAGCGCAAGCAGCACGCGCTGCAACGCTTCGGCCGCCCCGAGGAAGTCGCCGCCGGAATCGTCTTCCTCGCCAGCCCGCAAGCCTCCTTCGTCACCGGCACGGTGCTCAATGTCGACGGCGGGTTTGGTGCGTAACGCCAAACCCCCTCCCCTCCAATCAGGAAACACTGCGATGATCGAACTCAGACCTTTCGACAAGCTCGGCGGCGCCGACCACGGCTGGCTCAAGGCCAAGCATCATTTCTCCTTCGCCAGCCATTACGATCCCAACAATATGGGTCATGGCGCCTTGCGGGTGTGGAACGACGACGAGATTGCGCCGAACACCGGCTTTCCCGCTCATCCCCACGCCAACATGGAGATCATCACCTATGTCCGCGAGGGCGCGATCACCCATCAGGACAGCCTCGGCAACGAGGGCCGCACTGAAGCGGGCGACGTGCAGGTGATGAGCGCCGGCAGCGGCATCCGTCACTCCGAATACAATCTCGAGCCGACGAAGACGCGGATCTTCCAGATCTGGATCGAGCCGACGGCGCGTGGCGGACAGCCGACCTGGGGCTCGAAGCCGTTCCCCAGGGCGGATCGCTCCGGCAAGCTGGTCACCATCGCGAGCGGTATCGCGGGCGACGCTGACGCGCTGCCGATCCGCGCCGATGCGCGGGTGCTCGCGACGACGCTGAGGGCCGGCGAGAGCGCGGAGTATGCGCCGCAGAAGTCGCGGCATCTTTACCTCGTGCCCGCGGCCGGCGCGGTCGAGATCAACGGCGTGCGCGTCAATGCCCGCGACGGCGCTGCGATCCGCAACGAGGAGAACCTGAAGATCACGGCGCTCGAAGACAGCGAGATCGTGCTCGTCGACGCGGCGTAGCGACATCCTCTGCCGTCATTCCGGGATGGCGCGAAGCGCCAGACCCGGAATCTCGAGGTTCCGGGTTCGATGCTTCGCATCGCCCCGGAACGACGGAGAGAAAGAACATCAACTACCCACAACGGAGACCACCATGACCAAAGTTCTCGTCCTGTATTATTCCGCCTATGGCCACATCGAAGCGATGGCGAATGCCGTCGCCGAGGGCGCGCGCGAGGCCGGCGCCACCGTCGACATCAAGCGGGTGCCCGAGCTGGTGCCGGCCGAAGTCGCCAAGGCCTCCTATTACAAGGTCGACCAAGCCGCCCCGATCGCCAAGGTCGAGGATCTCGCCAATTACGATGCGATCATCGTCGGCACCGGTACCCGCTTCGGCCGCATGGCCTCGCAGATGGCGAACTTCCTGGACCAGGCCGGCGGGCTCTGGGCCAAGGGCGCGCTGCACGGCAAGGTCGGCGGCGCCTTCACGGCCACCGCGACCCAGCATGGCGGTCAGGAGACGACGCTGTTCTCTGTTATCACCAACCTCCTGCATTTCGGCATGGTGATCGTCGGCCTGAACTATGGCTTCGCCGGCCAGATGAAGCTCGACGAGGTCACCGGCGGCGCGCCCTATGGCGCGACCACGATCACCGGCGGCGACGGCAGCCGTCAGCCCAGCGCCAACGAGCTTGCGGGTGCGCGCTATCAGGGCCGCCAGATCGCGGAGACCGCCAAGAAGCTTCATGGCTGAGCTTCTTGGCTGAGCTTCATGGCTGAACGATAGGACCGATACGTCGCGGCCATCCCGGACGGGACTTCCGCTACAAAGGAATACCATGCCCACGTCGGGCGCCGCGAGAGCGGCGGCCGGGGGGTA
>NZ_JASVEN010000014.1:0-150690 GCF_051710265.1 Bradyrhizobium sp. U531
TTGTTGGGTGTTTTTTTTGTTTGTCGTTTTGTACTTTTAGGTGGGGGTAGACCGTTTCGGTATGGCCGCTTCAACGGATTCCCTTGCCCAAGGCGCGCGCCGCGAGAGCGGCGGCCGCGGGATAGCGGCGCAGGCCCTGCGCGGCGTGATCGCGCCAGGCGTAGGGCACACCACGCCAGGTCAGCGCGACGCTGACATCGGTCAGCGGCACCCGCTCGGCGCCGAAGCGCCGCTTGTAATCCTGATTGCCGATGCTGAGGTCGAAACGGCGCACGCCCTCGGCATGCAGTGCCGCCATCGTCCGCTCGGTAACGAGCAGTCCCGGCGAGCAGCTCGACCACCCATTTCCGGCGTGGCTGATGCGCAAGAGATAGTAAGTCGCGCCGTATCTGACGCCGAGCGTCGTGGCGATGACGCCCTCGTCGCAGACGAGCGCTGACACGACGGCATAGCCCTCGGCGACGCCCTGGCGCGCCACCTCGCGGTAGAACCGGGCATGCGCGTCGTCGTTGAGGACGAACCGCGAGCCGAGCTGATGCATGCGCGCTTGTTGCTGCACGTCCATCACGTCCAGCAGATCGCGCGCCCGCACGACGTCCGTTGCGACCTCGAAGCGCGCGCCTTCATGCCGGCTGAAGACACGCCAGCAGCGCGGCATCTGCATGCGCTTGATCGAGGCCTGATAGTCCGCATAGTCGTCGCCCATCAGCACGAGATTGCCGTTGAGCGAGGAGGATCCGATCCGGCCGAGCGAGACCAGCGGATTCGGTTTGCCGCCGACCTGGGCCGGCATCTTCCGCCATCGGAGCAGATCGAAGCGGTCCGGCAAGGCGCGCAGCGCCGCGACCAGCGCTGCGCTGATCGCATCCGCCGCTTCGGCGTCTACCGCGGCATCCTGCGCCAGGATCGGCGCATTGTTGTCGGAGACGCCGAGATCGGCAAACTCGACGATGCGGATGCCGCGCCTGACATGGCTGATCATCGGCACCATCGCGATGTCCCTGCCGGTGGCGGCATCGGAGATCAGCGCAATCAACGGCGCGACGTCATCGAACGCCTGATACCAGGCGTCGAGCCAGTAACCATGCTGGAAGGCGGTGCGATGCCCCGCGTTCAGGCGCGAGGTGGCCTCGCGCCAGTCGCGCACGAAATCGATCGCGATGTCCGAGGTATCGGACACAACACCTTCCAATTGCTCGACGCTGAGAAACGTCATCGGCGGGGCATACGATTACTGAATGTTTCGGGATAGATCATGTTTTGTCGCAGACCGGCTTATCGTTAAGCCATTGCGACGGCGGACAGCCCCGAACGCGCTCATGGCTTCGGTTCCGTCTGCGCGACGCATTGGAACCTTGCCAGGAAGTGCAGGCCGGCGACGGCCAGAGCGAACATGAACCAAATCGGATTCTGTCGTTCGAGCATGAAGGTCTCGGTCGCTCCATAATAGAGGCCGAACAACCATACGGTCAGGAACAGCTTTGCCAGCGCGCCACTGCGGTTATGGGTCCGGGCCGACTGGAAATTGCCGAGCGGGGCGAGCACGAAGACGAGGATCACGAGCAGGAGGCCGGGCAGGCCGATGGTGACCGCGAGATCGAGATAGCTGTTGTGGCTGTGTGCCGCCGACGTCGCCCATTCGGCGCCCTGCGCGGTCTGCCGCGCCGTGACGTCATCCCAGAAGGCCGCATAGCCGTGACCGATAATCGGCTTCTCGGCGACGGCCGCAAGCGCGAACTCCCAGATGTCGGAACGGCCCGTGAAGGTAGGATCGAGCGGGAGCAGCCGCGTCATGGCTCCGAACGCCGGGCTCAACACACTGCCGACTGTCAGCAGGTTCATGATGATCAGCGGCACGAAGCAGATGACCCGCTTCAGCCACAAGCTCGGTGTGACATAGACCAGCGAGGCCAGCGCGTAGATCGCAAGGCACAGCACCGTCGACGTCTTGCCGCCCGTGAAGATCAGGAAGACGCCGGCCAGCGCTGCGATCGCGGGCCCCATCACGAAAGAGCCGGCGGCGCAGAGATAGATGCCGACATAGACCAGGATGGTCATCACGGGCGAGGCGATGTTCTTGTGGCCGAAACTGCCGCGCCAGTCGCCGGCGAGCTGCGGCTCGGTGACATCGAGCGCGGTGTGGATCGAATAGTGCGGCGCGAGGAAGACGCCAAGAAAGCATAGCGTGAGCAGCACCAGCGCGGCGGCGCCGAGGCACTGGTTGAAGCTGCGCTGCGACGGCGGCAGCAATGGCAGCAGCACGGCGAGCGAGGTCACGCTGGCGGCGAGCGCGAAGCGCTGAATCGAAACGCCGCGGTTCTCGGAGAGGACGACGTTGATCACCAGCCACGCCACCAGACAGAGGTGGAGCGGCGTTACCAGGGTCTTCAGCGCAGGTGCATCCGTGGCCGCGACGAACAGCACCGCAACCACGGCCAGGAGGCCCCAGGACACATAGTCCAGCGCCATTCGTCCGCCGACAACGGTAGTGACATCGGTATTGCGCAGGTCGGGAAACGGATCGAGCGTCACCATCACCAGCAGCAGCGAAACGACCGCGACCAGACAACGCGCAGCCTGCACGGCGTCGAGCTTCGCCAGGCTGTCGCGTAAGGCATGGCCCAACGATCGGGCCTCGAGGTCAGTCATGTCGGCGACGCTTCGGCTCATGCTGCGATCCACCGCTCAAGACACTTGCTGAGGCCGGTGAAGCTCCAGATCCTGGCTCACCGCCGTAGAGCGCTCGTCATCGGACTTGACGGCCGCCTGCGCTGCCGGCCGCATGATGCTTCGCGCGATCTCATAATATTGCAGCGCTCGTTGCTCGAGCGTGAGGTTGTCCAGGATATAGCCGCGCGGATCGAACGCGCTCGCGGCGCACCCGGCCCAGAAATCGTCCCAGCCCGCCTCGAATTCCGCGATGTCGGCGAACTTGGCGCCGCAGCGATCATCCCAATACGGCACCGAGGACACCGGCGCGAACTGCACGCGGTGCGGATAGTAGTCAGGGTCCCGCCACGGCCCGCCAGGATCCCAGGCGAAAACGGGCACGCCACACGACAGGGCCTGCTGATAGGCGATGCCCTGACTCTCGTTCTGGCACAGGAAGATCATCGCGCGCGAGGCCGCCAGCGCGGCCTGGAAATCCTCTTCCTTGTAGCTGCCATAGCGCAGCTCAGTGAACGAACGGCCCTCCCTGATCAGCCGGGCGCGGACGGGCTCGATCAAGTCCGGCGCGAAGCGTTCGCGGTCCCAATGGACCTTGTCGTAGATCAGCACGTCGACGCTCTTCCGATCGGCGCGCGTCGGCGCCCAGAGATCGGTGTCGATACCGATCGGCCAGGCCTCGGTGTCGGGCCAGTGCGGCCGGTACATGTCGACATACCAAGGGCCGGGCACCACGACCTTCTTCACCGGCAGGCGCTTGAAGAGATCGGGGTCGTCGAGCGGATGATTGTGAGCGGCGACGCCGAGCAGGATCGGGTTCTTCCACGCGAATTTGTCGAGCAGGAAAGTGCGGCCGATGATGCAGGCGAGCTCGTCGGGATGCTGCGCGATGTAGCCGTAATCGTTGACGCGGTAGCGAATGCCGAGCCGGTCGAGCCCGGCGCAGAGATTGAGGAATACGCGAAGCTGTCCGCTCATGCGTGGCTCGCCGAGCAGCAGACGGCGCGCCATGCGCCGCAGATGGCGATCGCCTGGAAACCAGCGATCGTCCTTGTCCTCGTAGAAGAGGTTGAGGATCATCGCATCGGGGTCGTGTTCGAACGTCTTTGCGGGCACTGGATCCATCCGCGGCAACCGGATGCGCATTCTCGCACGGGACGGGCTGTCGCTCTCTTCGAAATTTGCCACAGGCTTAATGCCAGTGGCTTAACGCTATTCTACGAAACCGCCGCCGCAATCGCCTTCCCGGCAAGCATTCGCGTGCGATGCGAGTATCATCCCGCGCGCAATCGAGGTTGCGATCACCCGCGTTTTCAGCGCGGCGGATGCAGCCTGGTTAACAGTTCATTAAAGACGAGCGTAGCGTGATCACCGCAGAAGACGTTCTCGAATTGCCGGCCGCCTCCCGCGTGGGGCCGGCGGCACGTCTGCCGCTGCCGGCGACCTCGGTTCCGCTCGTGTCCGTCGTCATTCCCGCCAAAAACGTCGCTGCCTATATCGGCGAGACCCTCGCGAGCGCGCTCGCGCAGAGCGAGGTCGGCGAAGTGATCGTGGTGGACGACGGTTCCACCGACGACACCACCGCGATCGTCCGCGCCATTCGCGATCCCCGCCTGCGCCTGATGACAAATGATGCCGCCGGCGTGTCGGCGGCGCGCAATCTCGGCGCGCGATATGCCAGCGGCGAGTGGCTGCTGTTCCTCGACGCCGACGACCGCCTGCGTTTCGGCGCCGTGGCCGCGCTGCTGACGGCCGCACGCGGCGCGCCGCGCGCGGTTCTCGTCTATGGCGATTACAACACGATCGACAGCGAAGGGCGCCAGATCGGCCGCCGCGGCCTGTTGAAGGGACGCCGCAAGCCATCCGGCGACGTGCTGACACGGCTTGCCGCCGGCAATTTCATCGTCAATGGCGGCATCGCGCTGGCGCGCGCGGAAGCTTTCCGGGCCATCGGCGGCTTCGACACGTCCTTGCGGTATTGCGAGGACTGGCATTGCTGGTGCCGCCTGGCGGCGATCGGCGAATTCGAGTTCGCGCCGAAGCTGCTGCTCGATTATCGTCTGCACACCGCCAACACCATGAACGCTGCCGTCCGCACGCCGAAGGACTTTTTCCCGGCCATCGCGCGGGTGTTCGACGACGGACTGATCCTGGCGAGATTGCCAGAGCGCATGACGGCCGGGCTGCGCCTTGCCGCCGAGATCCATCTCGTCACCTACTCGGCGATGCAGGCCGTGCGCTTCGGCAGGTATCGCGACGCCTTCGCCTACCTCGCGATGATCGGCCAGCGATCGCTCAGATCGCTGCCCCGCGCCACGCTCAGGGTCGCGCTCGCCCGGTTCGGCATCTAGCCGTCACGACACGATCTTCGAGGCCTCGTAGGGCTTCGGCGCGAAGCCGAACGCTGCGAGCATGGAGCCGAGCGCCACCAGCGCCGGGTGCATGGCGACGACGGGTTTCGACGTCGTCAGCAGGCGCGCGGAGCGGACCAACGACAACGGCAGCCGCCCCAGCATCTGCGCGAACACCCACGCGCGCCCGCCCAAGCCTTGGGCGGCCTTGACTTGCACACGATAATTGATCGCGCCGATGCGCAGGCCGCGCTTTGCGATCCAGCCGGGACTGGTGCGGCTCTGCGGCACGGTCTCGGTGATAACCGCTTCCGCCGTCCAATGGAATGTCATGCCGGCGTCACGGCACCGCACGAAGAAGTCGCAATCGCCGCCGCCGAGAAAATTGAAGCGGAGGTCGAACGCGGGACGATCGAACCGCTCGAAGGCCGCGCGCGTGATCAGGCAGTTGCCGCATCCGTAGATCAGCGGCACCGCGCCGGAATAATCGTAGGCGGGACAAAAGGCGGGATGACGCGACAGCCACGGCTTGCTGTCGTCCTCGAACACGGGCAGCACCGGCCCCCCGACCACGTCGGCACCGGTCGCCTCGGCGGTGCGGACCATCAGCTCGAGCCAGTCGGGTGAGGCGATCTCGTCGTCGTCGATCATCAGGAAGCGGGTGGCCGCGGGGAACAGCGCCTGCGCCGTCTCGAACGCAGCGTTGATTGCCTGGCAATTGCCCTGCCGCTTCTCGACCAGGCAGACGCCCTGCAGCCTGCCCTCGGCCAGGAATTCCGCGGCGACCGGCGCGCTCTCGCGCTGCACGGCATCGTTCTCGACCATGACGACGGCAAAGGAGCGTGGGGTGCGCTGGTTCGCCAGCGAGTCCAGCGTCAGCCGCAGGTGCTGCGGACGACGGAAGCAGGGAATGCAGACGACGATGCCGACCGACAGGTCGATGACGCGGGAGCTGGCCGCGATCTCCCGGTTGGGATCGCGCAGTCCATCCGAGATGCGCGTGGCGGACAGCTCTGTCGGGATCAGTGTCATGACGTTCTAGATGTCCGACATATGTTGAAAAAGCCCTGCTTCGATCAAACGTCCCGCAACAGTACATCGCCGCGGGACAGATGCGTCCCAAAAATGCACGCCCCGCCGAAGCGCGGTTGCCTGCGCCTCTCGCCGATCCGTCGGCCATCCCGACACAAGCATCGTGCGTTTAACCGCTTTGATGTGTTTCTGCCGCGAAACCATGCGCACGTGGTACTGCAATTCGCGGTCCACGCGGCGACGACAATCCAACATGAACAATGCCGTAGTTAATGCACATGCGCATTAACCGGGCCGTAAGCACTGCCACCGGTGATGCCGTGCGGCATTGGATTTGCTCTTCGGGCAGGCGAGTATTTTCCTGTAAATTTGATTAGAACAAGCGCGGTCAGAAAATATGAACAAGCCAGCAACGATCGATTTCGTAACAGCCACGGCGATCCGGATTCCCGCAGGCCCCGTCCAGGCGCTGCACGATCTCGTGCCCGGCGAAGCGCGCGACAGCCTGCTCGCCGTTCACGACGTCCTGCGCAGCGAACTGCCGAACGACCAGCTCGCCATCTACGAAGCCGGTGGGGGCTCGTGCAGCGTGCTGCCGCCGGAATTGCTTAGCCGCAGCAAGGTCACCGTCGTCGATATCGACGAGGACCAGGTGCGCAACAACACCTACGCGGACGAGGCCATCCTCGGCGACGTGCAAGCCTATCGTTTCGCCCGCGAGACCTTCGACCTCGTGATCTGCTACAACGTGATCGAGCATCTGCCCCATGTCGACGCCGCGCTGCTGAATTTCCGCGATGCGCTCAAGCGCGGCGGCATGATCCTGATCGGCGCTCCCAATCCCCGTTCGCTGTCCGGCGTCGTCACCAAATATTCGCCGCACTGGTTTCACGTCTGGTTCTACCGGCACATCCGCGGCATCAAGGACGCCGGCCTTCCCGGCGAGCCGCCCTTCCCTACCTTCTTTCATCCGCTGGTGACGCTGCCCCGGCTCGAGGCATTCGCCGCTGCCAACGGCCTCGAGATGATCTACCGCCGCGAGGTCGAGAGTCCGCGCTATCCCGAGATGCGCCGGCGCAAGCCGCTGTTCGCAGCCCTCGTGGATGCCGGCGCCACCTTGCTGAACACCATGCTTTCGCGCGGGACCGACGTCCGCCGCGGCGACTATCACGTCATCCTGCGGAAGATCTGACCATCATGGCGCACGCGCGGCCCATCACGGAACGAATGGAGCCTCGCAGCCGCGCCGCGCGCGGTAACGAACCGTTAATGTTCGGGAAGCCGTGGCATCGAGGTCATGCGGATGCACCGCTTGCGGAGAAGCGCTTAAACGCTTTGTTTGCCATTTCGGTGAATAGTCCCCCAGTGAGTATGGTTAATTTTCCCTGTTGCGTTGATTGGGCACCTATATCCCGGGTGCAAGGCGTAGAGCGAAGAGTAACCCCTCAGCCTGCGGCATTTGGAATGAAAGCTGGGGACCATGCTTGACTATAACCAGCCGATAGATCGGGCGAAGCCCGAGTCCCCGCAACAGCGATCGCAGGCCGGCTTCAACGTGCTGGAGCTCGCCAACCTGCTCTGGCGGCGCAAGATCGCGATTGCCGCTGCCGCTCTCCTCGGCGCGACGCTCGCCGTCACCATCGGCAAGAGCCTGACGCCCCGCTACACCGCCACCGCCCAGCTCTATGTCGATCCGCGCGAGCTTCAGCTTGTCGACCGCGAGCTCACGCCGCGCGCGCAGGACGTCTCCGGCATGTCCATGGTGGTGGAGAGCCAGGCGCGCCTGATCACCTCCAACAGCGTGCTGCTCAAGGTGATCGAGCAGGCCGGCCTCGACAAGGATCCGGAATTCGGCGGCGGTTCTGACGGCCGGAGCCTGATGTCGTCGCTGCTCGGCCTGATCGGCCTTCAACCTCCCGCGCCCTCCGCCGCGGAGAAGAAGGAAGTTCAACTTGCGGCGCTCGACGCGCTGAACCGGCACATCACCGTCCGCAAGACCGAGAAGAGCTTCATCGTCGACATCGAGGTTTGGTCGACCGATCCGGCGAAAGCGGCGATGCTCGCCAACACGCTGACCAGTGCCTATCTTAGCGAGTCCCGCAACTCGCAGGCTTCGGCCGTGCGGCGCGCCACCAACGATCTGTCCAGCCGCCTGAAGGAGCTGCGCGAGCGGCTGCGCAACGCCGAGACCGCGCTTGCCACCTACAAGGCCCAGAACAATTTCGTCGGCACCCAGGATGCGCTGATCAGCGACCAGCAGCTCTCCGCCAGCAACCAGCGGCTTTCCGCGGCCCGCGCGGCGACCATGGATGCACAGGCGCGGCTCGACCAGATCGAGGGAAGCCGCCGGACGGCGGCCGATGCCGGCGCGATCCCGGAAGCGCTGCAATCGCCGACGATCGCGAATCTGCGCGCGCAATATGCCGATGCGCGCAAGAAATATGCTGAGCAGGCCGGCGAGCTCGGGCCCCGCCACCCGGCGCTGCGCCAGACCGAGAAGCAGGTCGAGGATCTCAAGCGCACCATCAGCGAAGAGATCGACCGCTTCGCCCAGTCCGCCAAGAACGATCTGACGCGCGCCCGCGACTTCGAAGCCTCGCTCAACCGGGCGCTGGAAGCGCAGAAGCGGCAAAGCGTCCAGCTCAGCCAGGCCGCCGTTCGCCTGCGCGAGCTCGAGCGCGAGGCCGACGCCAGCCGCGACGTCTATCAATCCTTCCTCAAGCGCTCCCGCGAGACCGAGGAGCAGGAGAGCCTGAACACCTCAGCGGCCCGCGTGATCGGCGAGGCGACCGTCCCGCAGCGGCGCTCGTTCCCGCCGGCGATGAGCCTGTTCGCCATGATCGGCTTCATCTTCGGCGCTCTGGCGGCGGCAGCCTGGTTCGTCGCGGCTGACCTCCTGTTCGCCGGCGCAGCCGCGCCCGCACCCGCCCGCCGTGAGCGCAAGCCGGTGACGGAGAAAGCGCGCGCGCCCGAAATTTTGCCGGCTGCGGAAGCGGCGCGGCCGCAGCAGGTTTCGTTGGCTCCGGAAACGGCGCAGGCCCTGCCCGAACTCGCCGCGCCATCGCTGCAGCCCGCGATGGTCGAACAGCCCCTGATCGAAAGACCGCTGATCGCACGGCTCCAGGAGGCCGACGTCATCCACACGCTCGGCGCCATTCTTTCGACCGGCGGCGGCGTCGACCTGACACGGCTGGGCTGGCCGACATTGCGGCCCGGCTTTCCCCTGACCAAGCTGCTCAACGCCTGGCGCGACATGCGCGCTGCCGTGGCCCGGCGTGCTGGCGGCAAGGCGATGCCCGTCATTGCGCTCGTCGGCGCCGGCGAGACCACCGGACGCAGCGTGAGCGCATTGAATTTCGCACTCGCGGCCGCCCGTGATGGCGCCCGCGTGCTGATGATCGATGCCGATCATCAGGCCCACGCGCTGTCGAACAAGGTCGGCCGCGTCGGCAAGAGCGAGCCGAGCAAGCTCGGCTGGCTCTCGATCGGCAGCAAGGCCGCGCGCGAGATCAAGACGGTCAACGGCATTTCGGTACTGCCCGCCGGCGAAAGCGACGCCGGCAAGGCCGCCGAGGCGATCCGCAAGGCGATCGCCCAGGCGCGCGCCGCGGGTGGCTATGACCTCGTGATCCTCGACGGCCCCGCGATGCCGCTTGTTGCCGGCAGCCGCAAGCTGCTCGACGACACCGACGCGCTGGTGGCAGTGCTGCCGACCAGCCTCGACATCAATGACAGTCTGGAAGAAATCCTGGCCGGCCTTGGCCGTGCCGAGCGCAAGCTCGTCGGCGTCGTGCTCGACGAGCTCACCCCCGCAATCGAAACGCGTCAGCGAGGCAGACAATATGCTTGAGCGCCGCGTCAACATCGATGGACGGGCCGCGACTGCCGACGTGCCGCGGATCACCGTGGGCGGGCTTCGCATGGCCGCGATCGACCTGGAGGCCACCGCCGATTTCATGATCGAGGCGACCGACCCCAGTCATCGTATCGGCCGTCCGCTGTACCTAACCTCGGCCAATGGCGAGGTGCTGGCGCGCTGCTCGACCGAGCCGCAGACCGAGCGCCTGTTCCGCGCCGCCGACTTGATCAATGCCGACGGCCAGCCGCTGGTGGCGGCCTCGAAACTGCAATCCTGGTTCCCGCTGCCCGAGCGCGTCGCCACCACCGATTTGTTCCACGTCGTCGCGCGCAAGGCGGAAGCGGTCGGCCGCACCTTCTACATGTTGGGCGCCAGCGAGGACGAGAACGTCGCGGCCGTCGAGAACGTCCAGAAGCTGTATCCCGACCTCAAGATCGTCGGGTACAGCCACGGCTATCTCAAGGGCGATGCATTGCGCGCGAAGGTCGAGGAGATCAACGCGCTTGCGCCTGACTATCTGTGGGTCGCGCTCGGCGTGCCCAACGAGCAGGCATTCGTGAAGGAATTCACGCCGCACCTCACCAATGTTGGCGTTATCAAGACATCAGGAGGGCTGTTCAACTTCTTGTCAGGCAGCCGTTCCCGCGCGCCGCAATGGATGCAGAAGATCGGGCTCGAATGGGTCTGGCGCACGCTGCTCGAGCCGCGCCGCCTGTTCTGGCGCTATTTGACCACCAACCCCCGCGCGCTCTATCTTCTCTTCAGCCGCAACCGACCCCTCCGCTAAGAGAAGAGCACAAGACGACATGACCGATCGACCGACTGTCCTCGTCACAGGAGGCGCGGGCTACATTGGCTCGCATGCCTGCCGCGCATTGACCGCCGCCGGCTATCAGCCCGTCGTTTATGACAATCTCTCGACAGGCCATCGCAGCTTCGTCGCAGGTCCCCTGGTCACGGGCGACCTGCTCGACGGCGCGGCGCTGGCGCGCGCCTTCGCCGACCACAAGGTCACAGCAGTGATGCACTTCGCGGCGGCGAGCCTGGTCGGCGAGTCCATGACCGATCCGCAGAAATATTACATCAACAATGTGCAGGGAACGCTGTCGCTGCTGCAGGCGATGCGCAACGCGGGCTGCCATCGCATCGTGTTCTCCTCGACCGGCGCCGTCTACGGCAATGCCGATTCCAAGGAGCTGCCGGAAGACTTTCCCTGCGCGCCGATCAATCCCTATGGCGCGTCGAAATGGATGATCGAGCGGATGCTCGCCGATTACCGCTCGGCCTACGGCTTCGGCGCGTTCTGCCTGCGCTATTTCAACGCCAGCGGCGCCGATCCCTCAGGCGGCATCGGCGAACTGCGCGACAATGAAACTCACCTCATTCCCCGCGCCATGATGGCGCTGCAGGGTCATGTCGACTTCGCCGTGTTCGGCGACGACTACGACACGCCCGACGGAACCGCGATCCGCGACTATATCCACGTCACCGACCTTGCGGCCGCGCATCTCGCCGCCCTGAAGCTTCTGGAAGGCGGTCATGCCGGCGGCAGCTTCAATCTCGGCACCGGCGCCGGCTTCTCCGTGCGCGATATCCTCGACGCGATCAAGCAGGAGACCGGGCGCGAGGTGCCGCACACCGTCAAGCCGCGCCGCGCCGGCGACCCCACCTATCTGGTTGCGGATCCGTCTGCTGCGAAAAAGGTCTTGAACTTCGTGCCGCGCCATTCCGACCTGGCGAGCGTGATCCGCACCGCCTGGGCCTGGCACCAGAAGGCGCATCCGCTCAAGTCGCGCTAGACCATCGACGCCACCATTTGGATTGTGCCGAGGCGCGGCCGTTAGACGACGGCGCGCTTCAATCGTGACGACGCGGCTTCCGTGGCGGCGGCATCCGGCTCCGGCTGGAGCGGCGGGGCGATTGGCAGCACCATCGGCCGCAGCAGATCGGCCATCTGCCGCGCCGGCAATGGCTTGGCGATGAGGAAGCCCTGCATCTCGTCGCAGCCATTGGCGCGCAGGAAGGCCTCCTGCTCGGCATTCTCGACGCCCTCGGCAACGACGGTCATGCCGAGCGCCTTGCCCATGCTGATGATCGCCTGGGCGATCGCCTGGTCTTCGGAATCCTGCGGAAGGTCGCGCACGAAGGAGCGGTCGATCTTGATGGTGTCGATCGGGAAGTGCTTCATCAGCGACATCGACGAATAGCCTGTGCCGAAATCGTCGATGGCAAGACGGATGCCGCGGCTCTGGATGGCATCGAGCACCTTGAGCGCGCGACCGACGTTGCGCATCATCATGCTCTCGGTGACTTCGAGCTGGAGCAGCACCGGCGACAAGCCGCTGGCCGCCAGCGCCTCGTCGACGTCTTGCAGCAGATGCTCGTCGGCGAACTGCCGCGGCGACAAATTGACGGCCATCGACACCGGCAACAGGCCGCGACGCTGCCAGGCCATGGCCTGCGCGCAGGCTTCATTGAGGACCCAGCGGCCGATCGGCACGATCAGCCCGGTTTCCTCCGCGAGCGGAATGAACTGCGCCGGCGAGATGTTGCCGAGATCGGGATGGGTCCAGCGCAGCAGCGCCTCGACGCCGGTGATCTGGCCGGTCTCCATCTCTACCTTGGGCTGGTAATTCAGCGAGAACTGGCCGCGCTCGAGCGCCCGGCGCAACGCGCTCTCGAGCGACAGCCGCTCGATCGACTGCGTCTTCACTTCCTTGGAGAAGAAGCGATAGCCGTTCTTGCCGTCTTCCTTGGCGAGATACATCGCCATGTCGGCGTTCTTGGTCAGGGTCTGCGCGTCCGAGCCGTTCGCCGGATACATCGCGATGCCGATCGAGGCCGTGGTGTGGCACTCGTGGCCGGCCAGCTCCATGGGCTGGGCAAGCGCGGTCAAGAGGTCGGTCGCGATGCGTTGAACGTCGTCGATCTCGCCGCACTGGTCGAGGATCACCACGAACTCGTCGCCGCCGAGCCGCGCCACCACGTCGCTTGCCCGCAGCGCGCCGCGCAAGCGATTGGCGACTTCGAGCAGCAGCAGGTCGCCGGCCTCGTGGCCCAGCGAATCGTTGATGACCTTGAAGCGGTCGAGATCGATGAACAGCACCGCGAAACGATGATCGTGACGCTCTGCCGCACCGATCGCCTCGCGTAGCAGCGCGTTGAAGGTCTCGCGGTTCGGAAGGTCGGTCAGGCTGTCATGCGAGGCGAGATATTCGATCCGCTCGTCCGCCTGATTCTTGGCGTCGGCGCGATCGAAATTCTCCATGGCGAAGGACACGTTGTCGGCGAGGCGCTGCAGCAGCTCGACGAACTCGGTAGTGAAGGTGGCGGGCTCGGTCGACATGTAGATCATGACGCCGACGGCCTGGTCGTGAACGATGAGCGGAAACGCCGCGCCCGAACGCGCACCGTCGCCGCGCACGACGGCATGGAAGGCGCTGACGCGCTGGTCGTTGAGATAGTCGTTGCTGATGCAGGGCTGGCGCGTGCGGAACGCCGTGCCGCTCATGCCGCGCCCTTCGGGCCGCTCCGGATCGATGGAGAGGCGGACGTTGCGCGTGGTGTCCGCGGACGGGCCGGCGCTCGCCACGATCTCCAGCTGATCGCTGTCGGACCGCGCCAGCGCGATGGTCGTCGAGGTGAACTTGGCGCCGTTCGAGGCCGCGAGACACACGAGCTCGAACAGCTCGGCGCGCGACTTCGCCCGCATGATCGCTTCGTTGGTCGCGCTCAGGGCCGCGAACATCCGCGTCAAGCGCTCCTTCTGCACCTCGGTCCGGGCCTTTTCCTCGGCACGATCGAAATTGTCGAGGGCGAACGATACGTTCTCGGCAAGCCGTCCCAGCAACTGGATCAGATCCGGCGTGAACGAGCCTTCGTCGGGCGAGAGAAACAGCAGCACGCCGACCGCAGTGCTGCCGTTGCTGAACAGCGGGAAGCATGCGCCCGATTTCGTGCCCTGCGTCTGTGCTATATGGTGCCAGTGTACGGTGCGGATGTCGGTGAGAAGCTCGTTGGTGATGCAAGGCGCCCGGGTACGGAACGCGGTGCCGGTCAGCCCGCGGCCTTCCGCGTCGTCCGCCGACGTCGAGAAGCGCCAGTCCTTGATGAGACCGCAGCTTTCGCCCTTGGTCATGGCGATGTTGAGATAGTGCCCGCTGTCGTCGACCAGCGCGATCGTCGCGGACGAGAACGTGCCACCCAGCACCGCCGCCTCGCAGACCACCTCGAACAGCTCGGCGCGGGCCTTTACCCGCATGATCGCCTCGTTGGTCGCGCTCAGCGCCTCGAGCATGCCGCGGAGGCGTTTGCTCTGCATTTCGGCCTTGGCCTTCTCGTCGGCGCGGTCGAAATTCTCCAGCGCGAAGGCGACGTTGGCCTGGAGCTTGCGCAGCAATTCCACGAACTCGTCCGTGAAGGTGCCGCACTCCGGAGAGTTGAACAGGAATACGCCTTCGACCCGATCGCCGTTGAGCAGCGGCAAGGCCGCAGAGGACGCGATGCCGGTGCTGCGGGCGCTGGCCTGCCACGGTGCGATGCGGTCGTCCGCGAGCACGTCGTTGCTGACGGCGGGCTGGCGCGTGCGGAAGGCGGTGCCGGTCAGGCCGCGGCCTTCCGGCACGTCCGCGGAGATGGAGAACTTGAAGTTACGAACCTGCTCCGCGTTCGGCCCGTAGCTGGCGACGACACGCAGCAGCTCGGCGTGATGGTCGACCAGCGCGATGTTGGCCGAGGTGAATTTGGCGCCCTTCGCCGTCGCCTCGCAGACGAGATCGAACAGCTCGGCGCGCGACCGCGCCCGCAGGATCGCCTCGTTGGTGGCGCTGAGCGCCGCATACATGCGCGCCAGCCGCTCCTCTTCCGCGGCGATCTCGGCTTTCTCGGATTCCCGGTCGAAGTTCTCGATCGCGAACGAGACGTTCTCCGCCATCCGCAGCAGCAGCGCGACGACTTCGTCGTCCCTGGCCCATGACTTGCTGATGAAGAACAGGACGATGCCGACGCTCTCGCCAAACTTGACCAGCGGAGCCGCGACGCAGGCCGCGACGCCCGCATTGACATTGGCCTGCTCCCACGGCGTCCCCTTGGTGCGGCCGACGAGGTCCTCCTCGACGAAGGGCTTCTGGCTGCGGAAGACGTTGCCGGAAATGCCGCTGCCATAGGGATTGGCGGCATCGACGGAATATTTGGTCTGGTCGACCAGCTCCAGATTTTGGCCGGAGCCGGCGACCGGCTTCAGCCAGTGGGAATCCCGCTCCTTCAGCAGGACAACCGTCGCGAGCGACTTGCCGCCATGGACGGAGGCGTCGCACACGAGCTGGTACAGCTCCTGCTCGGTCTTGGCGCGCAGAATGGCTTCGTTGGTGGCGCTGAGGGCGCCGAACATGCGGTTGAGCCGCCGCGCCGCGCGCTCGCTGGTTTGCCGCGCGGTCTCGCGTGAAAGATTGTCCAGCGCATAGGAAATATTGGCCGACATGCGCTCGAACAGGGAGACCATCTGGTCGTTCAGCGAATTGGCCTCGCTGCGGGTGACGTACAGCACGCCGACGCAGCGTCCATTGCAGAGCAGCGGCAGCGCCGCAGCCGCGCCGATATGGGCCGTGGCCGCGCCCGCGCGCCACGCCAGGGAACGCGGATCATTCAGGTAATCGTTGCTGATGCAGAGCTTCTGCTCGCGAAACGCCTCGCCGCCGACGCCCGATCCCTCGGGTGTTCCGGCTTCCGTCGTGATCATGATCGAGCGCAGTCGCGGAAGGTCCTCGCCGCAGCCGGCCGCGAACCGCAATCGGCTGCCGCCCGGTTCGACCAGGAACACGGCCACCGCCAAAAAATCCCCGCTCGAAAACCCGGCGTCGCAGACCTTCTGGTACAGCTCGTCCGGCGATTTCGCGTAGAGAATCGCTTCGTTGATGGCGCTCAACGCCGCAAATGTGCGCGCGAGTGTCGTCGGCACGATCTCAGCTCCCGGGCATTTCTGCCTATTTCTCCCGGTAACTTTATGAACGGCCATCGCCTAAGTGGTCGTTATTGCGCGCTGCAAACCCACAATCAAAGTGAACGAGCTGCGAACGCCCCGCGCCAAACCAACGAAAATACCGCCACGCGGGACGAATCCCCGACCCAAGGCGCGCTCTTTACGAATTTGCAGCCCTGTATTGGTTTACGAGAGATTGATATCGCAGCGGCGCTTTGAGACGATGGTTTCAACAACCAACGCCCGCCAAGGGCAATGACCTCGAGGGAACGCCATGCCGATCGTCAAGGCCGATCGTCTCACGCGCATCAGCGCCGCCCTGCTCCGCGCCGCCGGTGCCTCCGAGGAAGAAGCCGATGCGGTCGCGAGTGGTTGCGTCAACGCCAATCTCGCGGGCCACGATTCGCACGGCGTGATCGCCGTTCCCACCTATATCGACCGCATCAAGGCTGGCCACATCGTGCCCGGCGCGAAATGGTCCATCGTCCAGGAGACGCCGACCACGACCGTGATCGACGGCCACTGGGGTTTCGGCTTCCACGTCAACGCCAGGGCCATGGCGCTGACGATCGACAAGGCGAAGACGGCGAACGTCGCCGCCTGCACCGTGTTCCGGCAGAGCCATGTCGGCCGCCTCGCCGCCTATCCCTTGATGGCGATGCGCGAGGGCATGATCGGGATCGCGACGGCGGACTCCGGACGCTCGCCGAAGCACGTCGCGCCGTTCGGCGGCAAGGAGGCGCGGCTCGGCACCAACCCGATCTCGATCGCAGTGCCGTCGGATCTCGACGCGCCGTTCTATCTGGACATGGCGACCTCGGCGGTCGCCGCCGGCAAGATCCAGCTTGCCGTCGCACGTGGCGAAGAGATTCCAACGGGATGGATCATCGACGCCGATGGAAGGCACACCACCGATCCCACGCAATATCGCAAGGGCGGCGCGCTGCTACCGCTCGGCGGCACCGAGGGCTACAAGGGCAGTGGCCTCGCCGCCATGGTCGAGGTGCTGTGCGGCCTGCTCACCGGCCTCGGCTTCGGCGTCGAGCCGACGGGGCGGCACAATGACGGCTGCTTCATGGCCGTGTTCAACGTCGCCGCGTTCCGCCCGCTGAAGGAGTTCAGGCGCGAGGTCGCGGAGTTCGCGCACTATCTGAAATCGACGCCGCCCTCCGAGGGCAGCAAGGGCGTCTACTATCCCGGCGAGATCGAGGGCCTGCGTGAGCAACAACGCCTGCGCGACGGCATCGAGATCGAGGATGCCACCTGGGAAAAACTGCGCGCGCTGGCGCGCGGATACAGGCTCGACACCGTGCTCGATCTGGGCTGACGGCATCAGGAGAACAGTAGCATGACGCGACAGATGGTCCTGGTCGGCTTCCTCCAGGCGCAGAACTGCACCAATTTGCCGAGCTCCTGGCGGCATCCGGACTCCCGCGATGATTCGATGTCCGCGGATTACTATCAGGAGATCGCGAAGATCCTCGAAGCCGGCAAATTCCACATGGCTTTCTTCGACGATCGCCTCGCGATGCCCGACCGCTACGGCAACGATCATGCCCATACCGTCGAATACGGCATCCGCTGCGTGAAGATGGACCCGCTGATCGTGCTGACCACGATGGGCATGGTCACCGACAAGCTCGGACTCGGAGCAACCTGCTCGACCACCTATTACGAACCGTTCGACGTTGCACGCCGCTTTGCGACGCTTGATCTCATGTCCGGCGGACGCGCCGGGTGGAACGTCGTCACCTCGCTGAACGACGGCGAGGCGCTCAACATGGGGCGCGACTCCCATCCTGAGCATGACTCCCGCTACGACAAGGCCGACGAGTTCATGGAGGTCGTGCTCGGCCATTGGGACACCTGGGAGGATGGTGCGCTGATCATGGACAAGCAAAGCGGCCGCTTTGCCGATCCAGCCAAGGTGAAACGGCTCGATCACAAGGGCGCGGCCTTCAAGTCGCGCGGCCCGTTCACCGTGCCGCGCTCGCAGCAGGGTCACCCGGTGATCATCCAGGCCGGCGCCTCCGGCCGCGGCCAGCGCTTTGCCGGCCGCTGGGGCGAGGTGATCTTCACGGCCGCGCGCAATCTCGCTGCCGCCAAGGAGGGTTATGCGGCCGTGCGCAACGAAGCCGCCAAGGCAGGCCGCGATCCCGACCAGATGTTCCTCTGCAATCTGACGACGCCGGTCTGCGCGGCCACCAAGACCGAAGCCGAGGACAGGATGGCGCTGATCAACAAGCTGCCGCTCGAGATCGATGCGCTGTCGCTGCTCGCCGAGGCGCTCAACTACGACTTCGCCTCCAAGGACCTGGACGAGCCGCTGACGACGGACGAGCTGAAGAGCATGCAGGGCATCCTCGGCATCCGCGACGGCGTGCTGAAGAATTCAGGCAAGAGCAACCCCAGCGCGCGCGACTTCGTCACCTTCTCCGGCCGCGGTCAGGTGCATGACGCCATGGTCGGCGGCCCCAAGGAGATCGCCGACAAACTAGAGGAAATGTTCGTCGAGCGCGGCTGCGACGGTTTTGTCATCGCCGCGACCTATGTGCCCGGCTCCTACGCCGATTTCGTCCAGCACGTCGTGCCCGAGCTGCAGCGCCGCGGCCTATTCCAGAAGGATTATCGCGGCAAGACCCTGCGGGAAAATCTCGGGCTGAAACGGCCGGCGGCCGGCGCCTGGAAAGCACAACCGCGCGATGCCGCGGAATAGAGACGAGGGCACGACATGCGCTGGCTGAAATTCACGGCTTCAGGCAAGACTTCCTGGGGGATCATCGAGGGCGATCAGGTCGTCGCGGTCGATGGCGATCCGTTCAGTGAATGGCAGCGCAGCTCGCGCATGCATCCGCTCAGTGACGTCAAGATCGAGCTGCCGCTGATCCCGCGCACGTTTTATTGCGTCGGGCTGAATTACCTCAAGCACCTGAAGGAGGCCGCCGACAAGGCCGGCACCGTGCCGGCCGTGCCTGATCGGCCCGAGATCGGTTATCGCGCTCAGAATGCGCTGATCGCGCATGACGAGGACGTCGTGATCCCGTCCTTCGCCACGGAGAAGATCCACTACGAGGGAGAACTCGCCGTCGTCATCGGCAAGAAGGTGAAGCATCTCACCGAGGCGAACGCGATGGATTGCGTGTTCGGCTACACTGTCGGTAACGACGTCAGCGAGCGCAGCTGGCAGAAGGCCGACCGCGGCCTGTGGCGCGCGAAGAACGCCGACACGTTCAAGCCGATGGGCCCCTGGATCGAGACCGAGGCCAATCTCGATACAATGGAAACAGTGGTCCGGGTCAACGGCAAGGAGACCAACCGCTTCCACACGAACGACATGATCTTCGGCGTGGTGCCGTTCCTAGTCGAGCTGACCAGATATTTTACGCTGTGGCCCGGCGACGTGATCTGGATGGGCACCGATGGCGCCTCGCCCGACATCAAGCACGGCGACGTCGTGGAGATCGACATCAGCGGTGTGGGGACTTTGCGGAACAGGTTCGTGCGGGAGTAGCGGTAGCTCTCGTAGGATGGGTAGAGCGGAGCGAAACCTATCATCTGCAGTCGGCCCGGATAGATCTCGATGGGTTTCGCTCCGCTCTACCCATCCTACGAAGGCTCCTTCAAAACGGCAGTGCCACGCTCGTCTTGATCTCCTTCAGCACCACGTTGCTGCGGACGTAGCGGATGCCGGGGATGCGGAACATGAACTCGTCGAGGAAGCGGTTATAGGCCGCCATGTCCTGCACGACGACGCGCAAGTGATAGTCGGCGTCGCCCGTGGTCGCAAAGCACTCCAGCACCTCGCGGCGCTTGGTCACCCGCGCGACGAACTCGTCGACGAACTTCGCGTCGTGCCGTTCCAGCGAGACGTGGAGAATCGCGGACATCGCAAAGCCCGCCTGCTCGCGCGCGACCAGCGCCGCGTAGCCCTGGATGACGCCGGCTTCCTCCAGCGCACGCACACGGCGCCAGCAGGCCGAGGTGGACATGCCGACCTCGCCCGCGAGTTGCTGGTTGGTGGCCCGCCCATCCTTCTGGAGGCAGGCGAGAATCCGGCTGTCCTGGTCTTCGATCATGGCGGCCTCGCAATTCAGGAAAATCTACCAAATTTGACCATCATTTGCAAAATTCTACCGAATTTCGGCGTCCGATGGGATGAATAGGTAAGACCTACCAGCGTCCCAGGCATAACCTTCCGCGATCAGGCCACGTGCTGCGCGAGGTCCGCCATGGACGCCATTCCATCACTCGATGCCTACGAGCTCTCGGATCGCTACGACCGCGAGGAGGGCCGCGTCTTCCTGACGGGCACGCAGGCTATCGTCCGCATCGCGCTCGATCAGGTCAGGCGCGACCGCGCTGCGGGGCTCGACACCGCGGGCTTCATCTCCGGCTATCGCGGCTCGCCGCTCGGCGGCGTCGATCTCGAGCTCTGGCGCATCCAGGAACGGCTGAAGCGGGACCGCATCGAGTTTCTGCCCGCCGTCAACGAGGACTTAGCTGCGACCGCCGTGCTCGGCTCGCAGCAGGTGGAGACGCAAGGAGATCGCGAGGTCGATGGCGTGTTCGGCCTCTGGTACGGCAAGGGGCCCGGCGTCGACCGTTCAGGCGATGCGCTCAAGCACGGCAACGCCTACGGCTCCTCGCCGCATGGCGGCGTGCTCGTCGTCGCCGGCGACGACCACGGCTGTGTCTCCTCCTCGATGCCGCACCAGTCCGACGTCGCCTTCATGAGCTGGTTCATGCCGACGCTGCATCCGGCCAGCGTCAGCGAGTATCTGGAGTTCGGCGAGTATGGCTATGCGCTCAGCCGCTTCTCCGGCATGTGGGTCGGCTTCAAGGCGATCTCGGAGATCGTCGAGTCGGGCGCCTCGGTCGCGCTGCGTCCCCCGCGCACCTTCCTCACGCCGGACTTCGCGCCGCCGCCGGGTGGACTGCACTATCGCTGGCCGGATCTGCCCGGCCCGCAGATCGAGGAACGGCTGGAGGCCAAGAAGCACGCGGTCTACGCCTTCGCCAAGGCCAATCCGATCGACCGCCACATCTACGACATCAAGGATGCGACCTACGGCATCGTCACCACGGGCAAGGCGCATCTCGACCTGATGGAGGCGCTGCGGCTGATGGGCCTGGATGAAGCCGCCTGCCGCAGCATCGGCATCGACGTCTACAAGGTCGGCATGGTCTGGCCGCTGGCGCTGCATGACGCCATGGCCTTCGTGAAAGGCAAGCGCGAGATCCTCGTGGTCGAGGAGAAACGCGGCATCATCGAGAGCCAGTTCAAGGAGTATTTTTACGACTACCCCGGCGCGAAACCCGAGCGCATGGTCGGCAAGCACGACGAAACCGGGGCAAGGCTGATCTCCTGGATCGGCGAATTGTCGCCTCGCGCGCTCGCAGGCGTGCTGGCGCGCCGGCTCGACCCGATGTTTCCGGGCCTTAATCTCGCGGCACGCGCGGCTGCCCTGATGCCGGAGGCCGCGCGCAGCATCAACGTCGCGGGCGCTACGCGCACGCCCTATTTCTGCTCGGGATGCCCGCACAACACATCGACGAAAGTGCCCGAGGGATCGAAGGCGCTGGCCGGCATCGGCTGCCATTTCATGGCGAGTTGGATGGACCGCGAGACCTCGTCGCTGATCCAGATGGGCGGCGAGGGCGTGAACTGGGCGGCATCGTCGCGGTTCACCGGCAAGAAGCACATCTTCCAGAACCTCGGCGAAGGCACCTATTATCACTCGGGCTCGATGGCGATCCGACAGGCGATCGCCGCCAAGGCCAACATCACCTACAAGATCCTGTTCAACGACGCGGTGGCTATGACGGGCGGCCAGCCCGTCGACGGCCCGGTCAGCGTCCATGCGATCGCGCACAGCGTCCGCGCCGAAGGTGTGACGCGCATCGCGCTGGTCTCCGACGATCCCGCGCAGTTCAACCCCACGGACCTGCCCGCCGGCGTCACCATCCACCCCCGCGAGGAGATGGACGCCGTGCAGCGCGAGCTGCGCGAGGTTTCCGGCGTTTCGGTGCTGATCTATCAGCAGACCTGCGCCACGGAGAAGCGGCGCCGGCGCAAGCGCGGGCAGATGGCTGATCCCAGGCGCTTCGCCTATATCAACGATCTCGTTTGCGAAGGCTGCGGCGACTGCTCGGTGGAATCGAACTGCCTCAGCGTCGAGCCGAAAGAGACGCCGTTCGGCCGCAAGCGCCAGATCAATCTCTCGTCCTGCAACAAGGATTTCTCCTGTCTCAACGGCTTCTGCCCGAGCTTCGTCACCGTCGAGGGCGCCACACGCCGGAAGAAGAGCGCGAGCCAGATCGACGCGGTTACCCGTGCGGCCACGCTTCCCTTGCCCGCCTCCGTTACGCTCGATCGCCCCTACGACCTGCTCGTGACCGGCGTCGGCGGCACCGGTGTGATCACTGTCGGCGCGCTGATCGGCATGGCCGCGCATCTCGAACGCCGCGGCGTTTCGGTGCTGGACTTCACTGGCTTTGCGCAGAAGTTCGGGCCTGTGCTGAGCTATATCCGACTGGCTGCTTCGCCGGAAGCACTGCACCAGGTCCGCATCGACCAGGGCGCGGCCGATGCACTGATCGGCTGCGATCTCGTGGTCAGCTCCTCGCCGAAGGCCTCGGGCACCTATGGCAGGGGCACACGCGCCGCGGTCAACACCGCGGAGATGCCGACCGGCGACGTGGTCCGTTTCCGCGATGCCAACCTCGCCTCCCCTGCCCGCCTGCGCGCGATCGGGCAGGTCATCGGCGAGCATAATCTCGGCACCATCAATGCCAACGCGCTGGCCGAGCGGCTGCTTGGCGATGCCGTCTATGCCAACATCATCATGCTCGGCTTTGCCTGGCAGCGCGGGCTGGTCCCGATTTCGCTCGCCGCGCTGCTGCGCGCGATCGAGCTCAACGGCGTTGCGGTCGAACGCAACAAGCAGGCCTTCGCCTGGGGCCGGATCGCGGCGTCCGATCCGGACTTCCTGCCGAAGCAGAACGAGCCGGCCACAATCGAAACACTCGACCAGATCATCGACCGGCGCGCCGACTTTCTCACCGCCTATCAGGACGCCAGCTATGCGGCACGCTATCGCGCGACCGTCGCAAGGGTCCGCCATGCCGAAGCGGCGCTGGACAGCGAGGCGCTGACCGAGGCCGTCGCACGCGCCCTGTTCAAGCTGATGGCCTACAAGGACGAATACGAGGTGGCGCGCCTGCACATGCAGAGTGGCTTCCTCGACGAGTTGAAGCGTGAATTCGAGGATGGATTCAGCGTCCTATATCATCTCGCCCCGCCACTTCTTCCCTCGGGGCGCGACGCACGCGGACGTCCGCGCAAGCGGGCCTTTGGCCAGTGGATCCAGACGCCGCTTGCCTTGCTCGCGCGATTGAAGGGACTGCGCGGCACGCCGTTCGATCCGTTCGGCTACACGGCGGAACGACGCACCGAGCGCGAGCTGATCGCGTGGTATGAAGGCGTCATCGACCGGATGCTCGGCGAGCTCGACGCCGCACGTCTTGCGGATCTCGTTGCCGCCGCCAAGGCTCCCATGGACATCCGCGGCTATGGACCGGTGAAAGAGGCCGCAATCGGATCGGTAAAGACGGAGGTCGAATCCCGTCTGACAAGGCCCGTTACAGCCAAGGCCGCCTGACCGCAGCACCTCACGAATAGGGATTGATCAGCTTCTGCTGCTCGGCGCTGTGATCGACGAGCATGTCGATGAAGGTTCTGACCTTTGCCGACAGATTGTGACGATGCGGATAGACAGCATTCATGGACAGTTCGACGGTCCGATAGTCCGGCAGCAACCGGACCAGCCGACCTGATTCGAGATCGTCCTGAACGAGAAACCCAGCCATCAGGCACACGGCAGCCCCCTCGAGTGCGACCTCCCGCAGCGCTTCCCCGCTGTTCGTGATGAAGCTGCCCGAGATGCGCACCGATGCCGGCGTACCCTTGCGATCGAGAAAGCGCCATTCGTCGCCGAATGGATAATTCAAATGCCGGGCGCAATTATGCGCGGAGAGCTCCGCGAGCGTCTGCACGCGGCCGTGCCTCTCGAGATAATCGTGCGAGCAGCACAGCACGTGGCGCCAGGTGGCGAGACTGCGCACGATCAGGCTGGAATCCCGCGGCGGCGTCATCCGCAGAACCACGTCATAGCCTTCCTCGATGAGGTCGACGTCAGCCTCCCCCATGCGCAGATCGACCTTGAGCTCCGCATAGGTCGACAGCACCTGCGCCACCACCGGCGCGACGAAGGGCACCATGTGCGTGGCGACGTGGACGCGCAGCGTGCCGCGGGGGACGGACTGCAATTCGCTCGCGATGTCGTCGGCTTGCTCGAGATCGGCAAGGATCTGCGTGGCGCGATCGTAATAGGCCTTGCCGACCTCCGTCAGGCTCACCTTTCGCGTGGTGCGGTTGAGCAGGCGGACGCCGAGCCGATCCTCCAGCGCCTGAACGTGATTGCTGACCATGGTCGTCGACATGTCGAGCCGCCGGGCGGCGGCGGAGAAGCCGCCATTCTCGACGACCCGGACGAAGGCGGTAAGACCCGTGAAGCGATCCATGACCCTGAACCCGATTATCCACTAATACTGGATAATCATTCCATTTTTTAAATGATTATCACAAGCCTCGGGACAGCGCATTTACAGGCAGCGCAACACGTACCGCCGAAACGGACGTTGCAGATCCGAGGATGCCATGTCGAACGCTTCTTATGCCGTTGAAACCAATAAAAAAATTGCCCCTCGCCTATCCCGCCAGGCGATTCAGCGAGCGGCTCTCGGCCTTGTCCTGGCGCTCGGAGTCTCGGCCGCCGGGTACTACGGCTACGACTATCTGAAGACCGGCCGCTACCTCGAATCGACTGACGACGCCTATGTGAAGGCGGACTCCACGATCATCGCCCCGAAAGTGTCCGGCTACATCGCAAAGGTGCTGGTCGGCGACAACGAGGCGGTCAAGGCAGGCCAGGTGCTGGCCAGGATCGACGACCGCGACTTCAAGACGGCTCTCGACCAGGCGCGCGCCGATGTCGCCGCAGCTGAAGCTTCAGTGCGCAACATCGATGCCCAGCTCGATCTGCAACAGCCGGTCATCGCGCAGAGCACGGCCGATGTTGCCGCCGCCGAGGCCAATCTGAAATTCGCGCAGGAGGAGCGTGCGCGCTACGACGATCTCATGAAGACCGGCTCGGGCACGATCCAGCGTGCGCAGCAGACCGATGCAGCGCTGCGGGCCAGCAACGCACAGCTGCAGCACGCCAGATCGGGGCTGATGGCTGCGCAGCGCAAGGTCGACGTGCTCACGACCCAGCGCGCCCAAGCCACCGCGCAGCTCGAACGTGCACGCGCCGTTGCCCAGCAGGCAGAGCTGAACCTGTCCTACACCGAGATTACGGCGCCGGTCGACGGCACGGTCGGCGCGCGCAGCTTGCGCGTCGGCCAATATGTGCAGGCCGGCACGCAACTGATGGCCGTGGTGCCGCTCGACGCGGTCTATGTCGTCGCGAACTTCAAGGAGACCCAGCTCACGCATATGCGCCCCGGGCAACCGGTCCAGCTGCACGTCGACAGTTTTCGCAATCGCACGCTGCGTGGCCATGTCGACAGTCTTTCGCCGGCCAGCGGACTCGAGTTCGCGCTGCTGCCGCCTGACAATGCCACCGGCAACTTCACCAAGATCGTGCAGCGCGTCCCCGTGAAGATCGTGCTCGATGATCACGGCCTGACCGGTCTGTTGCGCCCCGGCATGTCGGCGGTGCCGACGGTCGACACAAAGAGCACGGTGCTGGCCGAACACGAGACGGCGAAGCGTCTCGCCGACAACACCGCTCGCCCGAACGGCGGCTAGGGATCGAAAGCCGGCGCGGCGATCAGCGCGCCGGATGGTCCCTCCCGCTTCCTCCTCTCTCCATCAGAGACGAGACTTGCCATGAGCACACTTCAACCGACGATAAACGCCTCCAGCCTCCCCCGTCCTGCCGCAGCGTCCACGCCTGCCGTGCCCGCAAGGACGTGGATTGCCGTAATCGGCGCGACGCTCGGCGCCTTCATGGCCGTGCTGAACATCCAGATCGTCAACGCCTCGCTCGCCGACATCCAGGGCGCGATCGGCGCCGGCATCGACGACGGCGGCTGGATCTCGACCTCCTATCTGGTCGCCGAGATCGTCGTGATCCCGCTCTCAGGCTGGCTCGCACAAGTGTTCTCGATCCGCATCTACCTCCTGACCAACGCGATCCTGTTCCTGGTTCTCTCCGCGGCCTGTGCGCTCGCCCAGGATCTGTCGCAGATGATCGTGCTGCGCGCGGTGCAGGGCTTCACCGGCGGCGTCCTGATCCCCATGGCCTTTACGTTGATCATCACGTTGCTGCCGCGCGGAAAGCAGCCGGTCGGCCTGGCGCTGTTCGCGCTGTCCGCGACATTTGCCCCCGCGATCGGCCCGACCATCGGCGGCTATCTCACCGAGAATTTCGGCTGGGAGTACATCTTCTACGTCAACCTCGCGCCCGGCGCGATCATGGTCGGCATGCTCTGGTACGCACTCGAGGCAAAGCCGATGAGGCTGGCGCTGCTGCGCGAGGGTGACTGGGCCGGCATCATCACCATGGCGATCGGTCTGTCGGCGCTGCAGACGGTGCTGGAGGAAGGCAACAAGGACGACTGGTTCGGCTCACCCTTCATCGTCAAGCTGTCGGTGATCGCGGCCGTGGCGCTCATTGCTTTCCTGATCATCGAGTTGACGGTGCAGAAGCCGCTGCTCAATCTGCGCCTGCTCGTCCGCCGCAATTTCGGCTTCGGCGTGCTCGCGAACTTCCTGCTCGGCATCGCGCTATACGGCTCGGTGTTCATCCTGCCGCAATATCTCGCGCGCATACAGGGATACAATGCCGAGCAGATCGGCATGGTGCTGGCATGGACCGGACTGCCGCAACTGCTGCTGATCCCGCTGGTGCCGCGCCTGATGCAGAAGTTCGATGCGCGCATCATCATCGGCGTCGGCTTCGTGCTGTTCGCGGCCTCCAACTTCATGAACGTCACCATGACCGGCAACTATGCGGCCGACCAGCTGCTATGGCCCAATGTCGTGCGCGCGATCGGCCAGGCGCTGGTAATGGCGCCGCTGTCCGCGGTCGCGACCGCAGGCATCGAGCCGGAGAACGCAGGCTCGGCGTCCGGCCTGTTCAACATGATGCGCAATCTCGGCGGCGCCGTCGGCATCGCCGTGCTGCAAACGTTGCTGACCAAGCGGGAGCAGTATCATTCCAACGTGCTGATGCAGTCGGTCTCGGTGTTCGAGCAGGCCACCCGCACCCGGCTGGAGCAGCTCACGCAGTATTTCGTCAATCACGGCGTGCTCGATCGCGCAGACGCCGTGCATCGCGCCTATGTCGCGATCGGCCATATCGTGCAGAAGCAGGCCTATATCCTCGCCTTCAGCGACACTTTCTATCTGCTCGGCATGGCGCTGATCGTGGCCCTTATCGCCACCCTCTTCCTGAAGAGGCCCGGCCAGACCTCTGCCGGCGGCGCCCACTGACCCCAACCCTAGGAAGCAAGGAGAACGACCATGAAGCCCCGCATGAATTTCTACCAGGCCGCCCCCGACACGATGAAGGCGCTGATGGCGCTGGAAACGCAGATCCAGTCGACCGGGATCGAGAAGTCGCTGATCGAACTCGTCAAGATCAGGGCCTCGCAGATCAACGGCTGCGCCTTCTGCATCAACATGCACACCGAGGACGCCCGCAAGCGCGGCGAGACCGAGCAGCGCATCTACCTGCTCAATGCCTGGCGTGAATCACCGCTCTATTCCGAGCGCGAGCGCGCGGCGCTGGCCTGGACGGAATCGGTCACGCTGATTGCCGAGACCCACGCGCCCGACGACGTCTATGAGGGGATCCGCGCGCAGTTCTCCGACGAGGAGACGGTAAACCTGACGATGCTGATCGGCGCCATCAACGCCTGGAACAGGATCGCCATCGCGTTCCGTGCGATCCATCCGGTGAAGGTGAAGGCGTCGGCGGCGTGAGGAGGGCTTGAGGAGTCACGAATTTCTCCAAGCTCTCGACTGTCATGCCCCGGCTTGACCGGGGCATCCAGTACGCCGCGGCCTCCCGATTCAACAACAAGCGTCTCTGGAATACTGGATCGCCCGGTCAAGCCGGGCGATGACACCTGTGTGAGCGGCTCAAGCCCGCCGATGACAGCCGGGCGCCCGGCTCAGACCGCCGTCGCCTTGGCGAACTCCACGTAGATCTCGCGCAGCCGTGTGGCCATTGGGCCGGGCTTGCCGTTACCGACGCTCTTGCCGTCGATCGCCACCACCGGCTGAACGAACGCCGAGGCCGAGGTAATGAAGGCTTCCTTGGCGGTGAGCGCCTCGGCGACCGTGAAGGAACGTTCCTCGACACGGAGCTGACGCTCCTCGGCGAGCGCGATCACGGCCTTGCGGGTGCAGCCCGGCAGGATCGCGTTCGAGTTCTGGCGCGTGACGATGACGTCGTCCTTGGTCAGGATGAACGCCGTGGACGAGCCGCCTTCGGTCACATGGCCGTCCTGCAGCATCCAGGCCTCGCCGGCGCCGGCTTCCGCCGCGGCCTGCTTCGCCAGCACCTGCGCCAGCAGGGCGACGCTCTTGATGTCGCGGCGCTCCCAGCGGATATCGGGCACCGTGATGACGTTGATGCCGGTCTTGGCTGAGGCGGCGTTAATGATGTCCTTTTCCGAGGTGAACATCACGAGGCTCGACTTGACGTCGGCCTTGGGGAACGGGAAGTCGCGGCCCTTGTCGGCGCCGCGCGTCACCTGGAGATAGACGAGGCCGTTCTCCAGCTTGTTGCGCGCGATCAGCTCCTTCTGCAACTCGGTGATGCGCTCGACCGTCTCCGGCAGCTTCAACTTGATCTCGCCGACCGACCGCTCCAGGCGCGCCAGATGCGAGGCATTGTCGACCAGCTTGCCGTCCAGCACGGCCGAGACCTCGTAAATACCGTCGGCGAACAGGAAGCCGCGATCGAGGACCGAGATCTTGGCTTCCGAGAGCGGGACGAATGAGCCGTTGACGTAGGCGATCGAGTCCAAGGCAGGTCTCCTGGGGGATGGGTAATTTACCGATCGGTATAGGAGATTTGGCGAGCGCGATAAACCCTCGATCCGTCATTCCGGGGCATTCGCAAGGCGAATGAGCCCGGAATCCATTCCACTCCGGGTATTGCCGCCCGATGAATTCCGGGCCTGCGCCTTCGGCGCAGCCCGGAATGACAGCGGTGCTTAGTGCGATAGAATCTTCGACAAGAACTTCTGCGCGCGGTCGCTGCGCGGCTTGCCGAAGAAATCGTCCTTCGGGGCGTCCTCGACGATCTCGCCGCGGTCCATAAAGATCACGCGGTTGGCGACCTTGCGGGCAAAGCCCATCTCGTGGGTCACGACCATCATGGTCATACCTTCGCGGGCGAGATCGACCATGACGTCGAGGACTTCGCTGACCATTTCGGGATCGAGCGCCGAGGTCGGCTCGTCGAACAGCATCACGATCGGATCCATCGCGAGCGCGCGCGCAATGGCGACGCGCTGCTGCTGGCCGCCGGAGAGCTGCGCCGGAAACTTCTGCGCCTGCTCCTTCAGGCCGACGCGCTCCAGCAGCTGCATGCCCTTGGCGACCGATTTGTCGTGCGGGCGCCCCAGCACCTTCTGCTGCGCGAGGCAGAGATTGTCGATGATCTTGAGGTGCGGAAACAGCTCGAAGTGCTGGAACACCATGCCGACGCGCGAGCGCAGTTTCGGCAGGTTGGTCTTGGGATCATGCACCTTGGTGCCGTCGACCGTGATCTCGCCGCTCTGGAACGGCTCCAGCGCGTTGACGCATTTGATCAGCGTCGACTTGCCCGAGCCCGAGGGACCGCAGACCACGACGACCTCGCCCTTGGCGACGCCAGTGGTGCAATCGGTCAGCACCTGGAAGCTCGGCGTGTACCATTTGTTGACGTGGCTGATTTCGATCATGAGCGGAGAGCCCTAGCGAATGATGGCGATGCGCGACTGCAGGCGGCGAACGCCGAAAGACGCGATACAGGAAATGGTGAAGTAGACGACGGCCGCGAACAGGTACATTTCGACGAGACGCCCGTCGCGCTGCGCAACCTTGCTCGCCGCGCCCAGGAAGTCCGTGATCGACAGGACGTAGACCAGCGAGGTGTCCTGGAACAGCACGATGGTCTGCGTGATCAGCACCGGCAGCATGTTGCGGAAGGCCTGCGGCAGCACGACGTAGCGCATGGTCTGGGCGTAGGTCAGGCCAAGCGCGCTGGCCGCGGCCGGCTGCCCGCGCGAGATCGACTGGATGCCGGCACGCATGATCTCGGAGAAGTAAGCGGCCTCGAACATGATGAAGGTGATGAGCGAAGACGCGAACGCGCCGACGCTGATCGGGCGCGAGGCGCCGGTCACCCACTGCCCGATATAGGGCACCAGGAAGTAGAACCAGAAGATCACCAGCACCAGCGGCAGCGAGCGCATGAAATCGACATAGATCCCGGCGATGCGGCCGAGGACCTTGAAGCCGGAGAGCCGCATCAAGGCGAGAGCCGTGCCGAAGATGAGGCCGCCGAGCGCTGCAAGGCCGGTCAGCGTCAGCGTGAAGGTCATGCCCTCGAAGAACAGATAGGGCAGCGCGCGGCGGATGACATCGAAATCGAAATTGCTGAGCATCGCCTATTTCCCCGTGATGTAGCCGGGGATCGCGACCCAGCGCTCGAGGAAGCGCATCGCGGTCACGACGACGGCGTTGACGAGGAGATAGAGGATGGTCGCGGCGGTGAAGGCCTCGAACACCTGGAACGAGAATTCCTGCATCGAGCGCGCCTGGCCGGTCAGCTCCAGCAGGCCGATGGTGATGGCCACCGCGGTGTTCTTGATGGTGTTGAGGAACTCGGACGTCAGCGGCGGCAGGATGATGCGGAACGCCATCGGCAGCAGCACATAGCGATAGCCCTGCGCGGTGGTCAGGCCTAGCGCCGTTGCGGCCATCTTCTGCCCGCGCGGCAGCGAGCCGATACCGGCCTGCAGCTGCACCGCTACACGAGCCGACATGAAGAAGCCGACACCGATCGCGGCCGTCCAGAACGGCGCGTTCGGCAATTGCTTCAGCCATGTACCGGCAGCCTTCGGCAGCAGCTCCGGCAGCACGAAGAACCACAGGAACAGCTGCACGAGCAGCGGCATGTTGCGAAAGAATTCGACGTAAGCGAAGCCGAACCAGTTCGCCCCCTTCGACGGCAGCGTGCGCATCACGCCGACCAGCGAGCCGGTGATCAGCGCGATGACCCAGGCCAGCGCCGCGGTCTTGAGGGTCAGCACGAGGCCCGACAAGAGCATGTCGAGATAGGTGCCGGTCCCCATCGGGTTCGGCTGGAAAAAGATTCCCCAGTTCCAGTTGTAGTTCACGTGTCCCCCGCGCGAACGCGCCCGTCAGAGCCGACTTGAGATAGTCTCGTTCAGTAAGTCTGTATCCGTCCTGGGCGCCTATGCAAATGTCCGGCCACCCTGGTGTCAAGAGTGGCCGGACATGATCCCGATCGAAAGATCGAGGTTGTATCTTACTTGTAATCGTCCGGGTTCGGCGAGTCGGAAGGCTTGGCGAACTCGTTCTTCAGCTCGGCCGAGATCGGCGTGTTGAGGTTCAGCCCCTTCGGCGGGATCTTGGCGGTGAACCACTTTTCGTAGATCTTCTGGCCTTCGCCGGAGGTGTAGACCGCAGCGGTCGCCGCATCGACGACCTTCTTGAAGGCCGCGTCGTCCTTGCGCAGCATGATGCCGTAGGGCTCGGGCTTCGAGAACGCGTCCTTGGAGATGACGTAGTCATCCGGCGTCTTCGAGCCGGCGACGAGGCTGGCGAGCAGGATGTCGTCCATGACGAACGCGACCGCGCGGTCGGTCTCGACCATCAGGAAGGCTTCGGCGTGATCCTTGGCGGGGATGATGTTGGCGCCGAGGCTCTTGGCGACGTTGGCTTCGGTGAGCTGCTTGATGTTGGTCGTTCCCGCGGTCGAAACCACGGTCTTGCCCTTGAGGTCGTCGATCGACTTCAACCCGCTCGACTTCTTGAAGACGTAGCGGCTGGCGGTCAGGAAGTGGGTGTTGGTGAAGGCGACCTGCTTCTGGCGCTCGGCGTTGTTGGTGGTCGAGCCGCATTCGAGGTCGATGGTGCCGTTGGCCATCAGGGGGATGCGCGTCGCCGAGGTCACCGGGTTGAGCTTGACCTCGAGCTTGTCGAGCTTGAGCTCCTTCTTCACGGCATCGACGATCTTGTAGCAGATGTCCATGGCGAAGCCGACCGGCTTCTGGTTGTCGTCGAGATAGGAGAACGGGATCGAGGAGTCGCGGAAGCCGAGCGTGATGGCGCCGGTGTCCTTGATGTTCTTCAGCGTGCCGGTCAGCTCCTGGGCCCCGGCCTGGCTGACGGCGAAGGTCGCGGCGAGCGCGAGCCCAATGCTACGGAAATGTTTCACTTCGTCTTTCCCCTTTCAGGATGATGCGGCCGGATGCAAGCACATATCGGCCCGGATTAGAATGTGACTTTTGGCTGGATCGCGCCTCAGGTTAACGGCTCAAGCCAGGGGTTTCGGCAACTGGCCGAGATCCCAGAACAGCCCGGCCATCACAGTCAAGGCCTCCTCGGTCAGCGGCAGCAGGATGTGCTCGTTGGGCGCATGCTGGGAACAGCCAGGATAGGAGTGCGGGACCCATATCGTCGGCAGGCCCAAAATCTCGGAAAAGACGTCGTTGGGCAGCGAACCGCCGAAATTCGGCAGCACCGCCGGCGCCTTGCCGGTGGTTTCTTTCACCGAATCCGCCGCCCATTTGATCCAAGGGCTGTCGAAATCGGTGCGCGATGCAGCAAAACTCTGCGCCGCCCGCACCTCGACCATCGGGAAGCCCTTTTCGGTCAGATGGGCGCGGATCGCCTCGATCATCCCGTCGATTTTGGTGCCGACCACGAAACGCAGCTGCAGCACGGCATTGGCGTGGCCGGGAATGGCGTTGGCGGGCTTCTCGATGTTGCCCGACGACATCGCCAGCACTTCCAGCGTGTTCCAGGCGTAGAGCCGTTCGGCGGCCGACAATCCTTCCTCGCCCCAATTCTCGGCCAGCGCGGGCTCGTCGGCGCCCGGCACCACCTGCACGTCGGCGAGATAGGAGCGGATCTGGTTGGTGAGCCTCGGCGGCTTCAGGGCCTCGAGCTGGAGGCGGCCATGACCGTCCACCAGTGTGGAGATCGCGTTGACCAGGATGGTCGCCGGATTGGCCAGCACGCCGCCCCAATTGCCGGAATGGTGGCCGCCGTCGCGCAGGTTCACATCCAGATGGATGCGGATGCCGCCGCGGCAGCCGAGGAATAGCGTCGGACGGTCGGCGGACAGGCGCGGCCCGTCGGACGCCATGAACAGATCGGCCTTGAGCGTGTCGCGATTGAGGTCGCAAACCTTGCCGAGATCGGGCGAGCCGATCTCCTCGCCCATCTCGACGATGAATTTCGCGTTGAAGCCGAGCTTGCCGCCGCGGGCCTCGCGCACCGCGCGGAGCGCAGCCATGTTGATGCTGTGCTGGCCCTTGTTGTCCGCGGTGCCGCGGCCATAAAGCCGCGTGCCTGCAACCGTGGTGCGCCAGGGATCGCGGCCGTCACGCCACTCGCCTTCCATGCCGTCGACGACGTCGCCGTGGCCATAGACCAGCACGGTGGGGGCGGATGCGCTCTCGTGATGCTCGGCGAACAGGAACGGCGCCTTGCCGCTGGGGGATTCGACGATGCGGCTGGTAAAGTCGAGCGCGGCAAAGGCCGGCTGCATCTCCTGCTCCAGATAGGCCCGCAGCTCGGGGCCGCGTGACGGATTCTGGCTTTCGGTCTTGAAGGCGACGCGGCGGTCGAGCTCGGCGAGGAATGCGCCGGATCTGAAATCGTCGCGGGCGCGGGCGATGGCGTCGGCTCTGGTCATTGCTTTCGTTTTCAAGGTCTCGAGGCGGGCGAACCTAGCGGGCTACACTGGCCGTCGAAAGTGGCGGGGACTTGGACAGTTCTTCGTTAGCTCTTGCGATTTCGTTCTTGCTCTCTTGAGATTGGCTTGCCAAGAGCGGGAACGCCGCTGATTTTGGCCTTGCCAAGCGCAAGCGATATGCAAGAACTTCGCCAGATTGGGGCGCACATCTATCATTCGAAGAGCGCTCAGTACAGGGCGCCGGGGAACAAGCATGGCCAAGCAGATCAGGCTCAACGCCTTCGCGATGAATTGCGTCGCGCACCAGTCACCGGGCCTGTGGACCCATCCGCGCGACCGCACCGCCGAATATAACCGCCTGCCCTACTGGATCGATCTCGCCAAGACACTGGAGCGCGGCCGTTTCGACGGGCTGTTCCTGGCCGACGTGCTCGGCGTCTACGACGTCTATGGCAACAGCCCTGACGCGGCGTTGCGCAACGCGGCACAGACCCCGTCGAACGAGCCGCTGCTGCTGCTCTCGGCGATGGCCGCCGTGACCCAAAATCTCGGCTTCGGCGTCACCAGCAACCTCTCCTTCGAGCCGCCCTACCCGTTCGCGCGGCGGATGTCGACGCTCGATCACCTCACCGAGGGGCGGATCGGCTGGAACGTCGTCACCGGCTATCTCGACAGCGCCGCGCGCGGCGCCGGCAAGGACAAGCAGACCGGGCACGACGACCGCTACGACATCGCCGACGAATATATGGAAGTCGTCTACAAGCTCTGGGAAGGCAGTTGGGAAGACGACGCGGTGGTGCGCGACCGCGAGCGCGGCATCTTCACCGATCCCAGCAAGGTTCATCGCGTGAATCACGAGGGTGCGAACTGGCGCATCAACAACACCATCCATCTCAGCGAGCCGTCGCCGCAGCGCACGCCGGTGCTGTACCAGGCCGGCACCTCGCCGCGCGGCCGGCAGTTTGCGGCCAAGCACGCCGAATGCGTGTTCATGTCGGGACCGTCGGCCAAGATCATCGCCCCGCGCGTCTCCGCGATCCGCGAAGAAGCCGCCAAGTTCGGGCGCGACCCGGCCGAGATCCTGATGTTCAACATGATGACGATCATCCTCGGCAATACCGAAGCGGAAGCGGCGGCGAAATATGCCGACTACCGCTCGCACATCAATCCGGAAGGCGCGCTGGCGCTGATGTCGGGCTGGACCGGCATCGACTTCTCCGGCTACGAGCTTGACCAGCAGGTGCGACACGTCCAGAACGATGCCGGCCGCAGCGCGCTCGACAACGTCACCCGCGGCGATCCCGATCGCGTCTGGACCGTCCGCGACGTCATCGAGCATGTCGGCATCGGCGGCGCCGGTCCGGTCGTGGTCGGCACGCCCGAAAGCGTCGCCGACAAGATCGAGGACTGGTTCGAGAAGACAGATGTCGACGGCCTCAACGTTGCGTTCGCGATCTCACCCGGCGATTTCGAGGACATTTCCGACATGCTGGTGCCGGAGCTGACCAAGCGCGGACGGTACAAGAGCGAATACGCCAAGGGTACGCTGCGCGAAAAACTGTTCGGCGATGGTCGCGCTCGGCTGGATACGCCGCATCCGGCTGCGGGGTATCGGGTGGGGAGGAAGGGGTAGTAGCCACACATTCACTGTCATGCCCCGGCTTGACCGGGGCATCCAGTACGCCGCGACCTATCGAGGACTCACATCCGCTTCTGGAATACTGGATCGCCCGATCAAGTCGGGCGATGACAGTTGAGAACGTGGCGGCAGCGCTGCATTGGCTCTATCCGCCGCTACACCTTCCCGTCCACCATCACCTCGATCAGCTTCGTTCCCGGCCTGTTGAACGCCGACGCCAGCGTCGCCTTCAGCTCGCGGGGGTCGCTGATCCTGATCGCTTCACATCCCAGCGCTTTCGCAACGCCGGCGAAATCGACGGGGGGATCGACGAAGTCCATGCCGACGTAATTGTCATCGCCATGGAAGGCGAGCAGGCGCTGCTTGATGATGCGGTAACCGCCATTGTTGGCGATGACGACGTTGAGCGGCAGCTTGTGATGGGCCGCGGTCCACAAGGACTGGATCGAATACATCGCGCTGCCGTCGCCGGAGAAGCACACGACAGGGCGATCCGGATTGGCGATGCTGGCGCCGACGGAGGCCGGCAGGCCCCAGCCGATGCCGCCGGAGGCGAGGCCATGATAGCCGTAGCGGTCACGATGCGGCCGCAGCGCCGTGACCTGCCGGCTGGAGGTGAGGCCCTCGTCGACGAGGATGGCGTGGTCGGGCATCGCCTCGACCATCTGCAACACCAGATAGTCGGGATCGATCGGGCTGCGGCTCGCGCTCTTGCCGATCTGTTCGACCAGCGCGGCGCGCCGCGCCGTCCAGTTCTGCGGCGCAAGCTCAGCGAGGCGCTGTTTCGCGCGGCTCGCCAGCGAGGCCCCGCCCATCTCCTTCAGCACCGGGATCAGCGCCCGCAGCGTTTCCTTCAAGTCAGCCTTCAGCGCGATCTCGGCGCCGTAGTTCTTGGCGATCTCCCAATCGACCAGGCCGATCTGCACGATGCCGAGCCCGTCAGGCAGCGCGTCGACCTCGCTATAGACGGACATGCGCAAGGGATCGCCGCCGAGCGCGATCAGCAGATCATGAGGCGCAAGCGTATCGCGGGCGACCTTCTGCACGCGCGCGAGCGTGCCGACAAAGCTCGGGCTCTCCGAGAGGAAGTGCGATCCATACGGCGTCGAGGATTGGTAGGCGGCGGCGCCGAGCAGCTCGGCGAGCTCGGCGGCTTCCTTCAGCGCATCGCTCTTGACCACCTCGTCCATGGTGACGATGACGGGCCGCTCCGCCTTGAGCAGCCGCGCGGCAAAGGCTTTCAACGCCTCGTCCGACGGCTTGACGCGAGCGTCGATGCGGGTGGAGCGGCCGAGGTCGATGCCGGCCTCGCTGTTGAGGATGTCGCCGGGCAGCGAGATGAACACCGGCCCCGTGGGCGGCGTCATCGCGACCTTGGCGGCGCGGCGCACGATACGCGGCAGATCCTCCAGCCGCGTCACCTCGACCGCCCATTTCACCAGCGGCTCGGCCATCCGCACCAGGGGGCCGTACAGCACCGGCTCCATTAGGCCGTGGCCCTGCTCCTGCTGGCCCGCGGTCAGGATCATCGGCGTGCCCGTGAACTGGGCGTTGTAGAGCGAGCCCATGGCATTGCCGAGGCCGGGCGCGACGTGGACGTTGCAGGCGACGAGTTTTCCGGAGGCGCGGCTGTAGCCATCGGCGATCGCGACCACCAGGCTCTCTTGCATCGCCATCACATAGGTGAGGTCGGGATGGTCCTTCAGCGCATGCATGATCGGCAGCTCGGTGGTGCCGGGATTGCCGAACAGATGCGTGATGCCCTCGTCCTTGAGCAGCGCGAGAAAGGCGGAGCGGCCGGTGATCTTGTTCTTCATGTTTCCTCCAAGGAGCGGACGTTGCCGCAAGGACGGAAACATGATGGCCGAAGTTTTGGTGTGCGCGCAAGGAAGCGGAGTCATGGCTGCGTTGCGTAGCGGCGGTCTCGTGTCCCGGACGCGGCGCAACGTGCAACGTTGCGGCGCAGAGCCGGGACCCAGATTCGTGCCGAGTTCGCTGATGTATGGGCCCCGGCTCAGCAGCGCACCGCCAAGAGGCGCTGCGCTGCGTCCGGGGCACGAGAGTAGCGTAGCGCGCTACATCTCCTCACGCCCCAATTCGAACGGGTCCTCGCCGCCCGCACGCTTCTTCTTTTTCGAGCGCTGCCAGACCACGCCGGGAAAGCCCTTCAGCGGCACCAGGGGCTCGCCGACATAGGCCCATTCCTGCAGCTCCTCGATCGCGATGTGATAAAGCGGCTGACGGCCGGTGCGCTCCCGAAACAAGGCACGCGGGATGTTGACCATGTGCGGGCCGCGCGGGCGCTCATAGGCGATCGGCGTACCGCAATGGGAGCAGAAGCTGCGCGCAGTTTTGGTCGCCTTGTCCTCGTAACGGGTCAGCGCGGTCTTGCCTGAGGTGATGCGGAAGCGCTTCTTCCAGCTCCCGACATAAGTCGCGTAAGCCGCGCCATGGGCGCGGCGGCTGGCCGCCGAATGATCGTGCCAGGCCCAACGGGCGGGAACGTCGATTTCGAAGGTGATTTTGCCGCAGAGACACCGACCAGTGGCGATCCCTGCGGCAACTGCGGCTTTGGCCATGAATCTCTCTCCGTCGTCATTGCGCGCGACAATACACCGTCGTCATTCCGGGGCGCGACGAAGTCGCGAGCCCGGAATCCATTGGGCGACATACCAGGACGTGAGATGGATTCCGGGCTCGACACGTTGCGTCGCCCCGGAATGACGCGGAGAGAGCCTACGCCGGCGTCAGCTCGTCATAGACCGGATAATCCGTATACCCCTTCTCCTCGCCGCCGTAGAATGTCGCGCGGTTGTACGGCGTAATCGGATAGTCGTGCTCGAGCCGCCGCGGCAGATCGGGGTTGGAGATGAAGATGCGGCCGAAGGCGATGATGTCGGCATGGCCGTCGGCAATCGCCGCGTTCGCGCTCTCGCCGGTGAAACCGCCGGCGGTCATCAGCACGCCGCTGTAGAGCGGGCGGAACAGCACCATCGCCGACGGCACGTTCTCCCAGTGGACATCGGCACGGCCGGCGCCGCTCGAACGCGGCTCGATGAAATGCAGATAGGCAAGGCCGAGCCTGTCGAGCGCCTTCACCACATGGGTGTAGAGCGGCATCGGATCCGGTTCGCCGGAATCGTTGGCGATGCCATGCGGCGAGAGCCGCACGCCGACGCGGTTCGCACCCCAGACGTCGATCGCGGCCTGCGTGACTTCGAGCAGCAGCCGCGCGCGGTTCTCGATGGAGCCGCCATATTGATCGGTGCGCTGGTTGCTGCGCGACTGCAGGAATTGCTCGAGCAGATAGCCGTTGGCGCCGTGGATCTCGACACCGTCAAAACCGGCGGCGAGCGCATTCTTGGCGCCTTGCCTGAACGCCTCGACCACGCCCTTGACCTCGTCGGTCTCCAGCGCACGCGGCGTCTCGTAATCGGCGATCTTGCCGTCGGCGGTCATCGCCTTCATGCCTTCGGCCCTGATGGGGATCGCCGAGGCCGAAACCGGAAGCTGGCCGCCGTGATAAGACGAGTGCGAGACGCGGCCGACATGCCAGAGCTGGAGGAAGATGATGCCGCCCTTGGCGTGCACGGCGTCCGTCACCTTGCGCCATCCGACGATCTGCGCTTCCGAATAGATGCCCGGCGTCGCCGGATTGCCGCGGCCATGCGAGACCACGGGTGAGGCTTCGGCGATGAGCAGACCGCCCTTCGTCGCGCGCTGAGCGTAATACTCGGCGTTGAGCGGCCGCGGCGCAAAGCTCTCGCGCTCGGCGCGCATGCGCGTCAGCGGCGCCAACGCGACGCGATGCGCGAGCTTGTACGGACCGACCTGCAACGGTTTGAACAACGCCTCGAATTTCATGGGATCCCCGGATAATCGATGAGAGGACGGGGATCCTATGAGAAAGCGTAGCGGCCCGGAAGCCGCTTGGGTGGATGGCAGGTCAGCCGAAAGACGCGCCAGAAGCAAAAAGCCCCGGGCCGTGCCCGGGGCTTGCTGTCCACCCAGAACGTCGGGATCAGTATTTCGCCACGACCGGACCCGAGCCGAACTTGTAGTTCAGGCCGACCCGCGCGATGTGGCCGGTGAAATCCGCGCTTGCGTCGAGGCCGCGCGCCGGGCCCGGAGTGAACGGGAACAGCGGATTGAAGATGGTGTATTTCTCGCTGCCGAGATCATAGTAGAGATATTCGAGCTTGACGCTCCAGTTCGACGCAAAGCGGTACTCGCCGCCACCGCCGACGGCCCAGCCCACGCGCCAGCTTTCCGACGTCCCCGCGCTACAGATGATGTTGAGGCAGGGCGTGCCGGGCGCAAGCGTGGGATCCGTGATCGAGGTCGACGCCTTGACGTGTCCATAGGCAAGACCGCCGGTCGCATAGAGCATCAAGTCGGGTGTAACGGTGGCACCGATCCGGCCCCGCACCGTCCCCAACCAGTCGACCTTCTGCTCTTGCCTCGTCATGATATCCGGGAAAACCGGCAGGGTGCGGGAGACCGTCGTGCTGCCCTTGATGCCGGCCGCCGCGATGTCGGCTTCGACGCCCCACACCAGGGAGCCTGTCTGCACATTGTAGCCGGCCTGCACGCCGCCGAGCACACCACGCGGGTTCGTCGCCAGGGACGGCGGGAGAAGGCCGCCGGCGAGGGCTATGTCGAGCACGCCCGCGGTGAAAACCGGATCATGCGGTGCGAGCTTGATCGCATCATCGCTCCAGCCATACCCGACATTCACGCCGGCGTAGAAGCCCGACCAGTTGTAGGCGACCGGCAATTGCGGCGCCTTGTAGAGCGGCGCGCGTGCGGCCATATCGGCCGCGAACGCGGGCTGCGCCGCGGCGACGCCGAAAGCCACGAGCATGATCGAAGCGAAACGGAGCATTCTTGATATCCCAACCCGAGCCATGACGTTGACCAGCACTAACCGGCCAACGTTCGAAATGGGATAACAATTCTCGCGAGATCGCGGACGACAGCCGTTTCGAAATCGCTTGTAGCGTCCGGGCAACAACTTCTGGTCGTCGCAAGCAACCTCTCGTCGTCGCAAGCAAACGGGTCGCTGAAGTCCGGACGCGATGGCGTGTCAGGCCGTCTTGATCCAGACGGCCTTCACGTTGAGATATTCCTCGACGTGCTGCTTGCCCGACTCGCGGCCGTAGCCGCTCATCTTGTAACCGCCGAAGGGCACGGCCGGGTCCATCGCCTGATAGCAGTTCACCCACACCGAACCGGCGCGCAGCGACTTTGCGACCGCATGGGCCTTGCTAACGTCGCGCGTCCACAGACCCGAACCGAGGCCGAAGGTGGTGTTGTTGGCGCGCTTGACCAGCTCGTCCATGTCCTTGAACGCGATCGCGGAGATGACGGGGCCGAAAATCTCCTCCTGCGCGATGCGCATGTTGTCCTGGACGCCGGCGAACACCGTCGGCGAGACGAAGAACCCCTTCGACAGCGCGCCTTCGGTGACCCGACCACCGCCGGCGAGTGCCTTGGCGCCTTCCTTCTGGCCGATGTCGAGATAGCCGGTGACGCGCTTGAGCTGCTCCTCGGACACCAGCGGACCGATCTGCACGTTGGGATCGAGGCCGTTGCCGACCTGCAGCTTCTTGCCGAACTCGGCGACACGGCCGACGAACTCTTCGTAGATCGCCTGCTCGACGAACAGGCGCGTGCCGGCGCTGCAGATCTGCCCCGAATTGGCGAACACCGCCATCGCCGCACCGGGCACGGCGGCATCGAGATCGGCATCCGCGAACACGATGTCCGGCGACTTGCCGCCGAGCTCGAGCGAGACGCGCTTGAGGTTGCCGGCCGAAGCGCGGATGATCGACTGCCCCGTCACATGCGAGCCGGTGAAGGCGACCTTGTCGACGTCGTGATGCGAGGCCAGCGCCGCGCCTGCGGTCTCGCCAAAACCGGGCACCACGTTGATGACGCCGGGCGGAATGCCGGCTTCCATCGCAAGCTCGGCGATGCGCAGCGAGGTCAGCGGCGCCTCTTCGGCGGGCTTGAGCACCACGGTGCAGCCGGTCGCGATCGCGGGACCGATCTTCCAGATCGTCGCGGTGAGCGGGCCGTTCCAGGGAATGATGGCGCCGACGACGCCGATCGGCTCCTTCAGCGTGTAGGAGAAGATCTCGCCGGGCAGCGAGTTCTCGATGGTCTCGCCGTGGATCGCGGTGGTCTGGCCGGCATAATAGCGCAGCATGCCGACCGCGCGCAGGCGATAGGCGCGGGTGCGGCTGAGCGGCGCACCCATGTCCATCGTATCGAGCTGCGACAATTCGTCGAAATTCTTCTCGACGAGGTCGGCGAGCTTCAGAAGCAGGTTCTGCCGCTCGAAGGGCTTGACCTTGCTCCAGGGTCCTTCGAAGGCGCGGCGGGCGGCAGCCACCGCACGATCGATGTCTTCCTTGTCGCCCTCGGCGACGGTGGCGAGCAATTCGCCGGTGGCAGGATTGTGAGTCTCGAAGCGCTTGCCGGAAGCAGCATCGACCCACTTCCCGTCGATCAGCATCTGCTTGTAGGACCCGTTGGCGAACGGATGGCGCGTGATCGGAATAGCCTGCGACACAGCCATGGCTGCACTCCCTGTCAAATGATTGTTTGGTTCGATCTGGGCGGGATCGTTAGGTCGCGGAGAATACAGCGCTGCCTGAGGGGCGTAAAGGCGGCGTGGAACGAAGACCTCCCATGCCGACTTGTGCAGGGTCGCGCGCATGCCATTATAGCTCGACTGCGCCCTCGCCGGAGACCTTGCCATGCCACATTCCGCTGTCATCAAAGACAATGTTGCCGTGATCACCGGCGGTGCGTCCGGCATTGGACTGGCGGCCGCCGCGGCCTTCGCGCGCGCCGGCTTGAAGGTGTGCATCGCCGACGTGGATCAGGCTCGCCTTGCCGTGGCCGCAACAGAACTGTCATCCGTCACGTCTGCCGCAAACGTGATGGCCCTGGCCGTCGATGTCAGCAAGGTCGAGAGCGTGACGGAACTGGAGCGTGCCGTGCGCGAGCGGTTCGGCGGCACCGACATCCTGATGAACAATGCCGGCATTCAGCCGGGCAGCACGCTGTTCGGCGAGCCCGATCATTGGCAACGCATCATCGGCGTCAACATGTGGGGCATCATCAACGGCTCGCGGATCTTTGCACCCAGCATGATCGCGCGCGGCAGGCCCGGCCTCATCATCAACACCGGCTCCAAGCAGGGCATCACCACGCCGCCGGGCGACCCGGCCTACAATGTCTCCAAGGCCGGCGTGAAGGCCTTCACCGAGGCGCTCCAGCATGAGCTGCGCAACACGAGGGATTGTCGCATCACGGCGCACCTGCTGATCCCCGGCTTCGTCTTTACCGGCCTCACCGCAAAGGGGCGCACCGAGAAACCGGCCGGCGCCTGGACGCCGGAGCAAACGGTGGACTTCATGCTAGCGCGGCTGGAGGCCGGCGACTTCTACATCCTGTGTCCGGACAACGACGTGCCGCGCGCCCTCGACGAGAAGCGCATGCTGTGGGCCGCCGGCGACATCGTCGAGAACCGCCCGCCGCTGTCGCGCTGGCACCCGGACCATGCAGACGCGTTCAAGAGGTTCGTGGAGGGGAAGTAGCGCTTTCTTCCTTCTCCCCTTGTGGGAGAAGGTGGCGCGCAGCGCCGGATGAGGGGTTCTCTCAACTCGCGCAATTGTCCGTGAGGAGAGAACCCCTCACCCGGCTTCGCTCTCGCGAAGCCACCCTCTCCCACAAGGGGAGAGGGTGAGAAACCTACAGCGTCTCCTGCTGGTGGCCGCAATTCTTGCAGGCGAACTTGACCCGGCTCTGGCCTTTTTCCGCCTGCACCCGGTTCGGAGCGCCGCACTTGCCGCAGACGGCTTCGATGCGGGTCGCACCCTGCTTCACGACGATGGTCTTCTTTTCCATCGATTCGCGGATCAGGCGCTCGGCCTCTTCACGCAGCGATTGTTTCGACAAAGCTCGTCTCCGCCTCTGAAAAGCGCGAGAGCCATATCGCACCTGGGGTCGAAGCACAATGCGCCATGCTGATCGTTGCAGCCGATCAAGGCGTCATTCCACCGTTCGCGGACGCGAGAGCCGCGGAGCGTTCCCGCGGCTCTCTTGCTCGTGGTCCGGATCCGGCGCTTTTTTCATGCGGCCTTTCCTATGCAGCCTTTCCTATGCAGCCTTGGACACCTCCATCAGCAACCGCTCGGCCTTGGCGTCCTCGATGCGATTGACCAGCCGGCTGCTCTCGTGATTGTCGCGCACGGTCTTGGTCAGGGTGATGCAGGTCTGGACCAGCATGACGATACCCATGGTGAGATAGCCCTTCATCCAGAAGTCGATCGGCAGGAAGAAGATGCCGATGGCAAGGAGGAAGGCGGAAGCTGCGAAGGACGTGTAAGTGAAGGTCACCCAGGCGCTGCTGTGGGGCTGGCCGTTCTGGTTCATGATGGTCTCCTGTGGTTCGAATGATGATGGGGCTTAGGATCAGGTCGTGGACGCGCGCTTTGACTTCAGCCGCGCGAGCACGTCGTCTGCGGTCGTCTTCAGCCGCGGGCCAAAGCCCTGCTCGGCCAGCTTCTCGGCGGTGGCGATGGGGCCGGTGGCCACATCGAGCTCGACCAGCGCATCGTCGGCCGCCTGGGCTTCCAGCTGCCGGTCGCGCAGGCGCCTCAGCGTGCTCTCCGCCTCCGGCAGGGTGGTTTCGTAAGGACGTGCGGCCTCGATGCCGCTGCGACGGAGCGAGCGCACCGCTTCAGAAGCGCGGGCCAGACGGCGACCACGATCGAGTTCGTTGATGCGGGCCTGGGCACTCGCCACGTGCCGCTTCAGCCTGATGATCTCGGTTGCGAACAAGGTGCGGGCCGTCATCGCGGCATCGCGATCGGCCTCAAGGCCCGCGATGGCTTCGGCGGCCTCCTTGGCGAGATCCTCACGGCCGCCATCAAGCGCCGCAACCGCGCGGGCTTCGAGATCGGCGATGCGGGCAACGGTGGCTTCGAGCTTGCGGCCCTCCTGCTGGTCCTGCGCGATCGCCAGCGCCAGCGTTCGTTTGCTGCGCTCGACGGCAGCGGCCGCATCGCGCATCTGCTGGTCGAGGATGAGGAGGGCCGTGCGGTCCTCCAGCTCCTCACCGGCGGCGGCCACGCTGCCCCGGAAAAGTGTCACGACGGTCTTGAACATCTGCAGCTCCCTGTTATGAGCGTTGCTCACAGAGACTTTGTAGCATCAGCCATGAACATTGTTCAAGATAAATTTGAGCGTCGCTCAAGAAAAATAGCTCTCGATGTCTAAGGCACTGGAACGTCGAGAGAAACTTCGCTCAGACTTGATCCTTGCAGCAGAGCGGATGATCGCCGAGCGCGGCTTGTCAGGGCTGAAGACCCGCGATCTCGCCCGCGAGATCGGCTGCGCCAATGGCGCGGTCTATAATCTCGTGGAGGATATGGACGAGCTGATCCTGCGCGTGGGCTCGCGCACACTGCTTCGGCTCGACACGGCGCTCAGCACCGCCGAACGCGCCGGCGGGCCCTCCCCGCAGGAGACGCTGGTCCGCATCGCCATCGCCTATTGCGATTTCGCCGCCGAAAATCTTCAGCTCTGGCGCGCGCTGTTCGAGCACCGCATGGCGGCCGACAAGGCCCTGCCCGACTGGTCCGCCGCGGATCAGATGCAGTTGTTCCGCCACATCCACAGGCCGCTGGCCAAGCTGCTTCCAAGACGAAGTGCGGAGGAACTCGGCATCACCGCGCGCAGCCTGTTCTCGGCGGTGCATGGCATGGTGGCGCTGGGGCTGGAGCAGAAGCTGGTTGCCGTGCCGCTACCGGCGCTGCGCAAGGAGATCGCGGACCTGGTGCGCGCGATGATCGACGGATTGGCCGCGCGCCAGGGATAGCATTGCAAGGAGCTGGCCGCCCCGCGCGTATCGGCGCGCGGAGCGGTCACGCCGTTGGCTTCAAGCCGCCTTGCCGGCGCGCAGGCGATCCAGCACCGGCAGCAGTTCCGACGGATCAGGACGGCGCGTGTAGTCGGGATTCACCTCCGCATAGGCGATGATTCCGTCGCGACCGATGACGTAACGCGCCGGCATCGGCAGCACCCAGGCCGGATCGTCGTTGAAAACAGGCAGATCGTTCTTGAACGATTTGTAGAGCGCGACGAGCTCGTTCGGCAGCGCGAAGCGGATGCCGAAGGCTTCGGCGACCGCGCTCCTGACGTCGCTCAGGATCGGGAACGACAGCTTGTTGTCACGCTCCGATTTCCGGCTGTTCGGCGCAGTCTGCGGCGAGATCGCAACGAGGCTGGCGCCGCGGGCGACGAACTCGGGCAACGCTTCCTGAAGCGCCTGGAGCTCGAGATTGCAGTAGGGGCACCAGGCGCCGCGATAGAACGACACGACCAGCGGTCCCTTGGCGAGCAGCTCACGCAAGGCGACCTGCTTGCCATCAGGATCTTTCAGGGTGAAATCCGGCGCGGCATCACCGGCCTTTTTCGCGCGCTGCGCCTGACCGGTCGCGATCAATTCGGCGGTGGCGCGGTGCATGATGTCGAGCACCTCCCGGCTGGGCTTGAGCGGCAGGCGGCCGCCTTCGAAATCGGCTTTGAAGGCATCGAGCTTGTCTTGCAGGGCCATGGCGAAACTCCCATCGATTGCTGTTGGCCCGGCCTATCTGGATCATTCGGAAGCGCAGGGGTATACCGCTCGGACGGAGAAGATTTATTTGGAATACAAATGAGTGACCGGCTTCAGGAAATGGCGGTGTTCATCCGGGCCGCCGAATGCGGCAGCTTTTCCAGGGCTGCCCGAGAACTCGGCCTGTCCCAGCCCTCAGTGTCCCGCATCATCGGCGAGCTGGAGGCCCGTCTCGACGTCAAGCTGCTGCTGCGGACCACGCGCCGCATCGCCGTGACCGACGCCGGGGCGCTCTTCCTCGCGCGCGCACGCGAGGTCCTCGCCGACATCGAGGACGCGGAAGATGCCGCGCGCGGTATCGACTCGCTGCGCGGAACCATCCGCATCGCAATGCCCATCATGTACGGCATGCGTCAAATCATCCCGCGTCTGCGAAAATTCCTGGCGCTGCATCCATTGCTGCACGTCGAGCTGTCGGTGGTCGACGAACGGCAGAATCTCGTTGCCGAAGGCGCCGATCTCGCCATCCGCCTCGGCGAACTCGACGATTCCGCGTTCGGCGCCCGCAAGCTCGAAACGCTGCAGCGCCTCCTGGTGGCGTCTCCGTCCTATCTTGCCGCGCGCGGCACGCCGAAAACGCCGGCCGACCTCGCTTCACACGACTGCATCTTCGGACCCGGTCATTCCGGCCGGGCGAGCTGGGTGTTCACGCGCAACGGCGCCGAAACCTCGGTCGACGTGCGCGGGCGCATCCATACCGATTCGGGTCCGGGCGTGTTCGCCTGCGCGCTGGCAGGCCTCGGCATCTCGATGGCAACATCCGTAATGGCCGCCCCCGAAATCAGCTCGGGCGCGCTGGTCCCGCTGTTGAAAGGCTACAGGGCCTCGCCCCTCGCCGTGCACGTCGTCTTCCCAGGCGGTCCGCGCCCCTCGACCAAGATACGGGCGCTGGTCGACTTCCTGGCGGAGGAGTTGAAATAGGCGCAGAGCCATTTACGACGCCCCGGAGCGCTCTGGTGGCACATGCCTTGCCTCTCGATCCCGAGACAACTCTCTCACAGAGGCAGCGATGAGCGATTTCCCCCTCCATGTCAGCCGCCGTCACGTCGTGCTCGGCGGCCTGGGCGCCACGGCAATGGCGACCATTGCATCCCCCATCGCCAAGGCGCAGGGGCGCGCCGAGACATTGCTGGTGGTGCAGGAGCTCGGGCCGAACTCTCTGGACATGCAGGGCGTCGGGTCCAACCAGACCGTGAACGGCCTGTCCTGGAATTGCTACGATCGCCTGCTGAGCTACGCCTCGAAGACGCTGCCCGACGGGACGCTCTCATATGACCGCGAAAAGCTCGCACCCGAACTCGCCGAGAGCTGGGAGATCGCCGCCGACGGCATGTCCTGCACCTTCAAGCTGCGCAAGGACGCCAAATTCCACGACGGCACGACTGTGACCGCCAGGGACGTCAAATGGTCGTTCGACCGCGCCGTGAAGGTCGGCGGCTTTCCGACCTTCCAGATGTCGGCGGGATCGCTGGAGAAGCCCGAGCAGTTCGTCGTGGTCGACGACCACACCTTCCGCATCGACTATGTCCGCAAGGACAAGATGCTGCTGTTCAACGTCGCGGTCGTCGTTCCCTTCATCATCAACTCGCAACTGGCAAAGAAGAACGCGACCGCTGAAGACCCCTGGGCGCTAGCGTGGCTGAGGACCAACGAGGCCGGCGGCGGCGCCTACAAGATCGAGAGCTGGAAACCGGGCAGCGAGACCGTGCTGACGCGGTTTGACGACTGGAAGAGCGGCCCGTTGCCGAAGGTCAAGCGCGTGATCGCGCGCGACGTTCCCTCCGCCGGCACGCGCCGCGCCATGCTGGAGCGGGGCGATGCGGACATTTCCAGCGGCTTTGCGCCGCGCGATTTCGAGCAGATCATCAGGGAGGGCAAGGTCAAGGTCTCGGGCGTGCCGATCCCGAACGCGCTCTGGTATGTCGCGCTCAACACGGCGAAGCCGCCGTTCGACAATGCCAAACTGCGCCAGGCCATTGCCTGGGCCATGCCCTACGAGCAGATCCAGAGCAGCGCGTTCTTCGGCCGCGCCGTTCCAATGTACGGCGGGGCGGCGGAGGTCTCAAAGCCGGCCTGGCCGCAACCGTTTCCCTATGTCACCGACCTCGACAAGGCCAAGGCGCTGATGAAGGAAGCCGGCTTCGAGCAGGGCCTGGAGACGAGCTTATCGCTCGACACCGGCACCGCGACCGTCGGCGAGCCGACGGCGATCCTGATCCAGGAGAGCCTCGCCAAGATCGGCATCAGGGCGGCCATCGGGAAGATCCCCGGCGCGAACTGGCGCACGACGCTGAACAAGAAGGAGCTGCCGCTCGCGCTCAACCGCTTCTCTGGCTGGCTGGATTATCCCGAATATTACTTCTACTGGAATTTCCACGGCAACAACTCGATCTTCAACATCTCGTCCTACCAGAACAAGGAGATGGACGCGCTGATCGACAAGGCGCGGTTCACCGCCGATAGCGCGGAGTACGACCGGAGCGTGAAGGACTTCATCGCGCTCTGCATGCGCGACGTCCCCGTCATTCCGCTCAACCAGCCGATCCACGACGTCGCGATGCAGAATGCCATCACCGGCTACGAGTTCTGGTTTCACCGCGAGCCGGACTACCGCCAATTCGCGAAGGGCTAGTTTCGACGAGCTGGATCGGGCCCGAGGCGGCTCGCGCCTGCTCGGTCGGAAAACCACGTTCCAGCCGTGCCGCGCTCGCATGCAACATCGCCGCGTCGAGCTTGCCCTGCCGCGATCCGTCCAGCGCGCATGCAAAGACGCGGTAGAACTGCGCGCCGTCATAGGCGACCAGCAGCATGTCGACGCCGGCATTGATCGCCTCGACCACGGCCTTGCAAACGTCGTTCTGGTAGATCGCGCCCATCACGAGGTCGTCGGTCATCACCGTACCCTGGTAACCCCATTTATCGCGGATGATGCCGTCGACGACGCGCTTCGAATGGGAGGCGGCGCGATCGGGGTCAACGGCGGTGAGGGTGACATGGCCCACCATCAGCGCGCTGCGCGAATGCGACAGCACCTCGCGGAACGGGAGCCAATCGGTCGCTTCCAGCTCCCCAACCGGCGTGTCGAGATTGGCGCTGAAATGATGCGTGTCGGTGCGCACGCGGCCGATGCCAGGAAAATGCTTGAGCGTGGCGCCGACGCCGGACTCTTCCAGCCCCCGGACATAGGCGCTCGCGATCGTCGAGACGACGACAGGATCGGTCGCGATCGCGCGCCGGCCGATCAACGTGTGGAAGTCGAGCCGGTTGCGCCGCTGTGGTGGCTTGAGGTCGAGCACCGGGGCGAGATTGAGATTGACGCCGAGCCCGGCAAGCTCGCGGCCGTGGATGCGGCCGAATTCTTCCGCCCTGGCCTGCTGATCGTCGGGAGCGAGCCCCGCCAGCGTCGCCAGCGCGGGCACTTTCGTCAGCGGCGGCGCGAGATGCCCAACGATGCCGCCCTCCTGATCGGCCGCGACGACCAGCGGCGGCAGGGCGGCGGCGCGCCTGACATCCTGGAGCGCAGCGATCTCGGTCCGCAGCGCCTCGACGCTCCGACCGCGGATGTTGTGCCGGGTGATGTAGACGCCGCCGATCAAGCCCTGCCCGGCAAGGCGCGCCACCTCGGGAAAGGAGGAATAACCGACCATGAAGTGAGGCCCGAGCTGGCGCGCCTCGGCGGCACCGGAGGCCAGAACCTCGTGCTTGCGGAGCTCGAACTTGAGATGCGCGGCCGACATCAGGAGCGGCGGCAGGCACCAGAGCACGACGAGCATCTTGCCGGCGATGGTGGGCCAACGCCCTTTGCGCAACAGCGCGGCGACGATCAGAAGGCTTGCGACGACAAGCGCGATGTTTCCGGCGCCGCGCAGCACGAGCAGATAGGGATCGTTCTTGTTTGCGGCCGCGAACGCGGCAAACGGCGCGGCAAGCCAGAGCAGGATGAGACCGGTGCGACGGAGGAATTGCACGATGTGCCACATGCGATGAGGGACGAATGCTTCGCACCTATCAAAGCGATTTGCGCTCCGCGAGAGGCAAATGCGCACCTGCACGAAATCTGCAAAAGACTCCTGAAACCGTGCAGACGATGGTCCCGCCTTCTGCACAAGCGGCGTTCAGACTTCGTGATGCCAACCATCACGAAAGGTCTTACCGACATGACAAGCCTGGCTTCGACGATCGCAGAGGAGATCAAGCCGATCGGTCATTCCTCGATCCCGGCCAAGGTCGGCCTCGCGCTGGTGCTGGCCGCACTCGCCGACTGGCTGTTCTACGGGCAGCGGATCGGGCTGTCGCTGACGCTCTTTGCGATCGCGCTTGCCGCCGTGTCGGCGCTCTTCAATCGCGCGGCCATCGACTTGCGCCGCGCCATGATTGGACCTGCCGTTCTCGCTGCAGGCCTGGTGCCGGCCACCGAGGAGCTCAACACGCTGTCGCTCCTGATCCTCGTTGCGTCGCTGGCGATTGCGCTACTGCTCGTGACCAATGCAGAAGCGACCGGGCTTGCCGACCGCGGGCGGGCGCTGCGCAACTTCGTCCTGCTCGGGCCCTTCAGGTTCTTCCTCGACGCGCCCCAGGCCTTTAACGCCTCGGCGCTGACCCGCGGCATCGCGCGCTGGCTGCTGCCAGCGGCGCTCAGCACCGTCTTCGTCGCGCTCTTCGCCGCGGCCAATCCGGTGATCGAGCAGTGGATCTCGCTGCTCAATCCGAAGCTCATCCTGCAATATGTCAGCGTCCCGCGCGTGCTGTTCTGGGCCTTCATGCTGGCGCTGGTCTGGCCGTTCATCCATGTGCGCTGGCGGCGCAAGACGATCGTCACCACCGCCGTCGCGGACGGCCCCCTCCCGCCGCCGCTGCCACCGCTGGTCTCGGTGGAGTTTCTTGGACCCTCCACCATCCTGCGCTCGCTGATCCTGTTCAACCTGCTGTTCGCGGCGCAGTCCGTTCTCGACGGCATCTATCTCTGGGGCCACGTGGCGCTGCCGGATAATCTGACCTATGCGGGCTACGCGCATCGCGGGGCCTATCCGCTGATCGTGACAGCCCTGCTCGCCGCGGCGTTCGTGCTCGTTGCGATGCGACCGGGCGGGCCGGCCGAGAAGTCGAAGGTGATAAGGCCGCTGGTCTATCTCTGGGTCGGGCAGAACGTGCTGCTCGTCGCCTCCTCCATCCTGCGCCTCGATCTCTATGTCGATATCTACATGCTGACGTACTGGCGGATCGCCGCCTTCATCTGGATGGGCCTGGTGGCGCTCGGATTGATCCTGATCGTCACCCGTATCGCTCTCAGCCGGTCCAACCAATGGCTCGTGGGCGCCAATCTGATCGCGCTTGCGATCGTACTCTACGCCTGCTCGCTGGTGAACTTCGACGCCTTCATTGCCGACTACAACGTGGCTCACAGCAAGGAAGCTTCGGGCCAAGGCGTGCAGCTCGACACCAATTATCTCGTCTCGCTCGGGCCGCAGGCTCTGCCCGCGATCGACAAGGCCATCGAACTCCTGGCCAAGTCCAGGGAGAGCGATCTTTCGGCGCGCAGCTACTGCCTTGTGTCGCGCCGCGACCGCCTTGTAGAACAGCAGCGCCAGGACCTGGCCTGGCGGAGCTGGGGCTTCCGGAGCTGGCGGCTGCAGCGCCGGCTGGACGCGCAGGCAAGGAATCAGTCAGTCAGCCAGCCGGCAGGGTAAGCGGAGACAAGCTTGGCGCATCGCATTCTCATCGTCGACGACGAGGGCCACATCCGCGAGGTCATCCGCGTCGCCTTGAAGAAGGCCGGCATGGACGTGATCGAGGCGCGCGACGGCAAGGAGGCGCTTCTCCGCATTGCCGCCGACAAGCCCGACCTGATCGTGCTCGACATCGGCATGCCCGAGTTCGACGGCCTCGACGTCTGTCGCGAGGTCCGCAAGGTCTCCGACGTGCCAATCCTGTTCCTGTCGGCGCGCGACGAGGAGATCGACCGCATCCTCGGCCTCGAAATCGGCGGCGACGACTATGTGACCAAGCCGTTCAGCCCGCGCGAGCTGGTGGCGCGGGTCAACGTCATCCTGCGCCGGCTCAGCCCGCGCAATGGCGAGATCAAGGCCGGTCCCGCCGCGCTTGCCCAGGGCGGCCTGCTGATCGACCCCGAGCAGCATGTCGCGACTTTCGCCGGCACGCCGCTGAAGCTCACCGCGATCGAGTTCGGCATCCTGCGCGCGTTCCTGACCCGGCCGACCTCGGTGTTCAACCGCGAGCAGCTGATGCGGGCCGCCTATCAGCTCAACATCCAGGTCTCCGACCGCACCATCGACAGCCACATCCGCAACATCCGCGCCAAGCTCGCGGCACAGAATTGCGAGAACGTCATCGAGACCATCCACGGCGTCGGCTTCAAGCTCGGCCGCTGCGAGAAAGAGGCATGAGCGCCGCACCCGACAAATGGCGGCCGTCGCTAGGGCTGGTGATCTTCACGGTGCTGGCGACCGTCGCCGTGCTGCCACTGGTCGGCCTGTTCTTCTTCCGTCTCTACGACAACCAGCTGATCCGCCAGACCCAGGCCGAGTTGATCGCGCAGAGCCGCGTGCTGGCAACGATCTATGCACAGGAGGTCTCGGCGCGGCTCGACAGCGGGCTGACGCTCGGGGCCGAGGTGCCGCCGAACGTGCTGCCCGATCCCGGCGACCAGGTCACGCCGATCCGCCCCGCCCTCGATCTCACCGCCAACGATCTGTTGCGGCGGCGGCCCGATGCGCAAGCCGCGCCCCAGCCGCCGCAGGCAGCCTATGTCGAGATCGGCGCAAGGCTGACGCCGATCATCCGCGAGACCCAGAAGGTGACGCTGGCGGGCTTTCGCATCCTCGACCCGCAGGGCGTCGTCATCGCCGGTCGGCAGGAGGTCGGGCAATCGCTCGCCCATATCGAGGAGGTCGCGGACGCGCTGCACGGGCAATACCGCGCGACCTTGCGCAACCGCGTGCCGGACAAGCCGCCGCCGCCGATCTATTCCTTCAGCCGCGGCCTCGGCGTGCACGTGTTCTCGGCCATGCCCGTCATCGTCAACAACCGCGTCGCGGGGGTGATCTACACGACGCGGACGCCGAGCAACATCTTCGACCACCTCTACCAGGAGCGGGCCAAGTTCGTGCTGGCCGGGCTCGCCGTGATCCTCGGCACCGTCGCCATCGGCCTCGTGTTCTCGCGCACCATCACCCTGCCGATGCGCGAGCTGATCGACCGTGCCGCCAGGATCGGCCGCGGCGACCGCGAGGCGTTCCAGCCGCTCCGGCACTACGGCACGCGCGAGTTTGCCCAGCTCTCGCACAGCTTCCTCGGCATGGCCGAGCAGTTGGCGCGGCGCTCGGACTACATCGCGACGTTCTCGGCCCACCTGACCCACGAACTGAAATCGCCGCTGACGTCGATCAAGGGCGCTGCCGAGCTGCTGCAGGATTCCTATCAGGGCAAGGCCGAGGGCCTGACGCCGGCCGAGCAGAAGACATTCATTGCAAACATCCTCTCCGACACAAAGCGGCTGGAGGCGATGGCGCAGCGGCTGCGCGAGCTGGCTCGCGCCGAAAGCCTGCCGCAGAACGAGCGCACGGAACTCGCGCCCGTGATCGCCGACCTCAGGAGCAGGTTTCCGGCAAGCGACATCTCCGCCAGCGGCAGCCTCGACCGCCCCATCGGCATGTCCGGCGAAAAGGCCCTGATCGTGCTGTCGCATCTCGCCGACAACGCGGTACGGCACAAGGCGAGGTCAATCAGGCTGGAGGCGGCCTTCGAACGCACGACGCTGCGTCTGACGGTGAGCAATGACGGCGAGCCGATCTCGGCGCCTAACCGCGACAGGATTTTCGATGCGTTCTTCACCACCCGCCGCGACCAGGGCGGCACCGGGATGGGGCTGGCGATCGCGCGCGCGGTGATGGCGAGCCATGGCGGCTCGATCAGGCTGAAGCCCACCGACGAGGGCGCCGCCTTCGAGCTTCAGTTTCCGATTGCCTAGATCGCGAACACCCAGGCGGCGACGATGGTGCCGATAGTGACCAGACCTGCGATGGTCCAGCCGGCGGCGTATTCCAGCTCAGGGTGACCGGTCGCCCGCATGATCTCCGTGGGATCGGCGGTATGCTTATGTGCCATGACAGCCTCGCACGTTACTCCCCGCGTCATATGTAAGTCGCTTGGGGCCACAAAAGGTTCCGTCACGGAAATGCGAGGAATGATGCAGCTTGGCTTGTTTGCCGAGCCGGATGCAGGCCCGGCCGGCCTTCGCCACACGGACAATTTTATCAATCCCGCCGTCGAGAAGGCCTTGATCGGCCGCGTCGCAGCATTGCCGCTGCAGCGCTTTCAGTTCGGGGCGTTCGAGGGCAACCGCCGGGTGGCCTCCTTCGGCTACCGCTATGACTACACGCTGCAACGGCTGACCGAAGCCGACCCGATCCCGGACTGGCTCCTGCCGATCGCACGCCGGGTCGAGGCTTGGGCGGGGCTTCGGGAGGGAAGCGTCCGGCAGGTGCTTTGCACCGAATATGACGTCGGCGTCGGCATCGGCTGGCACCGCGACAAGCCACACTTCCAGGAGATCCTCGGCCTGTCGCTCGGCTCGGCTTGCAAATTCCGCTTCCGCCGCCGGAGCGGCGACACATGGCAGCGCCACACGCTCGAGGCACAGCCTCGCTCACTCTACATGATGGAGGGCGAAGCGCGCTCGCAATGGGAGCACAGCATCCCGCCGGTCGAGGCGCGCCGTTCCTCCATCACGTTCCGGACGATGAAGCGGGTGTGACGGTCCCCCAGGACAAAAGTGCGAAAACAACCCCATGCACAGTAGACGCCGCTTTGCCGGACGAGGCGCGGCCGCGCGGCGCAACGGCTTGACTCACCGGTGCAAAACGGCCGCTTTGCGCAACCGGCGCGTAGTGCGCGTCTTGCCTTCCGAATCCCCTTGCATGCTAGACTTGCCCCCGTCCACGGCAGGAGGGAAGCATGGCCGACAACAAGGCAAAGCGGGGCGGAGCCGACCGGGCGCTGATTGCGCTCACCGAAAAATATGAAGTCGCCTACTGGTCGAAGAAGTTCAAGGTGACGCCGGCCAAGCTGAAATATGCCGTCAAGAAGGTCGGCCATTCCGCCAAGAAGGTCGGGGAATATATCCAGCTCCAGAAGCACCGCGCCGCCGACAAGAGCCGGATCGCGCTGAGCGAGCCCTACGAGGTCCGCTACTGGTCGAAGAAGTTCAAGATCACCCCGGCAAGGTTGAAGCTGGTGGTCGGGGTGGCCGGCCATTCCTCCAAGAAGGTCGAAGCCTATCTCGCCGCCCAGAAGGCCACCAAGAAGAAGGCTGCAAAGAAGACGGTGAAGAAGACCACGAAGAAGGCCGCCAAACGCAAGTAGGCGGCCTGAGGTTCGCGCTTTCGGCCGCACTCCCGCGATGGCGGCAGCCGCGGCGACATCTTCGCCGCGGCCACTCTTAATTAGGCCGCGCGGACGCCGGCCAGGAACTTGTCGACTTCCGTCTTGAGCCGGTTGCTCTCGGTCGACAGCGACTGCGCCGAGGACAGCACCTGGGACGAGGCCGATCCCGTGTCCGATGCGCCGCGCTGCACGTTGATGATGTTCGACGAAACGTCCTGCGTGCCGTGCGCGGCCTGCTGCACGTTGCGGGAGATCTCCTGGGTCGCCGCGCCCTGCTCCTCCACGGCTGCGGCAACCGCCGCCGATATCTCGGACAGGCGCCCGATCGTTTCCCCGATCGTCCCGATCGCGGTCACGGATTCCCGTGTCGCCATCTGGATGCCGTTGATCTGCTGGCTGATCTCTTCCGTCGCCTTGGCGGTCTGCTGGGCCAGGGCCTTCACCTCGGAGGCCACGACGGCAAAACCCCGGCCGGCTTCGCCGGCGCGCGCAGCCTCGATCGTCGCGTTCAATGCCAGCAGGTTGGTCTGGCCTGCGATGGTGTTGATCAGCTCGACGACGTCGCCGATCCGGGCCGCGGCTCGCGACAATTCACTGACACGGTCGTTGGTCTGTTGGGTCTGATGGACCGCCTCCGCCGCCATTTTGGCGGAGTCCTGCACCCGATGGCTGATCTCGGTGACCGAAGAAGACATCTGTTCGGTCGCCGATGCGACAGATTGCACGTTGGTGGACGCCTCTTCCGAAGCCGCCGCGACGGCAATCGAAAGCTGTTGGGTCGATTCAGCGTTGTTCGTCAATGTTCCCGCGGAGACTTCGAGCTCGGTCGCGGCGTAGGCGACGGTATCGATGATGCTGCCTACGGCGGCCTCGAATTCGCCCGCCAGCCGGTGCATGTCGGCTTGACGCTGGGCGGCAGCCCGGGTCTCCATGTCCCGCTGCGCTTCCCGATCGAAGCCTAGCTTGGCCTGGAGCGCCTGAAGGTTGCGCAGCGCCACGCCGACTTCGTCGTCCCGTTCGACGTTGAGGCGACTGTTGAAGACGCCTTGCGCGATCTTCGACATGATTTCGTTCAGATGAGCGAGCGGTCTCACAATGGCCCGGATAGTCGCCACGGAGAACCCGGCTGCCAAGAGCAGGCCAAGGCACAGCGCGGCAATCGCGGCGACCTTCGCAACGAAGAACGTGCCCGCGGCTGCGTCGTACTCGAACTTTGCTTCCTTGACCTGAATTGACACCAGCCGATCCATGTCGACCTTCGCGGCCTGGAACAGGTCCGCTGCCCCGCCGGTCATGTGAACGTTCAACTCGTCGTATTTTCCGTTGGCCAGCATTGCCAGCGCCGGCTTGAGGCCATGGTTGACATAGGCAACGCGCTTCGGGGTGAACGACTCCGCGACCGACTTCTCCTCCGGAGTCAGGTAGGTGGACATGTAGTCCGACCAGAGCTTGTTGATCCGCTCGATGTTGGCCGTGACGGAACTCTGAACTTTCGAGATATCCTGACCGTTGCGTTCGACGGCGGAGCGCAACAGCATGTGGGAATTGTCCTTCATGCGGTCGTTGATCTCGAAGAGCTGGACCAAGGGGACCGTCCGATCCTCGTAGATCGACTTGGCACGCTGATCGACCTCACTCATCCCCGCCAATCCGACGACACCGATGATCAGCATCGCGACAGACAGCACGCCGACCATCGTGGTCAGGCGCGCCCTGAACGACCGCGTGAAAGGAGCGAGGACGTCGAACATCGATCGCTTGCGGATCATGCCCGCTTCGATCTTGAAGGCTGCGGCCTTCTTGTCGCGGATCGCCGCGTAGACCTGTTCGGCTTGCTCGCGCTGGTCCCGGGGCAGCTTGGTGCGGATCGACATGTAGCCGACGACACGCTCGCCTTCCCAGATCGGCGTCGCGCTGGCGAGCACCCAATAGTAATCGCCGTTCTTGCGCCGGTTCTTGACGGCACCGGCCCAGGGCTGGCCGCTCTTCAGCGTCTCCCAGAGATTGGCGAAGGCCTCGGGGGGCATGTCCGGATGCCGCACGATGTTGTGCGGCTGTCCGGCGAGTTCCTGTTCGGTGAATCCCGAGGCCTGGACGAACTGGTCGTTGAAGTAGGTCAGCTTGCCCTTGAGATCGGTTTTCGAGACGATCAGCGTCTCGTCCGTAATCGGGTATTCGGTGGCCGTGACAGGCAGATTGGTTCGCATCGTTATCTCTCGGGCGAGGAAGGGTACTGGCCATGATCGGTCGGCGAGCCGAACCGGAGCAGCTGTATTTTCAGGTGGGCGACGTCCAGCAGGCGCTGGGTAAGCTCGATCCGCTCGGCGAACAGCTGACGCATCCTTGGATCGTCAATCCGCGGTTCGATGACGCGCGCGTGCCGGATGGCGAGTTCAAACCGGCCGGTCACCAGATTGAGCGCGTCGCGCGCGCTCGCGCATAATGCGGCCGTGAGATGGGCGGGTGGCTCGAAGACCCCGTTCGGCGATTCCGGCGCGCCAAGCCTCGAGTGAAATTGAGTGGGATTCGTCATGCTGTATTCCCGCGGCGGATGATCCGCCGACCGACACGCTATTATCCGACTCGCCTTATCAGGGCGTTTGACCGATCAACGACACTCTGGCCGGATTCTGACACGCGCATTAAGCTGGCCGTGGGGTTTGACGGTATCGGGCGCTGCTTTTCTAACGCGGAGCTAAGATGGCTATCGATAACCGGCAACCGCTCCAACGCCTCGCGCTCTGCCTGCGTAATCCGTTAAGCGCAGACGCGAACGCGATTCGGCCGGGCATGGATGTTCGGTGGTCGCCCGAACTGAAGCCGCGATGAATGGCCGCGCCGCGAAATCGCCTCACGGCGCCCCAACTATTGAGGCGAATTGAAAAGACAGGCCAAATGCGAGCGCCGATATGAGAGGGCAAGGCTAGCATCGACATGAAGAACCATCTCGCATTTCTCCTCGTTCTCGCCGCGACGGCCGCCTCCGCCCACGGTCCCGTGCCGGCCCGGCTGTCACCGCCCTCCGACCTCATCCGGGTCGGCCTCACCGATTCCGACACCACCGCTGGCGGCACCGCGCGGCTGTGCGAGCGGGTCACGTTCTCGCGCGGCCTGCGCTACGGCGAGAGCGAAGCAAACGTGCTCGACGTCGCCGCCGCCGAGACCAAGGCGGATACGCCGCGGCCGGTGCTGCTGTTCGTGACCGGCGACACCTTCACCGGCGACCGCGCCGCGCCGGAGCTGTCACGCCAGATCCAGGACCAGGCGATGTGCTTTGCGGCGCGCAACGACATGATCGGGGTGCGTGTCAGCTATCGCCTGGCCCCGGCCGCGACCTGGCCGATGGGCGCGACCGACGTGGCGGCGGCGCTGTCCTGGGTCCACGGCAATATCGACCTGTTCAACGGCGATGCCCGTGAGATCGTCGCGATCGGCTATGGCGCCGGCGCCTTCCATATCGCGACCATGCTGGCGCATCCGGAGCTTCAGACCGACCGCGCCGACGTCGCCGCCGTCGTGCTGGTGTCTGGCATCTACCGCGCGGGCAAGGACGCGAGCGACAGCGAGAAGGCCTATCTCGGCAGTGACGCCGGCCAATACAACAAGCGATCGGTCTTCCCCGGCATCCTCAATGTCGATGTTCCGATCCTGCTGGCCTGGGCCGCCGACGATTCCGCTGGCACCGTCACGCAGGGCGAAACCTTGAAGAAGACGCTTTGCGGCGCCGGCCATTGTCCACGCAACACGTTGCTTCGCAGCCGCGACGGCATCGCGAACGCCTTCGGTCTCGACGGTTCCGGCGACAGCCTCGCCGAACCGACGCTGCTGCTGGTGCACCAGTTGGAGGCACGAGGACTGCCGTAGGGCAAGCCGGCTTCAGATTGAGCCACAGGCTTGCTCGACCTTGCCAGCTAGACCTTGTGCACGGCGTTGTCAGCGGTAGTGACCTTGATGTCGGCATAGCGACAGGCACCGTGGCGGCGCTGGAACGGCGCCACGGCCAGCAGCCAGATCTTCGAGATGGCCTTCGCCGAACCGCCGATATGGGCGGCGTAGTCTGCCGCGATGTCGCGTTCCTGCGCTTGCCAGGTTCCGAGGTCGGCCTTCCCGGAACGGACGATCATATGAGTCTCGATCGCGTTCCAGGCGGGTAACGGGCATCGGAAGACCTTGCCTTCAGGCAAATATTCGCTCCAGACATAGGTAAGATCCCGCCCGTCTTCGAACTTCACGCCGATCGACAGATAGTCGTGGGTCGCAGCCTGGTCCTCGGCGACGACGGACGGCAGTTGATCGATTTTCCAGCGCCATGCGAGGCGCGGACGTGAGGCCAATGGAAGCGGCAGCGATCTCTCGATGATGCTGACATGGCCCGTGATGTCGCAGACGATCTCGCCATCGGCGCCCTGACTGAAGACTTCCTGCCCGCCCCCGAAACCGAGCAGGTTCGACCACCCGGCCGGCAGCTTGCCACCGCGATCGAGACGCGCAAGCTCGGACTTGAGCTGACCGCCGACGTCGCCATGTGCCAGGAGACTCTTGATCCCGACGCTGGCATCCCCACGCCATAGCAGGGCGATGCCGGTGATCTTGACATCGGCCTTCTTGTAAATGTCTTCCGGCGTGCCCAGCACGCCGTCCTCATTGGCCCATTCCGCGGCCGAACGCGCGACCTCGATGCGTCCATCGTGGGCGACCGTCATGGTTCCTGTATCCAGCATCGGATTGTAGATGGGCCGGAGCCCGCGCGTGCGCGCGTGGAAGATCAGGCCGGGACCGAACCAGAGATCGTGCTCCCGCGACAGCCACATGCGACCATTCAGGAGGAACGTCACCTGCTGGCCGCGCACCGCGTCGAGACCGAGATCTGTCCAGGGCAGATCGGCGCCGTTAATCTCGAACGCCTTGCTGGCGATCAGTTCCGGTGAATTCGCCTTCGCAATGATGTCCTTGATGCCGCTCACCACATCCGCGGGCGCCGAATCGCTCTGCTCTGCGGCCTGCGCGGTCTGCGATGCGAGACCGGCAAAGGGCAGCACCAGGCCGAGCGCCGACGCACGCAGCATGACATCACGCCGGGAAATTTTCCCGGCCGGAGACGAGAAGCCAAGACAAGCAAAGCACATGCGTTCCTCCCTGCCCCTGAGCGACACGGGCGTTTAGCCGTATTCCATCGGGATTCGGATGCTAGGCTTTCGCGCCGAATTCAGCCTGCCATGTCGTGCCGACGCGGCCGTCTGTTTGGCGCGGGAGGGCAGATGCACCAGACCGGTTACACGCGTGCGAGCACGCTCGGTCCGATCGCGGAGGTCGTGCTGGCTGCCGGAGGATCGATCGAACGGGTGTTTCGACGCGCCGACCTTCCCCTCGCCTTGCTGGAAGCGCCGGACACGCTGGTGCCGCTGCGCGATCATTTTCGGCTGTTGATGGTGACGTCGCGGGAATTGCACGACGATGTCTTTGCGGCCCGTCTCGGTCGCCGGACGTCGATGGCGGGCCTCGGCGTTTTCGGCAGATGGGTGACCCAGGCCCCGACCCTGCTCGAGGCGATCCACCGCGCCGCGACGAGCCTGCCGCACATGCTGCAGAACGCCACGCATCTGGTCATGCGCCGCCACGGCAGCGAAATTCACTGGTCGTATGAACTCTCAGACCCTGCGCGCGACGGGCGCCAGCAGAACGAGATGCTCGCCGTCTGGTACATGATTGCCGTGATCCGGCATTTTTCCGGCGCCTGTTGGCTGCCCGACAGGATCATCTTCGGCGGCCTGCCGAGCCGTCTGCGAAGCCCGATCGGCGAATTGATGGGGACCGATACGGCTGTCGGCAACGCTGCCAGCGCGATCGTGTTCGATCGGCGGCTGTTGACATCGGTCAATCCAAATCTGGCACCGAGCGATGGGCTGACGGCGAGCGAGCTCGGACGCATTTTCGACCTGCCGGATCCGGAAGACCTGCCGGGTCGTCTGTCCGTGCTGATCGAATTGGAGCTGCTCGATCGGCGTCCGACCCTTTCACGCATCGGAAGCCGGTCGGGGCTTGCGCGACGAACGCTGCAACGCAGGCTCGGCGACGTCGGCCTCAGCTACAGCGACCTGCTGCGAAACGCGCTGCAGCGCCGGGCGGTGCGACTGTTGTACCGGACTGACCGGTCGATCGGCGAAATTGCATCCCTGCTTGGCTATGACGACCCCGCCCATTTCTGCCGGGCATTCGAGCGCTGGAGCGGCGTGCCTCCCAGCCGTTGGCGACGCCTGCAGGACTCGCGGGAGCGGCCGGACATGGAACGCGTCGTCGAGATGACCCCGGGCTGGACAAGCTAACGCAACCTACGCCCGCGCAACTGGGGTGGCGGCGCGTCAGCACGCCTGCCCTTTCCGCCCCGCAGCTGTCGCGACCGGCCACACGATTGCCAAACGCTTGACGTAGATCAACCGGCCTTGCTGCGGACTGAGCCGACCTCGTTGGGGGCCAACGACAAGGTATCGAACATGCGCGTCATCGGCAGGATGCTGTTCGTTTCCATGGTTGCCGCCGCCTCGCTCGGCGCGATGTCGCAGCAGCATTCGGAACAACCCGCAAGCGACAAGGAAATCCGCATCGGCAATGTCATGCCGTATTCGGGACCGCTCTCGGAATTCGGCGCGATCGGCCAAGCGGAAGCGGCCTATTTCGATATGATCAACGCGCGCGGCGGCATCAACGGCCGCAAGATCCGCTTCATCACGCGCGACGACAATTCCGATCCGGCCAGCGCGCTGGAACTCACGCGCAATCTGGTCGAGAAGGACGACGTGCACCTGATGTTCGGATCGTTCGGCACGCCCGGCAATTTGGCCGCGCGCCGGTATCTGAACGAGAAGAAGATCCCGCAGCTGTTCGTTGCCTCCGGCGACGAAGAGCTGAGCCAGGCCGAGAAGTTTCCCTGGACCATGGGCTGGCAGCCCTCGTTCCGATCGGAGGGGCGCATTTACGCCAATTACATCCAGGCCTATTACTCTCGGAAGAAGATCGTCGTGCTGTGGCAGAACGACCAGTTCGGGCGCCAGCTCTACAAGGGTATTCAGGAAGGCCTCGGCGATCTGAACCGCCATGTCGTCGTCGACATCGCCTTCGACATCAACGACGCCCATCTCGACGGGCACGTCTCGATCCTCAAGCGCACCGGGGCCGACATCTTCGTCTTTCTCGGCGTTCCGTCGACGGCGTCGCAGGTGATCAAGCTCGCCGCGTCGCTCAACTGGCATCCGGTGTTCATCGTCAACGATGCCTCCGCCTCGATCGCCAATGCGATGGCGCCAGCCGGCCTGGAGAACTCGGCCGGCGTGATTTCGGCGGCGTTCCTGAAGGATCCGAGCGACCCCGCGTGGAAGGACGACCCCGCCATGAAGGACTGGTTCGCCTTCATGGATAGATATCATCAGGTCGAAAGCACCAACAACAGTGCCGCGCTCTACGGCTACGCGGCGGCCGAAGCGCTGACGCAGGTGCTGAAGCAATGCGGCAACGACGTCTCGCGCGAGAACATCATGCGACAGGCGACTTCGCTGAAGAGCTTCGGCCCCTCCGTTGCGCTGCCCGACATCAGGATGAACACCTCCGCGAGCAACTATCTGCCGATCAAGCAGATGCGGCTGGTGCAGTTCGACGGGCGATCGTGGCAGCCTTTTGGGGATGTGATCGAGACCGCGTTCACGGAAGGCGCGGCGAGGTGAGACGCCCTGAACATTTGGCAGAAGTCGTCATGCCCGGGCTTGTCCTGGGCATGGCGCTGTGGAAGCTCGAGTGGACCGACGCTCACCCTCTCACGCCGGCTTCAGCGAAGCCAGCGCGCTTTCCAGCAGTGCGCGGACGTGCGCGGCATCGCCGGACTGCACCACGGCAGGGTCTAGATAGAGCTCCAGGCCCGGCGCGCGCTCGGTGATCACCCCGCTTCTCTCCGCCGCGGCATCGTTCAGCGCGTCGACCGAATAGGGAATGACCTCGCGGCTGATGCCCTTCATCGTGATTCCCGGCAGCGCGTGGGCGCGGACGATGTCGCTGACGAGCGCGAAGGTCTCGTAGCTCAGCACGATGCCGCCGGGTTCGGCGATCGATTGCAGGCGCGCGGCGAGGTTCGCCTCGGCACCGATGATGGTGTAGTCCATGCGGTCCGTGCTGCCGAAATTGCCGACATTGCAATAGCCCGAATTGATGCCCATGCGTGAGCGGAACGGCTGCTCGATGCCGGCGGCGCGCCATTTCGCATTGAGCTCGGCAAGGCGCTGCTGCATGCGCCAGGCCATCTGCAGGCAGGCCTGCGCATCGGCGCGATCGCCCTTGGTCTCGGGATCGCCGAAGAAGATCAGCATGGCGTCGCCGATGAACTTGTCGATGGTCCCGCCATAATCATGGGCGATCGTCGACATCTCCGTGAAGTATTCGTTGAGCAGCTGGGTCAGTTGCTCCGGCTGCAACCGCTCGGCGGTCGCCGTGAAGTTCTGGATGTCCGAGAAGAAGATCGTGAGCTTCTTGCGTTCGGTGTGGATGGTGACGTCCTTCTGGCCGGAGAAGATGCTCCTGTAGACCTGCGGCGGGATGTAGCGCGAGATCTTCATCGAGAGCGAGGCCAGGAAGTCGTTGGCTGATTCCAGCTCCCTGTTCATGGACTTGATGCGGCCGGCCTGCCGGCGCTGCAGCGACAGAAACGCCAGTCCGCTGCCGGCAGCCACGAGGAAATAGGCCAGCAGGAACTTGAACGAGAAGATGTTGGCGGCGATCGGCTGCGCGATGATCACCTCCTGGATGCCTCTGACGTCGCCGACCTTCCAGTCCTTCTTCGGGCTCTCGGGGTGGCTGTTGTGGCAGCTGACGCAGGCCGGGCCCATCGTGACGGGGGCGACGAGGCGGACCTTGTCGTTGAACAGCGAGGTTTCGGTTTCGACGATCTTCTGCTCGGGATCCCTGCGCAGGGCATCGAGCGCGTCCTTCTCGAACTTGTCGAGCTGGTGCGATGCGCGGTTCTGGAACGGGAAGTCCGAGACGAAGCGGTAGGTGATGTTCTCCTGCTGGGCGCCTATCACGCGTCCGAGCTCCAGCGACAGCGTCGCAGGAATCGGGATGGCACCGGGAACCGATTCGTAATTGTGAACGACCTTCGTGGTCCCATCCGGGTTGGCAAGAACGCGTCCGACCACATTGGAGGCGTAGTAGCTGCGCACGCTCGAGATCACCGAATTGAGATCGACCGCCTGCCGGCGTAACGCCGTCTTGCTGAGCTCGGTCAGGTCCAGCCACACCGCGACCGGCAAGGCGAGCAAGAGGAAGGCGATCGCGGCCCCGATGAGGATGCCGTTCTTGCGCTGCTCTTCGGAGATCTCTTGTTTCACACTGTGGCTCCGTCGTGTGCGATTTTGTCGCAAACGCCCGTAATTTGCGGCGGGGATGCGGCGGAACAGAACCCAGAAAACGCAAGGCAGTGCAACCACATTTTATGGTGGTCGGACCAACCGCCTTTTCGTTTCATCACGAATGTCTAAGATCGACATCAACCACCGTTGATCATCCGGAGCCCGCGCCATGACCGAGACCATCCGCATCAAACGCTTCAACGCGCGCCCCGTGATCGTGCCGATGAGCCTGCCGCTCAAGACCTCGACCGGGGCGGTGGCGAAGGCCCCGCTGGTGCTGATCGACTGCGAAACCGACCAGGGCGCGGTCGGGCACGCCTATTTGTTCTCGATCACGCCATCGGCCTTGAAGCCACTAGCGGCGATGGTCACGGAAATGTCAGAGCTCGTCGCCGGCGACGAGCTGCTGCCGTTCGAGATCGAGCGCAAGCTGAGCCAGCGCTTCACCCTGCTGGGCCTCGCCGGCCTGCAGCGCCTGGCGCAATCCGGCATCGACATGGCGGCATGGGATGCGCTCGCGCGAGCCAAGGGCCTGCCGCTGGCGCGGCTGCTCGGCGGCGCCCCGAAGCCGGTCAGGGCCTACAATTCGAAGGGGCTCGGCATCATGCCGGCCGGTGCGGCGGTGGACGAGGCGCACAAGCTGCTGGCCGAAGGATTTCAGGCCGCCAAGATCCGCGTCGGCCGCGCCGATGCGCGGGAGGATCTCGCTGTCGTCCGCGCGGTGCGCAAGGCCGTCGGCGACGAGGTCACGCTGATGTGCGACTACAACCAGGCCCTGACGGTCACCGACGCGATCCGCCGCGGCGAGATGCTGGACGACGAGGGCTTGAGCTGGATCGAGGAGCCCATTCGGCACGACGATTATGCCGGCAGCGCTCGCGTCGCGGACGCGCTGCGCACGCCGGTGCAGATCGGCGAGAATTTCGACAGCGCCTTCTCGATGCAGACGGCCCTGGCCGCGGAAGCCTGCGACTACGTGATGCCCGACGTGCAACGCATCGGCGGCGTCACCGGCTGGCTGCGGGCTGCCGCGCTCGCCCACGCCGCCGGCATCGAGATGTCGACGCATCTGTTCTCGGAGGTCAGCGCGCATCTGCTCTGCGTGACGCCGACCGCGCACTGGCTGGAATATGTCGACTGGGCCGATGCCGTGCTGGCAACGCGGCTCAAGATCAAGGACGGCTTTGCGCTGCCGAGCGAGGAGCCCGGCAACGGGATCGCGTGGGATGAGGCGGCGGTTGCCAAATATCTCGTTCGATGAGGCGGCCTTTTATGACCGAACGGCGGCAATCATGTTCAGCTCGACCGGCGCCCCGCGCGGCAGCTCGGCAACGCCGACGGAGGTGCGCGTGTGACGACCGCGCTCGCCGAGCCGTTCGACCAGCCGGTCGGAGGCACCGTTCATGACTTGCGATTGCTGGGTGAATCCGGGCGCTGAAGCGACATATCCCACGACCTGCAGGACCTGGACGATTTTGTCCTCTCCACCGGTGGCGTGATTGATGGCGGAAATGCAGAGATCGGCGCAAAGGGCCGCAGCTTCTTGTGCGGCCGCGATATCGACGCCTGCTCCGACCTTGCCGGCATACAGCAGGTCTTCGCCGCGACGCGGCAGCTGGCCACTGACATAGGCCAATCCACCATGGATGATCACAGGCAGATAGTTGCCACCGGGCTTGTTCACGCTGCTCATCTCGCCTGCCTTCTCTGTGCAACCGACGGACGATGCATCGACATCGTCGCCGTGTGAATGATCGGACAATGGCAGGCGGCGAATGACGGATCAAGCCTGCGCAGCCTGATCCGGTGCGGACTGACAAGGCCTGACTTCTGACACGACTTGGCCTCCGCGCATTGCACGGCGGCGGCGCCCGCGATAACGATTGTTATGACCACATGGCGCCCGCATCCTCATATCCGTGTCGTCGCGATCGGCCTGCACTGGCGGGGCGGGCGCCTGCTCGCGGCAGAGGTTCGCGACGATGGCGGGCGGATCAAGGGCGTGCGCCCGCTCGGCGGCGAGATCGAGTTCGGCGAGAGCTGGCGCGCCGCCCTTCTGCGCGAGTTCGATGAGGAACTCGGTATCGACGTCACCATCATCAGTGAGCCGTTGGTGCTGGAGAACATTTTCGTGCACGAGGGATCGACCGGCCACGAGGTGATGTTCGTCTGCGAGGTGGAGTTTCCCGACGGCGCCTTCGCCGGGCAGGATCGCATCGACTTCCGCGAGGACAATGGCGAAGAGATCGTTGCGCGCTGGTTCGACCTTGCCGATCTCGACATCGACGGCGGACCGAACCTGTACCCGACCGGACTGAAGGATGTGCTGCGCGGTCAGAGGAGCGGATCCAGCTGACGCCCGCACTGCGCTACCAAATTTCCGCGCCCGGGATTTTCTTCCGCACCGCGATGCGCTGGATCCAGATGCAGCGACGGACGGATCTGTTGGAGCGGCCGACGGCGGAGATGCCCTCGCCGGCCTGAAGCAGCGGCGCCACGCTCGCGCGCAGCTCCCGGCAGCGCTGCAGCTCAGCCTGCCAGTCGATGATCGCGGCATCGGCGCGCGCGGCGACCAGCGCCAGCGCCGCCGCGGCAAGACAGCTCGCCCGGGTCAGTCGCTTCACTGTGATGCGTCTCCTTCGCGGCGATAGCGGAAGTCGCAGTGAGACGCGCCCTGCATGATGGTCTGCGTGCGTGCGAGCTTGATGTCGGGACCGAACCCTTCCGCGGTCGCAAAGTCCGCAGTGCAGACCAGGAGGAAGCCGAGCTCGGGTTCGCCGAGCGCCTTGTAGAATTCGGCGTAGGCGCAGCGCTTGACGTCGAAGGCAAAGGCGTCATGCGACTGCTCGATGACGTCATAGGCGAGCGCGTCGTCGCGGGCGTAGGTCTTGAAGGCAGAGGCGACGGCCTTTCCGAGATCGGCCTCGCTCGCGCCCTGGTTCCTGGCCTTCCAGAACTCCTCGCCGAAGCCGCGATAGAGATCACCGAGCGCCTTGCGCACCAGCGCATTGGCGCGCGCCGGGCCAAGCTCGGCCTGCAGCGCCTTGACCAGGGGCACCAGCACCTGGGCCTGGATCCTGGCTTGCTCGATAACGGATATGCTCATAGGCGGGCTCGCTGTCGAAGCGAGCGTAGCCCGGCTGGCGGCAAGCGCAATCCTGGATGGAGGCTGGTCCGGAGTACCGCTGAAGGCGCGCGCAGTCCGTCCTCGCTCTGCGAGCTACGCCGGACACGCTTCGCTATTATTAGGTGTGGCTGCGCCACGCATAGCCTTTCGGCGAAGCGTGGTGGGCGCGACAGGGATCGAACCTGTGACCCCTACCATGTCAAGGTAGTGCTCTCCCGCTGAGCTACGCGCCCTAATAGTCCACTTGCGTCGGGTGGGGTCCCTATAACGGCTCAGGGGACCCTGTGCAAGGACGGAAGGAGGCCGATTTAGGCCGCCAGCATCTTGTTCACTTCGCTGACCAATTCGCGCAGGTGCACGGGCTTGGACAGCACCTTGGCATTCTTGGGGGCGTCCGAATCCGAGTTCAGGGCGACCGCGGCGAAGCCGGTGATGAACATGATCTTGATGTCGGGATCGAGTTCAGAGGCCCGGCGGGCGAGCTCGATTCCGTCCATCTCCGGCATCACGATGTCGGTGAGCAGCATCTCGAACGGCTCTTCCCTGAGCCGCTGATAGGCGGCCATGCCGTTGTCATGGGACGAGACCTGAAAACCGGCGTTTTCCAGCGCCTTGACCAGGAAACGGCGCATGTCGTTGTCGTCTTCGGCGAGCAGGATCTTTGGCATGGCAGGAATCGTCGCATCCCCAGAGGATATCAGCAGAGATCACTAAGCCCGACAGAGGGTAAATTTGGGGTGAAAATCTTTACCCCGGGCTGGCTGCGCTGCCGGCCTCTTGTGAACCGGAAAGCGGCTCGAATCAATCGAGCCGCGCCGGCTCATCCCCGCCTGCCTGCTCGCACGGTTAAGACGTGTTCCAAATGACCGTTGCATTTTTTCGCTTGGCAGAATGGTTGCGATTCCGGACAATGACGACACATAAGAGCCGCTCGATCGGCCGAATCGATGCGGTCTGGCCCCTGCCAGATCCCGGCGCGAAGGGACGAAGCCTGAGAAGATGACCCGGTTTGACGGCGAGACGTCGCCAGCCTTCGAGATCGTGGAGCCCGCGCATTGGCGCGCGCCGGTCATCTTCAACTCGCCCCATTCCGGCTCGACCTACCCGGACGAATTCCTGGCCGCGTCCAGGATCGACCTGCCGACGCTGCGGCGGTCCGAAGATTCCTTCATGGACGAGCTGATCGGCCATTTGAGCGAGCGCGGCTTTCCGACCGTGCGGGTCAACTTTCCCCGCTCCTATGTCGACGTCAATCGCGAGCCCTATGAGCTCGACCCGCGCATGTTCAGCGGACGGCTGCCGAGCTTTGCCAATACCCGCTCGATGCGGGTCGCCGGCGGCCTCGGCACCATTCCGCGCGTGGTCGGCGACGGCCAGGAGATCTACCGCGACCGCATTCTGGTGGACGACGCGCTGGGACGGATCGAGACGCTGTACAAGCCCTACCACCGCGCACTGCGCCGGCTGATCAACAAGGTGCACCAGATGTTCGGCACCGTGGTGCTGATGGACTGCCACTCGATGCCTTCGGTCGGCGTCAGCAGGGACGAGCCGCGCCGGCCCGACGTCGTGATCGGCGACCGCTACGGCACGAGCTGCACGCCGCTGCTGCCCGACCGGGTCGAGGAGACCATGACCGGGCTTGGCTACTCGATCGGCCGCAACAAGCCCTATGCCGGCGGCTTCATCACCGAGCATTACGGCAATCCCGCGAGCGGGCTGCACGCCGTGCAGCTCGAGCTCAACCGCGCGATCTACATGGACGAGCGCCGGCGCGAGCGCGGCCCGCGCTTTGCGCAGGTGGCGACCGATTTCGGCGTTCTCGCCGAAGTGCTGGCGACCACGATTCCATTCGCCGATCTCGGCCCGTTCCAGGCCGCGGCGGAATAGGCGCCCGCTTTTCTTCGCAAGATCTGTCGTGGGACGAAGGCGCGAGAACGTTTCGCTTCGCAAGCTTCCGCGCCCTGAAATGAAAATGGCGGCGGCAGAAAACGGCAAGAAAAAAGGGCCGCTCGCGAATGACGCAAGCGGCCCAAGTCTAGGGAGGAAACGCCCAAGGAGGGCAGCGGTAACGCCAGGCGCTACCGCACCGCAACAATATGCGACCGCGCCGCACAAAGCGCAAGAGCTTTTGAGCCGTTTCCCATGCAATAAGCACATGGCTCAGTTGCTTCCATGGAAACCCAGATTCAGTTTCTTTGATAAGGAAATTCAATGGGTTGATTGTCATTTGCATACGAACAAGGCAACAGCGGAACTAAGTTTTCAAGGCTGTGATCGGTATTTGGCCAGCGGATGCCTTGGATCGGGCAGCAGGCTGCGGCATCCAAAATACCAGGGTGCAAATGAAGACAGCGCTGCACGCGGGAGGCGAATTGAGCTAGGCAGGAGATGGGCTCCCACCAATTTTCGCTTTGAGGATACGCCGTGACGGTGATCGACTTCTCCGCCTTCATCGGACGGCTCGCCACCGCCTCCGGCGAAACCATCCTGCCCTTCTTCCGCACCTCGCTGTCGATCGACGACAAGAGCAAGACCGGGGATTTCGACCCCGTCACCGAGGCCGACCGCGCCGCCGAGGCGGTGATGCGGCGGCTGATCAAGGCGAGCTTCCCCCAGCACGGCATCGTCGGCGAGGAATTCGGCAATGAGGGCGAGGACGCCCATTATGTCTGGGTTCTCGACCCCATCGACGGCACCAAATCCTTCATCGGCGGCTTTCCGATCTGGGGCACGCTGATCGCGCTGCTACACAGGGGCACGCCGGTGTTCGGCATGATGCACCAGCCTTTCATTGGCGAGCGCTTCTCCGGCGACAACGGCTCGGCCAATTACAAGGGCCCCTCCGGCGAGCGCCGGCTCCAGGTCCGCCGCTGCGCCTCGCTCTCGGAAGCCACGACCTACACCACCTCGCCGCTGCTGATGAACGAGCGCGATCGCGCCATTTTCGGCCGCATCGAGCAGGGCGCGCGGCTGTCCCGCTATGGCGGCGATTGCTACTCCTATTGCATGCTGGCGGCCGGCCATGTCGATCTCGTGGTCGAGACCGAGCTCAAGCCCTACGATATCGCCGCGCTGATCCCGATCGTGACCGGCGCCGGCGGTGTCGTCACCACCTGGGAAGGCAAGCCGGCCCAGGGCGGCGGCCGCATCGTTGCGGCGGGCGACGCCAGGGTGCACGAAGAAGCACTGAAGCTGCTGAACCAATAACAAACGCGAGCGGGAGGCTTGCATGACCATCTCACGCAGGCTGCTCGCTGGACTATTGCTGACGATATTCCCGTTGCTGCCGTCAGCGGCGGCGGCGCAGAATTTTCCCGCCAAGCCGATCAAGCTGATCGTGCCGTTTCCGGCCGGTGGCCCCAATGACATCATCGCGCGGGTGATCGGCCAGCGCATGTCGGAGCTGTCGGGCCAGCCGGTGCTGATCGACAATCGCGGCGGCCAGGGCGGCGTGCTCGGCACCGACGCCGTCTCCAAGGCCCCGCCCGACGGCTACACCATCGCGATCTCCTCGGCCGGCGCGCTCGCGATCAGCCCGAGCATGGAGCGGGTCGCCTATGACACCGCGACCGACCTTGCGCCGGTGACGCTGGTTGCGACCGTGCCGGAAATGCTGGTGGTCGCCACCGATGTGGAGGCGAAGAACGTCAGTGAGTTGATTGCGCTCGCCAAGGCGCAGCCCGGAAAGCTCAACTTCGCTTCCTCCGGCCCCGGCAGCCTGCCGCATCTGGCCGGCGAACTGTTCAAGCTGACGGCCAAGATCGACATCGTGCACGTGCCCTATCGCGGCGCCGCGCCGGCGGTGAACGATCTCCTCGGCCAGCAGGTGCAGATGACGTTCCTCGATCTCCCGGTGCTTCTGCCGCAGGTGAAGGCGGGCGCGTTGAAGCCGATCGCGATCGGTTCGGCGATGCGCTCGCCGACCGCGCGCGACGTGCCGACGCTTTCGGAAGCGGGCTTTCCCGATCTGCGTGTCGAGAACTGGTACGGCATGGTGGCGCCCAAGGGCACGCCGAAGGAGATCGTCACCGCGCTGCATGGCCTCGCGACCAAGGCGATGGCGGATCCCGCGGTGAAGGAGAAGCTCGCCGCACAGGGCGCGACGCTGGTTGGCGACGAGCCGGATCACTTCCGCGCCTTCATCGCCGATGAGACGAAGAAGTGGGCCAAGGTGATCAAGGACGCCGGGGTGGAGACGGCGAAGTAGAGCTCTCTCTTACCCTCCCCTGGAGGGGGAGGGTCGGCTCACATTGAGCGCAGCGAAATGTGAGACGGGGTGGGGTGACGGTCTCTCCACATCCGATGCTGACCGAGTGGAGAGATCACCCCACCCCGCTCGCGCTTCGCGCGATCGACCCTCTCCCTCCAGGGGAGGATAAGAAACTCACACTGCCTCCGCCCTCAAATGCTCCACCAGCATCTTTGCCGGCCGTGGCAGCGCCTTGAAGCTGCGCGCGCAGATCACGAGGCGGCGGTTGGCGAAGGCATCGCGCAATCGGATCACGGCGAGCGGCATCAGCTTTGCGCAACGGCGGGCGGCGGATTCCGGCACCAGGGCAACGCCGACGTCGGCGGCGACCATCTGGCAGATCGCGTCGAAATCGCGCAGGCGCGCGCGGAAATGCGGGCGCATGCCGAGCCGCGCCGCGTGCTTGGAAATGTGCATCTGAAGCGCGGTGGCGCTGGTCAGCCCGACGAAATCGCAGGCTCCCGCCTCCTGGAAGTCGATCTGGCGCCGGCCGGCGAATGGGCCGCGGCGCGCGGTCACCAGCGTCAGGCGATCCTCGCTGAACACGAAGCGCTCGATATGGTCGGGCAGCGCATGCTCGGCGGCGAAGCCGAGATCGGCGGCGCCCGCAGTGATCGCCGCGGCGATGTCGGTGCTTTCGCGCTCCTCGATGTCGATGGCGACGTCGCGATGCTCGCGCAGGAAGCCGGCGAGCGCCTTCGGCAGATGCTCGGACAGGCCCGAGGTATTGGCGAGGAAATGCACGCTGGCGCGCACGCCGCTGGCAAAGCCGGCGAGATCGCCGCGCATGGCGTCGACCTGGTGGATCACGAGCCGCGCATGATCGAGCAGGCTCTCGCCGGCCGCGGTCAGTTCCACGCCCCGCCGTCCGCGCTTGAGCAGGGCGACGCCGAGCGCGTCCTCCAGCCCCTTGATGCGCGCGCTGGCCGAGGCCAGCGCCAGATGCGCCCGCTCCGCACCGCGGGTGATGCTGCGCTGGTCGGCAACCGCAATGAAAAGCTGGAGGTCGACGAGGTCGAAACGCATGGCAGGGCTCTTTCCGGTGGTTGGAGCCTGATCCCGCCGGAAAGCCGCTGCGCTCCTGCCCGGATCACGCGCCAGCCTTCGTCTCAGGCGAAGGCTCACTCCGTAACCTCCAGATTGTGCGCCCGCGCGGCTTCGGTCAATGTGCCGGCATGATCGATCCGCTCCTCATCCTCATCGCCGCCGTCTTCCTGATCGCCGGGTTCGTCAAGGGCGTGGTCGGCCTCGGCCTGCCGACGGTCTCCATGGGCCTGCTCGCCGTGAGCATGGCGCCGAGCCGCGCCATTGCCATCGTGATCGTGCCTGCCATCGTCACCAATATCTGGCAGACCTTCTCCGGCCCCTATCTGCGCGACATCCTGCGGCGGCTGTGGCCGCTGATGATCGGCACCGTGATCGGCTGCTGGCTCAATGCCGGCGCACTGACCGGTCCGCATGCGCGCTACGGCACGATCGTGCTCGGCGTCCTGCTCGTCGTCTATGCCGTGATCGGCCTCAACAAATTGCAGTTCCACGTCGCGCCCAGGAACGAGAGATGGGTCGGCGGCGTGGTCGGCGTCATCACCGGCGTGATCTCGGCCTCGACGGGGGTCCAGGTGATCCCCTCGATGCCGTTCATGCAGGCGATCGGCATGGAGAAGGACGAGCTGGTGCAGGCGCTTGGCGTGTTCTTCACGACAGCGACGCTGGCGCTCGCCTTCAACCTCACCGTCGGCGGACTGCTGACGCCGGCCAATGCGGTGCCGGGCGCCGTGGGCATGGCGATGGCCTTTGCCGGTATGTTCATCGGCCAGTCGGTCCGGGCGCGGATGCCGGCAGAGGCCTTCCGCCGCTGGTTCCTGATCGCGATGATCCTGCTCGGCCTGTATCTCGCCGGCAGCGCGCTGGCGAAGGAGCTTGCGTAGAGCACTCGCAAGGTGGCTTGGCCGAGGCCTTACGGTTTCGGCTCGTAACCCGGCACCCATTTTTCGTATTGAGGCAGGTCGTCCTCGATCGTCCACCACGGCGCGCGCGACGAGGTGAAGACGTGCAGGCGGGGCCTGACCTGCGGATTATCATCCAGCAGCCCGGCGGGAATGCTGACGGTCGGCAGGTAGCTCGCCCTGCCCGGCGTCAGGCAACCGCAGGTCTTGCAGCGATAACGAAAACTTCCCGGCGCGGATTCGTAAGACACGGTCATGTCCTCGCCCGCCACAAAGCGAAACTTGTCGGCATCGGCATGAGCGTAAGTCGCAAAGGACGCGCCGGTCAGCTTGCGACAATTGGTGCAGTGGCAATGTGTCAGCGCGCGCACCTGGTCGATCTCGAAACGCACGGCGCCGCAGAGACAGCTTCCTCGAATCATCAAGACCTCCCCGCGCGGCCTCTTTCGGGCCGACTGCGAACCACGGCATCATTCGAAGGCATCATTCGTTCGAATGAGCTTACCGCGTCTCCAGCATGGCGACGCGGATGCCGAGATAGATGAAGAGACCGCCGAGCGCGCGATTGACCCAGGCGATCGCGCCCTCGGACCGGCGCAGCCGGTGAGCAGCCTTCGCCGCGAACGCCGCCAGCACCAGGCACCACAGAGTTCCTGTAAAGATGAAGATCAGGCCGAGCGTCAGGAAGGCGAGCGGCTTGTGCGGCGAATCGGCCGCGACGAATTGCGGCAGGAAAGCCAGGAAGAACAGCGCGACCTTTGGATTGAGTGCGTTCGTGAAGACGCCCTGGAGGAAGACCCGCCGCAGCGAGCTCCGCTCAGCTTCGTCCTTCACCGCCGTCAGCACAGGACGCGACCACAGCATCTGAAGTCCCGTGACGACCAGATAGGCCGCACCGACCAGCTTCAGGATCGAGAAGGCCGTGGACGAGGCCATCAGCAGGGCCGAGAGGCCGATCGCTGCGCCCGCAACGTGGAAAAAGCAGCCGCAACTGATGCCCAATGCAGCGGCGGCTCCGCCCCGCCAGCCCATCTGCATGCTGCGGCCGATGACGTAGACCGAATCCGGTCCCGGCGTGATGTTGAGCAGCACGCCCGACAGGATGAACAGCCAGATTTCGTGAATGCCCAGCATATGTGACGTGCCCTCACCATCGGCCCTGGCCCGGAGCACGGGCTTAGTCGGTTCGTCCCGCTTCGTCCACCGCCGGGATTGCGTGGGATTTACCTCGAATTTGCAATGCGGATCATACTATCGCTCGGCCGCATCTGCTCTATAAAGGCAGGGTTCTTGAAATGCGGGATTCGAGGCGCCTGCCATGCCGTGGCCGGTCCCCCTCCCTTGGAGCTGCGAGAATATGGAAAGACGTCTGGCTGCCATCGTCTGCGCCGATGTCGCCGGCTATTCGCGCATGATGGGCAGCGACGAGGCCGGCACCCATGCCGCCTTCAAGGCCCATCGTGCCGCGATCCATCCCATCATTCTCAACCACGGCGGCCGCGTCGTGAAGAACACCGGCGACGGCTTCCTGCTGGAGTTTCCCTCGATCGTCGGCGCCACCGAGGCGGCGATCGCGATGCAGACGCTGATGGTGGAGCGCAACCACCATCTGCCGTCCGACCGCGCCATGCAGTTCCGCCTCGGCGTTCACATGGGCGACGTCATCGCCGATGAGGACGAGGTGTTCGGTGACGATGTCAACATTGCCGTCCGCCTGGAATCCGTGGCGAGCCCCGGCGGCTTCGCCATCTCGGCGAAGGCTCATCGCGAGGCCAGCAAGCATCTCTCCGTGCCGCTGACCGATTCCGGCAACCATCGCTTCAAGAACATCAAGGATCCGATCGGGGTCTTTACCTGGACGCCCGACGGGGCTCCGGCGCTCGCCCCCGAATTGCGCGAGGCATCCGCCCTTTCGCAGCAGTACCGCACGGCAATCGTCGGCGTGCTGCCCTTCGCCAATCTCAGCGAGGCCCAGGACGAATATTTCTCCGACGGTCTCACCGAGGATCTGATCCACGCGCTGTCGCTGCAATCCTTCTATCGCGTACTGAGCCGCAACTCGACCTTCGCCTTCAAGGGCAAGAATGTGAGCACGCGCCTGATCGCACGAGAGATCGACGCGACCTATCTGATCCAGGGCTCGGTGCGGCGTGCCGGCGCCAAGATCCGCGTCACCGCCGAGCTGATCGCTCCGGAGACCGGCGAACAGCTCTGGACCGGGCGCTACGACCGCGATATCGGCGATCTCTTCGCGATGCAGGACGAGATCACCACCAACCTGTCCGCCGCCATCGCCACCGAGATCGTTCGGGCCGAAGCGTCGGCGCCGGCGCGGCTCTCGACCGACGTGAGCGCCTGGGACCGCTTCCTCAAGGGACTGTCGCACTACTACCGGCAGACCAAGGAAGATCTGGCCATCGCCGTCGAGCTGTTCAGGGAAGCCATCAGGCTCGATCCCAAACTGTCGATCGCCCATGCCTATCTCGCCACGATCCAGATCCAGAGCATCCAGTTCGGCTGGGTCAAGGGTACGCGCGAGATGTGGGCCGAGGCGATGAACCTGGCCGAAACCAGCGTGCGGCTCGACCCGCGCTCCTCCTTCGCGTTCTCGATCCTGTCCTGGGCGCACGCGCTGGAAGGGCACTACGAGGCCGCGATGGACGCGGCCAAGCGCGCGGTCGCGCTCAACCCCTATGACAACGGCGCGCGCGGCGTGCTCGGCATCTGCCATTTCGTCATCGGCGAGCACCGCGAGGCGATCGAGCTGTTCTCGATGGCCGCGCAGCGTGACAACAGCGATCCGCGCTACCAATGGGCGGCCCTGAACGCCTTCAGCCACTATCTGTTGCGCCAATATGACGCGACCCTGTCATGGGCGCGCGAGCAGCTTTACGTCAACCCCAACCACCTGCAGGCGCTGGCGATCCGCGCCGCGGCCCTGGCCCAATTGGGGCGGAGCGCCGAGGCGAGCGAAGCCACCTCCGTGCTGATGCGCAACTACCCGACCCTCAACGTCGATCGTCACTTGCGCAACTTCCACTGGAAGCGGCCGGAAGATCTCGCCCATTATCGCGAGGGACTGCTGAAGGCCGGCGTGCCGCTGGGCAAGCTGACCCTGGTGCAGAGCGACGTCAGACGCGCCACCAAGTCCTAAACGGGCCGGCCGCGGTCCCCCGGCGGCCCTGCGCGCACTTCCTTGCCAGAACACGCCTGCTTTTATTGACAGAACAGTGAATTCGGCCACACTTCGCTACACGCTCAAGTAGTATAGCTTGCTGTCGGTTTGTTAGGACTTTCTGCGCTTGATCGGCGCGCCATTTCACGATTCGCCGTTTTCAGGATTTTGGGCCATGCATGACCCCGCTTCGAAACCGCCCTTCAATCCCTCGATCCAGGTCTCGCCGAACAATCCCTGCCCCTTCCTGCGCGGCCTGGTCGGTGAAGGCTTCGTCGAGGGCGGCACCGTCCCGCTCGGCAAGCTGTCCGAGACGATCGCAAACGCGACCGGCGAGACCGGGCTGAAGAAGGCCTCCGCCCGCTTCCAGGTCCGCGGGGTGGCGCTCATCGCCAATGGTCTCGGTCATGTCCTGAAGAGCATCTTCTCGGGTGCGCAGCTCGACGCGCTGCGCGGCGGACCGCTGGACAAGCTCGGCGCCGGCTCGCGCATCCTCGGCGTCGACGGCAAGGTCAACGAGGACGAGATCGCGCGGTTCGCCGGTTACGGCCGGACCTACACCGACCCGAACGGCGGCTCCGAGCAGGGCCTCAACGCCTCGGAAATCGACGTCTTCATGCGCGACAACCTCAAGCGGGCCGGCAGCGCCGCGCGCTGGTATTACCCGCTGCTGATGAAGTTCGAGTGGCCGATCCTGCTGAAGATCATCGGCAAGGGCACGGGCGAGGACCGCTATCTCAGCGTTGGCGACGTGCGCACGCTGTTCAACGAGCGCCAATTCCCGGCGCGCATCAACCAGCTTCTGGTCCCGCCGGTGCTGTCGACATGCCAGCGCGTGGTGCGAGGCGCCCTCAAGCTTGCCGCCTTGCTGATCGCCATTGGTCTCGTTGCGCTCGTCGCACTGGCCGAATTCCCCAACCAGATCCGCGCCATGCTGCCGCAGAAGGGCATCCTGGTGAATCTGCTGCCGCCGCCCTTGCCCGCGGCCCCGGCGGCGAAGGCGGCCTACTGGCTCGACCAGAACTGGTCGCTGAAGGACCGGCACTGGTTCCACCATACTAGCCAGGGCACCGCGACCTTCCCGGTGCCCTATGAATGGTTCATGGCGCTGGAGCAGCCGCGCCTGCGTCTGCTCTCGAAGCCGGGCATGATGAAGGACAGCGCCTATCTCGAGCGCTTCGGCTTCATCCCGAGCCCGCAGTCGATCCAAACCGACACGACGACGTTGCGCCGCTACGGTTACGCCAACGTCTATGAGACGACGCAGGCGCCGGACTGGTCGGCCAGGTGGACGCCGGCGGAGAACGTCGACGGCCTGCCGGTCGGCTTCGCGCGGATGACCGGCGTGACCGATCCCGCGACCGGCCGTCGCGAGGAGGACAAGATCGGGCTGACCTGCGCGGCCTGCCACACCGGCCAGATCCATTACCAGGGCGTGGACATCCGCTTCGACGGCGGCCCGGCGATGACCGACCTGAAGAAGCTGGAGCTCTCCACCGGCCTGTCGATCGCCTACACGCTGTACGTTCCGTTCCGCTTCAACCGCTTTGCCGACCGCGTGCTCGGTCCCGATTCCAGCAAGGCGGACCGCGCCGCGCTCAAGCAGAAGCTCAGCGCGATCGGCACATTCCTGATCGACTGGGCCAAGACCCAGCAGAAGACGGTTGAAGGCAAGAAAACCTGGAACGGAAGGCAGCAGCAGGACACGGAGGAAGGGTTCGGCCGCCTCGACGCCCTCAATCGCATCGGCAACCAGGTCTTCTCGCAGGATCTCGCGCTGAGCGGGGTCAAGGGATTCGAGAAGAACCTGCACGCCCAGGACGCGCCGGTGAGCTATCCCGCGATCTGGACCGTGCCCTGGCTCAAATTCGCCCAATACGACGCCTCGATCGAGCAGCCGCTGATCCGCAATGCCGGCGAAGCGCTCGGCGTCACCGCGCTGCTCAATCTGTCCGACGCCTATCCGGCGGACCGGCTGTGGCGCTCCTCCGTCAACGTGAGGACGCTCGGCTGGATCGAGGACATGCTCAGGGGCCCCGATCCGTTCAAGTCCGCCGAGCCGAAGTTCGGCGGGCTGCTGGCGCCGAAATGGCCCTCGCAGATTCTCGGCGACAACTGGAAGCTCGATCAGAAGAAGGTCGAGAACGGCCGCAAGATCTACGCCGAGATGTGTTCCGGGTGTCACTTGCCAGATATCAGCACTCCGGCCTTCTGGTCCTCGTCGCATTGGGAGCCGAGCGGCGACAGCAAGGTCCTGAACGCCGTCACGATCCCGCAGAAGGAGATCAGCACCGACCCCGAGCAGTCGCTCGTGCTCAGCAACAGGATCGTCGATGTGCCGAGCTTCCTGAAGGTGAACACGGCCGACCTCCAGACGTGGTGGCAATGCGAGATCCCGACCGCGAGCAAGTCGCCCAACGAGATGGTCTATGCGCTCGGCCTCATGACGGTGGTCGATCTCGTCGCCCGCAAATGGATGGACGACGAGAACGTCCCGGAAGTCGAACGCGCGAAGATATGGAATCTGGCGCGCAAGAACTGTCTCAATCCGGCGCCCGATCCGCGCTATCGCGCGCGGCCGCTGAACGGCATCTGGGCCACCGCGCCCTATCTGCACAACGGCTCGGTGCCTTCGCTGTATTGGCTGCTGAAGCCTGCGAGCGAGCGCCCGACCAGGTTCTGCATGGGCCGCCGCGACTATGATCCCGGGACGGTCGGCTTTGTCGTCAGCGCCAACGAGAAATGCAAGACGGGTGAAACCGAGTTCTCCGCGACGGGATCCGACGGCCAGCCGGTCCAGGGCAACAGCGTGCTCGGCCATTCCTTCGAACGAAAGCCGGGCGAGCCCAAACGCGACGGCGTCATCGGCCGCGAGTTCAAGGACGATGCCGAGCGCTACGACCTGATCGAGTATTTGAAGACGCTGTAGCGGCTCGTCATGGCCGGGCTTGTCCCGGCCATCCACGTTCTTACCACGCTGAGCCGAAGATCATGGATGCCCGGGACAAGCCCGGGCATGACGGAGATCGTGGCGCGATGACCCGCATCCTCACTTGAACAGCGGCGTGCCTGGCACGAAGGCGTCGAAGGCGGCCCAGAACTGGGAGCGGTAGCGGTCCTGCTCCTGCAGGATCTCGTGCTTGGCGCCGGCGATCACCAGATGCGAGCCGGCGCGCAAATGATAGGCGAACTCCTCGATCGCCGCGGTCGAGACCACGGCGTCGTTGGAGGCTGCGAGCATCAGGATCGGCTGGCGGATCTCCGAGGGATAGTTCTTGCCCTTGAAGGTGTGCATCGCGCGGAAGGCGGTATCGGCCCAGGCCACCGTCGGCGAGGCCAGCCCCAGCGTCGGGTCTTCCTCCAGGATCGCGGCATTGCGTGCATAGCGCACGGGATCGCTGGTGAGCGGATTGTTGATGAAGGGCTCGAGCCCGGTGATGCGATCGCTGCCGCCGGGGACGTAGCTGCCACCCATTCCCATCAGGCGCATCGTCTTCAGCAGCGCCCGCGCGGGAAACGAGGTTGTGCGGCCGGGCAGGTCGATCATCGGCGCCGACAGCACCATGCGGTCGAACCAGCGCTTGCCGGCATGCGCCACCCGCAGCATCACCGTGCCGCCCATGGAATGGGCCAGCGCGAAGAATGGCGGTGGGCAATCCGGCAGCACCACCTGCTGGACGAAGGTTTCGACGTCGATCTCGAAATCGGCGAAGTCGCGCACATAACCCTTGCGCGGATCGCGCAGGCGGCGCGACGAATGGCCCTGCCCGCGCCAGTCGATCATCGCCACCGCAAAGCCGCGGTCGCGCAGGTCGCGGACGGTCTCGAAATACTTCTCGATCTGCTCGCTGCGCCCGGTGAAGACGCAGACCGTGCCCTTGCGGTTCGCCGGCGGCGCCCAGCGCGCAAAGCGCAGCTCGACGCCATCGGGGGTCTTGATGGTGCCGGAGACGACGTTTTCGGGGACGGGATTGGACGGGATCGAGACCAGCGTCATATCGGAGGTTGCTTGGGCGGCAAGTGCTGCAAATCAAGGGGCTAAAGCGCCGAAAAGGCGCAAATGCCGCCCTCTTGAACGCCGTCTCGCTCCACCCATATCACCTTCGTGCAGGCCGCTACCAGTGTTTCGGAACCGGAACATCAGGCTGCACACAGACTAAAGCCCGGCCCGATTGGCGGGCGGGTTACCCAACAGTCGCTCAATGGAGGACTTGACCATGCGTAGCTACGATCTCACCCCCTTCTATCGTTCCACCGTCGGCTTCGACCGCCTCTTCAACCTGCTCGACCAGGCCGGTTCGGATGGCGCCAGCCCCGGTTACCCCCCTTACAACATCGAGCGCACCGGCGAAAACGCCTACCGCATCACCGTTGCGGTCTCGGGCTTCGCCAAGGACGAGCTCTCCATCGTCGCGAAGGAAAACACGCTGACGATCAAGGGCGAGAAGGTCGCCAGCGAGAACAGCCAGAACGAAGTGCTGTATCGCGGCATCGCCGCGCGCGCCTTCGAGCGTGCCTTCCAACTCGCCGACTTCGTGCAGGTGAAGGACGCCTCGCTCGAGAACGGACTGCTCCATGTCGACCTCGTGCGCGAGATTCCCGAAGCGAAGAAGCCGCGCCAGATCGCGATCAACACCGGCGCGCTGAAAGCGCAGGTGATCGAGAACTCGGCCGCGCAAGCCGCCTAAGCTGCACGCGACTTCCAGGTTGAGAAAACGCCCCGGTGCCCCGGGGCGTTTTTTTGCTTGCTCCTTCGTTGCCTCGCGAAGCGCCCGCGGCCGGCCGGCTGGTTTTCGGTTGAACTGGAAATACAGGATCGAGTCTGTCGTTCTACGTTACCGCATACGCCACCTAATCTTGCTTGCGCGTCTCGTACGCGCCCGATCAGGACGTTTGTCACGGATGAGTGACCAAGCGTAACGCCGTCACCCCGGGCGCCGTCCTTTGGACATCGAACATAAGATGAGACGGAGAACGATCATGACACTTTGGCGCAGCCTTTTCGTCGCCGCGAGCCTTTTGGCGGCTCCCATCAGCCTCGCTCACGCGCAGACACCGCAGACCGTGAAGGCGACCAACGTCGTGCTGGTGCACGGTGCCTGGGCCGACGGCTCGAGCTGGTCGGAAGTGATCCCGATCCTGCAGGCCGCGGGCCTGCACGTCACGGCCGTGCAAAATCCACTGTCGTCGCTCGCCGATTCCGTTGAAGCCACCAAGCGCGCGCTGGCCGAGCAGGACGGGCCGACCGTGCTGGTCGCGCATTCCTGGGGCGGCACCGTGATCAGCCAGGTCGGCACCGATCCGAAGGTCACCGGCCTCGTCTACATCGCCGCCCGCGCAGCCGACGCGAACGAGGATTTCGTCGCGCTGTCGAAGCAATTCCCGACCGGGCCCGTACGTGCCGGCATCGTCGAGCGCGATGGTTACACCAAGCTCTCGGAGGACGCCTTCCTGAAGTACTTTGCCAACGGCGTGAAGCCGGAGCAGGCGAAGGAGCTCTACGCAGTGCAATGGCCGACCGCGGCCTCGATCTTCGGCGGCCGCACCACGGAAGCCGCATGGCACTCCAAGCCGAGCTGGTACGCAGTGTCGAAGAACGACTACACCATCAATCCCGATTTCGAGCGTTTCCTCGCCAAGCGCATGAACGCCACCACGATCGAGCTTGACGCCGGCCACCTCTCGCTGGTCTCGCACCCCAAGGAAGTTGCGAATTTGATCCTGGAGGCCGCGGGCTATCCGCGGAGCTGAGATCATCGCTAAGAATGCGGAAGGCGCCTGAATTTCCCGGGCGCCTTTTGTTTTGCCCTCTCTCTCCGCGAGGTCGTCCCCGCGAACGCGGGGACTCATCGCCACAAGCCAAAGTCTGGCGAAGACTCGCAGCCCGGTACTCGCACCTCATCCCACCGATAGATCACGCGGTATGGATCCCCGCGTTCGCGGGGATGACACCGTTGGTGTGGCCAGAGTTGTCGCGCAAAACGCGCAACGCTAATCCAGCCCCTGCGCGGCCGGCATCTCCTGCGTCGGCAGGATCGTCGGGGTTGGCTTGGCCTGGCCGACGGTGGGAGCCGGGGCTTGAGGCGCGGCCTCCGCCGGCTTCGCCTGCGCGGCTGCGGTCTGCTGCGGGGCCGGCGCTTGCGCCTGCTGCGGCACAGGCTCTGCCGGCTTGGCGGCGGCGACCGGTGTCTCGCTCCGTCGCGGGGCGGCCTTGGGCAGCGGCACGGTGCGGCTCGCCACATGCGGGATCGCCGCCGGCGGACGCGGCGGGCCGCTGCGGACCATGGTGGGCGGCGGCAGCGCGGTTTGCGGCCCATAAGGCGCAACCGCGCGCTCTTCATAAGCCGGCGCCATGCCGTAAGCATCGGCGGCCGGAAGGAAACGGATGATCCGGCCGTCGCGGGCGTCGATCACGAGCCGGCCATCGTCGCCGCGGCGGTCGATCACTGCGATGGTGTAGACGCTGCCGCGCAGCCGCGGGATGCCGAGCGGCGAGAAGCCGTTGTCACGCAACACGGCATAGACTTCGGTGGCCGGCAGCAGCGCCGGTGCCGGGCCGCGCTCGTCGTAGCCGTAACCGTAGCCTTGGCCGTAACGCGGCGGCGGTGGCGGGGCAGCCTCGGCAGGCGCATAGGGACCGTCGAAATCCGACACCGCGATATATCTCCCGCCCCCGATACCGTTTGCTGGAACTTGCGCCTGAGCGGCGGCTACAGCCAACGCCAGCGTGGCAGCGGCCACACATCCTGTGAAAAACTTCATCGTCGACACGCTCCTGTCAGGCCCCCGAATGCCTCGCGCTCTTTCGCTTCTGGCGGCGTGGCGCGCCTTTCGAAGGGTTGATCCGAAGCTTCAATTGGGATTCCGGCGTCTGCAGGGCCGGATCAGGGCGCGTTTGCTTCAAAAACGGGGCCGCGCAACTTTCGGAAAGCGATTGATTGACTTATCGGGAATCGGGACTTCCGCACGCTTGTGTGCTAGACAAAAATTTGGCAAGGTGATGGTTAGGACAGGAAGACTGTCTTAATTTTGCTCGCGGTTCCGGCATCGGGATTGCAAGGAAAGTCGGTGCTCTCGAGCACCATAAGGCAACGGGCAAAGCCGTTCTCGGGGACGAAGAACGCCTAGGCCTGAATTTAAGAAAATGCGGCTCGCTAGCGGACGAGCGGTGACCCAGAGGCGGGTGCCGCGGAACGCCCAAGGTGCGCCGAAGATGGCGGTGAGGCAGCTTGCCGCATGGAGAGGATTGGAACAATGAACGGGTCGCAATTCGAGCGCGCAAACATCGTGGCAGAAGAGCTGTCGGCGACGGTCGCCTCGAAAACGACCGATCCGATTCAGGAACACAATTCACGTCCCGAAGCCGAAGGCCTGTACGATCCGAGCCTGGAGAAGGACAGCTGCGGCGTCGGCTTCATCGCCAACATCAAGGGCCAGAAGTCGCACGCGATCGTCTCGGACGCGCTGAGCATCCTCTGCAATCTCGAGCATCGCGGCGCCGTCGGCGCCGACCCGCGCGCAGGTGACGGCGCCGGCATCCTGGTGCAGATCCCGCACGCCTTCTTCAGCCGCAAGGCGACTGAACTCGGCTTTGCGCTGCCCGCGCCCGGCGAATACGCCATCGGCGCGCTTTTCATGCCGCGCGACACCGCCTGGCGCAACGTCATCAAGAGCATCATCGCCGACCAGATCAAGGAGGAGGGTCTGACCCTGCTCGGCTGGCGCGACGTGCCGACCGACAATTCCTCGCTAGGCGTCACCGTGAAGCCGACCGAGCCCGCCTGCATGCAGGTGTTCATCGGCCGCAACGGCACCGCCAAGACCGAGGACGATTTCGAGCGCCGGCTCTACATCCTGCGCAAGTCGATCTCGCAGGCGATCTACCAGCGCCGCGACCGCGGCCTTGCGGGCTATTACCCCTGCTCGATGTCCTGCCGCACCGTGATCTACAAGGGCATGTTCCTCGCCGACCAGCTCGGCAAGTACTATCCCGACCTGCACGAGAAGGATTTCGAGAGCGCGCTCGCGCTCGTGCACCAGCGTTTCTCGACCAACACCTTCCCGGCATGGTCGCTGGCGCATCCCTATCGCATGATCGCGCATAACGGCGAGATCAACACGCTGCGCGGCAACACCAACTGGATGGCGGCGCGCCAGGCTTCGGTGAGCTCCGAGCTGTACGGCAAGGACATCAACCGGCTCTGGCCGATCTCCTACGAAGGCCAGTCGGACACCGCCTGCTTCGACAACGCGCTCGAATTCCTGGTGCAGGGCGGCTACTCGCTGCCACACGCCGTCATGATGATGATTCCGGAGGCGTGGGCCGGCAATCCCCTGATGGATGAGAAGCGCCGCGCCTTCTACGAATATCACGCCGCGCTGATGGAGCCGTGGGACGGCCCTGCCGCGATCGCCTTCACCGACGGCCGCCAGATCGGCGCCACGCTCGACCGCAACGGCCTGCGGCCCGCGCGCTATCTCGTCACCAAGGACGACCGCATCGTGATGGCGTCCGAAATGGGCGTGCTGACGATCCCCGAGGACCAGATCATCACCAAGTGGCGCTTGCAGCCCGGCAAGATGCTGCTGGTCGATCTCGAACAGGGCCGCCTCATTCCCGACGACGAGATCAAGGCCGAGCTCGCCAGGAGCCATCCCTACAAGGAGTGGCTGGAGCGGACCCAGATCGTGCTGGAAGAGCTGCCGAAGGTTCCGACCACCGGCGTGCGCTCCAACCTGTCGCTGCTCGATCGCCAGCAGGCCTTCGGCTACAGCCAGGAAGACATCGCCATCCTGATGACGCCGATGGCGGCCACCGGCGAGGAAGCCGCGGGCTCGATGGGCAACGACACGCCGATCTCGGCGCTGTCGGACAAGGCCAAGCCGCTGTTCACTTACTTCAAGCAGAACTTCGCCCAGGTCACCAACCCGCCGATCGACCCGATCCGCGAGGAGCTGGTGATGAGCCTCGTCTCCATCATCGGACCGCGGCCGAACCTGTTCGACCTGCAGGGTCTTGCCACCACCAAGCGCCTGGAAGTGCGTCAGCCGATCCTGACCGACGCGGACCTGGAAAAGATCCGCTCGATCTCGGACGTTGCCGAGTCGCACTTCAAGTCGCGCACGCTGGACACCACGTTCCACGCCGGCCTCGGCGCGGCGGGCATGGACCAGGTGCTGGACGAGCTTTGCGCGCGCGCCGAAAGCGCGGTGCGCGAGGGCGTCAACATCATCATCCTGTCCGACCGCATGGTCGGCACCGACCGGGTGCCGATCCCCTCGCTGCTGGCCTGCGCCGCCGTGCATCATCATCTGATCCGCACGGGTCTGCGCACCTCGGTCGGTCTCGTCGTCGAATCCGGCGAACCGCGTGAAGTGCATCACTTCGCGTGCCTTGCCGGCTACGGCGCGGAGGCGATCAATCCCTACCTCGCGTTCGAAACCATCGTCGCGATGAAGGACCGCCTGCCCGGCTCGCTCGACGACTACGAGATCGTCAAGCGCTACATCAAGTCGATCGGCAAGGGTCTGCTCAAGGTGATGTCCAAGATGGGCATCTCGACCTACCAATCCTATTGCGGCGCGCAGATCTTCGACGCGGTCGGCCTCAGGGCGGACTTCGTCGCGAAGTTCTTCGCGGGCACGCATACCCGCGTCGAGGGCGTCGGCCTTGGCGAGATCGCCGAAGAGGCCGTCCGCCGTCACGCCGACGCGTTCGGCGAGGCGCTGGTCTACAAGGGCGCGCTCGATGTCGGCGGCGAATATGCCTATCGCAGCCGCGGCGAGGACCATGCATGGACCGCCGAGTCGGTGTCGCTGCTGCAGCACGCCGCCCGCGGCAATTCGCAGGAGCGCTATCGCGCCTTCGCAAAGATCCTCAATGAGCAGTCGGAGCGCCTGCTGACGCTGCGCGGCCTGTTCCGGATCAAGAACGCGGACGAGGAGAAGCGCAAGCCGGTGCCGATCGACCAGGTCGAGCCGGCCAAGGACATCGTCAGGCGTTTCGCCACGGGCGCGATGAGCTTCGGCTCGATCTCGCGCGAGGCCCACACCACGCTCGCGATCGCCATGAACCGGATCGGCGGCAAGTCGAACACCGGCGAAGGCGGCGAGGAAGCCGACCGCTTCAAGCCGATGCCGAACGGCGATTCCATGCGCTCGGCGATCAAGCAGGTCGCCTCCGGCCGTTTCGGCGTCACCACGGAGTATCTCGTCAACTCCGACATGATGCAGATCAAGATGGCGCAGGGTGCCAAGCCCGGCGAAGGCGGCCAGTTGCCCGGCCACAAGGTCGACGCCACCATTGCCAAGGTGCGTCACTCGACACCGGGCGTCGGCCTGATCTCGCCGCCGCCGCACCACGACATCTACTCGATCGAGGATCTGGCGCAGCTCATCTACGACCTCAAGAACGTCAACCCGACGGGCGACGTCTCGGTCAAGCTGGTCTCCGAGATCGGCGTCGGCACCGTGGCCGCGGGCGTTGCCAAGGCGCGCGCCGACCATGTGACAATCGCGGGCTTCGAGGGCGGCACGGGTGCTTCGCCCCTGACCTCGATCAAGCATGCCGGCTCGCCGTGGGAGATCGGGCTCGCCGAAACCCACCAGACGCTGGTGCGCGAGCGGCTGCGCAGCCGCATCGTGGTCCAGGTCGACGGCGGTTTCCGCACCGGCCGTGACGTCGTGATCGGTGCGCTGCTCGGGGCCGACGAGTTCGGTTTCGCCACCGCGCCCTTGATTGCGGCCGGCTGCATCATGATGCGCAAGTGCCATCTCAACACCTGCCCGGTCGGCGTCGCGACCCAGGACCCCGTCCTGCGCAAGCGCTTCACCGGCCAGCCCGAGCACGTGATCAACTACTTCTTCTTCGTCGCCGAGGAAGTCCGCGAGATCATGGCTTCACTGGGTTTCCGCACCTTCAACGAGATGGTCGGCCAGGTTCAATTGCTCGACCAGACCAAGCTGGTCGCGCATTGGAAGGCCAAGGGCCTCGATTTCTCCAAGCTGTTCGTCAAGCAGAAGGAAGAGAAGGGCCAGAAGATCTATCACTCCGAGCGCCAGAACCATCATCTGGAGGCCGTGCTCGACCGCACGCTGATCGAACAGGCCAAGCCCGCGCTCGACCGCGGCGCGCCGGTGAAGATCGAGGCCAAGATCAACAGCACCAACCGCTCCGCCGGCGCGATGCTGTCGGGCGCGGTCGCCAAGATCTACGGCCATGCCGGCCTGCCGCAGGACACCATCCATGTTGGCCTCAAGGGGACCGCCGGCCAGGCCTTCGGCGCCTGGCTCGCCAATGGCGTCACCTTCGAGCTCGAGGGTGAAGCCAACGACTATGTCGGCAAGGGCCTGTCGGGCGGCAAGATCATCGTCAAGCCGCCGGCCAACAGCAGCATCGTGCCGGAAGAGAGCATCATCGTCGGCAACACCGTGATGTACGGCGCGATCCAGGGCGAATGCTACTTCCGTGGCGTCGCCGGCGAACGCTTCGCCGTGCGCAATTCCGGCGCGGTCGCGGTGGTCGAGGGCGCGGGCGATCATTGCTGCGAATACATGACCGGCGGCATCGTGGTCGTGCTCGGCAAGACCGGGCGCAACTTCGCGGCCGGCATGTCCGGCGGCATCGCCTATGTGCTGGACGAGACCGGCGACTTCGACCGGCTGTGCAACATGGCGATGGTCGAACTCGAGCCGGTGCTGTCGGAAGAGCTGATCAACGCCGGCACCTATCACGCCTCCGGCGATCTCGAGGCGCATGGCCGGGTCGACGTGTTCAAGAACCTGCTCGCCTCCGACGTCGAGCGGCTGCACGTCCTGATCACGCGCCACGCGAAGGCCACCGGCTCCAAGCGCGCCGCCGACATCCTCGCCAATTGGAAGGACTGGCTGCCCAAATTCCGCAAGGTGATGCCGGTCGAGTACCGGCGCGCATTGCGCGAAATGGCCACCAACGCGGACGCCGAGCCGAAAATCGCGATCGGGGCGTAAGAAAAAGCCCTCATGGTGAGGAGGCGTGAAGCGCCGTCTCGAACCATGAGACCACCATCCGGGCCTTCATCCTTCGAGACGCGGCGCGAAGAGCGCGCCGCTCCTCAGGATGAGGAGTGAGAGAGCAAAACGACTAAGCGGCAGGGACTTCGGGTTTAATGGGCAAGATCACGGGTTTTCTCGAAATCGAACGGCATGACCGCAAGTACACCCCGGTCGCCGAGCGCGTGAAGCATTACAACGAGTTCGTCGTCCCCCTCTCCGAGAAAGAGGTACGCGACCAGGCCGCGCGCTGCATGAATTGCGGCATTCCCTATTGCCACGGCACCGGCTCGGTCGCGCCGGGTACGCCCGGCTGCCCGGTCAACAACCAGATCCCCGACTGGAACGACCTCGTCTACCAGGGCAATTGGGAAGAAGCCTCGCGCAATTTGCACTCGACCAACAATTTCCCGGAGTTCACCGGCCGCATCTGCCCGGCGCCGTGCGAAGCGTCCTGCACGCTGAACATCGACGACAACCCGGTCACCATCAAGACCATCGAATGCGCCATCGTCGACCGCGCCTGGGACAATGGCTGGCTGAAGCCTGAGGTCGCCGCGGTGAAGACCGGCAAGAAGGTCGCCGTGGTCGGCTCGGGTCCGGCCGGCATGGCCTGCGCCCAGCAGCTCGCGCGCGCCGGTCACGACGTGCATCTGTTCGAGAAGTACGCCAAGGCCGGCGGCCTGCTGCGCTACGGCATCCCTGATTTCAAGATGGAGAAGGGCGTCATCGACCGCCGCGTCACGCAGATGGAAGGCGAAGGCGTCACCTTCCACTACAACAGCCATGTCGGCGCTGACGGCAATGTCGATCCGCGCGAGATGCTGAACGAATACGACGCCGTGGCATTGACCGGCGGCGCGGAAGCCCCGCGCGACCTGCCGATCCCCGGCCGCGAGCTCCAGGGCATCCACTACGCCATGGACTTCCTGCCGCAGCAGAACCGCCGCGTCTCGAGCGAGCCGATGGGCGGCGTCCAGGAGATTTTGGCCAGCGGCAAGCACGTCGTCGTCATCGGCGGCGGCGACACCGGCTCGGACTGCATCGGCACCTCGCTGCGCCAGGGCGCGCTCTCGGTGACCCAGCTCGAGATCATGCCCGCTCCCCCCGAGCGCGAGAACAAGGGCCTTACCTGGCCGAACTGGCCGCTGAAGATGCGGACGTCCTCGAGCCAGGCCGAAGGCGCAGTGCGCGAATTCGCGGTGCTAACCCAGAAGTTCACCGGCGAGAACGGCAAGGTCAAGAAGCTGCACTGCGTGCACGTCGACGACAAGTTCAAGCCGATCGCCGGCACCGAGTTCGAACTGGATGCCGAACTGGTGTTGCTGGCGATGGGCTTCGTCCATCCCGTGCACGAGGGCCTCTTGAAGCTGCTTTCGGTCGAGCTCGACCCGCGCGGCAACGTCAAGGCCAACACGCTGGACTACCAGACCTCGCGCCCGAACGTGTTCACCGCCGGCGACATGCGGCGTGGGCAATCGCTGGTGGTCTGGGCCATCCGCGAGGGCCGGCTGTGCGCAAGGTCGATTGACACGTTCCTGATGGGGAAGACGGACCTGCCGCGCTGAGTTGCGGGGCCGTCATTCCGGGGCGCGCCAATTGGCGCGAGCCCGGAATCCATTGAGCCGCAACACCCGTTGATGAATGGATTCCGGGCTCGCGCTTCGCGCGCCCCGGAATGACGAGCGGAGAGAGCCGCGCACCCCTGCGATGCACCTCACCCAGGTGCGCCAACAGGCGCCCTCAATTCTGCAGCCTGACCCCCAGCATCACCACCGTCCCCTGCGAGCTCGATCCCGCGATACTCGAGTCCAGGATGTCGTGACGCAGCGTGCCCTTCACCCAGATATTGCGGTTGAGCTTGTAGATCAGGTTGCCTTCGAGCGAGTAGGTCTTGTCGTTGCGGTTCTGGCCCTGGTAGTCGAGCGTGCCGTAGGTGAACTTGCCGACCGCGGTGAGCCAGCGGCGGAAGTCGTGGTCGACTTCTGCGGAATAGGTGCGCACCAGCACGCCGGAGGAGCCGGGGACTGTGGTCTCGGCGATCTGCGTGTCGGTGAAGAATTTCACCGTGGTGAGGCCGCTCGCATTCCAGATCAGCGAGCCCGAGGTCAGGAAGCCCGAAAGCTGGCTGAGGCGCGGATCGGTGTAGTTGCGCGCGGAATAGCCGACAGAGATCTCGCCGGTGAGGATGCGCGAGAACTCGAAGGACGAGCCGACCTTGGCGTAGCCGCCGTTTGAATCGCGGAAGTAGCCGTTGCGATCGGCGGCCTGGTCATGCACGCGGGTGTCGCCCTGGACCTCGACGAACGGCTTGAGGCCCGGCTTGAGGTCATAGGAGAAGCGCCCCACGCCGCCATACTGGTTGAAGTCGCGGTCGTTATTGCTGAAGGTCGAGCCGTCGGTGAGCTTGGAGTCCGTGTAGGCGGTGCGATCCACGGTGGCGCCGGCGGCGACCTGGAAGCGATTGAAGGTCTGGTCGAAGCCGACCGTGGTGCCGTAGGAGGCGTAGACCGGATATTTCTGCAGGCCGGCCTGCACGTTCGGGCTGCCGGGATTATCGGTGGCGAGCCGCAGGCGCAGTTGCGAGGTCAGCTTGAGATCGCGGTCGACGTCGAGGCGGCCGTCGACATGGCCGGTGAAATCAGGACGATTGATCTCGACCGGCGAAGGCGAGGCAAACCCGTCGATCGTCGCCGGCATGTTGTTGGTGTAGCCCGAGAACGAGCCGCGGAGGTCAGCGACCAGCGCGTGACGCTCCCAGTCGGACTGAACAAGCAGATCGGGCGCGACGACATAGACCGGCGAGCCGACCGGCTTGTTGAGGCGCGCCGGATTGGTGTCGTAGCCGGTGGAGAGCTCGAGCCCGCCCTTGATCAGGAAGCTGCCCGCATAGTCGCCGACGGCGCCGAACGGATCGTCGTCCGCCTTGAGGCGGCGGCGCAACGGCTGTCCGGGCACGGTGCCTGCCATCGCCGCCGGCACCGGCGCCTTATTGGCGGACGCGGATGGTGGCGGCGCGATCCTGGGCAGGCCGAGCGTGGATGGCGGCGGCGCTGTCGTCGGCGCCGGTGAGCCGGGACCGGCCGCGCGTTTCGGCTTCGGCTGGCCCGGATAGAGCTTGGGTTGCTGTCGCTTGCGGTTGAGCGAGTCGTATCCGGAGGCGCTCGCGCCGGTGGCGGCGGACAGCCCGTAGGTCGGGACCTGACCGACGCGCGAGGTCGCCGGTGTCTGCGTCCGCTTGCGCGGATCCGCGCTGGGGTCGGGCAGCGCCGGCAGCGCATCCGAGGGCGCCTGCGGCACGCCCGCCGTGCGGCGCGTCGGCAGCGTCTCGGGCGAGGCAAAGCCGCCGCGGTTGGGATTGAACAGGTCGGGCGTCAGGCTCTGGGCGGCCGCGGGAGCGCTTGTGAGAGCCGTCAGCGCAACGCAGGGGACAAGACACGGCAAAGCCGCGCGCAGAACCTGCGCGCGTTTGCTCCGGCCGGTGCCTGGAGGCGACCCCACGATGGAATAACTCCAACGAAATCAAACACTTTCACGATCGTCCCCACCGCTACGCGGGAACCACCGTTAATGGAGTTAAAACAATTATGGTTAATGACCCGTTGAGGGCTTTGGCGCGCGCGTCGCCTCCACGGCCCGGGCGTGCTAAGGAGGCGCCAGCTGGGCGAACGCCCCCTCCTCCCTGGATCACATTATGCCGAGTTCGAAACCGCTGATGACCGCATCATCCGGCCCCATCCCTGACAGCGTCGAATCCGCCCTCCGCACCCTGGAGACGGAGAGCGGCGGCATCAACGCACTCATAGCGGCCCTGCGCGGCCCGCTCGGTGAGACGTTTGCCAAGGCCGTCGACCTGATCCGCAATGCCAAGGGCCGCGTCATCGTCACCGGGCTCGGCAAATCGGGCCATATGGGGCGCAAGATCGCGGCGACGCTGGCCTCGACCGGCACCCCCTCCTTCTTCGTGCATGCCGCCGAGGCCGGCCATGGCGATCTCGGCATGATCACCACCGACGACGTCATCATGGCGCTGTCCTGGTCCGGCGAGCAGCCGGAGATGAAGAACGTCGTGAACTATTCGGCGCGCTTCGCCATCCCCATGATCGCCGTGACGTCGAATGCGGCCTCCTCGCTGGGACAGGCCGCCGACATCGTGATCGAGCTGCCGAAGGCGCGCGAGGCCTGCCCGCACAATCTGGCGCCGACAACTTCGACGATGATGCAGGTCGCGGTCGGTGACGCCATCGCGATCGCGCTGCTCGAAGGCCGCGGCTTCACCGCGCTGGAGTTCGCGCATTTCCATCCCGGCGGCAAGCTGGGCGCGATGCTGAAATTCGTGCGCGACTACATGCGCACGGGCGCCGAGATCCCGGTCAAGCCGCTCGGCACCAAGATGTCGGACGCGGTGATCGAGATGTCGGCCAAGGGCCTCGGCTGCGTCTGCATCGTCGACGAGGTCGGCGGCATCGCGGGCATCATCACCGACGGCGATCTGCGCCGGCACATCAACATGCGGCCCGATCTGCTGACGGTGGCCGTCGACGACATCATGACCAGGCAGCCGAAGACCGTGCCGCCCTCGATGCTGGCAACCGAGATGATCGAGGTGCTCAACACCCGCAAGATCACGACGCTGGTCGTGACCGAGGCGGGCAAGGTGGTGGGCATCGTGCACCTGCACGACCTGCTGCGGGCGGGCGTGGCGTAAGGCGCACGGCCTTTCCTCCGCGCCGTCATTCCGGGGCGCGCCACTTGGCGCGAGCCCGGAATCCATTTAACGCCGAGGTCGCTGCCCCATGGATTCCGGGCTCGCGCTTCGCGCGCCCCGGAATGACGAGAGTGTGTGGCGTACTCTCTCCTCCGTCATTGCGAGCGCAGCGAAGCAATCCAGACTGCCTCCCCGGAGACTTACTGGATTGCTTCGTCGCATCAACGCAAAATTGCTACGCAAATTTGTCGTGAGCTCCTCGCAATGACGGTGGTTAGAGCGCAGCAGGAAACCGCGCCGCCTTCTCCTCCAGCGGCAGCCGCAGCCCGTTCGCCAGATACGACACCGTGCGGTAGAAGCCGCACAACAGCATGATCTCCAGGATCTGCGCTTCGTCGTAATGCGCCGACAGCGCGGCAAATTCGGCATCGTCAAGCGTCGCGCGGTGATGCAGCGCATCGACCGCCGCAATCAGCGCCTGCTCGCCGGGCGACCAGCACGAGGACGCCGCATCGCCCTGCACCGTGGCGCGCACCTCGTCCTCGGTGAGCTTTGCCGGCCCGGCAAAGATCGCGACATGCACGCCCCATTCGTACTCGCATTGGTTCAGCGCGCAGGTGCGGTCGATGACGATCTCGCGCTGGCGCAGCGAAAGCGGCCCGAGATCGAGAAGTCCGCCGGCGCGAAATTTGTCCCAGGCGCGGCCGTGGCCCGCCATCACCCGGAACAGCATCAGCGGCGGCGCGCCGCGCATGATCCGGTCGAACTGCGCCTGGATATCCGGGGGATAAGGCGAGGTGAGCGGCGCGACACGCGGTGACGTACCAGACACGGCAGAAGACATGGGCCGTCTCCGTTGCTACAATTAACGTAGCAGAACGCTACACTATCTGTAGCAAGACGCAAGGGACCGTCGATGACGAAACAGGCCGGATCGAAGACACGCAGCGTTCGCGGCTCCCGCACGGGCCGGCCGATCATGGTACTGCTCGACCTGCTCGGCCGGCGCTGGAGCTTACGGCTTCTCTGGGAGCTGCGGGACGCGCCCCTCACCTCGCGCGCGCTGCGCACCGCCTGCGACGAAGCCTCGCCGACGGTGCTGCAAACGCGGCTGACGGAGCTGCGCGAAGCGGGGTTCGTCGCGCTTGGCGAGGGCGGAGGTTACGGGCTGACGCCGCTCGGGCGGGATCTGTGCGAGATGGTCATGCCGCTGCACCGGTTTGCGGAGAGGTGGAGCAACAAGCGGGGTATCTGAGTTCCGCGACGCAGCCTCAACAATCTCGTCATTGCGAGCGCAGCGAAGCAATCCAGAATCTCTCCGCAGAGGGACTCTGGATTGCTTGGTCGCAAGGGCTCCTCGCAATGACGGCGGTGGCTACGCCGCCGCCACCGTCAGGTTGGCGCCATCGACCTGCACCACCTTCACCCGCGTTCCCGCTGGCGTATCAGGACCGGCCACGCGCCACACCGTGTCGCCGATGCGCACGGTGCCGTTGCCGTCGATGATCGGCTTTTCCAGGGTGAACTCGCGGCCGAGCAGCGCCTCGGTCCGCTTGTTGAGGAACGGACTTGCGCTGGCATCGAGCTTCGGCCGGGCGAGGCGGCGCCACACCGGCACGGCGGCGGCGGCGAACAGCGCGAACATCACGAGCTGGATCTGCCAAGATAGGACCATCGCAAACGAGATCAGGCCCACCAGCAGCGCAGCGAGCCCGAGCCAGAACATGAAGACACCCGGCGCCAGCACCTCCAGCGCCATCAGGATGAAGCCGAAGATCAGCCAGTTCCAGGTGCCGAGCGATATGAACATGTCGGTCATGATACGACCTTCTATCATGTGCATGCCCCTGCCTGAAGGGACATGCGCCGGTGACTATCCCTGCCGCGGCGGCACCGCCGGCGGCGTGTTGCCGGTCGGCGGCACCGAGCCCGGGCGCCGCGCGGCGGCGGCCGCGGAGGCCGCGCTTTCGCCGAACGTCGCCTTGGCGATCTCGCCGATGCCGGCGAGCGAGCCGAGTAGGCTCGTCGCTTCGATCGGCAGCATGATGATCTTCTGGTTCGGCGCGTCGGCGAACTGCCCGAACGCCTTGATGTATTTGTCTGCGATAAAGTAGTTCAAGGCGGCGACGTCGCCTTTGGCAATGGCTTCGCTCACCACCTGCGTGGCCTTTGCTTCCGCCTCCGCCGAACGCTCGCGCGCCTCGGCGTCGCGGAACGCGGCCTCCTTGCGGCCTTCGGCCTGCAGGATCTGGCCCTGCTTGGCGCCCTCGGCGCGCAGGATCTCGGACTGGCGCTGGCCTTCGGCGGCCAGAATGTCGGCGCGCTTGACGCGCTCGGCCTTCATCTGCCGGCCCATGGCTTCGACGAGGTCGGCGGGCGGCACGATGTCCTTGATCTCGATGCGGTTGACTTTCAGGCCCCAGGGCGACACGGCGGCATCCACGACGCGGAGCAGGCGCTCGTTGATCTCGTCGCGATGCGACAGCACCTGATCGAGATCCATCGAGCCCATTACGGAACGGATGTTGGTCATGGTCAGGACGGTGACGGCCTGAGTCAGGTTGGAAACCTCGTAGCTCGCCTTGGCGGCGTCGAACACCTGGTAGAAGGCGACGCCGTCCACCGTCACGGTGGCGTTGTCCTTGGTGATGACCTCCTGCTCGGGAATGTCGATCACCTGCTCCATCATGTTGATCTTGCGCCCGACGCGATCGAAATAGGGCACGATCAAGTTAAGGCCGGGGCTCAGCGTCTGCGTGTATTTGCCGAACCGCTCGATGGTCCAGTCATAGCCCTGCGGCACCGTCTTCACGCCGGCGACCAGCGTGACGATGACGAGCAACACCAGAACAATCGCGAAAATGTCGAAACCGCTCATATTTCCTCCAAGGCAGGAAAAAGCCCTTTCCCGCGCTGTCATTGGTCGGGAGCGCAACCCTACCGGTTCAGCGGTCGCAATTCACGTCGGTATCGACGCAATTCTGCACAAGATACGGAGCCGAAGAAACGGTCAGGATATGTATTTGCGACACCCTCTTGAAAGCGCACGGATGCGGACCTAGCAGGGAACGCCGGGGATTCGCGCCCACCTTTTCCGATGCTACCGCTCGGCGGCCTCGCGGTTCACCTTCCAGGCCAGGACGTCGAGTCGATCGGCGCCAAAGAAGATCTCCCTGTTCCAGACGAACGTGGGTGTCCCGAACACTCCACTTGCATACGCGTCCACCGTCCGCTGCGTCAGGGCATCGCGCACACCGGGATCGCCAGCCTGCTGCACGATCTCCGGATCGCCGCCGGCGCGGGCGACGGCCTCTCTCAAAACCATGGGGTCGGAGATGTCGCGCTGCTCGTGCCACAGCCCATCGAAAACGGCGCTTCGGAAGGCCTGCTCAACGGCGCCTGACAGCAGGGACGCAACGCACAAGGCTGGAATCTGGTTGGGCCGGTTGGGCCACTTCCACGATGGCTTCAAGGGCGCCCCATAAAACCTCGCCATGCGGCGGATGTCGGCCATCAGGTAGGCGCGCTTGGGCGGGATGAGGGTGTCGACATAAGGCGCCCATGGCTCGCGGCCGGACTGGAGATTGAGGATGACGTCGATGAAGATCGGTCGCCCGACCCACTCGACCCCGGCCGGAAAGCCGAGGCCGGCCTTGCGGATCCTGAAATCGGCGAAATAAGCGTAGGGCGATCTGAAGTCGTAATAGGTTTCGATTTGGACGGTCATGGCTGACGATTTCCAGGATCGGACACGGCGACAGTCCACATCGAAAGCCCGCATCATTCAAGATGTCGGTCCCACCGCCCGTTCTATTCGATGACATCGTCCGCAATTGCGAGCAAGGCCGCCAGGAGCTCGCGGCGGTTCACAGAGCTATATCCAGCCCTGGAGCTCGCGCAGCACCAGGGTGCGGATCACGTCCATGCCGGGCTCGCTGTCGTTGAGGCAGGGGATCGCCGAAAACGCTTCGCCGCCATTGTGCTTGAAGATCTCGGCGTTCTCCTGCGCGATCTCCTCCAGCGTCTCGAGGCAGTCGGCCGAGAAGCCCGGCGTCACCACCGCGATACGGCGCACGCCTTCCTTGGCAAGCCGCTCCATGGTCTTGTCGGTATAGGGCTGCAGCCACTCCTCATTGCCGAAGCGCGACTGGAAGGTCAGCAGCAGCTTCGTCTCGTCCATGCCGAGCCGGCGGCGCAGCGCCTGCGTGGTGGCGATGCAGTGCTGCTGATAGGGATCGCCCTTGTCGACATAGGATTTCGGCATGCCGTGGAAGGACGCGACGATCAGCTCCGGCTTGAAGGACAGCGTCGCCAGATGCGTCTCGATCGAGGTCGCCAGCGCCTCGATATAGGCGGCGTCCTCGTAATAAGGAGGCGTCACCCGCAGCGTCGGCTGGTTGCGCAGAAGGGCGAGCACGCGAAACACCTCGTCGCAGACGGTTGCCGAGGTCGAGGCGGAATATTGCGGATAGAGCGGGACCGCCAGGATGCGCTCGCAGCCTTTCGCGATCAGCGCATCGATGCCCGATTTGATCGAGGGATTGCCGTAGCGCATCGCCCAGTCCACCACGACGTGGGCGTGGTCCGGCAGCAAAACGGCGAGCTTGTCGGCTTGCGACCGCGTGATGGTCTTCAGCGGCGACTCGTTCTTCTCGGTGTTCCAAATCTTCTGGTAGTCGAGCGCCTTGGCGCGGGGCCGCCTGCGCAGGATGATGCCGTTCAACACGGCTTTCCAGATCAGTCCCTGGTCCTCGATGACGCGAGCGTCGCTCAGGAACTCCTTCAGATAGACCCGCACGCCCGGCGCGTCGGCGGTGTCGGGCGTTCCGAGATTGATCAGGAGCACGCCAACACGCGGCAGGGCGGACTGGGCGGCCGGTCTTCCGGTCTCGATGGGGACGACACTGGTCATGGCTCTGTGGGTCGCGCGTTGGTCCGAACTTGTCAAGATGAGGCCGCTTTCGCTAGGGTCGCACCAGGCTGGGGAAAGACGATGACACTCGCGGAATGGTGCGTCTTCGGAGTGTTGCTGCTCTATCTGTCTACGATCGCCGCGATCAAATGGATCAGGTTTCGCGGCTTCGATAATTCCCGGCCGCGCGACCCCGCCTTCTACGAGGACGCGCTCTCGCAGCGCGCGCTCGGCGCGCACCAGAACGGCATCGAGACCTTCCCGTTCTTCGCCTTCGCCGTGCTGCTTGCCGAATACCGGGATTCGCCGCAGCGGCTGATCGACGAGCTCGCCGCGCTGTTCCTGATCGTGCGGATCGCCTATGTGCTGACCTATCTCGGCAACCGCCCGACGCTGCGCTCGATCCTCTGGAGCGCCGGGTTTGCGATCAATCTCGGGATCTTCTTCATGCCCGCGTTGAAGCGGTTTCTGCCGGTGTGAGGCTGTGACTGCCGTGTCCCGGACGCGGTGCAGCGCGCTTGCGCTGCTCCGCAGAGCCGGGACCCAGAGGGCCACACGTACCCATGGCGAGATGGGCCCCGGCTCTGCAGCGCACCGTACCGGACGATGCTTCGCATCGCCGGGGACGCTGCGCAGCGTCCGGGGCACGAGAGTTCGGCCTAGAAGCACGTCGTCCGTTCGGCCGCGATATAGCCCAGCAACAGGCCGGCGCCGAACAGCAGCACGACCCCTGCAGCCGCGAACTCGATGCCGCGCATGAAGAGCGCACCGCCGCCGTCGCGCCCGGCGCTGAGGCGGGCTGCGATGCCCTTGGCGGAGACGGCGATGACCGCAATCGCCGCGACCGTGATCGCGGTGCCGAGCCCCATCAGGAAGGTCGCGGCGATCCCGGCCCAGAACAGGCCCTGCGCCAGCGCGAACACCAGCACCAGGATGGCACCCGAGCACGGCCGGATGCCGACGGTGAGGATCGCGGCAAAACCGCGCCGCCAGCCGCCGGGGCCGGCAAGCTCGCTCGGCGTGGGGCCATGGGAATGGCCGCAATGCTCGTCGTGAACGTGGTCATGGTCGTGGGAATGATGGGCGTGCGCGTGGCCGTGATCGTGGTGATCGTGACCATCGTGATCATGTCCATGGTGATCGTGGGCATCATGGTGATGGTGATGATCGTGATGGTGCGGCACGCCGGCCATCGCCGGCACCGGCTGGACCGCCTGCAGCGCCTGGATGAAAGTGCGTCCCTTGACCCAGACGAGGCGCAGGCCGAACAGCGCGATCAAGGCGTAGCTGGCGATCTCGATCACCCCTTCAGCCCTGCACATGGTCTTGGCGGTCGCATTCAGCACCCAGGCCGAAATGCCGACGATCAGGATCGCCACCAGCGACTGCATCAGCGCCGAGGCAAACGACAGCGCGATGCCGCGCCGGGCGGTCTCGCGGTTGGCGACGAGATAGGAGGCGATCACCGCCTTGCCGTGGCCGGGGCCGGCGGCATGGAAGATGCCGTAGGCGAACGAGATGAAGAGCAGCGTCCACACCGCCGAGCCGTCGGACTTCGCGGCGCGGATGGTCGACGACATCTGGCGATAGAATTCAGACTGCTTTGCCAGGATCCAGCCGACGAGGCCGCTGGCCTCGGGTTCGGCCGCCGGCGCGGGCTTCGGCGCGCCGAACGGATTTTGCGCGAGGACATAGTGAAGCGCGGCATCGGCCACGCCGACGACGAGGAGAACGGCGGCGAAGGCGAGAAGCCCGCGCGCGATGGGGGAGAGCTTTGGCTTCACGGGCAATCCACCGTGATCTTGTTGGCGAACATCATGCCGAAATTCGAATTCTCGCCGTTCAGGAAGGTCTGCTCGTTGAGCTTCTGCGCGCTCGCCGAGCCGTCGCTCGGCCGATCCAGCTTCATCTGGCAGCCCGCGGGCGCGCCGACCAGCTTGACCGGGCTCTCCTTGGCCATCTGGAAGTCGATGAAGAAGGAGCGGTCGAATACTTCGAGCACCAGCTGCCTGGGCTTGACCGGGTTCTTCAGCGGCAGCGTGAAGTGCAGGGTCAGCACCGTATCCTTGTAGTCGAGGAAGTAGTCGACCGGCTCCTGGAAACGCTCCTTCTTGCCGTCGGCCTTCGCGAAGGTGAAATAAGCATATTCCTTCAGCGACTCGACATTGGTCTGCGCCAGCGCCCCCAGCTCCTCGCGGGTATAGGCGCCCTTGGTCTTGCTCTCGAGCCCCTGCACCGCATAGGCCGAGAACATGTCGTCGAAGGTCCAGGCGTGGCGGACGCCGGTGATGGTGCCGTCGGCGGCGTAGAGCAACTCGCTGGTCGCGGTGATCCAGACATGCGGGTGCGCGCTCGCGAGGCTTGGCGCGAACATCATGGCGGCGACGATAAGCCATTCGAACAGGCGGCGCATCGGAGGTATCCAAACCGGCAGGATCATAGGCACTCCACCAAGATCGGAACGAGGAATAACAGGCCGACAGCGGCGTTCGCACCGCCCTCCTTGAAGGTATCCTCGCTCGCTTCCTGCACCAGCTCGCGATCCCCGTCGTTCCCAATTGACCGCGCCTGCCATGAATGCCCCAGCCATATCTCACAACCAGCAGGCGCACCAACGAGTTTGAGCGGATGCTCCTTTGCCAATCGAAAATCTATGAAGAAGGAACGATCATAGATAGCCAAACGAACCTGCTTCGCCTTCACAGAGGCTTTCAGCGGCAGCGTGAAATGCAGAGTCAGGCGATTATCTGCGTATTCGAAGAGGCAATCGATCGGCTCTGCAAACGGTTGCTTGACGTTGGCACTGACGGTGGTGAAGTAGGTCTGTTCTTTGAATGACTCGACCTGGGCCTGCGCCAACGAGGCCAACGCCTCGCGAGAGTAGGTGCCATCAGTCTTCCGCTGCAGTCCCTGCAAGGCACTGGCCGAGAACGCTTCGTCGAACGTCCAGGCGTGGCGCACACCTGCAACGCTGCCGTCTGCGCCATAAAGGAACTCGCTCGTCACATCCACCCGGACATGCGGATGGGCGCTCGCCGCGCCTGATGCGAGCATCATCGCGGCGGCAAGCAGCAGACCGAGCAGGGCGCGCATCCCGATCAGGCCGCCTTGTCGTCGAGCAGGCCGCGGCGGCGGAGCAGAGCGTCGGGCTCCGGGGGGCGGCCGCGGAAGGCCTCATAGGCGGCCTCCGGATCCACCGATCCGCCGCTCGAATAGATGTCGTCGTGCAGGCGCTTGGCGACGGCGGGATCGAAGATGTTCCCGGCCTCCTCGAATGCGCCGAAGGCGTCGGCGTCCATCACCTCCGACCACATGTAGCTGTAATAGCCGGCCGCATAGTGATCGCCGGTGAAGATGTGACCGAACTGCGTGGGCCGGTGACGCAGCGCGATCTCCTCGGGCATGCCGATCTTTTCCAGCTCCTTCTTCTCGAAGGCGCGGACATCCTGCGCGGCCGCGGCCGGCTGGGTGTGGAATTCGAGATCGACCAGCGCCGAGGAGACGAATTCGACCGTGGCGAAGCCCTGGTTGAATTTTCGCGCGGCGAGGAAGCGCTGGAGCAGGTCGTCCGGCAGCGGCTCGCCGGTCTGGTAGTGACGGGCGAACTTCTGCAGCACCTCGGGGCGTTCCTGCCAGTGCTCGTAGAGCTGGGACGGCAGCTCGACGAAGTCGGTGAACACGGACGTGCCCGACAGCGACGGGTAGGTCACGTTGGAGAGCATGCCGTGCAGGCCGTGGCCAAACTCGTGGAACAGGGTGCGGGCATCGTCGGGCGACAGCAGCGAGGGCTCGCCGTCGGCGCCCTTGGCGAAATTGCAGATGTTGAGAACGAGCGGCGCGACGTCGCCGTCGAGCTTCTGCTGGTCGCGCAGCGAGGTCATCCAGGCGCCGGAGCGCTTCGACGGGCGGGCGAAGTAGTCGCCATAGAACAGCGCCTTGTGCTGGCCGTCCGGCCCCTTCATCTCCCAGACCCGCACGTCGGGATGCCAGACCGGAACGTCCTTGCGCTCCTCGAAGGTGACGCCGAACAGGCGCGTGGCGCAATCGAAGGCGGCTTCGATCATGTGGTCGAGCGCGAGATACGGCTTGATCGCGGAATCGTCGAAATTGGCGCGCTGAAGCCGCAGCTTCTCGGCGTAGAAACGCCAGTCCCAGGGTGCGAGCTTGAAATTGCCGCCCTCCGCCGTGATCAGCGCCTGCATCTCGTCGCGATCGGCGAGCGCCCGGGCGCGAGCCGGCTTCCAGACCCGTTCCAGCAGGCCCCGCACTGCGTCCGGCGTCTTGGCCATGGAATCCTCGAGACGGTAGGCGGCATAGGTCGGATAGCCCAGCAGGTTCGCGCTCTCCTCGCGCAGCTTCAGGATCTCGACGATGGTTCCGTTGTTGTCGTTGGCATTGCCATTGTCGCCGCGCGCGGTGAAGGCCTTGTAGGCCTTCTCGCGCAGGTCACGCCGCGCCGAGCTCTTCAGGAACTGTTCGACCGAGGAGCGCGACAGCGTGACGATGGCCTTGCCTTCCATGCCGCGCTCTTCTGCCGCAGCCTTGGCGCTGGCGACGAAGCTTTCCGGCAGGCCCTGGCGATCGGCCGCGCCGAGCTCCATGAACCACTCCTGCTCGTCGCCGAGCAGATGGTGACTGAAGCCGGTGCCGAGCTGGGCCAGCCTCTCGTTGATTTCGGCCATCCGCGTCTTTGCCTCTTCGGCGAGGCCGGCGCCGGCGCGGTGGAAACGGGTGTAGGTGCGCTCCAGCAGGCGAAGTTGCTCGGGCGTGAGACCAAGATCGGCGCGGTTCTCGTGCAGCTGGGCGATGCGGCCAAACAGCACGGCGTTCATGGTGATCGGATTCCAGTGCCGCGCCATCCGCAAGGAGACCTCCTTGTCGATCTCCAGGATGGCGGGGTTGGAGTGTGCCGAGACGAGGTCGTAGAACACCGAGGCGACCTTGCTCAGCAGCTTGCCGGAGCGCTCCAGCGCCGTAACGGTGTTGGCGAAGTCGGGCGCGGCGGGATCGTTGGTGATCGCCGCGATCTCCGCCGAATGGTCGGCGAAGGCCTGCTCGAAGGCCGGCAGGAAGTGCTCCGGCTGGATCTCATCGAAGGGCGGGGTCGCAAACGGCGTCACCCAGGCCTTCAGCAGCGGATTGGTCTCGGAGTCCGTAGTTTGGCGGGGTTCTGACATCGCAAGTCCCGGTTTTCATGGGTCGATTGTTGCGGCCAGCTATAGCACGCGATGGGGCTTTTTTGGGCCATTTGGCCTTGCCCCCGGCCGCCTTTTCGAGGAGATTGCGGCCCTCGATGGACCACGGACCCCTGAGCTCATGAACGCGCCTTCCTCGTCTTCCCGCCAGATCGTCTGGCCCAGCGTCATCACCGTCATCAGCGCCGCGATTCTGATCGGCGCGGAGGTGTTCGGCGCGGCGTTCGCCGGCGGCTGGGCACTCGCGATCCTGATGGGGCTCGGCGAGCAGGGCACGCACATCCTGCAGGCCGTGCTGTTCGCGCTCGGCGTGCTCGTGATGACGGCGTTCATCCGCGCGGCTCGGCGCGTCGAGCCTTTCACCAAGCGCGGCTGACGCTTCCTCGCGCGCGACGAGCGCGCGCTGCCTCGGAAAACTTAACGCGCGTTCATCTTCCGCGTCGCTCGCGCAACACTGCGCAAGCAGATGTTAGGCAAATCTGTTCTCAGCCTAAAAAAATTCTTGCGAAGCAGAGTCAAAACCCTTATGTGCGCTCTTGCCCAATTTCGCACGTGCCTGTGGTCGTGTGTCAGTCGGTAGGTATCCGGACAAGAGGCCGGACAGCCGCCAAGGGGTGAAGAAGCCGAGGGGCTCTTCGGAAGTGCGGAAGTCGGAAGGCTCATAGCCGAAAGACGAAAGCAAACCCGGAGCGTCCAGCATCTCTCTCAAGAGGTGCCTTGTCGAAGGTGACTTCACTTTTTGCAACCGTGACTGGCAGCCGGAGGCGAACCGGCGCACCCCGCTCTCAACGGGGGACGCGACTTAAAGCAACGACGGATCGGGCTTTTTTGGTCTCTACCGGCAGTCCAACGCCGGCGCGGGCTACTGAAAAGGCTTGTCCTTCATTGCCAGGTGTGCGGGCGGGAAATTCCCAACCAATCCACGGCAGCACAGTCTGATTTGAGTCTTTGGCTCGTCGCGCCTCCATCGCGCGATCTGGCCGGAGCGCTCTTATCCGACGTCATTTTTTGAACGGGTCCCCGTCGCTGGGCCGTTTGGGAGAGTGCTATGACCGACCGTATCCAGGAATTCCTGCGCAACCGCCGCCAGGATGGCCTCGACACCGAGCCGTGCCTCGTCGTCGACCTCGAGGTCGTGCGCGACAATTACCAGACCTTCGCCAAGGCGCTCCCCGACAGCCGCGTGTTCTATGCCGTCAAGGCGAACCCGGCGCCGGAAGTGCTGGCGCTGCTCGCCTCCATGGGCTCCTGCTTCGACACCGCAACCGTCGCCGAGATCGAAATGGCGCTGGCCGCTGGTGCGACGCCCGACCGCATCTCCTTCGGCAACACGATCAAGAAGGAGCGCGACATCGCGCGCGCCTTCGCGCTCGGCATCCGGCTGTTCGCGGTGGACTGCGTTCCCGAGGTCGAGAAGATCGCCCGCGTCGCTCCCGGCGCGAAGGTGTTCTGCCGCATCCTCTATGACTGCGCCGGCGCCGAGTGGCCGCTGTCGCGCAAGTTCGGCTGCGACCCGGAAATGGCCGTCGAGGTGCTCGACGTCGCCAAGCGCCTGGGGCTGGAGCCGTGCGGCATCTCGTTCCATGTCGGCTCGCAGCAGCGCAAGGTGAAGGCGTGGGACCGTGCGCTGGCGATGGCCTCGCAGGTGTTCCGCGACTGCGCCGAGCGCGGCATCAACCTGACCATGGTCAACATGGGCGGCGGCTTCCCGACCAAGTACCTGAAGGACGTGCCGCCGGTCGTGACCTACGGCCGCTCGATCTTCCGCGCACTGCGCAAGCACTTCGGCAACCAGATTCCGGAGACCATCATCGAGCCGGGTCGCGGCATGGTGGGCAACGCCGGCGTCATCGAATCCGAGGTCGTGCTCATCTCGAAGAAGAGCGACGAGGACGAGGTGCGCTGGGTGTACCTGGACATCGGCAAGTTCGGCGGTCTCGCCGAGACGATGGACGAGTCGATCCGCTACGCCATCCGCACCCGTCACGACGGCGCGGACATGACGCCGTGCGTGCTCGCAGGTCCGACCTGCGACAGCGCCGACGTGCTGTACGAGAAGAACCCCTATCCGCTCCCGGTCACGCTGGAGATCGGCGACAAGGTTCTGATCGAAGGCACCGGGGCGTATACGTCGACCTACTCGTCGGTGGCGTTCAACGGCATCCCGCCGCTGAAGACGTATCACATCTGATCCGCCTCTCGTCCGAGGCCTGACGAACCCGGGAGCCGGCTTTGCCGGCTCCTTTCCCAACATCTGATTTCTGACGACGCCTTGAACAGGCGTGCCTCGCGCACGCCGGTTTCAAGCGGGGACTGATGCGCCATGACTGCTTTTCGGAAGCCACAGATCGCCCTCACCTCGAAAGCCGCTCCGTTCGTGATCCGCGCGGAACGTGCTGCCGATGCCGTCGCCCGTGAAGCGTTGCTGGATGCCAGCTTTGGCGAGGACCGCCATGGCCGCACCTGCCAGCGCCTGCGCGACGGACGTGCGCCTGCCGCGGGCCTTGCCCTGTCGGCCGTGCGCGAGGGCAGGCTCGTGGGAACCGTGCGGCTGTGGCACGTCAGCGCCGGAGGCAGGCCCGCTCTGGTCCTCGGACCGCTGGCGGTGGACTCTGCCTGCCGCGAGCTCGGGATCGGCGCCGCGCTGATGCAACAAGCGCTGGCCGCCGCCCGGGCGCGCGGGCATGACGCCGTGATCCTGCTCGGCGATGCCCCCTATTACGCCCGCTTCGGCTTCACGGGCGAGAAGACGGCTGCGCTGTCGCTGCCCGGCCCGTTCGAGCGCGACCGCCTGCTGGCGATCGAGTTCACCGACGGCGCGCTTGATGGTGCCGAGGGGATGATCGTCCCGACCGGCGCGGCGCTGGCCAAACGGAGGTCGGCTCGTCCTCTCCAAGCGCGCGCGGCCTGAGACATCGCCTTGATGGTGTCGGCCGCAGCCGCGTCCCGCGGCAACGCCCGGCCGCGCCTACGCCAGACCTGTTCCTTTGGGGTTGCGCAGGCGCCGGAAACGCCCTTTAACCCCGCAAAACGCCCTTTAGCCGAGGCCCGAACCATGTCCCGTCGCCTGATCTCCACCGGCTCTCCCCTCGAAAAGTCCGTCGGCTACAGCCGAGCCGTGATCGACGGCGATTTCGCCTTCGTCGCGGGAACCACCGGCTATGACTACACGACGATGACGATGCCCTCGGATGTCACGAGCCAGTCACGCAACTGCTTCAAGACCATTGAAGCCGCCCTGAAGGAGGGCGGGTTCGAGATGGCCGACATCGTCCGTGCGACCTACTACGTCACCGACACCAGCTACATCGATGCCCATTTCGCCGTCTGCGGCGAGGTTCTCGGCAACATCAGGCCGGCCGCGACGTTGCTGGTGGTCAGCGCTCTCGCCAAGCCCGAGATGAAGGTCGAGATCGAAGTCACCGCCAAGCGCCGCAGCGTCTGACAAGCGCCGCGCCTGATCCACCCACCCTTTGGCCTGCCAGCACGTTTCGGAGAAACTATCCCATGAGCCCTCCCTCGCAGATCTACGCGAAGATCACCGGTCCCATCGTCATGGTCGGCTTCGGCTCCATCGGCAAAGGCACGCTGCCGCTGATCGAGCGGCATCTCGACTACGACAAGTCGCGCGTCACCGTGATCGATCCCAAGGACGAGGGCCGCAAAGCGCATTGCGAGAAGCAGAATGTCCGCTTCATCCAGAAGGCCGTGACCAAAGACAATTATCGCGAATTGCTGACCCCGCTGCTCACCGAAGGCGGCGGCCAGGGTTTTTGCGTCAACCTCTCGGTCGACACCGGCTCGACCGACATCATGGAGCTCTGCAACGAGCTCGGCGCGCTCTATATCGACACCGTCAACGAGCCCTGGCTCGGCTTCTATTTCGATTCCTCCAAGGGCCCGGAAGCCCGCTCCAACTATGCACTGCGCGAAGTGACGCTGGCGGCCAAGAAGGCGCGCCCGAAGGGCTCGACCACGGCCGTCTCCTGCTGCGGCGCCAATCCCGGCATGGTCTCGTTTTTCGTCAAGCAGGCGCTGCTCAACGTCGCCGCCGATTTGAAGCTCAATGCCCCCAAGCCAAAGACCCGCGCCGAATGGGCGGACCTGATGCGGCAGGCCGGCATCAAGGGTATCCACATCGCCGAGCGCGACACCCAGCGCGCCAAGAAGCCGAAAGAGCCTGACGTCTTCGTCAACACCTGGTCGGTGGAAGGTTTCCTGTCGGAAGGCGTGCAGCCGTCCGAGCTCGGCTGGGGCACGCATGAGAAGTGGATGCCCGAGAATGCGAAGACGCATGAAGCCGGCTGCGGCGCGGCCATCTATCTGATGCAGCCCGGCGCCAACACGCGCGTGCGCACCTGGTGCCCCACCCGCGGCGCGCAATACGGCTTCCTCGTCACCCACAACGAGTCGATCTCGATCGCCGATTACTTCACTGTGCGTGACGCCTCGGGCAAGGCGGTCTTCCGGCCGACCTGCCACTACGCCTATCACCCCGCCGACGATGCCGTGCTGTCGCTGCACGAGATGTTCGGCCGCGCCGCGAAGATGCAGGAGAAGCATCACATCCTCGACGAGAACGAGATCGTCGACGGTATCGACGAACTCGGCGTCCTGTTGTTCGGCCACGACAACAATGCCTATTGGTACGGCTCGCAGCTCTCGATCGAAGAGACCCGCGCGCTCGCGCCCTACCAGAACGCCACCGGCCTGCAGGTGACCTCCGCCGTGCTCGGCGGCATGGTCTGGGCGCTGGAGAACCCCAAAGAAGGCATCGTCGAGGCCGACGAGATGGATTTCGAGCGCCTGCTGGAAATCCAGCTGCCATATCTCGGCCCGGTGAAGGGCTATTACACCGACTGGACGCCGCTGACGGATCGCCCGGGACTGTTTCCGGAGGACATCGACAGCAGCGATCCCTGGCAGTTCAGGAATATTCTGGTGCGGTAAGGGGCCCGCCGCGCCTCGCCTCACTCACTGCTGTCATGCCCCGCGAAGGCGGGGCATCCAGTACGCCGCGGCCTCTCCGTATCCACCTGCTTTCTCGGATTACTGGATCCCCCGCCTTCGCGGGGGATGACACCGAGTGCATGGCCGGAAGTGCTGCCGTCAGCTACTTCTTCTCGATCGGCGGTGCGATCTTCTCGGCAGGGGCCGGCGGCAATGCCGGTTTGGCGGCACCCGCCGCACCTTGCGTCTGCGGATCCGGGCGAGCCGGCTCGGGCGCCGGCGTGGTCGGCCGATCGCCACCGGGCTTGGCTTCCGCGGGCTTGTTCTGATCGTCCGACGGCGTGCCCTGCAGCGGCGGTGTCGCCTGCGCCAGCTGCATCCGGCCGTCAGCGCGAATCTGCGCGATCGAGACGCCTGATATCACGACGCCGGCCGCAAACAGCGAGCAGGCGATGATGAAGTCCAGTTTCAGTCTGCGCTTGTCATTGACTGTCATGTCGATCACCGCCTTTGTTCGCGGAATCAACGAAATGGTCCGACCGGAGTTCCGCCTCCCGTGAGGGGGGAACCGCCGTTTGCGTGCCCAAACGCCGCGCCTATTCCGTCGTGCTGACTTCCCAGGTGGCGTGACGCACGCCCGGCAGATGCTGCAGGTCCGTCGCCACCGCGTTCAGCTCGTTCGGATCGACCGCGTTCGCGACCAGCTTCGCGACGATCTCCAGCATGTCCTCGCCGAGCTCGACGACCTCGATACCCGCCACGGGATATTTCGTGGCCTCGAGCTTCTCGACGAGGCGGTCGCGCATATCCGGCAGCGCATCGGCGGCGACCGCGAGCTTGAAATAATAGGTCGCCTCCAGCGCCTTCTCGTTCATGGGAATGCGGTTGATGGCATTGACCAGCGGGCGCAGCATGGTGTTGCCGGCGATGACGAAGACCGTCAGCGCGGCCGCCTGCGCGATCATGTCGGCACCGGCGCAGGAGCCGACCGCGGCCGAAGCCCATAGCGTCGCCGCGGTGTTGAGCCCGCGCACGTCCATGCCCTGCTTCATGATGACGCCGGCGCCCAGGAAGCCGATGCCGGACACGACATAGGCGATCACCCGCACCGCGCCGTCGGCACCGTCCAGCTGCATGGCAAGATCGACGAAGGCGGCAGCTCCGACCGCGACCAGCACATTGGTGCGCAGGCCCGCGGTGCGCTGGCGATATTGCCGCTCGGCGCCGATCAGCGTGCCCAGCACGAAGGCCGTGGTCAGGCTGAGCAGCGTGTCAAGGAAGTCGGCAAGCTGGAAGGTCGTCAAAAACCGCATGATTCCCTATACGGCTGGAACCATGACAGATCAAAGCTCGAGCAGGCCGCCGTCCCCATTTTCGTCGGCAAACGCCAGCAGCGTGCCTTTGGCGTTCCAGCCGATCGCGGCGACGGGAGGTGTGCCGTTGCGGCGGACCAGGATCTCGGCACCGTCCTCCAGCCGCACCATCAGCACGGTGCCGTCGCTGTAGCCGCAGGCCAGAATGTCGTTCTTGGGATGGCAGGCCACCACGGCCACGCGCGCCTGCAACGGCGCCAGCATGGCGGGCTCCTTGCCCATCGGGCCGTCCTTGCTGCCGAACGGCCAGATGATGACGGTGTCGGCGCCCGAGGTCGCGAGCCCCTTGCCGCCCGCGCTCCAGGACATCGATCGCACCCGGCCGGGATAGCCGGTCATGCGCATGTGCCTGTTGTCGGCGAGCCGCCAGCCATGCAGAGCCGGCTCGTGCATCGCCGTGACCAGGAACTTGTTGTCCGGGCTGAAGGCGACCGCGTGATGCGAGCCGGCCCAGGGCAGGAATTCGGCCGACCCTTCCATGTTGGGAAACCACAGCGTCACGCCGTTGTAATGCGCGATCGCCAGCCGCAGGCCCTTCGGCGCGAAGGCAAGGCCGCCAACGGTCGAGGGCACCTCGAGAGACTTCTCCTCGGCCTTGCCGCTCTTCACGGTCGCGACCTTGCCGGCCGACCAAGCGAAGGCGCCGTCGGCATGCAGCGCCACCGCGTCGATCCAGCGCCGCTTCGGGTCGGTGGCGAGCAGCGTCACCTCGCCCTTGGCATCGAGCGCGACGACCTTGCCGTCGTCGCCGCCCAACACGATGCGTTTGCCGTCGGAGGCGGTCGAGAGAATGCCGCCGCTGTGCACGGCGACCTTGGTGACCTCTCCCTGGCCGTCGACGAAGGCGACGTTCTCCTCGCCGCCGACGAAGGCGGCGCGATCCTTCAGAAAATACACCGAGGTCACGGACATGCCGAGCGCGAACGGCTTGACGCGATCAGTGACGGAGACGATCGAGGCGGAATCGGGGGCCGGGGTAAACTCTTTCATCACGAGACGATGCAGCTCTCAAAACCCTTGCGGATCGCCTCTTCAGGCAATTCGCGGCCGATGAAGACGAGGCGGCTTTCGCGCTTCTCACCCTCCTTCCACTTCCGCTGGTGGTCGCCCTCCAGCATCATATGGACGCCCTGGAAGACGTAGCGATCGTCGTCGTCGTGGAAGGCGAGGATGCCCTTGGAGCGCAGGATCTTGCCGCCTTCGACCTGCACCAGGTTCTGCAGCCAGGGCATGAACACGTTGGGATCGAGCGGCTTGTCGGTCTTGAGCGACAGCGATTGCATGTCCTCGTCGTGATAGTGCTTCAGGCCATGGCCGTGATCATGATGATGGTCGTGGCCGTGGTGGTGGTGATCATGGTCGTGGTCATGATCGTCGGCATTGAGAAAGTCCGGCTCGACTTCGAGGATGCGATCGAGGTCGAACGCGCCGCGATCGAGCACGTCGGCCAGGGCCACCGAGCAGCGCTCGGTGCGATGCAGCTTCGCATAGGGATTGATGGCGCGGATGCGGGCCTCGACCTCGGCCAGCTCGCCCTTGTTGACGAGATCGGTCTTGTTCAGGACGATGACGTCGGCGAAGGCGATCTGGTTCTTGGCCTCGGGCGCGTCCTTGAGACGATCGGCCAGCCATTTGGCGTCGGCCACCGTGACCACCGCGTCGAGCCGCGCGTTCTTCTGCACGTCCTCGTCGACGAAGAAGGTCTGGGCGACCGGCGCGGGATCGGCAAGGCCGGTGGTCTCGACGATGATGGCGTCGAACTTGCCCTTGCGCTTCATCAACCCATCCATGATGCGCACGAGGTCGCCGCGCACGGTGCAGCAGATGCAGCCGTTGTTCATCTCGAACACTTCCTCGTCGGCGCCGATGATGAGGTCGTTGTCGATGCCGATCTCGCCGAACTCGTTGACGATGACGGCGTATTTCTTGCCGTGGTTCTCCGACAAGATGCGGTTGAGGAGCGTGGTCTTGCCGGCACCGAGATAGCCGGTCAGGACGGTCACGGGAATTTTCTGGGAGGTCGCTTCAGACATAACAACTCCGGACATAGGGCTGGTCGCGCGACGCGAGGCGGGGTGGCCCCTGCCCTAATGGTCAAGCGCGCTGGTCAGGGCCTTTATATTGTGCCTGACCATATCAATGTAAGTGGGTGCAGGCCCCTTTTCGCCGGTCAAACCGTCCGAAATCAGGGTCCCCCCGACCTTGACCCCGGTCTCCGCCGCGATCCGGCGGATCAGGCGGTCATCGCTGATATTCTCCAGGAAGACCGCCGGGATTTTTTGGGCCCTGATCTGGCCGATGATGGCAGCGATGTCCCGGGCGCTGGGCTCGGTTTCGGTGGAGACCCCGAGGGGAGCCACGAACTGGATACCGTATTCGGCGGCGAAATAGCCGAAGGCGTCGTGGGTCGAGATCACCTTGCGCCGCTCGGACGGAATCCTGACGACGGCCTCGCGGACCTCGCGGTCGAGCGTTTCGAGCTTTTCCAGATAGGCCTTGGCCTGGGCATCGAAGAATGCCGCGTCATCCGGATCGGCGGCCGCCAGCGCCTTGGCGATGTCGGCCACGTAAATCCTGACGTTGGGGATGGATTGCCAGGCGTGCGGATCGGCGGCCGAGCCAAGCTTGAGCGGCGCAATGCCGGCACTGGCCGTGACGACGATTGCCTTGCTGCCCGCTGACTGCACCAGGCGCGGCAGCCAGCCCTCCAGCCCGAGCCCGTTGACGATGACGAGCCTGGCCGCGGCGATGCGCTTCGCATCGCCCGGCGCCGGTGTGTAGACATGAACGTCGCTGTCGGGCCCGACCAGCGTCGTCAGATCGATGCGGTCGCCGCCGACATTGCGGACCAAGTCGGCGAGGATCGAGAAGCTCGCGACGACGTTGAGCCGCTCCGCCGCGTGCAGCGGCGAGGCGATCAGCAGCAGGGCGGACAGCACAAGGAAGCGCACCGTCACGCCTCCAGATGCCGGCCGGGAAACAGTTGCCTGACGACGCCGCCGACGCGGCCGAACAGGACCGAGACGATGTAGATCATCGTCGCCACCAGGATGATCGCGGGGCCCGAGGGCACACGGGTCTGGAACGACAGCACGAGACCGGCATAGCCCGAAACCGCGGCAGCGACGACCGCGATGGAGATCATCACGGTGAGATCGCGCGACCAGAACCGGGCGATGCCCGCCGGCAGGATCATCAGGCCCACCGCCAGCAGCGTGCCGAGCGCCTGAAAGCCGTTGACGAGGTTGATGACGACCATCGCGAGGAAAGCCAGATGCGCGGGGCCGCCGGCCCGGCTCACGGTACGCAGAAACAAGGGATCGACACTCTCGATCACCAGAGGCCGATAAATCACCGCGAGCACCAGCAGCGTCACCGTCGCGTTGAAAGCGACCACCAGAAGCGTCTGGTCGTCCATCGCGAGGATGTTGCCGAACAGCACATGGAGCAGGTCGATATTGGTGCCCTTGATCGAGACGATGGTCACGCCCAGCGCCAGCGAAGCCAGATAGAAGGTGGCAAGCGAAGCATCCTCCTTCAGCCCGGTCGAGCGCGCGACCACGCCGGCGAGGATCGCGACCGCAAAGCCCGCGATCAGGCCACCGGCCGTCATCGCGAACAAATTGAGGCCGGAGAGCAGGAAGCCGACGGCCGCACCCGGCAGGATCGCATGCGCCATGGCGTCACCGACGAGGCTCATCCGCCGCAGCATCAGGAAGACGCCGATCGGCGCGCCCGCGAGCGACAGCGCGATCACGGCGGCAAGCGCGCGCCGCATGAACTCGAATTCGGTGAACGGGCCGATCAGCGCGTCATAGAGCATCGGATATCAGGCCGCCCGCGTGCTGATGTCGTCGGCGGCGCAGGCTGCGGCACTGTCGTCGAACGCCTCGCACATCCGCATCGCGACCAGCAGGTTTTCCGGCGTCAGCACCTCCGCCGTCGGTCCCCACGCGACCGGACCGCGCGCCAGCACCAGCGTCTCCGTGAAATGGTTGCGCACCATCTCCATGTCGTGCAGCGCCGCGAGCACGGTGCGGCCCTCGCCGTGCCAATGCTTCACCAGCGCAAGCAGGTCGGTCGTGGTCTTGCTGTCGATGGCGTTGAAGGGCTCGTCGAGCACGATCAATCTGGCGTCCTGCAGCAGCACGCGTGCGAACAGCACGCGCTGCATCTGCCCGCCCGAGAGCGTGCCGATCGGGCGGTTCTCGAAACCGTTGAGGCCGACGGAGCCGATGGCGCGCAGGATCTTCTCCCGCGCGGCCTTGCCGATGCCGCCGAACAGGCCGGTGCCGCGCCACAGCCCGGTGCCGACGAAATCGAACACCGAGATGGGGAAGCTGCGGTCGATCTCCGCGCTTTGCGGCAGATAGGCGATGTCGCGGGAATCGAGCCCGCCGAGATGGATGCTGCCGTCGAGCGGCTTCAAAATGCCGACGATGCCACGCAGCAGCGTGGACTTGCCGGCGCCGTTCGGGCCGATCACGGCGACCAGCGCGCCGGCGGCGACCTCACCACTGAGATGATGCACGGCAGGATGCCGGTCATAGCCCAGCGTAACGTTGTGAAAGTGGAGCGCGGCCATCCTCACCTCATCGCCAGGAAGACCACGCCCCAGAGCACCGCGCAGACGGCGAGCGCAGCCGCGAGGCGGGCCGCCAAGGTCATGCGCAGGATCGACCAGGGCGCCTCCTGGGCGGGATGCGGCGAGGCGGCATCGTGGACATGGGCATGGGTGTGGTCGTGCCCGTGCGAATGCCCATGATCGTGCGAATGACCATGGGAGTGGTCATGAGCATGGTCGTGCTGGTGGGCGTGGGACGCGGCGGGAACCATATCAGGACGTTATATTATAACATTACCCCTGTCCACGACCATGGGCCGTCATTCCGGGGCGGCAAAGCCGAACCCGGAATCTCGAGATTCTCAGGGGCGCAATTGCGCCCCATAGTTCGATGCTTCGCATCGCCCCGGAATGACGCGCCAAGACGCCAAAGCCCGCCTCACGGCTTGCCGATCACCATCGCGATTGCCGCGGCCACGAACGGGAACGGCACCGAGACGGCGCAGCGGAACCAGACGAAACGGGCCGGCATGAACGGGATTTCCCACAGGATCACCCGCTGGAAGGCGAACAGCGCCCAGGCCACGACATAGGCGACCACCTGGGGCACCCCGCCGCCCGACTTCAGCGCCACCGTGCCGATGGAGAAGCCGATCACGGGACCGCCGGGCGTCGCGGCGCCGGCGACCACGGCGCTGGCAACCCCGAGCCAGCCAGAGTCCGGCCCGAGCCAGCCGGTGATCACCTCCTGCGGGATGATGGCGGCGATGTAGCCGGAGCCGATCACCCCGAGCGCAATGCGCGGCACGATGTTGATGAAGTCCATCGTGCCCTCGCGCAGCGAGGCCTTGAACACCGTCGGGCCGCGGCGGAAGGCGATCAGCCCGACGCCGAACACCGAGCCCCAGAGCAGGATGTCGATGAGAAGCGCCGCGCTCAACTCTCGTCGTCCTTGGCTGCGGGCTTTGGATAGATCCGGACATAGACGAAGCGGCCGAGTGCGCCGGCGAGCACCGGCAGCGGCAGCGAGATCAGGATCCGCCACAGCGTGAAGTCGGTGCCCATGATCGGGATTTCCCAGGCCACCGCGCGGCCGTAGCCGATCAGGGTCCAGCTCACGACCATGGCGATGGTGGCGCCGAAATCGGCGCCGACCGCGAGCAGCGCGCTCGCCACGGGATAGGCGGTGAAGGGACCGCCGGGCAGGATCGCGCCGAAGGCGGTGCCGATCAAAAGGCCCATCAGCCCGGATTTCGGCCCCAGCGAGCGCGAGACCTTTTCGTGCGGCAGGATTTCCGAGATCAATGCGCCGAGCAGGCAGCCGGCGAGCACACGCGGCAGGATGCCCGAGAACAGCGAAAGATCGTGCGTGAGAATCTCCAGGACGCCGTCGGTGCCGTCACGCCGCCAAACCAGGGTTGCGCTCACCGCCACAAGCACCGCGATGATGATCGTCGACCAGCCGATCGGCTTGCGCGCGCGTCCCGGCCGCGGCTCGGACTCCGCGTCCTCGGCGGGCGCCGGGTGGTTCGGGGAAGGTTCTGACAATGTGTGCGGGCGGCTCGAGGGTGATGCCCATCCTGATTAAGGGCGGTGTTCCCCCGATGCAAACGGTGTGATGACAGACCGGTGCGCGCACCGCGCAGGGCAATTCCGCACAGCAAAAAGGCGGCCGCGTGAGCGACCGCCTTGTTGTCATTCCGGGGCGGCTCGAAGAGCCGAACCCGGAATCCATCGGGCATAACCCGAGTGGATCAATGGATTCCGGGTTCGCGCTTCGCGCGCCCCGGAATGACGCTTCACGCCTTGTCGAACAGGGACTCGACGTATTCCCAGTTCACGAGGTTCTCGACGAACGCCTTGAGATAGTCGGGGCGACGGTTGCGATAGTCGATGTAGTAGGAGTGCTCCCAGACGTCGCAGCCGAGGATCGGGGTGGCGCCGTGCACCAGCGGGTTCTCGCCGTTCGGGGTCTTGGAGATCTCGAGCTTGCCGTTCTTGACCTGGAGCCAGCACCAGCCGGAGCCGAACTGGCCGACACCGGCCGCCTGGAAGTCGGTCTTGAACTTCTCGAAGCCGCCGAGGTCCTCGTTGATCTTCTTCTCGAGCTTGCCCGGCAGCTTGGTGCCGCCGCCATTGGGCTTCATCCAGCTCCAGAAGTGGATGTGGTTGTAGTGCTGGCCGGCATTGTTGAACACGGCGGGGTTCTTGCCGAACGAGCCCTTGACGATCTCCTCAAGGGACTTGCCTTCCCATTCGGTCCCCTTGAGCGCATTGTTACCGTTGGTGACGTAGGCCTGATGATGCTTGTCGTGGTGGAATTCCAGCGTCTCCTTCGACATGAACTGGCCGAGGGCGTCATAGGCGTAGGGGAGTGGGGGCAGCGTAAAGGTCATGGGTTCTTGTCCGCGACTGATGGGGAACGAGTTCTAACGGTCATCCCTTATAGAAGGTTCCGCGGCCGTTAAATACCGCCAATTTGCGAAAACGCGTGATGCGACGACATGGCCAGATTGCACGACGTCGGGGCGGATCGGCTGCCGCAAAATATCATTGCCTTTGAAGCGGTTATGACAGAACGAAGGGATCGCGCAGCCGCATTGCGAGAAACAGGGCCATGAGCATCGAGATCGACATTTTGAACGGCGACGCTTCATGGCGGATCGCCGAGCCGCTGCATCAGGCAGTCTGGGGGGCGGACGAGATCGCGGGCAAGCCCTGGGCTCACGTCAAATGGGCCAATGCCGATCTGCGCGTCCTGATCGAGACGCCCGAGGACGGCCTCGTCTGCCATGTCGGCATCTACTTCCGCACGGTCACCTGGAACGGGCAGAAGGTCCATATCGGCGGCATCGGCGGGGTCTGCACGCGCCAGGACCAGCGCGGCCGCGGCTACGCCACCGTGGCGATCGACGCGGCGATTCACACCATGCGCGCCAACGAGGCCGTTCGCTTCGCCCTGCTGTTCTGCGAGCCTCATAATTTTTCGTTCTACGAGACCCGGAGCTGGCTGCCCTTCAAGGGCGAGGTCTATTGCGAACAGCCGGAAGGGCGTGTCCTCTTCACCCATATGGCGCCCTACGTCTTCAACATCGTCCGCGCGCCGACGCTGGGCACCATCGACCTCTGCGGCCTGCCCTGGTGAGCCCTGCATGGCGAGGGGTGGCGCGGCTACCGCACGCCCTGTAATATGTCGGTCATCATCCAATATTCCGCCCGGTGACAGATGACGATCGACGCCCCCCTAGACGCCGTCCCGCCGCGGGCACCGGTCGCCTCCTCCATCGCCAGCCTGCTGACCGCGCCGATCATGCCGACGCTGCTGCGGCTCGCGATCCCCAACATGATCGCGATGGTCGGCAGCACGCTGGTCGCGATCGCGGAGACCTCCTATATCGGCCGGCTCGGCACCATCCCGCTCGCCGCGATCGCGCTGGTGTTTCCGTTCGCGATGCTGACGCAGATGATGAGCGCGGGCGCGATGGGCGGCGGCGTTTCGTCCGCGATCAGCCGGGCGCTCGGCGCCGGAGATCGCGACCGCGCCGCGACGCTGGCGCTGCATGCCGCCATCATCGGCCTCTGCGGCGGATTGTTCTTCACGGTGATGATGCTGGTCTTCGGCCGCTCGTTCTTCGCGCTGCTCGGGGGGCGCGAGCGCGTGCTCGAGGAAGCCAGCGGCTATTCTCAGGTACTGTTCTCCGGCGCGGTCGCGATCTGGCTCGTCAACACGCTGGCCTCGGTGATCCGCGGCACCGGCGACATGCGCCTGCCCTCGATGACGCTGATCGGCGCGAGCGTGCTGCAGATCGCACTCGGCGGCACGCTCGGGCTCGGCCTGTTCGGCGTGAAGCAATTCGGCATGCCCGGCGTCGCGGCCGGCCAGTTGATCGCGTTCAGCTGCGCGGCGCTCTTCTTCCTCTGGTATCTGTTGTCCGGACGCAGCCGGCTGCCGCTCGCGCTCCGCGCCTTCCAGTTCGAGCGCGCGATGTTCCTGGACATTCTGAAAGTGGGAGCGGTCGCCTGCCTGTCGCCGCTCCAGACCGTGCTCACGATTCTGATCTTCACGAAGATCCTGGCGACGTTCGGCACCGAGATGCTGGCCGGCTACGGCATCGGCTCGCGGCTGGAATTCCTGCTGATTCCGATCACCTTCGCCTTCGGCATCGCCTCGGTGCCGATGGTCGGCATGGCGATGGGCGCCGGACATGTCGCCCGCGCCCGCCGCGTGACCTGGACGGCGGCGGCGGTGTCCGGGATCACGGTCGGCCTGATCGGGCTCGTCATCGCACTCGATCCCGCGCTGTGGGTGTCGTTGTTCACGCGCGATCCCGGCGTCACCGCTGCCGCGCACAGCTATTTCCACTGGGCCGGTCCCGCCTTCGCGTTCTTCGGCATGGGCGTGTCGCTGTATTTCTCCTCGCAGGGCGCGGCGCGCGTCGGCGGTCCCGTGCTCGCGTCCACCGCGCGGCTCCTGATCGTCGCGATCGGCGGCGTTGGATTGATGATGGCGCAAGCGCCGGCCTGGACGTTGTTCGCGCTGGTCGGCGGTGCCATGGTGGTATTCGGCCTGTCGACTGCGGCCTCGGTCGCCTTCAGCCGCTGGGGCAAATGAGCGCAGTATGTCAACGCACGTCGATAAACGCAGGAATGTGATTCCGGCCGGCGTTGCACTATCTCGCCGGCCTGCTATGGAGGCGCTCCATTTTCGGGGCCTCTTCCATGACTTGCAGATTCGCCGCTTCCATCGTCCTTCTCACCGCACTGCTTGGCACATCCGCCGCGCATGCGCAGAACGTCGACGGGACATGGCTGACCCAGGCAGGTGATGCGCGCGTCAAGATCACCAAATGCGGCGGCGGCATCTGCGGCGTCGTCGCCTGGCTACGCGAGCCCTACGACACCGCGACCGGCCAGCCCGCCACCGACAGCAAGAATCCCAACCCCGCGCTCGCCAAGCGATCCATGATCGGACTGCCGCTGTTCAGCGGCATGCCGCCGGCGGGACCGAGCAAATGGTCGGGCCAGATCTACAATGCCGACGACGGCAGCACCTATGCCAGCAGCATCAGCGTCACGGGCGCGGACTCGTTGCGCGTCGAAGGCTGCGTCGGCGCGCTCTGCGGCGGCGAGACCTGGACGCGCGCGGGGCGCTAGGTCGACGAACTCTCGTGCCCCGGACGCAGCGCAGCACGTAGTGATGCGCTGCAGAGCCGGGGCCCATCGCAGTGTGGGTCCCGGCTCTGCGCAGCGTCACACCGGACGATGCTTTGCATCGCCGCAGTGCCGCAGCGCGTCCGGGACACAAGAATTCTTCTACGCCATCGTCGCCTTCAGCGCCGTCGCCGCCGAGGCGTAGCCGCCCCGCGCGCCGTCGATGAAGTGCACGTGATCGCTGCGCAGCGCCGAGGGCGTGAAGCAGGTCATCATGGCGGCGTCCTGCTGATGGAGGCCGTAGCGCACGATGCCGTCGCGCGCGGCAGCCGCCAGGCGATCGCTCAGCGCGCGTTCGAGTTGCGGCGTGCAGTCGAGGATCATGCGCAGGCCGTCGTCATATTTGCGGAAGTCGGAGTTCTCGACGACCTGGCGCTTGTAGAGATTCGGCACGAAGCCGCCGACCTTGAGGTCGAAGCGCAGGATCAGATAGGCGAACAGCGTATAGGCCAGCACGCTGGCCCTGCGCGCAAACAGCGGTCCGCCGCGCCTGGTGCGGGCCTCGTAATCCAGCCCCTGCGGCGGCCATTTCAGCGGCGGCCCCTGCGATGGCACCGGGCGCGCACCGTCCGGGCTGCGCTCGACGAGATGAATGATGTCCTCGATCACCTTGCGAAAGCGCTGCGGGTCGGCGCCGCCAGCCGGCATCACCAGCACCGACAGGATCAACCCGCGCGAGGCCGGGATCACCTCGAAACGGCAGGACAGGCCGGACAGATCCGGCTGGGTGCCGGGCGGCGCTTCGGCGACCGCAAACTCGCCGCGCTTCATCGCGGCGTCGGCGAAGGCGAGCCCGCCGCCCGAGAACATCGCATAGGACAAATTGGCCGAGGGGCCGAAGCGGGCGACGCGCACATCGAGCCCCTGCGCGCGAATGGCACTGACCGGCACCAGCGCGACGCGCATGGTCAGATCGAGATCTTCCCGCACCCAGGTCGCGGTCGCGGCCAGCGCCTCGCGCGCGGCATCGAGGTCGGACGGCGCGACCGCAAAACTCGCGCCGTCGCCGCCGAACACGAAGGGGAATTCGCGCCCCTCCAGCGCGTTCGTCACCGCCGCGATCACGGCCGCACCGGCCATATTGACCGCCTTGTAGCGCTGCGCCGCGATCGCCTTGGTGGAATCGACGATATCGGCAACGCCGATGCTCCAATCGTCCGGAAGCGGCGCGTAGAGCGCGGGGTCCATCAGGCTGGTGAAGCCGCGGAAGACGGGAATGCCGCCGTAGAAGGTTTCGCCTGGGGTCATCGGGGACGCCGGATGGTTGGAATGCGCAACAAATACGTGGCAGGATCGATCCGGGTTCGCCGGCCGGCTGCCCCTCCTCATCATTGGCCGAAACCGGTCGGGACAACAAGATTGGGTGACAACGAGATGCCAGCGCGTTGCAATGCCGCAGCGGGTCATTGATCGGCGTCAAATGACCGGCCGGGAGTTGCGGCTATCGTCGTCCACCTCCACGGCCTTGCATGGGATGATCGAGGTGTCCGATTTCGGCAATAAGGACTCCACCTCTCAGGTGCGCCGGCGTACCGGCGTCGAGCCGATCAGCGCGGTGAAGATGCCCGAAAGACTGACGGAGGCCGTCGATGCCTGGGCCGAAGCCCATCGCCTGACCCGCTCGGATGCCATCTGCAAACTGATCGAGCTGGGCCTGAAGATCGCGCCGCCGGTGCTTCCGTCGGAGCACCCGATCGCCTCGGAAGCCACCAAGATCGAAGAGATCGCCATTCACGAGATCGAGGCGCTGCTCGATCCGGCCTTGCCGGCGGACGAACGCGAGCGCCGCATCCGCCGCCTCACCGAAGGCCCGCCGGAATTTTCCCACGAGCGGATCGACCTGCCGAAGGATTCACCGAAGCACCGGACGTGAGCAGCTAGTGCAGCTTCTCGTCCTGGCGCTTGCGCAAGCCATCGAGAGAGGCGTCATGGCAGCCGACCAGGCGCACGAATTGCTGCGGGTACATTTCATAGCCGTGACTGCCGGAATTCTGATGCGTCATCGGCGGGCAATGGACGTCGTCCGGCTTCGCGCGGGATTGCTGCGTCTGGCCCTGAATTGAAGCGGTCATGTCAGGCATGGCCATGGACTGCTCCCTGTCGATTAGGGCAGATCGATTGACGTAACCCAATCGATTGCGGGGCATCTTACGACCAAATCCGGCTGAATGTCATTGCTCCGGATCAACGCCATCGCATCCGCCGGGTTCCGCCTAGGCCGTATTCCCGGCATCGACGGTGAACACGGATCCGGTGACGTTGCGGCCGCCTTCGCCGAGCAGATATTCCACCATGCGCGCGACGTCATCGGTCTCCGGCAGGCGGCGCAGCGCGCTGCGGCCGGCGATGCGCTTGCGCCCTTCGTCGGACAGATTGTGCGTGAGCTCGGTGTCGATGAACCCCGGCGCGATCGCGTTCACGGTGATGCCGACCTTGCCGACCTCGCGCGCCAGCGAGCGGGTGAAGCCGGTGGCCGCCGCCTTGGTCGCGCCGTAGACGGACAGGCCGTTATAGCCGGTCGTCGCGATGATCGAGGAGATGTTGATGATGCGGCCGGCCCCATCGGCCATCATCTGCCGCGCCACATATTTGGTGAGGATGATCGGCGACAGCACGTTGAGCTGCACCAGTGCCTCGATCTGGGAATTGTGCATGGTGGCGAGCAGGCCTTCCGTGCCGAGGCCGGCATTGTTGACGAGGCCGTAGATCGGGCCGAACTCGTCGCGTACCAGTTTTGCGAAGGCCGGGATCGCGTCGATCACGGCAAGGTCGCAGGCACGGAAATGCAGGCGGCCATCCGACTCGGTGATCGCGGCCCTGAGCTCGTCGCTTTCGCGCCGCGCCGCCGCGATCACGTTATAGCCGGCGCCGACAAGGCGCTTGCAGATCGCAAGGCCGATGCCGCGGCTGCCGCCGGTGACGAGAACGTTGTTATGCATCGGTGCGCGCCAGTTTGCCGGCCGGGGTGACGTCGAGCGCCTCGACGAAGCGGATCACAGCCGGCACCTTGTGGGACGCGAGCTGCGCGCGGCACCGATCGAGGATCTGGTCGCGGATCTCTTTCGTGCGCGCGGGATCGGTGCCCTCGCTGAGGATCACGTCGGCGACCACGATGCCGCCGGTGATCGGGCTCTTCCGCGACTTGGCCCGCGACATCCGCACGTCGGGATGGCGGTTGATCACCGCCTCGATCTCCTCGGGATGGACCTTCAGGCCCCCGATATTAATGATGCCGCCGCGGCGGCCGACGAAATAATAGCGATCGCCGCGCCGCTCGACGATGTCGCCGCTGTCGACAAATCCGTCGCCATCGGTGAGCGCTGCAGCGTCCCGGCCAACATAAGCATGCGCCGTGCGCGTCGAACGGATCCGCAGCGAGCCGTCCACGACCTTCATCTCGACGCCGTTGCGGTTGCCGAGATAGTCGGCCGGAAAGCCTTCCAGCCCGTCGTTGACGGCAAAGCCGACGCCGGCCTCGGTCGAGGCATAGGCATGACCGACCGAAGATTTTGGAAATGCGGCCTTCAGCCCGTCAAGCACCGCCTGGTCGGCGATCTCACCGGAGAGGCGGACGTAACCCGGCGCGAATTGCGCGGCCGAACCGCTCATCAGAAGCTTGCGCCAATGCGACGGCGTGCCCGAGATGTGCGAGACGCCCCGCGCCGTCAGCCGCGCGACGTGATCGCCAAGCGCCTCGTGCGGGTCAGACAGCACCATCGAGCCGCCCGACAGGATGGCGCGGAGGAAGATCTGCAAGCCGCCATAGCGGCGGATGTCGTAGAATGTCGCCCAGACCGGCGCCGGTCCGCGCGCGGGGCCTTCGGCGACGATCGCACCGGTCAGCGCTTCCAGCGTGTGGCCGACGATTTTCGGCACGCCCGAGGTGCCCGATGTGAGCATCAGCCATTCCGTCGCGCGTTCGGTCCTGGCCGGCGCGGTGGCTTGAAGCGGCAATTGTGCGGTGACGACGAGCGACACGCCCGAACCCGCCCAGCGATCGGGCTCGTCGGTGACGACGGCGTCGATCCCGGCATCCGCGATCAGCGCGTCGAGGTATGCCGGGTTCAGATCGGGCGGGCACAGCAGCATGCGGCGCGCGATGCCGTCGAGCTCGATCATGGCGAGGCCCGACCGGAGCTGGTCGGACAGTTTGAGCAGCACGGAGCGGCCCGACAATTCGTGCAGGCGGCCGCCAAGGACCGTCTGCGACAGGATGTCGGTCAGCGACACGACATCATGCGCGTCGGAGATCGTGCGTCCCTTCAGCTCCGCGCCGAGATGGTCGCGGAGTGCGAAGATCTCACGCGGGGACATTTTCGTAGGCCCGCACGAAATCACCCACCGTGGCGGGGAAGGCTGCGTCCTCGGAAATGGTGAAAGGGTCGACGCCGGTATCGTCCTCGAGACGCGCGACCAGAATCGCGAAGGCGAGCGAGTCGAAGCCTGTCTCGTGCAGCGACAGGTCGTCCGACAGCTTCGGAAGCGTGACGTTCTGCTCCTTGGCGATCTGCTGGATCGCCTCAATGACCTTAGACCTGACCGACATGGCTGGCTCGCTTTGTTATCGTTGGCGTTGCGGCGGCTCTTGCTGGCCGCCTCCCATGGCGGCTTGTTTACCCGACAGAAGTAAATGGCTTCTTGGACAATTCAGATAAAATTGGACCTATCTGCCGATTTTGGCGATCTACAGCCTGATCGAGCCGTTCAGGATGGCCGCATAGGCCTCGGCGTCCAGCGGGACATAGGCTCCGGATTTCGCGTCCGCCATGAACAGCGGCTCGGAGATGCCGGCGGGATCAAACCCCTCCCGCGACAGCTCGCCCTTTTTCTGCTTGAACGTCTCGGTCGCATCGATCTCGCTGGAGATGCGGATGAACACAGGCCGCGCATAGGCCGGCAGGCGCTGCGCGAGATGTGCGGGCAGCGCCGCAATGTCAAAGCCCTCGTTGACGACGATCGCGCTCATGCCGGCGCGGCCGTCGGCGCCGGGAATGCTGACACCGTAGGTGGTGGCGTCGACCACGCCGGTGAAATCGCGGATCGCGTCGTTCACCTCCGAGGTCGCGACGTTCTCGCCCTTCCAGCGGAACGTGTCGCCGATACGATCGACGAAATGGAAGAAGCCCTTGTCGTCGATCCGCATTAGATCGCCGGTGCGAAACCAGGCATCGCCCTTCGCGAAGACATCGCGAAGGACTTTCTTCTCGGTCTCGCCGGCGTCGGTATAGCCCTCGAAGCGGCCGCCGCCCTCATTGGCGCTGCCGATGCGGCCGATCGCCTCGCCGGCCTCGCCGCGGGTGCAGGCGATGCAGAAACCCTCGTTATTGCGCAGCGGCACGCCGCTATCGGGGTCGAGCCTGACGAGATTGGCGGGGAAACGATGTGCCAGCAGCGGCGGGACGCGGCCGATCGCGCCCGGCTGTCCTTCGACGTTGAACAGCGAGAAATTGCCTTCCGTCGCCGCATAGAATTCGAGGATGCGGGGAATGGCGAAGCGATCCTGAAAGTCCTGCCAGATATCACCGCGCAGGCCGTTGCCGCAGACGAGGCGGAGACGATGTCGGTTCTCGTATTCCGACGGCGGTGCCTTGAGCAGGTAACGGCAGAGCTCGCCGATATATTGAAACAGCGTGCAATCGTGGCGGACGATGTCGGGCCAGAAATGCGTGGCCGAGAATTTCTCCGCGATCACCACCGAGCCGCCGGCGGCGAGCATGCTGCACGGCGCGACGATGCCGCCGACCGAGTGAAACAACGGCAGGCAATCATAGAGCCGGTCCTGCGGGCCAGCGCCGGCAAGGCCGGCGAACCAGAAGCCCCAGTTGAGAATGCGGCGATGGCTGATGCTGGCCGCCTTCGGCAAGCCCGTCGTGCCCGAGGTGTAGATCAGCAGCGCGCGGTCGTCGATCGTGACCTCGCCATGCTCCTCCGGCGACAGGGGCGCATCGTCCAGCGCCGCGAGCGCGACGTCGATGGCAAGATCGCTGCGGGCATCGCCATGGGTCCAAACCTTGGCTTTCGTCTTCAGATGCGGTGCTGCGCCCTCCAGCATCTCCGCCAGCTCATGCGCCACGATGATATGCGCGGGGCGGGCGACGTCGATGCAATGCGCGAGCGAGGGTCCGACCAGCTTGGTGTTGAGCAGTGCGACCACGCCGCCGACCCGGCTGATGCCGAGCCAGGCCGCGAGATAATCGATGCCGTTCGGCATGATCAGGGCGACCGTGTCGCCCTTGGCCACGCCGACCGAGCGCGCCCAGCGCGCGTAGCGATTGATGCGCTTCGACAAGGCGTCGTAGGGGAGACTTGTATCGTCCGTGACCAACGCGACGCGATCGGGCTGGCGCTGCGCCCAATCGTCGATGACGTCTGCGAACAGGCGTCCCGGCAGCGACTCGATCCGCGCGGTGAGTTCGATGGCCTTCAGCCAGATCTTCGAAGCCGAAGGCGCGCGCGCGACTTTTTGCCGTTCGATGACACCGGTCGTCATGCCGCTCATTCTCTCGGGCTGCCTGCTGATACCGCAATCTAGCTCTCGCGCCCTGCCCAGGTGTTAAGAGACAAGGTAAAACTCCGTTAGTGCGCGATTAACTCTAGTGATCCTTTACCAAGCCGGCGGGATCGGCGTGCGCAGCAGCGCAAATCTTGCGATAGCAAAGCAGCGAAGCGGTCCTGCTAACCCTCTCCCCTTGTGGGAGAGGGTGGCGCGCGCAGCGCGACGGGTGAGGGGTCTCTTTCCACACGGACAATCTCACGAGTGGCGAAAACCCCTCATCCGGCGCTTCGCGCCACCTTCTCCCACAAGGGGAGAAGGAAGAAGAGCGCAGCAGCTTCGATTCTGTTGAGGCGAGACCCATGATCACCAGACGACATTTCCTTCAGACCGCCGCCTGTGCCGCAGCCGTGCTCGCGGCACCGCGCGCGTTTGCCCTCGGCAATCCCTCTTATCCCTCGCGCAGCGTAAAATGGGTCGTGCCCTATGCGCCGGGTGGCGCGACCGACCTGCTGTCGCGACTGCTCTGCCAACGCCTGTCCGACCGGCTGGGCCAGACCTTCGTCGTGGAGAACAAGCCCGGCGCCGGCAGCAATATCGGGACGCAGGCAGTGATCTCTTCGGCACCCGACGGCTACACGCTGCTGCTGACCTCGACCGCGAACGCGATCAACGCCTCGTTCGATCCGGCGCTGCCCTATGATTTCGCCCGCGGCATCGCACCGGTCGCCGGCGTGGCGCGCATTCCGCTGGTGCTGGTCGTCAACAACGACCTGCCGGTGAAATCCGTCGCCGACTTCATCGCCTACGCCAAGGCCAATCCCGGCAAGATATCGATCGCCTCCTCGGGCATCGGCACCTCGCTGCACCTCTCGGGCGAGTTGTTCAAATCAATGGCCGGCGTAAAGTTCACCCACGTCCCCTATCGCGGCTCGGCACCGGGCCTGACCGACGTGATGAGCGGCCAGATCCAGGGCATGTTCGACAACGTCACCTCCTCCTTCGAGCTGGTGCGCGCCGGCAAGCTGCGCGCGCTCGGCGTCACCACGCGCGAGCGCTCGGAGATCCTGCCGGAGGTGCCTTCAATCGCGGACACGCTGCCGGGCTACGAGACGTCGTCGTTCTACGGCGTCGGCGCCCCGCACGACACGCCGCGCGAGATCGTCGATCTGCTCAATCGCGAGATCGATGCGGCGCTGTCCGATTCCGGCATCAAGGCCCGCATCGCCGAACTCGGCGCCGTCCCGCTGCACGGCAACGCCGGTGAATTCGGCGGCATGCTGACCGCCGAGACCGACCGCTGGCGCAAGGTGGTCGAGCTGTCGGGGATCAAGAAGGACTAGCGTCTCCTCGAGGCCTGACCACGCGCGACGGCAGACCTTCGCGCCGCCTCAATCCGCCGTGAATTCGAGATCGAAGCGGATCGGATTGATGGGCTTCGTGGCAAACTGGACGGTCTTGCCGCTCAGGCCGGCAAACGGGCCGGATGCGAACTTCACCACGCCCTTGCCCGAGGATGCGACGCCGACGGGCTTGCCGTCCTTCATCACGGCCTGGGCCGAGCCTTCAGTGAGCTGCGTGATGAGGCGTCCACCGGGAATGCGGTGCACGCCGCTCCCGATCAGCATCGTCGCCTTGGGCCCGTCCCACTCGACGACATTCGACGCGGAATACACCGCGCCTTTCAACACGCCCTCGACGCCGACGCAGACATAGTCCTGCGCCACCAGATTGTGATCGGGACGGTCGCCGATCGGCTCCTGGGTGAAGAATCCGGCAAGGCTGCATTCGTAACGCGCGATCACGTCCGCGCGGGCCGGCTGTAAGGCGATCGTGACAAGGGTTGCGCCGACGATTGCCGCAAGGGTGCGCCTGTTCATGGAAATCTCCTCGCTTCATGCGCCCGATCTGAAAGGCCGGCATGATGCCGGACTCCTGGCGTCGGGCTAAGCGATGAGAATGCCGCGGATGCGCGCATGCGCGCTTTGACCTGGCTCAACCGCCGCAGCCGGCAGCAGCACGAGGGCTAGCGGCCGGGCGGCCTGCGGGACGGATGCCATGCCGGCGCGTGGACCGGATAATAGGGATTAGGATCGCAGATCGCGGACCGGCCGGACGCCGTGGCGCGACATTGCGGCAGAGAGGTGAAGGAGCAGTCGTACCACTCCCCGCCACCGCCGTTCGCGCCGGAATAGACGTGCATGCAGACGGGATAGCGCGGATCGAAGGTCTGCGCCCGCGACGGCGCGGTTGCGAGCAATGCGCCGGCCACCACGATCAGGCCGAACGAGAGACGGAGGGACAGTATTCCGGTACGCTGCATCGGAGTTGCTATTGCACCTTCTTGTGACGCTTGCGCGGCGGCGGCTGGTCGAAGGCGTAATAGGGATTGACGTCGCAGCTCGCCGAGCGTCCCGAGGCCGTCGCGCGGCACTGCGGGATCGACGTGAAGGAGCAATCGAAATAATCGCCGCCACCACCACCGAAGCCGCCGGGCGTATAGACGTGCATGCACACCGGATAGCGCGGATCATAGGTCTGGGCGCTGGCATCGGCCGCCACGAACAGCGTGGCAATCGCGGTGAGGGTCAATATCGGCAAGCGCATGGACTTAAACCTTCGAATCGACGGCGTCGGCGGATCTGATGCCGACGGCCTGATATGGCACAACACCAGGGCGGAGGCGACTGTTCCTAAGGACAGATGACGGCAAGGTGAGCGCAGTGCTCGGCGCTAAAGCATGATCCGGAAAAGTGCGAAGCGGTTTTCCGAAAAGATCATGCTTAAACAACAACCTAAAGCGCGGTGACGATTCATCCAAATCTCATCGCGCTTTAGCCGCCGAGCCCCTGCAGCACCAGCCGGTTCAACCGCGCCGCAAACGCCGCCGGGTCTTCCGGCAGCTCGCCGTCCAGGATCTGGGCCTGCTCGAGCAGCAGCAGGCTGAGATCGTCGACCGTGTTCGAGCCAGCTTGCGCCCTGGTGACCGCCGTGACCAGCGGATGGCGCAGATTGATCTCGAGGATCGGCTTGGTGCGCATGCCGCGGTTCTGCTGCTGCAGGATGCGCTCGAGCTCGCGGCTCGGGCCCTGGCTGTCGGCGACGAGGCAGGAGGCCGAGCTGGTGAGACGGGTCGAGGCCTTGACGTCGCTGACGCGCTCGCCGAGCGCGGCCTTGATCACGGCGATGGTGGCGGCTTCGTCGGCCTCGGGCTCGTCCTTCTTCGCCTCGTCCTTGTCGTCGACGCGCGGGATCAGGTCGAGGTTGAGATCGCCCTGGCTCAGCGACTTCAGCGGCTTGCCGTCGAACTCCGAGGGCATCGAGGTCCAGAACGCGTCGACCGGGTCGGACAGCAGCAGCACCTCGATGCCGCGCGCGGTGGCCGCCTCGAGCCGCGGATTGGATTTCAGCCGCTCGATGCTGTCGCCCACGAGATAGTAGACCTCGGTCTGGTTCGGCTTGAAGTCGGCGATGACCTGCTTCAGCGACCGCTTCTCGCCCGATGTCGTGGTGAAGCGCGCCAGCGCCAGCAGCTTCTCGCGCCGCTCGAAATCCTCGTAGATGCCCTCCTTCAGCACCGCACCGAACGCGTCCCAGATCTTTGCAAAGTTCTCCGGATCCTTGTCGGCGAGGCTTTCCAGCTCGGACAGGACACGGGTCGCCACGGCTTTCCGGATCTGCGCCAGCTGCGGGTTGTTCTGCAGCATCTCGCGCGAGATGTTGAGCGGGAGATCCTCGCTGTCGACCACGCCGCGGATGAAGCGCAGATAGCCCGGCAGCAGGTCGGCATCGTCGGTGATGAAGACACGGCGGACATAGAGCTTCACCCGGCCCTTGCGGTTCGGCTCGAACAGGTCGAACGGCTTGGTCGAGGGCGCGAACAGCAGCACGGCGTAGGAGTAGCGGCCCTCGGCACGATAATGCAGCGTCATGGCGGGATCGTCGAAGGCGGAAGCGATCTGCTGATAGGCCTTCTTGTAATCCTCCGCCGCGAGCTCGGATTTCGAGCGCTGCCACAGCGCGCTCGCCGAATTGATCTGGCGCGGCTCGCCCTCTTCCGGCACGAGCTCGATGGGAAACAGGATGTTGTCCGAATAGGCACTAATGATGCGCTCGATCTCGAAGGCCTCGAGATATTTCCTGGCGTCGTCCTTCAGGTGCAGGACGATCTCGGTGCCGCGCGTCACGCGCGCCGCCTCTTCGTCGCTGGCTCGGGCGATCTCGAAGCCGGAGCCGCCCTGGGAGCTCCAGGTCCAGACGTCGCTCTCGCCGGCGCGGCGGCTGATCACGACGATTTTGTCGGCCACCATGAAGGCGGAATAGAAGCCGACGCCGAACTGGCCGATCAGGCCGAGGCCGTCCTTGGCCTCCTTCAGCTTCGACACGAACGCCTTGGTGCCGGAGCGGGCGATGGTGCCGAGATGATCGATCAGCTCCTGCCGCTCCATGCCGATGCCGTTGTCGGCGATCGTGAGCGTTCCGGCCTGCTTGTTGGGGATGATGCGGATCTTGAGCGGGTCGCCCTCGCCCAGCAGCGCCGGGGTGGCGATCGCTTCGTAGCGCAGCTTGTCGCAGGCATCGGACGCGTTGGAGACGAGCTCGCGCAGGAAGATATCGGTCTCCGAATAGACGGAGTGCACCATGAGGTGCAGAAGCTCGGAAACCTCGGCCTGGAAGGGCTGCGTGTGCACAGCCGTGTCTGACGTCGTCATGCGTTTACCCGGTCAAAACGAAGGGGAAGAAACCCGGGATATAACGCGAGCACGGCAGGGATCAAGTGGATGTGAACGATCGTCCTCCCGAGGCGGGAGGACGCGATGTCCGGCGGGCGCGCCGGTCAGGTCACGCAGCGACCGGGCTGGAGCAGCTTTGCGACCTCGGTCAGCGAGCTGACCATCGGCTCGCAGGCGATCGTCGGTCGGCTGCGCGCCTTCTGCTGGTTCAGGAGCAGCGTCGTCGGCGGCTTGGCATTGCCGGTCTCGATCACAGCGGGGACCCGCAGCAGCACCGAGGTGTCGGCAAGGTCGTTCAGCCGCATCGAGACGGTGCGGGTGGGAACCGCAGCCTGCCTGGTCTCGGAAAGGCGGTCGGCCTTTCCGGCGCGGTTGACGTTATTGCTTGGCACGACACTTGTGCTCTGGCTCGGGATGTCGGCGACCGCCTGCCAGCGGTCGGCCAGATCGTGGCCGGAGGCCAATTGCACGGCGCCCACCTGGACGGCGCCGAGTGTCGCGGCGGCCGCGATGACGCCCAAAAATACCTTGTGAATCTGTGACATGAATGTCGGTCCCTCGCCCCATGGCGATCGCGGGAACAACGCGCGCTAGGGACCGGGGGTTCTTGACCGCTACGATCACTTAACCGTGTGTGAGAAAAGCCGCGGCACCGAAAATTATTTGGCAGGGCTGGGAACGACTCCTGCAGACAAGAGTCGTCTCAACAGCCGGCTATTCCCCCCTGCCCCATAAGCCGGCGACGTAGGGCGCGACTGTGGTGATGCCAGTCGCGCCTTACTTTTGTCTGGGCCTCATTTGCTTGCAGACAATCCGGCCTTCCCCGCCAGCCACTCCCGTCCCTCCCCGTAGAGCTTCTCGACCTCGGGCCCGATCAGGCCCGGCATGTCGCGCTTGACCTTGTAGCCGATCAGCTCCTGCATGTAGGCGAGATGGCGATAGCCTTCGGGCAGCGCGGCGAGCGCCTTCTGGTCGAGCCGAAGCTCTGCTGCGGGATCGACCGGGTCGATCCGGTCCTTCTCATAGATCGGCTGGCGGCGGACGATGCCCCAATTCCCAATTCCGGATTGGTCCTGCCGCTTCTCCAGGAAATCGTAGAAGCGTCCGGTGCAGACGACGTCGCAGAGCACGTCGTGCACGAGGGCGCGCTGCGAGATCGTCATCTTGGTCTGGGCAATGGCCCGCTGGCCGGCGAGATCGATGCTGGTGCCGCCGAGGAAATGCAGGATGCGCACGCCCCTGGCGAAGCCCTCCTGGCTGACGCGCATGAAATCCCGCGCCGGTCCCTGAAACCAGGTGGCGGACATCCACCCTTCCTCGTGCCAGACGGTCGCAAAGCGCTCCCAGTCACCGGCATCGCGCCACACCGCCCAGTTCTCGACGAGATCGCGGATGGCGAGGCGGTCGAGCAGCTGCTGGTCCATGGCGAGTAACCTCCCGGCGCGCAAAAGCGGCGATGGATGTTGTTGGGCCCGACGTATCAACGGGGCAATTTAGCCGCCGTCAAGCGATCGGACCTTGCGGTAGCTCACAGCTCCCCACAACGGGGTGTGCGCGATACGAGCAGCGATTCTTGCAATCAACCAGATGGCGATTAATATCCGCGACGATGCAGATGAAATTTAACTCGCTGGCCGCGTTTCTCGGATTGCTCGCGGCCCTCCCGGCATATGCGCTGGCTGCGGCCCCAGACCCCGAGGAGAGTTCTATCAACGCTTGGAAGAGGCAAGTTTCCAATCGGTTGGTCAGCAAGAGGATCTATCCACGCAACTCGCCAGCCGAAGGCGGCACGGCGAAAGTCCTGCTTGTTCTCGATCGGACGGGCAAGTTGATTTCGAGCGCGCTTGTCGAAAGCACAGGCTCCAGCGAGCTCGACGTTGCGGCCTTGGCGATGGTGGAAGCGGCTGCACCATTTCCCGTGCCGCCTGCCGAGCTTGATGAGAGCAGCCTTCACGTCACGGCACCCATAGTCTTCAGGGCGAAGACGACGCTACCGTTCTCGGGGAGCTCAGCACCGGCAGAATCGGCCGCAGACCAAGCTAAGGTCGATATCAAGATGCGCAGTATCTGCCGCGGGTGCTGAGACAGGGTGCCGGCAAACAAAAACGGCGCGCCTTTCGACGCGCCGTCTTCTTGTTCGATACGGGTCTTCTTACGCCGCAGGCGCCTTGGGCGTGCGGTTGCGCGAGTTGCGCTGGAAGAACAGGGCCTGACTCGCCACCGCCGAAACCATCGCGGGCTGGAACGGCTTCGAGATCAGGAACGCCGGCTCCGGACGCTCGCCGGTGAGGAAGCGCTCGGGATAGGCGGTGATGAACACCACCGGCACCTCGAAGGTGCGAAGCAGCTCGTTGACGGCGTCCAGACCCGACGAGCCGTCGGCGAGCTGGATGTCGGCGAGGATCAGGCCGGGCCGCTTGTTCTTGGCCAGCGCCACCGCATCGGCATGGGTGCGCGCGACGCCGACGACGTTGTGGCCGAGATTCTTCACCAGGCTTTCGAGGTCCATGGCGATGAAGGTCTCGTCCTCGATGATCAGCACGTCGGTGGCGATCTCGGCCGCCATCTCGCGTCCGGCGGTATCCGCCAGCCGCCGCGTCTCGGCGACGTCGGTGCCGAGGACGTAGCCGACCTCCTCTTCCGAGAATCCTTCCAGCGACAGCAGCAGGAAGGCCTGCCGCGGCAGCGGCGTGATATTCGACAGTCGCCGCTCGGGCGGCATCGGCAGGGTCGTCACCTCCGAATCGTCATTGACGGAAACCGAATTCCAGATCTGGGTGAACAGCCGGAACAGCCCGGCGCGCGGCCCATGGCTCTCGTCGAGCACCGCCGGATCGCCAAGCATGGCCTCCAACATGGCTGCCACGTAGGCGTCACCGGAGGCCTGGCTGCCGGTCAGGGCGCGCGCGTACCGGCGCAACAACGGCAAGTGTTCAGCAACAAGCTGTGAACGTGACATCCCCACTCCATTCGTCTTCGGGCCAGCCTTGCGTCACGCGGGGGGCCCGGGTTCCCCTGCTGGCCGGGTTTACGCCTCAGCCCGAGAAAAGTTCCGCTTTAGGGGGAACTTTTTATCGAACCTGGAATTGTGCCTATCCAGGGAACGGCTCCCGGTTGAGAAAACTTCTCGAATTTACAGTCACTTAACTCGGGGAAACGTGGAACAGGTCATGAAAGATCTCAAGTCTCAAGCCAGCAGAAGCACGACCCCCGGCAAGGGAGGGCTCACTCCGGAGATTCAATCCCGGATCGGCCATCAGTTGCGTGCCATGTACGACGATGTCGTACGACAGGGGGTTCCGGATCGGTTCGCCGAACTGATCAAGAAGCTTGATGCGCCGGGGGCAGCCCCCCAAATGGGCGATGAGGGCGGATCCAACGACAACAACAATGGGAGGGATTAATGCCTCTCACGGACTCCCTGCGTAACGACATCCTGGCGGCCGTGCCGAGCTTGCGCGCGTTCGCCATTTCGCTCAGCGGCAATGCGGACCGCGCCGACGATTTGGTGCAGGAGACGCTGCTCCGCGCGCTCGCCAACATCGACTCGTTCCAGCCCGGCTCCAACCTGCCGGCGTGGCTGTTCACGATCCTGCGCAACCTGTTCCGCTCGGACTATCGCAAGCGGCGGCGCGAGGTCGAGGATGCCGAAGGCAACTACGCCAAGACGCTGAAGACGCAACCCTCGCAGAATGCGCATCTCGAGTTCGAGGAATTCCGCACGGCGCTCGAGAAGCTTCCGCAGGACCAGCGTGAAGCGTTGATCCTGGTCGGCGCCTCCGGCTTCTCCTACGAGGATGCCGCCTCGATCTGCGGCTGCGCCGTCGGCACGATCAAGAGCCGCGTGAACCGCGCCCGCTCCAAGCTGGCTGCGCTGCTCTATGTCGATGGCGCCGAGGATTTTGGCCCAGACGAGACCATACGGGCCGTGATCGGCGGCAGCGGCGGCTGACGACCGGCGCCAATGTGGCTCAGATGAATATGAAGGCGGTCGTTTGCACGGCCGCCTTCATGCGTCTGCAGCACGGATGAAACGCTAGGTCACTTGTCCACGAAGGTCACGGTATCGGCCACGCTCGCCCGGGAGGTGCGGTAGCTGTTGACCTTGTGCGCATTGTCGGCATAGCCGAACGAGATGCCGCAGACGACGCGGCGATCTTCAGGCAGGTTGAAGTGGCGGCGGATCAGGCCGGAGTGGCGCGCGAGCGCCGCCTGCGGGATCGTGCCGAGCCCGAGCGCCTGCGCCGCCAGCATGAAATTGCCGACATAGGCACCGCAATCGATCGCACCATAGATGCCGAGCGGCTCGTTGGTGTGGATGATGGCGACATGCGGCGCGCCGAAGAAATTGTAGTTCTCCAGCGCCTGCTTGGCGTATGCCATTTTATCACCGCGGGCGATGCCGAGCGTGTTGTAGAGCTGGAAGCCGCTTTCGCGGCGGCGTTCGAGATAGACGCCGACATATTCGCGCGGCGGAGTGAAATCGTAATCGTCGCCAAGGCCGCCCGAGGCCTCCTTGTAGATCGCCTGCCGAAAGCGCTCCTTGGCCTCGCCGCTGGCGATGATGACCTGCCAGGGCTGGCTGTTGCACCAGGACGCGGTGCGCTGCGCGGTGGTTAGCACATGCTCGATGGTGGCGCGGTCGACCTCCTTGGGAAGGAAGGCGCGAACCGAATAACGCTCGTTGAGGAGCTCTTCGAGCACGCCGATGCGGTCTTCGTTGGAATGGCGGGCGTTGGGCACTTTGGCGTCCATGATAATCTCGCTTTCGTGCCCCGGACGCGACGCAGCACCATAAGTGCGTTTACGCACGTCTTCGACACGCTATGGTGATGCGGCGCAGAGCCGGGGCCCATTGTTGCATTCTGGGCCCCGGCTCTGCGGAGCGGCACTTCGCGCCGCACCGCGTCCGGGACACCCAACCTCTCATGTGCCCTTGGTCGGGATCTTGTTATAGGGCACGTCCTTGTCGACGCGGATGTCGCCGGGCAGGCCCAGCACGCGCTCGGCGATGATGTTGCGCAAGATCTCGTCGGTGCCGCCGGCGATGCGCATTCCCGGCGAGGACAGAAGCATCTGCTGGAACTGGCCCTGCGTCGTCTCCTCGTCCACGCCGGTGAGCGCGCCGGCCGCACCTTGCAGGTCCATGGCGTAGGTCGCGATGTCCTGAAGCATCATGCCCGAGACGAGCTTGCCGATTGAATTTTCCGGACCCGGCCGCTCGCCCTTCGACAGCGCCGAGATCGCGCGGTAGCTGGTGTATTTCAGCCCGCTCGATTTCACCGCCCAACTCGCGAGCTTGGACCGCACGGCGGGGTCGTCGATCGCAAGCCCGTCCTCCAGCATCAGGTTCGAGCAGAACTCGAACAGTTCGGGGACACCAGTCGCAAGCCGCGCGCCGATCGACATGCGCTCGTTCATCAGCGTCGTCAGCGAGACGCTCCAGCCCTCGCCGACGGCACCGAGACGCTGGCTGTCCGGGATCACCACGTCGGTGAAATAGACCTCGTTGAACTCCTGCATGCCGTTGGCCTGCTTGATCGGTCGGACCTCGACGCCTTTGCTCTTCATGTCCAGGAAGAACATGGTGAGGCCCTTGTGCTTGGGCACGTTCGGATCGGTGCGGGTAATCAGCAGGCCGTAATCGGAGTAATGCGCGCCGGAGGTCCAGATCTTCTGGCCGTTGATGATCCAGTTGTCTCCCTGCTTTTCCGCGCGGGTGCGCAGGCCCGCGACGTCGGAGCCGCCGGCGGGTTCGGAGAACAATTGGCACCAGATCTCCTCGCCGGAGGCGAGCTTCGGCAGATAGCGACGCTTGTGCTCCTCGCTGCCCCAGGCCATCACGGTCGGGCCGCACATACCCTCGCCGATCTGGAACGGCTGGGTCAGCTTGCCGTAGACGCCTTCTTCCTGCTGCCAGATCACCTTCTCGATCGGGGTCGAGCCACGGCCGCCATATTCCTTCGGCCAGTGCAGGCAGGCCCAGCCGCCCTCCGCCTTCTTCTTCTGCCAGGCCTTGCCGACCTCGACCATGTCATGCTTTGCGAGCCGGATCCGGCCGAGCGAGGATTTCGAGAGCTCCTCCTCGAACTCCTTCGGCGCATTGGCGTCGATCCATTTGCGCGCGGTCTCGCGGAATGCAGCTTCTTGCGGGGTGTCGTCGAAATTCATCTTCGAACTCTCCTCTCTCGTGCCCCGGACGCTGCGCAGCGCGAAGCGGTGCGCTGCAGAGCCGGGGCCTATTTGCAGCCTCTGGGTCCCGGCTCTGCGGAGCAGTACTTCGTACCGCACCGCGTCCGGGACACGATCAGCCCCTTCCCTTCGTCGGGATCTTGTTGAACGGCACGTCCTTGTCGACACGGATATCGCCGGGCAAGCCCAGCACCCGCTCGGCGATGATGTTGCGCATGATCTCGTCGGTGCCGCCTTCGACGCGCGTGCCCGGCGCGCGCAGCAGCATGGCCTGGAAGCGGCCGGCCAGCTCGGCATCCTCGCCGCTGACGACGCCGCTCGCGCCCTGCAAATCCAGCGCGTAGGTCGCGACGTCCTGGATCATCGAGCCCGCCACCAGCTTGCCGATGGAGTTTTCCGGCCCCGGCCGCTCGCCCTTCGACAGCGCCGAGATCGCGCGCATGCTGGTGTATTTCAGTCCGCTCGCCTTCACCGCCCAGTTGGCGAGCTTCGAGCGCACCGCGCGATCCTCGATCGCGGGGCCGTCGTCGAGCATCAGGCTGGAGCAATATTCGAACAGTTCGGGGAAACCGGTCGAGACCGCCGCGCCGATCGCGCTGCGCTCGTTCATCAGCGTGGTCAGCGAGACGTTCCAGCCGTCACCGACCTCGCCGAGGCGCTGATGGTCGGGGATGCGGACGTCAGTGAAATAGACCTCGTTGAAGTCGGAGGCGCCGCTCGCCTGCTTGATCGGCCGCACCTCGACGCCGGGGCTCTTCATGTCCAGGAAGAACATGGTGAGGCCCTTGTGCTTGGGAACGGTCGGATCGGTGCGGGTGAGCAGGATGCCGTAGTCGGAATAATGCGCGCCCGAGGTCCAGATCTTCTGGCCGTTGATGACCCAGTCGTCGCCGTCCTTCTCCGCGCGCGTGCGCAGGCCCGCGACGTCGGAGCCGCCGGCGGGCTCCGAGAACAGCTGGCACCAGACCTTCTCGCCGGAAGCAAGCGGCGGCAGATAATTGCGCTTATGCTCCTCGCGGGCGAACGCCATCATGGTCGGCCCGCACATGCCGTGGCCGATGATGAACATGCGGGAGAGCTGGCCGAACGGTCCTTCTTCCTGCGACCAGATCACGCGCTCGATCGGCGACGAGCCGCGCCCGCCATACTCCTTAGGCCAGTGCAGGCAGGCCCAGCCGGCATCGGCCTTCTTCTTTTGCCAGGCCTTTGCGACCTCGAGAATATTGGCGTTCTTGAGCACGGTGCGGCCGAGCGAGGATTTGCGCAGCTCCTCCTCGTACTGCTTCGGCGCATTGGCACCGATCCAGGCGCGGGCGGTGGCGCGGAATTCGGCTTCCTGCGGGGTGTCGTCGAAGTTCATGGTCTATCATCCCTCGCCGGTGTCGTAGGATGGGTAGAGCGAAGCGAAACCCATCTCTTAGACCACCCGCGTTATGATGGGTTTCGCTACGCTCTACCCATCCTACAAATCATCGATCGTTAAGCCGCGTTCTTCTTCCGCATGCGGTCGATCAACTGGTCCTCCCAATAGGACAGGCTGCCGAGGCCGAGCGCCATCGCGTTGGCGCGGCGGTAGTACATGTGACAGTCGAACTCCCAGGTGAAACCCATGCCGCCGTGAACCTGGATGTTGTTCTTGGCGCAATGCTGAAACGCCTGCGTCGCGCTGATGCGCGCGGCGGCCGCGGCTTCCGGCAGCTCGGCTGCATTGGTCGAGAGCGCCCAGGCGCCGTAATAGCTGTTGGAGCGCGCCAGCGTCGCCGACACGTACATGTCGGCGAGCATGTGCTTGACCGCCTGGAACGAACCAATCTGGCGACCGAACGCGATCCGGTCGAGCGCGTAATCGCGGCCCATCTCGAGCGCCCGGTCGGAGCCGCCGACCTGCTCGAACGCGCAGAGCACCGCGGCGCGGTCGAGCACCTGAGTCAGAATGCTCCAGCCTTCGCCGGCAGCCCCAAGCGGCTCGGCTTTGGCGTCCTTGAAGGTGATCTCGGCCTGCCCGCGGGTCGGATCGAGGTTGGTGAGGCTCTTCACCTCGACGCCACCCGCCTTGAGATCGACCAGGAACAGCGAGATATCAGCCTCGCGTCCGCTCGAACCGTTGCGCGCGGCAACCACCGCGAAGTCGGCAATCGCGCCGTCGGCGACCGGCTTCTTGACGCCGTTGAGCACGCCGTTCGCGGCCGTGAGCTTGACGTTCTTCGGCGCCGGATTGCCCTTGCCCTCGAACAGCGCCAGCGTGCCGATCGCTTCACCGGAAGCAATCGCCGGCAGCCACTTCTTCTTCTGCGCATCGCTGCCCGCGATCAGCAGCGCTTCGGCGGCAAGATAGACGGTCGAGGAGAACGGCACCGGCGCGTTGGCCCGGCCCATCTCCTCGGCGATCACGCAGAGCTCGAGATGGCCGGCCCCCGCGCCACCGAACTCCTCGGGGATCGCGACGCCGAGGAAGCCCATCTCGGCGAGGCCCTTCCAGAGCTCCTTGTCGTAAGGCGCCTTGCCGTCGAGCACGACACGCACCGCCTTGGGCGAGCACTTCTCGGCGAGGAACTTGCGCGCCTGATCGCGGAGCTGCTTCTGGTCGTCGGAGAAGTCAAAGTTCATGGCGGCCTCTTATTCGTTGTCATTCATTATTGCCGTCATTCCGGGATGGCCCGAAGGGCCAGGCCCGGAATCCATAACCCCGGCTGGTGGTTATAGATTCCGGGCTCGCGACTTCGTCGCGCCCCGGAATGACGAGGTGAGAGAGTTGCGCACTCATCGCAGCACGATCACATCCTGGTCGGGCTTGTCGGTATAAAGCCGCGCGACCAGCGCAGCGCGGCGTTCGAGGCCTGCGCGCTGGTTGATGTAGCCCTTGTCGGTGAGCTCGTTGCCGTCGATCGAGGGCGGCTCGACCATCAGCATCGCGCGCGCGATGATGCGGCTGCTGGCGCCCTCGCATTCCCGGTTGTGCGCCTCCAGCCCGCGCTTGAAGCAGGCGATCACCTCGGGATGCTTCACGGCGTCCTCGAAGCTGAGATCGGGACCGCCGACGAGTTGGCGGCAGGCGTGCAGATTCGGCCAGGCCAGGAGGCCGATGAACGGGCGATCCTGCCCTGCGACCAGAGCGTCATGCACGACAGGCGTTGCCGCTGCGATCGCATCGGTGCGGAGCGAGCCGACATGCACGAAGGTGCCCGTGGTGAGCTTGAAGTCCTCGACCACGCGACCGGCAAAGATGATGCCCTTCACCGGATCGGCATCGTCCACGAAAATGCCGGCGTCGCCGATGCAATAGAACCCTTCCTCGTCGAACATCTTCTTGGTCAGATCCGGTTGACCGAAATAGCCCGGCGTGACGTTGACGCCGCGCAGGCGCAACTCATATTTCGAGCCGCACGGCACCATCTTCAACTCGACACCGGGGAAAGGCAGGCCGATCAGGCCGACGCGCTCGGTGTCCCAATAGGTGCCGGTCGAGGTCGGCGCGGTCTCGGTCGAGCCCCAGCCGGTGTAGAACACGATGCGCTCGCCGGTGGTTTTCACGGCGAGGGCCTGCATGCGGTCGTAGAGATCGTCGGGCAGGCGCGCGCCGCCATAGGCCATGATCGAGAGATTCTTGAAGAAGGAGCGGCAGAGCGCGTCGTCCTTCTCCATGGCAGCGGCGAGCGCGGCATAGCCGGCCGGCACGTTGGCGTAATAGGTCGGCGAGATCTCCCGCAGGTTCCGCAGCGTCTCCTCGAACTGGCCGGGCATCGGCCGGCCGTCGTCGATATAGAGCGTGCCGCCGTCGACCAGGATCGGGTGGAATGCCGCATTACCGCCCATGGTGTGATTCCACGGCATCCAGTCCAGCATGGTCGCGATCGGACCATCGGGCGAGCGCGGACGAACCTGCATCATCATCGCAGCATTCGCGCACATCATCGCCTGCGTGTTGATGACGGCCTTGGGCATGCCGGTCGAGCCCGACGTGAACAGCAGCTTGCCGACGGTCTGCGGCGTGATCTTCGCGATCGAGGCTTCGACGTCCTTCGTCACCGGCGTCGCCGAAAGATCGGCGAAGCTGACGCTCTTGATGCCGTCGCAGGGCCGCGCGACGTGAACCACAGTGACGCCGGAGAGATCCAGCGCCTTGAGCGCCTTCTCGAAGGTCGGGCCGTCCTGCACCATCACCACGCCGGGCTTGATCAGGTCGAACAGGTACTTCAGCTTGACGTGATCGTGGCTCATCAGCGAGTAGGCCGGCGACACCGGCGCAGCCGGCGAACGCGCTTGCATCGCGGCCTGCGTCATCAATGCATGCTCGATTGAATTGCCCGAGAGGATCGTTACCGGGCGACCATCGAGTCCGAGATTGAGCAGGCCCTGCGTCAGCGCGTCCACGGTGCGCTTGGCTTCGCCGTAGGAGACCCTGCGCCACTCGCGGTCGGGACCGCCACGCTGCGCCAGCCAGATGCGCTCGGGCGCTTCCCTTGCCCACTTCGCCAGCGACGCCGGAATGTGGGTCTCGTAAGTCTGCAGCGGAATGCGCGACTTCAGCACCACCGTGCCGTCGCCGCGGCGCTCGACGTCGATGTCGCGCGCGAGCCACTCGATCTTGCGAAAGGCGGGCTTCGTCATCACGGCCGCCGCGCTTCCACTCATTTTGCGTCTCCCGGAATTATTGTCCTTTGCGGATCGTTCTCGTTCAGCGCTTGATATAGACAGGCTTTCGCTTCTCAAGGAAGGCCCTGATGCCTTCCGAAAATTCCTCGGAACGGCTGCACAGAACCTGGTTGCGATCTTCCATCGCGATGACAGCTTCCAGCGATCCCGCATCGACGCTCATGTTGAGGCATTCCTTGGACAGCCTCAGCCCCACGGGCGAAGCTGTCATCATCGCCTCGACATAGGGCTCGGCCGCATCATCGAGCTTGTCCTCGTCGACCACTTCCGTGACGAGCCCGACCGCCAGCGCGCGCTCGGCGCCGATGAAGCGCCCGGTGAGAATCAGCTCGGAGGCGACGGAGACGCCGACGAGCCGCGGCAGGAAATAGCTGGTGCCGATGTCACAGCCGCCGAGACCGAGCTTGATGAAGGCGCAGTTCATCCGCGCCGATCTCGTGGCGATGCGAATGTCGGAGGCCAGCGCCAGCGCAAAGCCGCCGCCGGCGGCCGCGCCCTGCACCAGCGCCAGGATCGGCTGCGGGCAGCGCCGCATCAGCATCACGATGTCGGCGATGCGCCGCTGCGAGTCCAGGGACTCCGTGACACCGGGCGGCTCCTGCTGCCCGGCGCGGCGCGTCATCGCAGCCTTGAGATCGAGGCCGGCGCAGAAATTCTTGCCGGCACCCTTGAGCACGACCACGCGCGTGTCGCGGTTGCGCTGCAGCCCCTGGAAATAGACGTTGAGTGCATCGATCAGCGCAGGATCGAGCGCGTTGAGACTATCAGGACGGTTGAGCGTCACCCGGTCGACGCCGTCGTCATGCTCGATCAGCAGCGGTTGGGACATGGGTGGCCTCTTATGTCCGCGCGTGAGATGGCTGTTATTGCGCCCTCTCGCCTTGTGGGAGAGGGCATGCACATCGTTGCAACTACTCACTAGGGTGAGGGGTCTGTCTCCGCGGATGCAAACCCCTCATCCGGCGCGCTTACGCGCGCCACCTTCTCCCACAAGGGGAGAAGGAAGAGCGCACCGCCTACCGCGGCGCCATGCGGATGGCGCCGTCGAGACGGATGGTCTCGCCGTTCAGCATCGGGTTCTCGACGATATGCACGGCGAGCGAACCGTACTCCTTGGCATCGCCGAGGCGCGAGGGATGCGGCACCTGCGCGCCCAGGCTCTTGCGGGCTTCCTCGTTCAGGCCCATCAGCAGCGGCGTGAAGAACAGGCCGGGCGCGATGGTGTTGACGCGGATCTTCTGGCTGGCGAGGTCGCGCGCGGCCGGCAGGGTCAGGCCGACGACCCCGCCCTTCGAGGCGGAATAAGCGATCTGGCCGATCTGGCCTTCGTAAGCAGCAACCGAAGCGGTGTTAATGATGACGCCGCGCTCTTCACCGACCGGCTCGATGGTGACGAGACGCTCGGCGAACAGCCGCAGGCAGTTGAAGGTGCCGATCAGATTGACGTTGATGATGCGGGCGAACTTCTCGAGCGGATAGACGCCGTCGCGGCCGACGATGCGCTGCGAGCCGCCGATGCCGGCGCAGTTCGTCAGCACGCGGGCCACGCCGTGCGCGGCTTCGGCCTTGGCGATCGCGGCCTTGATCTGCTCTTCGCTGGTGACGTCGGCATGCAGCGCGACGCCCTTCACTTCGGCAGCGACCTTCTCGGCATTGTCCTTGTTCTGGTCGATGACGCCGATCTTGGCGCCCTTGGCCGCCATGGCGCGGGCGGTGGCTTCACCGAGACCCGAACCGCCACCGGTGATGAGAACGGCTACGTCTTTCAATTCCATCGCTAATACCTTTCCTTGGACGTTTCTTCTCTAGACTTGAAGAGGTGCGACCGGATTATCCGGCCGCGGCAGCTTCCCCGGCTTGCGTGAGGATGCCGCCGCAGATCAGCGTTTCCATGTGCTTGATATATTGCCGGCAAACGTCATCGGTGACCGGACCGACGCCGGTCGCGCGGGACATCGCGTGCCGGCCGAAGAACAGGTGATCGCAGGCACCGATCAGGCTGGTGTAGAACAGCACCGGATCGGTGGCGCGGAATTCGCCGCGGCTGACGCCCTCGGCGAGCAGGCGGCGGTGAAAATCCAGCAGCGGCGCGACGAAGAACTTCGAGACTTCGTCCGCGGAGCCGGCGCTGGTTTCATGCAGCAGATAGTGGATCAGCCGGTTCATGTAGGGGAACCGATGATAGGCGCGGATGATGCCGGCGATGTGCAGCTTCAGCTTCGCCGTCGAATTGATCGGCTGCGCCAGCAGATATTCAAGATTGGACATCTCGGTGGCAGCATCGCGTGCGAGCAGCGCCAGCAGCAGGCCGTCCTTGTTGCCGAAATGATATTTGACCAGCGCGGCGTTGGCGCCCGACTTCTGGGCGATGTCGGACAGCGAGATCTCGATCGAGGAGCGCTCGATCATCAGCTCGCTCGCGGCCACGAGCAATTTCTCCGCCGTGGAATTCTTTCCGCTCGGGAGCCTGTTCGGTACGCCAGTAGTCACGGAGATCCCTGTTCTCGCCGCTGAAGCGGGCCGCAGATAAGCCGAAGCAGCGCCTCATCACAAGAGTTAATTGATCGATTGACTAAATGATATCCCGCCCCTTAAATCCGCGCCGACAACCCAATTCAGTTCAAAACAATCATGGGAGAGACCGACATGGCCGAGGCTTATATCGTCGCCGCCGCGCGTACCGCGGGTGGGCGCAAGGGGGGCCGCCTCGCCGGCTGGCATCCGGCCGATCTCGCCGCCAAGGTGCTGGACGAGCTGGTCGATCGCACCAAGGTCGATCCGGCCCTGGTCGAGGACGTGATCATGGGCTGCGTGATGCAGGTCGGCGAGCAGTCCAACAACGTCGCGCGCAACGCCATCATGGCCTCGAAGCTGCCGGAGAGCGTGCCGGGCACCTCGATCGACCGCCAGTGCGGCTCCTCGCAGCAGGCGCTGCATTTCGCGGCACAGGCCGTGATGTCGGGCGCCATGGACGTCGTGATCGCCGCCGGCGTGGAATCGATGACGCGCGTGCCGATGGGCCTGTCCTCGCAGCTCGCCGCCAAGAACGGCTTTGGCCATTACAAGAGCCCGGGCATCGAGGCCCGCTATCCGAACATCGTGTTCAGCCAGTTCACCGGCGCCGAGATGATGGCCGAGAAGTACGGCCTGTCGAAAGATGATCTCGACGAATACTCCTACAACAGCCATCAGCGCGCGATCGCGGCGACGCAGGCCGGTCACTTCAAGAAGGAGATCGTGCCGCTCGAGATCACCCGCGCCGACGGCAGCAAGGACACCCACCATATCGACGAGGGTATCCGCTTCGATGCCACCCTCGACGGCATCAAGGGCGTCAAGCTGATCGCCGAAAACGGCAAACTCACCGCGGCCAGCGCCAGCCAGATCTGCGACGGCGCTTCCGGCGTGATGGTCGTCAACGAGCGCGGCCTCAAGCAGCTCGGCGTCAAGCCGCTGGCGCGCATCCACCACATGACCATGACCGGCGGCGATCCAATCATCATGCTCGACGCGCCGCTGCATGCCACCAAGAAGGCGCTGGAGAAGGCCGGCATGACGATCGGCGACATCGACCTGTTCGAGGTCAACGAAGCCTTCGCCTCGGTGCCGACCGGCTGGCTCAAGACCACCGGCGCCGATCCGGCGCGCCTCAACGTCAATGGCGGCGCCATCGCGCTCGGCCATCCGCTCGGCGGCTCCGGCACCAAGCTGATGACGACGCTGGTCCACGCCCTGCACCAGCGCGGCAAGCGCTACGGCCTGCAGACCATGTGCGAAGGCGGCGGCATGGCTAACGTGACGATCGTGGAGCGACTGTAAGAAGAAAAGCGAAGAACAAATGGCGAGTGGTGAATGGTGACAGGGAGCGGCTTCCGCCCCTATCGCCATTCACCGCTCGCCTCTTTTTTTGAGGAAGCGCCATGACCCACCCGTCCGTGTACGCCAAGACCACGCCCGACAAGATCGCCTATCAGATGGCCGGGACCGGCAAGGCGATCACCTATCGCGAGCTCGACGAGCTCTCGAACCAGGGCGCGCAGCTGTTCCGCTCGCTCGGGCTCAAGGCTGGCGACCACATCGCGCTGTTGATGGAAAACCGCCTCGCCTTCATGGAGCTGTGCTGGGCCGCGCAGCGGAGCGGGCTCTATTACACCGCGATCAGCCGCTATCTGAAGCAGGACGAGATCGACTACATCATAGCCGATTGCGGCGCCAAGGTCGTGATCACGACGCCGAAATGCGCCGACCAGATCAAGGGCCTGATCAAGGGCACGGCCGGCGAGCCGATCTTCTACATGATGGACGAGCCGCTGCCGGGCTTCCGCTCCTACGACAAGGAAGCAGCCAGCCAGCCGACCACGCCGATCGCGGACGAAGTCGCCGGCTACGACATGCTGTATTCGTCGGGCACCACCGGCCGCCCGAAGGGCATCAAGAAAGACTTCGAAGGCAAACCCATCGACGAGCCGAACGCATTCCTGCGCGTGCTCTGCGCGGACATGTGCGGCATGAATGCCGACAGCACCTACCTCTCGCCGGCGCCGCTCTATCACGCCGCTCCCTTGCGCTTCAACATGATGGCGGTCGTGCTTGGCGGCACCTCCATCATCATGGAGCATTTCGACGCCGAGGAGTTCCTGAAGCTGGTCGAGAAGTACAAGGTCACGCAATCGCAGCTGGTGCCGACCATGTTCGTGCGCATGCTCAAGTTGCCCGACGAAGTTCGCAGCAAGTACAACGTCTCGACGCTGAAAGGCGCAATCCACGCCGCCGCGCCCTGCCCGGTCGACGTGAAAGCAAAAATGATCGAATGGTGGGGCCCGATCCTGATCGAGTATTACGCGGGATCGGAGGGTAACGGCGTCACCGTCTGCAACTCGCAGCAATGGCTGGAGCATCGCGGCAGCGTCGGCCGCGCCGTGGTCGGCAAGATCAAGATCCTGGACGAGAACGACGAGGAGCAGCCGGTTGGCGAGATCGGTACCGTCTACTTCGCCGACGCGCCCGTTTTCACCTATCACAACGACCCCGAGAAGACGAAGAAGGCCTATAATGCCAAGGGCTGGTCCACGCTCGGCGACGTCGGCTATCTCGACAAGGACGGCTTCCTGTTCCTCACCGACCGCAAGTCCTACATGATCATTTCGGGCGGGGTGAACATCTACCCGCAGGAGACCGAGGACGTGCTGATCACGCACCCCGAGGTCGCCGACGTCGCCGTGTTCGGCGTGCCGAACGAGGAGATGGGCGAAGAGGTGAAGGCCGTGGTGCAGCCGCACGACATGAGCCGCGCCGGCAAGGCGCTGGAGGCGGATCTGATCGCCTACTGCAAGACCCGCCTCTCCGCAATCAAGTGCCCGCGCTCGATCGATTTCGAGGCCGAGCTGCCGCGCACGCCGACGGGCAAGCTGGTGAAGCGGCATTTGCGCGACAAGTACTGGCCGAAGACGACGGCGAAGATTTAACGAAGGTCTCGTGTCCCGGACGCGGTGCAGCGCGGAGCGGTGCGCCGCAGAGCCGGGACCCATCTAGCTAGGATACTGGGCCCCGGCTCTGCAGTGCGTCACTACGTGCCGCACTGCGTCCGGGGCACGAGACCCCGCCTCAATCGAACAAGCTCGGCGTGTGATTCACCAGCGCGCCTTCGATCTCGAGCATCTTCAGCTTCGTCACCACGCCGCCATTCGCCGAGAATCCGCCCGGCTTGTTGCCGGCCGCCAGCACGCGATGGCAGGGCACGACGATCGGGCACGGGTTGTGGCCGAGCGCCTGACCGACATCGCGCGACAGCTGGACGCCGCCGAGCTGTTTGGCGATGTCGCCATAGGTGACGGTCTTGCCCGGCGGAATGGCGCGGGCGATCGCGTAGACACCGCGGTTGAAGTCCGGCACCCCGTCAAGATCGAGTTCGATATCGGTGAGGTCGTCAGGCTCGCCCGCGAGCAGCTGCACGATACGGTCGATCGCCTGCTGTACCTCGGCCGTCGGCTCGGCTTCAGTGGCCTCATTATGACGCTGGCTGATGCGGGTGCGGATCTTCTGCTCGCCGCCCATCGGGAGCTGCGTGCCGTTGATGCCGCGCGGGCCCCAGGCGATGGCACAGAGGCCGATCTTCGTGTCGAACAGGGCGAAATGCTGGTCGGTCATGGTCTGGTTCCTGGCTCGCGTCCTTCGCATGCCCCCAATGTGATCTCTGCTCGAATGTAGGCTTGGAAATAGTTGCGATCCACCCGGTTTCCGGGAATCTTGCACAGGAGTTCCGCCTGCCCCGCGAGTCCCGAATGCAAAGCCTCCACGTCAACGGTTACGACATGCCCTATCTCGACGTGGGCGAAGACAGGGGCCGCCCGCCGCTGGTCTGCGTGCACGGCTCGCTCAACGACTTCCGGGTCTGGGGCTGCGTGCTCGGCCCGCTGTCGCAGCGGCATCGGGTGATTGCCGTCAGTCTGCGGCACTTCTTCCCGGATCGCTGGGACGGCCTCAGTGACACCTATTCGATTTCCCAGCATGTCCAGGACGTCATCGCCTTCATCGACAAGCTCGACCTCGGGCCCGTCGACCTGATGGGCCATTCCCGCGGCGGGCACATCTCTTTCCGCGTCGCGCAGGCGCGCCCCGATCTGTTGCGCCGGCTGGTGCTGGCCGAGCCCGGCGGCGAGCTCGACGCCAGCCTCGACCCCGATTATGTCGGCGGCCCCTCGCCGCTGCTGGCGCGCTTCACGGCTTCGGCCGAGAAGATCGCGGCCGGCGATGTCGACGGCGGGCTCACCGTGTTCGTCGACACGCTGGAAGGCCCCGGCACCTGGCCGCGGCTGCCGGCGATGGTGAAGCAGAATTTGCGCGACAACGCCATGACGCTGATCGGCCAGGTTCGCGACAACCGCCCGCCGTTCTCCAAGGCGGATGCGGAGCAGATCAGAATGCCGACGCTGTTCATCCTGGGGGCGCGGACCAAGGGCCTGCTGCCGAAGGTGCTGCATGCGCTCGCGGCGCACGTGCCCTATTCCAAGACCGCGGTCATCCCGAACACGACGCATCCGATGTTCGAGCAGGCGCCGCAGAAATATTCCGAAGTCGTCCTCGATTTTCTGGCGAGCTGACCATGCAGACATTCCACGTCAACGGTTACGACATGGCCTATCTCGAAATCGGAGACGGCCATCCGCTGGTCTGCGTGCACGGCACCCTCGGGGATTTCCGAACCTGGTATGCGGTGCTCGGGCCGTTGTCCAAGAACCATCGCGTGATCTCGGTCAGCCTGCGGCACTTCTTCCCCGAGCATTGGGACGCCGTCGGCGACAACTACAAGATGGCGCAGCACGTCTCGGATATGATCGCGTTCGTCGAGCAGGTTCAACCGGGCCCCGTCGACCTCATGGGCCATTCCCGCGGCGGCCACATCGCGTTTCGCGTCGCGCAGGCGCGGCCGGATCTCGTGCGAAGGCTGGTGCTGGCCGAGCCCGGCGGCGACCTCGATACCAGCCTGCCGCTGCCGGAAGGCACGCCCGCGCATCCGCCGCTGGCGGCGCGCACCGCGCGCTCGGTCGAGATGATCCGCGCAGGCGATCTCGAAGGCGCGCTGCAGAATTTCTACGAAGGCATCGAAGGCGACGGCTCCTGGCGGCGCGTGCCGGCGGCGGCCAAGCAGCAGCTCCGCGACAACGCGCTGACCTTCCTCGGCCAAATCAACGAGCAGCGCCGGCCCTACACGCTCAGCGATGCGCAGGCGATCAGGACGCCGACCTTGCTGATCGGCGGCGGCGCCACCACCGGCAGTCTCTCGGTGATGTGGCGCGTGCTGGCGGAGCATATTGCTGGCGCCAAGACCGCGGTGATCCCGAATGCCGGCCACTGGATGTTCGAGCAGGACCCGCTGGGATTCGGCGAAGTGGTGAGCAGGTTTTTGGCGGAGTAGGTCTCTTCTTCCCTTCTCCCCTTGTGGGAGAAGGTGGCGCGAAGCGCCGGATGAGGGGTTCTGTCCGCGGTCACATCTCTAACCGAGTCTGCGGAGAAATACCCCTCACCCAAGTGAGTTCGTATCTGCCAGCGGTGCTGCCCTCTCCCACAAGGGGAGAGGGCACGGCAACTGTCCAGACCGGATAGATAGGTAACAAAGTAGACCGGATGGATGGGTGACAGTTCTCTGTCGGCTG
>NZ_JASVEN010000015.1:0-99193 GCF_051710265.1 Bradyrhizobium sp. U531
TGCGCGCCGACGCCGTCGCGGCCACCGCATCCCGGCCCGCGTCTCGTGACGATCGCGAAACGCCCCTTGTGGCGGGCGGGATGGCCAGGTTTTTACGCCAAAACCGAACTTCTGTAAATTCGAATATTTTAACGCGCAGCTATCGACCCAACGCTGGCGTGTTTTGCCCGTCGGGCAACACAATGGATGGTGGGTGCCGATCGATCTACCCGTACAGCACCCGCGGCAGGATCGTGACGATGCCGGGCCACAGCGTCAGCAGCAGCACGAAGCCGATCATGATCATCAGGTAGGGCATCGTGACGCGCGCGATGTAGCCGAGGCCGTCATCCGTCAGGCCCTGGATCACGAACAGGTTGAAGCCGACCGGCGGCGTGATCTGCGCCATCTCGACGGCGAGCACCAGGAACACACCGAACCAGATCTCGTCGAAGCCGGCGCCCTTCACGATCGGCAGCACGATCGGCAGCGTCATCACGATCATCGAGAAGCCGTCGAGGAAGCAGCCGAGGACCAGATAGAAGACGACCAGCACGACGATCAGCATGAACGGCGACAGGCCGAGCCCCTTGACGAAGGCCGCGACCGCTTGCGGGATGCCGAGGAAGGCGGCGGCATTGCCGAGGATCGAGGCGCCGAGCACGATCAGCGCGATCATCGAGCAGGTCACGACCGAGCCAATCAGGACATCGCGTATCACCTGCGTCGACATCGATCCCTGCGCCCAGGCGACCAGCGCCGCGCCGAGCACGCCGACGGCGGCGGCCTCCGAGGGCGTGGCGAGCCCGCCATACATCGAGCCAAGCACGCAGGCGATCAGGAACAGCGCCGGCGCAAGATCCTTGAGCGCGGCGAAGCGCTCGCCCCACGGCACCTGCGAGAGCCTCGCCTCCGCCTCCGGCACCATCGCGGGCTTGAGGGTGGTGTGCAGCATCACCCAGGCCATGAAGGTGGCGGCCAGCAGAAAGCCCGGCAGTACGCCCGCGGTGAACAGCTTCAGGATCGAGACGTCGCCGAGCACACCATAGATGATCATGATGTTGGACGGCGGGATCAGGAAGCCGAGCGTGCCGGCGCCGGCGAGCGAGCCGATCGCGATATCGCGCGAATAGCCGCGGCGCAGCAGCTCGTTGAGCGACATGCGGCCGATCACCTGCGTGGTCGCGGCCGACGAGCCCGAGATGGCCGCGAAGATGGTGCAACCGATCACGTTAACGTGCAGCAGCCGGCCCGGCAGCAGGCCAGCCCAGGGCGCCAGCCCCTGGAATAGCGAGCGCGACAGGCGGGTGCGGAACAGCAATTCGCCCATCAGGATGAACAGCGGCAGCGCCAGCAGCTCCTGCGTGGTCAGGATGTTCCAGGCGTATTGCGGCAGCAGCTTGTCGAGCGGGATCGAGCGGAACATCGCGAGCAGCAGCGTCGCGGTGAGCGCAAGCGTGAGGCCGATCCAGACGCCGCAGGCCAGCAGCGCAAACAGGATCGCGAACAGGGCAACGACTTCGATGGTCATGCGATCTTGAACCTGAGAGCGAGCAAGACGGTCATTCGACGGGAGAAGCTTTCATGCGGTGATCCTCCAGCGGCAGGCCGAGCACGGCCTGGATCGTGCGCGCCAGGAACTGGAGCGTCAGCAGCAGCATGCCGAAGGTGACGACGGCTTCCGGAAACCACAGCGGCGTATCGCTGGAGGTCGACACCTGGCCGCGCGTGTAGGCGGCAAAGGCAAACTTCGCCATCGCCGAGGTCAGGAACGCCATGAACGCGAAGCCGGCCGCGGCCGAGAGGATCTCCAGCGCGCGCTGCACCGGCGCCGGCGCATTCTTCAAGAGCAGCACGACGCGGATGTGCCCGCCGACGCGCAAGGTCATCGCCGCGCCGAAGGTGAAGGACGCCGCCATCAGATAAGAAGAATATTCCCACGCGATCGAGATTGTCGGCGGAAAGAACGGCAGGAAGTTCGAGAGGAAGCGGGTGGCGACCTCGCACAGCATCAGCAGCGTCAACGTGAGCAGACAGCCGCCGCCGATCCAGCCGTCGAGCCGGCCGAGCCGGTCGATGCCGTCGAGCAGGATGCGCAGCGGCGCGGGCGCCGCTGCATTGAGGCTTTGCGGTGCTTCGTCCGTCACGCTCACCACGGCTCAGCCGCGCTTCATTTCGGCGAGATAGGAGCGCACCGGCTTGTCCGCGGCCGGCACGCGCTTGATGAAGGCATCGAGTTGCGGCGCGGTCTTGGCGCGGATGTCCGTCATCATCGCGTCCGAGACCGGCACCACCTCCATGCCGCCCTCCTTGAGGCGGTTCAGGCTGTCGACGTCGGCCTTGAGCGAATTCGCCCAGAAGCCCGGCTCCATCTTCGCGGCGATGTCTGCGACGACCTTCTGCTGATCGGCGGGAAGCGCCTTCCACGAGTCGAGATTGATGGTGAGCATCTGCGACGACCAGACGTGATTGGTCGGGTAGACATATTTGAGGAATTCCCAGAACTTGCCGTCGACGCCAGATACCGACGAGGTGGAGACGCCGGCGACCGCTCCCGAGGCGAGCGCGGGGATCGTTTCGCCCCAGGGGATCATCACCGCGGCCATGCCGATCGCATTCAGCATGTCGACCGCATTCTTGTCGGGCACGCGGATCTTGATGTTCTTCAAACCGTCGACGTCGGCGACCTTGGCCTTGAGGTGCAGGTATTGCGTCGGCCACGGCACGATGTAGAGGATCTTCTGGTTGTTGCGCGCGGCGATCTTCTCGTATTCGGGCCGCACATATTTGTGCAGCACCTTGAGCTCCTCCACGGAGCCGCAGAGAAACGGAATGCTCTCGACGCCCATGAAGGGCTCGTCGCCGACCTGCTGGATGTTGAGGACGTCGGCCAGCGGCACCAGGCCATCGCGCACGGCGCGCAGATGCTCGGGGCCCTTGAAGCCGAGTTGGCCACCCGCCTTCACGGTGATCGCGACCGCGCCACCTGTCTGCTTCTTCACCTCTTCAGCGAAGGCCATCGCATTCTGGGTGTGGAAATTGCCGTCGGGCCAGACCGTCGACATGTCCCAGCTCGTCGTCGCCGCGCGTGCGCGGGTGGAGATGTGACCGGCGGCGAGCAGCGTCGCTGCGCCCGCGGTGAAGTTCCGTCGCGTGATCATCGAGCCCCTCCGTTTGTTACCTCGCGCGCTGAGGCCTCAGCGCGCATATCCATAGATTGCAGCCGCATTGTCGGCGGACACGAGTCCGCTTTCGATGTCCTCTTTGACCGCCCCGCGCTCGCGTGTCGCGGGATCGCCGATGCCGGCGCCGCCGGGCGTCAGCACCACCAGCCGGTCGTCCGGCGGCACCTGCTGAAAGCCTTTTCCACGCAGCTTCTTGCCGGACTTGAGGCCGACATAGCCGGCCTCGCCATTCTTGCCGCCATCGCGGCCGCGCGGCGGGTGATCGATACGGTCGAACGCGGCGAGGATGTCGAACGGCGCATCGACGCCGCTGCCGACCTCGATGATCTGGCCGAGACCGCCGCGGGTGTGCCCTGCCCCGCCGGAATCCGGACGCAGCTCCTTGCGCCAGAAGATCAGCGGCGTCTGCGTCTCCGCGATCTCCACCGGCGTACCACGCACGCCGCTTGGGTAAGCGGTGGCGGACAAGCCGTCCTTGCCGAAGCGCGCGCCGGTGCCGCCATTGGAGGTTACCGCCATCGAGAACCCGTAATTGCCGCCGACGCCCGAACGGGTCTGGCCGCGCACGTTGAGATTCCACAGGCACGAGGTTCCTTCGGCCGGCACGCGCTCGGGGATGATCTGGCGCAGGCAGCCGAACACGACGTCGGGCAGCATCTGGCCGATGATGTGGCGCGAAGCGACCGGCGCGGGCTTGGGCGCATTAAGGATTGCGCCCGAAGGCGCCGACACCGTCAGCGGCGACAGCGAGCCGGCATTGTTCGGGATCTGCGAGGCGACGACGCAGCCGAGGCCGAACACCGTGTAGGCGATGGTGTAGGACAAGGGCACGTTGATGCCGAATTTGGAGGCCGCCGAAGTGCCATCGAAATCGACATGGATGCCCTGGTCCGAGATCGTCAGCGTCGCCGCCAGCGTGACCGGAGCGTCATAGCCGTCGACCACCATGGTGTTGCGCCAGCTCCCCTTCGGCAGCTTGGCGATCTCGGCCAGCACCGCCTCGCGCGAGCGTTCGCAGATGTAGTCGCCGAGTTCGTCGAGCGTATCGATGCCGAACTCGGTCATCATCTCGACCAGCCGCTCGCAGCCGACGTCGTTGCAGCCCGCGAGCGAATAGGTGTCGCCCTCGGTGTCGATCGGCAGCCGCGTGTTGGTGCGGATCATCGCCATCAGCGTCTCGTTGACGACGCCCTGGTCGATCAGCTTCAGCATGGGGATGTAGAGCCCCTCCATGAACACATCGGTGGCGTCGGGGCCGAAGCCGATGCCGCCGATGTCCATGAGGTGGCTGGTGCAGGAGAATAGCGCGACCGGCTTGCCGTCCTTGAAGCAGGGCGTGGTGACGACGAAATCGTTGAGATGGCCGGTGCCCATCCAGGGATCGTTGGTGATGTAGGCGTCGCCCTCCTTCATCGTCTCCAGGGGAAAGTGGTCGATGAAGTGCTTGACCGATTCCGCCATCGAGTTGACGTGGCCGGGCGTTCCGGTCACCGCCTGTGCCAGCATCCGCCCCTTGAGGTCGAACACGCCGGCCGAGAGGTCGCCGCATTCGCGCACGATCGGGCTGAAGGCGGTGCGGAGCAGCACCTGGGCCTGCTCCTCGACCACGGCGATCAGCCGGTGCCACATGATCTGCAGGTCGATCAGGCTCGCGCCATTTGCCTTGCTCATGATCAGGCCGCCTTCCGTTCCATGACGATGCTGCCGGCACCGTCGATATGCGCGTCGAAACTGGTCGAAACAAAAGTAGACGTCTCGTCCTCGGCGATCACGGCGGGCCCGGCGATGGTCGCGCCCGGCGCCATGTCCTCGCGGCGATAGAGCGGAATCTCGATCACCTCGCCTGCCCTTCCGTCGAAGAATTTCCGGCTGCCGGACGCCTTGCCCGCGGGCATGCGCGCGACGGCGGCAACAGTGGATGGATTGCGCGCATCGGTGGTCGCAAGCACCGACCAGCTCAGCACCTCGATCGCGGCGCCCGGAATCGATCGCTCGAACAACGCGGAGTAATCCGCCTCGAACTTCTGGCGGAGGCTGGCAAGATCGGCCGAATTCAGCGGCCGGTTCGGCAGCTCCACAGTGATTTCGTGGCCCTGGCCGACATAGCGCATGAAGGCCGCACGGCGTTCGCGCACCGGCGCACCGGCCGCACCCGGCTCGACCAGCGCACGCGCCTCGGTCACCATCTCCTGGAGGAGATCGGAGACCGCCTGGGTGTCGAAATCGTCGAGCCGCACATGGCGGCTGCGCACCAGTTCATAGGCGATGGGAGCTGCAAGGAAGCCGACCGCCGAGCCGACGCCGGCATTGGACGGCACGATCACGCGGGAGACGCCGATCTTCTCGGCAACGCGCGCCGCATGCAGCGGCGCCGCGCCGCCGAAGGCGATCAGCGTGTGCTGGCCGACGATCTCGCCGCGCTCGACCGCGTGCACGCGCGCCGCGCTCGCCATGTTCTCGCAGACGACCTCGTGAACGGCATAGGCCGCGGTCTCGGCGGAAAGCCCCAGCGGCTCGCCGACGCTGCTCAACAAAGCCTTCTTCGAAAGCTCGGGATCGAGCTTGATCGTGCCGCCCGCAAAAGCGTCGGGATCGATCATGCCGAGCGCAACGTCGGCATCCGTCACCGCGGGACGCAGGCCGCCGCGGCCGTAACAGGCCGGGCCCGGCTCGGACGACGCACTCTCCGGCCCCACGGTGACGCGCTTCATCGCATCGACATGGGCGATCGAGCCGCCGCCGGCGCCGATCTCGACCATCTCGATCACGGGGATGCGCACCGGCAGGCCTGAACCTTTCAGGAAGCGCGCGGCGCGATCGACTTCGAATACGCGCGAGGTCTCGGGCTGGTACTTCTCGATCAGGCAGATCTTTGCGGTGGTGCCGCCCATGTCGAAGGAGAGCACCTTGCTCTCGCCGAGCCTTGCCGCGATCTGCGCCGCGGGCCGGGCCGGATTCGACGAGACGCACCGGAAAGCGCCGCGCCGTCTCGATCGAGGTGACACCGCCGCCCGACGTGACGAGGTAGATCGCACCGCGAAATTGCTCGACCTGCAGGGCATCGGCCATGCGGGCGAGATAACCGTCGATCAGGGGTTGCACATAGGCGTTCGCAACCGCAGTCGATGTGCGTTCATACTCGCGAATTTCGGGGCAGACGGCGGACGACACGGTCACGGAGATGCCGGGCATCTCCTCGGCTAGGATCGCGGCCGCGCGCCGCTCGTGCTCGGGATTGGCGTAGGAGTGCAGGAAGGCGATGGCGACGCTCTGGACGCCCAGCTCGCGCAATTTTGGCGCGAGTGCGCGCACCGAGGCTTCATCGAGCGCGAGGCGAACGGCGCCGTGGGCGTCGATGCGCTCGGGTACGGTGAAGCGCAACGACCGCGGCGCCAGCGGCCTCGGCTTATCGATGCCGAGATCGTACTGGTCGTAGCGGCTCTCGGTGCCGATATCGAGCACGTCGCGAAAGCCCTCGGTCGCGATCAGGGCCGTTTTTGCGCCACGGCGCTCGATGATCGCATTGGTCGCGAGCGTCGTGCCGTGAATGAAGACGTCGATGTCGCTGATATGGGCACGGGCATCGGCGAGGATGAGGCGCATGCCGTCCAGCACCGCCTGCTCCGGACGCTGCGGCGTCGTCAGCAGCTTGCGTGTCTTGCGATCCAGACCCACGTCCAGCACGATGTCGGTGAACGTGCCACCGATATCAACGGCAAGCCGCACCTCGGCTCCCTCAAGCATTCCAAATTCTCCGCGCTGATCGTCAAGACTGAGGTCGAAAGCGCAGCAATTTCCATGCCATGGACGACAGAGACAAGGCCGCGCCCGGCCATTCTGCTTGGCACCTATGCAATAGGCAAGGCGTGTTCGCGAGCCTCGCGATCAGAGCAGGAATGCAAGCGCCGCTTCGCAGCGCTCCTCGACCTTGAGCGTCAGGAGATCGTCGGCGCGGGTGCGGCCGAGATTGACCGCGGCAATCGGAATATTGCGCTGCGCAGCGGCCTGCACGAAGCGGAATCCGGAATAGACCATCAGCGAGGAGCCGACGATCAGCATCGCGTCGGCCTGCGACAAATGATCCTGCGCGGTCGCGACGACATCGCGCGGCACGTTCTCGCCGAAGAACACGACGTCAGGCTTGAGGATGCCGCCGCAGGCTTCGCATGCCGGCACCTGGAAGGAGGAAAAATCCTCGTGCTCCAGATCGGCATCGCCGTCGGGCGCATCGGCGGCATCGAGCGCGAGCCATTCCGCATTGGCGCGGCCGAGTGCATGCTGGAATTCGCTCCGCGGCGTCTTCGCGCCGCAACCCATGCAGCGGACCAGATCGAGCCGGCCGTGCAAATCGATCACCTGGCGATGGCCGGCGGATTGATGCAGCCGGTCGACGTTCTGGGTCAGCAGCATCTCGCAGCGCCCGCTTGCCTCGAGCCGGGCCAGCGCGCGATGCGCGTCGTTCGGCTTCGCCTGGCCGAACCGCCGCCAGCCGATCAGGCTGCGCGCCCAATAGCGCTGGCGCGTGTGCTGCTCCGACATGAAGGACTGGAAATTGACCGGCTGGGTCCGCTTCCAGTTGCCGTTGCTGTCGCGATAGTCGGGAATGCCCGAATTGGTGCTGCAGCCGGCGCCGGTCAGCACGAACAGCTTTTCGTGCCGGTCGACGAAGTCCTCGAGCGGCGGGGCGACCGGCGAAACATGTGTCATGCCGCAGATGTAGTCCGCGGGAGCGGGTTTTGCCAGATGTCCGCCGCCGCACCGCTGCCAACCGCACCCAGTCGAAGCTAGCTCGCCCAGTTGTCTCGAAACTCGGGAAACAGCGTCAGGCCTCCGCACGCATAGAGGGTCTGCCCGGTGATGTAGCTCGCGTCATCCGAGGCGAGGAAGGCGAACACGGCGGCGATCTCTTCCGGCGTGCCGACGCGGCCCATGGGAATGTGGCTGGTGACGACGCCGCGCTTCTCGGGGTCGCCGGTCCAGGCCTCGTTGATCGGCGTGTCGATCGCGCCGGGGCCGACCGCGTTGACGCGGATACCTCGGCCGGCGAACTCCAGCGCCAGCGTCCGCGTCAGATTGGCCATGCCGCCCTTGCTGATGGAGTAAGCGAGATAGCCGGGCTTGGGGATGATCTGATGGACACTCGAGCAGTTGATGATGCTGCCCCCTCCGCCCCGCGCGACGAAATGCGCGAGCGCCTTCTGCGCACAGAGCACGGCGCCGTTGAGATTGACGTCGATGATGCGGCGATAGGTTTCGATGTCGAGCGCCTCGCTCGGCGATTCCTTCTGGAAGCCGGCGTTGTTGACGAGACAGTCGAGGCGCTTCCAGCGAGACAGGATCGCCTCGAACATCGCAGCGATGTCCTGCTCATCGCCGACATTGGCCTTGACGATGCAATGATCGGGCTTGCCGTGGCCGCGATCGCTCGAAGCTTCCCGCGCGAGCGCAAGCGTTTCCTCCGCCCGGTCCTCGTGCTCGAAATAATTGATGGCGACGGTCGCCCCCTCCTGGGCAAGCCGGACGGCAACCGCCCGGCCAATACCTTGTGATGCCCCGGTCACCAGCGCGTATTGGCCGGCGAGGCGCGAGTGAAAAGAGCTTGAGCGTTCGGTTTGCGGCATGGGGTCTCTCCGGGATAATCTGATCATCGACGGAACCGGGGATTTGTTCCATCTCGCCGTGCATACGGGGGAGGACGCATGACAGCGCCATTCTCTATCGTCATCGCCCGCGAAGGCGGGCGATCCAGTATTCCGTGACGGTGCGATTGAGCCGAGAAGCCGCGGCGTACTGGATTCCCCGCCTTCGCGGGGAATGACACCTGCGTTCGTGGCGCAATCCGAGGCTTCACTCTGCGCGTCGCCCCAGGATCAGGATCTGGTAGAGGAGAATGGCGCCGAAGGTTGCGGTGCCGATTCCGCCGATGGTGAAAGCGCCGAATTTGAGCGTGAGATCGCCCGCACCCGCGGTCAACGCCACGGCAGCGGTGATCAGGTTTGCAGGATTGGCGAAATCCACCTTATTCTCGACCCAGATCCGACCCGCCATCGCCGCGATCAGCCCGAACAGCACGATCGAAAGACCGCCGATGACGGGTCCGGGGATCGACAGGATCAGCGCGCCGAATTTCGGCGAGAAGCCGAGCAGTATCGACACGATGGCGGCGAAGGCGAACAGCAAGGTCGAATAGACCTTCGTCGCCGCCATGACGCCGATGTTCTCTGCGTAGGTCGTGACGCCGGTGCCGCCGCCGCTGGCTGCGACGATGGTAGCTAAGCTGTCGGCGAACAGCGCGCGCCCGAGATAGGCGTCGAGGCTCCGGCCCGTCATGGCGCCGACGGCCTTGATGTGACCGAGGTTCTCGGCGACGAGAATGATCGCGACCGGCGCAATCAGGAAAATCGCATCGGCCTGGAACGTCGGCGCCGTGAAGTTCGGCAGCCCGAGCCACGGTGCGGCCGCCAATGCTGCGAAGTCGACCGGCTTTCCGAAGCCGAGCCCGTTGGCGAACAGCAGGTAGAGAAGGTAGCCGCCGATCGCGCCGAGGATGATCGGCAGCCGGCGCCACAGGCCGGGCGCAGCAACGGCGACCACGCCGATGATCAGCACGGTGGCAAGCCCGATTCCGGTGTCGAACGCGTTGGCGCTCACCGCCTTGACCGCCACGGGCGCGAGGTTGAGGCCGATGGCGGCGACCACGGCACCGGTGACGGCCGGAGGCAGCAACCGCTCGACCCAGCCGACCCCGGACCACATCACGATCAGCGCGATCACCCCGTACAGCACGCCGGCTCCGACGATGCCGCCGAGCGCCACGGAAATATTGGGATTGGCCCCGTGCCCGGCGTAACCGGTGGCCGCGATGACGACGGCGATGAACGCGAAGCTCGACCCGAGATAGCTCGGCACGCGGCCCGCGACGATGACGAAGAAGATCAGCGTGCCCACGCCGGAGAACAGGACCGCGACATTGGGGTCGAACCCCATCAGCAACGGCGCGATGATCGTCGAGCCGGACATTGCGACGCAATGCTGGAGACCGGAGACGATGGTCTGGCCCCAGGACAGCCGCTCCTCCGGCATGATCACGCCCGACGTCTTCAGCGTCCAGTGTGGAAAATAGCTCCGTCCCTGCTCGTCCGAGCCCGTTGCAGTCGACATGTTCCCCCCATTGCGGTGCAGCGATCGATCGTCGTGCGATCCGACAAAAATGTGATTGTCGCTTCTGCGGTGACCATCACATGATGCAAGGATTCAATTCTTTGCAAGATCGATGCGTTCCAGGGCCCACACTATGACACAACTCGCGATCCAGCCAGCCATCCACCGGCGGCATCAGCCCTGGTACAAGATCCTCTATGTGCAGGTCCTGATCGCCATCGCGTTCGGAGTCCTGATCGGTTATTTCTATCCCGATCTCGGCAAGGCCCTGAAGCCGCTCGGCGACGGCTTCATCGCGCTGATCAAGATGATGATCGCGCCGGTGATCTTCTGCACCGTGGTGCACGGCATCTCCTCGATGGGCGACCTCAAGCGCGTCGGCCGCGTCGGACTGAAGTCGCTGATCTATTTCGAGGCGGTCTCGACCGTCGCGCTCGCGGTGGGCCTTTTGGTCGGCGAAATCCTCCAGCCGGGCCACGGTTTCAACATCGACCCCGCCACGATCGACCCGAAATCGGTGGCGACCTACGTCACCAAGGCCAAGGAAGAAGGCATCGTCGCCCATCTGATGGCGATCATCCCCGACAGCTATCTGGGCGCGATCGCGCGCGGCGACCTGCTCCAGGTGCTGTTGATCTCGATCCTGTCCGGTTTCGCCATCGCCTTCCTCGGCAAAGCGGGCGAGCCCATCGCGGATGCGATCGACAAGGCGGCGAAGATGTTCTTCGGCATCATCCGCATCATCGTGCGCGTGGCGCCGATCGGCGCGTTCGGCGCGATGGCGTTCACGGTCGGTGCCTACGGCCTCGGCTCGCTGCTCAACCTCGCCGCCCTGATCGGCACGTTCTATCTCACCAGCATCCTGTTCGTGCTGGTCGTGCTGGGTGCGATCGCGCGGCTCGCCGGCTTCTCGATCCTGCGCTTCATCGCCTACATCAAGGACGAGCTCCTGATCGTGCTCGGCACCTCGTCGTCGGAGACGGTGCTGCCGCAGATGATCCAGAAGATGGAGCATCTCGGCGCCTCGCGCTCCGTGGTCGGCCTCGTGATCCCGACCGGCTACAGCTTCAACCTCGACGGCACCAACATCTACATGACGTTGGCGACGCTGTTCCTGGCGCAGGCGACCAACACCCATCTGACCATCTGGCAGGAGCTCGGCATTCTCGGCATTGCCATGATCACCTCGAAAGGCGCCTCGGGCGTCACCGGCGCCGGCTTCATCACGCTCGCCGCGACGCTCTCGATCGTGCCCGACATCCCGATCCAGTCGATCGCGATCCTGGTCGGCATCGACAAGTTCATGAGCGAGTGCCGCGCGCTGACCAATTTGATCGGCAACGGCGTTGCCTGTGTCGTCATCAGCATCTCCGAAGGCGAGCTCGATCGCGAGGCGCTGCACGAGACCATGGCGCATCCGCTGGAGATGGGCGAAGCTCTGGAACCGGGTGGAAGCGTGGCCTCATAGCCGCGCGCGCGAGGACGACCGCCTGGTTCCAACGCGGTAGTTTCCCGGAGTAGTAAAATGATGCCGTACGCGTCACAACAATCGCGTTGGGATCACGGATTGATACTCATTTTATCCACCCGACGCGCTGGGGGCAGGGCGTCGGGTTTTTGAAAATCACTGCCATATCCAAATGGCCGGGCGGGATCAGATGGTCCCGCCATTGTGCAGCGCGCCGGCGGCAAGCCCGATCCGCCGCGTCATCCCGATCGCTTCCAGGAACGCTTCGTCATGACTGACGACCAGCAGCGCGCCGTCATAGGCCCGCAAGCCGGCCTCGACGGCTTCGATGGATGCGACGTCGAGATGATTGGTCGGCTCGTCCAGGATCAGCAGTGACGGGGGCGTCTGCCCACCGAGCACACAGGCAAGCCCGGCGCGAAACATCTGCCCGCCACTCAGGCTTCCGGCCATCTGCAAGGCTGCATCGGCGCGAAACATGAACCTTGCCAGCGCGGCGTGGCACGCGTTCGCATCTGCCTTCGGATTGAGGCGCCGAAAATTCTCCAGGATTGAGAGCGCGGGATCGAGCAGGCTGACCTTCTGGTCGAACAGCGCGAAATCCGGCCGGACCCGCACGGTGCCAGAGAACGGATGCAGCTCGCCCGCGATCAGCTTCAGCAGCGTGGTCTTACCCGAGCCGTTCGGCCCGACCAGCGCGACCCGCTCCGGGCCGACGATCGCAAGCGACAGATTGCGCAGGATCGGTCGCTCCGGCCGATAGCCCGCGCTGACGCCGTCGAACGAGACCACCTCCCTGCCCGCCGGCAGGTTCGTTGCGGGCAGCTTCACCGACAGCGGCTGAAGGATCTCGACGCGCCGGCGTGCCGCATCGACGGCCTCGAGCGCCTCTGCCCGCCGGCGCTCGGCGATCTGCGCGGTCTTGCCGCCGGTGTCCTCGCTGCGATCCTTGCGCGCGCCGGCCAGGATGCGCGGCATGTCGCCCTTGGCGCGTTTGTTCCGGCCGCCGCTGTCCTTGCGCGCCTTCCTCTCCGCGGCCTCCTGCGTCTTTCCGTCGATTTCGGACAGGCGTTTCTCGGCATGGGCGAGATCGTGCCTGACGGCCGCGAGCTCGACGGCCTTGTGCGCGCGATAGCTGCTCCAGTTGCCGCCGTATCGTGCCGCGCTCAGTGACGTCAGCTCGACGATCGCATCCATGGTGTCGAGCAGCTCCCGGTCGTGGCTAACCACGATCGCGCCGCCGCGCCACGCCGCCAGCAGATCGATGACGGCCTTGCGTCCGTGCCGATCGAGATTGTTGGTGGGCTCGTCCAGCAGCAGGAAGTCGGGCCCAGCGAAGATCAGCGCAGCAAGCCGGACCCGCGTAATCTGGCCACCGGACAGGCACGACAGCTCCGTGTCGGGAGACGGATCGAAGCCAAGGCGCGCCAGCGCCGCCTCGAGCCGCGCTTCGAGCGTCCAGTCCACGTCCGCAAGTTCGTCGGCCGAGGCCTCGCCCCGCTCGGCACGTCGCAGCAGCGCGAGGGCCGGCCGTACGCCGAACAGATCGGCCACGGTCGCCCCTGCAGCCAATTGCACGTCCTGGCGCAGCAAGCCGATGCTGCCGTTGACCATGAAGCGTCCGGACTGGGGAAGATGGTGCCCCGAGATCGCAGCAAGCAGCGTGGTCTTCCCGACGCCGTTGCGGCCGACGAGGCCGGTCCGCTCGGCCGCGAATGTCAGATCGACGTTGGAGAAGAGAGAACGGCCGTCAGGCGTGGACAGCGACAGGTTCGACAGGATGATTGAAGCAGGCATGGAATTCCCTGTGAGCAATGCGGATGGGCTTTGCGACCGGGGTGAAATCCATGGCTTTCGAATATCCTGATTGAGGAAGCCTCTTCCTAATCGCGCAATCGGGCGAGATCAAGGTCGCGGGGACGGCAGCGCGGTTGCGCTGACGTCCCTCGCTGTCTCAGCGATCAGGCTTTGAGCGCGGTGACCACCACTTCGATCAGCGCGCCGCCGAGATCGGCGACGCCGACGGTGGCGCGGGTCGGCAGGTTGTCGCCGAAGAACTCGGTCCAGACCGGGTCCATCTCGTTCTTCTTGGAGAGATCGGTCACGAAGATCGAGGAGCTGACGACGCGCGACTTGTCGGTGCCGGCTTCCTTCAGGTAGCCGGCGATCTTGCCGAGGATGTTGCGGGTTTGATCGCCCATCGAGCCCTTGATGTCGTCGGCGATGGTGCCGCCGATGAAGACGAAGCCGTTGGCCTCGACGGCGCGGTGCTGAATGGGCGTGCGGATTTTGCGGGTGATGCTCATGATGTCCTCTTGGGGTTAGAGCGTTGAAGGGTGGAAGCGGTCGATGCCGAGATCGCTGACGCGGGTCTGGCTGCCACCGTTGACGATCAGCTCCGCCATCACGGCGCCGGCGCCGGGGCCGAGCTGGAAGCCGTGCAGCGAGAAGCCGAACTGGTGATAGAGCCCCTTGTGCCGGCTGCTCGGCCCAAACACGGGAATGTCGTCCTTCATCTTGGCCTCGATGCCGGCCCAGGCGCGCACGATGGTGGCGCTGCGCATGACCGGGAACAGCTCGAACACGGTCTGCGCGCTGGTCGCAAGGCTCTTCCAGTCCAGCACCGTCTCGTTGCGGTCCTGATAGGGCGTGGCCAGATGGCCGCCGCCGATCAGCACGGTACCGTTCTTGAACTGCTTGAAGGACAGCTTCCGGCCGCGCAGGATCACGACGGGATCGATGAAGTGCGGCACGCGCGAGGTGATCATCAGCATCGGCGCCACGGTCTCGACCGGCACGGGCTCGCCGAGATCGGCCGCGATCCTGCCGGCCCAGGCGCCGGCGGCGTTGACAAGGACCGGCGCGGCAAAGCTCTCGGCACCGACATCGACAGACCAGAGGCCATCGCCGTAGCGGACATTCGTGGCGGCAACGCCTTCGCGCACGGTGGCGCCAAGCTGCTGGGCCTTGCGCCGGAACGCCGTCGTCGTCTGCGCGGGATTGGCCGCACCGTCGCGGCGCGAGACCACGCCGCCGGGACAGGTCTCGGCGACCGCCGGTACCAGCCTGCGCAGCTCGGTCGCGTCGATCAGCTCCTCATGGGTGAAGCCGAGTGCGTTGAGCTCGGCGACGCGCACGCGGCAGACGGCGAGCTCCTCCTCGTTCTCGGCGACCAGCACCTGGCCGTAGCTTTCAAAGCTGCAATCGTCGTCGAGGAGATCGTTGATCCTCTCCCAGATCCCCATCGAACGGATCGAGAGCGGGATCTCGGGGATGTGCCGCGCCAGCTGGCGGACGCCGCCGGCATTGACGCCCGACGCGTGGCGGCCGGCATAGTCCTTCTCGATCAGCACGGGCTTCAGGCCGGCGAGGCACAGATGCAGCGTGGTCGAGCATCCGTGGATGCCGCCGCCAATGACGATCGCATCCACGTTCACAGTCATCCGCGCACCACGGCCTTGACGTCGGCCTCGCTCTTGGGAACGGCGGCGAGCTCGGCGAGCGTGATCGGCTTCACCGGCGCGCGCAGCCGGTAGTAACCGATCTCCTGCGGAGACTTGCCACGCGCCTGCGCCATCAGCTCGGTGACGGTGAGGCCGCAGAGCCGGCCCTGGCACGGCCCCATGCCGGTGCGGCGATAGGCCTTGAGCTGGTTCGGCCCGGTCGCGCCGATCGCGACGGAATCGAGCACGTCCTTGGCAGTCACCTCTTCGCAGCGACAGACGATGGTATCGCCCGAGGGAATCCGGAACTGCGGCGCGGGGCGGAACAGCGTGTCGAGGAAGACGCGCCCACGCTCGGCCTTGGCAAGATCGGAACGGAGCGTCGCCATTGCGGGCAGCTTTGCGGCAGCCGCGGGCGCCAGCGCCTCCACCGCCGCACGCGCCGCGATGCGGCCGCGCACCACGGCGGCATTCGCGCCGCCAATGCCCGCGCCGTCGCCGGCGATCGCAATGCCGGGAACGGAAGAATTGCCGCTCGCATCCAGCACCGGCGACCAGCACAGTTGCAGATCATCCCAGCGATGCTCGACGCCTGCCGCCATCGCCAGGTTGACGTTGGGTACGACGCCCTGATGCAGCAGCAACAGATCCGCTGAAATGGTCTCGCGCTTGCCGCCGGCGACATAGCTGACGCTGGCGAGCTGGCCGTCGCCGGAAGCCGCAAGCTCGGTAACGCCGGAGACGATTTGCACCTTGGCCTTGACCTCACGCATCATCGACAGGCCCTTGGCGAAATAGGGCGAGGTCAGGAAGGCGAAGGCGTGCGGCAGCGCGGTGAAATAATTGCCGCGCTCGGTGGTGTCGAGGATGCGGTCGATGCGGCCGCCGAGGCGCAGGATCTGCGCGGCGAGCAGCCAGAGCAGCGGCCCCTGCCCCGCGATCACCGTGCGCCCGTCGGGCACCAGAGCCGAGGATTTCAACATCGTCTGCGCTGCGCCTGCGGTCATCACGCCCGGCAATGTCCAGCCGGGAATCGGGAACGGCCGCTCCAGCGCGCCGGTCGCGAGGATCACGCGCTTCGCCTTGACGAAGGCCGAGGCGCCACCGATCGAGATGGCGATGTCGAGATTGCGGTCGAGGCTCCAGACTGTGGCGCGGTGGATCACCTCGGCATTGCCCGCCCGCAGCGCCTGCACGAGATCGGCGCCGACCCAATAGTCCGCGCCGAGCTGATCGCGGTCGGTCACGGGCGTCGACGAGATGGCGCGGAACACCTGGCCGCCGGGGCCGATATTCTCGTCGAGCATCAGCGTCGTGAGACCGGCTTCGGCGGAGGCCGCAGCAGCGGCGAGGCCCGCGGGCCCCGCGCCGATCACCACGACGTCGTAATCTTCGCGCTTGGGAGCCACGCTCATCGTCCGATCTCCCGCTTGCCCTTCTGGATTTCGACCTGCATGCCCTCGGCGACGGGCACGAGGCAGCCCTGGCGGTTGCCGACGCCGTCGATGGTGACGAGGCAATCGAAGCACACGCCCATCATGCAGTAAGGCAGGCGCGGCGCGCCGCTCACCGCCGTCGAGCGCCGCGCGTCGACGCCGGAGGCCAGCAGCGCGGCGGAGACGGTGTCGCCCTGACGCGCCGCGACGGACACGCCGTCGACGAAGATCTGCACCTGCGGTCGCTTGTCCTGTTCGGATCGTTTGAACATCTTGGCTTCCTCAAAATCTCTAATAGCCGCTGTTGTTCGCCGCGCCCGCGCCGCCGAAGCGGCTGGCGGAGAACGCTCCGACCAGTTCGGGCTCGAGCGCGCCCTGCGCGACCATGCGCGCGATCTCGAAGGCGTGGTTGGAGGCGAGCGTCACGCCGGAATGGCAGCAGGCGACGAAGGCGCCGGGATGCGTCTCCGACTGGTCGTAGATCGGAAAGCCGTCCTGCGGCATGACGCGGATGCCGGCCCAGCTCCTGACCACGTTGAGCCGCGACAGATGCGGGAACATGCGCTGCGCGCGATCGGTCATGACGGCGCTGATCGAATGCTTCAGCGCGCGATCGTCCAGCTCGTCCTCCTTGCTGTCGCCGATCATCACCGTGCCCTCGTCGGTCTGGCGGATCGTGGTCAGCGGATGCGGCAGGAACGGCATGGTGCGCTCGGTCACCACGATCTGGCCGCGGGTCGGGCCCATCGGCGCGAAGAGGCCGACCATCGGCGCCAGCGTCTGGTTGGCATTGCCGGCGGCGAGCACGATCTTGGCGGCGCGCAGCTCGCCCTTCGGCGTGGTCAGGCAGAATTCGCCGCCGTTCTTGCTGATCGCCGAGACCGGCCGCTCCGGGAGATAGTCGATGCCGAACGCTTTGAAGCCGGTGTGGAAGGCGCGGAAGGTGCGCAGCGAATTGACGTGACCGTCGAGCGGGCAATAGCTGCCGCCGGACACTTCGGGGCCGATCAGCGGCAGCGACTTCTTCACCTCCGACGCCGACAGCATCTCCATCTTGTAGTCGGCAGCGCCGGTCTGGTTGTGCATGCGCTTGACCAGCTCGGTGCGCTGGCCGAACTCGTCGTCGCCGAGCGTGAGATGAAAGCCGCCGTTCTGCTGCAGGCTGACGTCGAGCCCGGTCTGCTGCTTCAGCTCCGAAGCGAGCCGGCCCCACGCCTGCGAGGCCTGCACGGTCCACACCGTATAAGCGGGCATGCCGAGCCCCTTGCTCTGGACCCAGACCAGCGCAAAGTTCGCGCGCGAGGCGCGCTTGGTGATGTCACCTTCGTCGAGCACGGCCACGCTCTTGCCGAGTCGGCCGAGGCCCCAGGCAATGGCGGAGCCGAGCAATCCGCCGCCGACCACGGCGACGTCGTAATCTTTGGCCATAGGTTCTCCTATCGTCCGCTATCGCCCTTGCCGGCGAGCACGCGGTCGAGCCCGTAGAAGCGGTCGAGCAGAATGAGGGCGGTCATGGTCACAGCGATCACGCAGGCCGAGACCGACGTCACCAGCGGATCGATGTTGTCCTGGATATAAAGGAACATGCGCACCGGCAACGTCTCGGTGCCGGGCGCCGCGAGGAAGACGGTCATGGTGAGATCGTCGAAGGACTGGATGAAGGCGAGCGCCCAGCCGCTGATGACGCCGGGCAGGATCAGAGGCAGGGTCACGCGGCGGAACAGCGTCCAGCCGCCGGCGCCGAGCGAGACCGCGGCCATCTCGACCGTGCGGTCCATGCCGGTCGCCGCCGCCAGCGTCAGCCGCAGCGCGAACGGAAACACGATAATGACGTGCGCGATGATCAGCGCGGCAAAGCTGCCGCCGAGGCCGACCGAGGTGAAGAAGCGCAGGAAAGCGATGCCGAGCACCACATGCGGGATCATCAGCGGCGACAGGAACAGCGCCGCCAGCGCGTCGCGGCCGCGGAAGCGATGGCGCGCGATCGCCAGCGCCGCCGGCACCGCGAACAGCAGCGCGACAAAGGATGACAGCGCACCGAGGCCGAGGCTGACCCAGAAGGCGTGGATGAATTCAGGGTAATTCGCGATGGCCCTGAACCAGCGCAACGAGAAGCCGTTGGTCGGCAGCGACAGGAAACCTTCGGGCGTGAAGGCGACGAGGCATACCACCAGGATCGGCGCTACCATCACGATGACGAAGATGGTGTGGAAGATCAGCGCCAGCGGGCCGTTCCGTCTCATCGGAACACCTCCGCATAGCGCCGCTCGATCAGCGCGTTGCTGCCGACGACAATCAGCACCAGCGCGGCCAGCAGCAGCGTCGCGACGGCGGCGCCGAGCGGCCAGTTCAGCGTATTGAGGAATTCGTCATAGGCCAGCGTCGCCGCGACCTTGAGCCGGCGGCCGCCGATGATCGCCGGCGTCGCAAAGGCGCTGGCCGAGAGCGAGAACACGATGATCGCGCCCGACAGCACGCCCGGCATGATCTGCGGCATGATGATGCGGCGGATGATGGTCACGGGTCCAGCACCCAGCGACATCGCGGCGTTCTCGATCTGCGGATCGAGCCGCTGCAGCGCCGCCCACACCGACAGCACCATGAACGGCATCATGACATGCGCGAGCGCGACGACCATGCCGGTTTCGGTGAACATGAAGGGGATGGGGGAGCGCATCACCCCGAGTGACATCAGCAGCTTGTTGACGAGACCGTTGTTGCCGCCGAACAGCAGCGCCCAGCCGAGCGTGCGCGCGACGACGGAGATCAGCAGCGGCCCGAGGATGACGAGCAGGAAGAAGCTCTTCCAGCGGCCGCTCATGCGGTTGAGGATGTAGGCCTCCGGTGCACCGAGTAGCGCGGTGAGCAGCGTGGTCAGGATCGCGATGCGAAAGGTCCGCCAGAACATTTCGGCGTAATAGGGATCGGTCGCGATCTCGTGCCAGTTCTTGAGGATGAAGACCGGTTCGATGCCCTTGTACTGGCCCCAATCGTGAAACGACAGCATCACGGTCATCGCGAGCGGAATCAGCAGCACGCCGACGAACAGCATCAAGGCGGGCGCGGACATAGCCCAGGGTGTCCGTACGCTGCGCTCCTCGGCGGCCGCGCTCATGCGCCGGCCCTCGCGCGCACGCTCATGTCCTGGGGTTGCCAGGTGAGGCGAACCGCCTCGCCTTCGGCCGGCTGCGTCGTGCCGTCATTCTGGCGGATCACGATCGCCGGGCCGCATTCGCTGTCGCATTGGAACAACCAATGATTGCCCTGGAAGATGCGCGTGACGATCTTGGCGCCGAGGCCGGCATCGCCGAAGCCGATGCGCTCGGGGCGAATGCTGACGGTGACGGGCCCATTCAGCCCTGCCGGCGCCGGCGCGCTCCATGAGCCCGCCGCCAGTTGCGCCGGCGTGACGGTCCGGTCGATCGCGCCGGCGAAATCGTTGGTCTTGCCCAGAAACTGCGAGACGAAGGCCGAAGCCGGCTTCTCATAAGTCTCCTGCGGCGTGCCGATCTGCTCGATCTTGCCCTGGCTCATCACCACGATGCGGTCCGACAGCGACATCGCCTCGTTCTGGTCGTGGGTGACGAGGATCGTGGTGGTGCCGATGGTGCGCTGGATCTGGCGCAGCTCGATCTGCATCTCCTCGCGCAGCTTGGCGTCGAGGTTGGACAAGGGCTCGTCGAGCAAGAGCACGCTCGGCTTGATCACCAGCGCGCGGGCCAGCGCCACGCGCTGTTGCTGACCGCCGGACATGCGGCGGGGATGGCGGTCCTCAAAGCCGGCGAGGCCGACCATCGCGAGCGCGGCTCGGACGCGCTCGGCCTTTTCGGCGCGCGCCACACCACGCATCTCGAGGCCGAAGGCCACGTTCTCCGCCGCCGTCATGTGAGGAAACAGCGCGTAGCTCTGGAACACGATGCCAAGGCCACGCTTGGCCGGATGGATCGCGGTGAGGTCCTTGCCCTCGAGGCGGATCGCGCCGCGCGAGGGATCGAGGAAGCCCGCGATCATCTGCAAGGTCGTGGTCTTGCCGCAGCCGGAGGGGCCGAGGAAGGAGATGAACTCCCCCTTCCCCACCGACAGGCTGAAGTCGTCGACCACGGTTTGCGCGCCGAACTGCTTTGCGACCCGGTCGAGCTCGAGATAGGCCATGCGCTGTCTCCGCGAACGTCTAGATCAGCGCTCGACCTCGCGATTCCAGCGCTTGGTCCACTCCTCGCGCTTCTCGTTGATGACGGTCCAGTCCGGATTATAGAGCTTGGCCGCGCGCTCGCCGATCGGTGCCATCTTGCCGAGCTCGGGCGGGATCACCAGCGATTTCAGCACCGGGCCGTAGCCGTAGTCCTTCAGCATCACGAGCTGGATCTTCGGGTCGAGCAGCATCTTCGCGAAGCTGGACGCGAGCGGCGAGGCATTGGGCTTGTTGATCGGACACGCCGTCGTCAGCAGGGTCGCTGCGCCTTCCTTGGGGTAGACGAAGTCGACGGGGAAGCCGGTATTGGCAAAGCTCTGCACGCGGCCGGTGCCCCACACCGCGAGCACGGCCTGACCGGACTGGAACAGCTCGGTCATCTTGCCTGGCGACGGCTCATAGGCGAGCACGTTTGGATTGATCTCTTCCTTGAAAATCTTGAAGCCGGAATCGACATTGGTCTCGCCGCCGCCGTTCATCTTCGACAGCATCACCAGCGCTTCGAGCCCGTAGGTGTTGTTGATCGGCGGGATCACGAGCTGTTTGGCGTATTTCTTGTCCTTCAGGTCGTTCCACGAGGTCGGCGGCGCCCAGCCTTTCTCGGCGAACACCTTGGTGTTGTACATCAGGCCGGTGGCGACGATGCCGATGGCGACGGCGCGATCGTCCTTGAAGCGCGCGGCGTCGTAGAGATCGGCGGGCAGACCGTCGAGCTTGCCGCAGAAGCCGAGCTGGATCGCCTGGTACATCGGGCCGTCATCGACGATGGCGACGTCGATCTGCTGGTTGCCCTTCTGCGCCTGCAGCTTGGCCAGCGTGTCGGTGGAATTGCCGGCGACGTACTCGACCTTGACGCCGTTCTCCTTCTCGAAAGCCGGGATCACCTCGTCGCGGATGGTCTTCTCGAACGAGCCGCCATAGCCGGCGACATAGAGTGTCTTTTGCTGGGCCGAAGCAACCGACGGGGCGGCGATCAGCGCTGCGATGCTGACCGCGGTCAGAAGGCGGAAAGTCTTCATGTGGACCGATCTCCATACCGGGATGAGGTGACGTGCCGACAAATCTCCGGCTGGGGCGCCTTCCGCATTTCCTTCCGCGCGATTCCCTGACCTCACAGGGCTCCGGCCCCTGTTTGGCGGGTTTTCGCGCGATTTGGAGGTTTGAACCCCTCCAATCTGCCGAAAAAGCGGGCTGGCTCCAGCTCTGATGAAAAAGATCGCAGACCTATACTTCCATCGTCCAATGAATAATGGCACCCTTTGCATGTCAAAATGTTATGATTGGATTTCGCCATGGCGCGGATCAATTCGCGGCAGGTAGAGGCCTTCCGCGCGATGATGTTGACCGGCAGCGTCACCGAGGCGGCGAAGCTGATGGTGGTGACGCAACCGGCGGTGAGCCGGCTGCTGCGCGACCTTCAGGCCCTGCTGAAGATGACGCTGTTCGAGCGGCGCGGCACCGGCCTAGTGCCGACCGCGGCGGCAATGGCGCTTTACACCGAGGTCGAGCGTTCCTTCGTCGGCCTCGAGCGCATCACGGCCGCGGCCGAGGAAATCCGCGGCCGCCGCACCGGCTCGCTGCGCATCGCGGCGCTGCCGGCGCTGGCGAACGGCTATTTGCCGCGCCTCGCCGGGCACTTCCTGCAGGAGCGGCCGAACCTCAACCTCGCCTTCTTCGGCGTGATCTCGCCGATCGTGGTCGACTGGGTGCTGAACAATCAATGCGACATCGGCTTTGCCGAGGTGCCGATCGCCCATTCCGGCCTGCCGAGCCTGCGACTGCCTGCGCCTGCGCGCGTCGCGGTGCTGCCGACCGGTCATCGTCTCGCGGAAAAGGAGGTGCTGGAGCCCCACGATTTCGAGGGCGAGACGTTCATCTCGCTGTCGGCGGGATCATCGAGCCGGCACCTCGTCGACCAGGTCTTCAATCGCCACGAGGTCCGCCGCGTGCTCCGGGTCGAAACCACCTTGTCGGAGATCATGTGCGGCATGGTCTCTTCGGGGCTTGGCGTTGCGATCTGCGATCCCTTTACCGCCAGGGAATTCGCCACCCGCGGCGTGGTCGCGCGCCGCTTCCTGCCGCGCATCGAGTTCGAGTTCTCCGCCGTCTTCCCGGCGCAGCGCAGTCCGTCGCCGGTGGCGCTCGACCTCGTGGAGACCATGCGCAAGGCACTCGAAACCTTCGAGGATTAAAACGGCGCGTGCGCTTGGAGGCGGTTGACGAGAACGCCAAAGGCGCAGTGTTATAGCGACGCAACCGAAGCAGGTCACATGGCACGCATCACCATCATCGAGACCGGGCTCGTTCCCAAAGAGTATCGCGAGCGCCACGGCTCTTTTCCCGACATGTTCGAGCGCATGGTACGCGCCGAGGATCCGGCGGCCACCGTCGAAATCGTCAGCATCCCCAACGGCGATCCCCTCCCCGATCCGGGCAAGCTCGAGGCGGTGCTGATCACCGGCGCGGCCGCCGGCGTCTATGACGGGCTCGACTGGATCGCGCCCCTGGAAAATTTCGTACGCACCGCCTACGCCAACAAGACACCGATGGTCGGAATCTGCTTCGGCCATCAGCTGATCGCGCAGGCGCTCGGCGGCACCGTGCGCCAATCGGAGAAGGGCTGGGGCATCGGCCGGCACGTCTATCAGGTGCTGCCGGAGAACGGCGTCGTCGACGGCGAAGAGGTCGCCCTCGCCGCCTCGCATCAGGACCAGGTGATCGAGCCCCCGAACGACGCGCTGACGATCCTGTCGTCCGAATTCACGCCCCATGCCGGCCTGCTCTATGCCAACGGCGCAACGCTCACCGTGCAGCCGCACCCGGAATTCGACCTCGGCTTCGCGCAAGTGTGCTGCGAGCTGCGCGACGGCAAGGCGCCGGATGATGTCGTGGCGACGGCAAGGGCCTCGCTGGCGAAGCCGATGGACAGCGCAAAGCTCGGCGGGGCGATCACGAGATTCTTGGCGAGGCGGACAGCGCCTTAGTCCACAGCATTCGTGGCACGAAGTCTTCCCTTCGCCCCTTGTGGGAGAAGGTGGCGCGAAGCGCCGGATGAGGGGTATCTCTCATCGGATTCAAGTGAGATTGGACTCGCGGAGAGATACCCCTCACCCGTCTTCGCTTCGCGAAGCCACCCTCTCCCACAGGGGGAGAGGGTGCAGTGTGCGCGCTGCGCTATCTTGCGAACTTCAGAACGGCTCCGTCCCCAAACCCGGCACATCCGCCGGACGCGGCCCGGGCGCCGCCCAATGAAAGCGGCGGTCCGTCTCGGCGATCGCGATGTCGTTGATCGACGCCTCGCGCCGCTTCATCAGGCCGTGCTCGTCGAACTCCCACTGCTCGTTGCCGTAGGAGCGATACCACTGGCCGTTTCCATCGTGCCATTCGTACTGGAAGCGCACGGCGATGCGGTTCTCGTCGAAGGCCCAGAGGTCCTTGATCAGGCGGTAGTCCTGCTCTTTCTCCCATTTGCGGGTGAGAAACGCGACGATGGCTTCGCGCCCCTGGAGCACTTCCGAACGATTGCGCCAGCGGCTGTCCTCGGTATAGGCGAGCGAGACGCGCACCGGATCGCGTGAATTCCAGGCGTCCTCGGCCATGCGCGCCTTTTGCGCGGCGGTCTCACGGGTGAAGGGCGGAAGCGGCGGGCGCGACATGATGGCCTCATCGGTTGGCGGAGCCGCAATCTATCGCCGCACGCCGCCGAGTCGAGAGGCCATCGCTTATCGGGCGATCAGGAAATCAGATCGGCCTTCATCAGCGCGCGGATTGATTTCGGGATCGGTTGCGCGCGGCCGCCGCTGATGAAGGCGACGCGGACCTCGGCCTTCACCAGCACGTCGTCGCCGCGCCGCACCTCCTGCGCCAGCATGATCGAGGCGCCCTTCACCGCGACCGGCCAGGTCACGACGTCGAGCACGTCGTCCATCCGCGCGGGCTTGAGGAAGTCCAGATGCATCGAGCGCACCACGAAAGCAAAGCCCGTGCCTTCCGTCTCAGCCTGCTCGAACAGCGCCTGCTGCTCGGCGCCCATCAAGCGCAGATGATTGGTGCGTCCACGCTCCATGTAGCGCAGATAATTGGCGTGATAGACGATGCCGGAAAACTCGGATTTGACGATATCGCAACAGAATACCAACTGCTTGATTTCGTTGGGGCGCTGGAGGGCGGTAGCGTGAACAAGCGCAGATTTTTCTACGTCCCTTTCATGGCGAGCCGCAGCGCCTTCGGGATCAGCTTCAGTGTTCACCTAGCTCGCCTCGAGAGAAATGTCAGCCCGGCCGCGAGCATAGCGGCCCGAAGGGGCATGCGGGACGAGTGCAGCGACAACACCGGTGTTTGAGCGGCACGCGGGAACGGGGCCGTAATAACGCTCGCCACAGGCGAGCCCGTTTTCCGAGTGCCCCCGGCGAGGAGCACTTTATGGCTTGCGCGAGGCATCGTGATCCGAAAGGCCGAGACAGCATGGCTCGGCAAGCTGGCTCATAGAGCCCCGTCCGCGGAGCGGACGCGCCCACAACCTAATCGGACCCGTACTTGTGGCATGGGCGAAAACCGCGGCACTTATGAGCCTGATTTCGGGAGATCCTATCGCGGACCTCACACCACTGACCCACATTAAGAACGTGTGCGGTTATTTGCGTGAGAGTTTCCAGGTTCGTTGCTCCGTCGGCGCCGCCCCTGACCGAAAGCCCAACCGATCGCTCCTGCATTGACGGTTTCATCCGCGGAGCCGGAGCAGGACTGGCGTGTATCGTACTCCGTCAACCCAGCTCCATGGTCTGGCCGGAATAGTCGACGAACAGCTTCTCGCCGGCGACATGGACCTGGGGACAGGATGGGCTTGAGGGGGCCGGCCCATTGCTTGTAGCGTTCGCATAGCTGAAGCAGTCGGAGTTAGGCAAAAGACCAAGGTAGCCGGGTTGCAGACTGTCAGCGGTGCGCGCCTCCTGGTTACCCCGATCGCAATCGCTGAAATAGCGATCACGATCGGCTGGAAACGGTGATCACGATGCTCTGGAATGGGCGATCACGATGGCTTGGACTCCGTGATCACGAACGGCTGGAACACGCACTTACCGGGCGCCCCGTCGACCTACCACGCTACTACGTCGCGAGGTGGAGCATGCCGTCAAGCTGTCGGGTGCGCGAGAGGCAGGACACCGCGCTGATCTACGCTCGCAAGCGAAGGGGCATGTCAAGGAGTTGGAAATATCTGCAACGCCGCAACCTGACGCGGCGTTTGTTTCACGCATTTCTTCCAGCGCCAATGTTGCGATGCAGTTACAGCAATTTGCGTGCACGTTGTTAAGACGCAGCAGGCTCGGGGGCACTCAAGACATGGGAATAGAAATGAAGAACTTGTTGCTTATGACAGTCAGTACGGTGGCGCTTGCTGCGGTGGCCCCCGCATTCAGTGCTGATCTGCCTGCGCAACCCATCAGGCCTCTCTACACCACCGCTCCGGGACCTGTCGCGGCTGCAATCTACGATTGGAGTGCTTACTATTTCGGCGTGAACGGTGGTCTGAGCTCAGGCGAGAGTTGTTGGGAGTACCTTGGCAGCAAGCCCGAGGGCTGTCATCATCCGACAGGCGGTAGCGTGGGTCTCCAGATCGGCTATCGATGGCAGATGGGCCAGATCGTGCTGGGTGTTGAGGGCCAGGGCAACTGGGCTGATTTGACCGGGTCCAATCACAGCATCCCGTTTTCCGATACTACCAACCAGACTAAGATTGACGCGTTCGGTCTCATGACGGGGCAGATTGGTTATGCCTTTGGGAATAACGTACTTTACGGCAAAGGCGGCGCCGCAGTCACGAGCAACATCCATCAGATCAGCTCGACCGTGGCAGGAGCCGCTAGGAAAAGTGACGTTCTTTGGGGCGGTGTGTTGGGGGTCGGATTCGAGCACGGCATCGCACCGAACTGGACGGTGGGCTTCGAGTACGACCACCTGTTCTTCCAGCCCCGCACGGTGAAATTCAGCGGGAACATTGGTGGGGCCGATCGCATCCGCGAGGATCTCGATCTTATCACGGTACGGGTCAACTATAAGTTTGGCGGTCCGATTCTCCTGAAATATTGATCCCTAGTTGCGTCGATGGCCCCGGCCTAGCCGGGGCCATTTGAAGGGAAGCATGGCCCGCTCAGAGCCCGGCCATTCAGGCAATTCCGACGTGAGATTCAAGCGCCGCCTGCGCGATCCCGGCCCCTTTCGCTGGCCTGCGACCCCTCCTTCTCCGGACGGCAAGCTCAGCACTTCGCGGGGAACCGCCGGCTCAGCGCTGAGCACACTCGACACCGAAAGTCAGCCGTAATCGTGGAGAGGGGTAGTCGCAAGGGCGACGAGCTCGGAACCTGCGTCGATGCCGCGGGAATGATACTGCTTGGCTTGCGGCTGCCGCCTTGCCAGGGTAAGCGGCGCATCGCCGTCGCAATCGAGGCAGACGAGATCGTCGAACACAGCTGCCTCCGCTGAGGCGGCCACGGCAAGAGTCCGCCTGCAAGCGTTGAGGACATAATAGATCGGCTCATCCGCGTCTGTCGCGAACCCGGACGATAGGCAGCTCGGCTTTCCAACATCTCACCGGCCCGTCCGATCTTTCGGATCACTCGGCCTCGCCCGCTTCGGCTACTAGCGGCAACCGGGCAGGCGAGCACCCTGCCCTCCGACATCGCCGATATCGCGCGCCAAGCGCCGATGCGGACAGAGGAGAAATCCATATGTGCCGCGGGCGGGGCGCAATGACGTCAGTGAAAGCCGCGGACACGGGCGACCTCATGATGGAGCAAGGCGGCATCCACAGCAGGACTGACCCGAGTTTCTCCGGGCAGGACGCCATAACCCTCGCGCTCAGATGGCATCGCTGCCGGGCGCAAGCTCCATGGCCGGGCAGACCTCTAATCTCGCGCCGCCTTGCAACCCGCCGAAACCCAGGCGGTCAGCCACGCCGGAGCGCGGGGAATAGGTTTGGAGTTCATTCTCGGTCCTTCACACCTCGAAGGGGGTTCTGCAGTTCGCACCCGTAGCAACCACAACAGGATTCCTGCAGACTCCGTAGCGCGAGACGCGTCAAGACAGTTGGATCCAAGTGACCTTTTGCGGCCAGAGCTAATACCTTTTCGGCGAGGCACGCCTTCAACGAAGACGTCCGGTTTGCTTCGGGCACCATCCCGATCGCATCGTCCAGAACACCTCGCAACAAAGCGCATAGTTTGGTTTTCGGTGTCATGGCGCTAATCCAAAAACAACGGAGATCTGGCCGACCTCGGCTCCGGCCCGCCTGGCCGGTGGCCCCCGGAAAGCCGTGCGGAATAAACCTTCTTCGCTCCAGGGAGCGGGAGGAGTAAGGGAGACGGCCGAGCCTACAAGTACAAGAGCTAGGTTTCGGTAATGTGACAGTTCGTGCTCCGCTCATTCTGGATGCATGACGGCTTAAGAAAGCATCCTGCGGATAGGTCCTTTGGTTTTCAAGTCGACGCTTGCTGACGCTATCAACAAAAGTTCGTAAAGCATTTGGTGAGGATCGCCGAGCCGTGAATTGGGCAGCCTTAGTGGATTGCTTGTTCCGATCGCGCCAATTCCAGCTTAGGAGCTCGTCGCGCCTTTTGAGCCGGATGTGCGGCGCGGTTGCTATAGTCGGCGAGCCACGCTTGTGAATCCACGCTGCTCAATCTGGCGGTCATGTTCACGGCCAGAGCTCCGGCTCGGCGGAAACGGATTGGTCCCCAGGCTCAGAGTTGTCAAATCCCGGTTCTGGTAGTTGAAACACGACGCAACATCATCTTGAACTCTTCTGGCACGGTTCACAGTTGAGCTTACGGTGATAAGAATTTCTCTTCGAGATAATTTCGGCGTGCTCCGGCCAGCCCAGCTTGTCGCCGTCCAGGATCGCTGGTTCGAGTGGCTCGATATTCGCACCGAAACTTTCGCCCAGCTGCGCGATCCAGTGACGCTAGAACGAGCTTGGGTGCCACTGGGCTCGATTACCGTTCCGCCAGAACCAGAATGGACACCAACACATCCGGCGGTCACAAGGGCTCGCCGCCCCACGTAATGCCTACCCCTGTTTAGCACCGTATTCCATGGAGGCGGATCAAGTTTGAAACATCCCGCATGGTCGTTCTGGCTAGTCAGTCAGTGTCCGGTGCCATGTGTGACACAATTATGATTGCTCGCTGGACAACACCGTTGAGGCGTGTCTGACTCACACTGTCGAACTTACGACACGCTGGTACTTATTTGTAGAGCTAGGCGGTGTGGACTCTGAGAACCCATTTCCAGGAGCAAATCAGATTCATGGCTGTTTTCTCGGAGCAAGTCTTCGGTGTCATGAACCCGCTGGCTCGACTGCAGGTCGAACGCGACGCGGCTGCTTTGTAGCTTACCCGCCGCGGCTGTAATGGCCCCTACAGCCATCCGCCGCCCCTTTGCCTCAGTCCGCGCGCTGCAACAGCGCGCTAGCCGTCATCCACAACAACACGTCACGGGGGTTCCGATATGCAGTTGCTAAGTTTCTCCACGCCGAGCGCCATTCTCTCGAGTGCCCCTTCTCACAACTTAAGCAATTCAGCAGCGTTGCGACCGTTTGACGCGGAACGGAAGGTCAGGTGTCCGTCAACTCCCTATAGCTATAGGAATCATGTGGCTGGCTTCCTTATCTCGATCGACGGCAGTGGCCCACCGTGGATCTTTGCCTCAAAGCTCCGCAGCCGCTGATAGATCGAGATCAGTTCGACGATCGTGCTCCAGGAGTTGACGAGATACTGAAACGAGGTTCGTACTTGCGTGAACGCGTTGAGGATCTGGTTCATCGCGCCGAGGGTGATCCTGCCCGCGATGATTGTGGGCGCAAGCAGCAGATAAGGAAAGATGACGTCAGTCTGCAGATAGACGATCCGGCCGATATTGAAGTACATGAAGTTCAGATAGAGCCGGAAGTAATTCCTGCGAATGTCGCTAAACAGCACGCTCAATGTCGGCGCATTGGCACGCGCCGTATCATCCTCGCCGAGCACGAGCTCCTTGCGATAGGCCGCTTCGACCCGCTGGTTGAAAAATTCAATTCCGGGCAGGCGGATGCCGATAAGCGCGAGAACGCCGGTGCCCAGGATCGACCAGATCACCGCGGCGAACACCAGCGGATAGGCAATCGAGCCGAACAGAGGCAGCTCCGTGACGTTGCTGGACAGCCTCACCAGAACCGGCAGGAACGCCAACAGTGTCAGCACCGCGCTGATGAGATTGACGCCTAGACCTTCCATGGTGCTGGCGAAGCGCATGGTGTCTTCCTGGATCCGCTGGGAGGCGCCTTCGATCGTGCGCAGCCGTGGCCAGTTGGCCACATAAAAATCGTTCATCGCCGTGCGCCAGCGGAAGATGTAGTGGCTGACGAAGAATCGCGTCATCACGCCGACCACGACGGCCACGAGCGCTATGCCGGCAAAGGTCGACAACTCGCTGTAGAACTGCTCGACCGTGACCGGCGCCGACTTCGAAAGCGCAGCCTGGATCATGTCATAGAACGGTCCATACCAGCTGTTGATCGCGACCGAGACCTGGACCTGAAAGTAAGAGGTGAACAGGATCAGCGCCGAACCAAGAATGGACCACGTCGCCCAGGGATGCGGGGCAAATAACATCCATGCCGCCGCGAACACCGTAACGGCCAGCGCAAAATAGAGATCAAACCACAGCGCCGAGGCCGACCAGAACGTCGCAAGCCCGACCGGCTTCTCCGGGGCTGGAAAGAGATTGCCGGCAAATACATACCAAAACGCCATCGCCAACGCCGTCCAAAGAATTGACGACGCAAAGAACAACTTTGGTCGAGGGAAGAATGAAACGAACATGCTCGCTGTCCTTTATCGATTTAGAACTTCAGCTCAGAAGATGAACTCGCCGCGGTTTCGCTAACTGTTCCTGACTTCCGGTCACCCGCCAGTCGCGTCGCACGCGCGATGCCTGAAAGGCCCCGGTCTAGCCGGGGCCTTCGATTCACCAGTCCGACTTCAGATCAATATTTGAGCAGAATCGGGCCGCCGAACTTATAGTTGAGCCGCGCAGTCACAAGATCGAAATCCTGGCGGATGCGGTCGCCGCCCAGCGAACCAGCAGCCACGACAAAGTTCACGTCGGCATCCCGCATGAACAAGTGGTCGTACTCGACGCTTACCGACCAGTTCGGCGCGAAACCGACTTCGATCCCGGCGCCCACAGTAGCACCCCAAGGGCTGCTATCAGCGCCCGCGAACTGCGCGCCCGTGACCGCGGAGTTGACTCGATACGTGTTGCTCGCCACTGCGACGCCGCCCTTGGCGTAAAACAGTACGGTGTCGAGCGCATAACCGATCTGCCCAGTCATCGTACCGAACGCACCAATCTTGCTCTGGTCGACATCGCCGAACGCAATGCTGACGTTGGATCCGCTCAGATCAGCCCAGTTCCCCTGACCTTCAACGCCCAGCACGATCTGGCCGATCTGCCATCGATAGCCGATCTGCCCGCCGACGGTAATGCCGGTCGCATCATGACAGCCCTCAGGGGTGCGACCATTGTAGTCCCAGCAATTCGAGCTTGAGCCCAAGCCGCCGTTCACACCGACGTAGAGGCCGCTCCAGTCGTAAATTGCAGCCGCGACAGGCGGCGGAGCTTTGGAGTAGAGAGGTTGGACGGGCTGCGCAGCCAGGTCTGCACCGGATGCGGACGCAATTGCGCCAAGCGCCACAATGCTCACAGTCGTAAGCAAGAAGTTCTTCATTTCTACTCTCATGTCTTGAGTGCCCCGAGCCTCATGCGTCTTAACAACGTGCGCGCGAATTGCTGTAGCTGCGTCACAACATTCGTGCCGAAAGAAATGCGTGAACCGGACGCTGCGTTAGGTTCTGCGTTGCAGATCATTCCCAAGTGTCCCCTTACGGCGGCCACCATGGGCGGAGCGCCACATCGGCATGCGTTTCTTGGAATCCCGGGCCCACCTTGATATCCCGCATTCCAAGTTCGGCGGAGACATCGAGCAGTTTGCTGACGGAATTTGTCGGATTCCATTCGCTTCTCGTCAGTCCGGTACCAATCGAGCAGAAATTCAATCTTCAGATATTTGATGCCATTGTCTTGAAGAATGCGTCTCATTTCCGCAAAACCAATCTTGCTTTGCGCGACCATCGTGTCTTCGTAGTGAAGACCGAACCCGTTGAACCCCGCGCGCGCTGCCCCTTCGACCCTGCCTTTGAATTGGAATGGAGTGACCTCAGCAGGCCCCCAGCGGGTAAACGTGCCCCGAAAGCGCGAAATACGAGATCAGAAGCTCTACGTCATTAACCACGGCACTATCCTCGCGCGTTCAAGCGGTGAAGTAAGGTATGGCAGCCCACAGGCCACCGGTTGCCATTCTGATATCATGGCACTCGCTGACATAAAGTGGGCGCCCCACGAAACAGTTTTGCCTATTGGAGGCCCGGACCAACTTCGAAAATGGCCGCGCGGCCCTTCATTCGATTGGCGGCGCATCCGGCGCAATGTTGTTGTCGGCACGGCACGCGGCATAAAGAGCGCTAGCCGATGCGCGGTCTCGAACGTAAGCGGCATTTCCGCGACGATATCCATCCTCTTTGAGCGACGGTGAATGACGATCGCTCGATCGTGCTGATCCGCATTCCAGAAAACAACATAAAGATTGAACCTTCTACTGAATCCGACAAACGTGCCTTTGATGTTTTCAGACCCAAGGACGAGGCCGCCGGCCGCCTTCGATTGGGCCGGCTCCTGGACCGTCTTGACCATCTCGTCGAAAATGATCGCGCTCGGTTCCGCCCTCTTCCATGATTTTTTATCCGGAGTGGCAAGAGCACCGAGCGTTGGCGCGCAGCTCGGAAACCATCCGCCTCGCTGCCGTCAGCCAGATGGAGCATGGGGCAATGGAGACGGTGCCGCCATTTGAGAAGAGCCGCGAAATGCGATCGCGCAAGTTCGCCACGGCAGCGCCGCCGGGATAGCCGCGCCAGTCGCCAATCGGCCAGTCATCCTTGACGTGGGTTTCGCTGTGGTCGCTGTGACCAAAGCGGCCGACGAAGTCCGATTTATTTTCGTTCTTAGCCGGCTTCTGATTCATTCGGCTGGACTGTGCAATTGAGCCACCCCGGGTGTGCCGCAGCCCATTTGCTTTAACTTACGCCGCCATGATGACTTGAATTCGTTGGAGCGCTGCAAGGCAAACGCGTGAATGAGGCGGCAGATTTATCTATGCCCTTCCATAGCGAGCCGCAGCGACTTCGGGATGCGCTGCGCCTTTCCAGCTGAGATAAACGCTACCCGTACACGTGCTGTGACCAGGAGATCGTCGCCACGCCTGCATTCCTGCAGCAAGGCAATCGACGCGCCCCTCACCTCTTGCGGGACTGTGACGACGTCAAGAATGTCATCCAAGACCGCCGGTTTTAGAAAATCGATCGTCATCGAGCGCACAACGAAGGCAACACCGGGCGCATCGTTCTTGGCTTCTTTGAGTAATGCTTGCTGATTCGTTCCGAGCAGGCGCAAGTAGTTCGTTCTGCCGCGTTCCATGAAGCGCAAGAAATTTGCGTGATAAACAATCTGGCCGGAGTCGGTATCTTCGAAATAGACCCGGATCTGCATATGATGGCGGCCGTCGCGAATTTCGCCATCAAGAGAGGCTCTCACGGTGTGGTCCCCTTGCTGCCCTTTTGGGACCCATTGTCTCGCACAAAGGCGCGTTCCAGAGCAAGCGCCGAGGGGCTTTGGCTTTGTTCGCGCAGTCGGAGCTCCGGCGCACCGCCGCGTGGGTGCTGCGCGTGCCCTCAACAGATCAACAACTTAGTAGCTCGGCCTGATCTTCGGGGTGATGACGAACTGCCCTTTTGGCCTGCGATTTGCCTGCCGGTGTGGCGCTGGCACGTCAGTGTTGGAAGCTAGGGAGGTCCGCTTGGATACTAGAGAGGTCCGCCAGAACTTAGCGGTATTCACGATGGCTGCTGGAGCTCGGGTCGATCAAGAAGCTACTTGTAAGAGGATTGGCGGATGCGAAACAATCGACGATCACACGGACTGTGGGTGCTGACTGCGCCACCAGCGCCACAAACTGCTCCACTTACTGATGAAATTGCAGCGGATATCGTCGTGATTGGCGGTGGATATACCGGGCTGTCGGCGGCCCTTCATCTAGCTGAAGGTGGAGCGCGTGTTGCGCTTTTGGAGGCGTCTGAAATAGGATTCGGCGGGTCCGGGCGGAACGTCGGACTCGTGAATGCGGGCATGTGGCTCATGCCTGAGTCGCTTCCGGCCGCGCTCCGCGCGCCTTTTGGAGAACGGTTACTTGAACAGCTCGGCCGCGGACCGCAGACGGTATTCGAGCTCATCGAAAAGCACCACATCGAATGTGAAGTCGAACGTGCCGGCACCTTGCATTGTGCGGTCGGACGTAAGGGCTTGGAGGAGGTTGAGGCCCGTGCCGAACAGTGGCAGAAGCGTGGAGCGCCCGTCCTGGTGCTAAATGCGGAGGCAACACGCAGCAAAGTAGGCGGTGGCGACTACACCGGCGCGCTGCTCGATAAGCGCGCCGGCACCATACAGCCATTGGCTTATGTGCGAGGGTTAGCGCGGGCCGCGCTTGCGATGGGAGCCAGGATATTTACGCATAGTGAGGCCGTCATGGCGCAACAGAATGGTTTCCGCTGGAGAGTCGGCACCGAAAGCGGATCTGTAGAGGCCGACTGGGTGGTCGTCGCGACGGATGCTTATAGCAAGGGACTTTGGTCTGAGGTACGGCAGGAACAGATTCAACTGCCCTATTTCAACTTTGGCACGCCATGTCTGCCCGATGATCTGAGAAAGTCGATCCTGCCTGAGCGGCAGGGTGTGTGGGACACTCGAGAAGTCCTCTCTTCGTTTCGTCTCGATCGCTCCGGGCGACTCGTGTTTGGCAGTGTTGGTGCGCTTGAGGGGATTGGGCGATCTATTCACCGCGCTTGGGCCCAAAGATCGTTGCACAAGCTTTTTCCAGGACTTCGGGGCGTCCAGTTTGAAACCGGCTGGTTTGGCATGATTGGAATGACCTCCGACAACTTGCCCCGGCTTCACAAGCTGGACCGCAAAGTCATCGGTTTCAGTGGCTATAACGGCCGCGGAATCGCACCAGGCACTGTGTTTGGCAGTGTTTTGGCTTCGTATGTATTGGGGCAGATCGCGGAGAACGACCTGCCGTTGCCGGTCACCGCCGTTGAAGCCCAGCGCTTTCGTGCAGCGCAGGAGGCGTTTTATACGGCGGGCTCCCAGCTTGTTCACCTGATGGATTCCTGGTTCTGATCACCCCAGCAACCCGGTTGGCTTCACAAGCTGCCCTCGCTCGAAGCATGCCGGTCCTCGTGATGTTGTTATGATGTGTTCAAGGGCGCCGTCATGGAACTTAGCATACCTCGGGTAGACAATCGGATGGTGAAAACGACGAGCTTGCGAGGGGTGACGTTCATGACTCGAGCTGTCGGTTCTCCGCCGAATGCCAGTCCGCACCGTGGAGGCGGATCATCTCCCCGACGGATCGCTCGATGAAGACGCGCTCAACGCAAAAGCCGACAGTGACCGAAGCCGCACTTTAAAAGGGTTTCTCGATATCGCGAGACACCAGCGCGAAGGCCCACCCCAAACTGGAAGCGCTCATGAGTTGCCGTCACGGGGTCGAAAGGGAAGCGCCAGCCTGTGAGGCGAGTTCTGCGTCATTTCGTTTCGCTGAACCCGTCTGGAAACTCCCTTATGATGGACAGGGCAACTTCGCCTCCCTGCTTTATCCCGGCATCGTAGTGCTAGATGCCAGCGTGGCTTTCTGTTGGGGTGTCATAATAATCCATGCGCCGAGCGCGTGCGGTGCGCGGTCGAAATCTCTTCCGAATAATGAGGTTGTCCACAGGAAGCTGTGAATAGCCGGCATAAGGTTCCGCTATTTGCGGTTGCACGCCGGGAAACGTGTTCCACTGCTCGTAACGAATCGGGGAGAACCGCCAGCTTGCGACTGGCGGCCCCGATTGCCCGCGCAACGCTGCGGACTGCGGGCCAAACGCCGATGTTAGCAGCAACAGCATTACATTCGGTAAGCCCCGAGAGGTCAAGTCCGGCTTTACTCTAGTGACAGAATTCGAATGGCTACCTATAAGAACGCCAACTACCTACCGCAATCTAACAGCGACTGTTTCGATCAGGATCAGGGGCCGGGAGTCGCGGCTCCCTTTGCCGCTCTCTACCGATGCACGGGCTGTCATCGCGAAATCGGAATTGCAGCAGGCCACACATTGCCTCCGCAAAGCAATCATGCGCATACGTTGTCAAACGCCATCCGGAACTGCCCCCTTTGCGTCATGAAGAACTGCCCCCACCCTCGGTTTCATGATGTCGTTTGATGGTTGTTTCCGCCGGTGACGGGACGGAGGGAGGCGGAGCCGACCGGAGGGCCGTCACCGGCGGGCGGCGCCTTGATGAGGCCGCTCTTCCGTTTGGCGCGGAGCCGGTAGCTGTCGCCGCGGATCGTCAGCACGTGGCTGTGGTGCAGGAGCCGGTCGAGGATCGCGGTGGCGACCACGGGATCGGCGAACACGGTGCCCCATTCGGCAACGCTGCGGTTCGACGTGATCAGCATGGCACCGCTTTCGTAACGGCGGCTGACCAGTTGGAAGAACAGATGCGCGGCGTCCGGCTCCAGCGGCAGATAGCCGAGCTCGTCAACGATAAGCAGCTTTGGCTTCACCAGCGCGAGCAGCTTCTCGTCCAGGCGCCGCTCGCCATGCGCCTTGGCCAGGCCCGCGACGAGCGTCGTCGCCGTGGTGAACTGCACGGTGTAACCGGCCAGGATCGCTTCTCGCCCGAGTGCGATCGACAAGTGCGTCTTACCGACGCCCGGCGGGCCGAGCAGCAGCACATTCTCGCCGTTGGCGATCCAACGTGACGCGGCCAAGTCGCGGATCTGCTTGGGATCGATCGAGGGCTGCGCCTCGAAGTCGAAGCCTGCGAGCTCCTTTACGGCCGGGAAGTGTGCAAGCTTCAGCGCCATATCGATGCGACGATGATCCTTGCGCGCGATCTCACGTTCGCACAGCAGGATCAGCGTCTCACGCGCCGACAGGTTCGCGCGCGCAGCCTCGTCGAGCAAACTATCAAGCTGATCGCGGATGCCGGAGAGCTGCAATCGCGCCAGCATGGCATCAAGGGGATCAGTCGGTGCTTCGGTTGCCTTCTTTGCGCGCGTCATCAGAAGCTTCCCCCGATCACGGCTTCGTATTCGGCAAGCGGACGCAACAATGAATGCGGGGGAGACGATTCCTGCACCGCCGCTGCAATCTCCGGGCGGCGGACCGCGCCATTGCGCCCGGCAACACCATCGAGATGGATCGGATCGACGATCCGCAGCCGGCGCCCCTTCGATTGCTCGTGAACCGCGACCTGGTGCACGCCATGGCGGATCCGCACCTCGCCGGCCGCGACGGTCACCGCGACCCGCTCACCAATAAGGCGCCACGGTACCGAGTAACTGTTGGTGTCGATCTCGATGGCACAATCATTGCCGACGATCCGGGTTATCCATCAGCACTTCCTCGGGTACACCGCTGAAGGTGGTGAATGTGCTCTCGAGCCCGGCAAACCAGTGTTCTTGCTTTTCGGCCCGGAACGCTCGCACATGGAGCCGTCGCGAATGTCCGAGCGTCGCCACGAACACGAATGCCTTGACCTTCGTTCCGCCGATCTCGACCAGACGCTCCCCGAAGTCGATTTGCAGCTGGCGACCCGGAGGTGTCTCGAACCGCGTCGTCGCAAGCGCCTCCGCCTTCAGCGCCTGCCGATAAGGCTGCACCGTGCGCTGCAGCGTTCGCCGGCTGACGGTCACGCCTTTCTCATTCAATAGATCCTGGCGCACCACGTCCGCATTGCCACGATGGCGAATGAACCTCTCACGCAGCCAGCCCTCAAGGCCATGGAGCCGTTGCGGCCTATCGGGCGACTTAAACGGCTTCACCCCGCCCGCCGCCACATAACCCTTCACCGTGTGATGGCTGCAGCCCAGCTCGCGCGCAATCCGCTTCAGCCCCCATCCGCACGCCCTCAGGCGCAACATCTCCGCCACGTCATCCGGCGTCTTCATTACCTGCCCCCGTGGATCACTCCACGACGAGCCTCTAGTGATTCGCTCCTCGTTCATTTGCTCTCTCCTTGGCTACCCAAGGAGGGGGCAATTCCTCATGGCGCCGAGGGGGCAGTTTTCCATGGCGCGCGACACATACGTCAGCACAAGCACCATTCGATGGCGTCTGATCGTATGGGCAGATCACAATCCGAAGTGAGCGACCGACAACAGCGGAAGTCCGGTTCAGCCGGGCTTCTACACTCTTGTTTGGAGATGCCCATTCAGGCGAGAGTACTTGAGAATGAGCTAGAAGTATTCGCGGCCGGGTCTTCAGCATCTTCCACTTCCGGCATCATTACTTTCGATGCATCGGACAGCGAGCCGCCAATGGAATTCAGCATCATTCTGAGAAGATTCAGAGCTTTCGCAAACGTCTTCGCCTCCGATTTGCCGCGCAACCAGCCCACTTGCCATTGCCACTAGCGTCCGGTGGCTCCGGGTTGAACCATCGAAGGTCATCAGACAGCGTTCGCCGCGCCTCGCGCTCGTGCGGTTTGCCTAAGCATTTCGGCGGTTCGCCTAACGGACCCAAGCCGTTTGGCTCTTTGCGGCCCGAAAATCGTTTTGGATTCTTGCGAGTGCGGCCGGTCGCCCGGGCTTTGCTGAGAGGAACGCATGCGCGTGCCATTGAAATTCATTCCTTTATATAAATTGGGTATGGGGACTCCATTTGCAGCTGTGCGCGTGAACGACCCGGTCTGTGTTTGGGTTGGCCGTTCTGTGCCTTTCGAGATGCCCTACCCATGTGGAACCACGCGAGCGCGACAAAGATTGCAATCAGGTGCATGCTCCGAACAAACATCTTCTCGGAAGCAACGGCAATACGGGCAACGGCGATGAATGAAGTTACGATGCTCAACGCGGAGTTAGATCGCTGCAAGGCTGAGCTGAGGGACCTTAACGCGAAGATGAGCTCAATTTCCTGCACGCAGCCGGTGGACATGACCGCAGTCGAGGACGTGGCGAGGCGAATTCGCCAAATTGCCGAACGGGTCGAAGTCTTGACGCGCACCATCCTCCACGGTCCACAAGCCGGAAAACAATAAGGCTGCCAGGAGCGCTGCCGGGCGGCCAGTTACAAAGTTAACCCGGCAGGGAGATGCCCAGGTTAGATCATATTTCTAAGCCTTGCGTGTTCTTGCAGCAGCTCAACTTCTTCTGTCTGAGCCCCTGTTGCTTTCGTCAACTGTCGGCCACCTAATCTTGCGAAGCGATTCGCGATCACCGTAGGTCGCAGGAACGTGCGCTTTTAGATGACGTAACGTGCGCGACACGCGATGCAGCTTCTGCGCTGCTACGGTAGAAAATGTCTTAAGCGGGCAGATATTCTGGCGGGAATTGTGCGAGGGCTTTAGCCTCTTCGCCCTGCCCGTGCGTTGGATGTAACCGTTGACATAAGTGCGATGGCAAGGGCCGCGTCCCCAAGCCGGATGATGAGCGGACCTGAGGCGCATTCAGCGAAGCTCGAGTCTGCCAAGGACCGCGAGTGCTCGCCACGAAAGATCGCTTCGCGGTCCTCAAATCGCGTGTTGCTCAGGCAGTCGCCTGCCGAAGCCCGACTTCCCCATGCCAACCGGAGCGTCTTCAGCGCAAAGGCCCCGTCTCCATGGAGCGCCGCCCGCGAACACTTGCGAATGGCGCCTCCTTCATACTCAACATTTCGCGTTGTCGTGTTCAGCCGTATCCGGCTGAAGACGTTAATGTCGGAGACCAGACACTAACGCGCGAGTATTCCGTCGCCTGAGCCGAAGAACATGGTTTTGCCCTCTTCAAGCGGGGCTCGCAAATGGCTTTGGTGGCACGTGGATTGCTGGGACACCGAAAAGAGCCCGTACGATCATGACGGCCTCGCAGTCGCCGGCCCAGGAGTCCAAATGAAACTTGCTCGATTGATCGCGGGCGTCAATCATCTCCATTCTCGCCAGCATTTCAACTCATCTAGTGTGTCGATGCCCATGCCGTAGTAGTTCGGTGCTACTATACGTGGCGAACGACGGTGGCACCCGCACGGAATCTATGCTTAAGGTCAGATCATGAAACCGGTTCTCGTCTTCGATTGGAATGGAACGTTGCTCGATGATGCATACGCACTGCTCGAAACCACCAATGCAATTCTAGATCGCTTTGGTCGTACAACGATCGACATGAAGACGCTTCGGGAACATTGCGACGTTCCGCTGTCTCTTCTTTATCGCAGCCTCGGACTATCGCGAGACGAGCTTGCGACGGTGGATCGCGATGGGAGTGCAATGTTTCACGACGCCTATGAGGCTCTTGCGGGCAGAGCCGATCTACGCGAGGGCGCGCGCAGAGTCTTGGAGTTGGCGCGCCGAGAAGGGGCTTCGTCCATCATCGTGAGCAACCATATAGTCGACCCTCTGCGCTACCAATTGAGAAGACTTGGAATCAATGACTGCATCGACGATGTGCTCGCGTTCGAAAGCCGCGACACGCAATACAAATCGACAAGCAAAGGAGAGCGACTTCGTCTATACATGCAGAAGAACAACTTGAAACCAGCGTCAACTTTCATCATCGGCGATATGCCGATCGAAACGGATATTGCACGGAATCTCGGACTGATAAGTATAGCCATTACCGGGGGATTTGTTTCCGAGGCGCGCCTGCAAGCGGCGCATCCAGACTACACGATTAACAACCTTCATGAGCTGTTGCCAATCTTACGAAGCTACGGTTTTTTTGGAATGCACAAATCATGATCGGCGAAGATCACCGCACAGCGTCTGTAAAACCTTGATCATGTCGTCCATGTTGAACGAGTTTATCTCGGCGATTCGAACTCCGCCTTCGACATCGCACGCGTCGCATGGCTCAACTCAGTCGCGAGTCCAGCATCTGCAATACCGAACCCGTAATCGGGTACCTGCCGCACTCGCGGCATTCCAGGCGCCTGTAGTCGTCACCGGTGGACTGCTCGAGGCTTGACGATGCCAGATCGAACAATAACCCATCTCTCACCCACACATTGCCGCTCTTACGACCTCAGCGATCCCAGATAGTCGAGCGTGTTGGCAAGCGTCACATTGTAGAATCGGAGAGCAACTTCACCCCGTGCGTCGAACGCTGACCCCAGCTATTCCATCGCAAGTCAGTACTGGTCTGGACGAAATCAGCAGTAGGCCGGGGTCATGGTTGGACGCTGACGGGGCCAGTTGGGCATCCGGAACTCCGCAACCGTAACAGCACCAGCGCTCGTGCCGCACGGTACGCCAAAGGCACCGGTTCGGTTTGACGCGCGGGTCGCGCTGCCGGATGGAGATGCGCTTCGCCGCTGCTGGCGGACATAGTCCAATTCGCTCCCACACCCCCTACCCAGGGGACCTGTTCGTGTGCGCCACAGGCGAGTCAACGACCTGACTTTCTGAGCCGCTGGGAGAACTCGGCGGCTGCTCCTCAAGATGCATGCGCTCGCGCGCGTTCGCGGGCTTCGCGGCGACGCTGGAAGCGCTCGCGTCAGCGGTTCGCTCGTTCCGAGGGCTGGGCAGCGATGGCACCGGCCCGGCCGTTTCGACTGGGACCTTCTCCGTCGGCTCGTCTTGGCCTCGGCGCGCCTCCATGGTCTCGAGCACAACTCGCCCTCTCACCGTGATTCTCCAACCGCCGTTTTGGCGCTCAACGAGGCCGTCCGAAAAAATGTCCAGCCCGGGAACGCGCGCGGCCAGCCGTTTGGTGCGCTCGGCCCATTCCGGGCCGCTGGTCGCGAGGATTGCCATGTCCCGCTTGAGGTCTGCCATCACGGCAAATCCTTGGGGGTAACTCACCAGGATCTTCAAGACTGTGACCTGGAAGTTCACTCCGCACCTCGCCCGATCAACGCCACATGATCGACGCTCGGGCCAGGGCTTTACGCCCTATATGCCGCAGCAGCTTCGGCGTTGTTTCGTCGGTCTTTGCGGCTTCGACGATCTCGGAGGCCAAACCAGCGCCGCTCCCCTTGCGCGGTAGCGTCTGGCAGACCTCGTCAAGTACCGCTTGCGATAGAGCGGTCGTGGGGTGTTCAAACATGGACGCCTATCCTACCGTAAGTCTTTCGACCTTGGGATTCCCGCAGTTGAGGTAAACTCTGCCGCGTTGCGCACGAGGGCTCGCGCTCTACTGATGTACCGCGGTTTTGATTCTGATCGATGCGGACTCAAATTGGTAGGCCGAGCTGCAGCTCGGCCTACGGTTCACCCTGGCGTGAAGACAAGAAGGCGGATCGGCTTTGGAGCGGGTATCTCGTTTGAAGGAAGACGAGCGACAAGTTTCGAGCTCGCAGCGGCTCGAAATCGGGACGCGTCCGGTCCTGCTCCGCGTGATGATCTCGAGATCGTTGAACCTGCCCCTCAGTTTAACCGTCCGGCCCCGCGAACCTTTGTCCTCGCAGTGCATCCAGACCTTCTCGATGAGCGGCTGTGCCTTCCTGACAACGGGGGGGACGCCGGGGTGTCGACACCCAGTCAAGGCGATGCCGGTGATCTTGACGACGCGGCGCCGCGTGCAACCGCCCGCAACTGACTGGAAAGCGCACACAGCAAATATCAGTCTCCTCACACCGGCGTCGGACTTGAACGCTTCCCCGATGGTAGCAAGCGGACTTTCTACGTGGCCACCCCGCGCCGCAACAATGTGACGAATTCATTTGCATATCCGTCACGTGCAGCGACGCTGCCTGCATCAGCCGAGCGACTCGGTCGTAAGCTCGTCGTGCAGCAGATGTTCGCGATTGAACATGAGAGGCCTCCATCATCATTCAACATTCCGCGTTTGTCGTGTTCAGCCGTGTCCGGCTGAAGACGTTAATGTCGGGGACCAGACACTGAGGCGCGAGTATCCCGCCGTTGGCGCCGAAGAACATGGTTTTGCCCTCTTCAAGCGAGGCTCGCAAGCGGCTTTGGTGGCACGTGGATTGCTGGGACACCCCAAAGATTCTGTACGACCATGACGGCCTTGCTGTCGCTGACCCAGGACTTCAAATGAAGCTTGCTCGATTGATCGAAAATGCCATGGACATTGCGCTGTTGCCTACGTCCGGCTTAAAGCTTTGCCGCGTTGCCCCGCGGGTGGCTATCTCCGAGGTCGAGCACCATTTTCTCGAGGAGTATTCGCACCCTCTGCGCCTGAAGTCTTCCTCGGTGCCGTTTAGCAACGCCCGAGGGGGCATTCGCGTGGGCCACGGCATCTGTCTACCTCGCCGAACCATAATCGACCCTCGCGTGTAGCCGAGCGGATGGCGGCCCGTGTTCTGATCTACGGTGGTTGCCTCGAGGGGGAGCCGACAACCCCGCGCCTTTTATCGAAACGCATGGCCACGGTATCGAGCACGAGCTGAAGAGCGGAATGTGAAGCGAGGGACGGAGGTGCCATCGCCCCTTGCTTCACACGAAAGCTAGAGGAGTTCAACAAAATGCGCGCCCCGACCTATTCCGAAGCCTTGGAATTCGCGATCGACCGATCCTACGACATTAACCTCGACATGTTGAGGTCACGGAATTTGCACCTTGACACGCACAACGATTATCTCGTCGGCACATATCCGCCTCTCAAGGCAATGGGCGATCTAGATGCCGAAAACTTGTTGCTTCAGGTTACGCCGTCAATTGATCTCTACTTTCACGTCCCCTTCTGTGATCAGCATTGCACCTTTTGCCACTTCGCCAAAGAAATCCATCCATCTCCCGAGCGAGTGGAGCGCTATCTGGCGGCCTTAGATAAAGAGATGAGTTGGTCGGACGCGGCACTGGCTGACAGAGCTGTTGAGACTGCTTTCTTCGGAGGCGGTACCCCCTCGTTCCTGACCAACAGTCAACTCAAAACGCTATTTGGTATGATTGGCCGGCGCTTTGATCTGTCTAAATCGGAGGTGAGCTTCGAATTACATCCCTCTCTTGCAAAGCAAGTGGATGCTGCAGATCGCATATCGACACTGCTCAGATCCGGCGTAAACCGCTTTGTATTGGGCGTTCAGAGTCTAGATCCGAGCATTTTACGCATACTAAACCGCGGACACCGCGTGGACGAGGTAGTACAACTCGTAAGATTGCTGAATGAGATGGGCGTTGAGAATCTCTCGCTCGACCTCATGTATGGATTGCCGCAGCAAACGCTCCGTAGCTGGTACGACTCACTCATCGGCTTACTAGATTTGGGGATAGAGAAGTTCAATGTATTCCCCTTGATGTTCAAATCTACAGACCCCGTGGCCCGCCATTTGGCTCAGGGACGATATCAATTCGCCGGGGCTAAGGAGCGCATTATCATGCATTTTATGGCCGAGCACATCCTCACGACACTGGGCTATCGTCACGGGCCGATTTTCTACTGGAGTAAGCAGTCGCAGCCACACTCGGTTCAACAGCGCCGCAAATACGATTCCTGGAACGACAATAATCTGGTTCCGTTTGGGGTTGCCGGATTTGGCTACATGAGCCAGTGCCAGTTCTATAACGAGGCAGATTTAGATCGCTACCTATATAGGGTCGAGGCTGGCGAGAAGCCAGTGTGGAAGGGTGTTGTCCTGTCGCAAGATGATCTCATGCGCAGAACAGTAATGTTTGCCCTGCGAAGCAGTGGAGTGTCGCTCTCCCGCTTCGAGCGGGAGTTTGGGGTGTCGATTGAGAAATGCTTTGGCCGCGAGCTGGAAAAGTTGAATGAGGCAGGCCTCATCTACATTTCAAATGACGGCCTGCTTTCGTTAACTGCCGCCGGCACCATCAATTCGGGCGCGGTATCGCTGCTATTCTTCTCGAACAATATACTTGAGCAGGTCGCGTATAACGACAGTAGGATAGCAGACAAACGAACTGATCTGCTCGAAAAGCATGATTACTCACCGGCCGCTCGATACGGATCAAGTACCGAAATGCAAGTTGCATTTCGATGAAGCCGCGGGCGGGCTCGTTTATGGTCACTCCTTTTTCCGTTTCCACTCCGCAAAGCTCGCCTTGCGAAGGGCACGACATATTTTTGCATCTGGCCGATAGTATTGATCGGCGGCAGCGAGAACGTCCGCTTGGGCTGGTCAGCAATTTTGTCACCGATGAACTGCCGCACTGCATTGCGGAAATCAAATGCAGTGAACGACCAGATGAAGCGGTTAAGGCGCTTGGACGCAGCGTCCACGCGATGATCGCCGCGAGTGACTATGATGCGTTGCTGCGAAGTCTTCCGCAGTCCGACTTCGAGATCGCTAAGACAGATATCCAATATCTCGTAAATTGTGCTTATCAGATGTCTGCGTTTGCCGGCCTTCACCCCCTGGACGCCGAGCTGACGGTGGGAGAGGCACTGAGCCGCCTTGCGCGATCAAGTTGTGACCGGCAACCCGGCATCGAGGTCCTCTCCTATGAAGATATGATCCTTACGAATCCGTTGCAGAACGATCCACGCGTATACTGCCTCGGCGCGGCCGGGGTCGAGGAACGAGATTTTTGCTTAGGCCATCAGATCATCGAGAGCGAATTGCAGTCAGCAATGGACGCTCTCCTTGACTTGCGTGATGCGGCCGAGGTGGATGCGGGGCAATGTCTTGCGCTTTGCTTGGCGCGCCTTGAGTCAGCAAACTATATTCTGACGCGCTTTTATGAACATATGTCACCGGACCTATTTGGCCAATTTCGTGTGTTTTACGGAAAAAATCCTTACAAGAATACGCTTGGTCCAAGCGGCCGCTTCTCGGCCCGGATCGTGGCAGTGTCGGTGCTACTACTAGGTGAAGAACTCTTCCACCAGAAACCGCAATTCTATAGTGATCTATATCGGCTTTCCGAATATTATCCGCAGAGGTGCATTCACGAGGTATTCCGCTGGCTCTCGTCAGACAACGGGAGTGCACCGATCAAGCCGAGTTGGCTAGAAGGGAAAGCGGAGTTTCCCAGGCTTGCGACGATTTCGCCAGTAGTGGAGCATCACGGCGACGAAATCGGAAGGCTGCGCGCGTCCTGCATTTGTGCGCTGGATCGGTTTACCCTGATGCACCGAAGTACGGCGTTAAAATATACCGTCGAGCCGGGTCGTCCAATCGTCGGCGTTGAGGTATCGGAGAATGTTGAGGCTGTCCTTTCTCAGCGACTGTTGACAGAGGCGGGTCGGTAAGCTGACGGTGGCCCTGCTTGGCTAAACAGAAACGATGCCATAGGCGCGGTGTTCGACGCCCGTCGAGAGGTGATAATCGATGTCTCAAGACGAACTGATCGTTCGTCGGTTCGAGTCCGGGGATGGCGATGGTGTATGGCATCTGCACAGAAGCGCATCGCAGCATGTTGGTGTGTGTGGCCCGGAAGGGACCTGGGAAGATGATTTACGCAGTATCGGCGCAGTATACATCGGGTCGGGCGGAGACTTCGTAGTTGCCTATATTGGTCCCCAACTCGCTGCCATGGGTGGGCTGAAACGTGTCGATGACGATGTCGCAGAAGTTAAACGTATGCGAGTCGATCCCGACTTTCAGCGACGAGGGCTTGGAAGGAGGGTTCTTCGTGAATTGGAGTCGCGAGCTGTTGCTCTCGGTGTCAAGTGGATACTGCTCGACACAACAACGATCCAAGCAGGGGCTCAGAGACTTTACGAGACCGCTGGCTATGTTCGCCGCAAGGAAGGGACGTTGCACGGATATGCAGTGATCTTTTACGAGAAGCGGCTCATTGGCCAGGACGACCCCACATGAGCAAATGATGCGGATATTCGAATGAAGCTCTACGGACCGCTCAGATAAAACCGTCACATCCCGCGAAGACCCCCTTTCAACAGTCCCGCGAGATCTGGGGCCGGAATGAATCGTGTCACTGTAGCTGACGAGGACTAAAGATTTCGCAACCGACAGCCCTCGAACGCACGCCCAAACTCACACCTGCCTGAATCAGCGTTGAGCTCAAAAGAGAGCTGGAGCGGTGTGCCCGCGACTTATCGGCATCCGAGATCAGCTGGAACAGCTCAACGCGTCGACCTTGCCGCGGCACCGAAGCGCGTATCACTTATCAGCCCCCAGTCTTCCAGCAGACAAGACCTGCTCAAGGCCAATCTGTCGGCACGGCGCTCGGTCGGACAATGAGTAATCGGCTGCCAGCGGCTCCAAGTTACGAGCGTCTGTGTAGCGCGTCGATCTGGATGGGAAGGCGCGGCAATCTGGATGGCGACAGTGTCGCGGCGGAGAGATGATTGCCGCGCAGATTGTCGCGCAAGAGTTTTGTTGAAGTCTGATTGTCGCGGAGCGCCAATCAGCGACGGTTTTCGGTGCCGCGTGTGAGCCGCGCCCTGGACCACGCTTCCGTTCGAGCGCGGTGCGCCTGCGACATGAGGTGCCCCCAAGAGGGAACACCCGATCCTAACCGGTCTTGCCGACTTGTGGATTCAGGAATGTTAAACTTCGCCCCAAGTACAGCATCGAATTGGCGAGCAGAATTGTCTCAAAGGCCGCTCAGAGCGCAGGCAACGCACCCGGTGACGTTGCACGCCCTGGCTTTTTGAGCTGGGCCAGGCCATCTTCTTCAAGTGTCGCACGGAACTCACGATACATTCCACTCGTTCCTGCCCATCTCTCTTCCCGTCGTCCAGCCATGGCTCGAAATCAACTCTGCCTCGCCGCCTGCAGCCCATGCTGGCCACTCTGACAGATTCGGCCTTCGACGATCCCAATTGGGTCTTCGAGGACAAATTCGATGGTTTTCGCATGGTCGCGGAAATCCGGGGTGGTCGGGTCGCACTCTACAGTCGCAACGGGAAGATCATCAGCCACTCCTATGTCGAGGTCGCGAAAGCACTTGAAGGCGTGAAGGCGGACGCTGTCATCGATGGCGAGCTGGTTGCGATCGGAAAGGACGGCGTATCCCATTTCCAGTTGCTTCAGAACGCCCTGCGCCATGAGGCTAAAGCTCGTGAAGCTCAAGACCGCCAAGTCGCCGTTCCCTGCCAAGGTGAAGGATGAGCAGGTCACGACCTGGGTACGCCCTGCATTGGTCGCAGAAGTGAAGTTCGCGGAGTGGACCAGCAAGGGCGAGCTGCGCCAGCCGGTCTATCTCGGGCTGCGGTCTGACAAAAACGCGAAGGACGTTGTTCGCGAAAGGAGCCGGTCGCGAAAATAATGCGCTTGTGACGAAGCATACGACTTAGAATTCAGCCGGCTTCGCGCTCGGACGCCGAAGGCCACGGCGGCAGGGGCGGCAACCCGAGAGCCTTGCGTACCGGTCCGAACGATCGCCGGTGAGCTGCGCATGCACCAAGCCTGGCGAGCGCCTCATAATGAGCCGGCACCGGGTAGCCCTTGTGATCCGCGAATCCGTAGCCGGGGTGACGCTCGTCGAGCGTCCGCATGACCGTGTCGCGCTCGACTTTCGCCAGGATGGAGGCGGCCGCAATGCTGGCGGACTTGGCGTCGCCTTTAACGATAGCCTGCTGAGGGATGTCGATTTCCTTCAACCGCTTCGCATCGATCAGCAAGTGCTGCGGCGTCAACCCTAGCCCCCGGACCGCCCGCTGCATCGCCTGGATGCCCGCCCAATAGATGTTGATTGCGTCGATCTCCTCGACCTCGACGAATGCTACGGACCAACTCTCTGCCTTTTCCTTGATTTCCTTCGCGAGTTCTTCGCGAGCTGCGGCGTCGAGTTTTTTTGAATCGTCGATCCCGACTATCCGCGTGCCTGGTTTAAGGATCACGGCTCCAGCGGACACGGGCCCGGCGAGAGGGCTCATTCCGGCCTCGTCCACGCCTGCCACGGCATGATGGCCGCTTTCCCAGAGCGAGGTCTCGAACCGGAGCATCTTGCGGAGGCGCTGCCCTTCGGACCTATTTTCGGAGCGCCGTTTATCGATTGAAGCAAGGATGGCACGGGCTCCCGCGCGGTTGTCGGCCCGCAAAATCTGCTCGACGTCGGCCTCGAGCGGTCTTTTCTCGACGACATAGCGCCGACGCAATACATCGAGTGAATACTGGGACATAACGCCCTTCGTGAAGACTGTCTGTAGGGAAGCGTGTCGGTGAATTTTGTGGCGATTGTCTGAAGTACCTATACCGCCTCATCGGCTGCGCAACGCCCTCTCGAAGGAACTGGCCCGCTTTCACTTCCGCGTCGCCACTGACACCGCGTCCATCTGCCTCAGAGGGAACCAACGGGTGTGTTCATCCCGAGCAAGGCCAATACGTCATGCCCGCGACAGAGAAATGGCGATGGCATGCTAGCCGCGCTAGCCGAGCGCCCGCTTAACCTCGTCCACGGCCCTATGCCCCGTTGCTTCGGCTTCGCCCTCTCGCCTTTCCTGGCGTCGCGCACCGCCCGCCGGGCCACCATTAGCCTGTCGACGAAATGATCTCGCGTGACATCTCGAGAGTGTGATTTGCCCTCCGCCAGAGCCAGCCGCGAACAACAAAACAGTGGCCGTCCGGCGTCACCGAATGCCTCACGAGAAACCTAAGCCGACTTCCGCTGCGGCTTGGCCGCCGGCTTCTTCGCCGCGGCCTCTTTCGCCGGCTTTTTGCCTGCGATCGGCATCAGCATTTCCTTCTGCCCGGCGGCCGCCTTGCGCGGCTTTTTTCCTGATTTCTTGGATGCCTCTGCCGCGGCCCCCTCTCGTCCGATGCTCTTGCGCAGTGCTTCCATCAGATCGACCACGTTCTCGCCGCGGGGGCGCGCTTTCGCGGTGATGGGTTTGCCGGCGCGCTTCTGGTTGATGAGCTCGATGAGAGCGGTTTCGTACTGGTCTTCGAACTTGTCCGGCTCGAAATGTCCCGCCTTCTGGTTGACGATATGCCTGGCGAGATCGAGCATGTCCTTGGTGACTTTGACGTCCTGGATGTCGTCGAAATACTCATCCGCGGAACGGACTTCGTAGGGATAACGCAGCAGCGTCCCCATCAGCCCTTTGTCGAGCGGCTCGAGCGCGATGATGTGTTCGCGATTGGTCAGCACCACCCGACCGATCGCGACCTTGTTCATCTCGCGGATCGTTTCGCGGATGACGGCGAAGGCATCGTGACCGACCTTACCGTCTGGACGCAGATAGTAGGGACGGATCAGATATCTCGGATCGATCTCGCTGCGGTCGACGAATTCGTCGATCTCGATGGTTCGCGTCGATTCCAGAGCGACGTTCTCGAGCTCCTCCTTGGTCACCTCGATGAATGTGTCGGTGTCGACCTTGTAGCCTTTGACGATGTCTTCGTTGTCGACCTCCTCGCCGGTGTCGGCATCCACCTTGGCGTATTTGATGCGATGGCCGGTCTTCCGATTGAGCTGGTTGAACGAGACTTTTTCGGATTCCGATGTGGCCGGATAGAGCGCGACCGGACAGGTGACGAGCGAAAGACGCAGGAAGCCTTTCCAGTTGGCGCGAGGGCCATGACGGGGGAACTCCATACTGATGCCGGATTCAAGACGAATGGCCCGGCTTGGTTCCGACATCGCGGCCTTCCAAACAGGACGATTTTTTCCCGCGACCGCTTGGGCGGACTCGACTTTTGTTCTCTTTATGTTCTAATTCGAAAATGACCGATCGACCCGCGAGCTGGCGCATGCCGACCCCAAAGCAGATGGAAAAACTGGCCGCAGAAGCCGCCCGTAGGCTCGGCCCCTCCGCTGCGGGTCCGGATGCGCCGCTCCCGGCCGAATACTGGGAATCGGTCCTCAAAGACCCGCGCGCCGAGGCGACCGGAGCCCAGATGCGGCAGCGGCGTCTTTCCGAAATTCAGCGCCACGTCCTGCGGATCTCCTGCCGCCGCTGCGAGCGAACCGTGGAAATCCAGACCGCTGATGCAGTCCGATTATATGGCGGCAACGCCGTCTGGAAGGACGTGGCGCAGCGGCTGCTCGACAACACCTGCCAGCAGCGCACCGGCAGGCATGAGGAAGAACCGATAGATCCGTCGCCTACCATCGACCAAGCGGTGAATGGAGGCTTCCCTTGGCTTGAGATTCAGTGCGCGCGCTGCAAGACGCCGAGCGACGTCGACCTCGCGGCGATGAAACATCCACCGACCACCTTCGCGCACGATCTCGCCAGCCGGCTGCGCTGCCGCAAATGCGCCAAGGCGGGCCGGCGTCCATCTGCGACTCTGCTACAATTGGCGTGGCAGCCGCGCCACCCTCGGACCGAAGCCTGACCGATGTGCAATCTCTACTCGATCACGACCAACCAAGCCGCAATCAGCGCGTTGTTTCGCGTCGTGAACCGATACGTCGGCAATCTGGCGCCGATGCCCGGGGTTTTTCCTGATTACAAGGCTCCGATCGTGCGCAACGGGGCCGAGGGCCGCAAACTCACCACGGCGCGCTGGGGAATGCCGTCTTCGTCAAAAGCCCTGATGGACGCCACCAAGAAACGAGCCGAGAAGCTGCAGGCCAAGGGCAAGACCGTCGATTTCAAGGAGCTGCTACGGATGGAGCCCGACGGCGGCACGACGAACATCCGCAACGTGAAGAGCAAGCACTGGACGCGATGGCTAGGAGCCGAAAACCGCTGCGTGGTGCCGTTCAACTCGTTTAGCGAGTTCAACAAGGCCGAGGGCGGCGATATCTGGTTCGCGCTCGACGAGACCCGCCCCCTCGCCTGCTTCGCTGGAATCTGGACCAACTGGACGTCCGTCCGGAAGGTCAAAGAAGGCGAGACGACCAACGACCTCTTCGCGTTCCCCACGACGGAGCCGAACGCAGAGGTCGGCGCCATCCACCCGAAGGCGATGCCGGTGATCCTGACGACCCCGGACGAGGTCGAGTCCTGGATGACGGCCCCTCCGGACGAGGCCCTGAAGCTGCAGCGGCCGCTTCCGGACGACACGCTCCGGATTGTCGCCCGCGGCGTCAAGGAAGATCCTGCCGGGCCGGCCACGTGACCGTCGAGGACGATGGCTGACCAGGCGGCACCCCCGCCCCGTCAGCGCAAGATCATTCATGTCGACATGGACGCCTTTTACGCATCGGTCGAGCAGCGGGACAATCCGGATCTGCGCGGCAAGCCGGTCGCCGTCGGCGGATCGCGCGAACGCGGCGTCGTGGCGGCGGCGAGCTACGAAGCCCGAGAGTTCGGCGTCCGCTCGGCGATGCCTTCGGTGACCGCGAAGCGGCAGTGCCCCGACCTGATCTTCGTCAAGCCGCGTTTGGAGGTGTACAAGGCGGTCTCCCAGCAAATACGCGAGATCTTCGCCGAGCACACCCCGATCATCGAGCCGCTGTCGCTGGACGAGGCCTACCTCGACGTGACCGAAAATCTGCAGAGCATTCCGTTGGCCCGGGACGTCGCGTTGGCGATCCGTGCGAAGATCAAGGAGGTAACCGGCCTCAACGCTTCCGCCGGCATCTCCTACAACAAGTTTCTGGCCAAGCTCGCCTCCGACCACCGCAAGCCGAACGGTCAGTACGTCATCACGCCGGAGATGGGGCCGGCGTTCGTAGAAACCCTCCCCGTCGGCAGATTCCATGGCATAGGGCCTGCAACCAGCGCCAAGATGAATGCGCTGGGCCTGTACACAGGGCTCGATATGCGCAATCAGTCGCTCGAATTCATGCAGGCAAACTTCGGCAAGGCCGGAAGCTACTACTACTGGATCTCGCGGGGCGTCGACAATCGTGAGGTCCGCACCGACCGGATCCGTAAATCCGTCGGTGCCGAAAACACGTTCTCTACCGACCTCACCGACTTCGACGCCATGGTACTCGAACTCAAGCCTCTCATCGACAAGGTCTGGCGGTACTGCGAAGGAGCCGGCAACCGGGGGCGCACGGTGACGCTGAAGGTGAAGTTCAACGACTTCGAGATCATCACGCGCAGCAGATCCGTACCTGTCGCCGTTTCGTGCCACAGCGACCTGGAGCGCTTGTTATTCAGCCTGCTCGAGAACGAAATGCCTCTGGCAAGACCGGTGCGCCTCTTAGGCATCTCACTCTCATCGCTGCAAGCCGAAGATGGCGCTGAGCCACAACTGGATCTGCCAATCTGAAGCAGAGTAGATTATGACTCCGCGTCAGCGATGGAAGCCCGACCGAGGATAGCCTGGCTTTTCAACAAAGCCGACAGCACGCCCCCTCGAAGGGGAGGACGCACCGTTGTTTTCTAAGAGCGATTACTTCTCGTTCGCGAGCTATGAACGGAGCTGCTGGCGCCCGCTCCTCACTAGAGGTAGCCGCACCGGCTGGCGCCGAAGCGTGCTGATGATACGACTTGATTGCCTCAATTGTCGCTTAAAGGAATTAGAAGAAACCATCGTGAGACACGTGCTTTTGCTCCTCCAAGATCAACGTTTTCAAATTCGTTTTGAAAAACTCGAGTAAATTGCGTTCGTCGGCGTCTCGAAGAATCTGGACGGACAGGCTGCGGGATGGTTCTCGATCCGATGACGGAATGGACAATCCACCTCCGGTACATAAAAATCGGGCAAAACCCGGTTTGGGATCGGTAACTCGTTTTATAAGCATATACTGTCTCCCCTTATTCGAATCACCCATATCTGCATTGCCTTAAGACGGATTATGGCTCCATGGCGCGGGTTCCCACGCACGGCAAATCGACGCTCGATGAACGATTTAAGTTCGCTGACACTGCGTTTGCCGGCGGCATCGAGGGATGGACTTCTCAACTTCGCTTCGCAACGGGCATTGAGGATGGCGAGCACTACCTGCTGCGCCTTTTCAAGAAAACCGGGACCGCGCTCGACGAAGATCTAAAACGGCTGATGACGCACGGCCTCAGGCGGGTACGCCGCGTTCTCTCATCGCGCCATGCACGGCAGCTGCTGGTCGAGGTTCTTGAAATCGTCGAGGACCAACATGAGATCGGCATCCTGATGGTCGATCCTGGCAGCCCCATTTGTGGGTCATCGCATAGGGTTCGAGCTCGCGAAAGCCGCCTACTTACGACGACCGGTCGTAAGGCGTTTTGGCGCAACATCGTGCGCGTCGCTGAAGGCCTCGCACTGTGCCACGATGCGGGCATCGTGCATGGCGCGGTCAGCGAACACGCAATCTTCTCGCATAGTGATGAGAAAGAGGATTTCCGACTCGGAGGCTACGAAGCGTGCGTGCACATCGCCGATGGCGATATGGGCGGTGCGGGACATCTGCTGCGGCCCTCTGGCACCGTTTCGTTTCGGCGGGACTGGAGTGATCTTGGGCAGACCGCGTCCCGTATCCTTGGCCTAACTGAGGACGGCGGCGGACCTTCCCTACTGTCGATTGAACGGCGCATGCTCAATCGCCTTGCCGATCCACCACACTATCAGCTTTTCGACGGGAGCATTGTCCTGAGCGAGTTGGCCGAGGTCGTGGCCGATCTTGACCGGTCGGGATCAAGCGGCGAAGGTGAGCTCATTCTTTACCCTTCGCCCCAAGTTACCCAAAGCGACCTTGCAGCTCTCACGTCGGGCACCATTCCGGCTGACGACAGGGATGCGGTTCTCCGTTTTGTCGAAGAGGACCTGAGTGGACCGACGGTACGTACTGTTGTCGTAGATCAAGCCTTCGTGCGTGTCGTTACCGATCTTGCCGCCTATGGCGTAAAAGTCGTCGATGATTGCGTCGGCATGATCGAGAATGCCAATAAGAGGCGGCCTGACGACTACATCTATGATGCCGTCGAGGTTCGCCACCGAATTCATCTTGCGCGAACCCGAAGAAGCGCCGAAGAGCGAGTCCGCAGGCTTGGCCCTGGTGCGAAGCCGTGGATTGACGCCAATGGCTCAATACGCGCCAGTCGATCAGTTGACGAGATTCCAACTTGGTACGCCCTCATTCTCCTCGAAGCCTTTACTTGGCTGCGAGAACAGTTTCGCATCTATCCCGTCGAGGTGCTTCAGCCGCCATCGGACGGCGATACCGATTTGGCTTGGATCGCCTCTCGCGAAGATACCGACCGGGACATGCGACGCAAGTTGATGGGGCTGCGCTCGGCATACGACGCCTTGGGTCGCGAATTGAAATACGACGACGGTAAGCCGAATTGGACGCTATCACGCGCCGATACTCTCGCCGGCGATCGCGAGCGCCTTCCCGAACTCAGTTTTGAGGGAACGGGCGGCGTCGTAGACGGACGCCTAGCATTCACATTCGCGACAAGCGAAGCGGTCGTACCGGGTCAGATCCTTTTTCTTCGCCCTCGACGCGACAGTGGATTCGAACGCGCGATTCGCCGCCGCCTTCAAAACATCGTAGCCGCCCGGACGAATATTGAACTCTTGAGAGCGATCGACGATCCGGCGCAGGTCGCGCTGGACCATGTGCTGCGCGATATTGCGGCTCCCGGTGCAGCGCCGCCGGACGAAATGGATGCGTCGAAAAAGGTCGCATGGGACGCCATTGCGTCAGGCAAATCCATTAATGTTGTTGTCGGCCCTCCAGGCGTCGGCAAGACCTTTCTGATTTCGCATCTCGTCAAAAGCATTCTGGAAAAGACGCCGGACGCCCGGCTTCTGGTCTCGGCCCAAAACCACGAGACCTTGATCCAGATGGAGGACGAACTCAAAAAGACTCTGGCGAGCGGCACGACGATCGTCGTTCGCGTCGAGCGCACACGATCGACCGATGAAGTTAGCTCCCTGCGCGCGAGTTCCGTCAATCTCCTCCGGTCCGTTTCGGCGGTCGACCATGCTGCTGAAGGCATGATGGTCAACCAACGCTACCAAATCAAACAGGCCCTCCGGCCCGTTGATCCGTCAGAAGCGACGATTGCGGAGCGTGTGTTTCGCGATACCGACAATCTGTTGCTACGATCCTCCGATGTCACGCTTGCTACGACATCGTCGCACATCATCGAAGAAATGATCGCCGACGGCGACCAATTCGACTGGGTCATCGTCGAGGAAGCGGCTCGCGCGAACGGCGCGGAATTGATCGGTGCGTTGTTGCTGGGCAACAGGAGGATCATGGTTGGCGATCACAACCAGCTCTCTCCGTTCGATGCTGGCCAACGGCAAAAGTTCTACGATCCGGAACGCGCAGCTGAGCTACTGCGGGACGCGAAAGAGCAGCTTGATACCATTTCTGATCTGCCGCCAGAAGTTAACGAGGCGCTCGATACCATCAAGTCGAACGAGCTTCTAACGAGGGAGGTACTCGCGACAGCGGCACGTCTTGAAGAGCCGTTTCGATCGATCGCCGAGCGTGAAGTTCAACGTGAAACGGACACAGGACGTGCGAGCGCGATCGTCAATACGCTGCTGGAACAAAGCCGCATGCACCCCGCCATCGGGGATCTTGTCTCAAATACTTTCTATGACAAAAAGCTTATTCCCTCTGAGCGCGTCAAGCGTCGCACGCTGACCATTGCGTCAACCGTCCCGCACCTCGCCTCGCCGATCGTTCTTCTCGATTTTCCGCCGCTCAGCATGGCTAAGAGAGCGTACCTGGAGAAGAAAGTGAAGCGGTCATACCGCAACGAACTCGAGGCGCAGGCCTTGATTGCGGCTTTAAAAGGTCTTCGGCCGGTAGTTGGGGCGGACGGCCGCCGGCCCACGCTAGTGATCCTCTCGCCCTACCTGGCGCAAGTCAATTGGTTCAAGCACTTGCTCAATCAACAAGTTAAGAAGGACAAGACGTTGTTCGGCTTCGCCAGTCCTCGCGGCAACGGAGAGTTTATCTACACGAGCGACAGCTTCCAAGGAGGTGAAGCCGACGTTGTCGCCGCCAGCCTCACGCGCAACAATGTGATGGTGGGGTCGCGCGCGCTTGGTTTCGTTAAAAACCCACAGCGCATGAATGTGTTGCTCAGCCGCGCCAAGCAAAAACTGGTTCTTGCCACAAGTCAGCGCTTCATTCGCGAGGTGGTCGAAGGAATAGATCCCGACGGAAAAAAGGACGAGCTTGAGTTTCTCCGAAAGATGCTGAAGGAGCTTTCGACGCTGGCCGGGACCGATTACGAGCTCGTCGGGAAAGATGCTTCCACCGCCAAGGTCAAGGGCGCATCCGTCATTGCGATCGACGAAAACGGGAGGTTTCCGGCGTGAAAATCTACCTCCCCGCCTGGCACTATCGCGCGCGCGCCATCGTCCAACGCACTTGGGGATGGAGCCCGATCGAAGAGATGATCCTGCTCGCGCTCGATCGCGCCCCAGGCACGATCGAGGAGGTCGCAAAGTCTCTCGGAATCCCTATTCAGGTCGCCGGCTCGACCATCGCGAGGTTGATGCAGTTCGGTCTGATCGAAGTTCGCCTGTCTCCTGTTCCCCAACTCGCAACAAGTAGTGTCGGTCAAGAATTCATCCGGTTAGGCGGCGCCTTGCCCGAGCGGACCGAAGATCGGGATATTCACATTGGCCTCGTGCTGGAGAAGGTCGGACACTCCGTCTTTCGCAATCGCGACGTCGAGACCGCGCCGCTCTATCGACTGACCCACGCGGATCACAAGGTCAACTTCCCTTCGGGGCCGGATGAGACCGATGACACGATGGCGGCGCGCGTAACCCAGCTCGTCGCCGGAATGCTTCGCCCCGGCGAATGGCTGCGTGGCGTCCAGACGATCAACTCGGTCCTTGAGAGAAAATACCTCGCTATTGAGCTCAACGACGTGAAAAACGGACTACTGCCCGAAGGCGCCAGTCAGGACTTGATCGGAGCTCTTCAAGCAACGATTAGAACCGGCATTCTGCCTGAGGCTAGCGATCCGCAACCAAGCCGATCAGTGAACATCGATACAATGATTGGCGCCGATCAGTTGATCGTCGGCGGGGAACAGCATCTTGAATGCTTCGAGCGTATCGTCGGTCAGGCGGAAGAGGATGTCTTCGTACTTTCGACCTTTGTGACGCCTCACGGCGAAAAATACACAGAACGCCACGAACGTGTCCGAAAAGCACTCGAACAGGCAGCTCAGCGTGGCGTGCGTTGCCATTTGTTCTACGGTACAGCTCTAGACGCCGACAGAAAGAACGCCATCGCGATGCAGGAGCTGAATGTACGGCTCTCCTCGGTACGGCGCGCGCGGGGCTTTGTGTTTACGCAGCGCGACTCGGTTCGAAGCCACGTGAAATGCCTTGCTGCAGATGACGGCCACGGGGGCGCGGTCGTCGTGCTCGGCTCCTCCAATTGGTTGTCGTCGCCCTTTTCAGCCTTGGAGGTGTCTGTCGAGCTGACCGAGAACCGCGCAGCCGCGGCCGGCCTGGATCTTTTGCGTTCGATCGTGTCACCTCTTTCAAGCGCGAGCCGTTCGATTGAAACGCTGCAGTTCATAGCATCGGATTTAAGGCGCGCGCGGAGCGCCTTATCACCCAGCGCCGACGTGGGTGGTATTCCGGTTAGAATGAACATTCTTCAGGCTGACGAGCACGAGCGATTGCTTCGGAAGGTGGCACACGAAGCCGACGAGCGATTCGTCTGCTGTACCAACAAGGTCGGGGCCCCCATGGTGCCAGGGCTCTTTAACCCTGCCGAAATCGCAGGCCGTAGGCTCGACGATGTCCGTGTTTACTACTCGCGTCAGACTGGGCCGATCAAGCGGCGACACGTCAAGGCGCACCGCGAACGGCTACATGGCGTGGTCGATTTGATTGCCGTCGAGGATCCGCAAGTCCATGCAAAGTTTCTTTTGTGGGACAGAAATCACGTCGTGGTGAGCACGATGAATTGGGGCTCTCAGTCGGGTTCACCCGATAATCCTCTCGACGAGATCGGCCTCCATTTGGAAGGGCATGGCTTAGCCGAGTACCTCCTGGCGAAATTCGAGGGTCAACTCGACGATTAGTATCTGACACGTATTTTGGGCCGCCGCGCGCCAATCACGCCTTCTGAAATCGTTGGACTTTTTCGCTGAAAAGCGAAAGGCGTGGTTTCGCCAGCTATCGCGCAGCACCTCTGATCGCCTCCGCTTCGCGAAGGAGTTTCGCCACGTCGGAACCTACACAGCGAACAAGCGTGTCCTGATCTAGAGCATATACGGCGTCGACCGTACCTGCACCAGCCGCAAACAGTCCGAGATACTGTCCGCGAGACAGCGCAACAGGCAGATCGATCAGCTTGAGTGCGCCTTTCGGCAGCCCGAACTCCAGCCTTCGTAGCAGTTCATCGAGGGCTTCCAAGAACGCTGGCTGGTCGGGAAATAGCGCTGAAAGAATCTGATGAGCGGATCGCAGGTGAAAGCGCGCGCCGTCAGCAATCCGGATGATGTCCCCGTAGCCAACCGCGCCCTGGAACGGAGTGGTCGAATAACGACGCTCCAGCTCATCAATCGACGTACCCTCGACCCAGTCGAACAGGATCGACGCACGCTTGCATCGTGCCCAGAACTCAAACTCGTCACGGCAGTACCTTTGAATCCCTTGTGCCATCGCATGTCCGAAGCGTTGTGCGACGTCACCTGCGCGCGCGCTTTCGGACCGCCCGCGCTTCATGACCGGCGTGTAGATGCCGTCCATCTCGGCCAAGACCTGAATGGTGCCGAGCACCTGCACCGGATCGGTCTGCGCCACATTAAGCTGTCGCATCAGTTCGATAAGACGCAGGCTCGATTCAAAAGACAGCGACGACGCACCGCAGGCTCTTCCAAGCAGTGTCAGATGTACCAACTCGCCATCAAGTTCGGCGAGGCCCGCCTGTAGCAGTCGAGCCACCAGCGCCGACACGTCTCCTTCTACAAGCCGCATCCATTGTGGATTGGCGCGCGAAGCAGAGTAACCACCAAAGGTATTCACAAGAAGGCCGGGAATTTCTTCGGGGCGCACCCCGCGCACCTGGCTCAACAAGCGCAGCGTCCACGTTGGCAGGTCGCGTTGCTGGAACGACGATCTTACGTCTTCCGGCGTGCCCAAGACATATTTCTGGAAGAGTTGGGCGCGCTCGACAGGCGTGTCGGCCAGGATGATCGCCTTTCCGATCTCATTGTAGCCGAGGCGACCCGCCCGGCCTGCCATGTTCTTGTATTCTGCAATGGTGAACGGCCGGCCATCCTCACCGACAAATTCGTTCTCCGCCAAAACGACGGTCGAGGCTGGCGTGTTTATTCCCGCCGCAAGCGTCGTCGTGGCCGCCAAGACGTGGATGCCACCGTTGGTGTTGCGATAGCCTCGCTCGATCGCTTCGCGCTCTGCCCGAAGCAGGTTTGTGTTGTGGAACGCCGTACCGCCCTGCAAGCATTCACGCAGATCCTGCGAAGCTCCAGTCAGGTCTTGTGTTGGCAAGGCGGCGATGACGCCCGTGGCAGGTGCGAGACCGAGTTCCCTGGAAAGATATCGGGCGCAGCCCTGCGCTGGACCGCGCATGTTCCGAAAGACAAGAAGCTTCTCGCCTTTGGCCACCAATTGCTTAGCTAAAGGAACAATGACGTCTTGCGACGACGGCTTGTCTCTTCGCTGCACGATTTGATGTGACGGCAGCTGCGCTTCCGTCTTGGTCGTTCCGTCGACATCGACAAACTGAAAGACACCTCGCCGATCGAGAACGCCCTCGATCAGCGGAACTGGTCGTTCCCGCGAAGTCAGGAGCGGCAGACCCAGCCAACTATCGAAGCTGTTGAGATTGCCGATCACGGCCGACAACACGACGAGTTGAGGCACGACGCCACGTTCCCGAGCCCGAAGCAACAGCGCAAAGATCAGTTCGACGGTGATGCCGCGCGTGGGGTCGGTGATGAACTGGCCTTCGTCAAGGACCACCAGCCCGAGCTGATTCAAGAGACGCGGCGATGCGAGCGCCAGATTGAGGAACATCTCGTAGGTGAAGAAGGCAAGGTCATATCGGCCGCTCATAACCGGACCGACACCGTCCGACGCATCGCCGCTGCATCGCATGACTCGCAGCCCGGCAGGCGCAAATCGCGCACTGAAATCCTCGAATTTTTCGTTCACAAGGGCTCGGTACGGCAGAAGGAAGACGGCCTTCTTCCCCGCCGTGACGGCGCGGATCGCGGCCACTTCGCCGATCAGGGTCTTACCTGAACTGGTCGGTGCCACCACGAGCAAGGACTTGCCTTCAAGGACTCCATGTTCATTGACGGCCTTGAGCTGTAGCGCATTCAACCCCTGCGGAAAATGCTCCTCCCACTGCTGGACGACTTCCTGCGGGAAACCATGTTCGGCCAGCTCAGTGAAGGAGCCCGACATTTGCCGAACGGCGACCGTCGGGAACGCGGCTGCAAAGTTGTCGCCACGTTTGAGCACGGGAAAAACCAGCCCACCTTGCACGGTGCCGAGAAACACCGGCGTCTGGGTAACGCTAATTCTTTCGGCTTCGACGCGCGTGAGGCGAATGATCTCGCCAGCCACCTCTGGAAAGCTGACCGTCTCGCCCACAGCCTTGGTCATGGCCTGTATGGTGGCGTAGGTCAGAAGGCCGTGGCCCGTCCCAGGCTGTTCCCATGCGGCTTCGTGGGTAGCGCAGGCCGCGAGGAGAATCCGACCTTCGCCGTAGACCTCCGCCACGGCGAAGGCACTCCGTGGGCGGGCCTCTGTTTCGAGGACGCGCGCTGGCGCCTGGCCGCTGAAACAGCAATCCAAGATGCACAGCACCGCCCTAGCCTTGGTTCGCTTGAAGGCCTCGGCCAAGGCCGCCATGGGAAGCGCGGTATGCGCTAGGTCCGCAGCGTCTGTGTCAAAGAGCACCAAGCTGCCATCAGGTGACCCATGACCGGCGAAGCCCACCATGACGACGTCGTCCTCCTGCGCCGAGTCCAGCGCGCCGAGGATGGCGCCAGATACGTCCGCATGAGTTGCCCGCTCGTCGACGAGGAGATGCGCCGAAAGCCCCTCGATTGTATCGGTGAACAGCGCCCAGAGGGCTGTCGCGTCCCGCCGCGCGCCACCGAGCTCCGGAATTGTAGGGTCCCGGTGCTTGTTGACGCCGACAAAGATCGCCCTCGTCGCCATATCGCCTCCTAACGGCTCCGGATTGGGAGATGCTCGATCAAATCGTTGACCTCCACCCTCATCGCTCCAACCTCACGCGCAGCCTTCGCGCTCGCTCCTGGAATGCGCCTTCACCTCCCTCGAGGATGTCGCAGACCGCCTTCCTGATCTCGGCGTTCTCCAACCCGCCCGACCTGTACGAGATCGGCGGCAGGGTGCCGTGCGGATGCGGCCCGGCATCGGCAATGATGATCTGGTCCGCGTCGGTGTTGATCACAAGGTTCGCGTTGTGCGTGACCATGATTACCTGGCGGTGGGCCTTCGCCTCGATAAAGAGGTGGACCAGCTCATCGAAAACCGACTTGGGATCTAGGTTCTCCTCGGGCTGGTCGATCACGAGCGGTCGGTTGTCGCTGTCATCCAACGCCAGATAGAGCAGCAAGAGCACGATGCCGCGGGTGCCCGGCGACAGTTTGCGGATGTCGACACCATCGTAATCGATCCCATACCGGATCGAGATGTGATCGGTGCTGAACAGCCATTGCGCAAAGCGCTTCGACCACGCGCGAAATTCTGCCTGGTCGGTGTGCGCGACCGGAGAATGATCCAACAGATCCTTTTGATAGAGGCGTCGGAACTCCGCCATTGCCGCGATGACGGCGGCCGAATCCCCGGTCTCCCACGCGTCCTTCAACACCTCATTCGCCTTCTGCAGCAGCGTGCCCTTGCCGCGGAATGCGCCGGCTTTCCTGAGGTCGATCAGACCGTCTTCCGCCTCGGACGCCCATTGCTCCACATTGGCGACACGCGTGACGGAGAAGGAAAGCTTCTTCAGCGTGCCGGACGCCGCGGCGAGCCGCGCCATGAGCGGCGCGTACAGATCCTCCAGCACTGTTTGCTCCGCGACAAGCGCGTCGAACGCCCGGCCATAGGCCTCCTCGCGCTGCGTATGCAGATCACGCGCGCGATCTCTGGCGCCCTGGGCGTCTTTCAGCTTATCGGCAAGCGTTTGCAGCGCCGCAGTCTCGGTCGCGATGCTGCCCGAAAGAGACGTGTAGCGCCGCTGCGTCTCCTTGTCGGCGCTGACCAGCTTTTCCAGCCGCGCCATCTCTGCCTCGAGCACGGCCTGAGACAGCGTGCTCAGATCGGCGTCGTCTCGAAAGTACGGCATATTCGGATCGCTCGGCGTCGGCGTCGTTCCCTTGAGCTTGGCGATCTCGCCGTCGACCCATTTCACATAGCCGGCGAGATCGTTGTCGACGGGTCCCTTGTAGTCCAGCAGGAACGACGCCCACTGCTCTGCCGACATGCCACTGTGGGTATGGCGTGACTGGGCCTGTCTCAGCGCTTCAGGGGCCTGGTTGCGTCGCAGGTCCTTCACCTCGTCCTGCATTGCCAGGAAAGTCTGCCGCTGGCCGGCGAACTGGCGCAGCTTCGCTCGAATCTGGTTTGCGGCTCCGGCCAGCTCGGTGTGACGCTGGGCTCGCTTCTCGCTTCCGGCCGAAACGAGCTTCGCACGATCCGCCGTGTAGGCGTCGACGAGCTTCTTCTTTTGCGCAACCTGTCCCTCATAGGTGGCAATCAGCTTCTCCTTCTCCAGCTCGGTGCCGATGCGCTCAGAAATCTGCGCCACGGCCTCGGCCTCGCGTTCGCGCGCGAGGCGATGACGCGACGCGCGGTGGTCGAGAAGCTCGGCGAAGTCCAAGGTGCCGTCCCGAGCGTCATCTGGATGGGCCTCGAAGATCACACGTTCGATTTCGCGCAGGAGACCGTCAGTCAGCCCGCTCGACGAGCACAGCTCCTCCACGAACTGCTGCGACAGATACCGCACGCGCTCATAGCTGAAAGGCCCGTTCGCATCCGAGCCATCGAGCGCGCGGTTGCTCGGTTCTCCGGACGCCCAACTCACCTTGACCTTCCCATCGCCGACAAGGGGCCGGGCGCGGATGAGAAAAGAGGGGTTGGCCCATTCCTCGGCGTTCCACGCCTCGTCCGAGATCGAGTCGCATCCCGCCGCGATCATATCGGCCAGCGCGGTCTTGCCGGAGCCGCGGGCGCCGATGATGGCGACCAGCCCGGGATTGAGCGGAATGACCGGCGTCGTCATCCAGGGTGCATCAACGATCTCGATACCCGAGATCACCTGCGATGGCGTTGCCGATGCCGGCGGTTCGGCACCCACATGCGCGCGGCCGCCGGGGTCGATGCACGCCTGACGTAGAGCATCGAACTCCAACCCACCCTTGATCCAGGAGAACCGGTCCCCGAACGGCGAGGCGACATCGTCGAGCTTGTGGGCGTCGCTCCCGTGCAGACAGGGTTTCAATCCACCGTATCGGGCTCGCATTTCATCGGGGGCAAGATCCCTTCGGCCAAGCCAGAACTCGCGCTGCGCCGGGCTGCTGGCAAAGATCACATGCGCGAAGCCTTCGATTTCGCGTCGGATTGTCTGGTCGGCGGCCTCCCGCACGCCCGACGTTCCGTCGGTCGCGCCGCCCGCGACCGCAATCAGGATGTTCTTTTTCGCCCATCCGCTCTCCGAGAACACCTCGCGCAACTTCTGGAAATTGACCTTGAACTGGTTGGCCCCATAGGCCAGCGCCGCGTTGTCGTCGGTGATGTTCGGGTCGGCCTTCTTGCCAAGCCTGATGAGGTCCGCGCGCGTGCAGTCGAAGCGGTCCTGCATGACGTTGAACTGCAGGCGCGACAGCAAACGCTGCAGTTCCTCGACGTGCTTTGGATCCTCGGGGCTGACAAACAGGTGAAGATTGACGAACCCGCCCCTGGCCGTAGCCACATCGAGCCGGAGTTCGACATTCGGGAAGATCAGCTTGGTGGCAGGTAGCCGGCCAGCGGCCTTCTGCCTCAGCACCTCCTCATAGGTATCCGTGACGTAATAGTCGGTGACGGCGATCGCCTCGATGGCCGGCGTGGCCCTCTCCAGCGCGGTGAGATAGTCAGTCCAGGCCGTGGGGCCGCTGAACTGGTTGTTCATCACCGTGCCCGGTGCGTGAATATGCGGCTCCCACCTCCGCCATTCCGATCCCCGACTGAGCATTGGCCTCCCCCTTCTACGCGCCCGCGCGGTTGGCCCGCGCGGCGATATCGGCGCAGCGCGCCATCAGCGCCTCGAAGGGTTCGGCATCGTCCAACAGCAACCCGTCCTCGACCATACGGCCGTAGTCTTCTTGCAGTGCCTTGGAGGCATCGCCGCCGGGCACGAGCTGCAAACCGCCATTCACGGCGGCCACGTAATCGATCGGATTACGGTCGGCGGCCTTCTCGGCGAAGAACATGCCCTTGTGGCGCGCGACAGCGTTCGCCAGCTCGCGATCCGCGAAAGCCGCCTTCGCAAGTCCGGCCTCATCGAGCCGCACGACGTCGTGCCAGTGTCGCGCGAAGCGATCGCCGCGGAGCCGCTCCTGCAAGCAGAAGACGTGGATCGCCGTCGCCTTTTCCCAGAAGGTTCGCTCGGCGTGCATCACGCGGGGCCGTGCCGTTGGGAACACCACGCCTTCGACCAGGCCCGATGCTTCGCAGGCGATATCCCGCAGACTTGCCGGCTCGCCCGTCGATCGAGCGCCGAACTCCAGCATCACGCTTGGCGCCACGTAGCCGGAGCCTGCCGCAGTCGCCTCATAGTCGATGAACAGCTTCTCGCCCTCGACGCGGATCGTGGCGACCAACGCCTGCGCGGCCAGCGCGTCCGCGATGACCGGCTGTGCGGCTCCCGCCACCCACTCCGGCAGGCGCTTACGCACCTCGCTCGACCAGCGCTTCTCCTCGCTGCGAGTTTTCGGCAACGCCTCGCCGTTGCCGTCTACCAGATCGGGCGCGATCGCCCGGATGTCGTAGGTCAGGTCGACGTCCTCGGAAAACCGCCGAATGACCCCATAGGCCTTCGACAGTGACGTGCCGCCCTTGAACACCAAGTGCTCGCCGAGCGCCGATCCGTAGAGCGTGGCGAGCGCCCACACCACCCATACATCCTTCTCAAGAAGGTGCGCGGGTCGCCCCGACCGATCGGCCGCGACGCTTAGCGCCTCGCGGCGCTCGGCGACCGGGAGGAGGAGAAAGGCGTCAGCCATGCGCCGCCTTTCCCACGCTGCGCGCGAGCCAGGTCGGAAGCTGCGGCGCCGCCGCCACCAGTTCGCTAAAGGTCGACGGAGGGAGCTTCCGCTTCAATGTCTTCAAGGCGGCTTCCGCCTTCTCCGGCCCAAGCCAGGCCAGCGCTCGCACCGCCTCGCCCGCCGGCTTGTGAGCCAGGGCGAGCTGCCAGCGAGGAGCGTGACGAAGTTCGACGACCTGCTTGCCGAGATTCATCGTCCGGCTGCGGCCGGAAGTCAGATAGACCGATCGAACCGGCACCTGGGTCGTCAGGCCGAGTGTGTTGGCCGCCGCCGCCCCGCTCGGGACGATGACTTCACCACGCTGGTTGGCGAGCGCCTCGACCGCCTGCTGGACGGAGGGAGCCCTCGTGCCGAACCGGCTCGTGATGGGACGGAGATAAACGCCGCGACCGGCCCGGATCAGTTGACCCCGCTCGGTCAGACGCGACAAGGCCTGATCCACCGCGGCACGATTGCCGAGATGGAGCAAGCTTTTAGCCGCTACGGGCGCGCCTTCCGGCAACCCTTCGGCATGTGCAAGAATCTGCTCGGTTAACCGTTGCATGGCCGCGCTCCTGTCAGAAATATACGCGGTTTTCTGACAGGTTTCAAGCGAACGGACCTGCCCGGGAACCGTCCGTTTCGGCTAGATCAAGGGCGCGCCCCTATCGAGCAGACCGTCCAAAAAGTCCTCTCGCGAGCCGAGCGGGCCCGCGAGCGTGGCAATGATCAGCGCCTCCACGACCTGGCGGGCCAAAGACGCGCCATCACCCGCTCGTTCGTCGAGATGGCGGTCATGGCTCGCCCGTGGAGGAAGGCGCTCCGCACGTTGAAGAGTTGCTCATATTGGTCGGCGAAGCGTCGATCGCCCAGCAGGCCGGCCACCCGTCCCCGCATTCTATTCGTGGCGCGCATCCCTTTGTGGCGATCAGGCGCGATGCGAAAGTTCTTCTGATAGTCCGCGCCCAAGCCGAGCGCCGCCTCAATCGTCGTGATGTGCGCGAGGAACTCATCCACGCCCTCGGCCAGGAATGCGCGGACAAGGAAGTGAGGGATCGGCGTCTCGAACAAGACCGATTGTTTCGCCTGCTCGACGGTCACCCATCGGCTCTGGTCCCACACCGTCAGCTCGGTCTTTGCATCCTCCTCCAGGTGGAGCTCGATCGGGCGCTCCTCCTCGTATGTCCCGCCATATCCGTCGTCGTAGACTCGGTCCTCCCAGCTCAACGTATCGGGGGACGGCGGCGAGCTGGGACGAACGACGATGTCGTTGTCGATCGTGTAGACCCATGGCACACGGAAGCCGCGCCAATCGAATTCCCGCATGGTCGACCAGCTTTCCCAGGGCGCGAGCAGCAGGAAGAACAGCGCATCTTCCAAGGCCGTCGGGAACCGCCCTTTATGCGGTTCGATCCGCCCCAGATCCTGGCTCATATCCATGAACAAGACCGGGACCGCGCGCTCCTCCGGCTCCTGCTCGAGCGCCACGACCTCCTCAACGATCAGCCAGTGGAATTCGGAGAAGCGCTTGGCATCGAAGTCCTGACGCGGATAATGGCGCCTTAACCGGGCCGTATCGATCACGCCGCGCAACTCGTCCGCGCTCAAACGGCACACCCTAGCCGGACCAAATGCGAGCGGCGGCAGGTCGGCGCCAAGATCAAGCGGCGCAAGGTGAATGCGCCTGGCCCGGGTGGCGCGCAGCGCCGCGTCCAGTGCCTTCGCCGCCTCCTCCACTGGCAAGGCAAGATCGGCCGTGTCCTTCTGCAGGTGACATGGAAGACCCAAGGCTCGCAGCGCGGTCGCGAGGGCGAAGTTCGGCCCTTTCTTGCCGGCATTTGGATAGCCGTCGCGGCAGATCTCACGCAGCCGCACAAAGGCCGGGTGCGCAAGAATATTGTCAGGCCCGGGCGGAGGGAGCCGCCACAAGTCCGTCATCGCCGCCAGCATCGCCATGCTTGGACCGGTTTCGCTCATCAGGAGATCCGCAGCCGCCGCAAAAGCTTGCCGAGAACCGTCTCATACTCCTCGGGCTTGGAGAAATCCGCGTAAAGCTTGCCTTTCAGGAACTCCGGCAACTCACAATCCTCGTAGAGCAGCGGCAGCACGACCACCTCACCGCTGGCGATCTCGCGGTTCATCGCCACGTCGAGCTCCTTCTTCACCCAAGGGGCTCCGATCGACTTTTTCGACAGCACGACGGCGATGTAGCGGCTGAGCTTCATCCCCTCTTCCATCTTGGCGATCAGCGAGTCCCCGATGTCGATTTCGGCCTCGTCCAGCCAAACATGCTCGACGCCATGAGCGAGCAGGTCCTTGCGAAGCTGGCGCACGAACGGTTTGTCGACGCCGGTGTGGCTCAGGAAGATGCCGTGATACTTCTCATGCGCTGGATGGGCCTTCTCCAACGCGAGGCTGTCGCGAACGAGCTGGTTCTGGGCTTCCTGCGACGTCGGCGGACTCAGCAGCCAGCCCGTCGTGGCCCCGAGCGTAACTTGGCCGCCGAGGCTGTAGCCCTCCGGCGTCCCAGCGATCGACGCATAACCTTCGCCGGGATTGGAAAGACACAGCGTCCAGCCGCCGGTCCGCGACAGAACCTCAAAATAGCGCGCGAAGGGGCTGTCGGGATCGACCGGCTCCATCCTGCGCCCCTTCTTCACGAGAAGCTCCGAGCGCTTGACGAAACTCGCCACCTTCGGCGTCACATATCCAAGATGGGTTTCGCGATAGCCGAAGAAGTTCGCCCGCTTCGGTTCGGACAGGCACCAAACGACCGTCGCACCATCCGCAATCGCGGCCTCCATTTCCTTGCGCCGGTCCTCGCCATCGAAGGCGGAGTCGAGATCGTAGCGATCGTTCTGCCCCTTCAACTTGCCCAGTTCGTTGAGTTCGTTTGAAAACTCTCCGGCCTTGCCGAACAGGAAATGCGTGTAGCTCTCCGGATTGATGATGATCGTGTCGTATTCGTAGAGCGGAAAGGCCGCCCGCTCTCGATCGGCATCGGGCTGGCAGAGCCCGAGATTATCGATCTCCACGCCTTCGATTTTGTCGCCGGTGTAAGTCACCCCAACCGTCAGCACCCGTTTCATGCGTCGTTCCCTCCGGCCGCCTGCTCGGCCGCCTCTCTCGCTTTCACTTCCAAAACCTCGCCGCGGCTGCCGACGAGCGCGATCTCGATGCCGGCCAGTGCGCAACGCGGCGCAAGCCGCTCGGCCAGGCGCAAGGTGCCGTCGGTCAGCGGCGCCACGGCGACCTGACGCCCCTGCGATGGCGTCGCCATCAGCAGGCCCACGGTTTCGCAAAGACCGCGGTAGAGCCGCGACACCTGACCTGGATGCCGCGTATTGATGATGCCGCCCTTGCATTCGGCCGCGATGACATGGTCTCCGATAGCCGCGACGACATCACCGAGCCCGGACTTCGGGTTGATGGTGATCGTCTTGCCCTCCGGATTTCGATAGACCCCGCCATAGGCGGTGCTACCGAGGCCGGAGATTTTGGTGAACGCTCGCCGGCCCAACCAACCCGCGAAATCGAATTGCTTTCCGTGTTCGCCGTCGGGATAGACACGGACGTCCCATGCGCCCTGCGTGCGGAGCAAGTGCATCGCGTAGGCGACCATCACCGCGCCTTCGTAGAGATGGTGCTCGTGGGGACCGTCCGCTTTTCCGGCGCGGTTCGGCGGCGGCTCCAGCGCCGTCACGAGATCCTCGAAGTCCAATCCAGCCTCCCCCGCTATATCTGCGCACGCGCGGCGCGCAACCATTGACAGGCGCTTATAACCGGCCATATTTGCCCGGTAAAGGAGACCCTGTCATGTTTGCCTATAACCCCGAGAAATTTGCGTCGCTGTACGCAACCGAGCTTGGTCAGCGCATCTGGACCTTCCTCACGCGGCCCGAAAATGTCGCGCGCCTGGAAACCGCATCCGAACTCGGCAAGCCCGCGGTCGAAGGCATCGAGGAGCAGCTCCTGGCGGAGTTTCGCGAGGAGGTCCTGGCCGACCGCGTGAAGCAGATGGTCGGCCATATGGTCCGGCAGATCCTGGAGCAGCGCGATTGGGTGCTCGACCAGACCGACGTGAAAGTCCAGTCCGTCCCCTTCAGCAAGGCGGCGCGCTATCGTCGGCCCGACTGGTTCACCTTTCACGCCTTCCGCAACAGCAGCGATCCGCGCGACGTCGTCATCACCGATCGCCGGCAAAAGCCGACGCTGCCCGCCGGCCCGCGCTGGACCTTCTACGCAACCTTCGCCAGCCCGCTGAAGGCGGCGGTGGCGTTCGGCGTCAACGACATCAAGCAGCTTCGTCAGCAGGTCCATTCGCACGGCTATCACCGGGTGCAGGTCCCACGCACGCTGCGCCGGGCATGAGACGAGCAGACGATGAGTGATCTTTTCGACGTCGATGGCGCCAATCTCGATCGCGGGTTCGAAAACCTGAAAGCCGCCGAGCTTCCGATCGAGCAACAGCTCCACACCATGCTGCAAGAGATGTGGGAGCGCTACGAGCCCTATGCCGATCCCGACTTTCGGCATGGTTTCGCACGCGACGTCGATGGCCGTTTTTGGGAGATGTATCTGGGCTGCACGCTGCTCGAGGCGGGCCGCACCCTGCTTCCCGTCGTCGAGCGCCAGCGCGAAGGCGGCCAGCCGGATCTGTGCGTCCTGGAAAATGGCCGCCGAATCTGGATCGAGGCCATCACCCCTGATGAAGGCGCACCGGGTCCGGACCAGATCGCGCGTCCCGTTCCCCTCAATGAGGGCGGCGGTCTCTTCGCCGCACCGATCCGTCAAGCGCAGTTGCGCACGTCCGGGGCGTTCTGGACAAAGGCGCAGAGGATCGCGCGCTATCTCGAACAGGGGGTGATCGTCCCGGAAGACACGAGGATTATCGCGATCAGCGCGAGCCGCTTCGGCGTCTATGTCGCCGAGCAGCCGTTGCCGCTGATCATGACCACGTTGTTTCCGATCGGAGACGCCTACATCACCATCGATCGCGAGACCGGCAACGTCGTCGAAGAAGGATTTCACCCAGCCCCCTTCATCGACCGCGAACGCAATCCGATCCCACGCACGGCATTTCTCGACGAGCGTTTCGCCGACATCTCCGGTGTGATCTGGTCGCGCGTTGGCCTCGGCAACTTGTCGCGCAAGACCCGCCCGCTGACCTATGTCAATAATCCTCTGGCACGGGTTCTGCTGGCGACAAATTGGGGCGTCTGGGATCGCGAGTTCGTCATCACGCCGCGCGGCGACGAATGGGAGGCCAATGACATCCTGGCGCAAGCCGCAGCGGAGGCATCATGACGATGCGCCCGCGTGCACGCGCCAGGCGCGTTCCCGCCCTTGAGGTTTGATCATGGCCGTCGGCGATGAGCAGCGACTGATCACGCCCATCAGCCAACGGCAGTTCGAACTCTATGCGCTGTCGCTCGAACATGGACCTAATTTTGATCCCGCGCAGATCTTCGGGAGCTATCAAGCCGGGCGCGGCAGCGCGAGCGGCTGCATCCTCCTCGACCCGGAGCGCGGGACCTTCACCACCCTGGCCCTGCGCCGGCGTGTCGATCATCGCTGGGTCCGCGTCGATGAAGGCGGCCCCTATCCCACTCCCGAAGCCGCGCTGGATCACCTCAACATCAGCATGCGCGCCGGCGAGCCGCCCGAGCCATTACCGCCAGGCGCGCGGCGGCGGCCGCTTCTGCTGAAGACCGGATCGCGAGGGACATCGCCGGAGTTCGACCTGCTGACGAGCACGATCAGCCATTGTCCGGCGTTGATGGCGGTCGGCGAATGCTACCTCGCGCTTCCCAATCCTGATGCCAACTTCGTCACCGATCTGCAGACCAACAATTTCGCGTCCCGCCTCTTCGAGCTCTACCTTCTTGCCTGCTTTCGCGAGCAAGGCCTGATCGTCCGGCAGGAGCATGTCTCTCCGGACTTCCTGATCGAAAACGATGGCGCCGCCTGCTGGATCGAGGCAGTGACCGCCAACTCCGAGACGCCCCGCTCCGGCGGGATCGGGGATTGGGTGCATGCTCCCGTTGACCGGAATGAGCGCATGACTGGCGCGCCAGCCGAGCGCTTCGCCAAGACGCTGCGCGGCAAGCTTCAGCGCAACTATCATGAACTGGCTCATGTGAAGGGGGCGCCCTTGGCCCTCGCGATCGCCGACTTCCATGAGTCTGGTTCGATGGTGTGGAGCCGCGAGGCTTTGCCAACCTATCTCTACGGCCTGCGGGCAGATGTGGAAGGCGAAGGTGCCCAGCGCCGTGCGGTGGGCACGCCTATCAGCACCCTGACCGGCAAGCATGGCATTCCGGCCGGACTGTTCCGCGATCCCGACTTCGCCCACCTCTCCGCCGTGATCTTCAGCAATGCGGGGACCTTGGCGAAATTCAACCGCATGGGTTTTCTCGCCGGATGGCGGCCACCAGGTCTCACGATGACCCGCCGCGGCATTCTCTTCGACCGAACGCCTGGCGCGCTGGAGCCCATTGATTTCAATCTTCCAGTCGATAGCGCCGAATACCAGGCGCTTTGGCCTTGGGGCGAAGCCTGGTGCCAAGAACTGGAGGTCTTTCACAACCCGCAGGCGACGCACCCCATTCCCTTCGACCTCATGCCCGGGGCGACACACTGGTTCGAGCGCGACGGCGCCGTTGAATGCAGAACCATCTGGGCGAACTCGGTGATTTCGTCGATCACGTATCTGCGCGTGGCCGGCAAGCCCGAGAAGACGGACGGCGCGCCGGGCGAAAGCGAGCTGCCATGATGTGTCTGCCAGCCAGGCGTCGCCGTCATCGACCCTCAAAGGAGCATCGTTGAACATGGAAGCCGAACCATCCGACCGGACCATCGTCCTCCATCTCCTGCGCGGGGCTGTACCCGAGCGTGCCAACGAGATCAGCGGCCTGTGGAGCCAGTACGGTCATGGTGTGGAAATCGGGCCGAGCACCAAGGGCGTCACGATGAACGCCGATGACAAGCGCATCCGGTTCGACACCAAGACGATCGATTTTTTCTGGCTGCTCGGCTTCAGCGCATGGCGCGCCATCGAGGTGTATTCGCCGGCCCTGTTGATGGCGACATGGACCGGGATACCGCTAGACCAGGCCCTCAAGATCGATGCCGAACGGGGGCAATATGAATTCGATTACAAGCAGCGCATCAGCGCCGCTCAATCGCTCTTCGCGGCCGAACAGACCGCACAGATTTCCTGGCCTGCGGACATCCCCGAGCCGACCGCTGACCGCGACAGCTTGGGAGATATCCAGCACGAGACGATGTTTGACCTCGTCTCGTTTGCCCTCGCCTTCGCGCTGCTGCACGAATTCCGGCACGTCATGTATTGCGCCGACAAGAACGCACCGTCGACGCTGCCCGAGGAGGAAATCGGCTGCGATAACTGGGCTCGCGAGTTCATGACCAGCGGTCTCGCCGCCTACGCGAAAGAGCATGGGCACTGCTACGCCCAAGTACAGCAGAAGCGCGCGATGGGAATAGCGCTCGCCGCCGTGATCATCCATGCCATGACGCCAACCCACACGCATTGGGGCAATCGACAATATCCGCCGATCGCCGAGCGGCTGACAGCCATGATCGGCGGCTACAATCTGCCGCCCGGCTCGTCCTTCTGGCCCTTCACGGCCTGCCTTCTCATCGCGCTCATGAGGCAGGAGAACCGGCCACTCGACATCGTCGCATACTCAAGCCATTCAATGGTCGAGGCCCTGCTCGACCGGCTCCGCTGACGCTGTAAGGAGCGCGACGTGCCGGTCTATTTCATTGGCGAAGATGAAAACGGATGCTCCCCGATCAAGATCGGCGTGGCGAAGAACATCGAGGCGCGCAAGCGCAACCTCCAGACAGGGAATCCCTTGGAGCTGCGGCTGCTGGGGTGGATCGAAGCGACCGACACCTTCCAGCTTGAACGAGAGCTGCACCAGCATTTTGGATCGACCCATGTGCGTGGAGAATGGTTCGACATCGAACCGGGTGACATTCTCGCCATTCTCAAGCGCGCTGGCCGCGATGGATTTGTCGCCAAAAACGCCGACGCGTTCCAGGTCGTTGGATATGATCGCGACGCCATTCCTGAATATCTCGGCGTGTGGGAGTGGGCCGATCTAGAGATCGACGAGTGCTGCCCGTTCTGCGGATGCCTGTGCGGCATGCATTTTCAGGAAGCCTCGCAGATGTACTATTGCATCCGATGCGACACGCTGACCGACTTTTCCGAGCTCGATCCGCGTGAGTATCCGCCGGACGAGTGATGTCCTGAAACGCGGAAAGATGCCAACCCGGAGAAGCTGAAACCCGGCTTTGCGCTTCTGAGGGGAACGCCTTGCGGCCGGCATTCGTCTCAGCCGATCCCTTTTGCGGCCCCCGCAACGCCCCTTCAGAGTGAGAGTGCGGAGCGGCTTCGCTGCGACGGGTGGGCCGCCGCGGAGATCGGTGATGTCCAGAAAGACCAGACAAGCTCGGACTGGCCAGGACCGGGCGAGCCATATGATGAAATCACCGACAATATCATCGCAGAACTTGAGGCCGGGCGCGTGCCTGGGTCCAACCTTGGAGGACGGCGGCTGCGAAGGCGCCGCTTGCCAACGCCGCGACCAAGGCGGAATTATTCCGGGATCAACGTGCTGATCCTTTGGAGCGCCGCGGTGAACACAGCTTTTCGGGCCAGAGCCGGCTCACCTCCGCCAAGCGCTCCCGCTCGGCGGCAATGTCCGCAACGGCGAGCGCGGCACGACCTTCGTGTACGCCGACCGATTCGCAACCGACGCGCCCGAGCAGGCGCGAGCGGCGATCGTTTGCTGCGCAATCTTGCTATGCTCGGATCCTTCCCTCCTACTGATTCGCGCCTGTCCATGAGCATTTTATCGAGCGACCCGACTATTCAGCTCGCATTCTCAACGTTCGAGAACAAAGGCGTCTATGCCTTGCTTCTCGGCTCTGGTCTCTCTCGTACGGCCGGGATTCCAACTGGCTGGGAGATCACTTTGGACTTGGTTCGTCGGGTTGCTCTCGCGCAAGGCGTAGAGAACCAGGCCGATTGGGCGACGTGGTATCGCAAAAAGTATTCTGCGGAACCCGACTATTCAGTGATTCTGGCAGAACTAGCGGCCTCGCCTGCCGAACGGCGATCCATCTTACATTCGTACATAGAGCCTGACGAAGACGACCGCGCAGAGGGAAAGAAACTTCCAACTGTCGCGCACCATGCCATCGCCGGCCTAGTTCGCGACGGGTATGTTCGGGTGATAGTAACAACCAATTTCGATCGGTTGCTAGAAAACGCCCTGCGCGAAGTTGGCGTGGAGCCAACTGTCGTCACCTCCGTTGACACTTTGTCAGGAGCCGAGCCGCTCACGCATAGCCCGTGCTACGTGCTGAAGCTTCATGGTGACTATAAGGATGCACGCATCCTGAACACCGACGAAGAGTTGGGCGCTTATCCGCCGCAATATGATGCGCTCCTCGATCGGATTTTCGACGAGCACGGCCTTATCGTTTGCGGCTGGTCAGGCGAATGGGATGACGCGTTGCGGGCGGCATTGTTGCGAGCGCCTAACAGGCGTTACCCTACTTTCTGGAGCATACGAGGGAAAGTTGGGCACGGTGCGGAGCCCATCATTAGTCAGCGTAAGGCTGTGGCGGTTCCGATTACCGACGCCGATAGCTTCTTTCTGACGTTGGCAGAGCGCGTGCAAACACTCGCGGAGACTCGAAAACAGAGCCCGCTGACAATTGATCTACTCGTCGGCTCCATCAAACGATACGTTGCGCGGCCAGAATTCCGGATTCGACTCGATGAAGTTATCACACAAGAAGTTACCAAGCTTTTCGACCGCCTGGACGCGAAGGAGCTCTTTCCGCAAGGTGCGTGGTCCGTTGAGGAATTTCGCCGGCGCCTTAAGCTCTATGAGACCGCGGCCGAGCCGCTCGCTAAAGCCTTTGGTGTCCTCGGGCGATGGGGGGATAACGCCGAGTTTGCAATCATCGCCGATACGATCCGCGGTGTGGTTGCCAGGGCGAACAAGGTGGGGAGTGGCCTGAATTACTGGCTAGACCTAAGGACCTATCCAGCTGTTCTACTCATGACGGCCTATGGTCTTGGACTTGCGCGAGCAGAGCGTTGGAAGACGTTGCATGACCTGTTCTCTCTCTCGATGCCTAGAGAGGAGCGGGACCCCAAACGCCTCGTAAATTCGCTCTTCCTGTGGGACTGGAGGGGTTCAGACGACAATCTCTGGAACAATGTTGAGGGTTTCACGACTGCCAACAACCGTCGAAAAACACCGCTCAGCGACCATCTATTCGACGTAACTTCCCAGTGGGGCGCGGCTTTTTTAGGCATTCCCATAGATAATGCTCTGCTGTTCGATCGTTTCGAGGCGCTGGGGGCATTGGTCCACCTTGAAGAGAACAGCGAAAGCGAACTGAAGGATCAATTGGAGAACGGCGACAGGAAGGCTAGGATGTCGGTCGGTCGCATCGGCAGGCGAAGCGAGGGGCGACGCTCAATAGAACACGAGCTGAAATCGACTCCTACCAGGCAACAACTGCTTAAAGCAGGGTTCGCATTGGGCAGCGAAGCGTACCTCGATCTATTTCTGGAAAACCTGTCACGGGTAGCGAGATGGATGGAGTGGCGCTGACACTCCACCTAGCGATACCGGCCAGGGAGCAAGCCGGACGATGTCTATACGCCTGGGAGAACTGTTTGCCTGTACGGAGCAAGGCGGCGCTTTCGTCGCCGAGTCTGCCGAGGGCCGACTGCTGCACATAGGCGAGGTGCCCTCCGGCCTCGCCTGCAACTGCGTCTGTCCCGGCTGCGAAAGGCGACTGGTTGCGAAAAAGGGAGATGTGCAGGCCCACCATTTTGCGCACCACGCTCAGCAAGACGGCCGGTCATGCGTATCCGCCGGCGAGACGGCTCTGCATAAGTTTGCGAAACGCATTCTGGATGAGCGCCTGGAAATTACTTTACCAGCGCAGGTCGTGGAGGAGCAGAAAGATCGCGAAGTTGTTGTCCGGGCCGCGAAGCGCGCTTTCGATCAAGCGATTCTGGAAACCAAAGATGGCCAGATCGTTCCCGACGTCGTGCTGCTCTTACGCGATCGCCGGCTCATCGTAGAATTCAAGGTCACTCATCCGTGCGACTCGGAAAAAATCGCTCGGATCCAAGCGATGGATGTCGGCGCAATCGAGATCGACCTCTCGCAATACCGCGACCACAAGCTCAGCGAGATCGCAGACGAGATACTATATCACGCGCCGCGAATGTGGCTGCACAATCCGCGGGAACGTGAAGCGCGCGCCCGCCTCGAAGAGCGAGCTCTGCTGCGAGCAGAGGAGAAGCGGACAAAAGTCGAACATTATCGCGGCTCTTACCGCCATCGTTCACCGTCAAATGCGCCGGGAAGCGGGGCCTGCGAATCTGCGGCCCGGCAAAACGGCCTCGCCGACCTCATTAATCTGCCTGTTGATGGGTCTGGTTGCTTCACCGTGGCCGTTGCGGAATGGCAGGCGGCTGTTCTGGAAGTATTGCTCACCCCAACTAAGGCGCCCTTCCGAACTCGCAATGGGCTCGCGACACTCCTAAACAAACGATGGCTCGACACATCGTTTACTGACATTTCAGATGAAATTGCACGTGCGGTGAGAGCGTCTGGGATTCCGTTCAATTCCCCGCTCGAAGCCGTCGAAGCATACTTGACGCAACTCGAGCGCCTTGGTTTCGTTCATTCGGGCCCGACCGCGATTTGGCGGCCCTCACATACGCTGCAGGCGCGTATCGACAAGGCTCGCGAGCTCCGCGCGCGCCCGGTGAAGCGCACGCGACAGCTCCGTCAATTAGTTGAGGAACTGATTGCCGATCTTCCAGCTGACGAGACCGCAGCTTTCGTATTTGAACAATGGTCCTGTTCAACACTCCCGAAACGCGGCCATTCACCTCATGAAGCGGTCGACTTCGATGAAACGAGGTGGCGATCGTTCACAAACGACCTGGATAACATCGCGACCCAAATTCGATTCTCGCCGCGAGAACGCTTAGATCTGATTGGACTTCCCTACCAAGGCGCGCTAGCGCGCGCCCTCGAACGCCAGCACGCAGAGGAAGCCGAACGTCAACGCGCCAACAAAGCGAAAATCGAGGCAGATAGAGCTTCGCGTGTCGCCGATCTGCGGAATCGCGCGCTTCGACAGATCAGTGGGGAAGCGGAAATCTGGCTCGTGGCGATAAACTCTAGCACTGGGGGACGCCCTCCCATCGAGGCCGCTTCAGATAGCCAAGGCGGTCACGAGGACGCAGTCGGCGCTCTTCATTCCCGAGCACGAGAGATTGAGGTTCAGCATCGAGCGAACGAGCGGAAGGCAAAGGCCGTCGCCGAGCTCGCCGTGCTCGCACAATCCCGGTACTACGACGACGAGCGGGCAACCTTATGGATGCGAGGCAGGAGGCGCGAACTGGGTGGTAAATCGCCAGAGGAATTCACGATTGACGAGGCTACCCGACAGCGATGTAGTGAACTACTACCTACGAAACGTTCGCGTCGGTAGGCGTTCGGATGTTCAGTGTCCATGCACCGCGTCAAAACAATGAATCGGCCTTCTAAAAAACACCACTACGTGCCGCAGGCGCAGCTTCGGAATTTCTCTGCAGATCCGGAACGCAATTTTCTTTACGTGCTAGACAAGCAAACGGATCGCTCCTTCCGAACCTCGATACTCAACGCTGGCTCAGAAAACGACTTCAACACCGTCAGTCTCGGCGCCAGCAAGTGGAACTTCGAAGATCTATTCCAGGAGGTCGATACCCGGTCGCCCCGTCTTATTGCGGAGATCCTCTCGCGCGAGTCGGTAGCCTGGCTATCCGAGGATGATCGTCTTGCTTTGGCCGACTTGTTCGCCACCCAAATGCTCCGCACGCATTTCAGTCGGACCACACCGGCGCACCTCGCCGATCGTCTTCGGGAGATGACACGGCAGCTAGGCTACGATCCGGATCAGGATCCGACCATGGCGAAGCCATCCGATGCCGCGCTGCGCCTCGGCGCAGTACGGACATTCCTCAATCGCAGCGAGCAAGTGGTCGCGCTTCTGCGCCTGTATCCCGCCCTCTACCGAGCGAATGGAGGCCATAAGTTCATAATCTCTGATCATCCCGTCGTGCTGATGAATCCCTTCCCCTATGGGGAGCTTGGACTTACTTCGCACGGCATACTTGTCGTCCTGCCGATCTCACCCGAGATCATGATAGCTTTGCACTGTCCGACAATTGTGAAGCGCTACGAGCTGGCTGAACAAGCGGGTCTCGAGGCGGATCAAAAGGAACGAGTGTTCGGATACAGAGACGGCCTCAGGTCCGGCAACCCGATCGATATTGATGAGGAGACGGTGCTCTTCCTCAATCATGAGCAAACTATTCATAGTGCGCGGTATCTCTACGCCGCCACGGATACGTTCGGTCTCGCGCGCGAAGTGTTGGAACAGCAACCTCACCTTCGGTCCGTCGCGACACACCTGACGTTAGGCGACTTGGGACGGCCGCCTAAACGAGATTCAGGGATGCCGCCGGGAACACACCTCGTTGTCCACGGTCCCGCCGATCACGGGGTGCTCGCAATTGACGAAATCGACCCTTCGGGAGAAGGGATCACCGCACGGACAGGCCAGATCGTATTGTTAGCCCAAATGGCATCTGATCAGGGAATGCTCCGTGTCCAACTCTATATTGATGGACGCCCCATGCGCACCCTGGGCGCGGCCATGATCGAGCCTTTCGGAAACACGGCCGATGGCTGGTTCCGCGTGGTTCATCGTGATGCCAGCTTGAGAGAGTTAGGCAAGCGTCTGGATCGCAACCGCCTTTAGGCTTCATTTTCTGGCCAGCATGCCGCCGATATTGAACGTCGAGCAATTGGTAGCAAACGTCGCGAACCTTACGCAGTGAAGCGCATCTCTTCTTGGACCGTGGCGCTTTCGCCCACAGTTGGGTGGGCTGGAACCGCCGACCACCTGTTCCACACTTTGTGGTGCCCTTAAGTCACACATCCATTAGCTCGACATGTTGGTGTCAAGCAGCGCCAGAAGTGAGCGCACCACAACTAGTCGTCGACGTCCGATCGTTGTCGTGACGATACGCCCAGTTCCTATCAACTCGTAAAGCTTCGTGCGTCCCAAGCCGGTCACTTCGCATGCATCGTCAATCGTGCAGGTGAGCCGCTGGGCGAATGGCATTGTGCTCCGTTCTGCGGCTTTCGGAGCGGATGGAATGACTTGCGACTGTTGTCCGCCAGTTTTCTCTCGTCGATTGTATCTCACGCGGCCCTCCTATTCGCAGAAAACTCGACGAGACAAGAGTTGATTGTGTGACGAGCAACGTCAATGCGAACAGCCGAGGGCGCTCGCGTGCGACAGCGTACGTCAGCGGCGGTTTGAATATTTCCGGACACCAATGGCGATGAGGAAATTTTTCGCGAATGCGCCAGCCACAATGAGGCATCGTGCTGAAGCAATTTGGCGAATATCGGCAGCAAAGTCCGCAAGCGTTCGCCGCTGTTCACCAGCGTCTTATTCAACCATTATTCAACGAACGCGGCTGATGGCTACCTAAGTGCCTTAGTTTGCTGGCGCTCCCTAGGGGAATCGAACCCCTGTTTCAGCCTTGAGAGGGCCAAGTCGATCCGCTCGATGATCATCCTGAAAAGAGTTCGGCGATAGAGGCCCATAGATGTCAATCGCCGATTCGTCTGCCCGAGCAGGCGCGACCGCACCAGTTTCGCACCAGAAACGACCCAACCGAAGCGTAACGAACGCGATCGGGTTCTGACGAAAAGACAGCAACATCAACGAGGCCGATCGCTATCCCGCCGCTCATAACGATCTGATTGCTGGTTCGAGTCCTGCCATTTGCACCAGGATAGCAACGACTTATACTAGAACGCCTTTCTTGGCCCTGCCGAAGGACTAGAGACTGGATCGCCTAGAGCAGCGAACTCGCAGCCCCTAGGTATCCGCCACAAGCATCAGACATGTCGGTCAATCGAACATTCGCCGAACGGACGTTAGCTAATTTGTTCCAATCGTATCTAGTTCACCTCGATCATGCGCTCCTTTCGAGGCCCTGCTGACTTGCGGACTCTACAAGCCGCGAGCGCGACAATGCGCTTCTGAAACTTTTTAGATGCCTCTCACCGCCAGTCAGCGCTACCCATAGATATCGATCATCTTGGGATCCAAGATCCGCAGAAGAGTCAACGCTTCGCCCTCGATCGTCCGGACGCTTTGAACCTTGACATCGAATTGCTCGATATGTCGGCGATCAAACCAATAGCTCGCGGACTCCTTCTTGACAGGTCCGACCCGGTTGACGCCTGCGAGCGATAGGCTCACGCTCGATCTCAGGTCGATATCGTCCCGAACTCTTAGACCCCCAACCATGATCCCCGGCCATTGCCACTTCGTGCCTGCCAGATCCTGTGCGATCAGGATCAAAGGCTCTCGTGTCATCCGCATGATTCTTATGCCGGTAGCAGCCAGGCTTGCTTTGAACTCTTGAGAAAGCCCGACTACAGCGTCGAGCGAAATATCTCCGATCGCTTGAAGCTTCGGCTTGATGAGGTACGGAGGAAGGATGAGATCGGAGGAATAGACGTCGGCCATCCGTTCGGCATTTCGCGAGCGCTCGTCCAAGGGACGACCGATGTCGTCGGAACGGCAAACGAACGATTGACCTCGGTGATGATGCCAATGTCCAAGCTCATGACCGGTGCTGAACCTTTTCCTGTTCGGTTTAGCTCCGTCGCTCACATAGACGATCGCCCGGTCCTTAAAGCCGATGATCTGGGCTTCGCAGCCGACGAGCCGCCTGTACAAGACTTGCACGCCGACACAATCCGCGATGGCGAGGAGGTCGATTTCCTTGGCCTCGGAAATGCCGAGTTCGACGAGGAGCTGTTCGGCCGGGCGCAAGCTATCATTCCTTCAGCTTGCCGGACTCGTCGATAAGCCCGAGTCGCAGACAAGCCTCGAGGAAGCTGTCGAGGTCGTTGTCTGATTCGATACGCCGATTGCGTGCCGCAATGGTCATGTCGCCGGTGAGGTCGACCCTTTTGGTAACGGCAGAGTGGATCTCACGCTTCTTCGCCGGGTCGAATGATAGGACCATTGCGCTGAGGGGTGCTTGAGATTCGCGCGGACGCTGCCGGGCGGCCGCGAATTTCCGGCGCTTCGCAGCGATTTCGGGAGCCTGGAAAACCGCGTCGAAACTTTCCAGCAGATCGTTCGGATCCATGCCCAAGGCGATCAGATACTCGTCTAGTTCGGATCCTTCGAGCGACAGAATCTCCTGCTGGATCTCTTCCAGGAGCTCTTCGCGAAACGAGAGTTCACGATCGGTCTCCATCACAATTTCCCTTCCTTATAGAGGGAAGCACCCCACTTCTTCATTCTCTTCCTGACAGTTTCATAGTTCGTTACGTCCCATCCGGTTTCGGCGAGGATTTCCTCCCGCGTCGCGTTGTCGTCCAGGAGGAGCAGCAGCGTTTTTGCCTCCTCGTCGTCGCAGATCCGGTAGATCTGCTCGCGGAGGAATGCGGCATCCTGGGGAGGCCCCAGATCCTGCGCGAGTTCGATCGGGTCGGGCGCATCGGCCGACGCGGCTACGAGCCGCTTTCCCTCGATACGGCGGACCGTTGCGCTTCGGCGCCGATCGTTGGACGCAATGCTGTTCACCGCGCCCAACAGAACTTCGAATGCATCGTCTCCGGCCTTCGAATCCGGATTTAGCCAACGTGCCCGAGCGCTCTGAAGGAGGTCATCGACTTGCAAGGTGGTGCCGCGCACCTTCACCCGCGCCAAAGCGACCAGCTTCTTCCGCTGGTCCGCGGTAAGCGTCAGCAATGCCGCCGCTTTTGGGGATTGATCGGTCAATCGGCTACCTCCGAAAGCCATAGCTCGCGAATCGAGCGAAGTAGGAAATAAATTTAGCGGAATTCCGCTTCCGACTTCTCACTGGTCGCGAGCTTTAGAAGGTAGGGGCTCACTTCGAGCCGGAATACATTAGGCGAGACGAATATGACAGCCAAGCTGACCTTTTATCCCCTTGTCAGCGCCGACGTCACCCGCATCGACCTGCCCGAGGTGCTCAAGGCCGACCCGCGGGCCGCCATATGAGCCTTCCCGTTGCAGCAGAAAAGAAGTTGAGCTTCTTTCTTGAGCAATTTTGCCCGGATCCGGTGGCGATCCGGAACGCGTTGGAACGCACCCGTCTCTGCACCGAGGTCGACCGGCTACCGGGTGAAACGATCTGCAAGAGGGGCGACCGTGTCCAGGGCTGTTGGCTCGTCATCGATGGCCAGGTCGAGATCCGGGCCGACGATCAGATCGTTACCTTCCGCGGGCCAGGCGAACTTTTCGGTGAGCAGGGTCTGGTGCACGTCCTGTCCGGCAAGGATGGTGCCCGGACCGCGGACGTCAAGGCGATCGGGCCCGTCAAGCTGCTGTGCATCGACGCCTCGTTTCAGGAGCGACTCGACGACCGAGAGAAGGTCATCTGGACGCTGACGCTGGCGGGCGTGATCAACCACAAACTCGAGCAGGCAACCAATATGCGCTCCGAGTTGCGCAGCCTGGCCGCGCAGCATGAACTGCTTCTCCGCCGGTTTTCGGACGGAGACGCCCTCGGCCTCGTCAAGATGGCGACCAGCGGCGAAAGACCTTCGATTCAGAACCGCCGCGCGATCGTCCTGTTCAGCGACATCGCCGGCTTCAGCATCTGGTCGGCCTCGAAGGCCGCGATCGAGGTCGCCGAACACCTCGGCAAGCTCGCGGCGATCCAGATCAACGCGATACGCGGATCCGGCGGCCAGATCGACAAGCTCATGGGCGACGGCGCGATGGCCTACTGGTTCGTCGACTCCGACGACCGCGAGCGGTGCGAGCCGACTTCCGCACTCGCCTGCGTTCTGAAGATCGCGTCGGAATGCAAAGCCTACTTCGAGCAGCACGGCCTGCCGCTTGGCCTGCGGATCGGGCTGCATGCGGGCGACGTCTCGTTCGGCGACTTCGGCGCGGAGAACAGGATCGCCGTCACGCTGCTTGGCGCCGCGGTCAACACAGCGGCCCGGTACGAACAGGCGAAGTCGCCTGAACTCGGCGACATCAGGATCAGCCCGACCTTGCGCGACCTGATGGTCCGGTCGGGCACCAACCCCGACACGTTCCGGGGCCCGACGAGGGTGGCAGTGAAGCACGACGTCGAACTCGACGTCTATTCCATCTGAGGAGAAGGTCATGCCCTGGAATCAAGATCGCGCTAAATCGAGAATCCGCGAGCACCTGAAGACGGTGCCCGAAGTCGATCGCCAAGTGGCGCTCGACAGCGCCGTCCCGGCTAAGCGGGGACTGTTGAGCCGCATGCCGAACCGCGAGGCGTTCGTCGTCGAAGGCGCGCACCTGTACGGCCAGCTTCTCGACTTCGAAGATCTCGTCACGGAGCACGGTCAGGAGACCGAGGCGGCACACCGCCGCCTGCTGCGCTTTCTGAACATGCACTACCGGGTCTGGGACTCCATCGTCGAAGGCGACGACGGCGACCGCATCGACTATCACGGCGCCCGTCTTCACGCCGTCATCGCATCCCCGGTCGGCAACCCCGCGGCGCAGATCGAGCGCGCCGTAGCGCTTGCCCGGAAACTTACGGAAGCCGCTCGGAAGGTCGGCGACGCGCACGGTTTTCCCTCGCGTATCCGTTTCGGCATCGATCACGGCAAGTGCCTCGCCATGACCACCGGCCGCGGCGCGCACGAAAAAGACACCCTTTTCCTGGGGCGGGCCGCGAACCACGCCGCGAAGCTCGTCGCTTCGAGCTCCGAGCAGGGCATCTTCCTCACCGACACGGCCCTGAAGCGCGTCACCGCCGGGGCAATTCAAAAGCGCGCGGGTACCATGACGCTCGACGAGGCTTACGTCGAAACCGCAGCGAGGAAATATGCCTTCAACAGTCTCGATCGAACCGCCTCGGCCGTTGCGACGGATTTCTCGGAGCCGATGTTCCGCTTCAAGCGCCCGACGCTGCCGCTGTCCACCGTCAAGTTCAGCGAGCTGTCACCAGCCAACTCGATCCGCATGGGCATGGCTTCGATCTTCGCGGACATCGACGGCTTCACCAACTTCGTCGACCAATCGATCCTGGGCGGCTCCGAAAAGATCCGCGAGGCGGTCAAGGTCGTTCACGTCATCCGAGAGGAGCTCAACTCGGTCCTGAAGGAAGATTTCGGTGGCAAGCGCGTGCGTTTCATCGGCGACTGCATCCACGGCTGTGTGGCCGAAGGCGAGCGCGCCGACGATGCGGCGAAAAGCGTGCGCGAGGCGGTGCTGTGCGCCTCCGCCATGAGGTCTTCGTTCGATCTCTGTCTGGAGACGGTGCGTTCGGACGCCGCAATCGATTTGGCGGTCGGCATCGAATACGGCCCGACCCCGTTGACCCGACTGGGCCACCGCGGCGACGAGGGCGTCCGCTGCGCCGCCAGCCGCGCCACAATCGACGCCGAACGGACGCAGCAGGCCATCGAACATGGCGGCGTGCGCCTGGGCGCGGCCGCGGCCGCCGTCGCCGACCCAGCCGTCCGCAAGCACTTCTCGGCAGGCCGGCTGATGTCATTCGACTCCGCTTCGGACCTGCTTTGGACGGCGCAAGCACCCGCGGTGCAGATTCTCCGTAGCGAACCGGCGGCGCGCTCCCATGCAACGCTTTCGAAGTCGCCGCGGGGATAATCGCCGGTCATGTCGCTCGCCGCGCTCGCACAATGCTGTCCCACATGGGCGGAGTTCCGGCCAGTAGACGGTCGCGAGGCGCACGTCGACATCGTTGCGGTGCGCGCCAGCAAGACCTTCACCAGGCTCTTCGAGCTCAAGTTGCTGCACCTTGGCAGCGACGTCAGCGTGTTCGAGCGCGAGATCAGCAAGGCACTGCCGTCGTGCTGCCCCGAGCGGCATATCAACCCGGACGGCTCGTTCTGCATCGGGCTGCGTGCCGGCGAAGGCATCACGACCGAGACCGCACCGGCGTGGTGGGACAAACTGCATGCGTTTGCGCTCTGCCAGGAGACCGCCGAGGAGACCGGTTTCTGGCCCAACGAAGCCCAACTTTCCCACGGAGAAGCAGGCGAAGTGGAGCTCGCGGCGGAGAATGCGGCTGATCAACTCGGCTTGCGCGCGATCTATCGCGAGGCCGTCGCCTTCGATACTGGGCTCATCGCGTCCGGCTTGCGCAAGATCGCCCCTAAGACCGGAGCGTTGCGGAACGGGCGCAGCGCGTGCGTCTGCGGGCGCGCCGATCGGCACGGACGCGTCATGCTTCGCCGGGATTGCCGTCGTAGCGGGCTCGGCTGCCCGATCGTGTTCGAACACCGGCGCCGTGCCCTGGTCGACGGATTTTGGCGTAGCCTTCGGGGCCATGTGACCTGCTGCGGCACCATGCAGGAATGCCCGCTCAGAAAGACCGACGGCAGCGCCCGTCCTGTGACCGCAGCGCAGGGGGTTACGACGTGACCTCCTTCTTTGTGCTCACCTCGGCGGAGGCCATGGCTACAGCCGAGGCCATCGAAGCACTACGGCCGCTGTCGTGGTCGGCCGCTCTGCTCGAACGCGCGGGCGAGCGCGGCGGCCTGTCCACCAACAACATGGCGACGCTGTTCGAGGTCCGCTTCGGTCGCGCGCTGCACGATTGCGGCGTCGCGCCCATCTAAAGGAACTCCTGCCTCGCTAAACAAGTGATTACCCGTTTGCGAGCGATAGCAATCGCCGTGGTAGCTACCTTGTAGCTATTACGGATCGCCAATTAGGAGAAGCACAGCTAATCATTTGATTTTAGTGGTACAGTTGGGTGGGTACTGCCAACTCCCAGCCGGGGCCTTGATAAACCTGAGTTATTTGCTGCCGCAGTGTCAGCTTTTGTAGCGGACTTTTGTATTTCAGCAATGAGTTTTAAAATCAACCTGACTGTCGCATACTACTATTCCTAACGGCGGGAGGAGCTTGATGGCTTGGCAACCGGACATTTGGACGGGTGATGTGCGTCGGGTGCTCTATATGCGTTTGGTGAAGGAGTTTGGTCCGCTCGAGGATTGGGAGAAGACGCACTCGCCCGGGCGCAATCTAGACCAGCAGTTTGAGGATTTCTGCGCTGCGTTTGCCAAAGCTGTCGGAGCCAAATCTGGAGAGGCGGTTCAGATTCAAATTCGGTTTGCGATGCCAGAGACAGCAAAGGGCAGCAACTGGGGACGACAGGCACAAACGGCCATTCTGAACAAGGCGGCCGCTTTGGAAGCTGGCTTTATCGAGGACAAGCACCTTCCAGACCTGCAAGCCGTCGGGCGACAGCCTTCGCTGGACCAGCTTTAAACTAGGTCCTAGCAACGAACGCCTTGGAAGGGGGCTCGACCTGCAGGTATTGCACCTGCGCGCTATGGAACAAGAAAATTCCCAAGCCGAACCGCGCTAGCTAGCTCGAACCAGGTGATGGAGCACCGAAGAAAGGCATTAGCCTTTTCCTCTGCTCGCCATTCGCAACCATATTGAAGTAGGGCACCCAAAGCTTTTCCTGAACTTTCCGAACAACGCCGTCGTATTCAGGGATGGCCCAAAGCTTCTTCCACGCCGCCCCATCGTGTTGGGCAATTACGAAATTGATCGCACAGATCGGATCCATTGGGGGTGTAGGGACACGCGGCGGGGCCGTCTGCATCAACGCACACAGGTTAGCCCCAGCATGGAACTTCGCTTTCTCTAGGCAACTCCCGGGAAGAAATCCAACCGTTTGGGCAAACTGATCCTGAGCGTGCCCGCCCCTCTGATAGTGAACCCACGGATGGGGCTCCGCAGAATCTCCCTCAAAACAATGCGTGTCGATTCTCCAATGATCTTCCACTGCGACGGACGTGTTCCCAAAAGCAACGCTGCCTTTAACGCAAACCTGAAAATCTGCGCGCCGTATTCGATCAAAGTGCTCGCCTCCTAGCCGTGTGGCAACTTCGACCTTTTCGTAGCACTCGTAAATTATCTGCAGCGAAGCTCTTTCAAGCTTTGTCTTCGCTGGATGCAACTGACGCGCAGCGGGCGGGACAATCATAAGCTCCGGTATCCGAATGGCTCTATAACGCCTTCCGGTGCCGTCTTCCGTTGCAACCACGCTGGCCTGATTGCGAATTGACCCCAAGCTTCCCAGCAAACCCGCCGCCAAGTCGGCCGTCTGCCTCACTCTATTCAACGCGTTTGCGAAGCGCTGCAAATCCGCAATCGTTTCCGTCCAAAAAACAGGTAACTTCATGGCCTGAGCCGCTTGAGATCATTTTTGTCCAGGCGACCGTCGTCCTTATGCATAAGCGCAACATCCAGCGCCGCTTGTTCTGGCTCCAACCAAGGCTCTCGCGTGACGGCCGGAATCATAGAAATCGCAGTCTGCGGATCGATTGGGACCAAGCGTCCTTGCTCTCGCGATATGGTGCAAAGCCTCCAGTACCGATTATTCGGCTTCGATAGCGGCTTTAGGCTCTTCAACTTGAAATGAGCAATTAGCTTTTCCACGCGTTGAGCTGCGGTGAGCTCTTGAAGGAAATGTTCGGCATCGACGCCATGCCAAAACCTTTCCAATCCTCGCGCCCACCAGCGCTTAAACGCTTTCGAGCCCAAGCCGCAATACGCGGCAGTGTCGATTTTTTTTAGCAACGTCTTCCAGGATGGGCCGGATGCCTTCACATCTATCCCAAGCCGTACCGCGACCAACGCTTCGTCAATCAACAGCCCTTCTGGCTCGAGGAACGTCCGTACGAATGCTCCAGCGCCAACGTGAACGGCTCCCCCCTTGGCCATCCCTGCTTGCATTCTCTGGAACAGTCTCTCGTCGGACCAAAGCTCAAATTCCTTTACGGTTAGGCCGCACATGCCCGCTAAGCGCTTCTCACTGAACGCCCTGCGCGCTGACAGTTCATCGTATAACTCCCTTAAGGCTACGCATCGCCGCGTAACATCCAAGGCATCTTTGCGCGCAGCATCTTTCGGAACCAGAAGATCAAACAGGTCATTGCTGCCCGGGTCAGCTCCTACGAATTTTCCTACAGGGACTGGGTTGGCAAAACGAATCAATGGATAGTCGGCCAACAACCGACTCTTCTGCTTCGCCCGAATATCTTGAGCTATGCCAAGCCCAGTCCCCTTCACACCCGGGTCGCTTGACAGATCGATATCCACCAAGACACCCGCAATCGGCTCTTTCGTTCTGCTGAGAAGCCCTTCGCCTACTTCGGATGGCTTCATCCGACGCCACCTAAACCCGGCGCTTTCGACGACCTCATTGAACGTATCGCAATAAGCATCAACGTCCTTTTGATCGTCAACCACTACCCAAATTCGCGTCGTCTTAGGCACGACCAACTCCCTCATCAGGAACAAGCACCTCGAAGCAGGTTGCGTACCCAAGCGGGGGCTTCCCCACACTAATTTCGCCACCAAAATTTTCGACGATCTGCTTCACAATCCACAAACCGATTCCCGTACCGACGGCGAACCGTCGCTCTGGTGCAAAGCTCGGCGGAGCATCCTGGATCGTTACAAAAGCGTCGAATATCTGCTTTCGAAGTGATGATTGAATACCATCCCCTGTATCACAGAAGCGAAGCACCAACCTCTTTTGAGACACCCGATCTGCTTCAATTAGAATCTTACGGTCACCGCCTCCGCGCTTAATCGCCTTTATCGCATTCGTGAGAAAGTTAAGAAGAATGGAGCTAAGTTCAGCTTCATGCATTGGCGCTGCAAAGAGTGGATCCAACTCGGGTACTTTTGTTTCGACCTCGATACCTTGCAGCTCGACTATGGACTCTACGCCTTGTGCAAAATCTACGACGGCCTTTTTCAAACTGACGGGGGCCCGCTGCCTAAGATTTCTTGATGCCATCGTCTCATTGAAGTAGCCCGTGAAGGCTTCGATCCTCTGTCGGGCGCCGTCAACTCGCGTGATCGCTTTTCGGAGACTGGCGTCCTTCGAAACACTACTTGCAAAGGCCAACACTCGATCCATGTCTAGACCGAACGTCTGAAACGTGACACGAATCTCGTGAGTGAATTCGGCACTTGCCATTCCGATGCTGGCCAGAAATCTCAGCATCTCAACTTCTTGAACATAAGCAGCTGCATCGGCCTCAACATCCCGAAGGCCCTGTTCGATGGATTCCAGTTCGTGCCGCAGTTCAGGCGGAGGACTCTCCGCACCCGTAAGGTCGACTTTCTCAATTAATTCCTTGACCTTCTGCCGCATACTACCGGCGTCACTCGCCCGTTCGCGCGCTTTTGGCTTTCGTTCGCTCGCAGCACCAACCCGTCCCCGATCTGAGGCAATTGCATTTACAGCGGTAATTAACACAGAGGACAGTAGATTTTGGAGTTCCTGAAATTCAGGGTTGTCAATCAATCCCTCTCGCGACGTACGCTCTTCAAATCTGTCCCCTTTGACGTCATGGAGTTCGACGACACCAAAAAAATTTCGATTTGCTATTGGCGCAAGTGTTTCCGCTCGGCGAGAGTAAATGAAATCTAAGCCAAGCCAATCGTCGTCGGGGTCGCCATAGGGAACGACTCTGAAGCCGTTCCTATAGACTCTAATACCTCCTCGCTCACTGAGAAGCTGACGGATGCGAGTTGAGACGATACCTGGCAGAAGATTACCTTGAAGAATGAAGTAGTGCGCTTTCGCCGCAAGGTCGCGCAGGTGTTTGTAAGCGACCGGCTTCTTGTTGTTGGCATCATGGTGGATTTGCTTCCATGAGCGATTTTCGCCGAAGCGATTTTTCGTCAGCCTCCATTGTGCAACTCCCTTGGAGTCGACCCGCACTTCTATGATGGCGTGGGCGTGAGACAAAATCTCTGACTGCAGATCGCTAATAGTCGTATCTTCGAAAAGCTCTCCCTCTCGAATGAAGCGAACTTCGAAGCCGGGGTCAGCGCTCTCATCTCCCGCCACCTTGGCAATTGGAAATGGCTGCAACAGTCCCACTACATTGTGAAGACAACGACGGAGCTGATCTTCACTCCAAGAATCTCTTAATTTTTCGATCCGAAGAGTCGTGCCTAGCGCTTTATCATTGGTTTGCTCTAGCCGAGCCTTCACGTCTCCGAGCTGAATCCCGGGCTTGAACGCGTCCCAGTCGACGGACAGCCGAATTCCCTCCGTCCTACGGCTCTTTGTTGTAAGCAGAAGTGATCGCCCCAAACGCTCGGCTGCGAAACGTCCGATACCTTTTCGCCCAGCGCGAATGCGGCGGAACTTAGGGGACTTAGGCTGCTCCACCTTTCCGGTGCTCGCGATACGCAGGAATCCGTTTGTAAGCTCCTCCAGCGTCATCCCGCTTCCATTGTCTCGGATCTCGAGAACTGAAGGCTCTTGCTGCGTGAGGACGACATCTACGTGAGTAGCATCGGCGTCGTATGCATTCTTAATCAACTCAGTCAGCGCGGTCTCTTGTTTGCCCACCAACTCGCGCCCGAGTCGAGCAATAACGCTTGCATCGGTACTGAAGGAAACATCCTTACTGGCCACGGGGTGCCTTCCGCTTCTTGCTTCCAAGACGTCGCAGTGCTCGTCTCTTAGTAAGCTCCATTTCCATTTGACTCACCGCCGCTCGCCATTCCGAGCCGAAAAACTGAGGCATCACAAACTCGTCCGCGAGGGCGCGGGCTATTTCCGTTGCTCCAGAGCGCAAAGCTATATCGATCCGATTGAACATTGCTTTGCTAATATGTTTTTGGGGCAGCAGAATCGGAAGGCGTCGCACGTCCTTTAGCTCGAATTTAAGGACACCGCCTCCATAGACTCGGCCAATTCGTTCAGCATGAAGTTGCGTGTAAGTCGAAAGGACAGCGACGCAGACGCTACGCATTGTTTCTTCATCTCGGCATTTGAATCGTATGCGATGGAGCGTGTTCGTGCAGGTCACTCCTCTCTCGACCATAGTTAGGTGCGGACCGAGATGATTCATATAACTAAAGACGGCATCGCATTCACGTCCGAGCTGAACGCGCCACCAAGGCGCCCTTTTTGAAAACCAGAGAACTCCTTCGCGGCGCTCCTTGGTGATCTTCAGGAGGTACTTCCGCAGAGGAGATCCGCGTTTCCCAAGTGCGCCCTTTGGGAGGAACAGCAGAGTCCTTTCGCCCAAACGGGCCAGTTCGCGGGCATCTTCCTTACTGAACGAAAGTCCCTTTGCATGACGCGCTCGCCCGATAATGGGCGTCATGGCCCTAGACGGTATCTTGCTTTCACGGGCCGTTTCTTGGTTCAGCAGGAAGAAGTCGTTGGCCCCCGTAACAACTCCGATTTCGACCGTTGCGAGTTCAGCTAGAGTGACGCTGCTATCAACCGTGAACTTATCGCCAGCCGTGGGCACGTCAGAATGATAAACGCGATCACTGGCGATTTCTCCACGCTCGAGTCTTTCCGCGGGGCCGTGGCCATAATCCGCAGCCAAAACTAAAACGGCGCTTTGCTGCGCATCGCCTTCCCACTCGATTGCCTCCGTGACACGAACGAGTCTAACTTGCCTGAATCGTCGCAACAGCTCTTCGACAGCGGGACGGGCATAGTCCGCGAATTCAATGGAAGCAGGAACGACAAAGGCTAGCCGCCCCCCCTGCTTCAAGAACTCCAGGCTATGAATGAGAAAATACACCCATAATCCAGGTGCACCTGAGACGATGTCCTTGAAGTTCGTCGTCCCTCTGAGTTCTTTTCGCTTTTTTTGACTCAGGTCGTGATTGCGGGTGAACGGAGGATTAGCGACCACCGCATCGAAAACTCCCAATTCAATTGGCGATTGACGCAAGAAATCTACGTTGCGGAAAGCTGCGCTTAGGCCGGGAAACGCCTGCTTCGTTTTCTTGATGGTGCGCGCATCGATTTCACAGCCGACAACCGTGCCTGCAGATTCTGCTCTCAATCGATGGAGGACTGCTCTTACGAGAGCACCTTGGCCGATACTTGGCTCCAGAACCCTCTGGTTTGGTCCGGTTACCACCCAATCTGCCAGAAAGTCAGCTAGATCTGGTGGTGTGTAATAGGCTCCAAGTACCTTCCGTCTGGCTTCTTGCACGAATCCCGCCCCCAGCTCTCGCCGTGCCCCCTATACAAGAATTTGCCGCTGACGTCTTTTTGCCGAAACCGCCACGTTTTGCGAAATCAGCGGCGTGTCACGGCTGCAATACTACCTCGCGGCGGGCACCAAAGCGGAAGGTGGCAGCGAAAATGCAGTTGTATAAATCCTAAACGGACGTATAGATTATTTACAGATCCCGTCTGGAGGATCCTCACGTGCCCACGGCTCCCCTCATCACCTACATCCGCGCATCTACCTCGGGCCAAGGCCGCTCAGGCCTGGGCATTGAGGCCCAGCGGCAGACCCTGGCCCACTTCGCGTCCTCCGAGGGATACGAAGTGTCCCGCGAGTTCGTTGAGGTAGAGACGGGCAAAGGCTCTGACGCGCTCGACCGCAGGCCTCAACTCAAGGCCGCCCTGGCCGCTGCACGGAAGCTCAAGTGCCATGTAGGCGTGGCGAAGCTGGACCGGCTCAGTCGCGACGTTCACTTCATAAGCGGGCTCATGGCGCACAAGGTGCCCTTTGTGGTCGCTGAGCTTGGCCCTGACGTAGACCCGTTCGTGCTCCACCTGTTCGCCGCGTTGGCCGAGAAGGAACGCGCGCTGATCTCTACGCGCACCCGGCAAGCCCTGTCGGCCGCTAAGGCCCGCGGTCTCACCCTAGGCAACCCTAAGCTCCACGTGGCCCGCAAGGGAGCCGTAGAAGCCGTGAAAGCCGAGGCGGACCGCTACGCCGCGAACGTGCTGCCGATCATCCGAGAGGCCCAGAAGGCCGGCGCGAGCACGCTCAGGCAGGTGGCGGACGCGCTGAATGCTCGGGGTATCCCTACAGCCCGAGGAGGCCAATGGTACGCCCAGTCGGTCGCAAACATCCTTGAGCGGGCATAGGGAGCGGCCACGATGTCAACCCTTGGGACAATGATGGTGCTGCTCTCCACACTCCTCACTGCGTTCCAGGCCCCCAAGGGCCCAGGCGTGCTCCTCATCGTCGGCCTGTGGCTGATCTACCGCAGCGGTTGAGGCGAAGCGCGCCCGCACGAATCTGAAATCAACGGGTCCTTCCTTGAATAATGGATCCTAAACTCATCATCGCCCCCCGTGCCACTTCGAGCTTCCTTGGCTTGAAGGGGCGGCGGCGGCGAAGGTTGCGGCAGCAGCGTGTTGCTGAGCCCGCTATGGTGCCGGACCGTGCCAACCACATCAAAATGCCTTCGCCTTTAGCAATCATTCGACACTTGTAAATTAGCTGCCACGCCGTTCCGTATTATTTACTTGAGGGCCGTGCTTCTCTCATCCTCTTGCACTCTGGATGAGGAGCACGAAGTGCTACACGATGTTCAAAATCAGTTTCGTCAACTCGGATCCATGGAGCGAACCCTCGTTGTCCGCTTCTCCACAGCGATACTTGTGTTGCTGGAGTTGTATCATCGCTTGACCGTTGCGCAGGCCACCACATTCCTCGCGGTTTGGGCTGAGGAGGGACTAAAGGTATCGACGCTGGCGGACAGGTGCGGCGTCAAGCCTTCCACCATCTCCCATCATCTTCGGGTCCTTACTACGAGACATATTCGTGGTGCCGATGGTCGGCCTTCTGGTCGTCAAGGATGAACGCACCCAACGTGACCTTCGACACCGCTATGTATTTCTGACCGAGCGCGGATCCGCCCTGGCTGCACGCATGGTTGAAGTTTTAGACGCTGGCGGACGGCGGAGGATAGCCCCGATGGGCATCCTGGACCGCCCGGAGGACTGACCCTGCTCGCCCGTGCCGGTACTTTCGGGCGGGTCCGGCACCGGCAGGCCGGTAGGCTCAGGGTTGCCTTGGCGTCCTATGGCTTCTCTGGATTCGTAGGGAGGCCGGTGAGCGGCCCTCCGTTCTTTGGCGGCTCCTGAGTGCACCGGCGCCGCATGTAGTCCTGAGATTCCGTAGGGCATTCTGGGGCCTGTCAGGCCGCGCGGTGCCCCAGGCGTTCCCCACCACACCCGCCTTGTAACATTATCGCCACGGCAGGAACTCCTTTGGGGCGCATCACCCGGGCCCGGTCCAACATTCTTTCCACGTTATGGTGCGGGGCCTCGCCGGTATAGCTCAGGGATAATCCCGTGGAGATACACCCCTGAGATATGCCCCTCGGACCCCTACCGAGTTGTATCCCGTCAGCGTTATAACTGAGTTTACCAATCCTCTGGATCGGCTTCGGGTTTCACTCTGGCCACCCTTCCCGTTTGTAAGCGGAAGTGGAGGAGTAGTGCCTCTCTCGCGACCTTGTACTTGGAGACGGGGACGATGAGACTATCGTGGACAGGGAAGCTCGGAACTTGATGATCTCGCATCAGGGTCAGCATGGCTCCAAGAATGGCCTGGCTTTCAAGGTACATCAGATCAGCCCAGCTCATGATCCGTCCTCTGATGCGCCCGCCCCACCGCTCAAGCAACGGATGACGGTGCAAGACCTTCTCTCTAATCACCCTCATGGGATAGCGCCCTGGATCGAAGCCGGTTCGTTCCTTCGCTGCGAGCTGGCCAAGAAGGCTATCGAGGACGTTCTTGCTCCATTTGCTGAGGAGATTGCCATTGGAGAGCGAAGCATTGACCCAGAACTTGGCCACATGCCGGTCGAGGTCAGTGGGGCCGAGGATACCCATGTAGGCATCTTGGCTGAGGTCGAGTTGCTCATCGCACAGGGCGTAGAAGATAGTGAGATAGGACGAGGATAGGTCGAGCTCGACCACACGGTGGCCGTCGATCCGCAGCTCCTGGCGGTCTACTGAGGGGAGCGATTGGTAACAATGGGCTCCTTGAGGCTGTGAGTACAGCCGACCGCCCTTATCCCACCTGAAGCCTGCACCGTACTGATGGAATTTTCGAACCCATCCGAGGTGCTTGATTGTGCGCGTGGGGTGAGTGAGCGGGTGTTTGGCAGCGAATGCGTTGAGTTCTGCAAGCTGTTCACGGAGCCGCGCCACCACCTCAGTGTTAGGAGTGCGTTCGAACGGTTGGCTGAGCTGAACCAACTCAGAAAGCATTACGAAATCGAGGTCGAAATGATCCAGCACATTAGCTGGTGTGATGCCGTGCTCCGCAGCAATCTCCAAGAGCTTCGTCGTGGCCCGATACCGCGTGAGCTTGCCGGACGTGGGGCCTGGGTTTCCCATCGCGAGCATGCCCGGATAGCCCTGCTTACGCTGGATCAATTCCGCTTCAAGCCAAGCCTTCGCCACGCCATCGAACATAGCCCATGAGACGTCTCGGCCAGTGTAGTCGCTTTTCCTATGGGAGCACCTGATCCATCCCTCGCTCCGGCCGGTTTCAATAGCGGCGAGCAACTCAGCGATGAATGCACCGCTCGCGTGCGCATAGCTGACCAGTGTCTTCCGCCGCGCGTATGCTTTGCCCCTTGCCGCTTGTGACCTCGGATAGCGCTGGGCCAAATCGCCCATGAGCTTGAAGGCTTGTTCGGTTGAGGGTGTTGCACGCAGCGTGGCTAAAGGCGCGTTGCCGAGCGGTTCACGGTGCTCCCGTGGGGTCTTTGGCTCCCACCCCACCCGCTCCTGCGGCTCCCAGTTCTCGGATTCATCAGCCATAGTTCAAGTCAACCTGTAGCGTGGGAACTTCTTCAGAGCCTCTGCCATGTCCTCGACAGTAGGCGCCCCGTACTTGCGGCCCTCCGTCGCGTGCTCGTGCCCTGTGATTTCGTCGTGTAGCTTCTCTGGGATGCCGACGCGGTCGGCAATTTGCTTGAAGGTGTGTCGCCACGCATGATTCGGCTTCACCTCCGGGTCGGTCACGCCGATTTCACGCACCCATGTGCTCAGGTGGGCGCGAGTGGTGGCCGCACGAGAGCGACGTGGCTTCGTCGGATCATCTTGCGTTGGGTCGGTGTCGTGGGGATTGTAGAATAACGGCCCATTCCCAGCCCTACGCACAAACTCGGTAAAGCCCTGCTCGACAAGGTGTTCGTGAATGGGAACTATGCGGGTCCGTCCCGTTTTCATAGTCCCCGCTTCTACCGTGAGGGTCATGGCATAGAAGCCATCACGTCGTTTGATGTCCTCGCCGCGCAATTGGGTCACCTCGCCAGACCGAGCACCGGAGTAGGCGCATAGCCAAGGCACCCAACGACGCGCGCGATCACGGGCTGTCTTGGGCGCCTCATAGGCCAATGCCGCCTGCAAAATCAAGCTCGCTTCCTCCGCCCGGAACGCTTTCGTTTCGCGCGTCCGCCGCCTTCTGGGCACATCCACATGCACCTCTTTGAACGGGTTCTTACCTACGTGCTTGTGCAGAGCGGCCCAACCGAACACGCGCCGTGATGCTGACAGCCACACCTCTCGCACAGTGTAGGCGGTGCGCTCCTCCCCAACGAGGCGGGCGACCCACGAGCGGGCGGCATCCTCCGTGATGCCATTGGCGGCGGTGTCTGCGAAGTGCTTCTGCATCTCAAGGAATACAGCACGCCATCGCGAGACGGTCGTGGGCGCTGGCGTGGTGGCTTTCACGAAGGCTTCGAACAATTGCCAACAGCTCGCACCAGTCGCCCGATGCGCGGCGCTCTGGGCGAAAGGCGGAAATTGTTGGGGTGTCAAATCAGGAGAGTAGTCACCGTTCGCCCGCTTCTCCAGCAGAGTGATGGCCGACAGTAGATGGTCGCTAACGGCATCGACAAAGAGGGCGTAAGCTGTGTGGTTCAGGGCTATGCCCTCGGTGGCAAGGAACGTCGCAACTCGCGCTATCTCTGCAATCTGGGGGCGCACTGCCTCGCGAACTTCGGGCTCCTTATCCCAATCAGGGTCAAGGCGAGGATCCTCCTGATAGCTGTCTGGTGCGTGATCATAGATCACATCCCATACAAGATAGTCGCTCAACTGCGCCCACCGCTTCGCTGGCCCTGGCTCATCCTCGTGTTGCTTCACGAACCAGTTGTACCAGCGCCCCGCGAGCGCGATTGCGTTTATTCTTGTGAGCGGCTGGCCCTCGCCGTTCCTTTGGGCACGCAAGGTCGCAATGCGGGTCTCTATCTCGGCTTCCCACTCTCCGAGACGGGCCTTCGCTTCGTGTTTTGGTGTGTCAGCAGGGAGCTTGAGGTGAGCCTCACGCTTATGCCCGTAGAGCCTCTGGTACTCCTCACGGACATCCTCGGGGATACCCTTGCGAGCAAACCACCGACCGTCCGCAGCTCGGTTCAACGCGACCATTCGCAATGCCATTTGTAGCGCCTTTTGTATTTAGGCGGCGCAAATAGGTTAGGTCTATCAGTAAGATACCGGAGTTGCGAAGGAATTTCCCAGCTTGGTACAGTTGGGTGGGCTCGAACCACCAACCTCCTGTTCCACAGCCAGAGGCATGGGCACGACGATCGTCGGTTCTGCCGTCAGCGGCGCGGGTGTCGTTCATTTCAACGTCGGCGACAGCCGGCTGTATCGTCACTCGTCTTCCGGTCTTGTCCGACTGAGCCACGACGACGTACCGATAGGTACAAGTGGACCCGGCCCGCGTCGGTTTTCACACCTCATCACCCAATCCCTCGGCGGGCGCGTCGCAAACACCCGCATCCGGCCGCACCTCGGCTCGACGGGGCCGCTGACGATCGGGGAGACCCTCCTGCTTTTGCAGCGACGGATTAACCGACATGGTCGGTGAAGACGAAGTGGCTTCGGTTATCGATGCCGCCAAAGGCGTGGAAGACTGTGCATCCGATCTGCTCGGATTAGCGCTCTCAAATGGCGGACGCGACAACATATGGATTGTCGTTGCAAGGATACTAAGCGCCTACGATCCGTCCCATTTGTACGCCACAGCTACCTAGCAGCCATACCCGCGCTCTTGATTTCTATCTTGCTGGAGACGTCTACGATATCTTATTGCCCCAGACCGGTCATGGTTCGGGGCGGAGGCATGAGCGGCAAGGACGAAAAGACTCGGATCGAGGCATTAGGGTCGCCAGGCAGTCGGAAAATCCCACGTGTCGCGAAGCGCCATCGCAAGAACCGGGGCATGCCACCGCCCGCGACGTTCGATATCGAGACGCTGCCGGGCAGCTCTAATTTGACGGCTTTGGAGACGGCCGCGGTCATCCGGCGCACGCCCGGAGCGCTGGAGCAGTGGCGGCGCGATCCGAACCACCCGCT
>NZ_JASVEN010000016.1:0-81763 GCF_051710265.1 Bradyrhizobium sp. U531
CCAGCCGACAGAGAACTGTCACCCATCCATCCGGTCTACTTTGTTACCTATCTATCCGGTCTGGACATCGCGCCACCTTCTCCCACAAGGGGAGAAGGGAAGGGCACCGAGCTTGCGGTCCTCTACGAAAAATCCGTCCAGCTCAAATGCCGCGAATCGAGGTCGCCGACCGTGACCGTTTCGCGCATTTCATGTGGCGTGTGAAAACTGCTGCGCAGGTAGACCAGTGGCGCGGCCGAGGCCAGATGCGCTACCCCACGCACCTCGCCGACGAAGATCGAATGCGTCGTCGTCTCGAATTCCTGCGCCAGCACGCAGTCGAACGCTGCGACCGCGTCCGTCAGCACCGGCGCGCCGGTCACGCCGCGCCTCCATTGGCCGAAGGCAAAGCGGTCGTCGCCGTTGACGCCCTTCTGGCCGCTGAAGGTGAGCGCGAGCAGCGCGTGATCCTCGTGCAGGAAGTTGATCGCGAACGCGCCTTCCTCGCGGATGCGCCCATGCGCGCTGGCGTTGCGGTTGACGCAGACGATCAGCGAGGGCGGGGAGTCCGACAGCGAGCAGGCCGAGGTCACCGTCAGTCCGGTGCGCTTGCCGTGCTCGGCGCCGACCGTCACCAGCGCCACGGCGCCGGCGCATTGGCGCATAGCCTGCTTGAAGTCCTTGGGGTCGAGAGGAGTGGCGTCGAGAGGAGTGGCGTCTGCCGTCACGCGGAAACCTCCGAAAATGGAAACGGGTGCGGCAGAGTCGCGCCGCACCCGCCAAGCGTCAAGCCGCCTTCTTTGCGGAGCCGAGATGCGCAAGGCGCGGCATCACCTCGTTCTTCAGGAGCGAGAGCGAGTGGTGCCAGGCTTCGGCCTTGTGCTTGTAGTCGAAGCCGAACACCAGCAGCACGCCGAAGCCGCCGACCTCGTCGTATATCTTCTCGATCTTCTCGGCGACGGTCGAGGGCGAGCCGACGATCCAGTTCCGCTTGGCGCAATATTCGACGGTGACATCACTGTCCGGCACGTCGGGCGCGTGCTTCAGATAGTCCTTGAACCCGAAATGGCCGAGCAGCGGCAGGAAGTACTCGCTCATCATCCGGCCCATCATGTCGCCGGTCGAGAGCCGCCACGCCTCCTCGTCTGTGTCGGCGACGAAGACCTCGCGCACCAGCCGCCAGTCCGCACGGTTCGGCTTGCGGCCGGTCTTGGCGGCCCCGATCTCGACCGAGTCCCAATGGCTCGAGACATAGGCGGGGTTGAGGTTGAGGCTCATCGGGATGAAGCCACGCTCGCCGGCGAGCTTCAGCGTGTCCGAGTTCTTCGAGAGCCCGGCAACGCCGATCGGCGGATGCGGCGCCTGCAACGGCTTGATGTGGGGTTTCAGGAAGTCGAACATCGTGTCCGGCTTGGTCACCGTCCAGAACTTGCCCTTGTGGGTGAAGGGCGCAGGCTCGGTCCATAGCCTGAGGATGATTTCCAGCGCCTCGCGCGTCATGTCGCGGTTCTGGCCGCTCATGCCGTCGACGTTGAACATCGCCCAGTCGCTCGGCAGCCCCGACGCCGCCACGCCGAAATTCAGCCGGCCCTCGGAGAGATGGTCGAGCATCGCAACGCGGTTGGCGAGCTCGGCCGGGTGGTGATAGGGCAGCAGAAAGCCGCCCGGTCCGATGCGCAGCTTCTTGGTCTGCAGCAGGGCCTGAGCGATCAGAAGGTCCGGCGTGGGATTCGGTTCCCAGGGCGCGGTGTGGTGCTCGCCGACCCAGGCCTCCTGATAGCCGAGCTCGTCGAGCCAGCGCATGACCTGCAGGTCCCAGTCGTTTCCTTCCTTCAGGCCGCACTCCGGCGGATGCGAAGGCATCGTGAAATAGCCGATCTCCATGGGTTTCCTCATCTGATGTTGACGCGTCTTGTCGCGCGTTGACGGAGTTGAGCGGGAAGGCTTCAGCAAGCGCTGTGCCAGCGCCGCGCAGCTCCAGATCGATGAGAAAGGGCTGGTTTGCCCGCACAATAGCCGGTATCTCGGCACAGACCCGCAAGAGGTCGTCTCATTGTCGCGAGACGGCATCCCGGCGGTGAGACGAGGACAGTTTCGAATGACCGAACCCGCTTATGTCGCGGTGGACTGGGGCACCAGCAGCTTTCGCCTGTGGCTGGTCGATCGTGCCGGCGAGGTGCTGGCCGAGCGGCGCAGCGATGAAGGCATGCTGGCGGCGGCCAGGGCCGGCTTTCCCGCCGTGCTGCAAGCGCATCTTTCAGCCGTCGAAGCGCCTGCTCATCTGCCGGTGCTGGTCTGCGGCATGGCCGGCGCCAAGACCGGCTGGGTCGAGGCCGGCTATGTCGACACGCCGGCGCCGCTCGCGGCCGTCCTGAAGCAGGCGGCGCGCGTTCCCGGCGAACGCGACATCCGCATCCTGCCCGGCATCGCGCAGCGTGAGGAAAGCGCGCCGGACGTCATGCGCGGCGAGGAGACGCAACTGCTCGGCGCACTTGGCCTCGAGGCCGGGAGCGAGGCGCTGGTCTGCATGCCCGGCACGCATTCGAAATGGGTGCGGGTGAAGAACGGAATTGTCGAACGCTTCTCCACCTTCATGACCGGCGAGCTGTTCAGCGCGGTCTCGCGCGAGACGATCCTGTCGCTCGCGATCGCAGGCGCCGAAGAGGCCGAGGATGTCGCAAGCTTCAAGGCCGCGGTGAAGTCTGCCTATGCGGCGCCGGCGTTCGCCGCCAATCTCCTGTTCACGGCGCGTTCGCGCCAATTGCTGTTCGGCGGCACGCCTGCCGTCGCGCGCGAGACGCTGTCGGGCACCTTGATCGGCGCCGAGCTGGCGGCGGGCTTGTCCGGCACCGTGCCGAAAGCAGGCGTCACGCTGATTGCCTCGGGCCGGCTCGCGGCGCTGTATCGTTACGCCTTCGACGCAGTGTCGATCACAGTGCAGCCGATCGATGCGGATGAAGCCGTCCGCCGCGGCCTGTCGATGGCGGCCGCGGCGATCTGGACGAAATAGAAGGATTTTTTGCGATGACCGTTCCCTTTCCACCGATGCAGCGTCCGCTGGTCGCGATCCTGCGCGGCGTCAAGCCGGAGGAGACCGAGGCCATCGTCGGCGTCCTGATCGAGGCCGGCATGACTGCGATCGAGATTCCCCTCAACTCGCCCGATCCGTTCCGCTCCATCGCGGCGGCCGTGAAGCTCGCGCCGCCAAGCGTGCTGATCGGCGCCGGCACGGTTCTGGCCACCGCGGATGTCGACCGCCTCAACGACGTCGGCGGCAAGCTGATGGTGTCGCCGAATGTCGACACGCAGGTGCTCGTGCGCGCACACCAATACGCCATGGTGACGCTGCCCGGCGTGTTCTCGCCGACCGAGGCGCTGCTGGCCGCGCGCTCGGGCGCATCGGGATTGAAGTTCTTTCCGGCGAGCGTGCTGGGGGCCGCCGGGATCGCCGCGATCAAGGCGGTGCTGCCATCGGGCGTGATGATCGCCGCGGTCGGCGGCGTCTCCGACCAGAACTTTGCCGAATACATCAAGGGCGGCGTCACCGCGTTCGGGCTCGGCTCCAGCCTCTACAAGCCCGGCATGACGGCAGTGGAAGTCGCCGAGCGAGCGAAGGTGACGATCGCGGCCTATGATCGGGCGATTGCGAAAGGCTGAGCCGGCAATAAACCAGCCGTGAACCCGTCATCGGCAATTGTGCCTCATATTGCCGCGATGCTGAGGGCGATACATCGTGTAGCGTGACCGGCGCAGCAGGAGACCGACATGGCAATCAACAACGTCGCCGATCTGTTCGTGGAAACGCTGGAACAGGCCGGCGTCAAGCGCATCTACGGCATCGTCGGCGACAGCCTGAATGCACTGACCGAAGCACTGCGCCGCCGCGGCACGATCGAATGGGTTCATGTCCGCCACGAGGAGGTCGCCGCCTTCGCCGCCGCCGGTGAAGCCGAGATGACCGGCAGCCTTGCGGTGTGTGCGGGCTCCTGCGGCCCCGGCAATTTGCATCTGATCAACGGCCTGTTCGACGCGCATCGCAGCCGCGTCCCCGTGCTGGCGATCGCCGCTCAGATCCCGACCGCGGAGATCGGCGGCGGCTATTTCCAGGAGACGCATCCGCAGAACCTGTTCCGCGAATGCAGCCATTATTGCGAGCTGGTCTCCGACCCCAGCCAGCTTCCCTTCGTGCTGGAGAATGCGATACGCGCGGCGGTGGGCCTGCGCGGCGTCGCCGTCGTCGCCATGCCCGGCGACGTCGCCTTCCGCAGCCCGCCCAAGCGTGCATTGTCGACGACGCGTGGCCTCAGCGTGGTGGCGCCGAAAGTGGTGCCGCAGGCCGATGAGCTCGATGCGCTCGCCGATCTCCTCAATAGCGCCGAGCGCGTCACCTTGTTCTGCGGCCGTGGCTGCGCCGGCGCGCACGCGCCGCTGATGCAGCTTGCCGAGGCGCTGAAGAGCCCGATCGTGCATGCGCTCGGCGGCAAGGAGCATGTCGAATACGACAATCCTTACGACGTCGGCATGACCGGCTTCATCGGCTTCTCCTCGGGCTATGCCGCCATGCACGCCTGCGACACGCTGGTGATGCTCGGCACCGATTTTCCCTACAAGCAGTTCTTCCCTGCAGACGCCAAGGTCGCGCAGATCGACATCCGCCCGGAGAATCTCGGCCGCCGCTGCAAGATCGATCTCGGCCTCGTCGGCGACGTCAAGCTGACCATCGAGGCGCTGCTGCCGCTGCTGAAGGCGAAGACGCAACGTGGGCATCTCGACGACGCCGTCGCGCATTACAAGAAGGCGCGCGAGGGCCTGGACTCGCTGGCGAAGGGCACGCCGGGCACCAAGCCGATCCACCCGCAATACCTCGCAAAGGTCGTCAGCGATCATGCCTCGGACGACGCCGTCTTCACCGCCGATGTCGGCACGCCCACGGTGTGGGCCGCGCGCTATCTCGGCATGAACGGCCGCCGCCGGCTGATCGGCTCCTTCGTGCATGGTTCGATGGCCAACGCGATGCCGCAGGCGATCGGCGCGCAGGCTTCGCAGCCCGGCCGCCAGGTGATCTCGCTGTCAGGCGACGGCGGCTTCACCATGCTGATGGGCGATCTCATCACGCTGACGCAGGAGAAGCTGCCGGTGAAGGTAGTCGTCTTCAACAACGGCGTGCTCGGCTTCGTCGCGCTGGAGATGAAGGCGGCGGGCTTCGTCGACACCAATGTCGATCTGAAGAATCCGGACTTCGCCGCGATGGCGCGCGCGATGGGCATCTTCGCCAAACGCGTCGAGGATCCCGGCGAGCTGCCCGGTGCGGTCAAGGAGATGCTCGCCCATGACGGGCCGGCGTTGCTCGACGTCGTCACCGCCAAGCAGGAGCTGTCGATGCCGCCGACCATTACGGCGGAACAAGTCAAGGGCTTCAGCCTCTGGGTGCTGCGCGCGGTGATGAACGGCCGTGGCGACGAGGTGCTCGATCTCGCGAAGACGAATCTGCTGCCGCGCTAGCCGCGCTTTGCCGACGGCACGGGAAGCCGTTCATGACGGCGCTGGAAGCGTTGCCAATGCAGCACGGCGCCGATCAGCAGGGCGGGCAGGAAGCCGAGCACGATCAGGAAGTGCGGCAGCTGCGCCGGCGAGATGAAGGCAATGGCGATGTCCGAGATCAGCCAGAGCGCCGCGAACATCACCGCGAAATCCGTTCGCGGGCAGCGCAGATAGTAGAACACGGCGGTGATGACGATCGCGGGGCCGATCGCAACCGCGATCATGACCGCGTTCAACTCCTTCGGCGTCACCGCGTCGAGCATCATCGAGGCCAGCAGCCAGAGGGCGGCGAACATGGCAACGATGTCGAGCGGATGCCGCAATCCAATACCTCTGGCGGAGACGTACCATCGTTGTGGCCGGAACCGCGGCCGTCAAGTCAAAATGCGCCTATTCCTCGTCACTTCCCGGCGTCGGGCGCAGCATGAAATGGCCGAAAGCGGTGGCGATCGGCTTCTCCGCATCGTCCTGCCAGGCGCGCGCCTCGAAGGCGACGATGCGGCGGCCCTGCTTCACGATCGAGACGTTGGCGAACGTGTCGAGCGCGCGGCCGGAACGCAAATAGTTGACGGTGAGCCCGATCGGCTTGGGCGGCGCGGCGGCGCCGAGCTCGCGCGCGACGCCGATGACGGCCGTGGTCTCGAGGAAGGCGCCGGTCATGCCGCCGTGGATCGCGGGCAGGATCGGGTTGCCGATGATCTTCGGCGAGAACGGCATCGTCAGCGTGCCGTCGTCGTTGACGCGGATGCCGAGCGCGCGCGCGAACGGACTGCGTGCGAACGGTCCGTCGGGATCCTCCGGCGCCTCCAGCACCGGGACGTTACGTGCATCCATCCTTCGGTCGGCGAGCATGTTGGTGCGGTTGGCGCCGATCATGAAGCAGGCGGTCGCGGTCGCCACCGGATCGTCCTCGGACTCCTGATAGGCGGTCGAGCGCACGAAGGCGATCGAGCGCGTGGTGCGGTAGCAGACCGAATGCGCCTTGATGTCGAGCCCGGGCGTCGCCGGCTTCTGGTAGTCAATGCGCAAGTCGAGCGTCGCGATCGCGCGCGTGCCGTCGAGCGCGAGTTGCACCGCCATGCCGCAGCTCTCGTCCAGCATCGCGGTGACGACGCCGCCATGCAGCACGCCGGTGTCGGTGTCGCCGACGAAGACGGGCCGATAAGGCAGGCTCGACCAGGCCTCGGCCGGCGCGAAGCGGTCGAGCTGGAGCCCGCTGATATGGCCGTAGTCGGAGCGGCGGCCCTTGATCGCCTCGGCGAGTTCCTCGAACGGAATCGTGGTCGGATTGGTGCTCATGGGAAGGTTCTAGACCAGTGTCGGGCGCCGCGCAAAACCCCTGAATGGGCCTCGACAGGGCGGGCCAAAGCACCGATGGTGGGCGCTTCGTTCGTCGTTTAGCTGCAAGGAGCGCCCATGGCCGACCCCGAAATGCCCGCCGCGAACCAGGGGCCCGTCATCATTTCCAGCTCCAGCTCGGAGCGGGCGCCGATCGTCTATTTCGACGGTGCGTCCTGCTTCGGCCATCACAACGGCGCGATCCAGATCGAGCTCGCCGCGAACCTCCTGATGCCGGTCGGCGCCGCCGTCCGCGTCGACGTGATCCAGACCGCGCATCTGCGCTGCAGCGTCGCCGCGGCGCTGGCGCTGCGCGAGGCCCTCGACAAGGCGCTGGCGATGTACCAGCAAGGCCAGAAGCAGCCGGCGGCGGAGGAGATTCCGGCGGTGAAGAACTGAGATCGCAATTGACAGCGATTTCTCTTTGCGCCACCTTCCGTGCAGGTTGATACGACCTGCCGGTTGCACCCTTTGTGGAATGGTGAACGTATCGAGCCTTCATCGGCCTCCCCCTTTGCCCGAGCGTCCGGGTCAGCAACGCAACCGCCTGATACATCTGGATCGCTCATGCAGAGGACGAACCGATGCGCGATTTTCGCGATGCAAAGGCTATGGCGCAGACCCTGCGCGAATCCCTGACCACCAAGGCCGTCACCATCAGCCACAGCGAGAGCCTGGAGCTGGTGTCGAAGATGTTCGGCCTTGCCGACTGGAACACGCTGTCGGCGCTGCTTCACGCCGAGCGGCGTGAACCGGCTGCGCCGGTTGCACAGCTGAAAACGGCAACGGCGCTCTACCCTGCCGTTCCGCTGCGTGACCTCGTTCCGTTTCCGAACGCGACCTACCCGCTGTTTGTGGGCCGTGAGAGCACTGTTCAGGCGCTGAACCAGGCATTTGACGGCGGGCGCGAAGTCGTGCTGGCGATCCAGCGTGAGGCGGCCGTCGACGATCCTCGATTGTCCGATGTCTACGAGATTGGCATCCTGTCGCAACTACTCGAACTGGTGCCGCTTGAGGATGGCACATTCAGGGTGCTGACGCGCGGCCTTCGGCGCGTCGCGCTACGCAGCTTTGCGGCTGAAGCGCTCGCCTATCAGGCCGCGGTCGTTGAGGTCAGTGAGGGGGCGGTCCGCGACGCCAGGGAAATGATCCGAAGGATCTATCAACATTTCCAGGACTATACGGCGGCTCATGGAATTCTGGTGCCGGACCTCTGGCTGTTCTTCGATTCAACCCGTGATGCCGGGCAGATCGCCGATAATGTCGCGGCGCGGATGAAATTGCCCATCAAGGATAAATACGAGCTGTTGGCGACGCTCGATCCCATGAAACGGCTCGAACGGATCGATGCGCTGCTCGACCTGTCGCAACGGCCGGTCTCGGCGAACTACGCGGCTACGAAACGGCTGGCGCTCGAGCACGCTGACCGGCGCCGCCATCAATACACGACGCTTGAGCATTTGCTGCTGGCCATGACCGAGGATGCGAATGCGTCCGCCGTGATGTGCGCCTGCGACGCCGATCTCGACAAGCTCAGGCAAGGCCTCGTGCAATATCTCGACAACGAACTCAAGCACATCGTGATCGACGCTGGGCGTCCTGAGCCGACGGCGGCGTTCAAGCGCGTCGATCAGCGCGCCCCGTTCCTCGCCCAGGAAGTCGGATATCCTGAGGTCACCGGCGTCAATGCGCTTGTGGCCCTGTTTGCCGAAACACGAAGCCCCGCGGCACGCCTGCTCGCGGAGCATGGCGTGTCGCGCGGTCGTGTCGACAAGGCGATTGCACGAGGCGTTGGTTAAGGCGCGCGGTCTGGTCTAGCCCACATGCACCTTCGGCTTCATGCCGCCGTTCCACTTGCCGTCGAGTGCGCGTTCGATCTGGGCGGCGAGCTGCAGCAACAGGCCGTCACCCGCCTGCTTGGCGATGGCCTGGATGCCGAGCGGCAGGCCGTGGTCCTGGGCCGCCATCGGCATCGAGATCGCCGGCATGCCGCAGAGATTGGCGAGCGGCGTGAAGGCGAAGAAGCGCCAGAGATTGCCGAACCAGTCGAGCACATCAGGGTTGTCGGAGATGGTCAGGTATTCCTTCGTGCCGACCTTCGGCGTCGGCAGCGCGGTGATCGGCGTCAGGATCACGTCCCATTGCTCGAAGAAGCTGCCGAAGCCGCGTGATGTGGTGTTGAACACGCCCTGCATCTTCGCGCGCTCGGCGAATGTCGTGTGACGGCCGGCTTCCCAGATCCGGATGTTCATGGGCTCGATCAGATCTTCCGGCGGCTTTTCCAGCCCGCGTGCGGCGAGCATGTTGGAGATCACCACGGCGAAGTTCGAGATGTAGCACATCGTCTGCGCCTCGAACGCGGCGCGAAAGTCGAGCTCGGGCAGGGCGTAGTCGACGTGATGGCCGAGGCCTTCGAGGAAGCGGCCGGCCTTCTCCAGCTCGGCGGCGAGTTCCGGCGTCGCGGTGTAGTCGCCCCAGCTGTGCGACAGCGCGATGCGGAGCTTTGACGGATCACGCTTGATCATCTCCGAATAGGGCTGCGCCGTGGTCCAGAACGGCATGAACTCGCCGGGCGCCGGCCCGCGGGCATGATCGACGAAGGCGGCGGTGTCGCGCACCGAGCGCGACTGGCAGCCCTGGATCGAGACGAGGCCGGTGAGATCGGACATGTGCGGCGCGAGCGAGAACACGCCGCGCGAGACCTTCAGGCCGATATTGCCGTTGACGCCGGCGGGAATGCGGATCGAGCCGCCGCCGTCGGTGGCATGCGCGATCGGCACCACGCCGGCCGCGACCATCGCGGCGCTGCCCGCCGACGAGCCGCAGGTGGTGTAGTCGGTATTCCAGGGATTGCGGGTGACGTAGACGGCGGGATTGTCGGCAGAGGAGCACACGCCGAATTCCGGCGTCGTGGTGCGTCCGATCAGATTGAGCCCGGCCTGACGGAATTTGCCGGTGAGGAAGGTGTCGGCCGCGGCGCGATTGCCGCGCATCAACAGCGAGCCCATCTCCTGCAGCCGGCCCTTCATGGTCGGCCCGAGATCCTTCATCAGGAAGGGCAGGCCGGCGAAGGGGCCCGCGAGATTGGCGCCGTCCTTGGCGGGATCGGCGATCACGTCCTCGAACAGCTCGACCACGCCCGACAGCGCCGGATTGACCTTGGCAACGCCGGCGGCGGCCTGACGCGCCAGTTCCTGCGCCGTCAGCTCGCCCTTGCGGACACGCCCCGCCAGCGCGACACCATCGTGCTGCGCCCATTCATTCCAGGTCATCGGCAAAGTCATGAAACTCAAATCCCCTCAGATGCGCCGCCACCTTTTTCGCAAGGGGCCGCCTGAATCAACCGAGCCGGCGCGAGGGGCAGGGTTGCGTGGGGTGGAGGGGTGAGGATTCGTCTCAATCCGACAGTCGCGCGATCGCTGCAACCCGGGAGCCGACAGGCCGTAGCCCGGATGAGCGAAGCGACATCCGGGACCTTCGTGCCTGCCGCACCAAATCCCGGGTATCTCTGCGCTCACTCGGGGTACGGGACCGTGCCTGTGTCGGGCTTCTGTCAATCCACGCGCGCAAAAATATTCCGCTTTACCGAAATTCGGTTTCGGCGTATGTGTCGGTCATCCTGATCCGGCGAAAGGGGCGGTCGTACGTCGTTTCGAACCGCGGATCGGGGAGCGGTGGACGCAGGCAGCGTCGTGCACGAGAGGCGGGAGTAGGGCGGGATCAACCCCGTGAGATCCCGGCCGCGTGCGGACGAGCGGCGCTGAAGCGTACGGCCAAATCGCGTGGTCCTGGCTGTCGTTGCTACAGTCAAGCCTTGCGGAGGTGCGCCGCGCCCAACCGGGCAAAGCGCGCCGTTAATCTGCGAGGACGAGGGAGGCCAAAGGAAAGTTCGGCTCCCGGGAGAGCGCGCCATACGCCGTCAAACATCGCGCAGGGAAGGCCGGACGTTTCCGGCTTCACCTGTCTTCCGTTGTGCATTGCGTGTGCATTTCATCGCACGACGGACAAGCGGGTGCCAGCCGGCGCCCGGCCTTCCCTGCGCTCTTTTCTGTTGAGGGCGTGAACAGGACAGCAAAACTCGGGCGAAACAGGCCGCGAGGAGGAGAACGTGTGTCTGCAAGTGAGATGTGGGTGAAGAGCGATGCTGTTGCGTCATACTCCGTCATTGCGAGCGCAGCGAAGCAATCCAGAATCCCTCCGCGGAGGGATTCTGGATTGCTTCGTCGCAAGGGCTCCTCGCAATGACGTGGAGAGAGCAGCGCCACACACAATTCTCGGTGCCCCGGACGCAGCGCAGCGCCGCCGGCGATGCGCTGCAGAGCCGGTGCCCATCTTGCCGCCTGCCGTGTCGCTCCTGGGTCCCGGCTCAGCGCCGCATCGCTTGCGCGCTGCAGCGCGTCCGGGACAAGAGAGCGGAATGTTCGCGCGTCATCCCCACGATTGTGGCGGGATGGCATCGGTTCAACAAAAAAATCCTCTGTCGACGGTTGCGCGCCGCACCTTGATGAATCAACCTTGGTTGGTCCATAAGCGGCGTCCCGTGGTCGGTGGTTCGCCCCCGCATTGCGTGCTTGGATAGAGGAATTCTCGCGTGGCAAATATCAACCAGAAAATTGCGCAGGAGCTTGGGGTACGGGCGGAGCAGGTCGAGGCGACGGTGACGTTGCTCGATGGCGGCGCCACGGTTCCCTTCATCGCGCGCTACCGCAAGGAAGCGACCGGTGCGCTCGACGACGCGCAATTGCGCACCCTGGAGGAGCGCCTCGGCTATTTGCGCGAGCTGGAAGACCGCCGCAAGGCCATCCTCGAATCAGTCCGCGAGCAGGGCAAGCTCGATGCCGCGCTGGAGGCCTCGATTCTGGCCGCCGACAGCAAGGCGCGCCTCGAAGACATTTATCTCCCGTTCAAGCCGAAGCGCCGCACCAAGGCGGAGATTGCCAAGGAAGCCGGCCTCGAGCCGCTCGCCAACCAGCTGATGACCGAGCCCGGCAACGATCCGAAAGTGGTGGCCGAAGGCTTTGTCAACGCCGAGAAGGGCGTTGCCGATGCCGCCGCCGCGCTCGACGGCGCCCGCGCCATCCTGGTCGAACGTTTCGACGAGGACGCCGATCTGATCGGGAGCTTGCGCGAGGAGGTGTGGACCAATGCGCGCATGGCCTCCAAGGTGCGCGACGGCAAGAAGACCGAGGGCGAGAAGTTCGCCGACTATTTCGATTTCTCGGAGCCGCTGACCAAGCTGCCATCGCACCGCATCCTCGCGATGTTCCGCGGCGAGAAGGAAGAGATCCTCGACCTGCAGATCCAGGCCGAGGAAGCGCCGCCCCCCGGCGTGCCCGGCGCCTACGAACTCAAGATCATGAAGCGGTTCGGCATCGCCGACCTCAAGCGCGCCGGCGACCGCTGGCTGATCGACACCGTGCGCTGGGCCTGGCGCACCAAGATCCAGGTGCATCTGAACATCGATCTGCGCATGCGGCTGTGGAATGCGGCCGAGACCGAGGCCGTGCGCGTGTTCGCCTCCAACCTGCGCGATCTGCTGCTCGCCGCGCCGGCCGGCACCCGCGCCACCCTGGGCCTCGATCCCGGCTACCGCACCGGCGTCAAGGTCGCGGTGACCGACGCGACCGGCAAGGTCGTCGACACCGCCGTGATCTATCCGCACGAGCCGCAGCGGCAATGGAACGAGGCGCTCGCGATCCTCGGCAAGCTCGCGATTAAGCATCGCGTCGAGCTGATTGCGATCGGCAACGGCACCGCCTCGCGCGAGACCGACAAGCTCGCGGGCGAGCTGGTCAAGGGCCTCCCTGATCTCAAGATGAACAAGATCGTGGTGTCGGAAGCCGGCGCGTCGGTCTATTCGGCCTCGGCCTTCGCCTCGGAAGAATTGCCGGGTCTCGACGTCACCCTGCGCGGCGCCGTTTCGATCGCTCGCCGTCTGCAGGATCCGCTCGCCGAGCTCGTCAAGATCGAGCCCAAGGCGATCGGCGTCGGCCAGTACCAGCACGATCTCGGCCAGGCCAAGCTCGCCAAGTCGCTGGATGCCGTAGTCGAGGACTGCGTGAACGCGGTCGGCGTCGACGTTAACACCGCATCCGCGCCGCTGCTCGCGCGCGTATCGGGTGTCGGCTCGGGCCTCGCCCAGAGCATCGTGGCCCACCGCGACGCCAACGGCCCGTTCAAGTCGCGCAAGGCCCTGAAGGAGGTGCCGCGGCTCGGGCCGAAGGCGTTCGAGCAGTGCGCCGGCTTCCTGCGCATCCTCGGCGGCGAGGACCCGCTCGATGCCTCCGGCGTGCATCCGGAAGCCTATCCGGTGGTGCGCCGCATCCTCGCGGCGACCAAGAGCGACATCAAGGCGCTGATCGGCTCCAGCGAGATCGTGCGCACCCTGAAGCCCAAGGATTTCGTCGACGAGACCTTCGGTCTGCCGACCGTTACCGACATTTTGAAAGAGTTGGAAAAGCCCGGCCGCGACCCGCGCCCGGCCTTCAAGGCCGCGGTGTTCATGGAGGGTGTTGAGGAGATCAAGCATCTCAAGAAGGGCATGATCCTCGAGGGCACCGTGACCAACGTCGCCGCCTTCGGCGCCTTCGTCGACATCGGCGTGCACCAGGACGGCCTCGTGCACATCTCGGCGATGTCCAGGACCTACATCAAGGACCCGCGCGAGGTGGTGAAGCCCGGCGACATCGTCAAGGTGAAGGTGCTGGACTTTGAGGTGGCCCGCAAGCGCATCTCGCTGACGCTCCGCCTCGACGACGAGGTCGGCGCCAAGGATGCCCCCGGCATGCAGCGCGACAACAATCAGCGCAACCCCTCCCGCATGACCTCGTCCGCCCCCCGCAAGCAGGACTCGTCGTCCGGCGGCGGTGGTGCTCTCGCCGAAGCGCTGCGCCGCGCGGCCGAGAAGAGCGGCGGGAAAAGGGTGTGAGCTGAATCTCGCCCCGTTCTGCGGGGAGAAGTAAACTGTTGAATGTGCGATCGCTCTCTCCGCCGTCATTGCGAGCGCAGCGAAGCAATCCAGACTGTCTAAGCGGAAACAGTCTGGATTGCTTCGTCGCAAGGGCTCCTCGCAATGACGTGGAGAGAGCGGAGGGCTCACTCTCCCTAACACCCACGTCAGAATCTGGCGTGTTTGTAAGTTGAACCCGCCTGCCTGTTCCCCTCATCTGATCGTCCTGGTGCGGCGCCAAGACCGCCGCACGGCAAGGAGGATGTTTCGATGAGCAACAGGCTTCTCAGGGGCCTCGCCGCCGCGACGCTCGCTGCGGTAATGGCGGCTGCTTCGCCGGTGTTCGCCAGAGGCGGCGGCGGACATGGCGGCTTCGGCGGCGGGCATTTCGGCGGTGGCGGCCATTTCGCCGGCGGCATGCATGTTGGTGGGATGGGCGGCGCGCGCTTCGCCCATGTTGGCGGTCCCGCCTTCGGCGGCGCTCGCTTCGCGCATGCCGCGATCGGGCCGCGCTTTGCCGGCGGCGCCTGGCACGGCCACCACGGCGCCTTCCATCATCATCACTTCCGCCGTTTTGCCGTCTTCGGCGCACCCTATTTCTACGCCGGCTACAATGACGGTTGCTGGCGCAGGAGCTGGACGCCTTATGGATGGCAATGGGTCAATGTGTGCGGAGACTATTGGTAGTCGCATTGCCGTACCGCACCATTGTCGCGGTCGCCACCGGGCGGTTCCGTCCAGCCCCGGAACGGGATAGTCTGGTGGCGATCGTCGCGCGGAGTTTTGCATGACCGGAGGTCACCGTCGCATCCTGGTCGTCGAGGACGATCCGGAAACCGCAGGCCAGCTCGTCGAGGAATTGACGACCTCCGGCTACGACGTCGATCTCGCAGCGAGCGGCCGCGAAGCGCTCAGTCACGGCGCCGCGCGCGATTATGCCGTGATCACGATCGACCGCATGCTGCCCGACATCGACGGCATCAGCGTGATGCGGCAATTGCGCGGCGAGGGCGTGGCCGCGCCGTTCCTGATCATTTCCGCGCTCGGCGAGGTCGACGACCGCGTGCGCGGCTTGCGCGCCGGCGGTGACGACTATCTCGTCAAGCCGTTCTCCTTCATCGAATTGCTGGCGCGGCTCGAGGCGCTCGGCCGCCGCAGCGAGACCATCGCCAAGGAGACGCTGCTGCGGGTCGGCGATCTCGCCATCGACCTGATCGCGCGCAACGCCAGCCGCCGGGGCCGCAAGATCCCGCTGCTGCCGCGCGAATTCCAGCTGCTCGAATATCTCGTCCGCAACGAGGGCCGCGTGGTCTCCCGCGCGATGCTGCTCCAGCACGTCTGGGACCTGCATTTCGATCCCTCCACCAACATCATCGACGTCTATGTCGGGCGTGTCCGCCGCAAGGTCGACGATGCCCAGGCCTATCCGTTGATCCACACCATCCGCGGCATCGGATATTGCCTCCGTGCTCCTGGCTAAGACGCTTCGCTCCTCGACCTTTCGCCTCGCGCTGATCGCGATCGCCGCATTCGGGCTGATCGTCTCGGCGATCATGGCCTATGTCTATTTCGGCACGCTGGCCTATGTGGAGGGCCGGCTCGGCCACGCCGTCGACCATGACGGCTTCACCGGCATGATCGAGCTCGCAATGGCTGCGGTTGCCGTACTGCTGCTGGTGCTCGCGGGCCTTGCCGCGGTGCTGGTGACGCGGCGCACGGTGGGGCGGATCGAGGAGATCAACGCCACCAGCCGGGCCATCATGCTGTCTGGCCTCGACCAGCGCATCCCCTTGCGCGGCAGCAACGACGAGTGGGACCGCGTCGCCGAGAACCTCAACCAGATGCTCGACCGCATCGAGACGCTGATGGGCGAGGTCAAGCAGGTCAGCGACAGCGTCGCCCACGATCTGCGCACGCCGCTGACGCGGATGCGCGGCCGGCTCGAGAAGGCCTATCATACGCCCCGCAACAGCGAGGCCGATGCCGCGTTGATCGGCGACACCATCGCCGATCTCGACGCCGTGCTCGGCATGTTCGCCTCCATCACGCGGATCTCCGAGATCGAGACCCGCGCCCGCACCGGCGCCTTCCGCGCGCTGAACCTGACTGAAATCGCCGGCGAGGTGGTCGAGCTCTACGACGCCGCGGCCGAGCAGGTCGCCACAAAGCTCAGCCTTGCCGGGGACCGGAAGGTCGCGATCACGGGCGATCGCGACTTGCTGTTCGATGCCATCGCCAATCTCGTCGACAACGCGATCAAGCATGGCCGCAAGGGCGGGCAGGTCACCGTGACCTGCCGCAGCGTGGATGGCGGTGCGGTGATCGCCATCGCCGACGACGGTCCGGGCATTCCACCCGGGCAGCGCGATCACGTCTTCAAGCGCTTCTACCGGCTCGAGCAGAGCCGTTACACGCCGGGCAATGGTCTCGGCCTCAGCCTCGTCGCCGCGGTCGCGCGCCTTCATGGCACGGAGATCACGCTGCGCGACAATGCCCCCGGCCTGACGGTCGAGCTCGGCTTCCCCGCATCATAGCTCGATCACGCCGCGGCGGGCCGCATGCGCGACCGCATCGGTGCGGCCGGTGGCATCGAGCTTGTCGAGCAGCGAGCCGACGTGGAATTTGACGGTGTGCACGGAGATGCCGAGCCGGCGGGCGATCATCTTGTTGGATGCGCCTTCGGCCATCAGCGCCAGCACGTCGAGCTCGCGCTGCGTCAGCGCGATATCCTCCGGCATGACGCGCGGGTCACGCGCGACGATGGTCGCTGAGGCCTGCTCGCCGGGCCCGGCAAGACGCAGCCCGGCGACATGGCCGAGCAGCGACGCCAGGCGATCGGCGAGGGCGGGGTCGTCGATCTCCAGAGCCAGCACGATGTCCGGTGTCTTGTCCGTGCTCACGCCTCGGGCCTCTCGCCGACCGTGACCTTGAAGCTGACCGGCTCGCCGCCGCGGCGCGCCGCGACGTCGACCACCGTGCCGACGCTGGCAGGCCCCAGGGAGCGCGACAGCGCGCGTACGCCGGACAGCTTCTGGTCGTTGACGGCGACGATCACGTCGCCCTGGCGGATGCCGGCCGCGGCCGAGGGGCCGGCCTTGTCCACATTCATCACCATCGCACCGATGCCGTCGTCGAGCCGCACCGGCTGCAGCCCGAGGCCGAGATAGCCGCGCGCGATGCGGCCGCGCGTCTCGAGCTGGGCCGCGACGCGCTCGATCGTCGCGGTCGGGATCACCAGCACGCGGCGCGGGCCGAGCACGGCCATGCCGAACGCCTGCCCCGATGCGTCGAGCGCAAGGCCGCCCTGTTGGGCGGGACGCAGGCGAATGTCGAGCTCGATCCGCGCATCGATCTCGCCGCCGCGAAGGGAACGCCAGCCGCTGCCGGAAGCCGACACCATCCCCAGCGCCGCGCTCGCCGTCTCGCGATTGGTGGCGACCGCGATCGCCAACGCGCCGAGCGGCGGAACGGTCGCGGCGAGCTTGACCGGGGCTGTCGCGATGTCGGCGCGCAGCAGCGCGATATCGGTGGTGTGATCGCGGCCCACGATGGTGGCGGCGACCCTGCTGCCGTCGGGCAGGCCGATCTCGACCTCGCCCTCGTCGGCCAGCGCCTCGTCGGCGGTGGCGATCAGGCCACCTTTCCAGACGAACCCGGTCGAGCGGGAGCGATGCGAATGCACGGATACGATCGCGGGCGCGGTGCGCGCCACGAGGTCCGCGAGCGCGGACGAGAGTGAAGACAGGGGACTAAGATCAGTCATGGCGGGCTCCTGGTGTTGTCCTCAATCTGGGATGTCGCGGGCGATTGCGAAACTGGCCGGGTGGTCAGGACCGGACCGCGCCCCGTAGGACCACGGCCGACGAACATGTGATTGGGAGCGCCTCACGGGAACGTGTAGCAATCCGGCAATTGCGCCCCACGGCCTCAAGGAGTTCAGCGAGCCCTCATGACCATCGACCTCACCCGCCGCACCCTGCTTCAACTCGCCGGCGCCACCTCGCTCGCCATGGCCGCCGCGGCTGCAGCGCGTGCCGAAGGGACACCGCAGGGCGGCGGGCCGACCTATGCCAGCCGCACGCCGATGCGGGTCGGCATGGTGACGCTGCGGGTGAAGAACCTCGACGCGGTCGCCGACTACTATCGCGATGTGATCGGGCTCACCGTGATGGAGCGCTCGGCAACCGCGGCGAAGCTCGGCACGTCAGGTATCACGCTGCTGGTGCTGGAGGCGCGGCCGGATGCGGCCATCGAGCCGCGCAACGCCGCCGGCCTCTATCACACCGCCTTCCTGATGCCGACCCGCAAGGACCTCGCGCGCTGGCTGGTTCACGCCGCCTCGCATCGCGTGAAGCTGTCGGGCTTTGCCGATCATCTCGTCAGCGAGTCCGTCTATCTCGACGATCCCGAAGGCAACGGCATCGAGGTCTATGCGGACCGCGAGCCCTCGCAATGGCAGTGGAGCGAAGGCAGCGTGAAGATGGCGACGGACGAGCTCAATATCCCCGACCTGCTGTCGCTGACCAACACGCGCGTAGCAGATTATGCCGGAGCGCCGGAGGGCCTGCGCATCGGCCACATGCACTTGCGCGTCGGCGATCTTGCTCAGGCCGGAAACTTCTATCATGGCGCGATCGGTCTCGATCCGACCCGCAGCCGCAACGGCGCCGCGTTCCTGTCGTCGGGCCGCTATCACCATCACCTCGGCATGAACGTGTGGCAGAGCCAGGGTGCGGGCCAGCGCGACGACCAGACGACGGGCCTTGCCTGGTTCTCGCTGGTGACGGAAAAGCCGGACATTCTCGCCGCCCAGGAGCAGCGCCTGCGCAAGGGCGGCGTGCAGGTGACGACGCTCGCCAGCGGCCTGGAGGCCGTCGATCCCTGGGGCACGCGGGTGCGGCTGATCAAGGGCTAGGCTTTGCCGCTCACCATCGTGCCATCAATTGCAGGCGGTAATAGTCGAAATCGCGTCCGCCTGCAGCGCGCATGTAGTCGCCCGCAAAGACGTGTGCATAGAGCGCGTGCAGCTGAAGAAAGCGAGTGACGTTCCAGGTCATGTCGATCTGGCCGATCTGCGCGACATCGAGCGATGTCGAGCCCTTCGCCGTGATCTGCGTTCCGATCGGACCGTAGACCGCATCGGCCGTCGTGGCCTTGCGCACGAAGTTCCAGTTCGCGCCAAGGACCAGTCCGCTCGCGATGAACAACTGGCCATAGGGCTGCAGGTTCGTCACGTTCGAGGCGGAGAGCAGGGACATCTCCGAGATCACGCTCGCTGCCGGATAGGCGCCCGCGAACGTGTGCAGGGTCGTGCCCTTCAAATTGTCGTCGCCGCTGGCATAGTGGGTACGCAGGCCGAGCTTCGGGGACGCGCCCTGGCCGAAGACGTCGAGCCGCGGAAATTTGTAACCGAAATCTCCGAAGGCGCCGAGGGCCGAGATCGCTGAGGTGCCGAACGAGCCCCATTGATAGGTGGCCTCGCCAATGAGCTCGAAGCCGCGGTGCTTCGCCGCGACCCGGGCGCCTCCGCTCCACCGATCCTCGGGTGCCGTGCCGCGTGCATAGGTCACGCTTCCTTGCTGCCGGCCGTAGACATAGGCGTCCAGCGTCAGCGGAAGCGCGAGCGGTTCGCGAAGGATGGCATAGGCGCCGCGGAAGAATTCCGAGCCGAGCGTGTTGTCGTCGAACGCGCCGGACTGGATGTTGACCGGGTTCGCGGCGAAGGCGCGCAAGGTCAGCGAGGGATCGTCGTATTCGGCGAGCAGGCCGTTGAACGAGCGCCTGAGGTTGGTGGGGTCGCGAACCGCAAGCCAGCGGGAATCGCCGAGATAGAGCTCCTCCCGTCCGGCGCGAAGCATGACGTTGCCGGGCCCCATCGGCAGCACGACGTCGACGAACGCCTGGCGTATATCCGGCCGGCTCTGGTCGTAGGCGCGTTGCACCGGCCGTCCGTCTTCATAGGCCGCATCGAATTGCACGAAGGTCCGGAAATTTCGGCCGAGATGCAGATCGAAATGCTGAAACAGGCGCTCCTGGCCGGATGTCCAGTCGAAGCCGCTTTTGCCGAGACCGAACAGGTAAGGCGCGTAGCGATCGAGCCGGTAACGTGCCTCGCCGCCCAGCGAGAGCCAGACCTCCGGCGACTGCGCGATCGGGATATATTTGAGCCGCTCCCACATGCTCGGCTGCGGCTTGCCGGCCAGATAGGAATAATCCTCTTTCCAGCGATAGAGCTGGAACGGCTTTGCCTCGGTGCGCGCTTCGCCGCCCTGACTGGACGATCCTTCCTCCTGCGCCGCCGCCGATGCAATCGGCAGGGACATTGCGAGGATCAAGCTCGCGGCGAGATGGCGGGCGGCCGATCTTCGCCATGACAACAACGCAACCATCGACGCCCCTCGGCACACTGCCTGCGATACCGCGCCGCGTAGCCAACGACGCCGGCGCGAGACAGCGCGCTCCTCCCCTGCATTTTTCTTGCAACGATGGATGTTACTGCGATCTCCGCGGTAGTCCATCCACACATATATTTCCGCAGGTTGTGCTTGGGCCGCAAATCCGCGTCGGGCGATCGCGTTGCTTGCTGGCGCCGGGGACCTCATGTTAGCACCCGGAAGGATATCTCCCGTCCAAAGCTGTCTTCAGGATCCGGCCCCGACATGTCCGAATTCCACGGCGTCTTTCCCTATCTCGTCTCCCCCGTCGATGCCGACGGCACGGTGCGGACGAACGTGCTGGCAAAGCTCTGCGACGATCTGATCGGCGCCGACGTGCACGGGCTGACGCCGCTGGGCTCGACCGGCGAATTCGCCTATCTCAATGCCGCGCAGCGCACCGCGATCGTGCAGACCACGATCGAGGCCGCGAAGGGCCGTGTGCCCGTCGTCGCCGGCGTTGCCTCCACCTCGACGGCGGATGCGGTGGCGCAGGCGAAGGCGTACCAGAAGCTCGGCGCCGACGGCATTCTGGCGATCCTGGAAGCGTATTTCCCGCTCGCCGACGCCCAGATCGAATCCTACTTCCGCGCCATCGCGGATGCCGTGGACATTCCCGTCGTCATCTACACCAATCCGCAATTCCAGCGCTCCGACCTCACCCTCGACACCATCGCGCGCCTCGCCGAGCATCCGCGCATCGGCTACATCAAGGACGCCTCCACCAACACCGGCCGGCTGCTCTCAATCATGAACCGCTGCGGGGACTCCTTGCGCGTGTTCTCGGCCTCCGCCCACATCCCAGCCGCGGTGATGCTGATCGGCGGCCTCGGCTGGATGGCGGGCCCGGCCTGCATCATCCCGCGCCAGAGTGTCGCGTTGTACGAGCTCGGCAAGGCCGGCCGCTGGGACCAGGCCATGGCGCTGCAGCGCCGGCTGTGGCGCATCAACGAGGCCTTCGCCCGCTTCAACCTCGCCGCCTGCATCAAGGCGGGGCTCGCGATCCAGGGCTACGACGTCGGCGATCCCGTCCCGCCGCAGGCCCCGCTGACCGCGGAAGCGCGCAAGGTGGTTGAGGCGGCGCTGCGGGAGCTGGCCTGATCGTCATTCCGGGGCGATGCGCAGCATCGAACCCGGAATCTCGAGATTCCGGGTCTGGTCCTTCGGACCATCCCGGAATGACGGGCCGCTATTGGCATGACGAATCCGCGCATATTCCGCCCAAAAGCGCGGCTGGCCTCGCATGCCTCGATCCGCTAAAAGGCTGCCGCATTTCAAGAGACCCCGAGGACCCCACGGAATGAACATTCTTCCCGGCAATTTGCGTTTCGGAGCGGGCCAGCCCGTCAAGCGTTTGGAAGACCAGCGGCTGCTGACCGGGAAGGGGCAATTCATCGACGACAAGCCGGCCGACGGCGCGCTGTGGCTGTACGTGCTGCGTTCGCCGCATGCGCATGCCAAGATCGTCTCGATCGACACCAGCGCCGCGGCGTCGATGCCGGGCGTCGCCGCGATCTACACCGGGGCCGACCTCGTCGAGGACGACATCGGCACCATCCCGACCTTGAGCATCTTCAAGCGGCCCGACGGCAAGCCGATGACCGTGCCGCCGCGCCGGCTGCTGGCGCATGAGGTCGTGCGCTATGCCGGTGAGGCCGTGGCGGCCGTCGTGGCATCCTCGCGCAGCGAAGCGCAGAGTGCGGCCGAGGCGATCGTGGTCGAATACGACGTGCAGCCCGCGGTGGTCGATCCCGTCGAGGCCGTGAAGCCCGGCGCGCCCGTGGTGTGGCCGGAGGCGCCCGACAACATCGTCGGCGCGATGTCCTACGGCGATGCCGCCAAGGCGGACGCGGCCTTCGCCAGCGCCGCGCACACCGTCGAGCTCGACATCGTCAGCCAGCGCCTCGTGCCGTCGGCGATGGAGCCGCGCTCGACCATCGCCGAGATCGACAAGAAGACCGGCCGTCTCTTGCTGCACGTGCAGTCGCAGACCCCGGCCTCGACCCGCGACGTGCTCGCGGAAGCCGTGCTCAAGCGTCCCAAGGATAGCGTGCGCGTGCTGGTCGGCGACATCGGCGGCGGCTTCGGCCAGAAGACCAACCTCTATCCGGAAGACGGCATCGTCGCTTACGCCGCGACCAAGCTGAACAAGAAGATCCGCTGGCGCGGCGACCGCACCGACGAGTTCGTCGGCGGCACCCATGGCCGAGATCTTACCTCGACGGCCTCCTTCGCGCTGGACGAGAAGGGCAAGGTGCTGGCCTATCGCGTCAAGTCGATCGGCTGCACCGGGGCCTATTCCTCAGGCGCGGCCAACATCATCCCGCTGGTGCTCGGACCGTTCGTGCAGACCGGCGTCTACGATCTGCCGCTGGTGCATTTCGAGGTACAGTCGGTGATGACGCACACCGCGCCCGTTGGTGCATATCGCGGCGCCGGCCGTCCCGAGGCTGTGTTCATCGTCGAGCGCCTGTTCGACGCTGCGGCCCGCAAGATCGGCATGGATCCGCGCGCGATCCGCAAAGCCAATTACATCAAGCCGGGTCAGCTGCCCTACACCAATGCGGCCGGACAGGTGTACGATTCCGGCGCCTTCGCCCACATGCTCGACCGCGCCGTGAAGCTTGCCGATTGGGACGGCTTTGCCGCGCGCAAGAAGGCCGCGAAGAAGAAGGGCCTGCTCTACGGCCGCGGTCTCACCTCCTATATCGAATGGACCGGCGGCCGTGCCCACACCGAGAAGGTCAGCCTGCACGCGACCTCGCAAGGGCGCGTCGTGCTGCATTCCGGCACCATGGCGATGGGGCAGGGGCTGCAGACCACCTACACGCAGATGATCTCCGACACGCTCGGCATTGCCATGGACAAGATCGACGTGGTTCAGGGCGACACGGATCTCGCGATGGGTTTCGGCAGCGTCGGCTCGCGCTCGCTGTTCGTCGGCGGCACGGCGGTGGCCGTCTCCTCCAACGATCTGATCCAGAAGGCGCGCGAGAAGGCGGCCAATGTGCTGGAGACCTCGGTCGAGGACATCGAATACCAGGGCGGCATGCTCACCGTGGTCGGCACCGATCGCCGCATCAGCCTGTTCGATCTCGCCGAGAAGGAAGGCGGCGCCAAGCTCAGCGTCGATTCCGAAGGCGAGGTGGACGGCCCGAGCTGGCCGAACGGCACGCATATCTGCGAGGTCGAGATCGATCCCGAGACCGGCGTCTCCAAGGTCGTGCGCTACACCACCGTGGACGACGTCGGCGTGGCCGTGAACCCGATGCTGGTCACCGGCCAGATCCACGGTGGCGTCGCGCAGGGCATCGGGCAGGCGCTGTATGAAGGCGTCTCCTACGATGCCGACGGCCAGCTTCTCACGGCGAGCTACCAGGACTACTGCATTCCGCGCGCCGACGACGTTCCCGCCATCGTGGTGACGCTGGACGATACCGCGCCCTGCCGCACCAATCCGCTCGGCGCCAAGGGCTGCGGCGAATCCGGCGCCATCGGCGGCCCGCCTTGCGTCACCAACGGCGTGATGGACGCGCTCGCCGAGCTCGGCATCACCCAGCTCAACACGCCGCTGACGCCACAGAAGGTGTGGCAGGCGATCAAGGATGCGAAGGCGGGTTAGGCGAAGCGCGCGGAGTTCTTGCGCAGGCTGCTGCCACAAACGCAACTCGTCGTCCCGGGGCGCGCAAAGCGCGAACCCGGGACCCATAACCACAGGACGGAGTTGTTGCGCGAAGCTGGTAGCTCCGAGTCCCCGTAGCCACATCAGCCTGTGGTTATGGATCCCGGATCTGCGCTTCGCTTGTCCGGGATGACAGTGGAGGGCGCTGCGCCAGCGAGCCCTCCTCAAATCCCCAGCATCATCTTCGCGATGATATCGCGCTGGATCTCCGAGGTGCCGCCGAAGATCGTGTAGGCGCGGCCGTTGAGATATTCCGGCACCACCGTCAGCATCTCCTCCGGCGTCGCCGGCTCGTGGTTGAGCTGGTAGAGCGGGCGCATCGGCTCGACGGCGAGGGCGTCGTGGCCGATCACGTCGACGCCGAGGCGCGTGACGGCCTGACGGATTTCGCTGTTGCGCAGCTTCAGGATCGACGACACCGCGCCGGGGTTCTGTCCGGTCTGCAAGGCCGAGAGCACGCGCAGCTCGGTCATCTCCAGCGCGTCGATGTCGACCTCGACCTCGGAGATGCGCGAGGCGATATCGGGGCTGTCGATGGCGCGGCCCGTCAGATCGGACTCGGCGAGATCGGAGATCGCCTTCAATCCCTCGCGCAGCTTCGCCGACGCGATGCCGGAGCCGCGCTCGAACTCGAGCAGATATTTGCCGTAGGTCCAGCCCTTGCCTTCGTCGCCGACGCGGTTGGCCACGGGCACGCGGACGTCGTCGAAGAATACCTGGTTGACCTCGTGGTCGCCACCGATGGTGAGAATGGGGCGCGTGGTGATGCCCGGTGTCTTCATGTCGATCAGGATGAAGCTGATGCCGTCCTGCTGGCGCTCGCCGTCGCCAGTGCGCACCAGCGCGAACATGCGATTGGCATGGTGGGCGTGCGTGGTCCAGATCTTGGTGCCGTTGATGATGTAGTCGTCGCCGTCGCGTACCGCGCGCGTCTTCAGCGAGGAGAGGTCGGAGCCCGAGCCAGGCTCGGAATAGCCCTGGCACCAGTAATCCTCGCCGGAGAGGATCCGCGGCAGATAGAAGTTCTTCTGCTCCGGCGAGCCGAAGCCGATGATGACGGGCCCGACCATCTTCACGCCCATTACGTTGACATTGGGCACGCCGGCCCGCGCGCATTCTGTCTCGAAGATCCAGCGCTGCGCCGGCGTCCAGGCCGGGCCGCCATGCTCGACCGGCCAGCCCGGTGCGCCCCAGCCGTTGGCGTGCAGCGCGCGCTGCCAGGCCATGCCGATGTCGGGGTCGGAGAACACCGACGGCGTCAGCGCGGTCGCGCGCTTCATCTCTTCGGTGAGATTTTTGGCGATGAAGCCGCGCACCTCGCTCTGGAAGGCACGCTCCTCGGCATTGAAGGACAGGTCCATGAGGCTCTCCCGATGTCAGGTCTTGCGGCCGAGTTCGGCATGGCGGGCATAATGATGCGCGCTGCCGCCGAACAGCGTGTCGAAGGCGACGAGGCGCTTGAAATAGGCGCCGACCTCGAGCTCCTCGGTGACGCCCATGCCGCCGTGGAGCTGGATCGACTGCTCGCCGACGAAGCGCGCGCATCTGCCGATCTTCGCTTTTGCGCCCGACGCCGCGCGGGCACGCTCGGTCGGCGGGCTATCCGCCTTGAGCGCGGCCCGCAGCGCCATCGAGCGCGCCTCGTCCACCTGCATCGCCATGTCGGCGAGGCGGTGGCGGATCACCTGGTTGGCGGAGAGCGGCCGGCCGAACTGCTTTCGGATCTTGGTGTAGTCCAGCGTGGTCTCGAGCAGCGTCTGCATGATGCCGACGGCTTCCGCACCCAGCGCCGCCATGGCGCGATCGACGGCCCATTCGATCGCCGGCAGGGCGTCCTGTTCGCCGCCGAGCAGGGCGTCGTCGGGCAGATGCACGTCGGACAGCTCGATGTTGCAGGCGCGCCCGCCGCCGAGGCGCGCGTAGTCGGAGATCGCAAGGCCCGGCACCGTCGCCGGCACCACGAACAGGCCGATCCGCCCCGAGGGGCCGTGATGGTCGTGCAGGGTCGCGGAGACGATGATCTCGTCGGCGGCATGGCCGTCGAGCACCGCGATCTTGCTGCCGGACAGGCGCCAGCCTTGCGCCGTCTTCGTGGACGACGTCGCGACTTTGGCGAGATCGAACCGCGCGGCGCGCTCGGAATGCGCGAAGGCGAGCTTCAGTGATCCGTCGGCAACCTTGGGCAGGCTTGCCTGCTTCTGCTCATTGGTGCCGCATCTGTCGATCAACCCGGCACCGAGCACGGCCGTCGCGATATAGGGCTCCGACACCAGCCCGTGGCCGAAGGCCTCCATCAAAATGCCGATCTCGACCGCGCCGCCGCCGAGCCCGTCGAACTCCTCGGGGATCGGCAGCGCCAGCCAGCCGAGCTCGGCGAACTGCTTCCACACCGCAGGGCTGAAGCCGAGCGGATCGTTCGCCATCTTGCGGCGGTGATCGGCATTGTAGCTGCCGGCCACGAAACGCTCCGCGCTCTCGCGCAGCAGCTTCTGCTCGTCACTGAGATTGAGGTCCATGGTTCTACTCCGCGGCCGCCGGCGGCTTGCGCACGGAGGGATGCAGTCCGGATGGATCGACCACCATGCCGAACTCCTGAAGATTATGGGCGTGGCAAAGCTGATGCAGCGCAAAGGCCTGGTCGATCGCGGCGGGCTGGCCCATCACGTCGACCGAGCGGTTCACCGCCTCTTTGGTCATCTTCAGCGCGAAGGATGGCTTTGCCGCGATCCGGCGTGCCAGCTCCAGCACGCGCGACGACAGCTCCGCGCGCGGCACGATCTGGTTGACCATGCCGAGCTGATGCGCCTCCTGCGCGCTCCAGCTGTCGGCGGTGAACAGCAGCTCCTTGGCCTTGCGCGGACCCAGCTCCCACGGATGCACGAACCATTCGACGCCGCAGACGCCCATGGTGACGACGGGATCGCAGAACTGCGCATCGTCGCTGGCGACGATGAGGTCGCACGCCCAGGCCAGCATCAGCCCGCCGGCGATGCACTTGCCGTGGACCTCGGCAATGGTCGGCTTGGCGAGGTTGCGCCAGCGCCGGGTGATCTGGAGATAAATTTCCTGCTCGCGCGCGAAGCGGCCATGGGCGTTGGGCTCGGCAAAGCCGCCCCAATTTCCGATCGGCGGGAAATCCGTGCCGGCGGCGTTCTTGCCGCCGGGACGCAGATCATGGCCGGAGGAGAAATGCGGGCCGTTACCGGCGAGGATGATGACCTTGACCGCATCGTCCTGCACCGCCGCGTCGAAAGCGGCGTTGAGGTCGTAGGTCATCTGCAGGTTCTGGGCGTTGCGCGCCTCGGGGCGGTTCATCACGACCCGTGTGATCGCAGGCTCGGGCCGCTCCACGAGGATGGTCTCGAACGAGGTCATCGCGTTCCCCTTACCGCCTCCCTGGCGCTCTGTCTTATTTGTTTCGTCAAGTTGACTATGTCGGTCAGGGATAGGCAAGAGGCTTGCGTCAGCCGGCTGGCGCGCACTCCTCCATCGCCGTCATTCCGGGGCGCGAGGCGAACCCGGAATCTCGAGATTCCGGGTTCGATGCTGCGCATCGCCCCGGAATGATGGAAGAAAACTCGACACTCGCGAAGTCCCTTCTGCTACTTTGCGCCAGATTCCACCGGGAGAAATTAGATGCGCAAGATCCTGACCGTGCTGGCGGCGCTGGCCTCGCTGAGCCTCACGAATTGCGGCTACAACGCGATCCAGAGCGAGGACGAGCAGATCAAGGCCAACTGGTCCGAGGTCGTGAACCAGTATCAGCGCCGCGCCGACCTCGTACCCAATCTCGTCAACTCGGTGAAGGGTTTTGCGCAGCAGGAGAAGGACGTGCTGCTCGGCGTCACCAATGCGCGCGCCAAGGTCGGCAGCATCCAGGCAACGCCCGAGGTGCTGAACGATCCGGCCGCCTTCCAGAAGTTCCAGGCGGCCCAGGGCGAGCTCTCCAGCGCGCTGTCGCGGCTGCTGGTGGTGACCGAGAACTATCCGCAGCTCAAGTCCGACGCGCTGTTCAAGGACCTGATGTCGCAGCTCGAGGGCACCGAGAACCGCATCACTGTGGCGCGCAACCGCTATATCAAGTCGGTGCAGGACTATAACGTCACCATCCGTTCCTTCCCGAGCAACCTCACCGCGATGATGTTCGGCTACAAGGAGAAGCCGAATTTCTCTGTGGCGAACGAGAAGGAAATCTCGACCGCGCCGAAGGTCGATTTCAATCCGGCGCCCGCGCCGTCGAAGTAGCTGCGCTGTTTTGCGGATGCACGTCGCCCCACCCACCACTGTCATTCCCCGCGCAGGCGGGGAATCCAGTACGCCGCGGCTTCTCGGTCATTCGCTGGCGTCTCTGGAATACTGGATCGCCCGGTCAAGCCGGGCGATGACAGCGAGCTTGTGGCTGATTATCGCGTTCTTCTTCGCCTTCGCTTGCCCCGCTTTCGCCGACGTCGCCGTGCCCGAGCTCACCGGGCGCGTCGTCGATCAGACCGGCACGCTCTCCAGCGGCGACGTCGCCTCGCTGTCGCAAAAGCTGCGTGACTTCGAGACGCGCAAGGGCAGCCAGATCGCCGTCCTGATCGTGCCGACGACGCAGCCGGAGACGATCGAGCAGTTCTCGATCCGCGTCGCGGAGGCCTGGAAGATCGGCCGCAAGAAGATCGACGACGGTGCGATCCTGGTCGTCGCCAAGAACGACCGGCATCTGCGCATCGAGGTCGGCTATGGCCTGGAAGGCGCGCTCACGGACGTCACCGCGCGGCGGATCATCGACGAGATCATCACGCCCAAATTCAGGAGCGGCGATTTCGACGGCGGCATCTCCGACGGCGTCGATCGCATCATCAAGGTGATCGACGGCGAGCCCTTGCCGGTTCCCTCGCCAACGGTGAATTTCGGCAGTCTCGACGACCTCGCGCCGCTGTTCATCGTCACGCTGTTCGTCTCGGTGGGCATCGGCGGCGCGTTCCGCGCCATGCTGGGACGGCTGCTCGGATCGCTGGTGACCGGCGGCATCATTGCGACGCTGACCTGGTTCATTCTCGGGTCGTTCGGATTGGCGCTCGCGCTGGGCGGCCTCGGCTTCATCATCGGGTTTGTCGCCGATCTGTTTTCGATGATCACGCCCGGTACGGGCCGCTCGCGCGGCGGCTCATGGTCGAGCGGCTCGTCCTCGGGCGGCTGGAGCAGCGGATCGTCGAGCAGCAGCGACAGCGGCAGCTTCAGCGGCGGTGGCGGCAGTTTTGGCGGCGGCGGCGCCTCGGGGAGCTGGTAGCGGTCATGAGCATCAAGCGCATTGCCAGACATCTCGTGCAGCATCATTGGCGGGCCAAGCAGATCTTTCCGCAAGCCGTGCTTGGCCGCATCGAGCAGGCCATCAAGCGCGGCGAAGCCACGCATTCCGGCCAGGTCCGCTTCGTCGTCGAGGGTGCGCTCGACGGCCGCCCCCTGTTCCGCAACCAGCCGGCGCGCGCGCGTGCGCTCGACGTGTTCTCGCACTTGCGCATCTGGGACACCGCGCACAACAATGGCGTCCTGATCTATCTCCTGCTCGCCGATCGCGACGTCGAGATCGTCGCCGATCGCGGCATCGACGCGAAGGTGGCCGCGGCCGGCTGGGAGAGCATCTGCCGCGCCATGGAGGCCGAGTTCGCGTCGGGCCAGTTCGAGCGCGGCGTCATCGCCGGCATCGAAGCGGTGTCGCGCGAGCTGGCGCAGCATTTCCCGCCTCAGGGCCCGCATGCGAACGAGCTGCCGGATGCGCCGGTCGTGATGTGACGGAGTGTGCGTCGCGCCCTCCGTCATTGCGAGGAGCCCTTGCGACGAAGCAATCCAGACTGCCTCTGCGGAAAGATCCTGGATTGCTTCGCTGCGCCCGCAATGACGATGAGGGAGCGGGCCTAGCCCGCATTCCGCCGTCGTTCATCTTGGTCCAGTTACAAATTGTTTCACGCCCGCCACACCGGTTCCACGTTCCCGGCTCAATTCGGCCCCGGATGACTTCCTAAAATTTCGGTAAGCGGGTCCGAAGGTAAGGATTTCGCAAGCAATGAAAGTTACCAAAAGGTCAATCCAGAGCGGAGTATTTGAACTGTGAGCGAACCAATGGCTGAGCAGGCTGCCCAGGACACGAGCGTCGTTGAAGCCGGGACGACCGCGCCGCAGGCTGTCGAGGCTGCCGCGATCGATGCCCCCTCGATCGCGCCCGACCACGAGGCGCCGCCCAAAGCTGATCCGGTCAAGCCCGATCCGGTGAAGGTCGAGCCGCCGAAGATCGAGGCGCCGAAGATCGAAGCCAAGGTCGAGCCCAAGGCCGAGACCAAGCCCGAGCCGAAGCCCGGCAAGCTCATCGTCATGGCGCCCTCGGATCGGTCGCGGAACGGCTCTTGGGATCGCGAGGATTTTGCCCCGCATGTGAAGGCGGACGAGCCGCGCGAGACCGGCAGCAAGCGTCGCCTGTCGGCGATGGCCGCGGTGGTGGCGATCGCCGCCGGCGTCGGCGCCATCAGCGGCGCGCTCGCGACAGCCGGCATGATGCACTTCGTCTCCCCGGCCCAGGCGCCGGTGCAGGTCGCCGACACCAGCGCGCTCGACGCGTCGGTCGCGCGGATCGATGCCGACCTCGTCGCGCTCAAGGCCAATGTCGAGCACGGCACGAAAACCGGCGTCGGCCAGATCAATCGGGCCAATGACCGTCTCGACAAGCTCGAGAAGGCGCAGGCCGAGCCGATGGCCAGGATCGCGAAGCTGTCCGAGACCGTCGACAAGCTGCGCGCGACGCCGCCCGCCGCTCCCGCGCAGGCCGCCGCAGCCGTGCCCGCGAAGGAGACCACCGGCTCGATCGCGCCGACCCAGGTCGCGACCGCTGCCGCCGCACCGGCTCCCGTGGCTGCAGCTCCCAAGACCGAGGTCGGGCGTCTGCCGACGATCGACGGCTGGCGCTTGCGCAACGCCGCCAATGGCGGTGCGTTGATCGAGGGCCGTGACGGCCTCTACGAGGTCTATCCCGGCGATCCCATCCCGGGCGTCGGCCGGGTCGATGCGATCCGCCGGCAGGACGGCCGCTGGGTCGTCGTCACCAGCAAGGGCCTGATCGTCTCGCGCTGAGCGTTCGATATCCGACTTTCGAAGAGGCGCTTCACCACCATGTGAGGCGCCTTTTTGCTTGAATAGGCGTGCCCGCGCGGTGTTACCTAAGGCATGCGCCGCGCGTTGCGAATTCTCATTGCTGCCGTCCTGTCGTTTGGCGGCGCCGCCTCGCTGTCGGCCGCGGACACCGCGCAACTGACGCGCGGCACCGCCATCACCGATCCCGATGTTCTCAAGCAGCTCGACGCGCACGATGCGCTGACGATCTCGCGGCTGCTCTGGCCGGAGCGCAATGCGAACCTTCCGCTGACGACCGACGGGCTGTTCGCCTCGCTGCCGCAGCTCAAAGACATTACGCCTGCGATCGACGCGGAATTCGAGCGCTACATCAGCAAACAGAAGGCGGCCTATCCGACCGAGACCATCGGCGTCGGCGAAGGCTTCGACGTGCAGCTTTTCGACCGGGCCAATCTGAAGTCCCCGGACACGCGCTTCGTGCTGGCCGGCATCGTCAACCGCATGGATCGCGCCTACGTCTCCGAGGAGTCCTGCGGCGAGATCCGGCTGATCTATCGTCTAGCGCGTTTCGACGGCAAGCCGGACGGCGGCAAGACCGCAACGCGGCTGCCGATGACGTTCAATCTGGTGATGAAGGCGCGCGATCCGCGCCGGATGGATGCAAGCGGCAAGCCGATCGGCTGCGCCGAGATCGCGCGGCGCTGGCTCGACAACGGCAATTGGCAGGAGCTGATCGGCGGCCCCGATGACGCCATGCTCGACCGCATCGAGACCAACATCCAAATCTCCATCGCGCCGAAATCGGCGCTGCACGATTTTCGCTCCGACTATCTACTCAAGGTTTTCAAATACGACGCCGCCACGAAGACATTCGCCGAAGCCGTGCTGGAGAACCAGATCGACCGCGATCGCATCCTCGCCGACGATGCGCTGCGGCGCGACCTCAAGGCCTGGCTGCTCGCACCCGAGAATTTTCGCGCGTTCGATCGCGGCGCGGTGCTGATCCCCGAAAAATTTCTGGCCAAAGCTGCGGTGGTGCCGACGCCTGCCGGGCTTGATGGCTCCGCAGCCCAGCCGGAATTCGGCATGATGCAGGGCGAGGGAAGGGGCGAGGCCGGCACCGATCCGGTCTTCACCGATCAAGACGTGGTCGGCGCCTTGAAGCAGGCCGCCGCGCGTGCCGACCTGCAGAACATCCGCTCGGTCGCAGGCTTCCAGCGCCGCCTCAACGACGTCACCTGCGCCGGCTGCCACCAGACCCGTGGCATCGGCGGCTTCCATTTCCCCGGCGTCGATTGGCTGGCGGACAAGCCGTCCAATTCCACCATCGTGCCGGCATCGCCGCATTTCCTCGGCGATCAGCCCCGTCGTCGCGACATCCTGGCGGCGTTCGCCGCGGGCAAACGTCCTGATTTCTCAGGCGGATTTGCCAGCCGGCCGCAGACCCGCGGCAGCCGCGAGCTTGCCGGGAGCGAATACTGGGACGGCTGGGGCGCGCATTGTTCTTTGCCCGATGCGGGATCGGGAACGCGAGATGCGAGTTTTACGTCATGGAACTGTGCTAACGGTCTGACCTGTCAGGCTGCTGCGGCCTCGCGCCGCATCGGCATGTGCTTCATCAAGACGCGTTAGCCAACAAGCGATTTGGATGACCCATGACGGATACCGGCAACGCCAACAAGGCGCGCAATCGCGCGATCGCGCAGAATGAGGAAGCCAAGCAGGTCACCGGCAGCGCGCGCGTGAGCGTCTGGGCGATCGCGGTCGCCGTCATCGTCGGCGGCATCCTGTTCACGCTCGGCTGGCTGTCGCTGCGGTAGCTGCGTTTCCCTTTGCCTCTCCCCGCTTGCGGGGAGAGGCCGACACGGGAAGCGTGGCGGGTGAGGGGGGCTCTCCGCAAGTCTCGCTGCCACCGTCCTCGCGGAGACTCCCCCTCACCCTGACCCTCTCCCCGCAAGCGGGGAGAGGGGAAAGCAGCCTCACTTCGCGTGGTTCGTCATCCTCTTTCCCGGCAGCAGCTCGTAGGCCGGCTTCCAGCCGGGCAGCGCGGCCATGCGGCCGAGCCAGGCATGGATGGCGGGATGGCTCGCGGCGAAATCGAAACCGTGCTCGTCGCTGGGATAGTGCAGATAGGCCATCATCGAGATGTCGGCGACCGTCGGCCTTTTGCCGATCGCGAAGGCGTTGTGCTGGAGATGTCCGTCGAGAATGCCGAGGAAATCCTCGAGCCGCCGGCGGAAATGTTTCAGCACCTGCGGGTCGTTCTTCTCGGTGAAGGCGCGCATGAAGCGATACGTCGCCATGTAGCCGGTGAGCTTGTGGTTGTCCCAGAACAGCCAGCGCAACAGCTCGAACTTCTCCGCCTCCGTCTCGGCGCCGAAGCGGCCATATTGCTCGGCGAGCTTGAGGAGGAGCGGCGCGGTCTGCGTCATCTTCACGCCGTCGACCTCGAGCACGGGGATCTCGCCCATCTCGTTGACGGCCTTGCGCCACTCCGCCGTGCGCGTGACGCCGCCGCCGAAATCGGTCCAGACCGGCTCGAACCTCTCGCCGCAAAGCGTCAGCATCAGCGCCAGCTTGTAGCTGTTGCCGGATTCGGGGAAGTAGTGCAGGCGGTAGACGGGCATGGGACCTCGCGCGGCGGGTAATCGCCGATTGTTATAGCGAGATGTTTCTACGCCGTCATTGCGAGCGCAGCGAAGCAATCCAGAGATGCATCCGCGGAGGGACTCTGGATTGCTTCGCTGCGCTCGCAATGACGGGGTTAGAGCAGTGCGCCCCTACCCCACCGCCCCTGATCCTCGCAGCTGCTTGATCGCCGCCTCGTCGTATCCCGCTCCACGCAAAATCTCGTCACTGTGCTCGCCCACGGCGGGCGGCTTGCGCGGCTGGACCTTCTTGGTGCCGTCGATCCAGATCGGGCTGGAGATGGTGAGCATGGTGTCGTTCTCGAACGGCACCAGCACCTCGTTGTCGAGCATCTGCTTGTCGCTGGGAATGTCGTCGAGAATGCCGACGATGCCGAACACGAGGCCGTTGCCGTCGAGAACCTTGCGCCACTCCGCGAGATCCCGGGTAGCAAAGGTTTCGTCGAAGATCTTGATCAGTTCGACCGAGCGGGCGTGGCGGTCGGCCTTGGTGGCAAAGCGCGGGTCGGTGATGAGGTCTTCGCGCCCCAGGCATTTGGCCAGCGTTGGAAACTGCTTCTCTTCGCTCAGCAGCGACAGGATCAGCCATCGGCCGTCCTTGCACTGGTAGTGATTGGCGACCGCGTTGAGCGCGCGCTCGCGCGGGCGCCGCTCGGCGAATTTGGCACCGCTCAATTTTGCCTGCGCCAGCACGCTCGCGGCCCAGATGCCGTTCGCCATCAGGTTGGAGGCGACGTGCGAGCCCTTGCCGGTCTTCTCGCGCTGATACAGCGCCGTGACGATGGCGCTGTACAGCGCCATGGCGCAGGGATGGTCGCCCATGCCGGCGACCGAGCGGGCCGGCGTCGTGTCGAGATCGGCGCGGACGAGGTCCATCAGGCCGGAGCGCGCCCAATAGGCGTTGCTGTCGAAGCCGGGCTTGTTGGCCTCTTCGCCCTTCTCGCCATAGCCGGTGAAGGAAGCGTAGATCAGCCGGTCGTTGAGATGGGCGAGGTGATCATAGGTGATGCCGAGCTTGGCGCGCACCGGCGGCGGCATGTTGGTGATGAAGACGTCGGCTTCCTCCACCAGCTTGTAGAGCACCGCTTGCGCCTCCGGCTTGGCGAGGTCGAGCGCGATGCTCTTCTTGTTGCGGGCCTCCAGCAGCCAGGCGTAATTGTGCTCGCTGGAGGGATAGCCGGGAATGTTGGGCAGGTTGCGGTAGGGGTCGCCGGCGCCGGGCGGCTCGATCTTGATGACGTCGGCGCCGAAATCCGACAGCACGGTCGCGGCCGCGGGCGCTGCGATGAAGCTCGCGCAGTCCAGAACCTTCAGGCCTGCAAAAATGCCCTTATCCATCGCGGCGTCGCTCCCTCGTTCTTGTCGTTTCCCGCGTGCTGGAATTGGCGCGGGCTCGTCATGGGAGCATTAGACCGATGTTTCCGCGGGATGCAACGGCGCCCGGCGCAGGGCTCGTTGCGGTGATCCGTCACCCCTGAGGTGGCCGCGAAGCGGCCCTCGAAGGGCGACGGCCCCGCTGTATCCGGGCCGTGCATCCTTCGAGGCTCCCGGCGCGATGCTTCGCAACGCGCCACTCGCACCTCAGGATGACGGAACTGGACGCGCGTTGCGCGGGCGCTCTCCGCTGCGTCCTCACTCCTCCCCCGCAAGCAACGCCGCGTTGCCGCCGGCCGCGGCCGTGTTGATCGTCACGGTCTGCTCGGTCGCGAAGCGCGCGAGATAGTGCGGGCCGCCGGCCTTGGGGCCGGTTCCGGACAGGCCGTTGCCGCCGAACGGCTGCACGCCGACCACGGCGCCGATCATGTTGCGGTTGACGTAGATGTTGCCGACCTGGACGCGGTCGATGATGGCCTCAACGGTGTCGTCGATGCGGGAGTGGATGCCGAGCGTGAGGCCGTAGCCGGTGCGCTCGATCGCAGCCAGCACGCGTTCGAGGTTCTCGGCGCGGTAGCGCACGACATGGAGGATCGGGCCGAATACCTCCTCGGTGAGCTGGCCGACCTCCTTCAGCTCGAAGATATGCGGCGCGACGAAGCAGCCGTCCGGCGCGGTGCCGGCAAAGTGCAGCTTCGCCTCCTGCTTCATCCGCGCGACATGCGCATCGAGGCGCTGCTTGGCTTCCCGGTCGATCACCGGGCCGACATGGGTTGCGACGTCGGAGGGATCGCCGATCCTGAGCTCGCGCGCGGCGCCCGCGATCATCTCGATCATGCGGTCGGCGACGTCCTCCTGCACGAACAGCAGCCGCAGCGCCGAGCAGCGCTGGCCGGCGGAACGGAACGCGGAGGTGACGACGTCGTCGGCGACCTGCTCGGGCAGCGCAGTGGCGTCCGCGATCATCGCGTTGATGCCGCCGGTCTCGGCGATCAGCGGCACGATCGGCCCGTCCTTGGCGGCGAGCGTCCGGTTGATCGTCCGCGCCACCTCGGTCGAGCCGGTGAAGACGACGCCCGCGATGTCAGCGTGTGCCGTCAGCACGGCGCCGATGCGGCCATCGCCGGTGACGAGCTGCAATGCGCTTGCGGGGATGCCGGCCTCATGCAGCAAGGACACGGCCTCGCGCGCGATGCGCGGTGTCTGCTCGGCGGGCTTTGCGACCACGCAATTTCCGGCCATCAGGGCTGCGGTGACCTGTCCCAGGAAGATCGCCAGCGGAAAATTCCATGGCGAGATCGCGACGAAGACGCCGCGGCCGCGCATGGCGAGCGCGTTGCTCTCGCCGGTCGGGCCTGGCATGGGAGTGTCAGCGCCGAACAGCTTGCGGCCTTGCGCGGCGTAGTAACGGCAGAAGTCGGCGGCTTCGCGCAGTTCCGACAGCGCATCGTCGAGCGTCTTGCCGCCTTCGCCCTGCAGCAGCGCGAGAAATTGCGCGCCGCGGTTCTCCAACAGATGCGCAGCCTGTTCCAGCACCGCCGCACGCGTTCCCGCCGGCGTCCGGCTCCAGGCGGCAAAGCCGGCACGCGCCGCGGCCACGGCCGCATTGGCCTGGTCCGGCGTGGCGTCGGCGATCGGCTTGTGGTCCGCCCTCGCTGCCTTGACGTCCGTCAGCAGCCGGCCCAGCGCGGCGCGTTCGCCGAACTCGACGCCGCGCGAATTACGCCGCTCCGGTGCGAACAGATCAGCCGGCAACGGAATTTTGGAATGAGCCGCCGCCTGCGGCCGGACAATCGCATCCGCCGGGCGTTGCAGCAGCGCCGGAACAGGCACGCGATAATCGGCGGCCTGCGCCACGAAGGATGAATTGGCGCCGTTCTCCAAGAGCCGCCGCACCAGATAGGCCAGCAGGTCGCGATGGCTGCCGACCGGGGCATAGGTGCGATAGGCGATGCCGGGATGATCCTTTGCCAGTTGCTCGTAGAGCGCCTCGCCCATGCCGTGCAGGCGCTGGAATTCGAAGCCGCCGCCATCTGCTGCGAGCTCCAGCACGGTCGCAACCGTCAGCGCGTTGTGGGTGGCGAATTGCGGGAAGATGCGGGGCCGCAGGGCCAGCAATTTCGATGCGCAGGCGACGTAATTCAGATCCGTCATCGCCTTGCGCGTGAACACAGGATAGCCGTCGAGCCCGCGCTCCTGCGCGCGCTTGATCTCGGTGTCCCAATAAGCGCCCTTGACGAGGCGCACCATCAGCTTGCGGTCATGCGCACGGGCGAGTGCGTCGACATAGTCGATCACGGCCGCGGCGCGCTTCTGATAGGCCTGGATCGCAAGGCCAAATCCGTCCCAGCCTTTGAGTGAAGGGTCGGCGAGCGTCGCCGCGATCACGTCGAGCGAAAGCTCCAGCCGGTCCGCTTCCTCGGCATCGACGGTGAAGTTGAGATCATACGCCTTGGCTCGCCGGGCGAGGTCCAGCAGCAGCGGCACCAGCTCGGCCATCACGCGCGCGCGGCTGATCGCCTCGAAGCGCGGATGCAGCGCCGAGAGCTTGACGGAGATGCCGGGCCGGTCGGGCAGGGGATTGCCGCCCGCGGCCTTGCCGATCGTTTGAATCGCACTGGCATAGGAATCGAAATAGCGCTTCGCATCGGCGGCCGTGCGCGCGCCTTCGCCGAGCATGTCGAAGGAGTAGCGCGGCTTCTGGCCGGAGCGCGGGCTGCCGCGCTCGAGCGCCTGCTCGATGGTCTCGCCCAGCACGAAATGATTGCCCATCAGCCGCATCGCCTGGCGCGTCGCGGTGCGCACCGCCGGCGCGCCCAGCCGCTTGACCAGGCGGCCGATGGTGCCGTCTGGCGTCTCGCCGGGCTGGATCACCCGCGCCGACAGGCCGAGCGCCCAGGCCGAGGCGTTGACCAGGAACGCGGTGGACCTGGTCTCGTGGTGGATGAAGTCGCCTTCGCCGAGCTTGTCCTCGATGAACTGGTCGGCGGTGCGGGCATCCGGCACGCGCAGCAGCGCCTCGGCCAGCACCATCAGCGCAAGGCCCTCCTTGGTCGAGAGTGCGAACTCCCGCAGCATGTCCTCGACGCCGCCCAAGCGATCATCGCGCTTGCGGATCGCCTCGATCAGCCGCGTCGCGGTGCGGTCGATCCGCGCCTCCTGAGGCGGGGCCAGATGCGAGCCCGGCAAGAGGCGCGCTGCGATCTCGCTGTCATCAGACGCGTAAGGGGCGGAGAAGGGCGGCGGAATGTTCGGCATGGCGTGTCCTGTGGCTTTAATTCAGGATAAGGCCCGTCCGACCGTAGTTCGATAGACAATCTAGTCTGTTTGCCTTAGAAACTGAAGACCATTGGCCATATAACCTTTGAAATTATGGAACTGGATCGAATCGACCGCAAAATCCTCTCGATCTTGCAGGAGGATGGGCGGATCGCCAATGTCGAGCTTGCCGAGCGCATCGGGCTGTCGCCGACCTCAGTCGGCGAGCGCTTGAAGCGCCTGCAGCGCGAGGGCTTCGTCGAAGGTTACGGCGCGCGGCTCAATCCGCATCGGCTTGGCCTCGGACTTCTCGTGTTCGTCGAGGTACTGCTCGACAAGACCACGCCCGACAATTTCGAGCGCTTCGCACGTGCGGTGAAACTCGCGCCTGAGGTGCTGGAGTGTCACATGGTTGCCGGCGGCTTCGACTATCTTGTGAAGGCGCGGCTTGCCGACATGGCGGCGTATCGACGCTTTCTCGGCGAGACTCTGCTGTCGATGCCGGGCGTGCGCGAGACGCGGACCTATGCTGTGATGGAGGAGATCAAGCGCGACGCACCGTTGCCTGTTGGCTGACGACATGCCGTCGCGATTGTCATTGCTGTGGCGTTGAGCAAGCGGTCTTCGCAGGAAAATAGCTATCCTCGTGCAGTCGCAACGCCTGTCGTCGAATGCACTGGCCGTCGTCTGAAATGGTCTTGGCCCGCTCCCGGAGATCATCCGGGAGGCAGCAAAGCTGACGGGCTTATACTTTCAGGTTCTCTGCGGAAGTCTTGCCCCGGTTTGCGATCTCTTCGTATTCCACCGTCTGTCCTTCGTTGAGCGAGGACAGGCCGGCTTTCTGCACTGCCGAGATATGCACGAACACATCCTTGCCGCCCGACGCAGGCTGGATAAATCCATAACCCTTCGTCGGGTTGAACCACTTGACCGTACCTTTAGCCATCACGCTTCTCCGCGGGTCTTCCTCCGAGATCTCGAACCGCCAGTCCCCGCCAACCGGCCGGTTCGGTCCTAACAGGATACGCGGAATGTGGCGGGCTTGGTAGCTCAAACCACATCAGCCTTTCGCCGAATTCCGCTCAACTTCGCGGCGCTTTTGCCGGTTTTGCCCGTTTAGCGGTCAATTGGCCGGCGTGCTGCGCGCGGTCAGTCAATACGTCGCGGCCAGGTAATCGACGATCTTGCCGACGTCGGCATCGTCGATCGGCGCGCCATAGACCTTGATCATCTTGGTCACCTCCGCCTGCCAGAAGCCCTTCCTGTCCTTCATCGGCGGCTGCGTCTTGATGTAGTCGGTCGAATGGCAGGCGCTGCAATTGCCCTTGACGACCTCGAGATCGGGGCCCGGCTTGAACGCTGCGACCTCTTCGGGTGTCTTGTAATCGATCGGCGCCGCAAGAGCCGAACCCATTGCGGCGGCGAGGCCGAGCGTGATGGCGACGAGAACGGTGCGCTGCATGATCATTCTCCCTCAGGCCACGCTCACGCGGACGGTTTCGACGACGTTGCGCAAATAGCCCGCCGGGTTCCAGCGCGGCGTGTCCGGCTGGGTCTCGCCGCCATTGCCGGTGGCGCGTACCTTGAGCTCGACATTGCCCGCGGCGAGCTTCACCGGCAGCTTCCATTCGCGGAAGGCGTATTTGCCGAGATCCTTGCCGAGCTTGGCGTTCACCCAGCTCTTGCCGCCGTCGGTGGAGACCTGGACTTCCTTGATGCCCTTGCCGCCGTCGAAGGCGATGCCGCGCAGGGTCACGGCTCCCGCCTTCAGCTTGGCGCCATCGGGCACGCTGGTGATGAAGGAGCGGATGGTGAAGCGGTTGATCGGGATCGTCGCCTTCGACGCGGTGCCGGGTTCGATCGAATTGTCGGGCGTATCGGGAATGCGATAGGCCGACTTCATCCAGAAGCCGTCATAGACATTGTCGATGACGGTGATCTCATTGAGGTGCTTGACCCAGTAGGTGCCGTAATAGCCGGGCACGATCAGGCGCAGCGGAAAGCCGTTGAGGAACGGCAAATCCTCGCCGTTCATGCCATAGGCCAGCATCACCTCGCCATCGCTGGCGTGCGCGATGTCGAGGGCCTTGACGAAGTCGGGCGTCTTGTCGCTGACCGGCCCGTCCATGCCGCCGAAGGTGACCTGCTTGGCGCCGCTCTGCACGCCGGCCATCTCCAGCACCGCCTTCAGCGGCACGCCGCGCCAGCGCGCGCAGCCCATGGCGCCATTGGCGAGCTGGCCGCCGGCGACGCGCGGCTCGAAGAAGCCGCGGCTGTTCCCGGAGCATTGCGCGACGGCGACGATCTCCGTCGCCTTCAATTTCTTGATGTCCTTCAGCGACAGCTTGAGCGGCTTGTCGACCTTGCCCTTGACCTCGAGCATGAACTTGTCGGGGTCGAGATTGTAGGGCAGGTCCGAGAGATGATAGCGCACGAAGAACGCGTTATTCGCAGTGATCGGGCCGTCGTTGAAGATCGCAAATGGCGTCTCGAGCTGCGGCGGCCGGCTGGTGAGGCCGATCATCGGCCGCTTCTGCGGATATTTCACCAGCGGCCGTTCGCCATTCGCGAACGGGAGCGTGACGGTGTCGAGCGCCAATGCCCTGGTCGAATTCAGTGTGGCCGCCATAGCGGCAAGTCCCGCTCCTTTGAGCAGGTCGCGTCGATCGAACATCTGGTCCCCTCCCGGGAGCTTTTCGTAAGGTCTGCGGTCATCACCGCGGACCCGCGCTCATCTGTCGCAACGATTTGACCGAAGTCAATTCGTGCTTTCGCAGCAGGCCCATGCCGCTGCGTTGCAGCAGGCCGGTGTTGCGTGGTGGTGAGATTGAGCCAAGTCGTAGCCGCAGCGACGGTGCGCCCCTCGCCCCGCTTGCGGGGAGAGGGTTGGGGTGAGGGGGAGTCTCGGCAGAGAAGGTGAGAGTGAGACTCGCGGAGAGTCCTCACCCGGATTGCATCTTCGATGCAATCCGACCTCTCCCCGCAAGCGGGGAGAGGTGAAGAGTTACGCCGCGACGCGCTCGGTTCGATCGACCAGCGCGAACAGTTCCCGCGCGTCCGCCACCACGCGCACGGCCATCGGCTCGTCGCGGCCGCGGATCGCGACCTGTTGTTGCGGCAGCGCATCGTCGGCGAGACCCGCCGTGCTGCGAATTTCGTCCGAGACGATCGCCTCGCAGGCCAGCGTCTTGGTCATGTCCTGCAGGCGGGCGGCGACGTTGACGGCATCGCCGAGCGCCGTGAACACGATGTGATCGCGATAGCCGATGTCGCCGATGATGACCTCGCCGCCGTGAATGCCGATGCCGAAGCGGATCGGCTGGCGAAGATCGTGGCTCAGGAGCTGGTTCAGCTCGTCGATATGGATCGCGATGCCGGAGGCCGCCTTCAGGGCCTGCCGGCAGGCGGTCTGCGGATCGGCCGTGAGCCCGAACAGCGCCAGCATGCCGTCGCCGACGAACTGGTTCGGCTGGCCGCCATTCTCGATCACGGCCTGCGACACCGCGCCGAGAAAGCGGTTGACGATGAAGACCGTGTCGAACGGCAGCCGCTTCTCGGCAAGCTGCGTCGAGCCGCGCATGTCCACGAACAGGCTGACGAGATAACGCTCCTGGCCGATGCTCGCCGGTGCCGAAGCGTGCGCGCTCGCCGACGACGTTTGCGGCGTGAAGAGCTGGAAGAAGGAGAGGTCGGAGGTCGGCCGCAACTGGCAGGCCAGCCGGATCGAGGGATCATTGGTGCCGACGCGTGTGAGCACGAACGCCTCGCGCTGCGACGGCTCGGGCAGGGCGGCATGGTCGCCGATGACGCGGATGCGGCAGGTCGAGCAGCGGGCGCGGCCGCCGCAGACGCTGGCATGGGGCAGATTGTGGCGCAGGCTCGCTTCCAGCACGGAGAGGCCTTTCGGCACGCGCACCGTCTTGCCGTTGCCGTAGGACAGCGCGATCATGCCGCCGCGCCGCTCGCGCCAGGCACGCACGCCGCGCGACGCCAGCGCAAGGCCCAGCAGCCCGAAATAGCTCATGGTGAAAGCGCCGGTGATGCGGTCGAGCGTCGCGGCCTCTGCGGTCGTGCCGACCTGGCGGCGCGTGAGATTGTGCGTGCGCCATTCGCCGTCATCGGCTTCGAACGCGACGGTGCGGCCGCCCTGGTAGATGCCGAGCAGCGACAGCGTCGGGACCAGCACCGCTGCGGCGAGCAGATAGGGCGCGGCGCGCGTGAAGAACGGCTTGAGGCGCAGCCAGAAGAAGATGCCGATGCAGCCGTGCACCCAGGCGACGAGCAGCAGGATCGTCATCTGCCAGAGCCGGCCGGGCGCGGCGACGAAGAACAGATAGAGCTCCTGCGGGTAGAGCTTCTGATGATCGTACAGTGTGTAGCCGAGCCGAACCCCGACGACATGCGCCATGACCAGCGCGGGGATGCTGAGGCCAAGCACGAGCTGTAGCGGCTCGATCGTCCGCCAGCGGAACTGGCGGCGCTGATACAGCGCGTAGATGCCGAGCCCCATATGCGTGAGCGCGGCGGTGTAGAACACGATCGCGACCGGCAGGAACTGCCAGAAGGCGGTGTGATAGGTGACCCCGGCCTCCATGGCCTCGACCGAGATATTGCCGAGCGCATGGTTGAGGAAATGGCTGACCACGTAAGAGAACAGGATCAGGCCGCAGACCAGCCGTACCTGCCGCACGCTGGTCGCGCGGACGAGTTCGGACATCTGTGCGGGAGCGGAGGCCATGATTCGGTTGTATCAGTTCACTGAGGAGAACAGCCAGCCTAGCGTTTAATTCCAGGGGTGGACAGGTTGGCGCATCACATGCCCGGCAAGGTTACGAAACCGTAGGGGCCAAAAGCGCTGCCACGCCCACTACTGTCGTTCCGGACAAGCGCCGCAAGGCGGCGCGCCGATCCGGGACCCATAACCACAGGGAGCGGTTTGGGGCCGGCTGGTAACTCCGAGTCATCGCCCCACTCTTCCCTGTGGTTATGGGTCCCGGGTTCGCGACTGCGTCGCGCCCCGGGACGACACTGAATGGGTCCTCCGCGCATTGACTCCCCCTCCCAGGTTGGCGAAAAGCGCGGCCGTGACGATCGCTCCCGATATCTCCGTGACGCCCGGCGGCTCCGAACGCCGTCTCATCCGTGTTGCCGCAGCTGTCATCGCCGCGATGACGCTGCTGCGTATCGTCTACGCCTCCGCGATCGAGCTGCGCACCGACGAGGCCTATTACTGGACCTGGTCGAAGGAGGGCGTGCTGAGCTTCCTCGATCATCCCCCCATGGTCGCCTGGATGATCCGCCTGGGAACCGCGATCCTCGGCGACACCCCGCTCGGGGTGCGCTTTGGCGGCATCGTCGCGATGCTGCTGACGCAGCTCCTGCTGGCCGACATCGTCCGCCGCCTCACCCATGACATGCGCGCGGTCGTGCTGGCGGTCTTGATGCCGGAGGCGGCGCTCTATTACGGGCTCTTGATGGCCAAGGTCGCGCCGGATGTCGCCATGATCCCGTTTGCGGTGGCGATGATGTGGTCGCTGGTGCGGCTGGCGCAGAGCGGCGACGGACGCTGGTGGCTGGCGGCCGGGCTGTTCGCCGGTCTCTCGATGCTGTCGAAATTCACCGCGATCATGTTCGCGCCCGCGGTTGCCGCCTTTCTGCTGGTGCCGGACTGGCGCTGGCGCTGGCTGCGCAGCCCCTATCCCTGGCTCGCGGTGCTGGTCGCCATCGCGGCGTTCTCGCCAGTGCTGATCTGGAACGCGCAGCACGACTGGGCCTCGTTCCGCTTCCAGGGCGTGCGCGCCACCGCCAATTACGGCATCTCGTTGCGCACCATCGGCGATTACATCGGCCTGCAATTCGGCCTGGTCGGCTTCGTCATGCTGCCGGTGGTGCTGACCGGATTGGTGCTGACGGCATGGCGCGGCTATAGCACGCGCGAGCCGGTCGGCATCCTGTTGTCGACCGCTGTGCTGGTGCCGTTCATCTATTTTCTCTTCAAGTCGATGACACTCCGGGTCGGCGACACCTGGCCGATGTTCATGTGGCCGGTCGGCTTTGCCGCGGCCGCCGTCAATCTCGCGACGATGCTGAAGGAGGATTGGTCGGCGCGCATGATGCGATCATCGCTGTTCTGGGCCAGGACCGCCGTCGGCACGGGCCTCGCCTTCGTCGTCATCGTGTTCCTCTATTACGTCGCCGCGCCCTTCAACCTGCTCGGCCGGATCGACCCGATCGGCGCCGAGGCCGGCTATGAGCAGGTCGCCGCGCGGGCGCAGGCCGCGCTGGACGAGACCGGCGCGAGGTGGATCGCCACGACGGACTACCGCACCTACGCCATGATGCGCTGGCTGTTCCGCGGCCGCGTGCCGGTCATCGAGATCAACGAGCGCGGCCGCTTCCAGGATTTTGCCGATCCCGGCATGGACAGGATCAGGGGACACGCAGGCATCTATGTCGGGCGCGAGCCGGACGATCGTTCGCCGCTGTGGGAGAACGTTCCTGCCAAACGCGAGCCGCTCGGCGAGGTCGAGCGAAGCTGGCGCGGTGTTCGCTCGGATACCTATGTGATCGAGAAGCTCACCGGCTGGACCCCGGAGCTGTCGCCGCCGAAGGATTCGCCGCTGTTTCAGTGGAAGGTGCTGGCGGGGGAATTCGAAAAGCGTTCGCGCGGATAGAGCGGCAAGCTCCTCTTCCTTCTCCCCTTGTGGGAGAAGGTGGCGCGAAGCGCCGGATGAGGGGTCTCTATCCTCACGGTAAGCGCTGCCTATGCGGAGAGATACCCCTCACCCGTCTCGCCGCTATGCGGCGAGCCACCCTCTCCCACAAGGGGAGAGGGGAAGGAGAAGCGACGCTACTCCTCGTCGTCCTTCTTCCGCAGCAGATCGCTCGCTAGATCCGACAGCTTCGGCGGCGGCAGCGCCGCGAAGGGCAGCGGGCGCGTCACGTCGATGGCGGCGAGGCCTAGCCGCGCCGTCAGCAAGCCGTTCAGCACGCCTTCACCGAGCCGCTGCGACAGCTTCGCCGCGATGCCGTGACCGAGCATCTGCTGCACCAGGCTGTCGCTCGCGGCCATGCCGCCGGTGATGGCGAGGTGGGCGATAACGTGGCGGAGCAGGCGGATCATGCCGAGCGCGCCGGGGCGGCCGCCGTAGAGATAAGCGAGCTGACGGATCAGGCGCAGGGCGGCGACGAGCACGAACAGCACGTCGATCGCCGCGCGCGGTGACACCGCGGTGACGATCGAAACCTTCTGCGCAGCCGACGACACCAGCCGCCGCGCTTCCGCGTCGAGCGGCGACATCAGCTCGCGCTCGGCGAGGCGGATCATGTCGGCGCCGTCGATGATCTCGCCGGTGTGGCTCTCCAGCGTCGCGCGGGCGCGGGCGAGCTGCGGGTTCTGGTGCGCGATCTTCAGCAGATCCTGCACGATGACGCGGCTTTCCTTGCGGTCGTCGCTGGCGAGCACGGAAGCGGCGCGCGCATGCAGCTTCTCGATGGTCGCCAGCCGCGCAAGGCCAAAGGCTTCGCGCCCGAGCACGACGGCCAGCGCCAGCGCGGTGACGAAAGCGAAGGCAAGCCCGACGTAGCCGAGCGTTTCGCTGCGCGCGAACAGGTCCTCGATCAGGCGGACCACGCCTAGCCCGGTGCCCAGCAGCGTCAGGCCGCCGAGCCCGGACCAGAACAGCGTGCCCCAGGGGAAACCGCGCCGCGGCGGCAGCGCGGCCGCGATCGGCACCGGCAGCGCCTGCGGATTGTGCTCCGGCGTGATCTGGATGGTGGCACGGCTCAGCCGGCTGGTGTCGTCGGCCTCGGTGACGACGACGCCGGGATCGTCGAGCCGGAACGTTGCCGGCCGCCGCGACTTCGATCGGTCGTTCATGCGAGCTTGTCTCCGATCAGGAACTGCAAGGCACGGTCGAGGCGGATGTGTGGCAAGGTCGGCTCGTCCGTTCCCTCGCGCTCGAGCTTGGGTGGACGGAAGCGCAGGAAGCGGAAATCGCTTTTCCCGGCAGTCTCGGTGGACAGGCCGCGGAATGCATCCTTGCCGTTGAACAGCGGCTCGGGATCGAGCGGCAGATCGCCGGGAAAGGTCGCGACTTCCGTGTTGCCGTCGAAAAACTCGCCGCCGGCGCTTTCGCCCGCGGCCGGTGTTCCCAGGATCGACGGCAATTTGTCGCGGTCGTGCGCGACCTGAGCTTCCCGCGTGGCACGCACCGCGGCCAGCGCCACCACGTCGATGGCAGCGCCGGTATTTTCCGCGCGCGCCACGGCGCCCGAGACGGCGCGGCGCAGCACGGCCTCTAGCCGGTCGTGGCTGGAATGATGCAGATGGTCCGCCTTGGTCGCCGCGAACAGGATGCGGTCGATGCGCGGCCGGAACAGGCTGGAGAGGATCGTGCTGCGGCCGATGTTGAAGCAATCGAGAATGCCGGCGAGGGCGGCTTCGAGATCGTGCAGTGCCTCGGGGCCGGCGTTGAACGCGGCGAGCGCATCGGCCAGCACGATCTGGCGATCGAGCCGGGCGAAATGATCGCGGAAGAACGGCCGCACCACGACGTCCTTGTAGGCCTCGAAGCGCCGCACCATCATCGCCCACAGCGATCCCTCGGCCGCCTGCCCGCCGACGGGGACGTCGAGCGGCGCAAAGGTCAGCGCCGGCGAGCCCGCGAGATTGCCGGGCATCAGGAAACGGCCGGGCGGCAACAGGCTCATCGCGAAACGCTCGTCGCGGCAGGCGCGCAGATAATCGGTGAAGAGTTTTGCGGCGGTGAGCGTCGCCTGCTCGTCCTCACGCGCGTCGGGCTTGAGCGTTGCAAGATGGGCGTGCCATTCGCTCGCAAGATGCGCGCGCGGCGCCTCGCGCGACAGCGCAAGGCTTTCCGCCGACCATTGCTCAAAGCTCTTCTGCAGCAGCGGCAAGTCGAGCAGCCACTCGCCGGGATAGTCGACGATGTCGAGCGTCAGCGTGCGGTCGGCGCCGTTCGGCCGCTGATAGTCGATGACGAGCCTGAGCTCGCTGATGTCGACGGTGGAGCTCGGCCAGTGCCGCTCCTCGACCAGCGCGCGCAGATGGCTCTCATAGGCAAAGCGCGGCACGGCATCGTCGGGCTGCGGCGCCAGATGCGCCCGCGCGATCCGGCCGGAAGCGTAGGCATCGAACACCGGAAACCGGCCGCCGCGCGTGAGGCCGTGGATCAGCGCGGTGATGAACACCGTCTTACCGGCGCGCGACAGGCCGGTGACGCCGAGCCGCACCGTCGGATTGAAGAAGTGCTCGCCATAGTCGATCAGCGCCTGCGCGGACAGCCGCGCTTCTTCGACCATATCCTGGAAACTGAATGCCATATGAACGTTAATGAATCCGGGGCGGGCGGGATGTGTGACCGTTCACAAAAGTGGCAATTGCGTGAAGAAAATCAAGCTCCATACTTCCACCGCCTTTATCGTAAAATCAGCCGTTTGAACGACGCGCCGATCCCGAATGACCCATAGAAGAGGGCTTTACCTCATTATGCGGATTGCCATGACCGTCTTCCAACTCAAACAACTTGCGTCGACTTCCGTTCACGCCGCCGCCGACGTGGTCGGCTGGCATTACGACCGCGCCGAGCTCATCGCCGACGGTGTCGTGCACGCGATCGGCGTGCTTTCCGGCATTGTCGCCGCGACCGTGCTGGTGGTGCTGACGGCGATCTATGCCGATGCGACCGACATCCTCGGCGTCTCGATCTACGTCGCCGGCCTGCTCTCGATGCTGGTGCTGTCGGCGACCTATAATCTCTGGCCGGTGTCGCCGGCCAAATGGCTGCTGCGGCGGTTCGACCATTCCGCGATCTATCTTCTGATCGCGGCGACCTACACGCCGTTCATCCTGGAGGTGAAGGACAGCGTGTTCGCGCTGGTGCTGCTCGCCGGCGTCTGGTGTGTCGCCATTCTCGGCATCGTGCTGAAGCTGTGCTGCCCCGGCCGCTTCGACCGTGTCTCGGTCGGCATTTATCTCGCGATGGGCTGGAGCGGGGTGATGCTGTACGACGCCGTGGTCAGGGCATTGCCGGCGCTGGTGCTGAGCTTCATCCTTGCCGGCGGCCTGCTCTACAGCTTCGGCGTGATTTTTCACGCCTGGCGGCGGCTGCGCTTCCAGAATGCGATCTGGCACGGCTTTGTATTGGCCGGCGCAGCGTGCCATTATACCGCGGTGCTCGACCTCGTGTTGAGCTGAGCAAGCTCCGCGCAGCGGAATAAGCGGCGCGGGTCGACAAGCGGTATAAGACAAGAGGAGACGTCGCATGCAGGTGACCGGCAAGGTCGTGGTCGTCACGGGCGGCGCAAACGGCATCGGCAAGGCGCTGTGCGAAGCCTTTCACGCAGCGGGCGCGGCGAAGGTCGTCGTCGCCGACATGGACGCCGCCAATGCCAGGGCGGTCGCGGCCATGGTGGATGGCGCGGCCTTCAAATGCGACGTCGCGCAAGAGAAGGACATTCTGCACGTGATCGAGGAGACCGAGCGCCAGTTCGGCCCGATCGCATTGTTCTGCTCCAATGCCGGCATCGGCGGCGGCTTCGATCCGATGTCGGTGAATGCCGGCGGCGCCTCCGACGAGCCGTGGCAGCGCAGCTGGGCGATCCACGTCATGGCGCATGTCTATGCCGCGCGGCATCTCGTCCCCCGCATGAAGACGCGCGGCGGCGGCTATTTCCTCAACACCATCTCGGCCGCAGGCTTGTTGTCGCAGGTTGGCAGCCCGGCCTATTCCACCACCAAGCACGCCGCGGTCGGCTTCGCCGAGAACCTCGCGATCTCGCACAAGGTTGACAACATCAAGGTCTCGATTCTCTGCCCGCAGGGCGTCGACACCAACATGCTGCGCTCGATCCCCAAGGGTCCGCAATCCGGCGACGGCGACCTCACGCCCGAGCAGGTCGCGAAAGACGTGCTCGCCGGCCTCGAGCAGGAAACCTTCCTGATCCTGCCGCATCCGCAAGTGCTCGGCTACATGCGCAAGAAGACCGAGAATTACGACCGCTGGCTCGGCGGCATGGCCAAGATCCAGGCGAAGATGCGGGAAGAGTTCGGGAAGTAGCCGCCACACTTGACGCTGTCATGCCCCGCGAAGGCGGGGCATCCAGTACGCCGCAGCCTCTCGATTCAATCACAACCGTCTCGGCGTACTGGATCGCCCGCCCCAGTGCGCAAGTGCGCACAAGGCGGGCGATGACATCGAGAGTGGGGCTATGCCGCCGCCTCATCCTCCCCCCGGCTCGCCCGCAACGCCTTCGCATAGAGCATCATGCCCTCGCGCACCTTGCGCTGCTCGGCCTCTGTTAGCGCGGCCAGCGCGCCCCGCACCTGCTGCCGGCCGAACGCGTGCAGCGCTTCCAGCGTGCGGCGGCCCTTCGCGGTCAGCGACAGAAGCTTGCTGCGCGCGTCATTCTCGTCCGGCGTCTCCCTGAGCTCCCCGCAATCGACCAGCTTGCGCACCAGGCGGCTGACGCTGGATTTCTCCAGGCGCAGGAAATCGCCGAGCTCGCCCGAGGTCATGGGACCGCGGATGCCGAGCTCCAGAATCGCGTGCACGGCCGACGGCGGATAGTCCGAGGCCGCCACCGTCGCATCCATGAAGCCGAGCTCGCGCACCATCAGGCGCGAGGCCGCGCGGATGTCGTCGATCAACACAAGCTCGGCCATCTTGACTCCCGCCATATAGTTGTATCATACAACTATATGCGCGCAACGGCGCGCGCAAGCGTTTTGGAGTGGACCATGAGCCAGGTTTTGCCGGCGGCGATGCGGATGACGGGCAAGGTCTGCCTCGTCACGGGCGGCGGCAGCGGCATCGGCCGCGCCACCGCGCTGCGGATGGCCTCCGAGGGCGCCGAGGCGATCCTGGTCGCCGGCCGGCGTGCGGCCGAGATCGAGGCGACCGCCGCGGCGTGCCGCGAGCTCGGCACGGAGGCGATCGTGTGCCAGACCGACATCACCCGCGAGGATGAGGTTGCACGCCTCGTCGGCACCGCCATCGCGCGCTCCGGCCGGCTCGACGTCGCCTTCAACAATGCCGGCTTCCAGGAGCGCCGCGCGCCGCTGGAAGAGCAGGGCACGGACACCTACGACAGTGTGTTCGACACAAATGTCCGCGCGCTGTTCCTGTGCCTGCGCCATCAACTGCCGGTTATGCTGGCGCAGGGGCGCGGCAGCATCGTCGTCAACGCCTCGGTCAGCGGCCTACGCAATCCCAATTCGGGCTTCTCACTCTATTCGGCCTCGAAGGCCGCCGCGATCTCGCTGACGCGCTCAGCGGCGATGGAGAACGCTCCGCGCGGCATCCGCATCAACGCCATCGCCCCCGGCCGCGTCGTCACCGACATGATGCTGCGCGCGGGTGTGGGCGATATCGCCACGGTCAGCGCGGGATTGCCGCTGCGGCGAATGGGCAGTCCGGAGGAGGTGGCGGAAGCCGTGGTGTGGCTGTCGTCGGATGCGTCGTCCTACGTGGTCGGACACGTGCTCGCGGCGGACGGGGGATTTTTGGCGTCGTAGGGCGTGGTGGCGCCACACATTCCGTGTCGTCCCCGCGAACGCGGGGACCCATAACCCCAGGGAGAAGTTTGGCGAAGACCGCCAGCGAATGGTTTTCCCGCGGTACCAACACTTGAGTGCGATCGATAGATCACGCGGTATGGGTCCCTGCGTTCGCAGGGACGACAACTAGTGCTTCTGCCCGTAAAGCACCGGCACCGCCGAATCCACGACGACTTCGACGAGGCTCGTGCCGTCATGCGCCATGCCGCGCTTCAGCGCCTCGCCGAGCTCCGCGGCCTTCGTCACCCGCATTGCATGGCAGCCCATGCCTTCGGCGAGCCGGACGAAATCGATCCCGGGCAGCTCCAGCCCCGGCACATTGCGCACCTGCATCACCTGGCTGAACGAGCGCATCGCGCCGTAGCCGGAATTGTTGATGACGACGATGGTGAGCGGCAGCCTGCGCTGCGCGGCGGTCCACAGCGCCTGGATCGAATACATCGCCGAGCCGTCGCCGATCAGGCATACCGTGCGCTGCTTCGGCTTGCCGAGCGCCATGCCGACCGCGGCGGGCAGCGAATAGCCGAGGCCGCCGCTCGCCATGGTGTAGAAGGAATCCTGGCCGCGCATCGGAAGGAATTTCTGCATCGCCGGGCGGTGCGAGGGCACTTCCTCGACCAGCGAGGCGCCATCCGGCATCGCCTGCGACAGCGAATGCAGCAGGAATTCGACCGGCAGCGGATCGGCGGCCTGCGGCGCCGGCGGCAGCGTGCGGCCCTTCGGCGTGGCGCGCTTGCTCTCGGGCAACATGTCGAGCAGCAGACTCAGCGCCGGCTTCATGGTGGCGATGATGCTGGTGCCTGATGGCGTCACCGCCGCGGCGTCCGCATCATCCGTGATCTGGAAGATGGTCACGCCGCCGTCGAAGATCGCGGCATGGCCCTCGACATGGAATGTGAACACTGGCGCGCCGATCACCACGACGAGATCGTGCTCGCGCAAGGCATCGGAGAGCTGGGCGGGCGAGGCATGCAGGAAGCCCGCGAATTGCGGATGCCGCTCCGGGAACGAGCAGCGCGCCGAGAACGGGCTGACCCAGACGCTGGCCTTGGCCTTCTCGGCGACGCGCACCATCAGGTCCACCGCACCGGCGCGGTCGACGCCGGGGCCGACCACGAGGGCAGGGTGCTTCGCGCCGGCGAGCGCCGAGACCAGTGCTTTCATCGCATCAACCTCGGGGCCGATCTCGCGGCTGACCTTGCGCGCCTCCACGGGCGCGCAGGCATGCGCCCAGTCGTCGATCGGGATCGACACGAAGGTCGGCCCGCACGGCGGCTGCATCGCGGTGTAATAGGCCCGCGCGATCGCAGCCGGCACGTCCTCGGGCCGCGCCGGCTCGACGCTGTATTTCACGTAAGGCCTAGGGAATTCCGAGGCACGCTCGGCATAGAGGAACGCCTGCAAGGGCAGGATCGAGCGCGCCTGCTGGCCGGCGGTGATGACGAGCGGGGTCTGGTTGCGATGCGCGGTGTAGATGTTGCCGAGCGCATTGCCGACACCGGCCGCCGAATGCAAATTGACGAAGCCGGCATTGCGCGTCGCCTGCGCATAGCCGTCGGCCATGCCGACGGCGGACGCTTCTTGCAGCGCCAGCACGTAGTCGATGTCGTCGGGCCAGTCGGACAGGAACGGCAGCTCGGTCGAGCCGGGATTGCCGAACACTTTTGCGATGCCGAAGGAGCGCAGCAGGTCGAGCGTCGCCTGCTTCACGGTGACGGACTTGCTGCCGGTCTTGCCGTTCTTGGCCATGGTTTCCGTCCCTGTTGTTTGTCGTCGCTATTAGCCCCACCCGTCATTGCGAGCGAAGCGAAGCAATCCAGGCTGCCTCAGCGGCGACAGTCTGGATTGCTTCGTCGCAAGAGCTCCTCGCAATGACGGGGAGAGAGCAGCGTGTCACCACACCGCCGTGCCCTTCATCGTCGGCTGCCCCTCCGCATTCGCGGTCCACAGCTCCAACCCCGCCTCAGTCTCGTTGGCGTTGACCGAGAACTCCGTGCCCTCGAACAGCGGCTGCAGACCGCGATAGGTGAATTTCTTCGGCGCCGTGCCGCCGTGCAGCTTCGCTGCCATCTCGATGATCAGCGCGGCCTGCAAGGGACCGTGGAAGATCAGGCCCGGATAGCCCTCGACCTTGGTGACGTAGTCGCGGTCGTAATGGATGCGGTGGCCGTTGAACGTCAGCGCGGAATAACGGAACAGCAGCACGGGATCGGAGACATGGGTCTCGCGGTGCTGCGCTTTCGGCGGCGGAAGCGGGGCCTTGGCGGTCGCCGGCGCGCTGCTGGTCATCTCGCGATAGACGATGTCCTGTCGCTCGCGGATGGCGACGCCGCGCGGCGAGGAGATGCTGTGCTCGACCGAGACGAAGCACAGCGTGCCAGTCGAGCCTGATTTCACCTGCACGTCGGCGATGCGCGAGGTTCGCGTCGATTCATCGCCGACCTGGAGCGGCTGCAGGAACTCGATCTCGCCGCCGGCCCACATCCGGCGCGGCAGCGGCACCGGCGGCAGGAAGCCGCCGCGGGTCGGGTGGCCGTCGGGCCCGAGCATCGACATCGGAAACACCGGCTGCGCCAGGCACCAATGCACGGTGAACGGGGCGGCATCGCCCTTTTTGGGTTCGCCGACCTCCTGGAACAGCGTCGCGCGCAGGCCCATCACGAGCTGCGCGGTGACGATGTCGGTGGCTTCCGTGCTGCGGCCGACCCATTGCCGCAAATGATCGATGTCGAGCTTCTCGGTCATGACGCCTCGCTCTTCTTACTTCTTGGATTGCGGGTTTTCGCCGATGGCAGGCACCGCGCCGTAGGCGCGTGTCTCGCCGACGATGATCGGCGCCGGGGCGGGATAGCTGACACGGCCGTTCGGCGTGTCGACCTCGATGCGGCGCAGATGCGGATGGTTGGTGAGGTCGGCCATGGTGTTGACCTCGGCAAAGGCGATGTCGGCGTCCGACAGCCGCTTCAAGAGCTCGTCGCGCGTCATCTTGCCGAACGCCTCCGCCACGGTCGTGTCGGTGAAGTCGCGGTTGCGCACGCGCTCGACCATGTTGGCGACGCGGGGATCGGCGGGGAGATCAGGCTGATCCAGCACCTTTGCGCACAGCGTCTTCCACTCGCGCTCGCTCTGGATCGAGATCAGGATGTCCTTGCCGTCCTGCGAGGTGAACACCCCATAGGGCGCGATCGAGGGATGGCGCAGGCCCATGCGCTTGGGCGCATTGCCGGCCTCGGAGTTGAGCAGCGGCACGGTGCACCAGTCCGCCATCACGTCGAACATGGAGATGCGGATGTCGGCGCCCTTGCCGGTGCGCCCGCGCGCGATCAGCGCTTCCAGGATCGCCGCATGCGCGGTGGCGCCGGTGGCAACGTCGACGATCGACATGCCGACGCGCGAAGCACCATCGGGATTGCCGGTGATCGAGGCAAGGCCGCTCTCGGCCTGGATCAGGAGATCATAGGCCTTGCGGTGCGCATACGGGCCTTCGTCGCCATAGCCGGTGATCGTGCACGAGATCAGCTTTGGATAGTCCTTCAGCAGCCGCTCGCGGGAGAAGCCGAGCTTGTCCATCGAGCCCGGCTTGAGGTTCTGGATCAGCACATCGGCGCTTGCGATCAGCTTCTCGAGCTCGGCGCGGCCTTCCTTAGTCGTGAGATCGACCACGGCCGATTGCTTGCCGCGATTGAGCCAGACGAAGTAGCTGCTCTGGCCCTTGGCCGCCGCGTCATAGCCGCGGGCGAAATCGCCCTCGGGCCGCTCGATCTTGATGACCTCCGCGCCGGCATCCGCCAGCCGCGACGAGCAGAACGGTGCAGCCACCGCCTGCTCGACCGCAATCACCCTGATCCCGTCAAGTGCTCCCATGATGCGACCTCAGTACGAGCGGGGCATGCCGAGCACGTGCTCGGCGACGAAGGAGAGCACCAGATTGGTCGAGATCGGCGCCACCTGATAGAGCCGCGTCTCGCGGAATTTGCGCTCGACGTCGTATTCCTCGGCAAAGCCGAAGCCGCCATGGGTCTGGATGCAGGCGTTCGCCGCTTCCCAGGACGCATCGGCCGCCAGCATCTTGGCCATGTTGGCCTCCGCGCCGCAGTCGAGCCCGGCCTCGTATTTGCGCGTGGCTTCCTTCACCATCAGCTCGGCCGCGCGCATCGAGGCATAGGCCTTGGCGATCGGGAACTGAATGCCTTGATTTTGGCCGATTGGCCGGCCGAACACGGCGCGCTCCTTGGCATAGTTGGTGGCCTTCGCAATGAACCACTTTGCGTCGCCGATGCATTCCGCGGCGATCAGGATGCGCTCGGCATTCATGCCGGAGAGGATGTAGCGGAAACCCTTGCCTTCCTCGCCGATCAGATTCTCCGCCGGCACCTTCATGTCGGTAAAGAACACCTCGGTGGTGGCGTGGTTCATCATGGTGCGGATCGGACGGATCTCGAGGCCGTTATTCTTGGCCTCGCGCATGTCGACGATGAACACCGACAGGCCATCGGTGCGCTTCTTGGCCTGCTCCTTCGGCGTGGTGCGCGCCAGCAGCACCATCAGGTCGGAATGCTCGGCGCGGCTGGTCCAGATCTTCTGGCCGTTGACGATGTAGCTGTCGTTGCCTTCCTTGCGCGCAAACGTCTTCAGCGAGGAGGTGTCGGTGCCGCTGGTCGGCTCGGTGACGCCGAAGGCCTGCAGGCGCAATTCGCCGCTCGCGATCTTCGGCAGGTATTTTGCTTTTTGCTCGGCATTGCCGTGCCGGAGCACCGTGCCCATCGTGTACATCTGGGCATGGCAGCCACCGCCGTTGCAGCCCGCGCGCTGGATCTCTTCCAGGATCGCGGCCGCTGCCGACAGCTTCAGGCCCGCACCGCCATACTCCTCTGGGATCAGCACGGAGAGGTAGCCGGCCTGCGTCAGCGCGTCGACGAAGGCCTTGGGGTAGGCCATTTCGCGATCGAGCTTGCGCCAGTATTCGCCGGGGAACTGCGCGCACAGCTTGGCGACGGCGTCGCGGATGTCGGCGTAATCTTCGGTGTGGTGTTCTTCACTCATGGCGTTTCCAGTTCCTCGCGGCAGTTAAGATAACGCCGGCCGATCCTCAGGCGTTGTGAAAACAACGCCAGCCCCCTATGCTCATTTGTTATAGCGTATGGAGTAGCCTTCCAGGATTGGCAAGCATGGATTTCCGTCAGCTCAGGACCTTCAGTTGCGTGGCCGAGCTCGGCAGTCTGAGCAAGGCGTCCGACACGCTGCGCGTGGCGCAGCCGGCCCTCTCTCGGCAAATCAAGCTGCTGGAACACGAGCTGCGGACCGAATTGTTCACCCGCAACGGCCGCGGCATGGTGCTGACCGAGGCAGGCCGCCTGCTGCTGGCGCGCACCTCCGGCATCGTGCGGCAGATCGACCAGATCCGCGACGACATCCAGTCGTCGCAGGGGCCGCCGTCGGGGCAGGTCGTGCTCGGCCTCGTTCCGACCGTGAGCTGCGTGCTGTCGGCGCGCTTTGCGCGGCGCTGCGTCGAGAAATTTCCCGGCATCTCGCTGCGCATCGTCGAGAGCTACAGCGGCCACCTCGTCGAATGGCTGCATCGCGGCGAGATGGATCTCGCCATCCTCTATGGCCGCTCGGCCGACCTGCATCTCAACGTACAGAGCCTCGGCCGCGACAACATCGTCGCGGTCGGTCCGCGCGGCTGCGGCCTTGCGCGCAAGAAGAGCGTCGACATCGGCTGGCTGCTGCGGCAGCGGCTGGTGCTGCCCTCTCACTCGCACGGCCTCCGCGCGCTGATCGAGCACGCGGCCGCCCAGCGCAGGATCAAGCTCAACGTCCAGCTCGAGGCGGATTCGTTTCGCGTGCTGACGAGCCTGGTCGAGGAGGGCCTCGGCTTCGCGCTGCTGCCGCCGTCCTCGGTCCATGGCGAGGTCGCGGACGGGCGGCTGGAGACGACGGCCGTCTCGAAACCGATGACGCGCGAGCTCATTTTCGCTTCTCCGATCGACCGCCCGGTCTCGACGGCCTCGCTGGCCGTCACGGCCCTCCTGCGCGAGGAAGTCGCCGCCTGCCGCAAGGACGGGGTGTGGGACATCAAATTGAGTTAGATGCCGTGTGGTAGAACAGTCGCGCGCCGCCGTGCCTTCGCATCTGACGCGAGCTGTCATGCCGGAATTTTATAGCTGGGGCAGGGTGACGCTTAGTTCTCCGCTGTCATCGCCCGCGAAGGCGGGCGATCCAGTATTCCAGAGACGGCGCGGCTGGAGCCGAGAAGCTGCGGCGTACTGGATGCCCCGGTCAAGCCGGGGCATGACAGTGGGGCCTACCCCGGAATCCTTACCGGCAACGACTCATATCCCTTGATGAAGCTCGAATAGATCCGCTTAGGCTCGCCGACCACCTCGATGCGGTCGAAGCGCTTCAGCATCTCCTCCCAGACGATGCGGAGCTGCAATTCCGCCAGCCGCATGCCAACGCAGCGGTGAATGCCGAAGCCGAAGGAGAGGTGCGTGCGCGGGCGCGGGCGGTCGATGATGAACTCGTTGGGGTTCTCGAACATCGCCTCGTCGCGATTGCCGGAGACGTACCACATCACGACGCGGTCGCCCTTCTTGATGTGCTTGCCGCCGATCTCGGTGTCTTGCAACGCAGTACGTCGCATATGCGCCAGCGGCGTCTGCCAGCGGATCACCTCGGGCACCATGGAATCGATCAGCTCCGGATTGGCGCGCAGCTTGTCGTATTGCTCGGGATTCTCGTTCAGCGCCAGCACCGATCCGGTCATGGTGTTGCGCGTGGTGTCGTTGCCGCCGACGATGAGCAGGATGATGTTGCCCATGAGGTTGTCGGGGTCCATGTGGCGCGTGGCTTCGTTATGGGCCATCAGCGACAGCAGATCGTTGCGCGGCGCCGAGTTGACGCGTTCGTTCCACAGCTTGGACATGTAGGCGTAGCACTCGTCCATCTCGCGGCGGCGCTCCTCGGCGGAGGCGACGATGCCGCTCTTGGGCAGCGCGGTGGACACGTCGGACCAGCGCGTGAGCTTGCGCCGCTCCTCCCAGGGGAAGTCGAACAGTGTCGCCAGCATCTGCGTCGTCAGCTCGATCGAGACGCGCTCGACGAAGTTGAAGGTCTCGTTGCGCGGCAGATTGTCCAGCACGGTCTGCGAGCGCTGGCGGATCAGCTTGGCGAGCTCGTCCAGATGTGTCGGCGTGAACATCGGCGACACGGTCTTGCGCTGCGAGGAGTGCCTGGGCTGATCCATCGCGATGAAGCTCGGATAGTCGTAGCCGGGCGGGACGTCGCGGATCGAGATGCCGCCGAGCGTGGAGTCCGAGGAGAAGATGCCGTGGTTGGTGTCGACATGCATGATGTCGTCGTATTTCACCACCGACCAGTACGGCTCGATCGGCGCGTTGGTGCAGTAGTGCACCGGTTCTTCCTTGCGCAGCCGCTCGAACCAGGGCCACAGCGTGTCGTCTTGGAACAGCCGGGGCGCGCCGGGGTGGAATTGCGACAACGGCGTCGCATAGGCCTCCTCGCGGGCTCTGCGCATGCGTTCGGCCTTGTCCACCTTCACGGGCGCTTGAATGTTCATCGTCGTCGCTCCAGTTGGTTCTTCCTTCGCCTCTCCCCGCGTGCGGGGAGAGGCCGACGCGCCCCGGGCGATGCGAAGCATCGTCCCGTGCGCGGCGGGTGAGGGGGACTCTCCGCGAGTCCAATTCTCTCCGTCCCCGTGGAGACTCCCCCTCACCCCAACCCTCTCCCCGCAAGCGGGGCGAGGGAGTTGACTCACGCCGCGATCTTGACCGGCAGCTCTTCCAGGCCCTTCACGAAGCTGGAATAGACCCGCTTGGGCTCGCCGACCACCTCGATATGGTCGAACCGCCTCAGGATCTCCTCCCAGATAATCTTGAGCTGGAGTTCGGCAAGCCGCAAACCGACGCAGCGGTGGATGCCGAAGCCGAAGGACAGATGCGTGCGCGGGCGGGCGCGGTCGATGATGAACTCGTAGGGCTTCTCGATCGCCTCTTCGTCGCGGTTACCCGAGACGTACCACATCACGACCTTGTCACCCTTCTTGATCTGTTTGCCGCGGAATTCGAAGTCGGAGAGCGCCGTGCGCCGCATATGCGCCAGCGGCGTCTGCCAGCGGATCACTTCGGGAACGAAGCTGTCGAGCAGGGCTGGGTTCTCGCGCAGCTTGCGATACTGCTCCGGATGCTGGCTCAGCGCGAGCAGCGAGCCCGACATGGTGTTCCGCGTGGTGTCGTTGCCGCCGACGATCAAAAGCACGAGATTGCCGAGGAAGTTCTTGGCGTCCATGTCGCGCGTGGCGGCGCCGTGCGCCATCATCGAGAGCAGGTCGCTCTTCGGCGGCTGTTCGACGCGCTCCTTCCACAGCCGGGCAAAATAGCCGGCGCATTCGGCAAGCTCGGCCTGCCGCTCGTCCTCGGTGGCGACGAGGCCGTCGGGCCCGGGAATGGTGGTGGCGATGTCGGACCAGCGCGTCAGCTTGCGGCGGTCCTCCCAGGGGAAGTCGAACAGCACCGCGAGCATCTGCGTGGTCAGCTCGATCGAGACGCGGTCGACCCAGTCGAACACTTCTCCGCGAGGCAGATTGTCGAGGCACTCGGCAGAGCGCTTGCGAATGTTGAGCGCGAGGTTGTCCAGATGCGTCGGCGTGAACATCGGCGCCACGGTCTTGCGCTGGGCGGCATGACGCGGCGGGTCCATCGAGATGAAGCTCTCGCGGCGCAGATCCGGATCGATGTCGCGGATGGTGATGCCGCCGAGCGAGGAGGCCGATGAGAACACCGAATGGTTGGTCTCGATCTCCATGATGTCGTTGTAGCGCGTCACCGACCAATACGGGCCGAACATCGAGTCCTTGCAATAATGCACGGGATCTTCGCGGCGCAGGCGATCGAAATAGGACCAGAACGTATCGGTCCTGAACAGTTCGGGGTCGCCGGGATCGAACTGATCCAGCGGCAGTGAATTGGCGCGTGCGCGCAACGCGTCGAGCTTGGCCGCGTTCTCGATGGTCCCATGCATGACCGCTCTCCCTGGCATCAACCGCGCGTTCTCGTTGAATTCTGCGCTGCGGTATTTGATTTGCAATTACAGCCGGTTGTCTGCGCCGGAGCAAGGGAGAGTTTTGCCACATCCAACCGTTGGGCGTGGCCGGCACCGTAGCCCGGATGAGCGAAGCGACATCCGGGACTTTGCTCGCGGCGTCCCGGGTATCGCTTCGCTCACCCGGGCTACAGGATTGGGCTACGAAGCCACAACGTGACGCCCCGCACATCGTTTGTCGTGAAATCGTGCCAGAAACCGGCTGGAATCGAGGTAAATCGAACCCCGCCAGCTTGGGGACCGACCAATCCCTGATCTATAGTTTGACCGGACCAAGACCGCATCCCGAGGTTGCCGCCGTGAACGACATGCAATGGACCCCTTTCGGCTCCGAGCCCCTTCCGCCGCCGTTGCCACCGACGCGGGTCGACTTCTCCGGCAACCGCACCGAGTTCCGGAAAATGGTCACCAAGGGTGCCATGCTGGAGCTCGTCACTTTCGGCTTCTACCGGTTCTGGCTCGTCACCGACATCCGCCGCCATCTGTGGGCGAACACCGCGATCGACGGCGATGCCGCCGAATATACCGGCCGTGCCAAGGAGCTGCTGGTCGGCTTCCTGTTCGCGCTCGCGATCCTGGTGCCGATCTATCTCGCCTACTTCCTGATCGGCATCGAGTTCGAGCGCTGGCAGGGCTTTGCCTCGACGCCGCTGTTCCTCGGCTTTTACGCTTTCGGCCAGTTCGCGATCTTTCGCGCGCGGCGCTATCGGCTGACGCGCACGGTCTGGCGTGGCGTCCGCTTCTGGATGGACGGCTCGGGCTGGGCCTATTCGTTCCGCGCCATGGCGTGGGGCCTGCTCGTCTTGTTGACGCTCGGCCTGGCGCTACCCTGGCGCGAGGCCGCGCTCGAACGCTACAAGATGCAGCACAGCCATTACGGCGATCTCTCAGGCGATTTCGAGGGCGACGGCTGGACCTTCTTCAAGCGCGCCTGGTGGCTGTGGCTGCTCAGCCCGATCGCGGTCTTCATCTTCCCGCTCGCGCCGTTCTTCTATGCGGAGTTCAAGGCGCGCCAGTGGCGCTGGTGGCTCGACGGCATCCGCATCGGCGGCGTCAGCCTGTCCTCCAACCTGCCTCATGACGCCTTCTATGGCCTGTACTGGAAAATGATCGGCTGGTGGATGCTGCTCACGATGGCCTTCTCGGCCTATATGGGCGGCGGTGCCCTGCTGATCGTCCAGCTCAGCGGCGTTCCGGCCGATCAGATGCTCGGCTCCGACAATGCCGTCACGAGCATCCCGATGGTGGTGATGATGGTGGTAGGCTATCTCGCCCTGGCGCTTGCGATCAACATCGTGATGCGCGTCTATCTCCAGCGCGATCTCTGGGCCAAGGTGCTGGAAACCGTCGAGGTGCACAACATCGCGGCCGCGGCGGATGTGCGCGGCAGCGGCGAGCTCGCCAGCGCGCTCGGCGAAGGTTTTGCCGACGGGCTCGATGTTGCGGGATTCTAGGCTGTGAGTGAAATATCTGCCGAGGTGCCGGCGCAATCCGTCAAGCCCACCATCTTCTTCGACGGCACGTCGAGCCGCCGGCGGCAGGTGACGTTGACATTCGCTGATGCGCTAGAGATCGCGGAGGAGGGCGGGGCGCCTGTTCGCTGGTCCTATGCCGACATTCGCCGCGCCGACAGTCCGCCCGGACTGTTGCGCCTGGGCTGCAGCAGCGCTGCGCCATTGGCGCGGCTCGAAATCCGCGACGCGGTGCTGGCGGCCGACGTCACCGCTCGCTGCATGCGGCTCGACGAGCACCGGACCTCGCGCCGCGGTGTCGCGAAGATCGTCGGCTGGTCGGTGGCTGCCACCGTCTCCATCGTCAGCGTCGTGCTGTTCGGCGTGCCGCTCGCGGCCGACCGTCTCGCGCCGCTGGTGCCAAAGCCGATCGAGCGGCGCATCGGCGACGCCTCCGAAGTCCAGGTCAAGGCCATCTTCGGCGGCAAGGCGTGTGAAGATCCCGCCGGCAAGGCCGCCTTCGTCAAGCTCGTCAATCGCCTGCGCGATGCCGCCGGCCTCGACGACGATTCCATGGCCGCGGGCGTGCTGGCGAGCACGATCCCCAACGCGTTCGCGCTACCCGGCGGCAAGGTGTACGTGCTGAATGCGCTGATCGACAAGGCGCAAAACCCCGACGAACTCGCCGGCATCCTCGCCCACGAGCTCGGTCATCTCAAGCATTACGACAACATGCGCGGGCTGATCTACAACGGCGGCACGTCGTTTCTGATCGGCCTGCTGTTCGGCGACGTCACCGGCTCGTCGGCCGTGATCTTCGCCTCGCGCAACGTGGTCGAGGCTTCCTACTCGCGCGAGGCCGAGACCGCCGCCGATACGTTCGCGATCGAGATCATGCACAAGCTCGGCCGCTCGCCAAAACCCGCGTTTGAGCTGATGTACCGCATCACCGGCAAGGAAGGCGGATCGAAGCTCACGACGATCCTCGCCAGCCATCCACTGACCGAGGACCGCCTCGCCCGCATGACGAAAGAAGACCGCCCGGCCTCAGGCCCGCCGCTGCTGACGGACAAGGAATGGCAGTCGTTGAAGCTGATCTGCGGCAGCGGGAAGATTTGAGACGCGGCGTGGCGCGAAGCTCGCTTGCTGCCATCCTTCGAGACGCCCGCTTTGCGGGCTCCTCAGGATGAGGATTGAGTGCGTGGCATCAAGGTTTCACTGGCAAAGCTGCCGCCGAGCCTCATCCTGAGGAGACCGCGCAGCGGTCGTCTCGAAGGACGAGGCGCTTGCTCCGACGTCACCGCGATGGAGACACCCTACCGCGTCCCGTAGGCGCGGTCGCCGGCGTCGCCGAGGCCGGGCACGATGAAGCCGGTCTCGTCGAGACCTTCGTCCACGGCCGCGGTCCAGATCGGCACGTCCGGATGCAAGCCGCGCAACCGCTCGAGTCCTTCCGGGGCCGCGATCAGGCAGGCGAGGCGGATATCCTTCGCGCCGCGCTCCTTCAGCCGGTCGATCGCGGCGACCGCCGTGTTGGCGGTGGCGACGACAGGCGTCACCACGATGGCGAGGCGCTCGCTGAGATCGGACGGCGATTTGAAGAAGTACTCGACGGCCGCAAAGCTCTCGGGCTCGCGGTAGAGCCCGATATGGGCGACGCGCGCGGTCGGCACCAGATCCATCATGCCGTCCACGAAGGTGGTGCCTGCCCGCAGCATCGGCACGAACACCAGCTTCTTGCCGGCGATCTTGGCCGAATGCATCGTCGCCAGCGGCGTCTCGATGACGGTGTCGGCGAGCGGAAGATCGCGCGTCACCTCGTAGCACAGCAGCATGCCGATCTCCTTGATCAGCTCCCTGAACGACTTTGTCGAGATGGATTTGTCCCGCACCAGGGTCAGCTTGTGCTGCACCAGCGGATGATCGACGATCGTGACGCCTTCCATGGGATGCTCTTGCTTCTTCCCTTCTCCCCCTGTGGGAGAAGGTGGCGCGAAGCGCCGGATGAGGGGTCTTTTTCCGCGAACTCCAGTGAGAGATGCTCCGCGGAGAGAACCCCTCACCCGGCTTCGCTGTCGCGAAGCCCACCCTCTCCCACAAGGGAAGAGGGTTTAGAAAACCGTCCCGTCGCTGATCACCTTGAGCGGCGGTGAACCATCGGGACGGCGTGCAAAGGCAATGGCGCGGCCGGCGGCCCAGGTGCCGCCTTCCAGAATGCTGGCGAGCGGCAATGTCTCCGGCGTGCGGCCGAGTTTTGCGCGAACCAATTCGGCCAGCTTGTCGAGCAGCGCCACCGTCAGCGCGCGCCATTCCACGACGAGCAGCGAATCCACGGCATGCGCGCGTTCGGCGTCGGCGGCATCGCGCAGGCGCAGCACCTCGTGATCGACGAACAGGCCGCCATTGCGGTATTCGGCAAGCCCGGTCAGGCCGTCGATGTCTGTGACCTCGATGCCGGCACGCTGCAGCGGCTCGATCAGCGAATAGCTCAGCCATTGCGACAACTTGTGCAGTGGCATAAGGCCCTCTGTGGAGTCGTTCGCCTTGATCGCGGGATGGCGCCAGCAATCGCCGAGCGGAATGCCTGCGAGTTCGAGCCGCGACGGCCAGATCGGCCCGAGGTGGTTCAGCACCGCCGACAGGATCACCGGTGCGGCAATGGCGCCGTCGTAAGCTCGTGCTGCGATGTAATCGAACAGGCCGCCCGGCCGTGGGGCGTCGAGTTGGGCAAAAATCTCTGGATAGTTCGCAATATGCGTGCCGAGGCGCCGCAGCAGATCCGCACGCCCTTCGAGGCCAAGCAGAGGGTTGGCTTCGTTGACCTGAAACGCAGAGGTGAGGGCGGCGAGGGGGAGTTGCGCGAGCACATCCGCATCGGCCCTGAACGGCGCGCGCGCATCGCGCGAGAAGAGTCCGCTTGTGAACATGTCGAGGCTCGCGATCGCAAGCCCTTCCGATCGGCCTATGTCTGCCCCCGTCGCGCCATCACGGTACCGCCAGGCAGCACCGGCGCCGGCATCGAGCAGCACGCTGACGATCGCGAGGTCGAATTCAGCCCGCGCCCGCGCGGCACGATCCGGCCACGAGGTCGCGTCGGCTAGTCGTGCCCAGCGATCGACGCCGCCCAGCACAAAGTGCCGCCATCGCGCGTGGAAGGGAACGTCCAGCGTCGGATAGGCCTTTCGCGTCACCGCGAGCACCGCCTCCGCGACACCGTCCATGCGGTCGAGATCGACAGTGAAATGGCTCAGGCCGCCGGCAAGGCCGGTCTCGAGCATTTGCCCCGCACGCGCGCGAACCGCTGCTGCGCTGAGCAGCGAGCGGGCCTCTCGTTCCAAAGAATCCGACATCGGCTGATCAGTATTTTTCCAGCGAGCGCCCGACCACGCCGTCCACGTCCTTCTCGGGCGCGATGTCGGTCGTGTAATAGCCGGCCGCCTTCTTCGCGGCGATCTCGACATGGGCGTCGGCGGGAATCAGCTCCAGCGGGATCGGCACGCGCTCGACGATGTCGATGCCTTGCGAGGTCAGTGCGTCGTATTTCATGTCGCTCATCGACAGGAAGCGGTCGATGCGCTTCAGGCCGAGCCAGTGGATCGTGTCAGGCATCAGCTGCTGGAAGCGCGCATCCTGCACGCCGGCGACGCATTCGGTGCGCTCGAAATAGGCCGCGGCGGCGTCGCCGTCCTCCTGGCGCTTGCGCGCATTGTAGACCAGGAATTTTGTGACCTCGCCGAGCGCGCGGCCCTCTTTCCGGTTGTAGACGACGAGCCCGAGCCCGCCCTCCTGCGCGCCGCGCGCGGATTCCTCGATGCCGTGGATGAGGTAGGGGCGGCAGGTGCAGATGTCGGAGCCGAACACGTCGGAGCCGTTGCACTCGTCATGCACGCGGCAGGTGATCTTGGTGCGATGGTCCGGCAGCTTGGTCACATTGCCGAACATGTACACCGTGGTGCCGCCGATCGGCGGCAGGAACACCTTCATGTCGGGGCGCGTCACCAGCTCCGGGAACATGCCGGCGGTCTGTTCGAACAGCGTGCGGCGCAGCTCGGTCTCGCCGGTGCCGAAGCGCTCCGCGAGGCCGGGCAGATACCAGACCGGATCGATCGCGATCTTCACGACGGAGACGCTGCCATTGGCGTGCACCACCTCGCCGTCGGCGCGCAGCCGCTTGGCGGCGAGCGCCTCCCGGATCTCCGGAAGGTCGAGCCTTGCGCGCGTCACCGCGATGCTCGGGCGGATGTCGACGCCTTCCGCGATGTCTTTGCCGAAATTCTCGGCGACCAGATGCCCCCAGGGATCGAGCGCGACGATCTTGGCGGGATCGCGCCACTGCTCGAACGGGCCGATGGTCGCGGCCGGAAACGTGTTGGTGAGATCGGGCCTGCGGATCGGATCGAGCGCGCCGGCGGAGACGGCCAGCGCGCGGTACATCGCATAGGAGCCGCCATGGCTGCCGATCACGTTGCGATCCCCGGCGCGCGACACCGTGCCGATGATCGGCCCACGCGCCCGCGCATCGGCCGCGCCCCAATGGATCGGGAAGGCGGACTTCTTGCCCGGCTCCGGATGCGAGGTGAGGCGGATGTGGTCGGTACGGTTCGCGCGGCTCATGTCCAGGCTCCCAAAAAGCCAACGGCCCGCCGCTCGGACGGGCCTGGCTCGCTTGCGGCACCGTTTCGGAACACAGGCGACGCAAGCTCAATCCAACATATTGTAACCCCGGGCGACGACAGACAAGTTAATCGTGCGCGCCGGCCCAGGGCCCATGCAAGCGCGCGCTCCGATCGGCCAACGGCGCTGCAACAGACCCTATAACTATGTAATCATTCGGATTTTTGAAGGGGCGGGCGCTGCCGTCGCGGGCTCAACAGGCCACTGGATAAAACCTGCATATTCGGACATATCGACCGGATCGGCCTGCCCCGGAGACTCCCATGCCCGCCAGCTACATCGATCCCCGCAACGGACAGCTCTACCCGCTCGACCAGCCGCGCTGGTGCTCGGACGAGCGCACGCCGCTGCTGGTGACGCCGGGGGCAGGGATTACGCGCGACGATATCGACACGCGCACGCGCTCGCTCTGGCGCTACCGGGCAGCGCTGCCGGTCGAGATCAAGGATCCGATTTCGCTCGGCACGGGCTGCACGCCGCTGGTCCAGCAGGACTGGGGCGAATTGCGCCCGATGTTCAAGCTCGAATGGTTCAACCCGACCGGCAGCTTCAAGGACCGCGGCTCGGCGGTGATGCTGTCCTTCCTGCGCCAGATCGGCGTCTCGGCGATCCTCGAAGATTCCTCCGGCAATGGCGGCTCGTCGATGGCGGGGTTGGGCGCGGCCGGCGGCATGCGCGTGAAGATTCTCGCCCCCGCCTCGACGTCGCCGGCCAAGATCGCGCAGGTCCGCGCTTACGGCGCCGAGGTGCAGCTCGTCGAAGGCCCGCGCGAGGAGTCCGAGGCCGAGGCCATCCGCCAGTCGAGCCAGACCTTCTATGCAAGCCACAATTGGCAGCCCTTCTTTCTGGAAGGCACCAAGTCGCTGGCCTATGAGATCTGGGAAGACCTCGGCTTCCGCGCGCCGGACAACGTCATCGTTCCCGTCGGCGCCGGCTCGAGCCTGCTCGGCTGCGCCTTCGGCTTCCGCGAGCTCAAGAAGGCCGGGCAGATTTCGAAGCTGCCGCGGCTGTTCGCGGCGCAGCCGCTCAACTGCTCGCCGATCGATGCGAGCTTTCAGGCCGGCGTCGATGCGCCCGTCGCGCGTGAGGTGAGCAAGACCATCGCGGAGGGCACCGCGATCAAGCACCCGCTGCGCCTGCGCGAGATCATCGGCGCCTTGCGCGAGAGCGGCGGCGGCACCGTCGCGCTCACCGAGGATGAGATCGTCGCCGCCTTGCGCCGACTTGCGCGGCAAGGCCTGTTCGCCGAGCCGACCAGCGCCAGCGCAGCCGCCGCGCTGGAGAAACTCTCCACCGCCGGATCGATCAAGGCGAGCGAGACCACGGTCGCGGTGCTCACCGGCACGGGCCTGAAGGCCGCGACGACGGTGGCTGATCTCGTGCAGTAGAGGTGGTGTGTTCTTCCTTCTCCCCTTGTGGGAGAAGGTGGCGCGAGCCGGATGAGGGGTATCTCTCCGGACATTCAAATGGGCATTGAACTCGCGGAGGCATACCCCTCACCCGTCTCGCCGCTGCGCGACGAGCCACCCTCTCCCACAAGGGGAGAGGGAAGAGAAACGTCAGTGCGCGAAGGTCAGTCCTTCAAATCGTTCACCCGCTTCACCCAGGCACGTACGTCGGCGAGCACGGCGGGCAGCACCTCCTTGACCTCCGCGACCGTCATGCCGGGCTTGATGCGGGGGTCGTACAGCACATTGAGGATGTACTGGTCGTAGACGTCGAAATAGCCCATCGAGACGTTGTCGTTGAACATGGTCCAGGGCACGCTCGCGGTGTCGTTGATCGGCCCGAGCGATTGCAGCAGCTCCTCATAGGCGCAGTCGAGGAAGGTGAAGTCGCCGTTGTCGACGGTGAGGATGACGTCTGAATGCTCGATCTCGAAATTGTCGTTCTTGCGGAAGCCGGACAGGCATTGCGGGTCGAGCGAGGAGCGGATCTCGCGCGCCTTCTCGGCGCCGTAGAAGCTCGAGATGGTGCGGAACAGATCGCGGTCACGCACCAGCTTCACGCGCACATTCGCCGCGTCGGAGGTCGCGATCATGGCGATGTCGAGATGCTGCACGCGCTTTCCGATGTCGGCTACGACCTTTGCGAGCTGCGCCTTGCGGTCGGCGCGGTCGCTCTCGGCGTAGACGCGCACCGGTCCGTCGAATTTGCGGATGCGGTCGACGCGGCCGGCGAGATGATATTCGGCGCCGAACGCCGTCTTCAGGAAGCCGTCCATGATCTCGGCGTCGGTGAAGTTCTTTTTCTCGGCGCGCTGGCGTGAGGAGATCGCGGGCAATTCGTTCGCGGCGCCCGCTACCCCGACGTCGGGCATGCAGATGAGCACCGCGACCGCCAGCAGGGCGGCGCGAAGGACGGAAGAGGACGGATTCAATGCGCTCATCGTCGTGCGACGCTGCCGCATTCACGTGGCGCGCACAAGGCCGCAGATTTACGCGCCCTGCGGGTTCCCGGCGTCGTCTGTCGCAAGAGAGTTACAGTATCGTCGGGTGGGCAAGCAGAGCGTGCCCATCATCTCGAAATCGTGGGCACGCCTGCGGACCGCGCATTCGCGCGATCCTCAGGCTTTGCCTACCCTACGGCAGTCGCGCCTAGTTCAGCACCACCACGGTGGTGCCGACGCCGACGCGGCCATAGAGATCGCTGACGTCGTCATTGGTCATGCGGAAGCAGCCCGAGGAGACCGCCTGGCCGATCGTCTCCGGCTCGTTGGAGCCGTGGATGCGGTACAGTGTCGAGCCCAGATACATCGCGCGGGCGCCGAGCGGATTGTCGATGCCGCCCTTCATGTGGCGCGGCAGGTCGGGCCGGCGCGCCAGCATCTGCGAGGGCGGGGTCCAATCCGGCCATTCCTTCTTGGCGGTGATCTTGTGCACGCCGCCCCAGCGGAAGCCGTCGCGGCCGACGCCGATGCCGTAGCGCAGCGCCTGGCCGTTCTGGAGCACCAGATACAGCCGGCGCTCGCTCGTGTTCACCACGATCGTGCCGGGAGCGTAGGTGCCGTTGTACATGACGGTGGTGCGAGGGATCGGGCTGGAGCCGCCGCGGAAGAAGTTCGGGCCGCCGCCCATGATGTCGCGCGAGTCGAACTCCTCGGCGAGCGCGCCGCCAGTGGCCGCCCCCAGCAGTGCGATGGCGGCAATCGGAGCGGCAAAAAACCGGATCATTGTTTCCCCCAGCAAAAAATCGATTCAACACACGCCACAGGCCATATTTGCGGGCTTTTCGCAAGCCACGGCCCCGTGAGGCAGGGTCTCTCCGCCGGTTGGCGTTACCAAATCGGCAACCACGATTTGCCGAACAGCGCCGGCGCATCGTCGCGCGGGGCAGGGCCGCGATGCCGGCACTTGCTTTGACGGGGCCTTGCGAACAATGATCGATCGGACAAATCACCTGAAAAGACCGGTTGCGGAGCAAAAAGAATGAACGGTGCGGAAAGCCTGGTGCGGACGATGGTCAAGGGCGGGGTGGACATCTGCTTCTCCAACCCAGGAACCTCCGAGATGCATTTTGTCGCAGCGCTCGACCGGGTCCCCGGGATGCGCTGCGTGCTCGGCCTGTTCGAGGGCGTGGTGACGGGCGCGGCCGACGGCTATTACCGCATGAAGGGCTCGCCGGCCTCGACCCTCCTGCATCTCGGCCCCGGCCTCGCCAACGGCCTTGCCAATTTGCACAACGCCAAGAAGGCGAATTCCGGCATCGTCAACATCGTCGGCCAGCACGCCGTCTACCACATCGACTACAACGCGCCGCTGACCTCCGACATCGAGGGCCTGGCCCGGCCAATGTCGTCCTGGGTCCGGACCTCCCCGAACTCCAAGTCGGTTGCCGCCGACGGCGCCGCGGCGATCGCCGCCGCCAAGAGCGCGCCGGGGCAGATCGCGACGCTGATCCTGCCCGCCGACACCGCCTGGAACGAGGCCGACGGCATCGCCGAGGTGCCGGCCGAGCAGCAGCGCGCCAGCTACTCGCCGCAGGCGGTCGAGCAGGCCGCGAAGATCCTGCATGGCGACGGCGAGGGCACGCTGCTGCTGATGACCGGCAGCGCGCTGAGCGAGCAGGGCCTGGCGCTGGCCGAGCGCATCGCCGCCAAGACCGGCTGCACCGTAATGGGTCCGACCTTCCGCCCCAAGATGGCGCGCGGCCGCGGCCGCTACTCGATCGACCGCATCCACTACGTGATTGAGAACGCGCTGCCGATGCTGGCGAAGTTCCGTCACATCGTGCTGGTCGAGTCCGACGATCCCGTCGCGTTCTTCGCCTATCCGAACAAGCCGAGCATGCTCAAGCCCGAGGGCTGCGATGTGCATCGCATGACCTCCTGGGGCGAGAATTCGGTCGCAGCGCTGGAAGCGCTCGCCGGCGCCGTGAAGGCCAGCGCCAAGGACGTCAAGCCGCATGCCGTGGCTGAACTGGTCAAGCCGACCGGCGCGCTGACCCACGCCTCGATCGCGCAGGCGATTGCCTACGCGATCCCCGAGAACGCGATCATGGTGGACGAGTCCCTCACCACCGGCCGCGCCTTCTTCCCGCCGACGGCGGCCGCCGCGCCGCATGACTGGCTGCAGAACATGGGCGGCTCGATCGGCTTCTCGACGCCGCTCTCGATCGGCGCCGCGATCGCCTGCCCGGACCGCAAGGTCATCACCATGGTCGGTGACGGCAGCGCGATGTACACGATCCAGTCGCTGTGGACCCAGGCCCGCGAGAATCTCAACATCGTCACCATCGTGTTCGCCAACCGCATCTACCAGATCCTGCGCGGCGAGTTCGATAATGTCGGCGCCGGCGAACCCGGCCAGCGCGCCAACGACATGCTCCGCCTCGATCGGCCGACGCTCGATTTCGTCGCGCTCGCCAAGGGCATGGGCGTGCCGGGCCGCGCCGTCAGCAATGCCGACGAGTTCAACAAGGCGCTGGCCGAAGCCGTCGCCGAGCCGGGCCCGCGGCTGATCGAAGTGCTGATGTAAATCTGATTGGCCAAGCTCTCTCGTCGTCCCCGCGAACGCGGGGACCATAACCCCAGGGAGAGGTTTGGCGAAGACTAGAGGTCCGGTACGCGCGTCGTGCGCATTCGATAGACCTCGCGGTATGGGTCCCGGCGCCCGTGCGCAGTTGCACACTAGGCCGGGACGACATCGAGGTTGTGGGGCGCACGCGTGCTCCTCATGATGATAGATCGGGGGGCACGATGCAGAGCGAGCTGAACAAGGTGATCGCGGCGCTCCGGGACTTCTACGCCCACGAAGGCTTCCTGTTCGAGAAGGACATCGGCGAGCGCGCGGTGACGCACCGCTTCGCCGTGTATCTCGAAAAGCAGTTCGCCGGCTGGTCGGTCGATTGCAATTACGACCGGCTCGGCGAGCGCACGCTGCATCTGCCGCACGGCACCATCATCTCGACCGACGACCATCTGGGAAAGTCGATCTACCCTGATGTCGTCGTGCATCAGCGCGAGATTCCCAACAATCTGCTCACCGTGGAGATCCGCACGGCCGCCAATCACACGCCGCTGGAGCACGATCAGCACAAGCTGCGCGCGCTGACCGACGTCAATGTCTGGTTTCCCTACTGGATCGGCGTGCTGCTGGTGCTGGACAAGGGCGGGGTGACGAAGTCGGAGGTCTATGTCAGCGGCGCCGTCGACGATGCGTTGTCGCGCTGGCTTGCCACGCGGCTGGAGGAGCTCAGATTAGGCGCGGCGCATTAGGGCGCGGGCTCGTCCACGCCCGATGTCGAGGACGAAGCGGAAGCTGCTTGGCCTCGCCGGTCTGGCTGCTTTTGACCCATGGCCCACCCCTTGAGCGTCTTCCGTCAGGGGCCGGTTGTGACTCAAATCGGGACAAATCCGGCGATCGGCGAGGCTGAAGACCTGCTCCCGTTCACCACATTTAAACCTTAAGATTCTACCAAGAGGGGTCATCCACAGGCCGCAGGACCATGCGAACAGCCTTTGTACGGAAGCCATCCCTGGACTTCGGGCAATGAAGGTTTGGCAGACCGGCTGCATCGCGGCTGTGCTCGCATCCGTGGGGCTTTATCTGGCCGCCGGTAACAGACCGGCAGCGACGGTGCCGGATGTCATGCCGCAAGCGGCAGCGAACATCGCGGCTCCCGCGATCACGACGCCTCCCGCGAATATGGTGACGCCTGCGCTGTACGCAGACGCATCGTCCAGACTTGCGGCAGCGCTTCGGGCCGAACGAGCAGAGCTCGACGCGGTGACGTCGGCAAGTTTCGCGCCGTCGAGCACCGGGGCCGAAATCGCCGATCGTCCCGCCGGGCCAAAACTGGCGTCGTTGGGAGAGGAGATCGTCCAATCGCTGCCGCAAGCAAGCGATGCGTCGGACGGTGCTCCGAAAGCGGCGTCGACGCCGGATTTCCGTTATCTCACCTACTATGTCTGGTCCGAACTGCCGCCCGCGGAGAAGCCGGCGGAGACAGTCTTGCGCGCGTTCAAGGACATCCCGCTCGGAACGCCGGCCGAAGAGATCAAGCGCGCTGCCGACGCGTTTGGTCTCGATGTCAACTTCATGATGGCGGTTGCCAAGATCGAATCCGGTTTCAATCCCAGTCAACGCACCGGGTCGTATATCGGCCTGTTTCAGCTGAGCTACTACGAGTTCGGCAAGTTCGGCTCCGGGCAGATTCGCAATCCGCGCGACAACGCCATTGCTGCCGCCTACAAGATCATTAGCGAAGGCGTCCAGTTCGGGTGGATCACGCACCGGACGCCCGACATGAGCGATCTCTATCTGATCCATCAGCAGGGCTGGGAAGGCGCCGCTCAGCACATCAGCCAGCCCGCGCGCGCCGCCTGGAAATCCATGTGCGCCACCGGCGAAGGCAAGGAGAAGGGCGAGCGGTGGTGCAAGCGCGCGATCTGGGGCAATGCACTCCCGGCGTTCAAGCGCAGCTGGAAGTCGGTGGACAACGTGACGTCAGAGGCATTCGTCGGCATGTGGCGCGGCCGGGTCGCCGAGTTCTACTCGAAATATTTGGCGACCGCCGCTGCGGCAGCGACCCCATAATTCGGTTGCCTGCAAAGCCCTGCCACGCCTGCATTGCCTTTTGCCGCAGTGAAGAAACAGATCCGGCTGGATAGACCAAGTCCGCTCATGGTGCATGGCCAACCCATCAGAGCCTTCGCCAGGAATCGCTTGTGACCTAAGCCGACCTGGCCATGGGCACTCCGGTCGCGGCGAGCAGAACTTCACGCTCGTCGGCGGGCATCTTGCGGATGCGGCGAATGGTCGTGAGCCGTATGGCAAGAAAGCCGCCGACGAAGATCGCGACTTTACTGATGATACCGAAGACTGGCATGACCATCGCCCACGTCTGAACAGTGCATGTGGTAGCCACCAATGCGTTGACGGCAGCGGACACGAACATGAGGGCCGCCCAGGAATAGCCCACGACGATAGCGACATCGGAGGACACGGCCTTCGCAACGGCAGGCAGATAGCGAACCATCCAGCCCGCCTTCAGCATGACGATCCCCACGATCACGTAAATCACGCTTGGCTTGAACAGCAAGAATCGCGGGTCGTCCGTGATGATGGTTGCCGAACCTGCGGCGACGACAAGAAACAAGCTCAGCCATTCCATACTGTGGACCGGCCTTCGCCGAACAAGCTGACTCGCAATTTGGATGACGCCCAAGGCCGAGCCCAAGGCGACGGAAAGAACAGTATTGTGCGTGAGGAGATACAGCCCAAGAAAGACGATCGTTGAAGCAAGGTCGAGAAGCAGGAACTTGGCTGCTCTTAAAAACCCCCCATAGGGCCCCAACCAAAGGCTTTAGTTCGCAATAACCTACAACCAAAGGCTAATTCGGCGCAAGCGTCGCCGGCCTTGGTGCTGTGTCGGGTAGCGGCCCTTAGCTGACTTCTGGCGCGGCCTGCGGACAGTCGGCTTTTGACCCAAAGCGGCCGCCCGTGGGTGATCGGCGCGATCTACTAGTGCCTTTTCAGAGCGCCCGATTGATCGAAGTCGGCCCAACTCAACTGGTTCGCTATATCCCTTTTGGCCCCGTGGTCGGTTCCATCCAGTCTCAAATTCTTCTCGAAATATTGAGGGATCCAAGGCAGCTTCTTCTCGATTCCCGTCGTGATCGGCTCGTCGGTCATTTCAAGCGTAATTTCGTTCCAAGTGATGTTGGGACCTACCGTCGCCTGGAGATTGTTTGGATCGATCTCGATCACGCTCCTCGGATCGTTGATGTCAGCGAAAGTCACGAGATCGGGCAGGTCTGCGGGACTAATCCTTCGCAGACCGCGCATGCGGCCAAGACGTGCAATGTGATCCATGAAAGCGGCGTCGGTCCCGAACTCTGTAGATAGGCCATAGAGCCGAGAGAGCAGATAACCTGCCCCCCAATCCCAGTAAGTCATGCCGCCTTTTGGGTGAAGGTGACTTGTCAGCAAGGCGATTAGCGGCCTCGCGCCCGGTCCGAGATCCAAATACAGTGCTTCGCCGCGAAGCTTGTGCGGGGTTCCGCGTGCAGGAATGGACACTTCCCAATACACCCACTCCGTCACGGTAGAGCCGCGCCGGACACCGTCAGGGGTGTTGACGACCAACGTCAGCTTATAGCGGTAGCTCTCACTTCTGCCGCATCCCGCAAGCGCGACGACCATCGCAAGCACCGCTGCAAAACGCGAAAATGACATCACTTGGACGGCCCCAGATCAACAAGTATTGCCACCGCGCCTTTCGCAGAGGCTTTGGACAGGCTCACGGATGTTGCAGCTCGGCGCGGGTAGTCATTCGTGTTGCATACCATACTTAAGGTTGTCGAACTGGTTAGCTGCGGTTGTTCGTTCTCTGCTCTGCTTTTTACTGCTCGTTAATCGAGCCCGCTGGCTGACAGCCATTTCTCACGGCATGGAGAAACATGTCCGGTTTTGGCCCTTAGCTGACTTCTGGCGCTGCCCGCGGACAGTCAGCTTTGACCCGTAGCGGATATTGTCGGGCAAGACGCGTTGCCTTTAATCCCTACGCCCTTGCAAGATAAACGACAGATGGTTCCACCTCGACGAGAAATTCGTCGTTCGCGAGGTTCGGCACTCCAATCCATGTCGCGCACGGCGGATTGTCACCGAACATCGCTCTGAGTGCGCCGCTAATGGCCTCGCCCTCGTGCATATGGCTTTGCTTGATGTAGAGCCGCAATGCACCGACCTGATCGAGTTTCGCGCCTACCGATGCGAGTGCGACGGCAAGGTTCTCCAGGCTCTTGCGGAGTTGGCGCCCGATATCTCCCGCGCCCACAACCTTTCGGTCGGCGTCCCAGGCGACCTGGCCGGACACGTGCACGGTGTCACCGAAGGGCGTCGGGATCACTGCCACTTGCGCGAAACCATAGCGCAGGCTGTCAAAGATTCCGCTCGGAGAATGTAATCGGCGGCTCATGGGCGCTCCCTGGTCAGGGTGGCCCAATCAGCGACGCCACCGCTCTGCAAATAAACCACCTCAATATAAGGGAAACTTCGGCTTCTGGCCTAATGCCGACATGATGGCATGTCGGTTTCGACGTCGCCTGCCGGACGTAAAGCGGAGCGTCTCGTCATTGCGAGCAGGGCCGCCCGCATGATGCGAGCGGCCCTCGTCATCTCGCGCCACCCGCTCAACGCAGTGGATCGCCCTGGCCGAGCGCGCACCGGCATCCATTGCGGACGCTGCGATAGCACAGATGAACTGTCGCCGAACATCATTCCGAGGAAGACCTCGGCGACGATGCGCCGTTGCGTAAAAAATGTGGCGGCGTGCGCGTGATGCGCGCAACGCCGCAACGTCGTCAGTAGAAGCGCTGCTGCGAATAAGCGTAGCGCGGATTGATGCCGCAATAGGCCGACGTGCCGGAGGCGGTGGCCTGGCACTGCTGATAGCTCGCGAACTGGCAGTTGCCGGGATAGCCCCACATGCGGCCTTGCAGGCAATATCTATCGTTTGCGGGGTGGGCCTGGGCCGTGGGGGCCATCGCGGCCATCAGGGCGGCGAACGAGGCAAGGGTGAGGATGGTGCGACGCATTTCAGTCTCCATTCGAGAAGAGTTGCAAGAGCGGTTCAACAAGGGCAGTTGAATGAGGGAACACGCAGCTCGATCTGCGGGTTCCGGGATATGCCCGACACTTTGTCGTACTTGTCTTGGTGTCCGCAGTGGGCATTACGTTCGACATGCGTCTATGATGCGCCAAGCCGCGGCGAGCAATGTGATCTCGGCCACAGTTCGGGACGGGCCTTTCGCCTATCGTGCTCGAACTTGTCGTCATTGGACTTGCCCGCGTGCTCCCCGCAAGGCTCGCGCTTCTTCATCAAGGCTCGCGCTTTCTCATTCGGGTCAGGTCATTTTTGGAGGTTCTGATGCAAAAATCATATCTGCTGGCTGCGACAGCAGCGCTGGCGCTTCTCGCCCAAACATCGCTCGCGCCGGCGCAGAGCGCACCGGCTGCCGGTGCGACCGCGGCGCCTGCGGCGACAACCACGGCGCCCGCCGCGACGACGGCTCCGGCTGCGACCACCGACAATTCCGGCCAGGCCTCCGACTCCAAGAAGAGCGCGTCGAAGAAGCCGGCCAAGAAGAAGATGACGCGGCAGCAGGAGATCGATCATTCCGTCGACAGCGGCACCGTGCCGGCGCGCTACCGCAGCTCGGTGCCCAAGCAGTACCAGCAGTATATTCCGTTCGAGAAGCAGTGACGGATCGCACAGCGGCGCGGGAGCTCAGCCTCGCGCCGCCGGTGCCCTCTAGACAACGGTCCGGTCGCCAAACGGTTTGCGCCAAGCGGCTCGAGACGGACGACTTGAGACGAACGTCCTGCGACGAACCGCCCCTGCCGGGCGGCTTCGGACGTCACATCCCGGGTGGCGGTCTGCGAGCGCAATGCTAGACTAGGCCGAATCCCGGGGGGAATGATGAGTGACGACGTGAAGGATGCTGGCCTTGTGGCCATGATCAGCAGCATCCTGGGGGGCAACAAGCGCGCAGACCCCATTGCACCGCCGCCGCTCACCGAAGGACCGCCGACTGTCCCGTCGAACGGGGTGGACGCGGATGCGCCGCCCGCTGCCGATCTGAAATCGGCCGAGTCGGCCAAGCCGGAGGAGGCGCCCAGCGCTGTGCCGCCCGCCGTCGAGCCGGCGGAGCCGCCCGCAAAGATCGTCACGACACGGGACGGCAAGCAGCTGCTGCCGGCCGAGGCGATCGCCGATCTCGTGCTGGGCGAGCTGCGCAAGCTGGAGGATTTCCCTGCCGACGGCGTCTCGGTCACGGTCTATGGCTACCGTCACTGGAACGCCATGCTCACCTTCGCGCCGTTCTCGACCAGCTTCCCGAACGCAACCCGGTTCCGCCAGGCCATGCCGGACCTCGTCTTCAAGCTCCGTCGTTTCGTCGAACTTGAGATATAGTCCGGCGTTAACCGGCGGCGCCTCGCGTTGCCAGCCCGGACAGTTCGACAGGATTCTTGAATTGAGCGTCGCCTTTACCAAGGAAGAAAGCGCCGAAACCGCGTCCGAGACGCTGTTGCCGGATCGCCCGATCTCGCCGCATCCGAACCTCGTGACGGAGGCCGGCTTGAAGGCGTTGCAGACCGAGCTGCAGCAGGCTCGCGAGGCCTATGAAGCCGCGCAAGCCATCGAGGACGTCAACGAGAAGCGCCGGCAATCGGCCGTGCCGCTGCGCGATGCCCGCTATCTGACGGAACGCTTGCGCACCGCGCAGCTCGTTCCCGATCCGGCTACGACCGAGGTCGTCGCCTTCGGCAGCACCGTCACCTTCAGCCGCGCCGACGGCCGGGTGCAGACCTATCGCATCGTCGGCGAGGACGAGGCCGATCCGAAGGCGGGGACGATCTCGTTCGTCGCGCCGGTGGCGAAGTCGCTGATGGGCAAGGCGGTCGGCGACGTCGTGGGCGCCGGCGCGCAGGAGATCGAGATCCTGTCGATCGGGTAGCAAGGCGCGGGGCGCGTTGCGCCGGTCGCGTGGCAAAGCGCGTACTCGACAGCAGCAGTGTCCTTCGCCTAATGCAGGATCCGCACACAGCGCGAGGCCGTCGTCTCCGCCAAACGAAGCTTGATGGTTGGATGAGACGGTTTTTGTCGGGAGCGTTGCCGTTCTACGCGCTGGCTCTCCTGGCCATGTGCATGTACCTCGTCCTGTACCGGACGGCGCTGTTCGACCTGAACGCGATCGTTCACGGCGCGACGGGGTCGGCGTGGTTTCCGGCCTTCATGTTCGTCTGCGTGCTGCTCGAAGCGGTCTTTCCGTATTTCGGCTATTTTCCCGGCACCGCTCTCATCCTGATGTCGGTGGCGCTCAACCCGAAGGCCGCGGATGGCTCCGTCTTCCTCGTGGCGTGGCTCGCCATCATCCTCGGCGCCGTTCTCAGCTACGGCCAGGCGCGTTTCTTCAGGCCGTTCCTGCAGCGGGTGGCCTCGAAGGCGGCGCTGCGCCGCTGCGAGTCCCTGTTTGACGCCTATGGCGCCTACGCGCGCATCGCCCTGTTCATCCATCCCAACGCCTGCGCGATGTATTTCACCGCGCTCGGACTGCTCGGCCGCAGTCTGACGCGAGAGCTCGCCTACCTCTGCGTGGGTGCCGCGGCCGCCGTCGGCATTCTGTTCGTCATCGTGACCAGGATCGTGTCGTCCGTCGGCCCCACCGACGACGGCGAATTGCAGGTGCTGCTGGCCGCCGCGCTGGCCGCGATCGGAACCCTCGTCGGTCTCTACACGGCGCTGCGGCCGGGGCGGGCGGTGTAGGCCGCCGCTCTCTCCGCCGTCATTGCGAGGAGCCCTTGCGACGAAGCAATCCAGACTGTTTCCGCGGAAAGATTTCTGGATTGCTTCCGCCTTCGCCAAGGCTTCGGCGGACAAGTCGCTGCGCTCGCAATGACGTGGATAAAGCGAACTTTAAGCCTCGGACAGCGCAACCCCCGTCAGCTTGCTTAATCGATCGATGAGCTCGTCCTGAAACTTCGGATCGGTCGCCTCGCGCGCCGGCTGCTGCTGCTCGAGGTGATGCCAGTAGCACCCCGTCACCAGGGCGGCGGGATCCTCGCTTGCCGCGAGCCAAGTCTGCGTCCGCTGCCCGGTGTCGATATCGACCGGCGCGCCGGCGCCGCCCATCTTCGTGCGCACCCAGCCGGGATCGACGGCGTTGCAGAGGACGTTCGGCCAGCGCCGCGCCAGCGCGAAGGTCAGCGCGACCACGTGCAGCTTGCTTTCGGCATAGGCCTTGGCCGCATCCCACGGGCGCCTGGTCCAGTCGAGATCGTCGAGCGAGCCTTCGCCGCCCCGGTGCAATCCGCTGCTGAGATACACCAATCGGCCGGGCCGCTCGATCAGCGCCGTCAGCATGTAGGGCGCAAGCGTGTTGATCGCGAGCGTTTCGGCATGACCTTCCGCCGTCGCGCCGCGGCCGGGCCGCGTGTAGACGCCGGCATTGTGGATGACCGCGTCCATGCGCCCGATCGCGTTGACCTGATCGGCAATCCCCCTGGTCTCGGCTGCGCTCGTGAGATCGCCGACCACGATCCCCAGGGCATGCGACCTCACTTCGCCAAGCGCGTCGGCGCGATCGGCCGACCGCGCGTGCAGCACCACGCGGTGGCCTTGATCCAGCAGCGATTGCGCCGCCGCCCTGCCGAGGCCGTCGGCGCTGCCGGTGATGAAGATGGTCGCCATGCGGTTCTCCTCGGATATTTCAGCGCGCAGTCTACGACGCCCGGCGCGGCAAAGTCGCGCCGGTATGTTGCATGCGGATCACATACAACCACTCAGAAATCGATAAGATCGGCCGCATTGCATGACGCATGAGATTCGGGGGACGCTGATGAAGAAGTTCCTGTTGTCCGTTGCAGCATTCGGGATGGCCTGCACAAGCGCAGGTGCCGCCGATCTTGCGGCCCGTCCCTACACCAAGGCGCCGCCGATGGTTGCCGCCGTCTACGACTGGAGCGGCTTCTACATCGGCGTCAACGGCGGCGGCGGGTCGGCCCGCAAGTGCTGGGATTTCATTTCTCCCGGGCTCGGCGTCATCGTCCCCGAAGGGTGCCACGATGCCACGGGCGGCACGGCGGGCGGGCAGATCGGTTTTCGCTGGCAGTCGGCCAACTGGGTGTTCGGCGTCGAAGGCCAGGGCAACTGGGCCGACTTCACGGGCGACAACATCTCGACGGTGCTTTTCGCACCCACCGGCCTTCGCAACCGCTCCCATATCGAGGCGTTCGGCCTGATCACCGGCCAGGTCGGCTACGCCTGGAACAATGTCCTGCTTTACGTGAAGGGCGGCGGCGCGGCGGTGTCCGACAGATATCGCACCAACGACGTCGTCACCGGCGTGGAGTTCGATCGGTCCAGCGAAACGCGGTGGGGTGGCGTCATCGGTGGCGGCCTCGAATTCGGCCTGGCTCCGAACTGGACGCTGGGCGTGGAGTACGACCACATCTTCCTTGGCCATCGCGATGTCACCTTCACCGGTTCGACCGGTTTTGGCGGCGTGCCCATCGGTACCCTCACGCGCAGGGAGCGCATCGGGCAGGATGTCGACATCGGGCTGGTGCGGCTGAACTACCGCTTTGGCGGTCCCATCATCGCCAAATATTAGGGGCGGGGAACCCCGTAAAGGCCGATCTGCCGCCCGCGGCTCTTTCGCCGCGACAGGGCCGATTCGGCAAACCCGTAACCCCTTGATCCGACTGGCGTCGGCTACTGTGCATGGGGTTGTTTTCGATGTTTTGACGGAGCGGCTTCGCCATCATCGGGCGTGGCGGCGCCACGCGAAGCCTCTTGGCGAAGCGTGGTGGGCGCACAAGGGATCGAACCTTGGACCTCTCCCGTGTGAACCACAATCCGTAGACCACAGCCAACCAAATTTGGCCATAGTGAAGTTCTAAAAACCCTGGCGCAGCAGGGATTTATGGCCATATGGGGCCACAACGGGCCATAGCAGGCCCTGCTACAATTTGTATGCCCTGGCTGTGCCCTCGGTGAGTTTTTCCCTTGGGGCACACCAGAGCCGGGAACGCGAAGGGAACGGTTTCTGATCCGTTTTTGGGTCTCCCCTCGATGTGCCCCGGGGCACAAGGAAGAAGGGCAGGATCGATGGAAACGAACGGTAAAGATCTTAGGCCCGAGAACCACCTGAAGCTCACTGACGCGGCGATCCGTGCGTCCACGCTGCCGTCGGGCAAGTCGCAGCATTATCTCCACGACACAGAGCAGCCAGGGCTTGCGATCAGGATGCGCGCGACTGGCGGCCGGACCTGGGTCTACATGTTCACCAAGCCTGGGATGAAAGGCACCCAACGCAAGACGCTAGGCGCGTGGCCCAAGTTCAACGAGAAGGCCGCACGCCAGGCCGCTACCATCGCCGCTGCCGAGGTGGTCAAGGGGGTGGATCCGAACGACGCCAAGCGCGAGGTAATGCGGCAAAAGCTCGCCGACAAGCAATGCACGACGCTGGCGATCCTGATCATTGAAGATGGCCCCTACGAAACGTCCTTGACCGGACGCCAGGTCGTCAACTGGAAACCAGCAATGTCGGCGCTGCGACGCGGTCTCAAGGATCATTTCGATCTCGCTATCGGCGAGCTGACGCGACGGCAAATCATGGCGGCAG
>NZ_JASVEN010000017.1:0-64393 GCF_051710265.1 Bradyrhizobium sp. U531
GCTGGGGCTCTCCACGCCCCCTCCCCCCCCCCCCGGGGGGGCGGGGGGGGGGGGGGGGGCGCCCCCCCCCCCCTCTCCGCGAAGCTGGTGACAGTCGGACTCGCGGAGAGTCCCCCTCACCCGGATTGCATCGAAGATGCAATCCGGCCTCTCCCCGCAAGCGGGGAGAGGCAAAGGACGGCGGCACTGTCCTTCTACCCGATTGTCCAGGTCAGCGGCGGGCAGCCTCCACGCGCGGCGCGCAGCTGCACGTCGATATGCCGGCCGCATCCAGCAGCCAGGCCTTCGAACAATCCCTCCAGCACCCTGGCGCAGGCAGGGTGATAGTCGGTGACGTCGTCCATCAGCTTCCAGCTCTGCTGGCGGATCTCAAAAGCTCCTTCGGACGTCGAGCTCTCCGCCTGATCATCCTGCGCAGCGAGCAGCGCATTCAGGAACGCCGAAAATTCGCTCGCGCCGCCGCGCCGCATGGCCAGCGCCGCTGCGGCCTCGTCGAAATATTGCATGCCGATCAGCTTGCCGGTGAGATGCAGCAGATAGCCGGCGTCTTCGGGACCGAACAGCTGCACCATCACGGGCGCGGCGGTGCGGACATATTCCATCGCGTAATTGCGATAGGCTTTCTCCAGGCGCGGTTTTGGCCAGCTTGCCACTGGCAAAGCCGGCGCGGTCGTCGCATCGAACAGCGGCGCTTCGAGGTGGCGTGCGAACACCAGCCGCTGGTCGATCTCGAGCGGATGATCGTATTGATGATAGTAGCCCTCCAGCCCGTCCTGGCCGTCCACGCTTTGCTTGGTGCAGACGAAGCCGAGCCTGAGATCGCCGAGCGCAACGCCATTGTTGGCGTGCCAGCCGCGCAGCATCGCGCGCGAAACCTCGCCCGGCACGCCGCAGATCGCGGTGCCCTTCCAGATCCAGCGCGGCGGCGGATAGCGGATCCAGGCCTTGGTGTCGCTCTCGTACATGTATTCGACATGCACGCCGCCGATCCAGTTGGAGAGGTAGTGATAATGCGCAGCCGCCACGGCCGGCGGCAGATGATCGATCCCGAGCTTCCTGAGTCCCGGCAGGAAGCGCTCCTGCTGCTGGCGGCGGAAGACGCGGAAGACGAACTCGGCGTCGTCAGCGATGCCGCGCCGTGTGACCACGGTGAGGATGAGGCCGGTGAAATACGCATGATAGAGGTCGGCGACTGCGCGCCAGCGCGCCCATTGGGCCTGCTGCGCGGCGTCCGAGACGGCGGCCATGTTCGCTCCCGATCGTTGTTGTTGCGATTGAGTGTGTCACCGCAGCTTTCGGCAGGCAACATGACGCACGTGCAGGGCGCCCTGCGCGGCCGCCCGCCAATTCCGCATCATGAAGTTTGCGGCGGCGCCTTCGCCGCGCGCTCGCGCTCGACCCGTTCGGTGACATCGCGCGCCATCGCCACGGACCCGAGCACGTTGCCGCCGGAATCCCGCACCAATGCGAAAGTCATCTCGATGTAGAGCTTGCGTCCGCTCTTGTGCAGCGCGCGGGTCAGCGTCGGCCTGCCCGAGAGCTTCATCGCGCCGCTGGCGAGGGCTGCCTCGAAGCCCCTCCAGTGCGCGGCACGCAGATGCTCGGGAATGATCAGATCGAGATTCTGCCCGAGCGCCTCCGCCGCGGAAAAGCCGAACAGCGTCGTCGCGGCACCGTTCCACCGCATGATGGTGCCGGAGCGATCCGAATAGATCAGCGCGTCCGCGACGTTTTCGGCGATCTTTGCGTCGAGTTCGGATGGATTGCTCATCTCGTTTCCCTCGCCATATTCCGCGATCTTGCCTGGCACTTCGACACACATTCGGTGTCATCGCCCGACCAGTGCGCAATTGCGCACTAGGATCGGGCGATCCAGTATTCCAGAGGCCGCGGTGATTGAGCCGATAGGCCGCGGCGTACTGGATGCCCCGGTCAAGCCGGGGCATGACAGTAGGACGTGCAGCTACACCCGGAAATGCTTCGATAGTTTGAGGCCTTGCGCCTGGTAGTTCGAACCGATGCGCTGGCCATACATCGCGTCGGGACGGGCCAGCATCTTCTCGTAGACGAGGCGGCCGACGATCTGGCCGTGCTCGAGGATGAACGGCACCTCGCGCGAGCGCACCTCCAGCACGGCGCGCGAGCCCTGCCCGCCGGCACCGGCATAGCCGAAGCCAGGATCGAAGAATCCGGCATAATGCACGCGGAATTCGCCGACCAAGGGATCGAACGGCACCATCTCCGCGGCGTAGTCGGGCGGCACCTGCACGGCCTCTTTCGACGCGAGGATGTAGAACTCGCCGGGATCGAGGATCAGGCTGCCGTCGGGGCGCGCCGAGATCGGCTCCCAGAAATCATCGACGGCGTAGCCGGAGCGCCGATCGACGTCGACGACGCCGGTGTGGCGCTTGGCGCGGTAGCCGACGAAGCCGCTGGCTTTCTCGCCGGACAGATCGACCGAGACCGCGACGCCGCCGGAGAGGTCGGCATCGTCGACGTCGACGAGGCGCTCAGCGGCATGCAAGCCATCGAGCTCATCGGCATTGAGGATGGCGTCGCCGGTGCGGAAGCGCACCTGGCTGAGGCGCGAGCCCTCGCGCACCAGCACCGGAAAGGTCTTCGGGCTGATCTCGGCATAGAGCGGGCCGTGATAGCCGGCGCCGATCATGTCGAAGCGGCGGGTGCCGTCGGCAATCACGCGGGTGAAGACGTCGAGGCGGCCGGTCGAGCTCTTGGGGTTGGCGGCCGCGACGATCTCCGGCGGCAGCGCCAGGCTCTCCAGCAGCGGCACGATATAGACGCAGTTGGTCTCCAGCACAGCACCGTCGGCGAGGCTGAACTCGTGCAGCTTCAATTCGTCGATGCGCTCGGCGACGGTGGCGCCGGGGCCGGGCAGGAAGCTGGCGCGGACGCGATAGGCGATGTCACCGAGGCGCAGATCGAGGCTGGCCGGCTGGATCTGGCTCTCGACGAAGTCATAGGCCGGCAGGATGAGGCCTGCCTCCGCCATCGCCGCGATCATGCGGTCGGGCAGGATACCATTGGCGTCGGGCGCGACCGTGAACGTCAACCGGGGGTCCTCATCAGGGCTCAAATGCATCCGGACAGGCCGGAAATACAGGTCTTTTACGGCTATCCGATGGACGCCTTGACGGAAAGGGCATTGCGGAATATGAGCATCACTTATCCCGTGGTGATTTGAGCCGGCCGGCTTGCAGCCACGTTAAATAAGTCGCTAAACAGGCCGGGGACCTCTGTGATCCCGGCCCGTGGTTTTATCCAGGCCGGTTTTTTTGTGACCGTTTTCGACGAGACGGTCATCTCGGAGGGTCCTATGTCGAAGTCGCCTGCCAACTACCGTCCCGAAACCCGCCTGGTCCATTCCGGCACCCTGCGCTCGCAGTATGGCGAGACGTCGGAGTCGCTGTTCCTGACCCAGGGCTACGTCTACAACAGCGCCGAGGAGTGCGAGGCGCGGTTCAAGGGCGAGGACCCCGGCTTCATCTATTCGCGCTACTCCAACCCGACCATCGCGATGTTCGAGCGCCGCATGATCGAGCTCGAGGGCGCCGAGGCGGCCCGCTCGGCGGCAACGGGCATGGCCGCGGTGACGACCGCGATCCTGGCGCCGCTCAAGACCGGCGATCACGTGGTGGCTTCCCGCGCGCTGTTCGGCTCGTGCCTCTACGTCGTTCAGGATCTGCTGCCGCGCTATGGCATCGAGACCACGCTGGTCGACGGCGCCAATCTCGACGAATGGCAGCGCGCGGTGAAGCCCAACACCAAGACGTTCTTCCTGGAGAGCCCGACCAACCCGACGCTCGACGTGCTCGACATTCCCGGCATCGCCGAGATCGCGCACAAGGGCGGCGCGCGGCTCGTCGTCGACAACGTGTTTGCAACGCCGATCTGGCAGAGCCCGCTCGCGCTCGGCGCCGACGTCGTCGTCTATTCCGCGACCAAGCATATCGACGGCCAGGGCCGCTGCCTCGGCGGCATCATCCTGTCGTCGGAAGCCTTCATCGCCGAGCACATCCACAATTTCATGCGCCAGACCGGCCCGTCGATCTCGCCGTTCAACGCTTGGGTGCTGCTCAAGGGCCTGGAGACGCTGGGCGTGCGCGTGCGCGCGCAGACCGACACCGCCTCGCGCATCGCCGACGTGCTGGCGAGCCATCCGAAGATTTCGCGGCTGGTCTATCCCGGCCGCGCCGATCATCCGCAGGCGGCACTGGTGAAAAAGCAGATGCGCGGCGGCTCGACGCTGGTCGGCTTCGAGGTCAAGGGCGGCAAGCAGGGCGCGTTCCGCGTGCTCAACGAGCTGAAGCTCGCGAAGATCTCGAACAATCTCGGCGACGCGAAATCCCTCGTCACGCATCCGGCGACCACGACGCATCAGCGCCTCAAGCCGGAGGACCGCGCCGCGCTCGGCATCAGCGAAGGATTTATCCGCTTCTCCGCGGGGCTCGAGCATGTCGACGACCTGATCGAGGATCTGACGGCGGCGCTGGAGAAGGCATGATCGCTTCGTAGGGCGGGTTAGCCCCGCGACTGCGCGAAGCGCAGTTCGCACGGCGTAACCCGCCGCTTCTGTTTCCGACGAGATAGACAGTGGCGGGTTACGCCGAGCAGATGCGCTTCGCGCATCTGCAGGGCTAACCCGCCCTACGGCACCGTGCCTACATCGGCCGATATGCGCGCACGTCGGCGGGCACGTTCACGCCGAGCTTGATCTGCCCCACCGAGCGGATGATGTCGTCGCCGAGCAGCTGGGCGAAGCAGGCATAGCCCCAATCGTTCATGTGCAGGCCGTCGGCGATGACGAAGCTCTCGACCGGGATCGACTGGTTCTCGTGCCAGTCGCGCATCACCTCGAAGCGCGGGAAGATGCCGACATGGCGAAGCTCGGCGACCTTGCCGAGCAGCTTCACCATCTTGCCGGCACTCTCCTTGCGCTGGTTGACGGCCGGCGAATATTGCGGATCGACCAGCACGACGTCGGCGCCGCCGGCGGCCTGGATGCGGCTGATGCCGTCCTCGACCAGCTTTGCGGTGTCGCCGGGATCAAGGTTGCGCAGCACGGCGTTGGTGCCGACCTGCCAGATCACCAGGTCCGGATGCACGTCGATCACCTCGGTCTGGAGACGCTTCATCATCTCCGGTGCGTCCTCGCCGCCGACGCCGGCATTGATGACGGTGATGTCGGCGGTCGGATAGTGCCGGCGCAGCTGCGTCGCGAGACGGTTCGGATAGTTGAAGTCCGGCGAGCTCGCGCCGAAGCCCGCAGTCGACGACGAGCCGAACGCGACGATGACGACGGGCTTGCCAGCGACCAGCTTGCCCGCGACATGCGGCAGCGAGCCCATCGCCTTCGCACCGCCCTTCGGCGGCAGGCACGGCACGCGGCTGAAAATATCGGCGGCGGATTTGGCGACCTGCTTCACCTTGTCGATGGCGCGCGTGGTCACGCCGCGCTGCTCGGGCGAGGTGGCGGCGATGGTGGTCTGGGACGGCGGCGCGGGCGTGGGATCAGCCGACTGCGCTGGCGTCGCCTGCGCGGCTTGCGTCTGCGCATGCGATTGCGTGGCCGGCGCCAGCAACAGCAGCACTGCTGCTGCAGGCGCGGCGAGCCATGCCGTCAGGCGAAAAGGGCGGAGAGAACTCATTAACGCTAGACCTCAATTTTGCTGCTGGGCCGGCTCCAGATGAGCTGCGTCGATCACGAACTGTGCCAACGCCCGGCCAAGGCAATCATGAACTCGTTTCGCCAACTCGGGTCCGTGCGCGGGATTGAACAGGTCGAACTGACCCTGGTCGCTCCACTGACGCATCATCGCGAAACGGTCGAACAACGGAATATCGTGCTCCTGCGCCACCACCTTCATGTTGTCGAGGTAAGGCGGCACCGAGATCATGGTCTCCGTGCGTGGGCTGTACTGCAAATTCATCAAGACAACGTCAGCCCCCGCATTTTGCAACGCGGCAACGCCTTCCGTCACCGCACCGCGAAACTCGTCGGGATCGATGGATCGCATAGCATCCACGGTCCCGGTCTGCCAGATCACCAAAGTAGGCCTTTTTGCTTCCATCAGCTTAACGAAGGTACCGGCCGCCTCTTCGGCCGTCCTCTTGCTCTGTATTTCTACGGAGACCTGCACGGCCTCGGCCGGCGGCAGCTTCTCCTTCAAAATCGCCTGCATCCGCGCCGGATAGGACGCGTCCTCGGAGGCCGGAATCCGGGTCGAGCCGGTGCCGATGACCAGGATTTCGAGCGGTTTGCCGGCCTTGATGGCGGCGGCGACCTTGGGAAGCTGGCTTTCGCTGGTAAGCAGATAGGAGGGCAATTCGCACGCCGCGGGCACGGCAGGCGCAGCATCGCCCGCGCGCGCCACAGGCGCGGCGAGGCCACCGCATAGCAGGATCAGGCTCAGGAGAACCTTCGCCTTCATCAGCCCCCTCCCGCCAGATCGGCGTTGCCGACGGCGTTTTTGGTTTTCGCACCGCTCTTGTCAGCCACGCGCTTGTACCACGAAATCACCCAGGCCACGCCCCACATGATCAGGACCCCGGAGAGACTAATCAGCGCATGCATGGCCGCGCCGCCGGAGACTTCGGCGAGAATGAAGTGCCCGGCGAAGGCCAGGAAGACGCCGAGACAGAAGATCTCGAGGGAATGCTGGCCACATAGAATCAATGGGCGCAGCCAGCGCGATTTCAACCCCGGCCAATCCCGGGGCAGGAAGCGCACGGTGAGCGCGGCCAGCGCCAGGAAATGCGTGAAGCGCAGCACGTCGAGGTCGGTCTTGTCGATCGGATACATCCACTGCTCGACCCGCTTCGGCATGAATTGGGAGAGCTGCGGCACGTACCAGGTCAGCGTCACGTAGAATGCCGCGACCAGATAGGCGATCGAGATCCACATCGTCACGGGCGAGGCCAGGATGCGCGACATGCGTCGCGCACCTCCCAGCGCGCACCATGCACCGAACACGAACAGCAATTGCCAGGCGAAGGGATTGAAGGCCCAGAAGCCGTTCGGATAGGCCGAGAGGTAGAGGTCGTATTCCCAGGTGACCGCGTAGAGCACGACCGAGAGGCCGAGCGTGACGTCGGGCCGCCACTTCATCGACCACAGGATCAGGGGCAGCGCCAGCATCAACACGATGTAGAGCGGCAGCACGTCCATGTTGACGGGGCGGAAGCGCAGCAGCAGCGCCTGCACGATGGTGACGTCGGGCTGCTTGAGGAAATCCATGATCCCCATCTCTTCGGTGTAGAGCGGGTTCTCGAAGCGGGTCGCCACATAGGAGATTTCGGCGAGGAAGATCGTGAACAGGAAGACGTGGGCGACGTAGATCTGCCAGACCCTGCGCAGGATGCGCGCGGTGGCGATGGCCACCCCGCTCTCCAGCATCGCCCTGCCGTAGACGAAGGCGGCGGTGTAGCCGGAGATGAAGATGAAGATCTCGGTGGCGTCGCTGAAGCCGTAATTGCGGATCGTGAACCAGGTCAGGAGGCTCGGCGGCAGATGGTCGATGAAGATCAGCCACAGCGCGAGGCCGCGGAACAAATCGAGCCGGAGCTCGCGCTCGCCGATGGCGGGCAGCGTGATGGCCGGCGCCCGCGCGCGCGGCTTGGCTGCCGCCGGCTTGCTGTCGGCAATCGTGCCGTCGGCAGGCTTGGCGGTTCCCGCGATCGTCGATCCCGTCACTTGGTCGGCAATGGTCATCGGGGGCCAAAAACCCTTCCGCAAATCGCGACGTCTTCAGGAGTGTACTGGTCCGGTCGCCATCTCGCAAAGCGGCCGGATGATCGTGGGGCGTTCCCTTTTTCGGGTGCTGCCCTCGGGGGTGTCCTTCTCTTCGAATTCTGGCGGGACGATGTCGCCAAAGCCGGCCGCGGCGTTTGGTTCCGGAGCCGGATTTCGGTATGGTAGCAACCATGTACCGCGCCGTGACCCGCCACATCGAAGTGACCGTCGAGCCGAACTTTGTTCCGGAACAGTCCTCGGCCGACCGTTCCCGCTATTTCTGGTCCTACACCATCGTCATCACCAATTCGGGCGAGGAGACGGTGCAGCTCAAGACGCGGCACTGGATCATCACCGACGCCTCCGGCCGCCAGCAGGAGGTCAAGGGCGAGGGCGTGGTCGGCGAGCAGCCGATCCTGGCCCCCGGCGAGCGCTTCGAATACACCTCCGGCGTCCCGCTCTCCACCGCCTCCGGCTTCATGACCGGCCGCTACCAGATGGTCACCGAAAGCGGCGAACGCTTCGAGATCGACGTGCCGGCGTTTTCGCTGGACAGCCCGGACAACAAGCGGGTGTTGAATTAGGGGCGTCGCTCTCGTGTCCCGGACGCGCCGCAACGCGAAGCGTTGCTGCGCAGAGCCGGGACCCAGCAGGCCACATGGAAAGCCGCGGCGAGATGGGCCCCGGCTCTGCAGCGCACCGGAAGAGCGCTGCGCTGCGTCCCGGGCACGAGAGCGGTGGGTGTGAGCACAGGCTCTCTCAACGTCATTGCGAGCGCAGCGAAGCAATCCAGAGTCCCTCCGCGTTGGCAGTCTGGATTGCTTCGCTGCGCTCGCAATGACGGTGGATGAGGTGACGGGCTGCCTCCCCAAGTGACACTGTCATTCCCCGCGAAGGCGGGGAATCCAGTACGCTGCGGCTTCTCGGCTCAATCACTGCGGTCTCGGAGTACTGGATCGCCCGCCCCCGTGCGCAATCGCGCACAAGGCGGGCGATGACACTGAGTGGGGTTGGCGGACATGCTTTCGCGTTCTCGCGGCTTGTTCGCCCGAGCTTTGCATCGTCGCTCCACCCTCTAAATCCAGGAGGGCGCAGGGAAGGCCGGGTGCCGACATCGCACCCGCGGTCCGCTGCGCGAAATGCACACGCAGGAAGAACCGCACAGCAGCATACAGGTGGCGCCGATCACTCGGCCTTCCCTGCGCGATGGTCGGACGGCTTATGCCGTGCTCTCCCGGGAGCCGAACTTTCCTTTGGCCTCCCTCACCGTTCGAATTGACGATACCGTCTGCCCGGTTGGGCTCGCGCGCATCTTCGAACGGCTTGACCGTAGCAACGACGGCCAGGACCACACGGTTTTGCCGTACGCGCGTTCGCTGGTCACCACATTATCTCCCGGCCTTGTCGACGTTGCCGGACAAACATGGCGAGACGAACTTCACAGCGCCGCTCGTCCGCACGCGGGGTTCGGGCTCACAGGGACACCCTGCCCTGCCCGCCCCATCTCGTGCCGACGCTGCCGCGTCCACCGCAAGCCCGGCTCGCGATCAAGACGACCTCGAGATCGCCCCTCCTGGTGAGCCGGGATGGGCGAGTGATACGCCGAAACCGAATTTCGGTAAAGTGGAATATTTTTGCGCAAGCCGGTTGACAGGGGGGCGACCACAGTCGGCGCGGTAGGGTGGGCAATGCGAAGCGTGCCCACGTAGCTTTCGCGATCGAGAGAATTCGTGGGCACGGCGCAAGTGCGCCTTTGCCCACCCTACGAGAGCTGGCTATGCGTCTTCCACGCCCGCTTCATCCGGCGTGAACTGGTAGACCGAGCTGCAGAACTCGCAGGTCACCACCACCTTGTCGTCCTTGACCATCGCGGCGCGATCGTCGGACGAGAAGCTCTTGAGCATCGAGGCGACCGCGTCGCGCGAGCAGGAGCATTGCGCCTTGAGATCGATCGGGTTGAACACGCGCACGCCGCGCTCGTGGAACAGGCGGAACAGCAGCCGCTCGCCAGAGAGCTCGGGGTCGATCAGCTCGACGTCCTCGACGGTCTCGATCAGCGAGCGCGCCTCGACCCAGGCATCGTCCTCCGCGACCGCGTGAACCTCGACGCCATCAGGGGCGTCGCCGGGATGCAAGTCCGCCTGCCGCGCGCGCTCCGGCGCCTTCGGCAGAAACTGCATCAGCATGCCGCCGGCGCGCCAGCGATGCTTGCCGCCGTCGTTGGAGCGCCACTCCTCGCCGACCGCGAGACGCACCTTGGTCGGGATCTGCTCGGAGCGCAGGAAATATTCGTGGGCGGCGTCTTCGAGGCTGCCACCGTCGAGCGCGACCAGGCCCTGGTAGCGGCTCATGTCGGGGCCCTGGTCGATGGTCATGGCGAGATGGCCGTGGCCGAGCAGCGTGCCGGAGTCTTTGGCCTCGCCAAGGCGCTCGGCATCGAAGCGCGCATAGGCGCGCAGGCGATCCGGCGCCTGATAGTCCACCACCAGGAAGGACACCGGGCCGTCGGTCTGGGCCTGCAGGATGAAGCGGCCCTCGAATTTCAGCGCCGAGCCGAGCAGCGTCGTCAGCACGATGGCCTCGCCGAGCAGCTTGCCCACGGGCGCGGGATAATCGTGCTTGGTCAGGATGTCGTCGAGCGCCGGCCCGAGGCGCACCAGGCGGCCACGCACGTCGAGCGCATCGACCTCGTAGGGCAGCACGGCATCGTCGATCGGAACCGCGGACGGCGCGCGGACCGGGCCTTCGGACCCGGTCTTCATGTCAGGGGATTGGGAAATCATGGGCGTTATCTGGGGTCGGTCGGTGCAAAATGAAAGAGGCGCGCTCGCATTCCGTCACCGGAACGACGGCCCAAGTAGCCCGGATGGAGCGCAGCGCAATCCGGGGGAGGTCGTTACCCGCGTCGAGAACCCGGATTTCGCTGCGCTCCATCCGGGCTATAAGAGCCGCCTACTTCACCGCGTCGAAGCACCAGGCCAGAATGCCCTTCTGCGCGTGCAGGCGGTTTTCGGCCTCGTCGAACACCACCGATTGCGGACCGTCGATCACCTCGTCGGTGACCTCCTCGCCGCGATGAGCAGGCAGGCAGTGCATGAACAGCGCATCGGGCTTGGCGAGCGACATCAGCTTGCTGTTGACCTGATAGGGCTTGAGCACGTTGTGGCGGTGCTCGCCCTCCTTGTCGCCCATCGACACCCAGGTGTCGGTGACGACGCAATCGGCGCCCTTCACGGCGGTTTCCGGATCGGTGCCGAGCACGATCGGCGCGCCCGTCGCCTTGATGAAGTCGCGCATCGCCTTTTTCGGCGCGAGCTCCGGCGGGGTGGCGACGTTGAGCTGGAATTTGAAGCGCTCGGCGGCATGCGCCCAGGACGCCAGCACGTTGTTGTCGTCGCCGGTCCAGGCCACCGTCTTGCCCTCAATGGGCCCGCGATGCTCCTCATAGGTCATGAGGTCGGCCATCACCTGGCATGGATGCGAGCGCCGCGTCAGGCCGTTGATGACGGGCACGGTGGCGTTGGCCGCAAGCTCCAACAGCGCATCGTGATTGAGGATGCGGATCATGATGGCGTCGACATAGCGCGACAGCACGCGCGCGGTGTCGGCGATGGTCTCGCCGCGACCGAGCTGCATCTCGGCGCCGGTGAGCATGATCGCCTCGCCGCCGAGCTGGCGCATGCCGACGTCGAACGACACGCGGGTGCGCGTCGAGGGACGCTCGAAGATCATCGCCAGCGTCTTGCCTTCGAGCGGCCGCACCGGCTGCTGCGCCTTCTGCTTCGCCTTCATGGCGGAGGAAGCGGCGAGCATGCGCTTGAGCTCCGACAGCGGCAGCTCGTTGATGTCGAGGAAGTGCTTCGGCGCCTTGGCAGGGGACTTGCTCATCAGCTTGCCGCCCGCTTGGTCTGTATGGACGAGATCGCCGTGCAGGCGCGCTCGAGCCTGATGACGCTGTCCTCGATCTCGGCCTCGGTCACGATCAACGGCGGCAGGAAACGAACGACATTGTCGCCGGCGCCGACCGTAAGCAGCTTTTCGTTGCGCAGGGCCGCGACGAGATCGCCGGAGGGCACCACGGCCTTGATGCCGATCAGGAGGCCCTCGCCGCGCACCTCGCTGACGACGTCAGGATGGCGGTCGATCACGGAGGCGAGCTTCTGCTTGAGCAGCAGCGACATCTTCTGCACGTGGTCGAAGAAGCCGGGCTTGAGCATGACGTCGAGCACGGCGTTGGCCGCCGAGATCGCCAGCGGATTGCCGCCGAAGGTCGAGCCGTGCGATCCGGGGCCCATGCCGGCCGCCGCTTCCGACGTCGCCAGGATCGCGCCGATGGGGAAGCCGCCGCCGAGCGCCTTCGCCAGCGACATCACGTCGGGCGTGACGCCGGTGCGCCGATAGGCGAACAGATCACCGCTGCGACCCATGCCGGTCTGTACCTCGTCGAAGGCGAGCAGCAGCCCCTTCTCGTCGCAGAGCTGGCGCAATGCCTTGAGGAACGTCGGCGGCGCCGAACGCACGCCGCCCTCGCCCTGGATCGGCTCGATCAAAATGCCCGCTGTCTCTGGCCCGATCGCCTTCTTCACGGCCTCGATGTCGCCATGCGGCACCTGGTCGAAGCCGTCCATCGGCGGCCCGAAGCCCTCGAGATATTTCGCGGAGCCGGTGGCGGCGAGCGTCGCCAGCGTGCGGCCGTGGAAGGCGCCTTCGAAGGTGATGAGGCGATAGCGCTCCGGGTGCCCCTTGGAGGAGTGATGATGGCGGACCAGCTTGATCACGCCCTCAAGCGCCTCGGCGCCGGAATTGCAGAAGAACACGAAGTCCGCAAAGCTCTCGTTGCACAGGCGGTTTGCGAGCTTCTCGCCGTCCGGGCTCTGGAACAGGTTCGACATATGCCAGAGCTTGGTCGCCTGCTCCTGCAACGCCTTGACCAGATGCGGATGGCAATGGCCGAGCGCGTTCACCGCGACGCCCGAGGTGAAGTCGAGATAGCGATCGCCATTGGTCGCGATCAGCCAGCAGCCTTCGCCGCGCTCAAAACCGAGGTCGGCCCTGGCAAAAACGGGGAGCAAATGCGGGGCTGCGCTGTTAGTCATGACGGTCACTTGATGTTGAGGCGGTGTGACGCGTGCATTGCGCAACGCACCATTGACCGGCCCGGAAAACGAAACGTGCCGCCTTTTAAGGGCGGCACGTGGGACCATCTTATGCCCCGTGAAACGGGTGTCAATGCCACCCGGAAAGCCTCGGGAAACGCTGATTCCGTAGTCTTGCGGTAGCGATTTTGCGGGTTTTTCACCACGGAACATGTGGAAGCGAGTCGGCGGACTCTTGCGCGTGAGTCACGCCATATTGTAGCGTTTGGGCTGTCAGATACGACATCTCGTGCAGCGGTTCTGATCCCAAGAGTCCTTAAGTACCGGCGTAAACGTTCGGGCGTCAGTCACACGCCCGGCGAGCCTTAAGGGATTCTGGCGGCACGGGTTTTTCGAAGCTTAGGCATTCGCCGCAAGGGCGCCAGCATGGCAGCCGCGCGGCGAGGGAAAGGGTGCAATGACGGTTTTGACCTGGTCCGACGATCGCGTCGAGCAGCTGAAAAAGCTCTGGGAGGCCGGATTGTCGGCCAGCCAGATCGCAGCTGAGCTCGGCAATGTGACCCGCAATGCCGTGATCGGCAAAGTGCACAGGCTCGGCTTGTCCGGCCGTGCCAAGAGCCCTTCATCGGCAGCGCCGCGACCGCGCAAGGCGCGCCCCGCGCAGCACATGATGCGGGTGACGCGCCCCATCGCCCGCGGCAACACCGCGCTGGCGCAGGCCTTCGAGGTCGAAGTCGAGGCCGAGCCCGTTACCTACGACAACGTCGTGCCGATGAGCCAGCGGCTGTCGCTGCTCGAATTGAACGAGGCGACCTGCCACTGGCCGGTCGGCGATCCCTCGAGCCCGGATTTCTTCTTCTGCGGCGGCAAGGCACTCTCCGGCCTGCCCTACTGCGCCCAGCACTCGCGCGTGGCGTATCAGCCCGCCGCCGATCGCCGCCGCGCACCGGCGAAGCCGGGTCCGCGCTGAGGTCGCTGATCTCGCTGACTGCAAGGACGGCAGCCGTCACTCGGCGGCGCCTCAACCAACTCGGTGTCATCCCCGCGAACGCGGGGATCCATAACCACAGGGCGCAATTGTTGCGCGAGATGGTCACACCGAGTCTTCGCCAAACCACGGCCTGTGGTTATGGATCCCGGGCTCGCGCTGTGCGCGCCCCGGGATGACAGCTGAGATCGTGGCCGCAGCTGCGAACCAACAACACGCCCGCCCTTACGTCTGCTCCGCCTTCGCGAAACGATCGTCCAGCGCATAGCCGGCGCCGCGGACGGTGCGGATCGGGTCCTGCTCGCGGCCGAGATTGAGCAGCTTGCGCAGGCGGCCGATATGGACGTCGACGGTGCGCTCGTCGATGTAGATGTCGCGGCCCCAGACGCTGTCGAGCAGCTGCTCGCGCGAGAACACGCGGCCGGGATGCTCCAGGAAGAACTCCAGCAGGCGATATTCGGTCGGGCCGAGATCGATCGGCCGACCCGAGCGCGCCACGCGGCGCTTGTCGCGGTCGAGTTCGATGTCGCCATAGGCCAAGACGGTGGCGAGCCGCTCGGGACTGGCGCGCCTGAGCAGGCCCTTCACGCGCGCGAGCAGCTCGGGCACCGAGAACGGCTTGACGATGTAGTCGTCGGCGCCGGTCGCGAGCCCGCGCACCCGCTCGCTCTCCTCGCCGCGCGCGGTGAGCATGATGATCGGCAGCTGCTTGGTGTCTGGCCGCGTGCGCAGGCGCCGGCACAGCTCGATGCCGGACAGGCCCGGCAGCATCCAGTCGAGCACGATCAGGTCGGGAATGTGCTCCTTGAGCCGGGTGTCGGCGTCGTCGCCGCGCATCACCGTCTCGACGTCATAGCCGTCGCCTTCGAGGTTGTAGCGGAGAAGCTCGGTGAGAGCTTCCTCGTCCTCAACCACCATAATGCGTGCGCCCATCGGGTCGTGGCTCCTTAGGTCTTCAGGTATTGGGGACCGTCGTGGCGAAGGTCGTCATGTCGCCCTTCGGCCGCTTGTCGGTCATCGCCTGACCCTCGATCATGTAGAACACGGTCTCGGCGATGTTGGTGGCATGGTCGCCGATCCGCTCGATGTTCTTGGCGCAGAACATCAGATGGATGCAGAACGAGATGTTGCGCGGATCCTCCATCATGTAGGTGAGGAGCTCGCGGAACAGCGAGGTGCAGATCGCGTCGACCTCCTCGTCGCCCTTCCACACCGCCATCGCAGCCGGCAGATCGTGCGCGGCATAGGCGTCGAGCACGCTCTTGACCTGCTGCTGCACGAGGTCGGTCATGTGCTCGAGGCCGCGGAACAGCTTGAGCGGATGGAAATCGGTCTCGAGCGCGGCGACGCGCTTGCCCATGTTCTTGGCGAGGTCGCCGATGCGCTCGAGATCGGTCGCAACGCGCATGGCGCCGACGATCTCGCGCAAGTCGACGGCCATCGGCTGGCGGCGGGCGATGGTGAGCACCGCACGCTCCTCGATGCGCCTCTGCAGCGCGTCGAGCTCGGCGTCGACGGTAACGACGCGCTGGCCGAGCGGAACATCGCGGCGGATCAGGGCGTCGACGGAATCGACGATCATGCGCTCGGCGATGCCGCCCATCTCGGCGACCAGGCGGGTGAGTTCCTGGAGGTCGGTGTCGAAGGCCTTTGCGGTATGTTCGGTACCCATATTGCGTCTCCTCAGCCGAACCGGCCGGTGATGTAATCCTGCGTGCGCCGGTCGGTCGGCGACGTGAAGATCTTGCTGGTGTCGTCGAACTCGATCAGCTCGCCGAGATACATGAAGGCGGTCTTGTCGGAGACGCGCGCCGCCTGCTGCATGTTGTGGGTGACGATCGCGATCGTGTAGTTCTCGGACAGTTCCTGGATCAGCTCCTCGACCTTGGCGGTCGAGATCGGGTCGAGCGCCGAGCAGGGCTCGTCGAACAGGATCACCTCGGGGCGCACCGCGACGGTGCGGGCGATGCACAGGCGCTGCTGCTGGCCGCCGGAGAGCGACAGGCCGGAGGCGTTGAGCTTGTCCTTGACCTCGTTCCACAGTGCGCCGCCGCGCAGCGCCTTCTCGACGCGACCGTCCATTTCGGACTTCGAAATCTTCTCGTAGAGGCGGATGCCGAAGGCGATGTTCTCGTAGATCGTCATCGGAAACGGCGTCGGCTTCTGGAACACCATGCCGACCCGGGCGCGCAGCAGGTTGAGGTCGAGCTTGGGGTCGAGGATGTTGGTCTGGTCCAGCATCAGCTGGCCGGTGGCGCGCTGGCCCGGATAGAGGTCGTACATCCGGTTGAAGATGCGCAGCAGGGTGGACTTGCCGCAGCCCGACGGGCCGATGAACGCCGTGACGCGGTTGGCGCCGAGCGTCAGGTTGATGTTCTTCAGCGCGTGGTGCTCACCGTAATAGAAGTTGAGGTTGCGCACCGTCACCTTGGCGGGCGCTTCCGGCAGCGGATGCGACGCCAGATGAGCGTTCGAACTCACGGATACGGACAGATCGGTCATTTTGCAGTCCTCTCGGCGCCGATGATGCGGGCGCCAATGTTCAGGGCAAGCACAGTGAGCGTGATCAGCAGCGCGCCGCTCCAGGCGAGCTGCTTCCAATAGGCGTAGGGGCTCTGCACGAAGTTGTTGATGGTGACAGGCAGGTTGGCCATCGTCTTGTTCAGGCCGAGGCTGAAGAACTGGTTCGACAGCGCGGTGAAGAGCAGCGGCGCGGTCTCGCCGGCGACGCGGGCGGTGGCGAGCAGCACGCCGGTGATGAGGCCCGACCGGGCCGCGCGATAGGCGATCCGCTTGATCACCAGCGAGCGCGGCAGGCCGAGCGCCGAGGCTGCCTCGCGCAGCGGATTCGGCACCAGCAGCAGCATGTCCTCGGTGGTGCGCAGCACGACCGGGATCACGATGACGGCGAGCGCCAGCGCGCCCGCGATCGCGGAGAAGCCGCGCATCGGCACCACCACCGCGCCATAGATGAACAGGCCGATGATGATCGAGGGCGCCGAGAGCAGGATGTCGTTGATGAAGCGGATCACCGAGGTCAGCTTGTCGTTGCGGCCGTATTCGGCGAGATAGGTGCCGGCGAACAGGCCGAGCGGCGCGCCGATGCCGACGCCGATCAAGGTCATGATGATCGAACCCACGATCGCGTTGCGCAGGCCGCCCTCGGTCGATCCCGGAGGCGGCGTATCGGCGACGAAGATCTCGAGGTTCAGGCCGGCGAGTCCGTTGTAGAGCAGCGTGATCAGGATCAGCGCGAGCCAGGTGACGCCGAAGGCGGCCGCGGCGAAGCAGAGCCCGCGGATCACGATGTCCTTGCGGCGACGACGCGAATAGATCGGATTGAGCGCCATGGCGTTACTTCCCCGCCTTCTTGTCGAGCCGCATCAGCATCAGCCGCGCGGCGGCCAGCACGAAGAACGTCAGCACGAACAGCAACAGGCCGAGCAGGATCAGGCCGGACTGGTGCAGGCCGTCGCTCTCGGCGAACTCGGATGCGATCGCCGCCGAGATCGTGGTGCCCGGCGCGAAGATCGATGAGGAGATGCGGAACGAGTTGCCGATGATGAAGGTCACCGCCATCGTCTCGCCGAGCGCGCGGCCCAGCGCCAGCATGACGCCGCCGATGATGCCGACGCGGGTGTAGGGGATCACCACGCTGCGGACGACTTCCCATGTGGTGCAGCCGACGCCGTAGGCGGCCTCCTTCAGGACCGGCGGCACCGTCTTGAACACGTCGACCGAGATCGAGGTGATGAAGGGCAGCACCATGATGGCAAGGATCAGCGCGGCGTTGAACGTGCTGAGATAGGACGGGGGACCTGCGAAGATCGCGCCCAGCACGGGCACGCCGTCGAAGATCTTGATCATGAACGGCTGGAAGGTGTTGGCCAGGAACGGGCCCAGCACGAAGAAGCCCCACATGCCGTAGATGATCGAGGGAATGCCGGCGAGCAGCTCGACCGCCATGCCGATCGGGCGGCGCAGCCATTGCGGGCAGAGCTCGGTGAGGAAGATCGCAATGCCGATACCGACGGGAATGGCGATGAGCATCGCGATGAAGGAGGTGACGAGCGTGCCGTACATCGGCCCGAGCGCGCCGAGCACCGGCGGATCGGCGGACGGCGCCCAGCGCTGCGTCCACAGGAAGGAGAAGCCGTATTCCTTCATCGCCGGGAACGCGCCGACGATCAGCGAGACGATGATGCCGCCGAGGATCAGCAGCACCGAGATCGCGGACAGCCGCGTGATCCAGTAGAAGGTGACGTCGCCGAGCTTGAACGCGCTCAAGGCCTTGGCGCGGTCATACGGTCCGGCGTCGTCGATTATATCGCTCTGAACGGCCATCTCTGCCACGCCGATCCCCTGTACTGACTATACTTGTTCTTGCCTGTTGGGTCCCGTGCCCCGGATACGGTGCAGCGCGAAGCGGTGCGCCGCTGATCCGGGGCCCAGTTCTTGTGGGTCCCGGCTCAGCGCTGCAGCGCACTGGACGATGCTTTGCATCGCCAGGGCTGCAGCGCGTCCGGGACGCGAGAGCTTGCCTCAGCTCTTGATCTCGGCAGCCCAGGTCTTCTCGATCAGGGTCACGACGCCTTCGGGCATCGGGATGTAGTCGAGCTCTTCAGCCGCCTTGCCGCCGTTCTTGAAGGCCCAGCGGAAGAACTTGATGGCTTCCTGCGAGGCCGCCTTGTCGGTGGCATCCTTGTGCATGAGGATGAAGGTCGCCGCCGTGATCGGCCAGGACTTCTCGCCGGGCTGGTCGGTCAGGATGACGTAGTAGCCGGGCGCCTTGGCCCAGTCGGCATTGGAAGCGGCCGCCTGGAAAGCTTCGACGGTCGGCTGCACCGGCTTGCCGGCCTTGTTGACGAGACCGGTGTAGGTCAGCTTGTTCTGCTTGGCATAGGCGTACTCGACATAGCCGATCGAGTTCTTGGTCTGGCTGATGTTGCCCGACACGCCTTCGTTGCCCTTGGCGCCGACGCCGACCGGCCACTCGACCGCGGTGCCCTCACCGACCTTGCTCTTCCAGTCGGCGCTGGCCTTGGCGAGGTAGTTGGTGAAGTTGAAGGTGGTGCCCGAGCCGTCCGAACGGCGCACCACGGTGATGGCGTCCGAGGGCAGCTTCACGTTCGGATTGAGCTTCTTGATCGCGGCGTCGTCCCACTTGGTGATCTTGCCGAGGTAGATGCTGGCGAGGGTCTCGCCGTCGAACACCATCTCGCCGGGCTTCACGCCCTCGAGGTTGACGACGGGAACGATGGCGCCCATCACCATCGGCCACTGCACGAGGCCGTCCTTCTCGAGCTGCTCGGCCTTGAGCGGGGCATCGCTGGCGCCGAACGTCACGGTCTTGGCCTGGATCTGCTTGATGCCGCCGCCGGAACCGATCGACTGGTAGTTCAGACCGTTGCCGGTCTCCTTTTTGTAGGCGTCAGCCCACTTCGAATAGACCGGGAACGGGAACGTCGCGCCTGCGCCGGTGATGTCGGCGGCAAACGCCACCGTCGTCGATGCGGCGACCATGCCGGCAGCGACCATTGTCTTGAGGAAATTCATGCTGGTCTCCTTGGGGGGAGCGAAGCGCCATCCGCGCCCGATCGCGCTCCCCGCACCGCCCCTTTAGGAGCGGTCGGCTGTGCTTTTACGAAGGTTTCGTGACAGTCGGATGACACAGCCAAGCGATTGAAATCGCTTCGATTTATGCCTTAGACGAAAGTCTTGGTCTGAGGAAAACAGGCGCTGAAAGTGGCGCCCTGCTTGGGCACACTCTCGATCAGAAGCCGGCCGCGATGGCGGTTAAGAATATGTTTCACCAGCGATAATCCGAGCCCGGTTCCGCCCTGCGAGCGGCTGTCGCCGACGTCCACGCGGTAGAACCGTTCGGTCAGCCGCGGCAGGTGTTCTGGCGCGATGCCGGGGCCGAAATCGCGGACCATGATCCGGATTTCCTCAGTTCCATCAGGAGCCGCGGCCGATTTCAGCGACACGATGACGCGTCCGCCCGAGGCGCCGTATTTGAGTGCGTTCTCGACCAGATTCTCGAACAGGCGGAGCAATTCCTCACGGTCGCCCGCGATCATCACCGGCTCGTCCGGCAGATGGATCTCGACCGCGACCTGGCGCTCGCGCGCCAGCGGCTCCAGCCCGTCGGCGACCTGGCGGATGATCGGCAACAGGTCGACCAGGGTGTCGGGCCGGACATGGGCCGACAGCTCGACCCGCGACAGCGACAACAGATCGTCGATCAGGCGCGCCATGCGGGTGGCCTGGTTGTGCATGATGCCGAGGAAGCGCTCGCGCGCCTTGGGATCGTCCTTGGCCTGGCCCTGCAGCGTGTCGATGAAGCCCGACAGCGCGGCCAGCGGCGTCCGCAGCTCGTGGCTGGCATTGGCGACGAAGTCGGCGCGCATCTCCTCGACCCGGCGCAGCGGCGTCTGGTCGTGGAAGGTCATCAGCATGCATTTGTCGGCGCCGCCGAAGCTGGTCGGCACCGGCACCGGAGTGATCATGAGCTCCATCCAGCGATCGACCGGGACATGATCGAGATAGGTCGCGCGCCGCGGCTCGGTGGTCGCGATCGCCTCGCGCAGCGCAGTGATGATCTCCGGCGAGCGCAGCGCGAACTGGGCGAGCTCGTTCCTGCGCAGCGCCGGCGCGAGCTGGGACGCGGCGACATTGAGGTGGAGGACACGGCCGGCGCGGTCGAGCAGCACGGCGGGATCGGGCATGCCGGCGACGACCGCGGCCACCGCCGCGCTCTCGACCGGGTTGATGCGCCTGGCGTCGTCGCGCGACGTTGCGGGATCATGCAGCCGCCACGGGATCAGTGCCGCCGCGGCGATACAGAGGAATACGATCGCGGCGTGCAGCGCCGACAATTCGCCGAGCGAGACCACGACGGACAGCGCCAGCGCCGCCGCAATCAAGATGACGGTCGAATGCCGCAGCCGGTCGGACCAGGGCTGAGCGGCGGGAGAAGAGGGGGCGTCGATCGCCATCGGGCGGACTTCTCCTGAAGGGCTTGTCCTAAGACCCTCGTGTTAAGACTTGGCGCCGTCGCTTCGCTCTCTCACATAAGCGGCTTCAGGCGCGGGGCCGGGGTCGAGTTTGAGCGCCGCCTGCTGCAGGCGCTTCGATCGCGCGCCGATGATAACTTCGCGAAACGTTAGCAAGATTACAGAAATGACGAAGGGCGACAGATAATAGAGGACACGGAACAGCAGCATGCCGCCGAGCAGTTCCTCGCGGTCCATCTGCCAGAGCCCGACCAGCATGGCGGCGTCGAACACGCCGAGCCCGCCGGGCGAATGGCTGGCGAAGCCGAGCAGCGTCGCCGAGACGAAGATCACCGCGACCACGACGAAGCCGAGATTGGGCTCGTCCGGGACCAGCACGTACATCGCGAGCGCGCAGAAACCGAGATCGATGATGCCGATCGCGATCTGGAGCAGCGTCAGCGGGCCGCCCGGCAGCACGACCGTCCAGGGCCCGCGGCCGACCACGCGCGGATGGGTCCAGACCCAGACCACGTAGCCGACAAGGCCGGTAATGATCGTCAGCGCCAGCACCCGGTTCAGCCATGGCGGAAGCTGGTCGATCGAGGCGGCAGCCTCGGGGTGATAGGAGATGCCGAGGCCGAGCACTGCGGCGTTGCCGAGCCAGAAGGTCAGGCCGGCGAGGAAGCAGATCTTGGCGACGTCGATCGCGTTCAGCCCATAGGCCGAATAGATCCGATAGCGCACCGCGCCGCCGGTGAAGACAGAGGCGCCGACATTGTGGCCGATCGAGTAGGAAGTGAAGGCCGCGAGCGCGTTGATGCGATAGGGCACATGGGCATGGCCGATCGCACGCACGGCGAACAGGTCGTAGAAGGTCAGCGTGAAATAGCCCGCGGCGACGAACAGCCCCGCCATCGCGATCTGGCTCGGCTCGGTGCTCTTGATCGCTTCGAGGACCTCGTTGACATCGATGCCCCGCAGCATGTGGTAGAGCACATAGCAAGCGATGCCGATGACCGCGACGCTGACCACAACGCCAAGCTTATGCAGGATTTGCTTCTCGCGCAGAAACGACGTCGCCCTGCGTATGGCTTCCAGCATCTAGACCTCGAACAACGCTTCAGCGGCCAGAATGGCCGGCGGACAGGCGGACGACGCACAGGCACTTGACGACCCCTCGCCGCCGGCTCCGGTATCGCGCATGCCCCCTGCCCCTCCACTAGCGCGTTTTCGGGCGCAGTGGAATTCGCCAATTCGAACAAAAACACGTGCCTTCAATATTTTAGGCAGGGTTGCGGGCTCCTGATGCACGGTTTGGCGCCTCTAGCGGCAAGGCTTGACGCGAATCTCCATGGTGATCCTGCGCAGGCGCCATGAAGTTTTGATGATTTCGGCCGCGCAATGTTCCTTCACGCCTTAAGTCGAAATCAATCTAGGGGCGGCACCCGCCTGTTGAAAGAGGGGGTATCCGGGGCATCGTTCACGGATTATCCGATGCGCCGGAAGGTCGCGGCCCCAAAAGCGGGGCCGGGGGTGCCGGCTCGCAACGCCGGCAGGCGCGGGTCCGATCCTTACGGAGCCGCCGGCTCAGCCGGCCCGCATGCTGCGCGCGACCACGCGGTCGCGCAGCCAGGCGCCGATGGTGCAGCCGACGAGGTAGCAGGCGAACATGATCAGCCCAAGGTCGAGCCAGTAGCCGAAGCGGCCGGGGACGACATGGGCGAACGAGGCCGCGACCAGGGCGACGGCAAGCGCGGCGAGCCAGCGCGCCGTCACCTTCGAGGTGCCGTTGCCGCGCTGGACCACCGAGATCCAGCCCATGCAGAAGCCGAGTAGCACCGAGCCGATCAGCCAACCCAGATGAAACGAGACGAGATAGGGCATCGTCACCTCACCAGAAATTCGATGCGGCGGTTCTGCGCCTTGCCTTCGTCGGTGTCGTTGCCGGCGACGGGCTGCGTGCTGCCGTGCCCGACCGCGGTGAAGCGGCTGGCAGGCAGGCCGGCCTTGACCAGATAGTCGATCACCGCTTGCGCGCGCTTCTCCGAGAGAGCCCGGTTGAAGCCGTCCTCGCCGTCGGCATCGGTGTGTCCGGCGACCTCGACATTGGTGTTGGGACAGCGCAGCGCCGTCTCGATCAGGTGATCGAGGATGGCGGCGGAATCCGGATCGATGTCGGCGCGCTTGGCGGCAAAGCGGATCTTGCCCTTGGCCAGGAGGTCCGTGAACAATTGCTGGCACACGGTGCCGTCGACCGGGCCCGCCGCGGGCTTCACGGTGATCTCCGGCTTGTACTGCCAGTTCTTCGGGAAGTCCTTGCCGAGCCCTGAGCGGATGTCGTTGGCGGCACCTTCATAGAGCGCATCGCCCGACAGCTTCACCTCGCGGTCGGAGACGACGAGCGTGCCGGTGGACAGTCGCGACAGCGCGCCGAGCGCGGCGACCACGGCGGTGTTGAAGGAGCCGGGCGCGCCGATGCTGGCCTTGAGGTTGTCGACGACCTTCTCCGTGAAGAATTTCCGTGCGGCGCTGGTGGCGATCGCCGCGTGGATGGTGTTGTCGGGCACATAGCCCGTCAGCGTCACCGTCGCAGCGACCGGATCCTTGTAGGCCTGGAAGATGTAAGGCGGCGCCTTGATGTCGTTGGCCGCGATCGAAAAGCCCTCGGGCAGGTTCTTCAGCGCCGTGGCGATCGCCTCGCGGCCGCCGAGATCGCGCGCCATGCCGGACAGATTGACCTTGGTGTCCGTGATCGTGATCTTGCCGTCCTTGAGCCTGCCGATCTGGTCGAGCAGCAGCATGGCGGCCGCCTCGAAGCGCGGCGGCGCGCCCCGCGCCAGCCCCATCTGGTCGGCCACCTCGACGCCGCCGACCTCCTTGCGGGCCGCCTCGGTCAGGCGCCCCTTCATCGACGGCAGCGGCGCGGAGCCCGACAGCGTCACCCGCACCACGTCGCGCTCGGCGTTCCAGACGAACGGCTTGGCCTCGGGAACAAGACGGGTCCGGTCGTCCACCAGGCGCACCCCGGGGACGGTCTCGACCGCCACGACGGCGTCGCGGCGCCCCTCCTCGGAGAAGGCATCCGCCACCAGGCTGACGTCGCGGCCGTCCACCGCGATCCGGGTCTTGTCCAGAACGGTCCCTTTCAGCGCCGCCGAGCTGCGGGCCGACAGGTCGGCCTCGACCGGTAAGGTATTATTCCAGCCCGCAAATCCCCACATGACGGCCAGGGGAATTAACCCCGGCCACCATTTGCTGGCCCACCTGAAAAGCTTCTGCATTCGACGACCCGAACTCTGGAACCGGAGACAAAACAAACCCTTGGCAGGCTGTCAAACCGGAAATGGCGCCCTTCCGAAGGCACCGGCTGGACAATTGGAATAACTTTTTCTTCAAGGGTTCTTCCGTAAGTTGAAGGCGGAATGCCAAAGTCCGCCAGCCGGTCATGAAACAACTCCGTAACAACGTCATCCGCGCCGGGCTGGGAGCACTCTATTTCAGCGGGGCGCACCATCTGCTGCGCCCGCTTCTGTCGGGCGTCGGCGCCATTTTCATGCTGCACCACGTCCGGCCGGCCCGCGAGGCCGCGTTCCAGCCGAACCGGCACCTCGAGGTCACCCCCGAATTCCTGCGCGCCACGCTCTGTCATCTGCGCTCGCGCGACATCGACATCGTCACCATGGACGAGCTGCATGAGCGGCTGGTGCAGGGCCGGTTCGAGCGCCGCTTCGCCGCCTTCACCCTGGACGACGGCTATCGCGACAATGTCGATCACGCTTTGCCGGTCCTGCGCGAATTCGACGCGCCCATGACCGTCTATGTCGCGAGCGATTTTGCCGAAGGCACGGGACGGCTGTGGTGGGCGGCGCTGGAAGCCGTGATCGCCAAGGCCGAGCAGATCGACATCACGATCGGGCATTCCGCGCTGCGTCTCGATGCGACGACGCCCGCGGCCAAGCAGGCCGCCTATGACCGCCTGCACGACTGGCTGCGCGCGCTGCCGGGCGAGCACGATCTGACGCGCGAGATCGAGGCGCTGTGCACGAGATATGAGGTGGACCTGGCGGCCTTGTGCCGCAGCCTCTGCCTGTCCTGGACCGAGCTGAAGGCCTTTGCCGACGATCCCCTGGTGACGATCGGCGCGCATAGCGTCAGCCATTGCAACCTCGCCAAGCTGGCGGAAGACGTCGCCGCGCAGGAGCTGGCCACGAGCCGGGCGCGGATCGAGCAGGCGCTGCAGCGTCCCGTGCTGCATCTCGCCTATCCCTATGGCGACCGCGAAGCCGCAGGCACGCGTGAATTCGGCCTGGCCGCGACGGCCGGATTCAAGACCGCGGTGACGACGCGGCCCGGCATGCTGTTCGCCGAGAACGCCGGCCAGATGACGGCGCTGCCCCGCGTCTCGCTCAACGGCAATTACCAGGACGCGCGCATCCTGCCGGTGCTGACCTCGGGCGCGGCGACCGCGATGTGGAACGGCTTTCGCCGGATCGCGGCGGCGTAGGCCGCATTCTCGGCTGTCGTCCCCGCGCACGCGGGGACCCATACCGCGGAATTTATCGATCGCCGTTGGTAGGCGTACCGAGCGATCAATCTTCCCCAAACTGCTTCCTGTGGTTATGGGTCCCTGCGTGCGCAGGGACGACACCGAGTTGGTGTGACCGCCGTCGCGCCACACTTCCATCCAGTCCCTTCCTTGACTCCCCTCCCCGCCCCGCCCAAAACAGCGCCAACCAAGGGAGGCATCATGTTCAAGGATCTGTTCTCGCTCAAAGGCCGCGTCGCATTGGTGACCGGCGGCTCGCGTGGCATCGGCAAGATGATCGCGGCGGGATTTCTCAGCGCCGGCGCGGCCAAGGTCTACATCACCGCGCGCAAGGCCGGACCGTGCGAGGCCACGGCCAAGGAGCTCAGCGCGCAATATGACGGCGAATGCATCGCGCTGCCGATCGACATCTCCACCATCGAAGGCTGCGACAGGCTCGCTTCCGAAATCATCAAGCTCGAGCCGAAGCTCGACATCCTCGTCAACAATGCCGGCGCGGCCTGGGGCGCGGAGTTCGACGAATTCCCCGAAAGCGGCTGGGACAAGGTGATGGACCTGAACGTGAAGTCGCTGTTCTTCCTGACCAAGGCGCTGGCGAAGCCGCTGCGCGCCGCCGCGCGCGCCGACAGCCCGGCGAAGGTGATCAACATCGCCTCGGTCGACGGCATCTTCGTCAATCCGAGCGAGACCTATTCCTACGCCGCCAGCAAGGCCGCCGTGATCCATCTGACCCGGCGCATGGCGACCAAGCTGGTCAAGGACAACATCAACGTCACCGCGATCGCGCCGGGCGCCTTCAAGTCCGACATGAACCGCGCCGCGCGCGACCATTCGGACGAGGTCGCCAAGCGCATTCCGGCACGGCGGATCGGCAGCGACGAGGACATGGCGGGCGTCGCCATCTATCTCGCCTCGCGCGCGGGGGATTATGTGGTCGGCAACACCATCGCGGTCGACGGCGGCGTGGTTTACGCCAATGCGGGGCTGGAGATAGCGGGGTAAGCGGGGGGCTGCTTACGCTCCGCACTTACCACACACACCGCTGTCATGCCCCGCGAAGGCGGGGCATCCAGTACGCCGCGGCTTCGCGGCTTAACAACAATTGCCTCTGGAATACTGGATCACCCGCCTTCGCGGGTGATGACAGTCCTCGTGTGGCAAGAGCGTTCGCCCTCCCCCTTACGACTCGATCTTCACGTACTCGAAATCGCCGGGCTTGTTGTCGATGCCGATCTTCGGCGGCGAGATCCAGGAGGCGAACTTGCCTTGCTCAGTGACGGGCTGCATCAGCGAGGTGATGAAGTCGCCGTCGGCGGTCGAGGGCAGCCAATCATCCTTGCGCTTCGCCCAGGTCGCATCGTCGATCAAGAGGCCGTCGGGCGTCGCATGGATGCCCTTGAACTCGCCGATGTGGCGATGGAAGGCGACGTTCGGCAGCTTGAGCTGGAAATCATAGCCCGCGGTCGTGATCACCTTGTTCCAGCGCAGCATGCCCTTGACGCAGTCTTGGCTGTAATCGTCGCGCAGGCGCATGTTGAGCGCGGTCAGCGCCGGCTCGTCGACCAGCTTGATCTCGCCGTTGATCAGCTTGAGCACCGGATAGGTGGAGTTCTTGAGCTGATGGTCGTCCTCGATCTGGGTCTCGTGATAGCGGCCCTTGATGCCGGCGTTGAAGGCGTTGGCCGCGTTGGTCGAGACCTCGGAGCCGAACAGATCGAGCGACAGCGTGTAGTGCAGGTTCAGCTTCTTCTGGATGGTCGGAAGATCGATCACCCCGAGCGCGCGGACCTTGGCGATGTCGGTGGGATCGGTGATGCCGGCCTCGCGCATCGCATCGCAGGTGCGCTGCACGACGCGGGTGATGCCGGTCTCGCCGACGAACATGTGGTGCGCTTCTTCGGTCAGCATGAAGCGGCAGGTGCGCGACAAGGGATCGAAGCCCGACTGCGCGAGGCTGTGCAGCTGCATCTTGCCGTCGCGGTCGGTGAAGTAAGTGAACATGAAGAAAGACAGCCAGTCCGGCGTCGCTTCGTTGAAGGCGCCGAGCATGCGCGGCGCGTCGGCATCGCCGGAGCGGCGGCGGAGCAGATCATCGGCTTCCTCGCGCCCGTCGCGGCCGAAATATTTCTGCAGCAGATAGACCATCGCCCAGAGATGGCGGCCTTCCTCGACATTGACCTGGAACAGATTGCGCATGTCGTAGAGCGACGGCGCGGTCTTGCCGAGATGGCGTTGCTGCTCGACCGAGGCCGGCTCGGTGTCGCCCTGGATCACGATCAGGCGGCGCAGCATGGCGCGATGCTCGCCCGGGACTTCCTGCCATGCCGGCTCGCCGTAATGCTCGCCGAACGGCACGACGCGGTTCTCTTCCTGCGGCGCCAGCAAGATGCCCCAGCGATATTCGGGCATGCGCACATAGTCGAACTTGGCCCAGCCGCGCGGATCGACCGAATAGGCGGTGCGCAAATAGACCAGCGATTCCTGGAAGCCCTCAGGCCCCATATCTTTCCACCAGTCCATGTAGCCGGGATGCCAGCCTTCCAAGGCTTTCAGTACCTGGCGGTCTTCGGCGAGATTGACGTTGTTCGGAATCTTGGTCGAGTAGTCGACGTTCATGATGTTCATGTTCATGGCCGTGCTCCTTGATCGGTCTCGTGTCCCGGACGCAGTGCGGCGCGAAGTGCTGCACTGCTGAGCCGGGACCTATTGTCTCGTCTCTCTGGGTCCCGGTTCTGCGCAGCGGCATTGCATGCCGCAGCGCGCCCGGGACACAAACCTGCTACACCCGCGTCATATCGAATTTCGGCTTCTGGCCGCTGCCGTAGCGGCGCAGCGCGCCTTCCTCGCCGACGGCGTTGGGGCGCTGGAATATCCAGTTCTGCCAGGCCGTCAGGCGCGAGAAGATCTTCGACTCCATCGTCTCGGGGCCGACGAAGCGCAGGCTCGCTTCCATGCCGGTGAGACTGTCGGGCGAGAAGCTGGCGCGCTCCTCCAGAAACACGCGGACCTCGTCGTCCCAATCGATGTCGTCGAGCGCGAAGGTGACGAGGCCGAGCTCCTCGGCCTGCTCGGCGTCGAGGCTGGTGCCAAGCGTTGCTTCCGCGCGCTCGACGTCGGACGGGTCAGCCTGGAAGCGCGATTGCAGCCGGGTCAGGCCATGGCTCATCGGATAGGGTCCGAAATTCATGGCGGAGAGCTCGATCGACGGCGGCGGTCGGTTGTCGCCCTGGCGGGTGCCGATCAGCATGTAGGAGCGGTCGGCGGCGAAGACGAGCTCGGCGAGCGTGCCGGCAAAGCAGGAACCGGGCTCGACCAAGGTCACCAGCGTGCGCGAGGTAACGTCGATGCGCTTGAGCACGCGCTTCCAGTAATGCCTGATTTCGTTGACCAGCCAATGCGCCTTGTTGGCTTCGAGGAAGGCATCATTCGCGAGCACTGAAGCGCGGTCGCCATGGCTCTTGAACACCAGCATGGCGATCTCGAGCTCATTGATGCGCAAATGCAGGATGGCATCGTCGAGCTCGCGCGCGACCTGCAGCGGCCAGAACGCGGCACCCTGCGCCATCATGCCGTCGATGTCGGCGGGCGGCGCCGCCTCCGGCGCCTTGATCGAGAGAGTGGCGATGCGGGCAGTGCGATCGATATCGACGGTGACGAAGCCGTAACGGATGCTGTTCTCGTCGATCACGCGCTGCAGCGGCGTCAGCGCGATGCCCTTGCCGCTGCCCTTGCGCTTGGAGGCCGCCGCGAATTCCTTGGCGCGCTCGGCGATCTTGGCCTCGAGCTTGGAGTTCGGCGCGATCTCGTCGACGAGGCGCCACTGCACCGCGCGCTTGCCCTTCACGCCCTCTTCGATGGTGCAGAAGAAATCGGCGTGGTCTCGGCGCACCTTGCGCTTGTCGACGACGCGGGTGAGACCGCCGGTGCCCGGCAGCACCGCGAGCAGCGGCACTTCCGGCAGTGCGACGGCGGAGGAGCCGTCGTCGGCGAGGATGATGTGGTCGGTCGCGAGCGCCAGCTCATAACCGCCGCCGGCGGCCGAGCCGTTCACCACGGTGATGAAACGCTGGCCGGAATTCTCCGAGGAGTCTTCCATGCCGTTGCGGGTCTCGTTGGTGAACTTGCAGAAATTGACCTTGTGGGCGTGCGTGGAGCCCGCGAGCATGCGGATGTTGGCGCCGGCGCAGAACACGCGGTTCTTGGCCGAGCGCATCAAGACGACCTTCACCTCGGGATGCTCGAAGCGCAGGCGCTGGACCGCATCAGCGAGCTCGATGTCGACGCCGAGATCATAGGAATTGAGCTTGAGCAGATAGCCCTCGAACAGGCCGCCATTCTCGTCGACGTCCATGGTCAGCGTCGCGACGTCGCCCTCGACCGCGAGCTTCCAGTGCTTGTAGCGGGACGGTTCGGTCTGGAAATCGATGAATGTCGCGCCGCCTGCGAGGCGCCGATCTTCCCCGGCCATGGGTCATCCCTGAGCTTGATTATGCATGATCGCCGTAGCGTTAGATGCACAATAGTGCATCTTTTCGGACGAGTCTAGCCCTTAGGCTACCTCACATGCATTTTGTTTCATGGGCGGCTTACGACCGCGCGGAGGCCCCGAGGGCGATCCAGTCGGCCTTGGAGAGTTCGGGACGGCCGAGCTTGGCCTGCAGCAGCAGGACCAAAGCGGGGACCGGAAAGCTCTCGACGAAGCCGTCGCCGGCCGCCACCGCCTTGCGCGAGATCAGCGCCTTCAGCTCCGCCAGCGCATCGCCGAACAGGCGCGCGGCCGAATGCGACTTCTGCATGCGTAGCCGCAGATTCGCGTTGGCGATGTGGATGCAGGCGCGCAGCAGGACACGCTCGCGGCCGCCCTGGGGCGCAGCCGCCCATACCGCCTCGAGCACCTCCTGCGCCTCCCAGAAATAGCCGCGGTCGTTGAGCGCCAGCCCGTAGCGCAGTGCCGGATGGCGCGCCGGCACGTAGCCTCGGAAGACCGACGGCACCAGCGCCTTGGCCAGGTCCAGCGTTTCGGAATCGGCATCGGACGCGCCGGTCTCGCCCGGCACATGGGCCCATTGCGGCCACGGCAACGGGCCGGTGACATGTGAAGGCACATTCATGGATGTGCCTCCGCATGGTCATGCGGCGTGGCCTTGGAGTCCCTGATCGTCGCGCAGGGCCGCTCTTGCAAATTGCTCAATTGCGTCAAGCGTCGCCCCCGGCGCTTCACGATGCGGGGAATGCCCCGCCTCTGAAATGAATTTAAAATCTACCGGACAGTAGCACTCTTCCCTGGCAATTTCGACCTGACGCAATGTCCCATATTGATCTTTCTCGCCCTGCAGGATCAGGACGGGTACGCGGATATAGGCGAGGTATTCGGAAATGTCCCAGTCGCGGAATTTCGGATCGAGCCAGGCGCCGTTCCAGCCGTAGAAGGCGTTGTCGACGTCCTTGTGCCAGCGCGCCAGCTTTGCCTTGAGGTCGGTGGTCTCGAAAATCGTCTTGATCTCCGCGATCGACGTCACCGAGACGTCCTCGACGATGAAATGCGGCGCGATCAGCGCGACGCCGTGCAGACGGTGATCCTGATGTGAACCGGCGTAAATGGTCGCGATCGAGGCGCCGTCGGAATGGCCGAGCAGAAGGCCGCGCTTGAATGGAATCGCATCGAGGATCTTCGGCAGCACGTCCAGCGCCTCGCGCTGCATGTAGTCGAGCGGCCGCGGCAGCGTCACCGGGCTCGACTGCCCATAGCCCGCGCGCGAATAGGCGAAGATGCCGGCGCCGGTGGCTTGCTGCAGCTTCTCGGGGAGTTCTCCCCAGAGGCCGACCGAGCCGAGACCTTCATGCAGCATCACGATGGTGGGGGCGTCGGCCGCTGCGGGCGCGAGCCATTTATATTCGAGGCTGGCGCCGCCGATGCTGAGGAAGCCGGTGGGGGTGAGGTTGGTCATGCTGTCGTTCCCGTTCATTCCGTCATTCCGGACAGCTCGCAGCGTGAGCTGATCCGGAATCTCGAGATTGTTTTGCGACTCGAGATTCCGGGTTCGATGCTGCGCATCGCCCCGGAATGACGAGAAATCAATTCGCGCCTTCCCGCAGCTTGAACCGCTGGATCTTGCCCGTCGCCGTCTTCGGCAAGGAGTCCACCACGTCGATCCAGCGCGGATATTTCCACGGGCCGATCTTCTGCTTGACGTGGTCTTTCAGCATCTCCTGCAGGTCCGTAATCGTCGCGCCGGGGCGCAGCACGACGAAGGCCTTCGGTTTCAGCAAGCCTTCCGGATCGGCTTCCGGCACGACGGCAGCTTCCAGCACGGCGGGATGCGTGATCAGCGCGCTCTCGACCTCGAAGGGCGAGACCCAGATGCCGGAGACCTTGAACATGTCGTCGGCGCGGCCGCAGAAGGTGTAGCGGCCTTCGCCGTCCCTGACATATTTGTCGCCGGTGCGGGTCCACGGCCCCTCGAAGGTGCGGCGGCTCTTGTGGCGCTGATTCCAGTAGCCCTCGCCGGCCGAGGGCGCATCGACCAGCAGTTCGCCGACCTCGCCGTCGGCGACATCCTGTCCGGCCTCGTTGACGAGCCGCACCGCATAGCCCGGCACCGGCTTGCCCGAGGAGCCGTATTTGATGTCGCCGGGCGCGTTCGACAGGAAGATATGCAACAGCTCGGTCGAGCCGACGCCGTCGAGAATGTCGACGCCGAAGCGCGACTTCCAGCTGTTGCCGACGGATTCGGGCAGCGCCTCGCCGGCCGAGGTGCAGATACGCAGAGACTTGCCGCCGCGCTCGCTTTTCATGGCGTCGTCGTTGAGCATCGCCGCAAACAGCGTCGGCACGCCGTAGAAGATCGAGGGATTGTAGCGGTTCATCAGGTCGAACATGCGCGCCGGCGTCGGCCGCTCGCTGTTGAGGATCACGCTGGCGCCGACCGACATCGGGAAGGTCAGCGCATTGCCGAGCCCATAGGCGAAGAACAGCTTTGCCGCCGACAGGCACACGTCGCTCTCGCGGATGCCGAGCACCTGGCTCGCATAGGTGTCGGCGGTCGCCTGCAGATTGGAATGGATGTGGCGCACGCCCTTCGGCATGCCGGTCGAGCCGGACGAATAGAGCCAGAACGCCGGCTCGTCCGGATGCGTCGCGGCGGTAGTGAACTGGTCGCTCTCGCCGGCGAGCTCCTCCGTGAGCTGCTTGTGCCCGTTCTGCTTGGCGCCGGCGACGACAACATGCTCCAGATCGGGCATGCGGCCGACGACGTCCTTGATGACAGGATAGAGCGCCTCGGACACGAACAGCACGCGCGCGCGGCAGTCGGCGAGGATGTAGGCGTACTGGTCCGCGGTCAGCAGCGTGTTGAGCGGCACCGGCACGATGCCGGCGCGGATCGCGCCCAGGAACACGACCGGGAAGTCGATCGTATCCAGCATGATCATCGCGACACGCTCCTCGCGGCGGACGCCGAGCCGGCGCAGCATGTTCGCGGCGCGGCAAGTTTGCTGCTGGAGTTCGCCATAGGTGAGCCGCGAGACGGTGTCGTCGAAGGCCAGCTTGTTGCCCCGGCCTTCGGCGACGTTACGGTCGAGCAGCCAGGTCACCGCGTTGTAGGATCCCTCGCTCACGGACTTCTCCCCCGAATTTAGAATTATAATTCATAGAAAGACACTGCGGCGGCTTGCTGTCAATGCTAGCAGGCATTATGTTTCATTAAAATGCGCCGCAGGACATCCCTTAAAGAAGGCTCATGACCGACAGTCCCGACGCCGAATCCCACTTCCTCGAACAGCTCGGCCAACGCGTGCGCACCATGCGCGCGCTGCGCGGCATGTCGCGAAAAGTGCTCGCCAAGGTCTCCGGGATTTCGGAGCGCTACATCGCGCAGCTCGAGAGCGGCAAGGGCAACGTCTCGATCGTGCTCTTGCGCCGCGTCTCCGATGCGATGGGCGCGCATCTCGAAGATTTGCTGCCGAGCGCCGAGCCGACGCCGGACTGGCAGATGTTTCGCGACCTCCTGCGCAAGGCGACGCCCGCGCAGATCGCGCAGGCCAAGGATTTTCTTACCGGCGGCAGCGCCAATGCGCCGCGGCGCGCACCGTTCTGCGGCATCGCGCTGATCGGCCTGCGCGGTGCCGGCAAGTCCACGCTCGGGCGGATGCTGGCGAAGAAGATCGGCTGGAGCTTTGTCGAGCTCAACAAGGAGGTCGAGCAGCAGAACGGGCTCTCGGTCGCCGAGATCATCGCGCTCTACGGCCAGGAAGGCTTTCGCCGCATGGAGCAGGCGGCGCTGCAGCAGCTGCTCGCGCGCAACGAGCTGATGGTGCTGGCGACCGGCGGCGGCATCGTCTCGGAGCCGCTCACCTTCGACCAGATCCTGACCTCGTTCTACACGATCTGGCTCAAAGCAGAACCGGAAGAGCATATGGCCCGCGTGCGCCGCCAGGGCGATCTGCGACCGATGGCCGACGATCGCTCCGCCATGGCCGAGCTGCGCAACATTTTGCTCAGCCGCGAACCGCTCTATTCACGCGCGACGGCGGTGGTGGATACGGCGGGGCTGTCGGTTGATGCTGCGGCCGCAAGGCTGATCGATGCGGTGCGACCGGTGCTGCAGAACGAAGCCCGCAGCTTCGGGCTACGGAGTGTGGCGCTTTAGGGCGACGGCGGAGTTTGTGGCAGCGCTACAACGCCCCTATATGCGAGCCCAGCAGCAAACATCCGGACCATTCATGACCTCCACCGACGTCACCACCTCCATGTTCGAGCGGATCGGCGGCAGTGCCACGATCGAGACCCTGGTGGATCGTTTCTACCAGCGCATGGACACGCTGCCGGAGGCGAAGATCATCCGCGCCATGCATGCGGACGATCTCGGTTTGATCACGGGCGTGCTGAAGCGCTATCTCACGGAGTGGACCGGCGGACCAAAGCTCTACACGCCCGAGAAAGGGCATCCGCGGCTGCGGCAGCGCCATATCGGCTTTGCCATCGGAGATGCCGAGCGCGATGCGTGGATGCTGTGCATGCGCGGCGCGATGGAGGAGACGATCGCAGATAGCGCTGCACGGCAGGAGCTGGACAAGGCGATCTCGGGGCTTGCGGACTGGATGCGCAATCGCCAGTGAGTTGGCAGCAGCGCCTCGACGCAATTCGGAGCGCGCATCCGCATCGCTTGATTTGAGTTCCGCGGCGATCGCCTGCTAAACTCGCGACATGACCGACATCCTCCCCGATACCATCCGCCGCCTCTACACCGACCCCGGCGAGTACATCGACAGCGATCACCCCGCCGTGCAGCAATTCGCGAAGGACGCCGTGCGCACAGACGCGAACGCGCGGGAGAAGGCCAGCGTGCTCTACAAGAAGGTGCGCGACGGCATCCGCTATAACCCCTATGTCAGCATGCGCGTCGCCGAGACGTTCCGCGCCTCCAGCGTGCTCGCTGCGGGGCAAGGCTATTGCGTCGGCAAGGCCGCGCTCTATGCCGCCGCCTGTCGCGTCCACGACATTCCCGCGCGAGTCGGCTTTGCCGACGTCAAGAACCATCTCACCACGGAGAAGCTGCGCGCCAGCATGGGCACCGACATCTTCACCTGGCACGGCTTTACCGAAGTGCATGTCGACGGCGCCTGGCGCAAGGCGACGCCGACCTTCAACGACACGCTCTGCGCCAAGGTCGGCGTGGCGCCGCTCGACTTCGACGGCCACAGCGACGCGCTGCTGCATCCGTTCGACGGCGAGGGCCGCGCCTACATGCAATATGTCAACGACCGCGGCACCTATCACGACGTGCCGGCGAAATTCCTGATGCGTGAGATGGCGCGCGATTACGCCAACATGCAGGGCGAGGATCTGTCGGGCCGCGACATGGAGCGCGAGGCGGAGGCGCGGTAAGGCACGCTGCCGTAGCCCGGATGAGCGAAGCGACATCCGGGATTCCTCGTGAGGACTTTCCCGGGTATCGCTTCGCTCACCCGGACTACGAAATTTGCAGGCCGGTCAATTTGCAAACCGGTCATGACGCCCCGACCGCGAGGGTGCGGGAATCTTGCTGAGCAGCATCCGGAACTCTCCTCTCCAGCTCCTCGATCATGCCGCGCGCGATCTCCCGCTCGCCCATGATGACGACGTCGGCCCCCAAGCCCTTCAAATGATCCACCTCGGCATCCGCATGCGCCCGCGCGATGATGCGGATATCAGGGTTGGCCGCGCGCGCCTGCTGCACGATCTGTCCGGCCTCGAACGCCTCAGGGATCGCGATCACCAGATGCCGGGCCCGCGCCGGATTGGTGGCGCCGAGGATATCCGGCTGCGCGGCATTGCCCGTGACGGTCTCGATGCCGCCCTGCTTCAGCTTCGCCAACGCGCTCTCGCCGACCTCGGCGACGAGGAACGGCCATTGGCGCTGCTGCAGGGCATCGCCGACCAGCGCGCCGACGCGGCCATAGCCGATCACGATGGTGTGGTCGGCCAGGTCAGTGGTGCGGATGGGCTCGGGCACAGCGGCCGCCGTGGCTTGCGGCGAATCGCGCCTTGCATCGAGGCGGGGTGCGAGCCAGGTCGCCGCCGCGAACATCAGCGGGTTGAGCATGATGGAGAGGATCGCACCGGCCATGATGAGGTCGCGGCCCTCGCGCGGCAGGATCTGCGACGCGACGCCGAGCTCGGCCAGGATGAAGGAGAACTCGCCGATCTGCGACAGGCTCGCCGAGATCGTCAGCGCGGTCGCGACCGGATGCCGGAACAGCACCACGATCAGGAATGCCGCGACCGACTTGCCGAGCATGATGATCACGAGCGTCGCCAGCAGCGGCCACGGCTCGCGGACCACGCTCATCGGGTCGAACATCATGCCGACCGAGACGAAGAACAGCACGGCGAAGGCATCGCGCAGCGGCAGCGATTCCTGCGCGGCCCGCGCGCTGAGCGGCGATTCCCGCAACATCATGCCGGCGAAGAACGCGCCCAGCGCCAGCGAGACGTCGAACAGCTTCGTCGCGCCGAAGGCGACGCACAGCGCGATCGCCAGCACGGCGAGGCGGAACAATTCGCGCGAGCCGGTATGCGCGATGTAGTGCAGGATCCAGGGGATCACCCGGCGGCCGACCACGAGCATCAGGCCGATGAACACGACGATCTTGACGATGGTCAGCATCACGACGCCGGCGAGGCCAAGGCCGAGCTGCGCGGCCAGCGGCTCGAAGGCGGGCTTGCCGTCGCCGCCGCCCTGCAGGCTGGCGATCGCGGGGAACAGCACCAGCACGAGCACCATCGCGAGGTCCTCGACGATCAGCCAGCCGACGGCGATGCGGCCGCGATCGGTTTCCATCAGGCGCCGCTCCTGCAGCGCGCGGAGCAGCACCACCGTGCTCGCGACCGACAGGGCGAGGCCAAATACCAGGCCGGCACTCATGCCCCAGCCCATCAGCCATGCAAGGCCGAGCCCCATCAGCGTCGCCGCGGCGATCTGAACGACGGCGCCGGGTACCGCGATGTTGCGGACGCTGAGCAGATCCTGCAGCGAGAAATGCAGGCCGACGCCGAACATCAGCAGGATGATACCGAGCTCCGACAGCTCGATGGCGAGCGCCTGGTCGGCGACGAAGCCCGGCGTGAACGGCCCCACCGCAACACCGGCGAGGAGATAGCCGACCAGCGGCGGAATGCGGAACCGCTGCGCGATGGTTCCAAGTACGAAGGCTAATCCAAGTCCAACGACGATGGTGGCAATCAGAGGTGTGTCATGCGGCATTTTCGCCTTTTGACACAGCAGGCCCGGGTGTGCACCGCGACCTGTGCGCGCGGGCAGCAGCGCATTGCGGCGCGCGTAGCCCGGATGAGCGGAGCGACATCCGGGTGGCAAGGACGCTCCCGGGTATCGCTTCGCTCACCCGGGCTACAAGGCGCCCTACAGCAATTGCGAGCGCACGGAGTCCGCGCCTTCGCGCAGCAATGGCAGGAATCGCTCGATCAATTCCTGCGCCGGCACGCGGTCGACATGCGCACCCATGTTGATGGCGGCGACGATCACATTGTCGTAACGGCGCACGGGAACCGAGATCGAGCGGAAATGCGGCTCGGCCTCGCGGTCCACCAGCGAATAGCCTTGCGCGCGGTCGGCGGCGATGCGCGCAAGCAGCGCCTTCGGATCCGTCATCGTCTCCGGCGTCAGCGCTTCGCGCGGCATCGCCTTCAGGCGCGCCGCAAGCGCGGCATCGTCGAGCTGGCCGAGCATGGCGCGGCCGACCGAGGTGCAGAAGGACGGCAGGCGATAACCGATCTCCAACCCGCCCGAGAACACGCGTGCCGGGCTGCCTCGGGCGATGAACACGACGTCGTCACCATCGAGCACGGCGAGCGAGGAGATTTCGTTCGCCGCGGTCGCGACGCGATCGAGCACGGGCTGGAGCACCGCGACGAGCTGGTTGGAGCGCAGGTAGGACGCCGCCAGCGTCAGCACATGCGGCGTCAGCGAGAACAGCTTGCCATCGCCGGCGACATAGCCGCCGCGCTGGAGCGTGAACAGCATGCGCCTGGCGGTGGCGCGCGGCAGATCGGCGGCCCGCGCGAGGTCGCTCAGCGTCATCGGTCCCGGGTTGGTGCCGAAGCACTGCAGCAGGCGCAGGCCGCGGTCGAGCGCCTCGACGAAGTCCGTCGCGCGCTCCTCGCTCTCGCTCCGCTTAGGCTTGGGCATGGTGACGGGACAATCCTGCAAAATAGTGCTTGCTGCCGATCCAAGGCATGTCATAATTCGCCCATTCGTTCAATAGGCGAACAAACGCCACTCCACAAAGGATGCTACTGCCATGATGAGCCAGGAGCAGAACGACCTGATCACCCGCACCGGGCCGAAAGATCCATGCGGGAAATTGATGCGGAGCTACTGGCAGCCGGCGGCGCTGGTGGATGAACTCGAGGGTGCGCGGCCGATCCGCCCGGTGCGCTTGCTTAGCGAGAATCTGGTGCTGTTCCGCGACGAGACCGGTCGCTACGGCCTGATGGATCGCCACTGCGCACATCGCGGCGCCGACCTTGCCTTCGGCCGGCTCGAACATGGCGGCCTGCGCTGCGCCTTCCATGGCTGGCTGTTCGACGCCACCGGCCAGTGCATCGAGACCCCGGCCGAGCCGAAGGACTCGAAGCTCTGCCAGAACATCCGGCAGCGCTCCTATCCCGTGGTCGAGAGGAGCGGCATCCTCTGGGCCTATCTCGGCGAAGGTGAGCCGCCGGCATTTCCGGAGCTCGATTGCTTCGTCGCGCCCGGCACGCACACCTTCGCGTTCAAGGGCCACATGGCCTGCAACTGGCTGCAGGCGCTGGAGGTCGGCATCGATCCCGCGCATGCCTCGTACCTGCATCGCTTCTTCGAGGACGAGGATACGTCGACCGCTTACGGCAAGCAGTTTCGCGGCGCGTCCGCGGGAAGCGACTTGCCGATGACGAAGATCCTGCGCGAATATGATCGTCCGATCATCAATGTCGAGCACACCGAATACGGCCTTCGCCTGATCGCGCTGCGCGAGATCGACGAGGAGCGCACCCATGTGCGCGTCACCAACCAGCTTTTCCCGCACGGCTTCGTCATCCCCATGAGCACGGAGATGACGATCACGCAGTGGCACGTGCCTGTCGATGACGAGAACTGCTACTGGTACGCGATCTTCACCAGCTATTCGAACCCGGTCGACAAGCAGAAGATGCGCGACCAGCGGCTCGAGCTCTACGAGCTGCCCGACTACAAGTCGCGCAAGAACAGCGGCAACGATTACGGCTTCGATCCGCACGAGCAGCAGACCGCGACCTATACCGGCATGGGCAACGACATCAACGTCCACGACCAGTGGGCGGTGGAATCGATGGGCGCGATCCAGGACCGCACCAAGGAGCATCTCGGTTCGAGCGACAAGGCGATCGTGCAATATCGCCGCCTGCTGCGGCAGGAGATCGAGAAGGTCCAGGGCGGCGAGAAGCCGATGCTGTTCCTCGACGAGGCCAATGCGCGCAGCATCCAGGGCCCGGCGACCATGGACGGCATCGGGCCGACGCGTGGCTGGGAGACTTACTGGATGGAAGTCGACGTCAAGCGCCGCCGCGGCGCGCCGTGGACCGCACCGGTGCCGAAGGAGATCGCGGACAACGTGCACCGGCTGACGGCGGCGGAGTGAGGATGCCATTCGCTGCGCGTGGGTCGCGACGGCGGCTCCACATTTTCCGCTGTCATGCCCCGCGCAAGCGGGGCATCCAGTACGCCGCAGTCTCTCGTGGATACGTCGCCGTCTCTGGAATACTGGATCGCCCGCCTTCGCGGGCGATGACCGTGTGGGCTAAAGGAGCAACACAGTGACTTTCGTCGCGCGTCATGCGCTGTGGTCGGATGAGCAGAAGGACGCAGCGGCGCGGATGCGCCGCATCGTCGAGGAGAAGAATCTCGAGGTCATCCGCCTCGCCTTCCCCGACCAGCACGGCATCCTGCGCGGCAAGACCATCATCGCCTCGGAGGCGATCGCCTCGCTGGAGAGCGGTTGCTCCATCACCACCACCATGCTCGCGAAAGACACCTCGCACCGCACGGTGTTTCCGGTGTTCATCGCCGGCGGCGGCTTCGGCATGAAGGAGATGGAGGGCGCGGCCGACGTGCTGATGGTCGCTGATCCCGCCACCTTCCATGTGCTGCCCTGGGCGCCGGCGACGGGCTGGGTGCTGTGCGACCTGTATTTCAGCGACGGTCGCCCGGTGCCGTTCGCGACGCGCTCGCTCTATCGCCAAGTGCTGGGCGAGCTCGCAAGCCGCGGCCATGAGTTCGTCGCCGGCCTCGAGGTCGAATTCCACATCTTCAAGCTCGACGATGCGCATATGCGGCCCGAGGACGCGGGACAGCCGGGCACGCCGCCCTCGGTGAGCCTGCTCAGCCACGGCTACCAATATCTCACCGAGCAGCGCTTCGATCAGATGGAGCCGGTGCTGGAAATCCTGCGCCGCGACATCGTCGCGCTCGGACTTCCCTTGCGCTCGGTCGAGGTCGAGTTCGGTCCGAGCCAGTGCGAATTCACCTTCGCGCCGAAGAAGGGCCTGGAGCCCGCCGATAACATGGTGCTGTTCCGCAGCGCCGTGAAGCAGATCGCGCGCCGGCACGGCTATCACGCCACCTTCATGTGCCGGCCGAAATTGCCGAACGTGTTCGCTAGCGGCTGGCACTTGCATCAGTCGATCGTCTCGCGCGCGAGCGGTGAGAACCAGTTCATGACGAAGGACGGCAGCGAGCCGCTCAGCGCGTTCGGCAAGGCCTGGCTCGCCGGCCTGCTCGACCACGCCCGCGCCTCCACTGTGTTCACCACCCCGACCATCAACGGCTACAAGCGCTACCGCTCCTACTCGCTGGCGCCGGACCGCGCGATCTGGGGCCGCGACAATCGCGGCGTGATGATCCGCGTGCTCGGTGGCCCGGGTGACGCCGCAACGCGCCTGGAGAACCGCATCGGCGAGCCCGCCGCCAATCCCTATCTCTACATGGCCTCGCAGATTCTCTCAGGGCTCGACGGCGTCGACCGCAAGCTCGATCCCGGCCCGTCCGCCGACACGCCCTACGAGACCAAGGCGCCGCTGCTGCCGAAGAGCTTGCGCGATGCGGTCGGCGCGCTGAAGGACGATCCGTTCTTCCGCGAAAAGCTCGGGGCGGAGTTCGTCGACTATTACACCCACATCAAGAACGCCGAGATCGATCGCTTCCTGAGCGAGGTGACGGATTGGGAGCACCGCGAATATTTCGAGGTGTTCTGAGCGGGGCACACCGTCATGGCCGGGCTTGTCCCGGCCATCCACGCCTTGCATCGCGGCATGAAGAACGTGGATGCCCGGGACAAGCCCGGGCATGACGACCGCTTTGTGAATGATCCGAGCTGGCTCACCAGCGATAGCCGAGCGTCGCGATGACGGTGAGCGGAGCGCCGCGGTAGCAATAGCCGACCTGGCACGTGGTGTAGTGCAGATTGAACAGGTTCTTGGCGTTGACCTGGAACGTCATCCCCTTCAGCTCCTTCGCCGCCTGGCTGAAATCATATTTCAGCGCCGCGTCGACCAGGGTCACCGAGCTGTTCCTGAACGTGTTGGCGTCGTCGCCATAGCTCCAGGACATGTGGCGCACGCCGGTGCCGATGCTGAGACCTGCGAACGGGCCGGCCAGCGGCAGGGCGTAATTACCCCACAGTGTCGCGGTGTGCGGAGGATTGCCGGACGGAAACTTGCCGATCGTCGTGCTGTCCGCGGCCTGCTTGGTCACCATGTCGAGATAGGTGTAGGACGCGTTGATGTCGAAGCCGCCGCCGAGGCTGGCAAGCCCCTGCAATTCGAAGCCGCGGCTCTGGATCTCGCCGCGCTGGACCGTCACGCCCGTGCCGGTCGTCACCAGTCCGCCATCCTGCGTCAGGTCGAACACCGCAGCGGTGACGAAGCTCCGCGTTCCCGGCGGCTGATATTTGACGCCGATCTCGGTCTGCTTGCCGGTGGTCGGCTTGAAGAAGGCGCCGGTGGGATCGACGCCGAGATTGGGGAAGAACGACGTCGAATAGGCGACGTAGGGCGCGACACCGGAATCGAACACATAGGTCAACCCGGCGCGGCCGCTATAGGCCTGATCGGACTGCGTCTGCCTGGTCAGCGCGAACAAATCCTCGCCCGCGGAGCGGACCCAGTCGCTGCGGCCGCTGAGGGTGAGGATCCAGCGGTCAAGCCTGGCCTGGTCCTGGATGTAGACGCCGGACTGGGTCTGCCGCTGCTGGATCGAGGACGAGATCGCTGGATCGGGGATGGCTTCCGGCGCATAGACCGGCGCGGCCAGATTGAGATCGGAGACACCGAAGCCAAACCCCTGCTTGTCGGTGAACTTCGACGAGGTGTAGTCGGTGCCGACCAGCAGCGTGTGCTGCACCGGGCCGGTGGAAAGCTTGGCCTCGACCTGATTGTCCATGATGGCCGATTGCAGCGTGTCGTGGACGTAGCCGGTATAGCGCGAGACCACATTGCCGACGGGCGCGCCGAGAAAGCCGACATAGCGGGTGACGGCATCGAGATCGACGTAGCGGAATTTCTGGCGCACGGTCACGGCGTTGTTGAACGCATGCTCGAACAGATAGCCGACCCGTCCCTGCTCCTGATCGAGCGAATTGTAGGACGGGCTGCCGGTGAAGATGTCCGTGGTCGTCCCCGTGCCCGTGGAATAGGTGAACATCGAGCCCGGCGTCTTCGATTTCTGATAGGCGCCGAGAACGGTGAGGGTCGTCGATTGGTCGGGCTTCCAGGTGACGGCGGGAGCGATGTAGGTGCGATTGTCCTTGCCGCCCGGCACGAACACGTCGGCATCGCGCACGACGCCGGTCAGCCGATAGGAGAACTGGCCGTTGGGATCGACCGGCCCCGAGAAATCGAAATTGCCCTGGATGCGCTCGCGGTCGCCGAACACCGTCTGCACCTCGTGGAAGGGCTGGCTGGTCGGCAGCTTGCTCTGCAGGTCGACCAATCCGCCGGGCGAGCCGAGGCCATAGAGTGCCGAGCTCGGCCCACGCACAACGGTGATGCTGTCGACGCCGTAGGGCTCGGTCTTGAACACGCCGAGGCCGGCACCGACGAGACGCAGGCCGTCGAGATAGACGCCGTTATAGGTGACGTCGAAGCCGCGAATCGAGAAGGCGTCGAAGCGCGGATCGTAGCCCGACGCATCGACGCGGACGCCCGGTTCGTAGCCGACCGCTTCCGTCAGGGACTGCACGGCGCGATCGTTGAGCTCCTTGCGCGTCACGACCGAGATCGACTGCGGCGTCTCCAGCAGCGGCGTGCTGGTCTTGGTGCCCGCCGAGCTGCTGTTCGCGACATAGCTGTTCTCGCTCGAGACGTTGCCGCGCCCGGCCCCCGCTTCGCGCGCGTCCGAATTGCGGCCCTGCCCGCCCTCCAGATTGCGCTGCGCGGTGACGCGGCCGCGCTGCGATTGGGACGTGCGCTGAGCCGACTGGGCACGCCTCGCCTGCTTCGGTGCCTCCACCGTGACGGGGGGCAGCGTTCCGGCCGTCGTTCCGGAACCGGTCCCGGCGACCTGCGCGGCCGAAGGCGTCGCGTGCAGGGCCATCCCCAGACCGGCGGCCCCAAGACCAGCCTTCACCACCCGTTCCCAGCCGAACGTCCGTCCCTCGTCACGCCTCATCATCTTCCCCGAATTCTGTCTTCAAGCAGACCCGGGAGTAATCAGATCGAGGCGCGCACCGCCTTTGCGGCCGGGCAAATCACCTTTGATCCCACGTGGAGGCCTTCGAGATTGCGCACATCGTCGCAGCTTCGCAGCCCGGCTACTGACACCGGCTCGGCGCATGGCCGAAACGCCTGCGGAAGGCGGTTGCGAAATTCGCCGGGTGCGCATAGCCGACCCGATAGGCGGCCTCGGTGACGGACAGGCGCTGGTGAATCAAAAGGGCGCGCGCAGCGTCGAGCCGCCGGCCCCTCAGATAGTCGATCGCGCTCTCGCCATAAGCGATCTGGAATTTCTGGTTGAACGACCGGCGGCTCAGCCCAGCGTTCCGTGCCAGCTCCTCGATGCTCCAGGGCCAGGCGAGATCGGCGTCCATCCGCTCCTTGACCGACTGCAGCCGCATCCGCTGCAGGTCCGCCGCCGGGTCGATCGCAATCGGGCCGCGCTCGCTGAACAGGGTATGGACGACGATCTCGGCAGCGTGCGCGGACAGCAGCAATTGCGCGGCGCGTCCACTAATCGGCGGCGAAAGCATTTCGGCCGCGACGGCCTCGATGCGCGGGGATGTCGCCAAAGTGACGGTGGCCGCGCCGGCCTCATCGCTTCCAAACAGCGCTCGGAACTCATCGCCGAGCCCAAGTTCATCGATGGAGGTCCGGGGAAGCGCAAGGCCGATGGCAGCACGATCGCTACAGCGCGGCGCGCATCCCATTGCGAGGGCTTCGCGAACAGCGATCGCCGTCATCTGCCGTCCACTGCCGGCGCGCGTCAGAACGCTGCGGCCCGCGCCGTCATCCCACGCCACGGAGATGAACAGGCCCGGCGCAATGATCGCGCCGTCGCCATCGGCTCGAAACGCGCCTCTGACGAACACGCAGCCCGGAAAATCCAGCCATTGGGCCGATGTTGAATCGCCGGGCGGAGCGGAACCGATGTCGTCGTGAGGTCGTCCGACAATTTGATCGAAAAAGTCCCGCATCGCACCCGCTTGCACAGCGTACCTTGGCCGCCGGCAGCGATGAGCTCAAGACCTCTCCACCGGATTTGGAGGGTTTCGAATCTGGATTTGCTCAAAGAACGTCTTCGCGGACGACGCGCCGGGACGCTTGTCAGATGCCGAGATATTTGTGCTGCAGATCCGGCTCGGCCAACAGCTCGTCGGAGGTGCCGCTCCAAACCGTCTTGCCGCGCTCGATAATGAAGTGGCGGTCGCAGATGCGGGCGAGATGGTCGACGTTCTTGTCGACGACCAGGATCGACTGCCCCCGGCTCTTGAGCAGAGAGAGGCAGCTCCAGATTTCTTCGCGGATCAGCGGTGCGAGGCCCTCGGTGGCTTCATCGAGAATCAGGAGCTTCGGATTGGTCATCAGCGCGCGGCCGATCGCGAGCATCTGCTGCTCGCCGCCGGAAAGCTGGTTGCCCATGTTGGCGGCGCGTTCGGCGAGGCGCGGAAACATCACGTAGATCGCCGCCAGCGTCCAGGGATTGGGACTGTCGAAGCGATCGGCGGCAGCCGCGACCAGGTTCTCACGCACGGTGAGGTTCGGGAAAATCTGGCGTCCCTCGGGGACGAGGCCGACGCCGAGCTTTGCAATCCGGTAGGACGGCAGCTGCCGCACCTCGGTGCCCGCAAAGCGGATCGCGCCCGCGCGCGCCGGCGTCAGGCCCATGATCGAGCGGATGGTCGTGGTCTTGCCCATGCCGTTGCGGCCCATCAGCGAGACCATCTCGCCCGGCTTGATGGATAGAGACAAGCCGAACAGCACCTGGGACAGGCCGTAGCAGGTCTCGATGCCGTCGACGTCGAGCAGCGTGTCAGCCATGATGCGTCACCACATGCTGATCGCCGAGATAGGCGCGCTTGACGTCCTCGTTGGCGCGGATCGCGGCGGGATCGCCGGACGCGATGACGCGGCCATAGACCAGCACCGAGATGCGGTCGGCCAGCGCGAACACCGCGGGCATGTCGTGCTCGACCAGCACGATCGAGACTTCCTTCCGCAGCTCCTGGAGCAGCTTCACCATGCCTTGCGATTCGGTGACGCCGAGACCGGCCATGGGCTCGTCGAGCAGCAGCAGTTTCGGCTTGCTGGCAAGCGCCACCGCAAGCTCGATCTGGCGCCGCTCGCCATGGCTGAGTCTCGAAACCAGGACATCGGCGCGATGGGCGAGCCCGACGCGCTCGAGCGCGGCACGCGCGGCATCGCGCAGACCCTTCTCTTTCCGCGCATTGGCGAAGAAGCGGAACGAGGTGCCGGCATGCGCCTGCGCCGCCAGCGCGACATTGTCGGCGGCGGTGAAGTCGAGCAACAGGGAGGTGATCTGGAACGAGCGGGCAAGGCCCAGCGCGCAGCGGCGATAGGCTGGCAGATAGGTGATATCGAGCCCGCCGAGCGAGACGCTGCCGGAATGCGGCGCCAGATGCCCGGTGAGCTGGCTGATCAGCGTGGTCTTGCCGGCCCCGTTCGGGCCGATGATGGCATGCAGCTCGCCGCTGGCGACGTCGAGGGAGACGTTGTCCGTCGCGATGATGCCGCCGAAGCGGCGCACCAGCTTTTCGACACGGAGCAAGGGCTCAGCCACGGCCAACCCTCCCCAGCATGCCCATGATGCCTCCGCGGCCGAACAGCACGATCAGCAACAGCAGCGGGCCCATGATCAGCGCCCAATATTCGGTGATCTGCGACAGGAATTCTTCCAGCAGCAGGAACACCACCGCGCCCACGATCGGGCCGAACAGCGTGCCCATGCCGCCGAGGATGACCATCACCATGAGGTCGCCCGAGCGCGTCCAGTACATCACGGCCGGGCTGACGAAATCGGTGTTGTTGGCGAGCAGCGCGCCGGCGAGGCCGCACATGGTGCCCGAGATGACGAAGCAGACGAGCTGATAGCGTTTTGCGGGAAAGCCGATCGCCTGCATGCGCTGTTCGTTGGAGCGCAGGCCCTGCACGACGAGGCCGAAGCGCGAATTGACGATGCGCCAGATCAGGAAGACGACGCCGAGCAGGCAGGCAAGACAGAGATAGTAGAACTGCGTGCGGTTGCCGAGATTGATCAGCCCGGAGAAGTCGCTGCGCTTGTAGACGGTGAGGCCGTCATCGCCGCCGTAACGCGCGAGCCCCGAGGCGACGTAATAGGCCATCTGCGCAAAGGCCAGCGTGATCATGATGAAATAGACGCCGCGGGTGCGAAGCGAAAGCGCGCCGATCACCAGCGCGTAGGTGGCGGAGGCCGCCAGTGCGACCGGAAACTGGATGAAGCCGCTGCCGACGCCTTCCTGCGCCAGCATGCCGACGGCGTAGCCGCCGATGCCGAGATAGGCGGCATGGCCGAAGCTCATCATGCCGCCGAAGCCCATGATGAGGTTCAGGCTCGCCGCCGCCAGCGCCAGGATGACGATGCGGGTGAACAGCGTCAGGATGAAGATATTGCCCGACAATTGCGAGTAAAGCGGCAGCAGCACCAGGCCCGCCAGCATCACGGCCGTGACGGCCTTGCTCACGCTCAAGCTCTTCATCGACGGTTGGCCGGAAACAGCCCCTCCGGCCGCACCACCAGCACGATCGCCATCAAGAGGTAGATCAGCATGGAGGACAGCGCGGGCGCGGCGGTGGAGGCAGCGGCGCCGCTGAGCACCTGTCGCAGCAGATTCGGCAGGAAGGCGCGACCGAGCGTGTCGATCATGCCGACGAAGATCGCGGCGAGGAAGGCGCCGCGGATCGAGCCGATGCCGCCGATCACGATGATGACGAAGGCGAGGATCAGGATGTTCTCGCCCATGCCGATCTGCACGGTGAGGATCGGCGCCTGCATCAGGCCGGCAAGGCCGGCGAGCGCGGCGCCGAGGCCGAACACCAGCGTGTAGAGCAGCTTGATGTTGATGCCGAGCGCGCCGATCATTTCGCGGTTGGAGGCGCCGGCGCGGATCAGCATGCCGATGCGGGTACGCATCACGCCGAGATAGAGCAGGAGCGCTACCGATAGCGCGACCGCGATGATAGCGAGCCGATAAGCGGGATAGTGAATGCCGGGCAGGATCGGCACCGGCACCGTGAGCCAGGCCGGCAGCGGCAGCGCAAGGCCGGCCGGGCCCCAGATCAGCCGCACGGCCTCGTTGAAGAACAGGATCAGGCCGAAGGTCGCGAGCACGTGGTCGAGATGGTCGCGGCCATAGAGATGCCGCAGCGCACTCATCTCCAGCACGATACCGAGGATCAATGTGGCGCCAAGCGCCAGCAGCGCGCCAGCTAAGAAGCTGCCGGTCCAGGCGGCGAAGGTAGCCGCGAAATAGGCGCCCATCATGTAGAGCGAGCCGTGCGCGAGGTTGACGAAATCCATGATCCCGAACACCAGCGTCAGGCCGGCGGCGAGCAGGAACAGCAGCAGGCCGAACTGCAATCCGTTCAAGAACTGTTCGACAACGAGCAGCATCAAGACTCTTTCAGGCGCACGCAGCGTCGCGCCGATGTTCGAACCATGTCGCCATCAGTGAAAGAGCTCCCCCTGCCTCATCAAGGCGGAAAAATGGGTAATGGCAGTATCGTTCCGAGGCAAGAGCGATTCGACACCAAACATGCACTTTGTTGCATGCGGGTGCATGCGATCAAGACGCGGCTCGCAATGCAAAAACGCTGCCGCACGGCATGGGGCAACCTGCCGCACCCAACTGAGCATGATCTGGCCGTGGTCTTAGGGACCACGCATTCGAGGTTTTGGGGACACCCACAGCACCACCGCGTCGTAGCCGGGCTCGTCCCGGCCAAGACGACCTGTGTTGCATGCTCATATGCGATCACCCTCCCCCCGTTGCCGGGAGGAGGGTGTTGCAACCTATCGGAGCGAGCGAGGCGTCTAGTGCGACGTCATCTGCTGGGCGAGCTCGTCCGGCTCGGTGAGCACGTTGTTGGCCGTCGAGGCCTCCAGCGCCGCCATCCGGAACAGATAGGCGAGCGTCGCCAATCCGGTGTCTTCCGCCATTTGTGCCAGCTCGAGCGCCATGTCGGACATATAGCCGAGATTCTCGTCCCTGGTCTGCGCCATGATCTGGCTGTCCCGCATCATGTTCGACATCTCAGGCACTCTTTCGTTGCGCGGCGACAGCGCCGCAAAGGTTGGCACGGGCGACGGCGTCCAGATGCGGGCCGTCCTGACGCACGACCGAAGCCATGCCGATACGATTGTGCAGGGCGTCGACCGTCTCGCGACGAATGTCGATGGTGGCCGCCATGGTCCATGCGTTCTCCACCAGCGCCGGAAGCCCGAGCGGGGTCACGATGAAGCCGGCCTCGTGGAAGCGCGGCAACCACCAGGTCTCCATGATCGCGCTGACCTGCGCGATGCCCTGGTCGAGGCAGAACTCCTGCACCGCCGCCATCAGTTGCAGATTGAGCGCGCCGTCGCGGCGATCACGCACGACGAAGTAGCGCGACCATTCCCAGATCAGGGGATCCGAAGGCCAGCCGCGAACCGATGCCAGATGCGGGAACACCTCGCTCATCATCGACGGTTTCGTCGTGGGATAGAGCCGGTGACCACCGATGACCCGCCGTCCTTCCAGCGCAAGCAAGTAGACGGTGTCCTCATCGTCGTAGGAATCGATCTCGCGGCAATCCGGCTTGCGCAGCGCCTCCCACTGCCGTTCCTCGACAAAGACGTCGTGGCGCAACCGGAAATGCTGCTCGATCACGTCTTCATAAAGGTGACGATTTACCGCAGAAATTGCGTGAATCATAAAAACCCCCATTCAGCCTCAATGGGAGCAGGGTCTGCGAAAACATCGGGGTTCGATATTGGGAAATTTCCCAGTACATCGCTTAAGGTGCGATGATCTTGCTCCGGATCGCGAGCGCGACCGCATGCGTACGGTTGACGGCGCCGAGCTTGCGCGCGGCGGTTGCAAGATGCTCTTCGGCCGTGCGCTGCGTGATGTGCAGGATCTCGCCGATCTCCCAGGCCGACTTGCCTTGCGAAGCCCAGGAGATCACCTCGCGCTCGCGCGGGGTCAGACGCGTCGACGGATAAGGCGTCGGCTGGAGCAGGCGGCGAATGTGGTCGAAGCCGTACATCGCCATCAGGTGCAATGCCGGCTTGCTGCGGGGATTGAGATCGAGATGAACGCCGCCGAGCGACACCGCGGCCTCGTAGCCGGTGAGCCCGTGGATCGGCACGATGAAGCCGCGCGACATGCGGAAATCGCTGGCGCGGTTCATCACCTCGGCCGCGTTCGGCTCGAGCTCGGCGTCGTAGGGCGCTTCCGACCATTCGAACGGATTGACCGACTGGCGGCACAGCCGCACCACGGGATCGTAGCGATCGTAATTGTTCTCGGTGTAGAGGCTGAACCAACCCGCCGGCCAGCGCTTGGCCAGCACCATCTGTGCAAACCGCTGATCCGGATTCGGCAATCCCGTCACGATGATGGTTTCGAAGCCGAAGCGACCGAACGCCGTTTCAAGCGCGAGCATGGCGTCGGGCACCTTGCGATAGGTACTCAGGCTCTCGATGAAGTCGAGCGCCTCCCGGCCATAGTCTACGACGGACATCGGTGCATTTCCTGACCCACACCACCTCTATAGCACGTAATCGGGGGCTGCCTCAAACTGGCCGCGACCGTAGTTTCCCGGTGCCGATCTGGCCTGAAGATTTAAACTACTTGTGGCAGAATTGGCGTCACGTTACACCTGAACGCGTCCGAAGCGGGAAACCAACGATGGAAGACGAGGACATCGCTCTCAACAGCGTGCTCGGCCTGGAATTGAACCGCGTGTTCTTCGCCGTCAGCGAAACCGGCAACAAGCAGAAGATCATCGAGTTCGCGCGCCAGGTGTTGCAGAGCGAGCGTGAGGAGCTGGCCGACAGTCTCTTGCCGGAGGGCCCGGCGAGCTGAGTGCGTCGCGTGATGCGTGAGTGCCGTCAGCGCGAGCGACTCCGCATGCCCCGTCCATCAAACACGCGCACATAGTTAATCGATTTCAACGGAAGCCGTCAGTCATCCTGCCCTTGGGGCACGCGTCCATCCGACGGATGGAATCGCAGCCCAGCCCGACCTCAATCCGACGATCCATGTCCGAGATCGGTGAGCGCATTGCGGCCCAGGGACGTCAATTCATCCAGAGCCGTCGTACCGGAGCGCGCCGCTTCCATCAGCCGTGCGGCGATGAGCTTCCTGCTCTCGTGATCGCCGCCATGCCGGACGTGACTGAAGGCCGCATCAAGCGCCGCATCCAGTATGGTTTGCATGCGGCCTTCGAACTCGTTCATCTCGTCACCGACCCGCGGCAGCTTCGCCGTCGCGGCTTATGCCCGGGCGCAGCAAGGCCGTATGTTCACAAGTGAACGGAGGCGCGATCACGAAGCCGATGCGCGAATGGGCTGCGCCCGCGCGGGCGTGGATCGACTGTCCGTAAGCTGTCAGCTTGGCCGGATACTGCCAGCCCGGCTGCGATCAGTTCAGACGAAGCGCGCCAACCCGGAGCAGCGGCGTTTGTTCCTGGGCAGAAGCGACAAAATTGCAGAGGCTCCCCTCTAGGCGGCCCGCCATTCTTTGCTTAAAAAATGCCCGGAACCAGGACTGGGCATGACTGACGGCATCACGAAATCAGCAACCGGCATCGAAGGCTTCGACGATCTGACACTCGGAGGCCTTCCCACCGGACGGCCCTCCCTGGTCTGCGGCTCGGCCGGCTGCGGCAAGACATTGTTCGCATCGACATTCCTCTTCAACGGCGCGCGGCTTCACAACGAGCCCGGGGTCTTCGTGACTTTCGAGGAGCGCCCCGTCGACATCATCGCCAACGTGGAATCGCTCGGCTTCGACCTGGAGGGGCTGATCGACCAGTCGAAGATCCTCATCGAGCACATCGCCATCGATCCCTCGGAAGTGGCCGAGATCGGCGACTATGATCTGGAGGCTCTGTTCCTGCGGCTCGAATACGCGGTGGACCAGATCGGCGCCAAGCGCATCGTGCTCGACACGATCGAAAGCCTGTTCTCGGCATTCTCCAATCCCGCGATCCTGCGCGCCGAAATCCGTCGCCTGTTCGACTGGCTCAAGCAGAAGGGTCTCACCGCGGTCATCACCGGCGAGCGCGGCGACGGCAGCCTGACCCGCCAGGGCCTCGAGGAATACGTCTCCGATTGCGTCATCCTGCTCGATCATCGCGTCGACAACCAGATCTCGACGCGGCGCCTGCGCATCGTCAAATATCGCGGCACCGCACACGGCACCAACGAATATCCGTTCCTGATCGACGAGGACGGCTTCTCGGTGCTGCCGGTCTCCTCGCTCGGCCTCGGCCACAAGGTCTTCGACGAGCGCATCTCGACCGGCGTGCCCGACCTCGACGCCATGCTGACCGGCGGCGGCTTCTACCGCGGCAGCAGCATCCTGCTCACCGGCGTCGCCGGGTCCGGCAAGAGCTCGCTCGCCTGCATGATGGCGGACGCCGCCTGCAGGCGCGGCGAGCGCGCGCTCTATCTCTCCTTCGAGGAGTCCGAGGCGCAGACCGTTCGCAACATGAGGTCGATCGGCACCGATCTCTCCAAATGGCTGAAGAACGGGCAGCTGCGTTATCTCGCGACGCGCCCGACCTTCTACTCGCTGGAGATGCACCTTGCGATCATCCTGCGCGAGATCAACAGATTCAAGCCGCATCTGGTCGTGCTCGATCCGATCTCCGCCTTCACCGGCGCGGCCGACCTCGCCGAGGTGCAGGCGATGTTGCTGCGCATCGTCGACTCCCTCAAATCCAACGGCATCACCGCGGTGTTCACCCATCTCGCCCACATCCAGCAGGCCGAAACCGACGCCGGCCTGTCGTCGTTGATGGATGGCTGGATCCTCCTGCTCAACCGCGAGGCCAACGGCGAGTTCAACCGCGAACTTTACCTGCTGAAGGCGCGCGGCATCTCCCATTCCAACCAGGTCCGCGAATTCGTGATGTCGGACGAAGGCATCCACCTGCTCGAACCCTATCTCGGCGAAGGCGGCGCATTGACCGGGTCGTCCCGGCGCAACGAGGAGGCGCGGGCGCGCCGCGCCGAGGGCAATCGGCTTGCCGAGGTCGCCCGCGTGCAGGACCAGGTCACCCAGCGCCGCCGCCGCGCGCTCGCGCAGATCGAGGCGCTCAGGGCCGATATCGACGCCGACGAGGCCGAGCTCAAACGGCTCGTCAGCGCAGAGGACGTTTATCTCGAACAGAGCCGGGAAGACGCCGCCGCCATGGCGCGCGGACGGGGGCTGGACCTCCCCGACGGCAAGACCAAGCAGGACTGAGCCATGACCGCATCAAGCAACGAGCCCGTAAAGCTCGTCCTCTACGTCGCAGGCGAGACGCCGAAATCGCTCGCCGCGATCCGCAATCTCGAAAAGATCTGCTCCGAGCACCTCGCCGGCAAGTACCGGGTCGAGGTGGTCGATCTCAAGAAGCAGCCGCAGCTCGCCCGGGAGCACGGCATCGTCGCGATCCCGACGCTGGTGAAAGAGCTTCCTGTCCCCATTCGCAAGATCATCGGGGACCTTTCCGACACCCAGAAAGTTCTAGTTCATCTGTCGGTTGAGGAATGATGACGGTGGTATCGCTCGCATCTGCGTTGACCCGGGACGAGCTCGAGGCTCGGCTGTACGAAGCCGAGGAGACGCTCCGGGCCATTCGCGAGGGCGAGATCGACGCCGTCGTCATCAAGGGCGGAGCCACCGAACAGGTCTTCACGCTCCAGGGTGACGGCCACTCCTACCGCACCTTCATGGAGGCGATGGACATCGGCGCGGCCGCGTTGGACGCCGAGGGGCAATTGCTCTACGCCAATCAGGCGCTGTGCACATTGCTGGACCGGCCGGCCGGCGCACTCTCCGGGCATGCGCTGCTCGGCATGCTCGACGCCGTCAACCAGACCACGTTCCGCCGGCTGCTGACGCAGGCGCTGCGGGATCGGCAATCCGCCGAAATCCACGTTCGCGTCGGCGACAGCGACCGCAGCTTCCTGCTCACCGGCGCTCCGATCGATTTCGGCGTCGTCAGCGGCGTCGCGATCACCTTCACGGACATCAGCGAGCGCGAGCAGATCGCCGCCGCCAAGGAGTCGGAGCGCCTGGCGCGGTCCGTGCTCGCATCCGCCAATGAGGCCGTCATCGTCTGCGACCGCTCCGGCCGGGTCACCCACATCAACGCCGCGGCCGAGCGGATTTGCGCCGAAGCTCCGATCGGCAAGCCTTTCGAAGAGGCGATCGAGCTGACCTTCGCCGATGCGTCCGAGTTGATGTCCGGCGGCGACATCGTCGCGATGGCTGCCGGCGGCACCCCGGTGCAGGGACTCGAAGCCGCCGTGAAGACATCGGCGGTCAACGTCACCGACGTCATGATCAGCGCGGCACCGCTCGTCGTGTCCGGCGAGCGGACGCAGGGCTGCGTGGTGACGCTGATCAACCTGTCGCAGCGCAAGGCCGCCGAGCGCCGCCAGACCCTGCTGATGGGCGAGCTCGATCACCGCGTCAAGAACACGCTGGCCATGGTGCTGGCGATCTCCGCGCGCACCGCGTCCCACGAGCGCACGATCGAGGACTTCCAGAAATCCTTCTCCGGCCGCATCCAGGCGCTGGCGGCGACCCACACGCTGCTGTCGAATGCGTCCTGGGAGAACCTTGAGATCAAGGACGTGCTGAGCGTCGAGCTGGCGCCCTATGCGACGCTCTCCAGCGGCCGGATCACGCTCGAAGGGCTGGACATCTCCGTCGATTCCAAGACGGCCGTCTCGCTCGGGCTCGTATTCCACGAGCTGACCACCAACGCGGTGAAATACGGCGCGCTGTCGACGCGGGCCGGCAAGCTGTCGGTGCGGCGGATCGGCCTGCTCGACGACGGCGCCCTGCAGATCGAGTGGGAGGAGCGCGACGGCCCCCTGGTGACCCCGCCGACGGTGTCGGGCTTCGGCCAGACCCTGATCTCGCGCAGCCTCGGCAGCGGGCCCAACGGCGGCACCAAGCTCGAATACCGGCCGACCGGCGTGGTCTGCCAGATCTTGATTCCGAAATACGGCCACTTCCATTCCTGACATATTGCCGCTGGATGGCAGCGCCGCTTCCGTGAGATGATCCCGCGAGAACGTTCCGGGACATCCAGAGATGATGACGCTGCGCCAGGTTGAAGTGATCCGCGCCGTGATGGTGACGGGCACCATCGGCGGCGCGGCCAAGCTGCTCAACGTCTCGGCGCCCGGCATCAGCCGCCTCGTCAAATACACCGAACGCTCGCTCGGCATCCGCTTCTTCCAGCGCCAGAACGGCCGCTATTTCCCAACCCCGGAAGCCGAGAACATTTTCGAGCAGATCAACGGTGTCTACAAGAAGGTCGACGATCTCTCCGAGATCATCTCCAAGATCGGGCGTGGCGGCCTCTCCGAGCTGCGGATCGGCTCGGTGCCCAGCATCTCGCAGGTGATGGTGCCGCGCGCGATCGAGCGCGTGCGGCGCCGCTATCCCGATCTCGGCATCGACATCAACATCCTCAAGCTCGAGGAGGCCATCGACTATCTCATGCTCGGCCGCGGCGAGTGCGTGGCGATGAGCTACCGCCTGGAGCATTCCGCGCTCGACTTCATGCCGCTCGCCTCAGGCGAGCTGTACTGCATCGTGCCGCCGGGCCATGAGCTCGCCGGTCGCAAGCAGGTCTCGGCCGCCGAGATCACCCGTTATCCGCTGATCGGCATCGATCCCAACGATCCCTACGGCCGGATCATGGCCGAGATCTTCGCGCGCAACCGGCTCGACTACAACATCACCATCCGCGCCCGCTTCGGCACCACGGTCTGCGCGCTGGTGAAGGCGGGGCTCGGCATCGCCATCATCGACCAGTTCACGGTGGCCCATGGCGGCTATCCCGGGATCGAGCTGCTGAAGATCGTCGAGCCGACGCGGTTCGATACCTACATCGCGGTCAAGCGCGGCGCACCGCTGTCGCTCCACGCCGAATCCTTCATCGAGGCGCTGCGGGCCGAGATGCGCGCCGTCGAGCCGTCCCGCGGCAACGGCAAGGCCGTGCCGGGCGGCAACAGCAGGACCGTGCCGGGCAACGGCAGGGCTGCGCCGGCGCGCGGGCGGAAGAAATAACATGATGTTAGGTTTGTCGGATAAATGGGTAATTGTGTTACCTTGCGGACAAGCTATCGTCGTATCCGGAAGCCCGTTTCTAAGCCCTCTTGGAATTGCGCGGGTTTCCCCGCTAATGACCGGGACCGAACGCTCCCTTTGAGACGATAGCGAACCATGTCAAAGCGCGGATACGCCGCCAGCAAGAAGCTCCTCACCGGCCTGATCGGCGCGCCGATCGCCCATTCCGCTTCCCCGGCCATGCATGAACGCGCCGCCGAGGCGCTCGGCCTGCGCGGCCACTATCAGCTGATCGAAGTGGCCGGCGCCGATGCGGCGGGCCTCAGCCTGATGCTGGAAGGCGTGCGGCGGCTCGGCTTTGCCGGGGTCAACGTCACCTACCCCTACAAGGAAGCCGTGGTGCCGCTGCTCGACGAGCTGGCGCCCGGCGCGGCCGCGATGGGCGCGGTCAACACCGTCGTCGTCAGGGACGGCCGCCTGATCGGCCACAACACCGACACCACGGGCTTTGCCCGCGCGGTGGCGCCGCTGCTGGCGCCCGCAGGGAACGCCGTTGCGGTGATCGGCGCCGGCGGCGTCGGCAAGGCCATCGCGTTCGCGCTGGCGAGCCTGAAGGTTTCCGACATCCGCATCTTCGACAGCGAGCCGGCGCGCGCCGCGACGCTTGTCTCTCTGCTGGCACCGCAAGGCGGCGCGAGGATCGCAGCAAACGTCGAGGATGCGCTCGATGGCGCAACCGGCCTCGTCAACGGCACGCCGGTCGGCATGCTGCCGAACCGCGGCATGCCGGTTGCCGCGACCTTGCTGCGCGAAGACCTCTGGGTCGCGGATGCCGTCTATTCGCCGCTGATCACGCCGCTGCTGGCGGCCGCCCAGGCCAAGGGCGCGCGGATCATGACGGGGCGGGAGCTTGCGATCTACCAGGCGGCCGACGCTTTCGAACTGTTCACGGGCCTTGCCCCATCGACCGAGGTCATGGGAGAGGCATTCGACGAGGTGATGGCGGCACGAAGCTCGGCCTATCACGCAGCGTAACCAAAGCGGCCGGACACAAGGCCGCGGATCACATCGACAGAAATGGGAGGAGAGACCATGAAGACGACTATTCTGGCGGGCGCCCTGCTTGCGTTCGCAGCTGCAACCAGCGTCCACGCCCAGGCGATCAAGCTTGCCGACGTCGCCGAGCTTTCGGGCGGCGGCGCCACCGTCGGCACCAATTGGAAGAACGGCATCGACCTCGCGATCGAGGAGATCAACGCCAAGGGCGGCGTGCTCGGCCGCAAGCTCGAGGTCACCCACGCCGACTCGCAGTCCAACCCCGGCGTGGCCCGCGCCCAGGTGCAGAAAGCGCTCGACGCGGAACCCTATGTGCTGCTCGGACCCGGCTATTCGGGCTCGGTGAAGGTGACGGCGCCGCTCGCCGCCGAAGCCGGCATCGCGCAGATCATGGGCGGCGAAGCCGCCGAGCTGACGCAGGCCGGCAACAAATTCCTGTTCCGCACCTCGTTCGGCCAGCAGTCCTCGATGCCGAAGGTCGCCAAATACATCCACGACGACATGAAGGCGAAGACCGTCGCGGTGGTCTGGGTCAACAATGATTTCGGCCGCGGCGGTCGCGACATGGTGAGCAAGGAGCTCGAGCGGCTCGGCTCCAAGGTGGTCGCCGACCTCTCGACCGAAGCCGGCCAAGCCGACTTCGCCGCCGACGTCGGCAAGATCAAGGCGGCCAATCCCGACGCCGTGTTCGTCTATCTCAACGAAGAAGAGAGCGCGCGTATTCTCAAGGAGCTGAAGCGCCAGGGCGTCAACGCACCGCTGATGGGCGAGACCACGCTGATCGGCCAGAAGGTCATCGAGCTCGCCGGCGATGCCGCCAACGGCGCGCGCGGCCATGTCGGCCTCACCACCGACGCACCGGTCGATCTGATCAAGCAGTTCCGCGAGAAATTCTCCAAGAAGTACAATTACGTCCCCGATCACAACGGCCTGAAGGGCTATCTCGCCGTCTACATGGTGAAGGCCACCACCGAGAAGATGGGCAAGGTCGACTCGAAGAAGTTCGCCGACACGCTGCACGGCCTCACCATCAAGGCCGCGGACGAGCCGGGCATCCTGATGGACGTCACCTTCAGCGACACCGGCGACATCGACCGCCAGAGCTTCCTGGTCGAGGTGGTCGAAGGCAAGCAGGTGGTGAAGCAGGTGCTGCCCAAGGTGAAGTGAGCTTCGCCTCTCCCCGCACGCGGGGAGAGGCCGACGCGCCCGAGCGATGCGAAGCATCGTCTCGCGCGCGGCGGGTGAGGGGGACGAGGGATAAGCGAGAGGGGAACATGTCCAATCTATTCGACCTTCTGGTCGCGGGGCTCGCCACCGGCGCGATCTATGCGCTGGTCGCGGTCGGCTTCACGCTGCTGTGGCAGACCTCGCAGACCATCAATTTCGCGCAAGGCGAGTTCGTGATGCTGCCGGCCTTCCTGATGCTGGGGGCGATGCATGCCGGCGCGCCGTTCTGGCTGGCGATCATCCTCGGCATCCTGCTCTCGATGATCCTGCTCGGGCTCGGCTTCAAGATGCTGCTGGTCGACCCCATGATGCGCCACGGCGTGCTGCCGCTCGCCATCGCGACCATGGCGCTCGCCATCGGCATCAAGGAAGCCGTCAAGCAGTTCTTCAGCGCGGAGGCTTCGCCCTTCCCCTCGATCGTACCGACCGGTGACGTCTCCATCCTCGGCCATGCCGTGTCACTGCAGAGCATCGGCGTGCTCGTCGTCGCCATCCTCGCCGTCGTCGGGCTGACGACGCTGCTCAACCGCACCTCGCTCGGTCACCAGATGCAGGCCGCCGCGCAGAACCCGACGGTGGCGCGCATCATCGGCGTGCCCGTGGAGCGCATGATCCTGCTGACCTTCCTGATCAACGCCTTCCTGGTCGCGCTGGCCTCGCTTCTGATCACGCCGATTTATTTGGCAAAATTCTCCTCCGGCGAGGTGCTGGGCCAGGCCGCCTTCATCGCCGCGATCGTCGGCGGCTTCAACCAGGTGCGCGGCGCCATCGCCGGGGGCCTGTTGATCGGCGTGCTCGACAATCTCGCGGCCGCCTATGTCTCGACGCAGTACCGCGCGGCCGTGCCGATGATCTTCCTGATCGCCGTCATCCTGTTCCGGCCGCAAGGACTGCTCGGCCGCGCCGAGGAGCGCACGGTATGACCGGCTTTGCCAAACCGCTGAAGATCGCGCTCGGCCTCATCGTCATCGCCGGCCTGATCGTCATTCCCATGAACTTCAACCGCTACGGCCTGTTCATCCTGAGCCAGTGGGCGGTGATGAGCATCGCCGCGATGGGGCTGAACCTCACGCTCGGCTATGCCGGCCAGGTCTCGCTGGCGCAGGGCGCGTTCGTCGGCATCGGCGCCTATGCGGCCGCAATCATGACCACGCATGGCTGGCCGCTGCCGGCGGCGATCGTAGTCGCCATCGTGCTCAGCTTCGCGGTCGGCTGGGTGCTCGGCTATCCCGCGCTGCGCGTGCAGCATCACTACCTCGCCTTCGTCACGCTGGCCTTCTCCACCCTCGCCTTCCTGGTGTTCCGCAACGAGAGCTGGCTCACCGGCGGCATCTACGGAATCTCCAACATTCCGCGCCCGCACATCTTCGGCATCGCGACCAACAAGCCGCTGCCGTTCTATTATGTCTGCCTCGGCTCGCTCGCGATCGTGTCGCTGGCGGTGTGGTGGCTGATCCGCTCGCCCTGGGGCCGCGCCTTCATGGCGCTGCGCGAAAATCCCTTGCGTGCGCAATCGCTCGGCATCGACACGCGGCGCTACACGCTGATGGCCTTTGCGATCGGCTCTGCGCTCGGCGGCGTCGCCGGTGCGCTCTACGCGCCGCTGACGCAATATATCGATCCGGTCCCGTTCAATCTCTCGCTGTCGCTCGACCTGCTGATGATGGTGATCGTCGGCGGCGCGGGCTTCTATTTCGGTCCGTTTCTCGGCGCGATGATCGCGGTGCTGCTGCCGGAATGGCTGCGCTTCACCGAAGGCTATTATCTGATGCTCTATGCCGTCGCGGTGATGCTGCTGCTGATCTGGTCGCCGACCGGCATCTTGGGGATCGTCGATCGCTATCTTGCGGAGCGCCGCACCAAGGCGGCCTCCGCGCTGCGTGCCGTGGCAAAATCCCGCCTGGAGACGGCGCAATGAGTGCAGTCCTCGAAGTCTCCGACATCAAGAAGAGCTTTGGCGGCATCCATGCCGTCGACGGCGTCTCCTTCGACGTCCGCGAAGGCGAGATCCTCGGGCTGATCGGCCCGAACGGCTGCGGCAAGTCCACGCTGTTCAACTGCATCCTCGGCCAGCTCACCCCAAGCGGCGGTGAAGTGAAGCTCGACGGCAAGCTCGTCACGGGCCTGCGCCCCGCCGAGCTCAACAAGCTCGGCGTCAGCCGCACCTTCCAGCTTCTGCAGGTATTCCCAAAACTTTCGGTGCGCGAGAATTTGATCCTCGCCGGGCAGGAGCACCAGGGCAGCATGGCCTCGCGTCTGGTCGGCCGCTCCGATGCCGGCCTCACCGAGGCCGCCAACCAGATGATCGGCTTCTTCAAGCTCGACCATCTCGCCGACGAACCGGCCGGCGGCCTGTCCTACGGCCAGCAAAAATTGCTCGACGCCGCCATGGCCTTCATGGGCGGCCCGCGCCTGGTGCTGCTCGACGAGCCCGCCGGCGGCGTCAACCCGTCGATGCTGGCCGACCTGAAGGAGCGGCTGGTCGCGATCAACCGCGAGAAGAACGCCACCTTCGTCGTGATCGAGCACAACATGGAATTCGTGATGTCGCTTTGCTCGCGCGTGATGGTGATGGCGGAAGGCAAGGTGCTGGCGATGGGACGCCCCGACGAGGTGCGGAAGAACCCCGCCGTGATCGAAGCCTATCTCGGACATTGAGGAGGAGATCATGAGCGAGCCCATCCTCACGGTTCACAATCTCGTCGGCGGCTACGGCAAGATGACGATCCTGAACGGCACCACCTTCGCCGTGCCGCAAGCCACGATCACCACGATCATCGGCCCGAACGGCGCCGGCAAGTCCACCGTGTTCAAGGCGATCTTCGGCCTGTTGAAGCTGCGCGACGGCAAGATCAGCTTCGCCGGCCGCGACGTCACGAATTTGAGCCAGCGCGCGCTGCTCAACGCCGGCATCTGCTACGTGCCGCAGGGCCGCAATATTTTCCCGGAGCTGTCCGTCCGCAGCAACATCGAGCTCGGCGGCGTCTCGGCCGGCAAGGGCCTCGATCTGCCGGCGCGTATCGAGGCCGCGCTCGACCTGTTTCCGGCACTGCGCCGCAAATCCACGCAGCAGGCCTCGACGCTGTCGGGCGGCGAGCAGAAGCAGCTCGAGATCGCCCGCTCGCTGCTGCTCGAGCCGAAGCTGGTGCTGATCGACGAGCCCTCGATCGGCCTGTCGCCGCTGATGGTGCAGCAGACCTTCGACATCCTGAAATCCCTGCGCGATCGCGGCGTCACCATCCTGATGATCGAGCAGAACGCGCGCTCGGCGCTGGAGATCTCCGACATCGGCATCGTGCTCGAGCTCGGCCAGACCCGCATGGTCGACGACGCCAAGCGCATCCTGAACGATCCCCGCATCGGCCAGCTCTTCCTCGGCGGCGCCATGGAGGAGAGCGCGGCATGAGCGCGCGGCTGCGCATCGGTGTTGCCGGCGCCGGCCTGATCGGCCGCCGCCATATCGAGCTGATCGCGGCGTCCTCCGATTGCGAGCTTGCCGGCATCGCCGACCCCTCGCTTGCCGCGAGGGAATATGCGCAGGCCGAGGGTGTGCCCTGCCATGCTGACCATCGCGCGCTGCTGGCGCAGGAACAGCCCGACGGCCTGGTCATCGCCTCGCCCAACAATCTGCATCTGCCGATGGCACTCGATTGCGCGGCGGCGGGTGTGCCGGCTTTGATCGAAAAGCCGGTGACGGAGACGGTCGCCGCTGCGCAACGCCTCTGCGCCGCGATCAGGCGAACCGGCGTGCCGATGCTGGTCGGCCATCACCGCCGGCACAATCCAATCATCAAGGCCGCGCGCGAGACGGTGGCGAGCGGCCGGCTCGGCCAGCTCACCGCCGTGGTCACGCTTTGGCTGCTGAAGAAGCCCGACGATTATTTCGAGGTGACCTGGCGCCGCGAGCAGGGCGGCGGGCCGCTGTTGATCAATCTCATCCACGATATCGACAATCTCCGCTTCATCTGCGGCGAGATCGCCGAGGTGCAGGCGCTGACCTCAAACAAGGCCCGCGGCTTCGCGGTCGAGGACACCGCCGCGCTGCTGCTGCGCTTTGGGGGTGGCGCGCTTGGCACCGTGACCGTGTCCGATGCGACCCCGGCGCCGTGGAGCTGGGAGCTGTCCTCCGGCGAAAACGCCGCGTACCCCAGGCAGGATGAGCCCTGCTACATCTTCTCCGGCACTGAGGGATCGCTGTCGGTGCCGAACATGGAGCTGTGGTCCTATGCCGGGCGACCCGGCTGGTACGCGCCGCTGTCGCGTCAGACCGTCGCGCCACCCGCATTCGATCCGCTGGTCGAGCAGCTCCGGCATTTCTGCGCGATGATCAGGGGCGACGAACAGCCGCTGATCACGGCCGAGGACGCGATGGGCACGCTCGCGGTCGTCGAGGCCGTCGGCGAGGCCGCGCGCACAGGCCAGACAATTTCACCGGGGCGGATCATGGAGCAGGCCGCATGAACAAGCGCTCGATCGCCACCGTCTCTCTCTCCGGAGCACTCGACGAAAAGCTCCGGGCCATCGCGGCCGCCGGCTTCGACGAAGTCGAGATCTTCGAGAACGATCTCTTGTCGTTCGGCGCAGGCCCGCGAGACATCGCAAGGCTCTGCGGCGATCTCAACCTGAAAATCTCTGCGTTCCAGCCGTTCCGCGATTTCGAGGGCATGCCGGAGCCGCAGCGCACGCGCAACTTCGCCCGGGCGGAACGCAAGTTCGACCTGATGCAGGAGCTCGGCACCGACCTGCTGCTGATCTGCTCCAACGTCTCTCCTAGCTCGCTCGGCGGCATCGACCGCGCCGCAGACGATTTCCGCGAGCTCGGCGATCACGCCGCCAGGCGGGGCTTGCGCGTCGGCTACGAGGCGCTGGCCTGGGGCCGCCACGTCAACGACTATCGCGATGCCTGGGAGATCGTGCGGCGCGCCGATCATCCCGCGATCGGAATCATCCTCGACAGTTTTCACGCGCTGGCGCCCGGCTTTCCCGTCCGCGCCATGGCCTCGATCCCCGGCGACAAGATCTTCCTGGTGCAGCTTGCGGACGCGCCCAAGCTCGAGCTCGATATCCTGTCATGGAGCCGGCATTTCCGCTCCTTCCCCGGCCAGGGCGATCTGCCGGTCGGCGAGTTCATGGCGGCCGTCGCGGCGACCGGCTATGCCGGGCCGCTGTCGCTGGAGATATTCAACGACCAGTTCCGCGCCGGCTCGGCCGCGCAGACCGCGCTCGACGGCCTGCGCTCGCTGATCCTGCTGGAGGACCAGCTTGCGCCGGATTGGCCGAAATTCGCCGCCGAGCCGCTGGCGCCGAAGGCGAGGAGCCGCGGCACCGGCTTCGTCGAATTTGCCGTCAACGAGACCAAGGCCGGCGACCTCGCCCGCCTGTTTTCGCAACTCGGCTTCCGCAAGACCGGCGCGCATCGCAGCAAGGCGGTGGAACGCTGGTCGCAGGGCAAGGTCGAGCTCGTCATCAATAGCGAGACCGACGGCTTCGCCCATTCCCATTACGTCACCCACGGCCCCGGCGTCTGCGCCATCGCGCTCGACGTCGACAATGCCGGCCTTGCCATGCAGCGCGCCGAAATGCTGAAAGCGCGCACCTTCTACCAGCCGGTCGGCCCGGGCGAATTGGAGATTCCCGCGATCCATGGGGTCGGCGGCAGCCTGCTTTATTTCCTCGATCAGGCCGGCAAGAACTGGGACACCGATTTCGAGCCGGTCGCGAGCGATGCGGGCCGCGACGCGCTGCTCGCCGTCGATCACATCGCGCAGTCGATGCCCTATGACGAGATGCTGTCCTGGCTGTTGTTCTACACCGGCATCCTCGACCTCAAGCGCCTGCCGCAGATGGAGATCGCCGATCCCCGCGGCCTCGTGCAGAGCCAGGCCATCGTCAATGCCGACCAGAGCCTGCGCTTCGTGCTCAATGGCTCCTCCGCCAACCGCACGCTGCCGGCGCGCTTCATCTCGGAGTTTTTCGGCTCGGGCGTGCAGCACATGGCATTCTCGTGCCGGGACATCTTCGCGACGGTCGCGGAGATGCGAAAGCGCGGCGCGGAGTTCCTCGACATCCCCGCCAATTATTATGACGACATCGAAGCCAAATACGACCTCGCACCCGAGCTGATGGCGCAGCTCCGCGCCAACCACATCCTCTACGACCGCGAGGGCGACGGCGAGTTCTTCCAGGTCTATACCCACATCTTCGACGAGCGCTTCTTCTTCGAGATCGTCGAGCGCAGGAATTATCAGGGATTCGGCGCGGCCAATGCCGGCATCAGGCTGGCCGCGCAAGCGCGCGAAGTGCGGCCCGCGAGTATGCCAAGGGTATGATCATTCCCCTCTCCCCTTGTGGGAGAGGGTGGCTCGCCGCGAAGCGGCGAGACGGGTGAGGGGTCTCTCTCCG
>NZ_JASVEN010000018.1:0-57156 GCF_051710265.1 Bradyrhizobium sp. U531
CGAACCATGAACGACTGTTACCTATCCATCCGGTCTGTTCTGTTACCCATCCATCCGCTGGACAGCGAAGCGCCGGATGAGGGGTATGTCTCGACGAATTCAAGCGAGAGCTGGACTCGCGGAGACATACCCCTCACCCGTCTCGCCGCTGCCGCGGCGAGCCACCCTCTCCCACAAGGGGAGAGGGCAAGAAAGATCACTGCGCCGTCTCGATCTTCATCGCCTTGATCTTCCGGTACAGCGTGGCGCGGCTGAGCTTCAGCGCGCGGGCTGCCTCTGTGACGCGGCCGCCATGCTTGCGCAGGGCCTCGACGATCGTGGCGCGCTCGGCGGCTTCGAGATCAGGCTCGGCTCTCCCGCCGAACGGCGGCAGATCGAGATCGGCATCCGTGATGACGCCGTCCTCCGCCGTGCAGCCGGCGAGCCGCAGCACATGGCGGAGCTGGCGCATGTTGCCGGGATAGGAATAGGCCGCGAGCAGCGACCAGGCCTCGTCGGAGAGGCGGCAGTTCGGCGCCTCCTCGCGCACGATCTGGCGGATGATGTCGTCCCTGTCCGCGCGCTCACGCAAGGCCGGCAGCCGCACCTCCATGCCACGCAGGCGGAAATAGAGGTCGGCGCGGAAGCTGCCCTCTTCCGCCATGCGGCCGAGATCGCGGTGGGTGGCGCTGATCAGGCGGATGTCCACCGGCACCGGCTTGAGCGCGCCGAGCGGCCAGACCTCGCGGTTCTCCAGCACGCGGAGAAGCCGCGTTTGCAGCGCGATCGGCATGTCGCCGATCTCGTCGAGGAACAGCGTGCCGCCGTCGGCCTGTACGATCAGGCCCTTCGAGCCGTCGCGCCGCGCGCCGGTGAAGGCCCCGGCCTCATAACCGAACAGCTCGGCGTCGATCAGGCTCTCCGGCATCGCCGCGCAGTTCAGCGCGACGTAATTGTTGCGGGCGCGGTTGCTCGCGGCGTGGATGGCGCGCGCGAACACGTCCTTGCCGACGCCGGTCTCGCCATGCAGCAGCACCGGCAGATTGTGATCGCCGATGCTGCGCAGGCGCTTCACGCTTTTGACGAGACCGGGATCACTGCCTGCCAGCCGATGCAGCGCATCGAAGCGATCCACGGGCACATCGCGGCGCGGCGCATGCGATTTTGCGCGCAGCGGCGGCGCCACATGGCTCTGGCCCAGCGGGCGGCCATCGGCGCGGCGCAGCTCTAGGAGTTCGTCCACACCGCGCGCATGATCGAGCTTGATATAGCGCGACAGGTCGATGCCCGATGCGATCAGGCCGTCGGTAAGGCCGAGCAGGGCGCGCGCTGAACGGCAGGCGCCGACGATGCGGCGGTCGTCGTCATAGGCCAGCAGACCGCTGCCGCCGTCGCCCGGCACGGTCGCGATCCAGGAATTGCGGAAATGATCGCGGAAGATCGCGCCCTCCATCCGCCGCGTCGCCTCCATCGCCACCGCAAGCGCGAGCTGATGCGCGGCGCGTTCGAGGTCCTCGCGGCACGAGGTGATGTTGATCGCGCCGGCCAGGCGCCCGGCCTGGTCGAACAACGGCGCCACGGCACAGGAGAACATGTGCCATTGCGCGCGAAAATGCTCGTCGCGATGCACCAGGATCGGCTTCTGCTCGGCGAGGCAGGTCCCGAGCCCGTTGGTGCCCTCGAAGGCCTCGGCAAAATTCGAGCCGGTATAGATCTTCCAGTCCATGAACATCCGCGCGTCGGACTCGCCCGGCAAACGGCTGAACAGCATGGTCGCGTTCGCATCCGCCAGATTGACGCAATAGCCGGCGTCGCGCAGCACACGGGCGAGATCGTCGAGCTCGGGCGTGAGCAGCCGGATGGTCTCTTCCATGGGCTCGGCGACGTGGCGGACTTCCGATTCCGTCAGCGTCTGCGGCGGGCCCTGACGGGCGGGATCGAGCTTGTGGCTGATCAGGCAGCGCCGCCAGGAATTCTCGATGCGCGAAGAGGCGTCGACGTCGGCCACATGATTGGCGACGGACAAGACACGGGCGACATGGTTCGAGGCCGAAAGGCTGGCCATCGCGGACGTCTCCACCCTGTATTATTGTGCAAAGTCTGGCACCACGGGCGGGGATGTCAATCGGGAACCGGGAACTGGATGGAGGCACACTGTCTCTTCTCGTCCGGGGCGATGCGAAGCATCGAACCCGGAATCTCGAGATTCCGGGTTCGGCTCTTCGAGCCGCCCCGGAATGACGGCTGAAGCAACAGCCGCGACGCAATCAAGATTGCTGCACTGCCCTCACCACGTATCGATGCACGGCCGCTTCTTCGCCGTCCGCACCGGTGGCTTCGGCACTGACCGCAGCCCCGCCATGATCCAGCGCCGCGTCTCGGCGGGGTCGATGACATTGTCGATCTCGAACACCGAGGCGATCGAGACCGCCTTGCCGTTGGCGTAGAGCTCGGCGACCTTGTTGCGGTAATAGGTCTCGCGTTCCTCGGGGTCAGGGATCGCCTCCATCTCCTTGCGGAAGCCGAGCCGGACGTAGCCTTCCAGGCCCATGCCGCCGAACTCGCCGGTCGGCCAGGCCGCGGTGAAGAACGAGGCGTGGAAGCCGCCGCCGATCATCGACTGCGCACCCAGGCCATAGCCCTTGCGCAGCACGATGCCGAACAGCGGCACGGTGAGGCTCGCGCCGGTGACGAACATGCGCGAGACGTGGCGCACGATCGCGGTCTTCTCGGCTTCGGGACCGACCATGAATCCGGGCGTGTCGCAGAGCGAGACGACGGGCAAGTCGAAGGCGTCGCAGAGCTGGAGGAAGCGCGCGGCCTTGTCGCCGGCGTCCGCGTCGATCGCGCCGCCGAGATGGCGGGGATTATTGGCGATCAAGCCGAACGGCTTGCCCTCGATGCGGATCAAGGCGGTGATCATGCCGACACCGTAGTCGCGGCGCAGCTCCAGCACGCTGTCCTTGTCGGCGACGAGGTCGATCACGCTGCGGATGTCGTAGACGCGCAGGCGGTTCTCCGGAATGGCGCGGCGCAGCAGACGCTGGTCGGCGGCCTCCCAGTCCGTCACCGCGCCCTGGAAATAGGACAGGTATTTCTGCGCGACGGATGTCGCCTCCTCCTCGTCCTCGACCAGGATGTCGATGACGCCGTTCGGCGACTGGAACGAGACCGGACCGACCTCTGCCGGATGATAGACGCCGAGGCCGCCGCCCTCGATCATGGCCGGACCGCCCATGCCGATCGAGGCGTTTTTGGTGGCGATGATGACATCGCAGCAGCCGAGCATGGCGGCGTTGCCGGCGAAGCAATAGCCGGAGACGACGCCGATGACAGGGACGAGGCCCGAGAGCCGCGCGAACTGCACGAAGGACGGACCGTCGAGACCGGTCATGCCGAGCCGGTCGGTATCGCCGGGCCGGCCGCCGCCGCCTTCGGCGTAAAACACCAGCGGCACGCGCCAATCTTCCGCCAGCGTCAGCATGCGGTCGATCTTCTTGTGGTTCATGTGGCCCTGCGTGCCCGCGAGCACGGTGTAGTCATAGGCCACGACGATGCAGCGCGCGCCCTCCGGACCGAACTTCTCGCCATTCACCGTCGCGACGCCCATGACGAGGCCGTCGGCCGGCGTGTTCTTGATGAGATCGTCGAGCTTGCGGCGGCGGCGCTGCGCGGCGATCGCAAGGCTGCCGTACTCCATGAACGAGCCTTCGTCGACGAGCTGCGCGACGTTCTCGCGCGCGGTGCGCTGGTTGGTGTTGCGGCGGCGCTCGACCGAGGCCGGGCGGTTCGCATCCAGCGTGTTGGCCTGGCGTGCGATCAGCTCGGCGAGATCAGGGCGGACATGGTCGAGATCGACATCGGCTTCCGCCGCCGTGCTGTCGGCCGCGACGTCGAGCGGCTCGAGATACATGATGGGCTCGCCATGCAGCAGCGTGACGCCGTCACCCGCAACAACCTTCATGACCCGGCCGCCCTGCTCGGCCATGACGAGGTGCTCCATCTTCATGGACTCGATCACGGCGAGCTGCTGGCCCGGGCGCACGATCTCGCCCTCCTTGACCTGAACGGTGACGATGGTGCCCTGCAGGGGCGCGGCGACCATCACCGCGCCTTCAGGCACCGCCTGTGCGACATGCGCTTCGGGACCATGCCCGCCGCTTCGCTCAGCGGCCGCGAAGTACAGCGGCTTGGCGGCGCCATCGGCGGCCTCGACGAGCTTGGCGATGTTGCGATCGATGAAATCGGTCGCGATCCGGTTGGTTCTGAAATCGGGATGCGCCAGCACGGCCTGGAGGAAGGCGATGTTGGTGACGACGCCGTCGATCCGGAATTCGCGCAAGGCGCGCGAGGCTTTTGCGACCACGTCGTGCCAGGCTTCGCCCTGCGTGTGCACGATCACTTTTGCCAGCAGCGAGTCGAAGGCCGCGCTGGTCTTGTAGCCGGCGTAACCAAAACTATCGACGCGAACGCCGGGGCCCGATGGCGGCTCGAACACGGCAAGCACACCGCCGGTCGGATGCGTCGCGCCGGTTTCGTCCAGCGTCTCCATGTTGACGCGGAGCTGCATGGCATAGCCGCGCGGCTTCGGGATCGATCCCTGCGCGAGGCCGAGCGAAGCGAGCGAGCTGCCCGCGGCGACCGCGAGCTGGGCGCGGACGAGATCGAACCCAAGTACTTCCTCGGTCACGGTGTGCTCGACCTGGAGCCGCGGATTGGCCTCGATGAAGGCAAAGCTGTCCTCGGCGGTGCCGTCGACCAGAAACTCGAAGGTGCCGAGATTGTCGTAAGAGGCCGCCGTCGCAAGCTGCCTTGCCGCCTCGATGATGCGGCCGCGCAGGGGATCGCTCAGCGACGGGCTCGGGGCGACCTCGACCAGCTTCTGGTGCCGGCGCTGGATGGTGCATTCGCGCTCCCAGAGATGGGTGATCGCGCCATGCTTGTCGCCGATGATCTGCACCTCGATGTGCCGCGCCTGGCGGATCAGCCGCTCCGCATAGACGCCGTCGAAGCCGAACGCCGCTTTCGCCTCGGACTGGCAGCGCGCATACGCCTCCGCGAGATCGGACGCGTTCTCGACAACGCGCATGCCGCGGCCGCCCCCGCCGGCCATCGCCTTGATGACGATGGCGGCATTGCCGCCGAGCGAGGTGAAGAACGCCGAAATCTCCTCCAGCGACGATGGCCCGCTGGTGCCGGCGATGATCGGCACGCCGCAGCGCTTGGCGAGCTGCCGCGCGGCCACCTTGTCGCCGAACAGTTCGAGCGCGGCCGGCTTCGGGCCGACGAAGTTGAGGCCTGCATCGGCGCAGGCTTTTGCAAAGCCCGCGTTCTCGCTGAGGAAGCCATAGCCGGGATGCACGGCATCGCAGCCGGCCGCTTTGGCGGCTTTCACCACCGCCTCGATGTCGAGATAGGCGCGCGCGCCGCGGCCGGGGATTTCGACGGCATCATCGGCCACCCGGACATGCAGCGACAGCGCGTCGTCGGCGGGATGGATCGCGACCGTCGCGATGCCGGCGTCGGCCGCGGCGCGCGCGATGCGGATGGCGATCTCGCCGCGATTGGCGATCAGGAGCTTCTTGAACGACATCGTCTCTCTCACTCAGACAGCAGCAGGCACGTTGGGATCGAGATCCTGCTTCTTCACCTTGCCCGTCGCGGTCAGCGGCAGGGCCTCGATAATACGCACTTCCGGGACCTTATAGACGGCCATGCGTTCGGCGCACCAGGCGCGCAAGTCCTCCGCGGAGATGGTGCCGACTGCCTCCGACTTGAGCTGGATATAGGCCACCGGCACTTGCCCCTTGTCGGGATCGTCGCGGCCGACCACGCCCGAGCCCAGCACCTTCGGATGCTGTCCGAGCAGGGCTTCGATCTCGGGCGGGAACACGCTCATGCCCTTGACCTTCAGCATCTCCTTGCGGCGGCCGAGAAAGTGCAGGAAGCCGTCCTTGTCGATCGTGCCGATGTCCCCGGTGCGCAGCCAGCCGTCGATCAGCGACTCCGCGGTCGCCTCCGGCTTGTTCCAGTAGCTCTTGAGGAGCGAGGGCGTCCGCACCCGGATCTCGCCTTCGGCGCCGAGCGGCAGCAGTGCACCGGTCTCGAAATCGGTGATCTTGAACTCGGCGCCGGGGACCGGCAGGCCGACGAAGATCGGCTGGTTGTTGAGATCGAAATCGTCGTCCTGAAATCCGGCCGTGAAGGTGTTGGAGGTGTGGGTCTCGGTCATGCCCCACGCCGCCTCCATCAGGATGGTGCCGGTGAGATCCTTCCAGCGCCTGCGATAGTCGGCGTTGAGCTTCTTGACGAAGGAGACGACGCGCACCTGCTTGAGGGACGACAGGTCGAACTCGTTCCAGCGCGGATGGTCCATCAGCTCGACCACGCCGTCGACCGGCATCGCGGTGATCGTGACCTTGTACCTGTCGATCGCGGCCATCGCGCCGACGGCGTCCCAGCGCGCGAGCAGAACGAGCGTCGCGCCGGAGAACAGCGGGAAGATCAGGCCGAAGTTCTCGCCGGCGATCCAAAACTCCGGAAAGAACGACAGGAACACGCTGCTCTCGTCCGACAGCACCGAGATGCCGTAGTTGGCGGCAGCCGTGTAGACCATGTCGCGATGGGTATGGACGCAGCCCTTCGGCATGCCGGTGGTGCCGCCGGTGTAATTGAGCGCCGCGACGTCATCGAGGCCGGGGGGCGGCAGCGGGATCGGCGCGGGCATCGCGGCCAGCGCCGGCAGCAGATCGGTCGCGCCTTCGACCGCAATGCGCGGCGTGCGGATCGAATCCGGCGCGGGAAAGGCAGGCGTTGCCGGAACGACATCGGCAAAGCTCGTGACGATGATCTCGCGCAGACGCACCTCGCCGCGGACCTGCTCGACGACGGGGATGAGCTGGTCGAGCGCCACGATGATCTCGGCCTGGGTGTCGTTGAGCTCGTAGGACAGCTCGAACGCGCGCGACAGCGGGCTGACGGGAACATGGACCGCGCCGAGCTTCAGGATGCCGAAGAACACGATGTGGAATTGCGGACAGTTCGGCAGGAACACGGCGACGCGGTCGCCCTTGCGCACGCCCTTCGCCGCCAGCAGCGCGGCAAAGCGATCGCTCTGCCGATCGAGCTCCGCATAGGTCGTGACGTGACCGTAGAAGATCACCGCAGGACGATCGGGGCTCCGCTTCGCCCAGGCACGCAGATATTCCGTCAAGGGAACTTCGCCGTGCAGATAGTTCGGCGAACGCGGCATGCCCTTAGGCCAAGCCTTGTCCCACAGGCCGCGCAAGGTGGCGAGGTAGCCGTTCTCGTCGAGGCCCACGTTCATGACGTCTTTCCCGTGCTGCTTTTCTTCTCGCGACGGCACGCAACGCTGCCGTCGATCGACATCGTTACACGTCGAGCACGGCAGAGGTCATGTCAAGAAAAACAGCAGCGGCGTCGCGGCCGATGCCGCGACGCGGAAATAGCAGACGTATTGCGGTCGTTACGCCGCTCGCACGCCGGCGACGAAGGCGTTGACCTCGGTTTCGAGCGATTGCAGCTTCTGCGTCAAGCGGCCGCTCGATTGCAGCACGAGGCCGGCGGCCTGGCCGGTCGCCGCCGTGGCATCGGTGACGCCGGAGATGTTCTGCGAAACTTGGTCGGTGCCGGAGGCGGCTTCCTGCACGCTGTGTGCGATCGCCTGCGTGGCCGCGCCCTGCTCTTCGACCGCGGCGGCGATCGACGAGGAGATCTCGTTGACCTCCATGATGGTGGCGCGGATGCTCTCGATGTTGCCGACGACCTGATTGGTCTCGGCCTGGATCGCATTGATCTGCGCGCCGATCTCGTCGGTCGCCTTCGCGGTCTGGCTCGCCAGCGACTTCACTTCGCTCGCGACCACCGCAAAGCCCTTGCCGGCTTCGCCCGCCCGCGCCGCCTCGATGGTGGCGTTGAGCGCGAGCAGGTTGGTCTGCGAGGCGATCTGGTTGATGAGGTCGATGACCTCGCCGATCTTGTGCGCGGCCGCGGCCAGCCCCTGCACGGTGTCGTTGGTGCGCTGACCGTCGGCGGCAGCCCTGTCGGCCACGGACGCTGCCTGCGCGACGCGCTGGCTGATCTCCGAGATCGAGGACGACAGCTCGCCGGCGGCGGAGGCCACCGTCTGCACGTTGGTCGAAGCCTGCTGGCAGGCGGTGGCAACGAAGCTCGCCCGGTCGCTCGCCTTGTTCGCGGTCTCCGACATGCCCTGCGCGGCCTGCTGCATCGCGCGCGCCTCGTTGAAGACGTCGCGGACGACGGCCTGGACGCTCGCCTCGAACTTGCCGGCGAGATCGGCCATCGCCTTGCGCTTCTCGCCGTCCGCGCGCTGCTTCAGCTCCTGCTGCTCGGCATGCATCCGGCCCACGGTCGAGGCGTTGTCCTTGAATACGGCGAGCGCTTTGGCAAGCGCGCCGACCTCGTTGCTGCGATCGGTGTAGGGCACCTCGAAAGCGCTGTCGCCGGCGGCGAGGCGCTCGGTCAGCGCGGTGATCGTCGCCAGCGGCCGGGTCACGCCGCGTCCGATCAGGAAGGAGGCGACGAGGACCAGCACCAGCACGGCGAGGCAGACATAGCCGAACGTCATCGCGTTCTGACGGAACACGGCGTCGACGTCGTCGAGATAGATGCCGGTGCCGATGATCCAGCCCCAGGGCGCAAAGCCCTTCACATAGGAGATCTTCCCGACCGGTTGGTCGAAGCCGGGCTTCGGCCAGAGATAGCCATAGAAGCCCGCGCCCTGCTTCTTGACGACATCGACGAAGCCCATGAACAGCGCATTGCCGGCGGGGTCCTTCATGCCGGACAGGTCCTTGCCGTCGAGCTCCGGCTTGATCGGATGCATGACCATCTTGGGGGTCATGTCGTTGATCCAGAAATACTCGACCTTGTCGTAGCGCAGGCTCTTGATCTCGGCCATCGCGGCGGCCTGAGCTTGCTCGCGCGGTAGCTTTCCGTCGCTCTCGAGCTTCTGGTAATGGGTGAGGATGCCGTAGCCGACATCCACCATGTGCTGCGTCTTGGCCTGCCGATCGGCGACCATCTGGGCACGCAGCGTCGAAAGCGCGATCGGCACGAGTGCGATCATGCCGAGCAGGCTGATGCCGACAATCAGAACCAGCTTGAAACTGATGCGGGAGAAAAACATCGGGGCTCGCAAAATTGGCGGTACAGATATGCCAATTTATCCCGATCTCCTTAGCAAAGCTTTAAGCATTCCGGTTCCCGGAATTTAGGCCATTTTCAAGCCGCGCGGACGGAGGTGAGGAAGGAGCTGACCTTCTGTTTCAGGCTCGCGCTGTCGGTGGCGAGCGAGCGTGCCGCGGACAGAACCTGCGACGAGGCGGCCCCCGTCTCGGACGCCCCGCGCTGCACGTCGGCGACGCCCGTCGACACCTGCTGCGTGCCGTGTGCCGCCTGCTGGACGTTGCGCGAAATCTCCTGCGTCGCGGTGCCCTGCTCCTCGACCGCTGCGGCGATCGCTGAGGCGATCTCCGAGAGGCCGCCGATGGTGTCGCCGATCTCCTTGATCGCCGCGACGGATTCGCCGGTCGCCGCCTGCATGCCGCTGACCTGTTCGCCGATCTCTCCGGTGGCCTTGGCGGTCTGCTCGGCCAGCAGCTTCACCTCCGAGGCGACCACGGCGAAGCCGCGGCCGGCTTCGCCCGCGCGCGCGGCCTCGATGGTGGCATTGAGCGCCAAGAGATTGGTCTGCGCCGCGATACCGTTGATGAGCGCGACGATGTCGCCGATGCTGCTCGCGGCCCGCGCCAGCTGGTTGACGCGCTCGTTGGTCTTGTGCGCCTGCGCGACGGCCTCGCCGGCCATGCGCGCCGAGGTCTGCACCTGCCGGCTGATCTCGGTGATCGAGGAGCTGAGCTCCTCGGTCGCCGCCGCGACGGACTGGACGTTGGTCGAGGCTTCGCCGGAGGCCATCGTCACCGTCTTGGCAAGGTCCTGCGACCTGTCGGCGGTCGAGGTCAGGGTGCCCGCGGAGCTCTCGAGATTACCGGCGGCCTGCGACACCGTCTCGATGATCGTGCCGACCGCCTGCTCGAAATCGTCGGCCAGGCGATACATGTCCTGCTTGCGCTGGGCTGCGGTATCCAGGCGCAATTTCTCCTGCTCGGTCCGCAGCTTCTCGCTCTCCGCCATGCGGTCGCGGAAATAAATCGTGGCGCGCGCCATCTGGCCGACCTCGTCGGCCCGCTTGGCTTCGGGCAAATCGATCGACAGATCGCCATCGGCCAGCGCCTGCATCGCGGCGCTGACGCCGCGGATGCTGCGGCTGACGGCAAAGCCGACGAGGCCGACGAGCCCGATCGCCGGAAGCGCGAGCAGCGCGATGATGCCGACGATCTTCCAGACCATCGCCATGAAGTCGGTCCAGATGTCGTCGACGAAGACGCCGGTTCCGACAAAGATCTTCCACGGCGCAAAGCCCTTGACGTAAGACAGCTTCACCGCCGTCTTCGGATCGTCCTGCCGCAACGGCCAGTCATAGGCGTAGGTGCCCTCGTTCTGCTTGCGCACGATGTCGAGCATCGCCGGAATGACGGGAACGCCGTTGCTGTCCTTGATGACGGAGACGTCCTTGCCCATCAGCTTCGGGCTCGGATGAGCGAAGCCGATCTGGTCGTAGCTGTGAGCGAACAGATATTCGTCGCCGGAGTAGCGGATCTTCAAGAGCGCGTCCTTGAAGCGCGCCTGCGCCTCTTCGCGCGTCACCTGGCCCGCCACGGCGGCCGCCTCCAGCTTCTCCGCGAGGCTGTAACCGGCATCGACCATGGCCTTCAGGACGTTGATCCTGTCCTGATACATCCGCTGGTACATCGACCACAGCGCAATACCGGTGACGCAGCAGATCGCCACCGCCATCGCGATGACGGCGCTCAGGAGCTTGGTACGGATCGAGATCTGGTTCAGCACAATCATTCTCTCTGGGAGTGGGGCGCAGCAACTCGCGAAGCCCGCGTGCAATCAATGTCTTGAGGCAATTCGACCATCGCCCGAATTGATCTGGTATGCGCCGGATTGGCTTAAGGCGTCGTAAATCCAGCTTCACGCGTACGTTTTCGCCGGGATATGCGGCAACATGGTACGGTTTGAACGGTTCAAGACTGGACTCGTTCTACGTAGTTTCGCGGGACTACCCGGCCAAACAGTGATGCGGTTCCGTGGTCGCGATTCTAGAAGACCTCGATATCGCGCTTGCGCGCGTTGACTTGGAGGACGCTCTGGCCGAACGATCGGCACAGATCAGAGGCGGCGTGCGCGCTGCAGATGCCAGAGGCTCCATGCATCAATCGACACATCGCGGGTCGCTGGACCTGCCGGCGCTGAGCGCCGCCGAACGGCTCTTCATCTGGGGATTCCGCGCCAAGGCGCGCAGCGGCGGCGCGGTGCCGACCGCGGCCGACATCCAGGACGTGTACGACCATTTTCGCGTGGGCGATGCCGTGCTCTCGCTGGAATCGATCATCGAGATCTTCGCCTGCACGGCCCATACCGCCATCGAAGTGCATTGCCCGACCTGCCCGCGCATGTCGGACAGCGAGCGCGAAATCCTGCACGCCATCGCCGCGGCACAGCAGGACCGCATCGACATCGCGCGCGAACGCTTCGAGAGCTGGCTGCCGCCGGTCGGCGCCGATTGGGCGCTCGCGCCGGTGCGCGGGCTGGCGACGATCTTCCGCATGGCAGGTCTCATCCTGCCCGACCGGCAGCTGCGGTCTGTCAACCACGACCGCACCATGGCGATGAAGAGCTGGCTGGTCGGCAGCCCGACATTGCACTGATGAGATGACGATGACCTCGAATGTTTGCGCAGCAGTGGCATCCCCCGAGAGCGGCGAGGCGCGACTCTGTCCGCTGCAGGCCGCGCTTGCGTCGCATCCCTGCATCGAGAGCTGCGACGAGTTCTGCCGTGTCGCGCTGTCGCTGTTCCGGTTCATCGGCGCGGCCTATACGACCGGCGCGTCCGATTGCTGGGAAGCGGCCTATCGCTATGCCGACGAAGCGCCGGGCATTTCCGACAGTCCGCTGCTGGTTGCCCGCGCCGCCGCGCTCGTCAGGATCCTGCGCAGCGGCCGCCCTTGCGAGCTGTGCTTCATGCCCCCGTCGTGCCGCCGCCTGTCGAAGGACGAGGCGCAGTTGATGCAGTTGCTGACGGTCGCGCGCCGCAAGCGGCCCGGCGAGATCGAATCCATCGTCGGCCAGCTCGTCGGCTCCGGCAATGAAGCTGCGGCGACACGGGCCGTGAACGCGCTCGCGCTGTGCTGACATCTATCCTCCTTTCCGGCCGAGCACGAGATCGATGGTGTGCGCGGCGATCTTGCGCAATTGCGGCTCGTCGCCGAAGGCACGTTCGAGCACGGCGAGGCCGCGCGTCACGGTGATGATGTGCAGCGCTGCGGCCGCGGCATTGCCGTCGAACTCGCCGCGCGCCGCGCCCGCCGACAACGTATCCTGAACCAATGCCGTGATGCGCGCGATCAGGCTCGCAAAGGCCTCGCGCGCGTCTTCATCCAGCCCCTCGCCTTCGGCGGCGCCGAGCTCCATCAGCCCGCGCGTGGTCGGGCAGCCGCGCGGCGGCGTGCCGGAGCGGAAATTGCCGATGGTGAGATCGAAGAATGAAGTGAGGCGCTTGCGCAGCGTGCCCGTCCCGAGCGCCTTCTGCAACGCTGCGAGATAATCCCCCGCATAGCGTTCATAGGCCTGCAGGAACAGCGCCTCCTTGCTGCCGAAGGCATTGTAGAGGCTGCCGCGCTGCACGCCGGCATCGCGCGCGATGTCCGACAGCGAGGTGCCGCGCACGCCTTTGCGCCAGAACTGGTCGAACGCGATGCGCAGCACCTCGTCGTGATCGAATTCGCGCGGCCTCAAATCCAGCTCCTCGGTATATTTGACACGATGTCAAAAACATGCTTTCTCGACATCGTGTCAAAAACCAGACGGGATTGATAGCCCGTTCCGTCAATCGGACGAACCCGGCGAGGCGACCCGCCCCGCCGGATCGCGCCCGCATGCAAAGGGACCAGCTCATGCCTCTGCTTCACATCGCGATGCGCGCCGGCAAGTCCGAAGCCTACCGGCAGGCGATACTCGACGGCCTCTACCAGGCCATGCGCACAGCGCTCGACGTGCCCGAGGACGACGCGTTCATGTCCATCACCGAGCATGAGCCGGCGAACTTCCGCTGCGGCACCGGTTACGGCATCGCGCGCAGCGACGACGCATTGCTGATCCAGATTACCGTATTCGCCTCGCGCACGCCTGAGCAGAAGAAGGCGCTGTATCGCCAGATCGCCGATCGTCTCGGCGCGAACCCGGGAATCCGGCCGGAGGACGTGTTCGTCAACGTGCTCGATGCGCCCAAGGAGAACTGGTCGGTCGGACACGGCATCGCGCAGTTTGCGTGAGGCGCCTGGACTGGGCGTCTTGAGAATTGCCGCACGGCAAGGTTTGATGAGTGGCGGGATCAAGTTCCGCAAGGCGCCTCCCGCCTCCAAGCGGGAGCACAGTTCGAGGGAAAGTGAGATGACGGCATTCAGCGGAAGCTGCCTGTGCGGCGGGGTCGCCTTCGAGGTCGAGGGTCCGTTCGACCGTTTCCTCAACTGCCATTGCTCGCGCTGTCGCAAGGCGACCGGCACCGCCCATTCCTGCGAGGTGATCGTGAAGGCTGAGGCACTGCGCTGGCTGCGCGGCGAGGCGTCGGTCATGCGCTTCGACCTGCCGAACGCGCGCAGCTTTGCCACCGCGTTCTGCAAGTCTTGCGGCAGCCCGATGCCGCATCTCACGCGCAGCGGGCGGGAGGCGATCATCCATGCCGGCGCGTTCGACGAGCCGCTCCGGGCGGCGCCCGAGCGGCATGTGCAATGGACGTCGCGCGCGGACTGGTATGTGCACGGAGATGGCTTGCCGGCGGAGGATTGAAGCATCGCGCGGGCCTCACGCCGGAGCAACGCACCCCTCCATGATCGCGTCGAGCTCGGCCTTCGAGAGCACGCCGAGCTCGGCGATGAAGACGATGCGCGATCGCGGCACGCCTGGCGTCGACGCATCGCCCGGGGCCAGCGTGGCGCGGCCGGCGGCGAACTGAAACACCATCTGGCGGCCGGGCTGCTCGACCGTCTCGAACAGGCCCTTGGCGCGCGCCAGCTTGGGCGCCAGCTTGCCGATCGCCTGCTGCAGGCGCGGCAGCGAGAGCGGGTGCTCCGAGGTCCAGCTCAAGGTCTCGAAGCGTTCTTCTGCAGGGCGCTTCGGGCCGGGCTCGCGCGGCGCGGGCGCGCGAGCGGCATGCGCGGGAAACAGCAGCGCGGATGGAATCTCGCCGTGCTTCGCATCGACCACCACCGCGGGAACGCGCTGGGCGCGAATGGCTACGCGCATTCGATCTCCCGCGCCCTCCTCCGCCAGATCCAGCTTGGTCAGCGCCACGATGTCGGCGACGCGCAATTGCGAGCGCTGAAGGGCGTCCTCCAGCGCGGATGGCGGCGTGCCGGCATCGAGCACGCAGAGCACCGTCTCCAGCGGCGCCTCGCGCAGGATCACGGGGTCCATCAGGTTGCGGACGATATCGGCGGGGTCGGCGACGCCGCTGGTCTCGATCACGATAGTGTCCGGCTTCGGATCGCGCCGCAGCAGTGTCGAAAGCGTGCGCAGGAGATCGCCCTCGAGCGAACAGCAGATGCAGCCATTGGCGAGGCTGACGACGCCATCGCTGGCGCCCGCAATCAATTCCGCATCGATGTTGATCGCGCCGAAATCGTTGACGACGGCGGCGATGCGCCGTCCGCCCGCATGCGCCAGCAGATGGTTCACCACCGTGGTCTTGCCCGCCCCCAGAAAGCCCGTGACCAGCAGAATGGGGACCGGCATGGATCAGCCCTCGGCGACGGGACGGCGCACGGGTTTTCCGGGCCGCGCGGCGACGTCGAGAACGCCGTCGGCGATCAGCGGCTGGCCGCTGACGACGAGGTGGCGCACGCCCTCGGACGCACGATTCATCGCCGTGAAAGTGGCGCGATCGGAGAGTTTCTCGTAGTCGAACACGACGATGTCGGCGTCAGCGTCTTTCGCCAGCCTGCCCTTGGCGCGCATCGCGGGCGTGCTTTGCGACAGGATCTCGGCCGGGATCAGCGCGCATTTGCGCACGCCTTCCAGCAGCGACACGGTCTTGCGCTCGCGCACCCATTCGCGAATGAATTTCGTGAAGCAGCCGGCCGAGCGCGGATGCGAGGTGGCATCATCAGGCAGCGGCCAGGCATCGCCGGTGTAGGTCTTGCCGTCCGACGTCGTCCACGGCATCGCGTCGGAGGCGATGGCGCCGCCGGGATACAGCACCGACATGTCGAGCAGGTCGCGGTGATGCGCATTGTGCTCGGTGTCGAGGATGTGCCAGAGCACCAGCGAGGACGGCTCCTCCGCCTGCGCCTTCAAAAGCTCCTCGCGGTCGTGGAAGCGATAGCCGTCGGTGACGCGCTGCACGGAATCATAGCCGGTGCCGTTGCGCTCGACGAAGTCGGGGTCGCTGAAGAAGGCCGCAGCCAGCACGGTCGAGCCGGTGCCGTAAGGATAGGCCTCGACGGTAATCGGCAGGCCCTGTCCTTGCGCCTTTTCGATCAGCACGCGGCAGCGCTCGATATCGGTCTTGCTCGACGAATTGAAATGACAGATGTGCATGTGCGCGCCGGTGGCGCCGGCATAGCCGATCAGGCGGACATAGGCCTCGACCGCGCTCTCGGGGTCGATCCGCGACATGAAGGCGACGTGGGTGAAGGTCGGCACATCCTTGGCTGCGGCGAGCTGACACACTGCCGTCAGCTCCTGCACGCCGGCGCCGGGCGCGTAGGCATTGAGGATGCCGATACCGATGCCGCCCTCGTTGAGGCCGCGCGAAAGGCGATCGAGAACGCCCGCGACCTCCGCGTCGGTCGCGACATTGTCCATCCAGCGACGATCGCGCATGGCGTTGCCGAACGCCTCCAGCGAGCTCTCGGCATTCGAGCCGGTCATCGCGCCGATGCGCGCAAAGGCCCAGTTGGTCGCGGCGCCGTAGTTCAGCACGCGGCCCTTCCGGGCCTGCCGCTCATACCAGGAGCCGACCGGCAGCACACCGGCCTCGAGATCGAGCGTGGTCGTGACGCCGTCGAACGCCTGCATGCGGTCGGCCGGGATCGACTGGCCATGCGCGTGCAGATCGATGAAGCCGGGCGCGACCACGAGGCCGGTGGCGTCGATCACCCGCTCGGCGCCGCCGAGGCCCGTGCCGACGGCAACGATCTTGCCGTCCATCACCGCCACGTCGCCGACGGCATCCATCCCGCTCGCGGGATCCACCACCCGGCCGCCAGAGATCACCAAACCGCTCATCTCGTCACTCCTCCACCTCGAAATCGCATCAAGGCAGATTCCGGAACGGACCACCACCTCCACTGAAGCCGACGCAGCATGCTGATAGGGAAGATCACTTGGAGAAATTGCCCGGGGAGATCACTTCGCGGGCAAGCCGCAGACAAGCATGCGCGTCCTCGCGGCATGATTGGCCCGAGTGATGCTTTTCGTCACACCTCCTCGAAAGAAAGGGCGCAGGGAAGGCCGGGCGCCGGCTGGCACCCGTAAAGACCCCCGTGCTGAACAGATGCACACGCAATGCACAGGGGAGTCACAGGGCAGCCGAAACCAGGCCTTCCCTGCGCGATGGTTTGACGGCCTATGCCGTGCTCTCCCGGGAGCCGAACTTTCCTTTGGCCTCCCTCGCCCCGCGGATTGGATGATGCAGTCTGCCCGGTTGGGCTCGCTGGCATCTCCGCAAGAGGATTGACCGTAGCAACGACGGCCAGGACCACACGGTTTCGCCGTACGCGAGAGCGCCGTTCGTCTTCGCAGGCCACGCATGCTCACGAGGTGATCTCGCCCTGCACGCGCAAGCTCCGCCTTTAACGCCGATGGCCGACACATACGACAAAACCGAATTTCGGTAAAGTGGAATATTTTTGAGGGACGGGGTTGACAGCGGAGCGGGTGTTTCGGCCATCGCGGTGCCTCTTGGGATTGTATTGTAAAATGCGCTACAATATGTATGATGCCGCCATGGAGCCTCATCATGTCGCGAGCTGTTGAACGCAAGGAGCATCCGCTTTCGATGCGGATGCCGGAGACCGACATTGCTATCATCGACCGCGCCGCGGCGCTGCGCGGGCGCTCGCGCACGGAGTTCGTGCGCGACGCGGCGGTGCGCGCGGCCGAGGAGGTGCTGATGGAGACGGTGCCCATTCGCATGAGTCCGGCCGGGTTCAAGGCGTTCATGGCGACATTGTCGGGTCCGGTCGCCCCGGTGCCGGAAATGGCCGAACTCTTCAGTCGCGCTGCGCCATGGGAGAGCAAAGCATCCTCCAGCGATTTGGACGCCAACTCGCATAAGGACGGCGCGTCCAGACAAAAGAAAAGCTCCGGCAAGAGGCGCTGAACTTTGGCGATCTCCGCCCCCGAACCATTGACGCCGGCGCACCATCTCGACGATTTTTCCTGCGGCAAGCCGTCGCTCGACCGCTGGCTGAAGGCGCGGGCGCTGTCCAATCAGGAAAAGGGGTTCACGGCCGTCATGGTGGTTCACGAGATGAACCGGGTGATCGGCTATTATGGCCTTGCGCCGACGGCGATCGTCCCGTCGACGCTGCCGAGGTCGATACGGACCGGTCAGCCCCCAGATCCCGTGCCATGCCTGCTGCTGGGGCAGCTCGCCACCGACGAGAACTGGATCGGCAAAGGAATCGGCACCGGCCTGGTCAAGCATGCGCTGCAGCGCTGCGTCACGGCCGCGGGCTTGATCGGGGGACGCGCGCTGGTTGTCAACGCGGTCGACGCCGAAGCTGCTGCGTTTTGGTCGCGACGCGGGTTCATCGCCTCGAAGGACGATGCGCTTATACTCTTCAGGTCCATCGCCGACATTGCGGCATCGCTTCGCTAGCGGGGTATCCATGCCCGTTCAATTCAAAGACATCCTCCAGGCTTTCGAGTTCGGCGACGTCGGCGGCGGCATGGGGGAGTGCCACACCTTCGTCTGCAGGGAGACAGGAAAGGTCTACTACCAATTCGACGACGACAGTCTGCAAGACCTAGAGGAAGATGAACTGCCTGACGATATCGAAGACGAGACCAAATACTTGCCGATCCCGAACTCACGCGATTTCGGCCTCGGCAGGCCCCTCGTGCTGGCTTTCGCCCGCGAGCGCCTGCCTGATGACCTCGACGAGGTTCGCTACATCTTCAGCAAACGCGGTGCCTACCAGAAGTTCAAGACCCTGCTCTCTCGAAGGGGAGCGATCGATGCCTGGCATGACTATCGGGACAAGGCGACAGAGCGGGCATTGCGGGATTGGTGCGAGGTCCATTCCATCGAGATCGTCGACTGACCGGGCAATCACTCGAACACCACGACGTACGCGAGGCGGCTCCGCCGTCTTCTCGCCCCCATTGTCATTCAGTGAGCCACACGGGGCGGCGTTACGGTGGGCAAAGTTCCCTGAGGTTCCGTGTGACCGTCCGACGTTTGCTGCAACGAGACTCTCATCATTCCATTTCGCGCCGCGCTTTGCTCGGCGGATTCATGTCGGCGGGGAGCGCGCTTGCGCTCGGTGGTTGCGCTGGCCTCGGTGCGACCGGCGCGCGCTACGATGCCTCGTCACTTTCGGTCGACTCGACGGTGCTCGTCGCCACCACGCGCAAGCCCGTGAATGGTGCTCGCGCCAAGCCCTGGTTCGGTCCGGAGCGCGCGACGAGCATGACGGTCGCGCGGGCCAAGCTGGTGGCGCCGGACGAGAGCCGTCTTTCGCTTGCCTCGGTTGGACTTGGCGGTTGGCGTCTTGATCGGATCGAACCCGCGCCGGCCGACGCCGGCGATCTCGCGGCGCAGGCCGGCGGAGGCGACGTGCTGATCTATGTGCACGGCTTCAAGCAGACGTTCGAGACAGCAGTGCTGGATGGCGCTTATCTCTCCGATGCGATCAAGTTCCGCGGCCGGACCATGGTGTTCGCCTGGCCCTCCAAGGCCGGATTGTTCGACTACGCCTATGACCGCGACAGCGCGATGTGGTCGCGTGACGATTTCGAGCGCGTGCTCTCAGCGCTGGTGTCCTCGCCAAGCGGCGGCCGCGTCAACATCGTCGCGCACAGCATGGGAACCATGCTGACGCTCGAAAGCCTGCGTCAGCTCCATGCGAAATACGGCGATACCGTCACGAGCAAGATCGGCGCGGTGGTGTTTGCCGCGCCCGACATCGACATGGACGTGTTCTCGTCGGCGATCCAGCGCATCGGCCCGCTGGCCGGCAAGATCACCGTGATCGCCTCGACGAACGATCGCGCATTGGCGCTGTCGGGTCAGCTTGCCGGCGGTATGACGCGGGTCGGCGCCGCCGAGAAAGCCGCCATCGCGCGGCTCGGCGTGCGCGTGGTCGATGCGTCAGCGGAAGGCTGGGGCATCGTCAACCACGATTTGTTCCTGTCGAATACGGAAGTGCAGAAGGTGATCCGGCGGTCCATCGACGGCACGACGGCGTGAGAGGCGACTGCAAGGCACGCGTTCGATGTATGTGATCACTCACGCCGAAGCGACGAACTACGACGGCAGTTTTCGCTCGGCAATGATCCGCACCGGCGGAAAGACGACGCAATCCGCGACGTCGAACAGCACTTCGATGCTGCGATCAAACGCCCGTGCAAAGGCAATCGCATCATCGCGCCGTTCGTCGGCAATGGCGGTGCCGAGCGTGCAATGGGGCGTCCAGGCGCCGGGCCGGTAATGAGGACGACAGTGCGCGGGATCGATGGCCGCGCTGATCGCGCCATGGATGCGAGCCAAGGTTTTGTCGGCCTCCGACTCCGCCCAGAGCACGAGCGGAGAGGCTTCGAACCAGCGAATTCGGTTGAACGCGATCCGCAGTTGCGTTTCGCCGGCAATGGCTGCCTGCATCACATCCCACGCAGCCTTCTCGTCGATCTCAGGTCCGTCGTAGATCGCAAAGGTAAAATGAGGTCTGTAGCCGAGGGCGCGCATCGAGGGCTCGACCTCGAACGCCGCAACCTGATTCCACAACCGCTCGATCTCGCCTGCTGACTTGTTGTCGGCCCGAATATTGATCGCCAATGCCACGGGCTCACCCCAAGGGTGGAACAATCAAATGACGATCAGGGGAAGGGCTGGATCAAGAAAATGGCGCTCCCTAGGGGAATCGAACCCCTGTTTCAGCCTTGAGAGGGCCGCGTCCTAACCGCTAGACGAAGGGAGCGTGAGGGCTAGCCAATAGCCTCGAAATTTGTTCGCCGCAAGGACCCCGACGGGCCTTTTACGGCTCATTGGCGAATTTCAGCCGTCCGGCCGGCTTCAGGGTGCGGGCGTCGAAGGTGCGGATCTCGGTGACCCCGCCAAGATCCAGCGTGACCACGAGGCGGTCGCCGGCGACCCCGGTGGAGACGATTTTGGCGCCCTTCGGCAGGATGGCAGTGACGTCACCGACCGGCTCGACCGCCCTTCCCTCCGACTTGAAAAGGCGGTAGCCCACCGCGATCAGCACGGCGCAGACAGCCAGCGCCGTGGTCAACCCCGCGATCAGCATCATCCGTCGCACCCGCGCGAACAGCGCGGCCTGCTCGGGGGTCGGTTCGGGAACAGCGGTATCAGACGTCGTCATGGCAAGCCCGGGTTCAGCGCAGAGGTTAGAGGTCGTGGTCGAAGGCGACGAGGGCTCGGCCCGGCTCGACCGCGTGCTGGCGGCGCGCCTGCCGGACCTGTCGCGATCAAGGCTCAAAGCCCTGATCCTGGCGGGCGCGGTGAGCCTGAAGGCGACCCAAGAAGCGACCCAAATCCGCGACCCCGCTTATCACGTCGCATCCGGCGATACGATCACAATCGAGGTGCCGGAGGCGGCGCCCGCCGAGCCCAAGGGCGAGCAGATCGCCCTCGACATCGTGTTCGAGGACGACGACATCGTCGTTCTCAACAAGCCCAAGGGGCTGGTGGTGCATCCCGCCGCCGGCCACGAGACCGGCACGCTGGTGAATGCGCTTATCGCCCATTGCGGCGCCTCGCTCTCAGGCATCGGCGGCGTGCGCCGGCCCGGCATCGTGCACCGGCTCGACAAGGACACCACGGGGCTGATGGTGGTCGCCAAGAACGACATGGCCCACGCCTCGCTGTCGGCGCAGTTCGCCGATCACGGCCGTACCGGCGAGATGCGGCGCGGCTACATGGCCTTTGCCTGGGGCGTGCCGGGCCGGCACCGTGGCACCGTCGACGCGCCGATCGACCGCCATCCGCATGCGCGGGAGAAGATGGCGGTACGCCAGGGCGGCCGCGAGGCGGTGACGCATTGGGAAATCCTGGAGAGCTTTGCCGGACGCGACGGCAAGCCGATCGCTTCGCTGATCGGTTGCGAGCTCGAGACCGGGCGCACCCACCAGATCCGCGTCCACCTCGCCCATATCGGCCATCCCCTGATGGGCGATGCGGTCTATGGGCCGCACTTCAAGACCAAGGCGAACCAGCTCGGGGCCGAGTCGCAGGCCACCCTCGCCGCGCTCGGACGGCAGGCCCTGCATGCTTATCTGCTGGTATTGGAGCACCCGAGAACGGGAGAATTACTCCACTGGGAAGCGCCTTTGCCGGAGGATTTGCTTCTCCTCCAGGGCGCCCTCAAAGCGGCGCTATGACGCAGCCCCTTTAAGAAAAGCGTTACATTACAAAAGATTATAGCTGCCACACGGGGACGTGACGTCAGCAATCCTTCCCTTTTTGACCCCCCATGGGGTATATTGCGCCTGCGTTGGAAATGACCAACGCGGAACATCGCAGCTACGGCCGGCTTTAACACAGCGGTCGTCTGCCTGGCCCGCCGCTATCGGGGGCCTGAACCTTGGAGGGCTTCAGTATGGCCCGTACCGCTGCTCTGCCGATCCTCAATGGGGAATCCGGCCTATCCCGTTACCTCGCCGAGATCCGCAAGTTCCCGATGCTGGAACCCCAGCAGGAATACATGCTCGCCAAGCGTTGGCGCGAGCATGACGATCGCGACGCGGCGCACCAACTCGTCACCAGCCATCTGCGGCTCGTCGCCAAGATCGCCATGGGCTATCGCGGCTACGGCTTGCCGATCTCCGAGGTCGTCTCGGAAGGCAATGTCGGCCTGATGCAGGCGGTGAAGCGTTTCGAACCCGAGAAGGGATTCCGTCTCGCTACCTACGCCATGTGGTGGATTAAGGCGTCGATTCAAGAGTACATCCTGCGTTCCTGGTCGCTCGTGAAGATGGGCACCACCGCGAACCAGAAGAAGCTGTTCTTCAACCTGCGCAAGGCGAAGAGCAAGATCAACGCGCTGGACGAGGGCGATCTCCGCCCCGACCAGGTGAAGATCATTGCCAAGCGCCTCGGCGTCACGGACCAGGACGTGATCGACATGAACCGCCGCCTCGGTGGCGACGCGTCGCTCAACGCACCGATCCGCGACGACGGCGAAGCCGGCGAATGGCAGGACTGGCTGGTCGACAACACGCCCAACCAGGAAGCCATGCTGGCCGAGCACGAGGAATATGACGAACGCCGTGACGCCCTGAACGGCGCCATGAGCGTGCTCAATCCTCGCGAACGCCGCATCTTCGAGGCCCGCCGCCTCGCCGATGATCCGATGACGCTGGAAGATCTTGCCGCCGAGTTCGGCGTGTCGCGCGAGCGCGTCCGCCAGATCGAGGTCCGCGCCTTCGAGAAGGTGCAGTCCGCGGTCAAGGGCACGATCGCAAGGGCCGAACAGGCCGCGCTGGAAGCCGCGCACTAAGCGCGGTTTTCACGGCGCCAGAAACTGGCGGATCGAAAAAGACGGAAAGCCGGCGGCAACGCCGGCTTTTTTGTTGGCTTGCATGATGCGGGGTGCAGCTCCGCATTCGGTGTCATGCCCCGGCTCGACCGGGGCATCCAGTACGCCGCGGCGGACATGGCAGAAGCGAGATCCTCAACACGGGCCTCTAGAATACTGGATCGCCCGGTTGAACCGGGCGATGACAGTGGTGGTGGCTGCAATCGGCGAGAAGCTTGCCAGAAGGATCCGCGCCAATGAGACGACGCTCACAGTCCCCGCTCCGCGTCCGTCCTAAAACCGTCCCGATTTGAACCCACGCGGCCGATCGACCGACGCAACATGATCGGACCGACAGCATCGATTGGACGGACACCGTGTCGATCATCCTGCAATCCACCGTCGGCGGATTCTCCGCCCAGTTCATGCGCAAGCTCCCGCTGGTCGAGCAGGCAATGCGCGAGCACGGGCTCGAGCCGTCGGAGTTCGTGATCTCGAAGGACTACGCGTCGACCGCGACGATCCCGATCATGGGCCCGTTCTTCTTCAGCTACAGCGTGTTCTTCGGCGAGGAGCAGTTCACCGTCACTGAGCCGAACGACATGGTGTTCCTGGATTACTTCTTCAAACGCGTGCTGGCCGCGGACGAGCCGCCGGAATTGCCGCAGCGGCCGGGCCTGATGCGACGGCTGTTCGACTGGATGTCGCAGCCGGTGTGAGATTGCGGTCGACGCGTCGCCGTCGTCCCGCTTGTCGCGGCGCTGCGCCTGGTGTATGTGCTGCGCCCCGGCGCAATTGCGCGCCGCTTTGTTCACGCTCTTCAAGGGGAGGCGGCATGAAGTTGAGATCGACACGTTCCGACCGCCGCCACCTTCAGGTCGCCGGCAGCCGGCCATGAGCTGAACGCCGCTTCGCGGCCGTTCTTCCATTCATTCAATTCGGTTACGAGGGGCGTGACGCGCAGCGTTGCGCCGTGTCGTCATGTATTTGCGGTTCGTGACACCGCTCATCCACCCGCGCAGCCGTGTGGAGAGCGGCTTCTTTCGTGCGTCCTGGTATCTCGACCGGACCAACTGCCCCGACTGGATTCGGCACGAGCTATCGGACCAGTTCAACTGGTTCGGGCAGCATCTGCCGCTTCCCGGACGTATCGCGCGGCACTTCAAGCGGCGCGATACGATCTGGGGCATTTGCTGGTTCGACCCCCGAGCCCGCGAGGCGGTCAGCCGCGCGCGCTATTGCGCCTGGCTGCTCGAGGAAGGCGGCCTGCCGGTGCGTGCGATCGCAACATCGCACCAGCGTGAAGTGATCTGGCGCGATGCGCATCAGATCGTCACGAAGCCTTCGGCCGACCTCCCCAAGGCGTTCTCCTGATTGGAGGACGGCTCGTCACTCGGCCATTCGGCGCCGGCGGCCTCGGCCGCCGGTTGCCCGGATGCCGCCTACTCCCCCCACGTCCGCGCCAGGGTCGCGAGCCAGCAGCCTTCGCAATAGCGGGCGTCCTTGTAGTCGATCCAGTTGTGCGCGTAGACGTGGTCGAGCGGAATGTCGTAGCGCGCGCGCAGCACCTTCACCAAAATCCTCCACGCCGCGACCTGCGCTTCGGTCGGACCGGTCGTCACATCTGGATAGTTGCCGGCGAACTCGACGCCGATCGAATTGTCGCGCACCACCTGCCGGTAGGTCGCGCTATTGTCGATGTATTTGTTGTCGTTGCGGTTGGCGCCGTCGCCGTGGGTCGGCACCAGGTTTTCGGCGACGGCCCAATAGACCGTGCCGTCGGTCTCCACCCACACCGTGACGCCGCGGCGTGTCGGCTTCTTGGCCTGCTCGGCCGCGCCGCCACGCGCCGAGCCCGCAGGCCCCTCGGTCTGGTGCACGATGACGTTGCGCCAGGGATTTGCGTTGCGGACGTCACCCCAGGGCGCGAGCCAGACGATTCTGAGGCCGGGGATGTCGGGCGTGCCGGAGCCGCGCGCGAGCCTCGTCAGGTCGGAGTCGGCGGCAGTGGCGGGTGAGATCAGAACGAGAGCGGCGAAAATGGCCGCGAGCAGGCGAGACATCATCATGCGGGATCCAGTCACGGCCCCTGATGTAGCACGGCCTTACGCAAAAGTGCGCTGGCCGAAGTCCGGACCGAGAGCGTCGGGCGACAGCGACGGCACGGGATCGTAGACGGCGAAGTCGTTCTTGCCGTTCTTCTTGGCGGCATAGAGGGCGTGATCGGCATTGGCCATCAGGCGATCCGGGTATGCGCCGATGCCGGCATCCCATTGCGCGACGCCGATCGAGATCGCGATCGGGATGTCGCTGCCGGTGCAGGCCTCGGCATCCTGGCGGCAGACCTCGAGCACGCGGCGGGCAATGCCGGCGGCCTCGCGCAGCGACGAGGACGGCAGCACGACGCAGAACTCGTCGCCGCCGGTGCGGGCGAGCATGTCGCCCGGCCGAAGCCGCGTCTGCGCCATCAGGGTGAAGTGCTGGAGGCAGGCATCGCCTGCGGCGTGGCCGTGGGTGTCGTTGATGGTCTTGAAGCCGTCGAGGTCGATCACCAGCAGCGAGAACGGTGCGCCGCTGCGCTCCGAGCGGGCGCATTCCTCGGACAGGCGCTGCAACAGATGCCGCCGGTTGGCGACGCCGGTGAGATCGTCGAGCAGCGCGAGATCGGCGACCTCGCCGCGCAGGCGGTCCATCGCCATCAGCAGGAAGCCGAAATTGAGCGTCATCGACAGGAACATCAGGCCCAGCACCATCACCGCATGGACCTGGCCGCCGGCCTTCGCCGACAGATCGAAGCCGAGCAGATTACCAATCGTGCGGGCCCCCAGGATCGTGAGAATGGCGAGGATGACGATGCCGGACAGCCGCGCGCCCGGGCTGGCGCGGCCTTTGGGCGGCCAGAGCAACAGACGCAGCGCCAGTACCAGCGGCAAGGCCTGACCGAGCGTGTAGCTGAGCATGCGCAGCTGCATGTGCTCGAAGCCGACCATGAAGAGAGCGACGCCGGCAAGGCTGAGGCCTCCCGTCGCCGACATCAGGCGCCAAGAAACCGGCCGGTCGTAGAAGCGCTGGATGCCCATGGCGGCGAGGCAGCTCGCGGCGATGACCCCGCCGGCGCCGAGCAGGAGCGGCAGGGAAGAGTCGATGAAGAGCCGGATCAGCGCCGTCATCGCGCCGGTCGCACCGACGAAGGACGATGCCATCCAGAACCGCGCGGCGGCGAATTTCGGATAGGACCGCGTCACGTAGGCCCAGATCACGCCGAGCGCCAGGAAGTTGACGACGAAGACGGTCCACAAGGTGGGTACGTTCAGCATGACGCGTGCAGCACGCGCAGCGTCGCGCCCCCCGTCCCTGGCAGCCGTCCGTCCATGACCCCGTCCCCGTTTTCTTGCGGAGACCATGCGCCGGTTGCGCTTAATGGAGTCTCACTGCGATCGTCGAAAGTTCCACTTTGGTTTTGGATTCATGAATGGCGCGGCCGTTGGCGGATCGTTAAGCGTGTCGGCCGCGATGACACGGCGGCGCCGTCGATGCGGATTCGCGGAGCAAAATCACCCCAAAATGCATCTGAGCTGTGGATAACGCGATGACACGGATGTGACAGCGCGGGGCAGCGGCCTGCGAATCTGCTGAGCTTGTCGTCGAGGATGTTGCGAGGCTGGCCCTCCGCCTAGCATCCCTCGTGTCGCGTTTCACCATTAACCCTGAAGAGGATCCTATGGCTAAGAAAGCGAAGAAGGCGACGAAGAAGAAGGCGAAAAAGGCCAAGAAGGCGAAGAAGAAGTAACGAGGCTTGTTCTTTGCCCGGGTGGAGTTCGCTCCGCCCGGGCGTCGGGTTTGCGTTTCTGAGTTTAAAGGCAGCGGGCACAGGGCACGCTTTTTTATTGGCTCTCTCAATCCTACGACCGCGCAAGGGCCAACAGCGGCTGCACCTGAACGCACGCCTCGCCCTTCGAGACGACCGCCTCCGGCGGTCTCCTCAGGGTGAGGCTAAGCAACACTGTGCCCCTTGAAGCTGCCGCTACGCACTCCGCCCTCATCCTGAGGAGCCCGCCTAAGCGGGCGTCTCGAAGGATGGCGGCAAGCGCAAATGCCCCAGTCACGGGCGACCTTAAGAAGAAGCCTACCGCTCCGCAAACGCGAGCTTGGCGCCGAGGGCGGCAAAGCCCGCCGCGAAGCTGCGGCGCAGCCAGGCCATGACACGCGGGCGGGAGATGACGCGCTCGCGCACCGAGGCGGCGCAGAGGCCGTAGACGGCGAACACCGCGAAGGTCATCGCCATGAAGGCGCCGCTCAATTCCAGCATGCGCGCCAGCACATGGGCCTCGTCCGCGGCGATGAACTGCGGCAGGAAGGCGAGGAAGAAGATCGACAGTTTTGGATTGAGGATGTTGATCAGGAAGCCGGTGACGATGACGCGGCCGCTCGAACGCTCGCGGATATTGCCCTCGACCGACAGCGCCCCGGTCTCGCGCAGCGCCTGCCAGGACATGTAGAGCAGATAGGCGACGCCGCCCCATTTCAGCGCGGCGAAGGCCAACGCGCTGGTGTGCAGCACGGCGGCAAGCCCCAGCATCGCGGCACACATATGCGGCACGATCCCGAGCGTGCAGCCGAAGGCGGCAGCCAGGCTGGCGCGCGAGCCGCGCGTCAGCGCCGCGGCCAGCGTGTAGAGCACGCCGGTGCCGGGCGAGGCGACGACGATGAGCGAGGTGAGCAGGAAGGACCAGGACATGGCCTAACGCTATCACCCGGCCTCGCAGTGGGGAAGTCGGTTGAGCGCTACGGGATAACGGGCGAAGAACGCGCTAACCACCACAAAGCGACTTCTGATCCGTCACCCTGAGGCGGCCGCTTCTTCAGCGGCCCTCGAAGGGCGACGGCCCGGCTGTCGCGGCATCTCGGCCGTTCATCCTTCGAGGCTCCCGATGGGGCGCTTTGCGCCCCATCACTCGCACCTCAGGATGACGGACTTGATACCGGTGAAGCCGTCTTCGTCTCAGGACAATTGCGCGATCTCGGCTTCGCGCAGGACGTCGAGCGGCGCCCAGGGTTTTGCCCAGAACTTGGCACCCGCGGGCAAGGGCTGTCGCAGCGGACGGCCGGAGGTGACGACGACGTCGAGCTTGGGATTGCGATCCTTGGCGACGTGGGCAAGCTCGACCCCGTTCATGCGGCCGGCCAGTTGCACGTCGGTCATCATCAGGCAAAGCGCGCCGGCGTTCTTGTCGAGCACGCGCTGGGCTGCTTCGGCGCTTTCGCACTGGATGACCTGATAGCCGCTCTCTTCCAGCAGGAGACTGAGCATCTCTCGCTGCATGGGGTCGTCCTCAACGATCAGAGCGGTTGCACGAAAAGGCTGTGCTTGTCCCATGAGCGTCTCCCAATGCTTGCTTTCGTATCGTAAGTTAAGGAGCAAATTCCCATGTGGTTCGGTTCCATTCTGAAAAAATGTAAAGCATAGTTCCCGCATCAGGACTTGACGGGGGACATCATGACTGCGATTCGCGGCGCCGCCGCCATCACGGGAGCCGCCAGCGGCATCGGCCGGGCGCTGGCCATCGAGCTTGCACAGCGCGGCTGCGACCTGGCGCTGGCCGATCGCGACGAGGCAGGGCTGAAGGCGCTGGCCGCGGAGATCGGAGAAGGTCGCAAGGTCAGCGTCCACCGCGTCGACGTCGGCAAGGCCGAGGATATCACCCAGTTCGCGAGCGAAGCGATCGCCGCACATCCGGCGCTGAACATTCTCGTCAACAATGCCGGCGTGGCGCTGATGGGCTCGTTCGAGGAGATCGACCAGGCGCAGATGGACTGGCTGTTCGACATCAATTTCTGGGGCGTGGTGCACGGCACGCGCGCCTTCCTGCCGCATCTGAAGACGAGGAACGAGGCGCACATCGTCAACCTCTCCTCGATCTTCGGCATCATCGCGCCGCCCGGCCAATCGGCCTATGCGGCGGCGAAGTTCGCGGTGCGCGGCTTTTCCGAGAGCGTGCGGCATGAGCTCGGCGTTGCCGGCAGTCCGGTCAAGCTGTCGGTCGTGCATCCCGGCGGCGTCGCCACCGCGATCGCGCGCAACTCCCGCACCGGCGTCGGCGTCACCGACAATGCGCGGCGCGCGCAGTCGATCGAGCGGTTCGAAAACGCGGCGAAGACCACGCCGAAGGATGCCGCGCTGCGCATCATCAAGGGCATCGAGCGGAACGAGCAGCGCATCCTGATCGGCAGCGACGCAAGATTCATGGACCTGCTGCAGCGCTTCCGCCCGGCGACGTATTGGGCGCCGTTGCAGCGGCGGCTGGAGAAGATGGCGAAGGGGACGTGATTTCGTGCGATGGGTTTCGCTACGCTCTACCCATCCTACGAGATAACGCCCGCCCTACTGTCATTCCCCGCGAAGGCGGGGAATCCAGTACGCCGCGGCTTCTCGGCTCAATCACTGCTGTCTCGGAGTACTGGATCGCCCGCCCCAGTGCGCAAGGGCGCACAAGGCGGGCGATGACACCGGTTTCGTGGATCCTCACTGCCCCGCGAGGCGATCCGCGAAATAGCCGATGGTCTTGCGATAGATCACCGCCCTGTTCCACTCGCGCATCGCCTCGAAATTGGCGGTGCCTTCGCCGTAGGGCTGGCCCATCTTGAAGCCGTTGGTGTGCAGCAGATTCGCGGTGGAGGCGAGCACGTCGGGGACGCTGTGGCGGAGGTCGACATGGCCGTCGCCGTCGAAATCGACGCCATACTTGATGTAGGAGGACGGCAGGAACTGGGTCTGGCCGATCTCGCCGGCGAATGCGCCGATGAGGTCGCGCAAGGGGAGATCGCCGCGCTGCACGATCTTCAACGCGGCGAGCAGCTCGCCCTGGAACAGATCGGTGCGGCGGCAATCATGCGCCAGCGTCGCCAGCGTGCGGACCACCGGCATCTTGCCGATATCGCCCTTGCCGAAATCGCTCTCCAGGCCCCAGATCGCGATCAGGATATAGCGCGGCACGCCGAACTGCTGCTCGATGCGCGAGAGCAGCGCGGCGTGGCGCTGCAACAGCGCGCGGCCGCCATTGATGCGGCCCGGGCCGACGCGGGTCGAGACGTACTGCTCGAAGCTCTTGTTGAAGGTGTGGCGCTGGCGGCGGTCGAAGGCGAGCACCGCGCCGTCGGGGGTGACGCCGCTGAGGGCCGAATTGGTCACGCTCGCCGAGACGCCGGCTGCCTGTGCTTCCTGCGCCATAGAGGCAACGAACGCGTTGAAGTCGCCGCCGCAGCGCGCGGCCTGCGCCGCTCCGCCGGCCAGACACAGGACGGACGCGGCGGCGAGAAGCAGTCTCAGCATATGGAGCAATCCCTTGAGGAAAATAGTGGCGCGAAGCAGCGCGCAGATCATGCCCGGGAAAGCAGCGAGCGTCAAAGCGACAGAGTTGATCCGCATCAAACTGTCTCACGCCCCGCTTCCTAAATTGGCGCGAGCAGGAGCCGCGAAGGAGAAGCGCCCATGACCGGAATTACCTTGACCGCCGAGCAGATCCGCAATGCCCCCGCAGCGGTGCGGCAGTGGATCGAGCAGGAGGTGATCAGCTCGCTTGGCCTCAGCCCTCGCGCGCCCGTGACCATCCCGCCCCAGGCCTCCCATCTCGTCGCCTGCAGCGTGGAGGACGCCGCTGGCGTGCTCGAGCATATCAGGGGCGTGCTTCCGGCCGTGAACGTGCTGCTCGAGCTCGGCCGTCCCGGCATCAGCTTCGGCCAGCCCGCGGTGATGACGTTCCGCCTGATGGATATCCTGCACCACACCCGCCTGCCCGACATCAACGGGGTCATCACGTGCCTGGAGATGATCAACCAGGCGCTGATCGAGGTGAGGAAGGATCCGGCGGTTCGGCTCTGCGGCTTCGACCATGAGGGCCATTGCCTGATCGCGCCGCAGACGCAGGCGAGCATCGCAACGCTGTGGCAGACCATGATGGAAAGGCAGGCAGCGCAGCAGCGCGAGACGGCCGGCCGCTCCGCACCGGCGGCGTAAAGTCGGCCGCGGCGGATCGGGACGATCGGGCCGGGAATGCTCCGCCGCTTAGAACCGGCGGGACGGCAGGCGAGACTAATATCTCAAGCCATTGTCTCAGGCCCTGCGTCCCCTCCCCCGCAACCGACTGAGAGTGCCGATGTCCGCGCCACAAAACATCCCGGGAATGCTCGTCCTTGCCACCCTGCTCGTTCTTCCCGCAGTTCCCGCCTCCGCGCAGACGCGCGACGTGGCAGGCGCGCGGGACTATCCCGGCATCGGCCGGTTCGCCGGCAGCGTCGTCACCGGCTATGTCGTGAAGGATTTTGACGCGACGCGAATGCAGGCCGCAAGCTTCAAAGACGGCCAGCCGACCGATGCGCGGCGGCTCGAAGGCCGCATCATCCGCATCGCCTATCGCACCAATCCGGGCCCCTCGATCCTCGAGGTATCGCGCAATTTCGAGACGCAGCTCGCCAAGGCCGGCTTCGAGACCTTGCTCGCCTGCGACACCGACGCCTGCGGCGGCATTCCCTTCACCGAGAGCATCGACACGCTGCCGGTGCCGCAGATGTGGGTCGACGGCTTCAGCTACCGCTATGTCGCCGGCCGCAAGGCCGAAGGCGGCCGCGAGACCTATGCCAGCGTCATCGTGAGCCAGAACAACCAGGACATCACCGCGCAGGTCACCGTCGCCGAGCTCGGCGCCATCGCGAACAAGATGGTCGACGCCGCCGCGATGGCGAAGGGTCTCGGCGAGACCGGCCACATCGCGCTCTACGGCATCTATTTCGACACCGACAAGGCGGTGCTGAAACCGGAAAGCCGCCCGACGCTGGAACAGATCGCAAAGCTGCTCGCGAGCCAGCCGCAGCTCAGCGTGTTCATCGTCGGCCACACCGACAGCCAGGGCGCCTATGAGTACAATCTCGATCTGTCGAAGCGACGCGCGGAGGCGGTGGCGGCCGAGCTGGTGAAAAGCTTTCGGGTCGTGCCGACGCGGCTGCGCACCGCCGGCGTCGGATTGCTGGCGCCGGTCGGCTCGAACGCGACGGATGCCGGCCGCGCACTCAACCGGCGCGTCGAGCTGGTCGCGCCATGAAACGTTGCGTCCGGGTTTGATGCGGGTCAATATCGCGGCACGGACGACGTGAGATGGGTGCAGACATCCATTCACTCCGTCATCCGCGCTCGACATAGTCCGAGGCAACCGGCCATGCCCGACCATCAGAACAGGCCAACCCGCGCCCTGCTCCGCATCCCGCTGTTCCGCCTGCTCGCCATCAACCTTGCGATCGGCGCCTGCGCCGCGACGATTCTCGTCGGCGGCCTGCTCTGGCTCAATCCCGGACATCTGCGCGAATTGATCTTCGCCGACAACTCGCCCGGCATCGCGCTCGCGCTGCTGCTGGCCTCCTTCCTCATCACCTTCGGCTCGGCCGCGATGGGCAGCGCGATCATGGCGCAGGGGCGCAAGGAGGACAGCAGCAAAGGCGGTGGACACGGAGCGCGGCTCGCCGTGCAGGAAGTGACGAAGCGTTCGCGCGCGCAATGAGATGCCCGGCGGTGATGCAATCGCGCACATCAGGTCACAGTGTCTGCACGTCGACGGGAAGACATGCAGGCTGGCGCACCTTGCGGCACAACACGTCACACACGCGGCGCTGCGCGGCCTGCGAAGATGAACAAAGTAGTTCGACGATCCAAACAATTGCTTCGACGCACGCGGGAACCGCAGATCGCAAGCAGCGCATATCTGATGCGCTCGCTGCGACACCGACGCGCCATGATTTGCCTTGCCATCGCAGAGCGTCTTCTATAGCCTTCTATTTTAGGTTGTCGCCCCGCCAGCCCCGGGCGACACTGAAGACCAAAATAAACGGCGGGCTCCGAGCCCGCCGTTTATTGAGGCCGGGTGTTTTAGCGAAGGAACCTGGCCGGCGGCATTAGTACCCGGCGCTCGTTTCCCCCTCCCGCAGCCGGATTTCAATCAGCCGCACCGAGCCAGGCCGCGCCCGGGCGGAGGTCGACCGCCGCCGAAGTCATTTGACTGCGGCCCTGCAATCGACGACAAGCCGCCATGGCCAAGAAACCCGGAACCAACCCCAAAGGCGAATTCGCCTTCTTCAACGTCTTCTATGAAGACGATTCCCAGCGCTCCAACCGCCGCGTGCCCTCAGAGCTGCTCGGCGGCCTCGACGGCGACGAACCCGCCCGCGCCTTCATCATGGAGCAGGACCGCGAGATCGCCGAAAAGAGCGGCAAGCCGGTGCTGGAGATCAAGCGGCTCGAGCGGGTCGGGGCGAAGAAGAAGTAGGGGCCAACAGCGCGGCACGCAAAGCGTCAGCTAAAACAAGAATGTCGGACTTTGTGGTTCGCGATTCATTGAACCTGTTGCAGATTCTAGACATTTGGCCCAAGGGCGGAATGCGCTACGATCGACGCCTCATTAGCTCGAGGATAACAGCCACAAGGGGCTCCTCATCCCCATGAAAGCTCGCGATCATCGCACTCATCATCTTATTTGGGTGCAGGCGCTCCAAGTCCAATGGGTGCCCTGCTTGGTTAGCGATCACACTTAAATATACAGTTTGTGTTCGTCCGTTTCCCTCCCGAAACGGATGGACTGCATTCAGATCAGCGAGAAAATGAGCAGCTTTCCGCGCGAATGATTCTTGCTCCAGATCGCGAAATTCATTTTCAAGACTAAGGCTCGCAAACAGAAGTCGTAATTGCTCTCCAATATTCTCTGGGTAGCAAAACATACTCCCCGCCTTCGATATCCGAACCGTTCTCAGACGTCCTGCCCAAGTGTACACGTCTTGAAAGAGATGAGCGTGGACAGCTCGGTAGTGCTTTACGTTAAAATGTCGCGCAACCGGCAGCGGCTCATCAGAACGCTGAGTGATCATCAAGGTCTCGAATTTAGCGAGTTCGTCTTGCGTTCGAAGGTCGGCCTTGTTCTTCAGCACCATGCTGTTTGGATAGCAGTATCGATTGTCATCAACCTCGTACATGTCACGGAGTAATCTGCTTCAGCTTTCGCTTGATCGCACGTCGACGCTCCTCTGCCGTCTCATGTTCTCGATCAACCTCGCGAAAAACACTCTTCATGGAGTCGCTAAGTACCACTCCCTCGACTTCGTTGATCTTTGCAAATGAGGCGCGACCGATTACGTGAGGTTTTCCAGGAACAACTGGCGGCACTCCCGATCGTGCCACGTTTAGGCTAAGCAGCTCCGAAAGCGCATCCTCGTCAGATACATCCTGGCTCCATCCGTACGCAGCCGCAACAGTAGCATCTAAATCGCGGTGCGCATCAATGAGCCACTGCGGGCGACTATTGTAAAGTTTGGTTAGGGTCCGTTCGCGCAAGGTAGCCAGAGCAGAAGAGTCTTTCGGCAGTATCCGAGCGGGAAATCCAGCAACCACCTCTCCTTCTGAGATAGTAATATCTGACGGATTTAGCCAAGCGGCCCTTAGAACATCAAGGCGTTGCGCAGCCCGTGCGATCGCTTGCGCGTTCGCATCATCCAAGTAGCTGTTGGCGGATACGTTTGGCGTTAGGCCTTCTGGAAAGGGATAAGTCTCAAAGGTGGTTGTCGGGGTGTAACGTGGGTCATTTCCGACACCAAGCCACGTACCCAAACGCAGTGACCAAAGCTCGTGAAAACGAGAGTGCAAGATGCCGAAGGTTGTATAATCATCACGCGCAATCGCAATTAGCTGATGATCCGGCAAGATTTCCCGATCCAACCATACGAAGACTCGGTGCTTTGCCACAGTCGGAGTAACGATGAAGCGTGCAAGTCGGCTGAGCTTCTTGACTAGGGCTGGACGCGGTTCAACGTGGCGCCACCATCTTAAGCGATACGCTTCGCGTCGGTTCGTCGAACGCTCAGGGAAGACATGCTCTTTGATGTGCTGGAAGGGAGCTTCGTACAAGGAGGCTTCCTTCTCCGTCATGTCAAATCCAAAATCGATAATCCACTTCTCGGACGGACGTCGAACAACGTCTTGTCCGTTTCTCCACGGTCGCAAAACATCGGAATTTGGTCGACCATTTGGATTCACGGGCAGTGCGAGCCAGGCGCGCGCCAATTCCCCGGGTACATCAAATGCGCCACCTTTGGTATCCCCCATGTAGGCACATCCAAGATTCTCATCCAGTCTTTTGGCTCTCGTCAGATCCAACGCGCCCGACGTCAGGTCTGCATTCACCTGCGAAACTGGCTTACCGTCCAGAAACGCCTTTCCGTGACTCCCAACTCCGAAGCAGATCAACGAAACTCGGACAGCCGCGCCTTCAACGATCCACGGCTCATCACTCCAAGCTTCGAAAATTTCGTCAACTTCAAGAATTTTGTCCAACACCCGACGGTTCGCGCCGCCCCGGATAGAGTTCGTCGAAACAAGGCCGACGCGCCTGCTCTGGCCAAGGCTCAGCTGCTCCCGGGCCTTTTCAAACCAATACGAGACCAGATCGGCCTCTGGTTGGACTCGGCCGCGATAGGCAGCAAAAAGATCAGCGACATAGTCATCTCCAAGCCCCGACCGAAGCAACTTTCCGCCCAAGAATGGTGGATTACCAATTATGAATTCTGCAGGTGGCCAGAGCGCGGGCGCGCCACGAGATCCATCGAGGATGGCATCTCGACATTCGATGGACTCCAGTCGTCGCAAAATTGGCGGGGGCTCGGAATATATCGCATTGCGACGGCGCCATTGAATGTCGCCGATCCAAATTGTGGTGCGCGCGAGTTCGGCGGCAACGGGATTCAGCTCGATCCCGTGCACAATTTCAGGGCCTACCATTAACGCCCTCGGGGCGAGGCCAAGAGACTCGCACTCCAAATTCACGCGGTTTTCAATATCTTTAACCCCCTGGAGAGCAAGGTACAAAAAATTTCCGGACCCGCACGCTGGATCGAGAATAGTTACCTTTCGGAGGCGCTCCAGATAGCGCGATCTGACTTCCTCAGCCGCCTCATGGGGCGTCATTCGACGGCGCGGCTTGGCCCGCATCGGCGGCTTGGTCGTGCCTAGCAGCAGGCCCTCGATTTCAAGCCGGGTTACGCTCCACTCTTCCCGAAGAGGCTCCAATACGACAGGCTCGATGATCAGTAGAATCTTCTCAATATCGGTGTAATGAGCTCCAATCTGGGAGCGTTTGGCCGGATCGAGAAAACGCTCAAACAACGTACCAAAAATTGTCGGATCAATCTGACTCCAGTCTAGAGCAGCCGCTGTTTGGAGAAGCGCGACATCGCCGGAATCTAACTGAAGGGCACGACGACCATCGAATAGCCCACCATTGAAACAGACGATATCTGTTAGATCAAACTCTCCGCCGGTCTGCATGGCCGAGAAGAACCGGTCAAAATACTCTTTTGAGCGCGTAGGCGCTTTTGCTGCGCGCTCAAGCAGTTTCGGCAGCAGCCCCTCCGGCAAGAGCCGGATGTCTCTGCTGTTTGCAAAAAAGCAAAAAACTAACTGGTTTACAAAGTGCGCCACCTGCTCTGGGGTACCCATTCCCTGGAGACGCAATGCGATGGCTGAAAATTTGTCGGCAGCATCCTTAGTGATTCCAGCACGGGTCTCGCTCGGTCTAAGCTTCTCAGGAGCGAAAAAAACTGCTCGTAAAATGTCAAGCTTAGTTGGGTCAGCCAGCTGCTCAAGCGCAAGCTCATAAGTCTTTGGAACAGTGTTAGTCCAAGCGGTTCTAATTACGATGCGGCTTGTGTCGCAAGCAACTTGCAACGGAGGATTCTCAAGAGCGGATGCGTATCGGACGAGCTGAGCAACAGCATCGTCCAAGTTCTTTTTCCTTTTCTTGTACTCCCACGCGAAGTAATTACGTTTCCAGACGTCGGCGAAACCCGATCCCCCGCCGGTCTTTGTCACCCCCTTCTCAAAGGTGAACCAATCCCCGTTTGGATCGGCGGAAACAGGATCTTCGTGACCCAGCAAGGAGCATAGATCTAGAAAATGGGACTGTGCAGCCGCCCTCTCTGTAAGAGCAACGTGCTTCCATTTTTTGATAAAGTCGTTGGGCGTCATCTCTTAGCCAATCACCCTGTATTCGAAGTAGTTTGGCACGCCGCATTCCTCAAATGCAAAAGCAAAAAACGGCGGGTTCTACACCCGCCGTTTTTGACAGTGACGGCCGGGCATGTCCGGCTCGCAATCTACGATCAATTATCCAGGAAGCTCCGCAGCTTCCGCGACCGCGACGGATGCTTCAGCTTGCGCAGCGCCTTCGCTTCGATCTGACGAATACGTTCGCGGGTCACGCTGAACTGCTGGCCGACCTCTTCCAGCGTGTGGTCGGTGTTCATGCCGATGCCGAAGCGCATGCGCAGGACGCGTTCTTCGCGGGGAGTGAGCGACGCCAGCACGCGCGTGGTGGTCTCGCGCAGGTTCGACTGGATCGCGGCGTCGATCGGCAGGATCGCGTTCTTGTCCTCGATGAAATCGCCGAGGTGCGAATCCTCTTCGTCACCGACGGGGGTTTCGAGCGACAGCGGCTCCTTGGCGATCTTGAGGACTTTGCGGACCTTCTCGAGCGGCATGCCGAGCTTTTCGGCCAGCTCTTCCGGGGTCGGCTCGCGGCCGATCTCGTTGAGCATCTGGCGGGACGTGCGCACGATCTTGTTGATCGTCTCGATCATGTGCACGGGGATGCGGATGGTGCGGGCCTGGTCCGCGATCGAGCGCGTGATAGCCTGCCGGATCCACCACGTCGCGTAGGTCGAGAACTTGTAGCCGCGGCGATACTCGAACTTGTCGACGGCCTTCATCAGGCCGATGTTGCCTTCCTGGATCAGGTCGAGGAACTGCAGGCCGCGGTTGGTGTACTTCTTCGCGATCGAGATCACGAGACGGAGGTTGGCTTCCACCATCTCCTTCTTGGCCTGGCGGGCTTCGCGCTCGCCCTTCTGCACGGAGTGCACGATCTTGCGGAACTCGACGATCTCGAGGCCGGTCAGCGCGGCGAGCTGATGCACCTCGTGACGGAGGTCCTTGATGCGGTCCTTCTCGTGGTGGACGAAGTTCTTCCAGCCCTTGGCCGAGAGCTTCGAGACGCGGTTGAGCCAGCGCGGATCGAGCTCCGAGCCGGTGTAATTGCGCAGGAAGTCCTCGCGCGCGACGCCGTGGCTGTCGGCGAGGCGCATCAGGCGGCCCTCATGCGAGACGAGGCGCTTGTTGATGTCGTAGAGCTGCTCGACGAGTGAATCGATACGCGCCTGGTTGAGGCGCAGCGACTTCACCTCGACGATGATCTCGTCCTTGAGCTTGCGGTACTTGCGCTCCTGGTGCGGCGACAGCGAGGGACCGTGCGAGGTGCTCTCGAGCTGGTTCTGGATGTCCTGCTCCTGAAGCTTGCGCAGCTTCTTGTAGCTCTCGGCGATCTTGTCGAAGATCTCGACGACCTTCGGCTTGAGCTCGGCCTCGATGGCCGCGAGCGACATCTGGTTCTCGAACTCGTCGTCCTCGTCCATGTCGGCTTCGGCGGCGGACTCCGCAGGATCCTTCTCCTCACCACCCTGGTTGCCGCCGGGGGCGGGCTGGCCAGCGCGGAACGGGGTCGGCGACGGCGGCGCTGCGGGCGGCGCGACATGCGCGGGCGCACCGCCGTTCGCGGCCGCCTGGCCCTCGGCGGAGGCTTCGCCGCCCTCGCCGTTGGGGCCAGCGATCATCGCGTTGTTCATGCCGGCCTTGGCGTCGGGACCGGCATAGGTCGCTTCGAGATCGATGATGTCGCGAAGGAAGATCTTTCCTTCGTTCAATTCGTCGCGCCAGATGATGATGGCCTGGAAGGTCAGCGGGCTTTCGCACAGCCCTGCGATCATCGCCTCGCGGCCGGCCTCGATGCGCTTCGCGATCGCGATTTCGCCTTCGCGGGACAGCAGCTCGACGGTGCCCATCTCGCGCAGATACATGCGCACGGGATCGTCGGTGCGCTCGCCCGGCTCGCTCTTCTTGACTTCGGTGACGGCCTTCTGGGTGACCTCGACGAGCTCGTTGTCGGTCTCGTCCTCGCCCTCGTCCTTCTCTTCCTCGCCTTCGCTATCGTCGGCTTCGGTGACGTTGATGCCCATGTCCGAGAGCATCGACATGATGTCCTCGATCTGTTCGGGCGAGGTCTGGTCGGACGGCAAGACTTCGTTGAGCTGATCGAAGGTCACGAAGCCGCGCTTCTTGGCCTGCTTGATCATCTTCTTCACGGCCGCGTCGGACAGATCGAGCAACGGCGAGGGCGCGTCCTGGGAATCCTTCTCCGGAGCATCCGCTGCCTTGTCGTCTTTTTCCTTGTCCTTCGCCTGCAGCGTCTTTGCCTTGGTGGCCATCCATTGCTCCTAAACGCGCTTCACACCGACGGCTCGCCGCGCCCGTGTGAAATCACTTGAACCTGTTGCTCGACGCTCTCGTTTCGTCAGATCGCGACACGGAAAGGGCGGCGCGGATATCTCTCGCCACCCCGACCTTTTCTCTCGCCGGATTTGCCTAACGCTTCGTCAGCCTCTTTGTCGCAGCGGATGCAGGTGTAGTGCCAACAGCGATTGCGCGGATTCATTCCTGACGCGTCTGTTATGCCTGCGGCCGCCTGGTGGCCAAAGTGCTACAAGACCGTTAAGCCTCGATTAACCCTGTTTTTGTCGCCAAACCTTGGATTTGGCGAGTCTTTTAGCGGTTCCGGCCACGGCCGTCCGCATGATTCTTTCATCACACGCTCTTCTGGAACCGGCCCGACAGCTCGCCAAAACCCTCGATCAGGGCTTCGGTGCCATCGACTTCGCCGATCCGAGCCTTGACGTCACGCAGCCACGCCAAATTGGCCTCGCTGGGGTCCTCCCCCAAGGCCAGCTCGGCGTCCTTCAGCTCTCTAAGTAGTGAATGGTACTGGCGATGCAAGGCGACGAGCTGGTGCCAGGTGGCGAGAACGTCGTCGCGTGCCGCCCCCTCGCGGACGCCCCACACCGCCGCGGTCGTGATGCCACCTTCAACTCTTTGAAGAAGCTGTGAAAATCCGCCTTTTTCGATGTCGGCCCGCATCTTCTCGGCCTGCTCTTCAGGGTCCGGCGAATGATGATGGTCGTTGGCGAAGGCGGCAATGATGCCGGCCCTGAGCTTGTGGGCCTCGGGGTGGGCCAGCTCCAGCGCCGCGACCTCCTCGAGGTGGTCGTGCAGCAGCCAGGGGTGGTTGATCAGGCATTGCAGGATCAGGGCTTCCCGGCGGGAGATCGCACTGCGCTGGCCCTTCATGATCGGGCTCGCCGCCAGCTGGGGACTGGATGCCTGGTAGGGGCCGGACGGTAGCGGGGTGGGGCCGGACGGGCCGCGGCGCCCGCCGCCAAACCCTCCGCCAAATCTCTGGCCGCCGAATCGATTCGCGCCGCCGCCGGGCTGGAACGGGCGGCCACCGCCGCCCTGGCGGAAATTGCCGCGGCCGCCGAAGCCGCCGCGACCGCCCTCGGGCGCGAAGGCGCGCTGCAGCCGCTCGACGAACTCGTCGCGATAATAGCGCCGCACCACCTCGTCGCGGATGCCGTTGGTCAGTTCCTTGATGCGCGCCTCGAGCGCGGCGCGGCGCTCGGGGGTGGCAAAGTTGCCGCCTTCGAGCTCGCGCGACCAGATCATGTCGGCGAGCGGACGGGCCGCGCCGATCACCTCCTCGATCGCGCCGCGCCCGCCGGAGCGGGCGAGATCGTCGGGGTCCTGTCCTTCCGGCAGCAGCGCGAACCGGAGACTCTTTCCGGGCGCGAGGAACGGCAAGGCAAGATCGGCCGCGCGATACGCCGCCTTCTGGCCGGCGCGGTCGCCGTCGAAGCAGAGGATCGGCTCGTCCGCCATCTTCCAGAGCAGCGCGAGCTGGCTCTCGGTGAGCGCGGTGCCGAGCGGCGCGACGGCGCCTGCAAAACCCGAGGTGACCATGGCGATGACGTCGACATAGCCCTCGACCACGATCAGCGCGCTGCCGTCATGGGTCGCTTTCCGCGCGGTCTGGTGGTTGTAGAGGTTGTCGCCCTTGTGGAAGAGCGGCGTCTCCGGCGAGTTCAGGTATTTTGCGGGAACGTCCTTCTCCAGCGCGCGTCCGCCAAAGGCGATGACGCGGCCGCGCAAATCCGTGATGGGAAACATCACGCGATCGCGGAAGCGGTCGTAAGGCACGGGAATGTCTTCGCCGCCGATCAACAGGCCGGTCTCGACCATGTCCTCGACGGAGACGCCGAGCTTGCCGAGATGCTCCTTCAGCGCGAAACGGTCCGGCGAGGAATAGCCGAGGCGGAACTGCAATTGCGTCGCGGGCGAGATGGCGCGGTCGGCGAGATAGCCGCGCGCCTTGGCGCCGACGCGCGAGGCCAGCGTCTCCGCAAAATATTTGGCTGCGAGATCCATGACGTCGTAGAGCGAACGCCGCCGCTGCTCCTCGCGTGCCGCATGGGGCGTCACCGCCGGCAGCGCCAGCCCCGCCATGTTGGCAAGCCGCTCGACGGCCTCGGCGAACGGCAGGCCGTCGGTCTCCATCACGAAGTTGATGATGTCGCCGTGCTTGCCCGAGGAGAAGTCGTGGTAAAAACCCTTCTGGTCGTTGACGTAGAAGGACGGCGTCTTTTCCTGCTGGAACGGCGACAGCCCCTTCCACTCCCGCCCCGCCTTCTTCAGCTTGACGCGCTTGCCCACGACCTCGGAAACCGAAAGCCGGGCACGAAGCTCGTCGAGGAACTGGGGCGTGAAGCGCATGGTGTGAGTTTAGCCGAGCGTTTGAGTCGGGCGAAGGATGAGGGATATAGGGATGACGGGCCTAAAAGTCAGGTTTGTCAGGATTATGCGCGCTGTTCACAGGCCTTTCCGTCATTCCGGGGAGCGCAAAGCGCGAGCTCGGAATCCATCGGGCCGCGGAAATGCTGGGAGAAATGGATTCCGGGTTCGCGCTTCGCGCGCCCCGGAATGACAGAAGGCTTGAACCGCGCCCGGTTCCACGCTTCCATACCCCCATGTTCAGGACGTTCCGAGGCGGCCAGAGCGGGGGCTGGCGGGTGACCTCGATTGTACCGGTGACGGGCGAGCCCCTGCCCTTCGTCCCTGCGCTGTCGGTGACCGACAGCGCGGCCGTCTCGCTGCCGCTGGTGCCCTCGCGCAATGCCTGGCGGCTGGTCGGCGTCGCCAGCAATCTGCGCTACACCGAGCGGGCCGAGAAGGAGCAGCTCATCACCGTGCAGGCCGGGCTCGGCCGGATGGAGGCGACGAGCGCGGCGCTGATCCCGATCCGCAAGGCGCAGGCCTGGTGGGATCTGACCCAAGAAGAGCGCCGCAAGATCTTCGAGGACAAGTCGCACCACATCGCCAGCAGCATGCGTTTCCTGCCCGCGATCGCGCGCCAGCTCCACCACTGCCGCGACCTCGGCGGCCCCTTCGACTTCCTCACCTGGTTCGAATTCGCCCCCGCGCACGATTCGCTGTTCGAGGAGCTCGTGGGCATGCTGCGACGGACCGAGGAATGGAGCTATGTCGAGCACGAGGTCGACGTGCGCGTGGTGAAGGAAGTGCTATCGGCTTAGTGATCGAGGAAGCGGCCGGACTCGATGCGCGGCAGATCGGTGACCGGCCAGTTGTAGACATAGGTCCAGGCCTTCTCGGCGGCACCATCGGCGCGCGTCACGTCGACCAGCTGGCGCAGATATTCGGTCGGCTCCGGAAAGCCCTCGCCGCAGGCCTCGTACATGTCGAGCTCGCCGAGGAGCTCGCCCGGCACGCGCATCTGAAACAGCTCGCCATGGACGATGTCGGTGGCAGCATGCGACAGCAGCAATCCCGGATAATGCTTCACCAGCACGAGGTGGCCGCGGCAGGTCGCTTCACCCAGGAAATCCGCATGGCCCGCGAGCAGCCGCGCCATCGGATGGTCGAAGCCGCGCATCAAGGTGCCGTAGACGAAAAGGCGATCGGAGGTCATGCTGTTCTAACGTTGCGACGTCGGTGCAATCAGGTTACTCCGTTTAGACACGTAATCGTTTCATAGGCAATCAGGATGGACGTGCGCACGGCCGAGGCGGCCGATCAGCTGCTCGGCGAGGGCGACATCGAGCCCGTGCATGAGGTGAATGCGGCAGGGACGTCGCCCTTCCTGCTCACCTCGGATCATTACGGCCGGGTGTTGCCCCGCGCGCTCGGCGATCTCGGCATCCCGGAGCGCGAGCTGGTCAGGCACATCGGCTGGGACATCGGCATTGCCGGCGTCGCCGACCGCCTGGCCAAAATGCTCGACGCGCATCTGATCGCGCAGCGCTATTCGCGGCTTGTGATCGACTGCAACCGGCCTCCCACGGCGGTGAGCTCGATCCCCATCATCTCCGAGGCGACCGCGATTCCCGGCAACGAGGCCCTCCTCGATGAAGAACGCGAGGCGCGGCGGCGGGAGATCTTCGCGCCCTATCACGATCGCATCGATGCTGCGATCGACGCCCGCCGCGATGCCGGGCGGCCGACCGTGCTGGTCTCGCTGCACAGCTTCACGCCTGTTTATGCCGGCGTCGCGCGGCCCTGGCACATCGGCGCGTTGTACAACCGCGACACCGTGCTGCCGCATCTGCTGCTAAGGCATCTGCGCGGCGAAGGCGATCTCGTCGTCGGCGATAACGAGCCTTATGCCGTGAGCGATCTCACCGATTACACCATTCCCGTCCACGGCGAAGCGCGCGGCCTCGTCAACACCGGCATCGAGATCCGGCAGGATCTGATCGCCGACCACACGGGCCAGCAGCAATGGGCCGAACGGCTGGCAAGGATCTTCGGCGAGATCGAGGCGGAGTTGTTGGTGAGTTGAGCGCACGCCTCGTCCTTCGAGACGACCGCTTCGCGGTCTCCTCAGGATGAGGCTAAGCAGCATCGGAGCCTAGTGAAACGGGCGCAACGCCCTCCGGTCCTCATCCTGAGGGCCCGCCAACGGCGGGCGTCTCGAAGGATGGCCACAGGCGAAATCGCGCCATATGCGATGGCCATGCCGCTTGCGGGGCGAGGTGGATATCAGCCGCCGCGGGTTGCGACGAACAGCGCGAGCGCGGCGAAGATCGCGGCAATGCCCCACAGCACGTAGGCCATGCGGCCGTCGGCGCGGGCGTCGAGCGTGGCTTCTGCCGGATTGTCGGGATTGACGCGCACCTCGACGGTGGCACCGTCCTGGTAGCGCGACATCAGCTTCTTCAGCATCGCGTCCGAGGACTCGGGCGATTCCGCCGCGACGCGCGCGCATTCATTGGTGTAGCTGATGTTCTGGTAGCGATAGGTGTAGGTCACCCGCTTGCCGAACATCTCGAGGCCGCGCCCCTCGCCCGCCTCGCTGGCCTCGTGATACTCCTCGACGCCCGACAGCTTGATCGTGCCCGGCACGACCGGCCAGCGCGTCGCCATCGACGCCTGCCGCCGCACCGCCCACGCCATCAGCGCGATGACGAGGCCGAACGCGCCGAAGGCGACGACGAGACCGGCAAGATCGGGCCGGCCGATGTGACGCGCGAGATATTGATAGCTCTGGTTCAGCCCGAAGACCGAGCCGAAGATGATGGCGAGAACGATCGCCGAGCCGATCCCGAGGCAGCCCCACAGGCCCTTCGGCAGATCACGCTCGAGCACGGCCTGATCGGGGTGGCGCGGATTGTAATAGACGGTGACGATGCTGCCGGCGGGATATTTCGCGAGCTTCTCGGCGACCTGGAAATTGCCGAGGTCCTCGCCGATCGAGATGCGATTGCAGCGCAGCTTGCGGCCACCGACGGAATATTCGTAGGTGACATTCGCGAAATTGCGGTTCTCGGTGCGATAGCCGTCCTCGCGCTCGTCATCGGACACCTTGACCTCGCGCACTTCGGCCACGGAGGTGACGACCTTGCCCGCGGCTTGCGGCCAGCCTCGCGCCTCTCGCACTTGCCAGGTCTTGACGATCGCGGCAATCAGGATGAGCGCGAGCGGCGCAAGCAGCATCGCGTAAACCAGCGGCGGCAAATTCGGCACGGCAAAAATCCTTCGTCGGCGGCAATGCCCGATTGGACGCTTTGCCGCCGCGAAGGGTTCAAGCCGGACCGGCCCGAAATCGGGTTATTTCGCCCGGGTCAGCGCCAGCCAGATGCCGCCGCCGATCATGAAGCCGCCGGAGATGCGCGACATCATCCGGGTGCGGCGGGCCGAGAAGAACTTTCGCGCGCGCCCGGCGGCGATGGCATAGAGCGCATCCGTCATCACGGCGGTGACCATGAAGGTGGCACCGAGCAGTGCGACCTGCGGAAAGTGCGGCTGGTTCATGTCCATGAACTGCGGAATGAAGGCGCCGAAGAACACCAGCACTTTCGGGTTCGACAGCAGCACCAGAAATCCCTGCAGGAAGAAGCCGCCGCGCGGCGGCGGAGGCGGCGTGTCGACCTCGACGCCCTCGACCGGCGCCCAGATCAGCTTGATGCCGAGCCAGACCAGATAAGCAGCGCCGGCAAAGCGCACCCAGTCGAACCAATAGCCCATGGTCGCCATCAGCGAGGTCAGGCCGATCGCGACGATGCCGATCACGATGGCGAGGCCCGCCTGCGCGCCGGCCACGTTGGTGAGCGCAGCGCGCGTGCCGTGACGCAAGCCGTTGGCGATCACGAGCGTGACGATCGGCCCCGGCAGCAGCGCCAGCGCAATGCAGGCGGCGAGGAAGGCGAAATAGGCTTGCATGGACATCATGGGGAAGACTCGGCTGAGAGCGATTTGGAGGTATTAATGCATGGGACGGCCGGGAACGGAAGCCGGATGAGCGCGGGCCACGGAAGCTCCTCAATCACCAGTGTCATCACCCGCGAAGGCGGGGTATCCAGTACGCCGAGGCGTACGTGGGATACGGAGAGGCCGCAGCGTACTGGATACCCCGCCTTCGCGGGGTATGACAGCGGTGAAGCGGAAGCCCCACGCGCCCCTCACCCTCCGTCGAGCGCCGCGATCATCCAGCCCTTCATCTCCTGCGTGTCCAGAAACGCCAGCGCCGCGCGCTGCATCGCGCCTGCCTCCCCGCGTCCCTGCATGACCGCGACGAGCAGGTCGCAGCGGCGCGACAGTGCGAGCCCGGCGGCGTGGTGCGTACCGCCAGGCATGCCGAGATCATATTGCCTGATGCGGCCCTTCATGTCGGCGACGCCCGCGACCGTGCCGGGCGCGACCGCCGCAAAGCGCGGGCTGATGAGGTCGAGATCGGCGACGCGATCGACCTCGTCGTCATCGGCAACGCCGGTGTCGCAATTGCAGAAGCCGCGCTTGGCGCGGACGTAGAGCTCGGCCCCCTCGCAGCCACCCACCGTGCAGCGAAACGCGCGGCCTGCGGGCCAGCCGTCGCGCGGGAACGGCCAGGCGATCTCACGCCAATGCGGCGATGGCTCCGCGGGCAACGGTGCAAGCTGATAGGCGCCGACACCGGAGGCAGCGAGCGCGATGGCCAGGCCCGCGATCATCGCCGCGTGCCGCATCGTCAGTTTTTTGGCAGGCCGGCAGCCGCGCGAGCCGCGCCGGTCAGTTCGAGAATATGCAGGCCGGTATTGGCGCGATCGACGATGTAGATGTAGCCGCGATCGTCGGTCTCGACATTGTTGGTCTGGATCGCGACCTTGCAACGCTCGCCGCCCTCGATCGGGATGCAGCGCTTGTCGGTCGCCTGCGTGATCGACGGAATGAAATAGCCGACCTCCTTGGGGTGATAGGGATCGCGGATGTCGAGCGCGCGCACGCCGGCATTGAAGAAGGCGATGAAAGCCATCTTCTTGTAATAGACCGGCGCCATGCTCTCATTGGACGAATGCGCGCCGAACCGGCCGCCGCGCTGGCAGAACTGTCCGCTCGCCTCCGGCACGGTATAGCTGGAGATCATCATCGGCCGCGTCTCGGTGGTGACGTCGGCGAACCACACCATCTGCCTGGCTTCGCCGCATTCGTTGAGGATCGCCTCGTCCACGATCATGACGATGTCGCGGGTCTTGCCGTCCTTGTCCTCGGAGAATTCGGCGATGGGCATGTCCAGCATAGGAAAGGTCGTGTGCGCGCCGTTGAAGGCGGACATCGGCATGCGCGCAATCTCGGGATAGCGCAGATTCTCGGGGGTCGGCTCCTTCGCCCCGTTCAGGAGCTTGTCGCGATCGACGATCTGCAGGATGCCGCCCTTGTTGGTGCCGTAGCCGAAATAGACGCGGTTGCCATCGGGCCCGGTCGAGATCGGCCCGTGCAACTCGGTCGGCACCGCGCCGGTCGAGCCGGGCTCCTGCCCCGGCAAGCCGAAGTCGCGGATCTTCTGCGGGCGCGCGGGGTCGGAGAGATCGTAGACTTGCGTCATCCGCCGCGTGCGCCAGTCGGGCGCGCCCGAAACGAGATAGGCAATGCCGGTGCCGCATTCCCACCAGCTCTTGTGCGTGTCCTTCAAGCCGCCGATCCGCGTGATCAGCACCGGGCTCGCGGGATCGGCGACGTTCCAGATCTCGTGCGCCTCGCCGCCGAACGTCCTGAGCATGTAGACCGCATTGGGATCGCCCTTCGGCAGCGTCTTGCCGTCGCAGACCCGCACCATCTGCGCGCCGCCGGATTCGTACTTGCCCTCCTGCCCCGGCAGGTGCCGCAGATATTTCGGCCGCGCGGGATCGGTGACGTCGACGATCGAGGTTCCGTTCGGCTCGGCCTTGCCCGTCATCGGATTGACGGGAGCCGGCACGTCGTCGGTGCCGCCGTGATGGCCGATATAGGCGATCCAGCGATCGCCCTGGTGATGGATGGTCGGCTGATAGGCGCTGCGGGCCTGCAGATCATTGCTGCCGACGAGCTTCATGTTGGACGCTTCAGGCGGCGCACCGATGGTTTGCTTCTGCGCGTGAACGGCGGTGCTGCATACGAGAAGGACGAGGCTTGCAGCAGTCAGAACGCAACGGAACATCGATGTCCTCCCGGAACCAATCTGTGTTGGCTGAGCTTCGAGGCTAACACAGCCGAATGCGATCGACCAAAACACGATTTCTCAAGGTGTCATTCCGGAAACCGCGCAGCGGTTATCCGGAATCTCGAGATTCCGGGTTCGACGCTAACGCGCCGCCCCGGAATGAAGCGACCCTTGACATGCAACTATTTGGTTGCCTATTGTCACCGCCATGGATGAGGTCTTCAAAGCGCTCGCCGACGCCTCGCGACGCTCGCTGCTGGACAGGCTTCACGCCAGGAACGGCCAGACGCTGAACGAACTTTGCGAGGGCCTCGCGATGACGCGGCAGGCGGTGACCAAGCACCTCATGGTCCTAGAGGAAGCCAACCTCGTCACGGCCATCAGGCACGGCCGTGAAAAGCTGCACTACCTCAACCCGGTGCCGATCCATCAGATCGGCGAACGCTGGATCAAAAAATTCGAGCGCGGCAAGCTCACCGCGCTCGGCGAATTGAAACGCCAGTTGGAGAAGCGTGATGAGTAAGCCGGAATTCGTCTATGTCACCTATATCGAGACCACGCCGGACAAGCTGTGGGAGGCGCTCACCAGCAGCGCATTCACCAGGGCCTATTGGTTCGACACCGAAGTCAGGTCCGACTGGAAGGTCGGCTCGCCTTTCGCGCTCGTGATGGGCGGCAAGGTCACGGACACCGGCGAGATCCTGGAGGCCGACCGGCCGCGTCGGCTCTCCTACACGTTCAAGCACGAGCTGATGGAGGAGATGCGGAACGAAGCTGCGACCAAGGTCGTCTTCACCCTGGTGCCCTGCGGCAATCTCGTGAAGCTGACGGTGACGCATGAAGGCTTCGCCCCGGGCAGCAAGCTTCTCGACAGCATTTCCAGGGGCTGGCCCGCCATCCTGTCGGGTCTCAAGAGCCTGCTGGAGACCGGCAGGGCACCGGCGATCCCGCCCGCAGCGCTCGGCATCGAAGGATTTGCGTGATGAACATCGATCAATTCAAGCCGCTGACCGTCTACACCATCTACATCGCCGCGACGCCGGAGAAGGTGTGGGAGGCGCTGACCTCGGCCGAGTTCAGCCGAAAGTATTTCTCCGGCTTTGCGGTCGAGATGGAGCCGAAGCTCGGCGGCCGTTTCGTCGTGCGCGCACCCGACGGCTCCGAGCACATCTCCGGCGAGGTGTTCGAATACGATCCGCCGAGAAAGCTCACGGTGAGCTGGAACGTCAATTGGCCCGACCTCGTCGCCAAGCTCGGCTCCACGCTCGTCACCTACGAGATCGAGACAGCCGGTGAAGCCGTCCGTCTCACCATGAGCGAACGCCACGACCGCGCGCTCAGTGACGATATCCTTTCCGGCGGCCGCACCGGCTGGCCTGCGATCCTCTCCGGATTGAAGAGCCTGCTCGAAACAGGCAAGGCGCCGCAAATCAAGATGTCCCCGCCGGTGAAGATGCTGGAAGCGCTGAAGGCGATGGGGATCAAGACGCCGTAGATGAAGACGGCCGGACAACGGCCGCTTCTTTCCCTCTCCCCTTGTGGGAGAGGGTGGCTAGCCGCGATAGCGGCGAGACGGGTGAGGGATCTCTCTCCGCGGGTATTCTCTCGCATCAGTGCATGCGGATAAATACCCCTCATCCGGCGCTTCGCGCCACCTTCTCCCACAAGGGGAGAAGGAAGAAGGGCAGCGAAGCTACACCGGCGCCACCAGCCGCCGGTAGAGATGCCATGTCGCGTGCCCGAGCACGGGCAGCGTCACGATCAGCCCGAGAAAATAGGGCAGCGACGAGACGATCAGCAGCATCACGATCACGGCGGCCCACGAGATCATCGGCAGCGGGCTCGTCATGACCGCACGCACGCTCGTCACCATCGCCGTGACGAAATCGACCTCACGGTCGAGCAGCAGCGGAAACGACACCACGGTCAGCGAGAACAGGATCAGCGACAGCGCGGCACCGACCGCATTGCCGATGCCGAGGAACAGCAGGCCCTCGTTGGTCGTCAGCACCACCGTCATGAATTCCTGAAAGCTGGAGAACGAGGCGTGCAGGCCGAGCAGCAGTGCGATCAGGAGCCGCACCTGGTACATCCAGACCACGAACACGAACAGCGTGACGAACGCCATCCACCCGATCTCGTGGCGCGAGCGCACGGCCGACCAGATCGCACCGAAGGACACCGGCTCGCCGCGCTCGCGGCGGCGGCTCACCTCGTAGAGGCCGATCGCCACGAACGGGCCGATCAGGGCGAAGCCTGCCGCCAGGGGATAGACGAGATAGACCATGCCGAAGGCGGTGAAGCACAGCATGATGGCGATGCCGCCGGCCGCGTAGAGCCCGCCGAAGCAGAGGCCGTAAAGCGGCAGCGCCTGGAAATCGCGCAGGCCCTCGACCAGCGCCTCGGCGATGTCGGTCACGGCGACCGGACGCACCACCGGATCGACCTTGCCCGAGATGGACATCAGCTTCCTCCGCATATCGGCGCGATCTGTCGTCGCGCGCATGCCGTGATATTAGCGCCACCGCGCGCGGGCGCAACTTGATGCCGGCCGGCGCGGAAGGTAGCGGCGAGGACACGATGCACGCGGTGTGAAATCCTTGACCATGGGTGCGATTTCCGCGCCAATGGCTATGGACTGGGCAGATGTTCGTGCCGCAAATTGTACCTCCGAGCCCCCTCGTCCGAGAGCGGACCGCCCCACCGATGAACCTGCGTACCCGGTTACTGATCCTCGTCATCGCGGCCATGCTGGTGCCGGCGATCCTGGTCGGGCTGCGCTTCGTGCAGAACAGGACCAGCGAGATCGACGCGGCGCTGGCCAATCTGGCTGCGTCCGCCGACGACATCGCCAGCGATCTCGACGAGAAGATCCAGGGCACCGCCCAGCTCCATTACGGGCTCGCCCGTGCCCGCGACCTCGACACGCGCGACAAGGCGGCGTGCTCGGCGTTCCTGTCCGATGTTCGCGAGGAATATCCGCAGTTCACGGGCATCCTGACCATCGAGCCCGACGGCAGCCTGTTCTGCGACTCGCTGCGGACCAACCGCACACTCGACCTCAACGACCGCGGCTATTTCAAGCAGGTGAAGGGGCTGCAAGGCGTCGTCGCGGTGGAGCCGGTGTTCGGCCGTCTCACCGGCCTGTCGGTGCTGCAGATCGCCTATCCCGTGCGATCGGAGGCGGGCGCGCTGAAATTCGTGCTGCTTGCGTCCTTCAATCTGAACAAGTTCGCGGAGTTTCACGACAAGCGGCTGCTCGCCGAGAAGGACATCCTGCTCCTCGACGCCAAGGGGACGGTGCTGGCTGCCCCCAAGGGCGGCGGCTGGAGCGTGCCCATTGGCGGATCCATCGCGGGCTCCGACCTGTTCCGCTTTGCGGCGGCGCCCGACGGCGAGCCGTTCCGGGAGGTCACCGACCGCGAGGGCCGCACACAGATCTGGGGTGTTGCCCGCTCGCCCTCGATCCGCAAGGCCGGACTCTATATTCTCGTCGGACGGTCCAAGGACCAGCTGGTCGCGGCGGCGAACCGCCGGCTTTACGAGGACATGGCGATTCTTGCCGTGGCCTTGCTGCTGCTGCTCGCCGGCCTGTGGATCCTCACCACCGTGAGCATCGGACGACAGGTCGGGCGGCTCGCCGCGATGGCGAAGAGCCTCGGGCGCGGCGATCTCAGCGCGCGCATTCCGGAGCCTCATCCGAGCGGCGAGCTCGGCGGCTTGATGAGCCTGCTCAACGGCACGGCCGAATCGCTGGAGCAGCAGCGCGCCGCCATCGCGGATCTTAGCCACAAGCTCAGCCAGTCCCAGAAGATGGAAGCCATGGGCCAGCTCACCGGCGGCGTGGCGCATGATTTCAACAATCTCCTGACCGTCATTCTCGGCAATTCGGAGCACCTTGCCGACAGGCTGGCAGGCAACAAGGAGCTGCACCGGATCGCCAACGACATCGCGACCGCCGCCGAGCGCGGCTCCGACCTGACGCGGAGCCTGCTCGCCTTCGCGCGCAAGCAGCCGCTGCGGCCGCGAGAGATCGACATCGCCGAGCAGATAACCGGCATGAAGCAACTGCTGCGCCGGACCCTCGGCGAGCACATCGAGTCCAGCTTCACCTTCGCACCGGATCTCTGGCTCGCCAGCGTCGATCCCGGCCAGCTGGCGACGGCCGTGCTCAACCTCGTGCTCAACGCGCGCGATGCGATGCCCGACGGCGGCAAGCTGGCGGTCGAGGTGCGCAACGCATCGCTCGGCGAAGCCGATCTCGACGTCAACGGCGAGCCGCATCCTGGCGATTACGTCATGCTGGCCGTGAAGGATACCGGAAGCGGGATGAGCAGCGAAGTGCTGGGGCGCGCGTTCGAGCCGTTCTTCACCACCAAGGAGGTGGGCAAAGGGACCGGCCTTGGCCTCAGCATGGTCTACGGGTTCGCGCAGCAATCCGGCGGCCTCGTGCAGATGCAGTCCGAACCGGGGCAAGGCAGCGTCGTCAAGCTGTTCTTCCCCCGTCTCGCGACACCGGCGAACGAGGAGCCGTTGCCCGCAGAGCGCGTCACCGCACCCGACGGCCACGAGACGGTCCTCGTCGTCGAGGACGACGACATGGTGCGAGCCTATGTCGAGAACGAGCTGAAGGCGCTCGGCTACCGCGTCATCACGGCCTCGAACGGCCCCGCCGCGCTGGACGTGCTGCGGCAGGCGGGAGACATCCAGTTGCTGTTCACCGACGTCGTGATGCCCGGCGGCATGTTCGGGCCGGAGCTGGCGAGGCAGGCCATTCAATTGCGGCCCGGCCTCAAGGTGCTCTTCACCTCCGGCTACAGCCAAAATCCCGTCAAGTCGCCCGATGGAATCGGCGACGCCCGCATCCTGACCAAGCCGTTCCGCCGCAAGGACCTCGCCGCGATGCTGCGGGCCGCGCTCTCCGAGCCGTCGCGGTAACTCAGGACGCGATCGCGAGCCGGAGCGCCACCGCGAGATTTGCCGCGAACAGGCCCGCGTCGATGACGAAGATCTTGAGCATCGGGCCCTTCAACACCGGCCAATAGGCAACCCCGACCCGTCCGCCGCGCATCAGGATCGGGAGGTTGTAGACGAACTGGCTAAAGTGACAGGCGGAGAAGAACAGGAACAGCGCGAGCTGCGCCTCGACCGGCTGGAAGAAGGACGGACGCGCGGCCAGAAGGTAGAACGACAACAGCCCGATCGGCAGGTTCATCCCGCCCAGGAACGCCACGCTGGCCGCGAGCGTCGGCGCGATCGGATTGCCGCGCTCTTCCCGCGGCAGCAGGATCTTCAGCGTGTTGGTTTGCGCGATGCTGAACTGGACGAAGGCGCCGACGAACCACAGCGTGTTGAGGAGCAGGACGATATCTGAAAGGCGCATGGTCATTTTCCGTAGAAGGCTTCGCTGCGGACGACGCGGCCGGCATCGTCGAAATCCATGAACTCGCTGGCGCGCGTGTCGCCGAGCTGCCACCACACGACCAGGCGCGCGATGCGATCGTCCCAGCTCCAGCTCAGGATCTTCAGATCGGCGCTTTCGATGTGGCCATAGGCCTTGTGCCAATAGGCGCGGATGTTCTCGGCGCCGCTCACCACCGGCGAGCCGGTCAGCGTCAAAGCCAGCGGACTGCGCATCTGCGCGTTCTCGGCAAAATGCGCAACGACGGCATCGATATCGACCCTGCACCAGCTCGCGCACCAGGCCGCGACGAAGGGTCCGGCCGCCGCGTGATTCATTGCATGTCCGCTCATGAGGCGGCCCTCCCCTCGCTTGTCGGCGAGGAAAGTGGCAAAGCCGGCGCCTCATGTCAACCATGTTGACTTGAGATTCGTCAATTGTGGTCGGCGATGGCCCCCATGACAGCCATCCAGGCCGCCGTGCCGGACGCCCCCGCGCGATCGAACGCCTGGCGCATCACGTTGCGCTCGTGGTCGGAGGCGCGCTGCTCGATGCGCTGCCCGGCCGCTGTCAGACGCAGCAGCTTCGAGCGATGCTGCTCGGGCGCGCGCTTCGAGGTCACGAGCTTGCGCTCCAGCAGCAAATTGAGCGGCCGGTTGAGCGCCTGCTTGGAAATGCCGAGCACCTCGAGCAGCGCGCCGATCGCGATATCGGGCCGGCGCGCCACGACATAGAGGATGCGGTGGTGCGGGCGCGACAGGCCCTGCTTCGCGAGGTATTCGTCGGCCTCGAGCGTCATGCCGCGCCAGCCGTAGTACATCAGCTCCAGCGCCGCATCGAGATCGTGCAGCTTGTCGAGCGAGGCGCGGTGAAGTCCCGCGGCTTGAGACGCCTTTGCCATGGTGTGAAAGCTAGCCTTTCGCGCGCAGCTCGCGCCGCAGCACCTTGCCCGTCGCCGTCATCGGCAATGTCTCGGCGAATTCGACGAAGCGCGGATATTCGTGGGCGGCGAGCTGCACCTTGACGAACTCCTGGATCTCGCGGGCGAGCGCATCGGTGCCGGCAAAGCCGGGACGCAGCACGATCCAGGCCTTGATCGATTCGGTGCGGATCGGATCGGGGATGCCGACCACGGCCGCCATCGCCACCGAGGGATGCTTCATCAGCGTATGCTCGATCTCGGAGGGGCCGACGCGATAGCCGGCGGTGGTGATGACGTCGTCCTCGCGGCTGACGTACCAGAAATAGCCGTCCTCGTCCTGCACGCCGAGATCGCCGGTGAGCAGAAACTCGCCGGCATATTTCTTCGCGGTTGCTTCCGGATTGCGCCAATATTCGAGCATGGTGACGGGGCACGGCTGGCGTACGCCGATGATGCCGCGCTGGCCGCGCTTCTGCTCTTCGCCCTTGTCGTTGACGATGCGAACGTCGAAGCCCGGCGTCGCCTTGCCCATCGACCCCGGGCGTATCGGAAACAAATTGGAGTTGCTGCCGATCACGAGATTGCACTCTGTCTGGCCGAACACTTCATGTGCGTCGATGCCGAAGGTCTCGCGCACCCAGCCGAGCAGCTCGCCGCCGAGCGATTCACCGCCGGTGAAGATGCTGCGCAGCTTGACGCCCGGATGCTTCACCCCGGCCTGCCGCATCAGCTTCAACGCGGTCGGCGGCAGGAAGACGTTGCGCACGGCAAGATCGGCCATCATCTGCATCGCCGCCTGCGGCTCGAATTTCCGCGCGCGATGGCCGACCAGGGGAATGCCGTGATACCAGAACGCGAGCAGGCCGTTGACGAGGCCGCCGATCCAGGCCCAGTCCGCCGGCGTCCACATGAGATCGCCGGGCCGGGGCAGGAAATTGTGACACATCTCCACGTTCGGGAGATGCCCGAGCACGACGCGGTGCGCATGCAGCGCCCCCTTTGGATTACCTGTCGTGCCCGAGGTGTAGATGATCAGCGCGGGATCGTCGCACGAGGTGTCCACGCGCGCGAAGTCGGGTGATGCTGCCTTTACCGCGTCCCAGAACGATGTCGTGCCCGAAGGCGCACGCGCGCCGACGATATAGACGGTCTTCAACTGCGGCAGGCGATCACGGATCTTTGCAAGCTTCTCCCACCCGCTCTCGTCGGTGACGATCGCCTTGGCCTCCGAGTTCGACAGGCGGAATTCCAGCGCGTCCTCGCCGAACAGCGCGAACAGCGGGATCGAGATCATCCCGGAGCGGAACGCCGCCATATGCGCGACCGGCAATTCCAGCGATTGCGACAAGAACACCGCGACGCGGTCGCCCCGCACGAGCCCGTCCGCCTTCAGCACATTGGCGAGGCGGCGCGACATCTCGGCGACCTCGTCGAAGGAGGTGCGGCTGGTCGCGCCGTTCTCGTCGACATAGATCAGCGCGAGCCGACCCGTTCCGTCGGCATGCCGATCGCAGCACGCCTCCGCCATGTTGAAGCGATCAGGGACGTCCCAGCGGAAGTTGCGAACGAGTTCGTCGTAGGTCTTGGCTTCGGTCAGCATGGGCCTGGATCGTTTCCCGATATCTTTTCATTGTGCAGTCTAAAGCCACAGGGGCTCAGAACAAGTCCCGCGACGTCATTCCGGGGCGCCCGCAGGGCGAGCCCGGAATCCATCGGGCCACAGGAAACGCCGCTTGATGGATTCCGGGTTCGATGCTGCGCATCGCCCCGGAATGACTGCGAGAGAAAGTCACCGCACCGTCGCGAAAAACTTCCTGACATCGCGCACGAACAGCTCCGGCTGCTCGAAGGCGGCGAAGTGGCCGCCCTTCTCCATCTCGCTCCAATGGGTGATGCCGGAGAAATTCGGTTCCATCCAGCGCCGCACCGGCGTGATGATTTCCTTGGGAAACACCGCAACGCCGGTCGGCACGGTCACCTTCGGCGTGGTCCGGCGCTTGCCAAAGCTCTCCCAGTAGAGCCGCGCGGAGGAGGTCGCCGTCTCCGTCGCCCAATAGAGCATGACGTTGTCGAGCAGCTCGTCCCTGCCAAGGATATTCTCGGGGTGGCCGTCGCAATCGGTCCAGGCCCAGAATTTTTCCAGGATCCAGGCCGCCTGCCCGCTCGGCGAATCCGTCAGGCCATAGCCGAGCGTCTGCGGGCGCGTCGACTGCTGTTTCGAATAGCCGGAGTCGAGATCGACATAGTGCTTGAGGCCGGCGAGCGCGCGCTTCTCCTCCGCCGTCGGCTCGCCCTCGACCTTCGGCCCCGCGTTGAAGGCGAGCGTGATGTGGATGCCGGCGCAGTGCGCCGGGTCCTGCGCGCCGAGCGACGTCGTCACCGCCGAGCCCCAGTCGCCACCTTGCGCGCCGTAACGCGCATAGCCCAGCCGCGCCATCAACGTCGCCCAGGTCGCGGCGATGCGGTCGACGCCCCAGCCGGTCGTCCTGGGCTTGGCCGAGAAGCCGAAGCCCGGCAGCGAGGGACAAATCACGTGGAAGGCGTCGGCGGGATTGCCGCCATGCGCGGCGGGATCGGTCAGCGGCGCGATCACCTTCTGGAATTCGACGATCGACCCGGGCCAGCCATGGGTGATGATCAGCGGCAGCGCGTTTGCTTCTTTCGAACGCACATGCAGGAAGTGGATATCGAGCCCGTCGATCTCGGTGGTGAACTGCGCGAAGCGGTTGAGCCTGGCTTCACGAGCGCGCCAGTCATACTCGTTCGCCCAATAGGCACAGATCTCACGGATCCACTTCAGCGGCGCGCCCTGGCTCCAGTCGTCGACCAGCTCCGCCTCCGGCCAGCGCGTGCGGGCGAGGCGCGACTTGAGATCGGCGAGGATGTCGTCGCTGACGGCGATGCGGAACGGTTTGATGGCGGTCATCGGTTGCTCCCGATTGTCTCTGCCGCGAGAGTAGACCGAACTGGTGCGGCATGACAGATGTCCAGCGGATGGATGGGTAACAGAACAGACCGGATGGATAGGTAACAGTCGTTCATGGTTCGGTC
>NZ_JASVEN010000019.1:0-18666 GCF_051710265.1 Bradyrhizobium sp. U531
GATACATTTGTGCAGACTGCATCGTCCTCATTAAACGACCTTGCACGGGCGGGGCGGGTCATACATTCTTTCCCACGAGATCCTTCAGCGCCGCATTGTCCAACATGGCGTCTGCCAGAAGCCGCTTCAGCTTCGTGTTCTCGTCTTCCAGCGACCGCAGTCGCTTGGCCTCCGAGACGTCCATCCCGCCGAACCTGGCCTTCCATTTGTAGATGCTGGCATCGCTGACACCATGCTTCCGGCAGAGATCGGCGACCGGAACCCCCGCTTCGTGCTCCTTCAAAATCCCGATGATCTGTTCTTCCGTAAACCGCTTGCGCTTCATGCTCTGGTCCTCGGCTTGGGCCAGAACGAACTTCAAACTGGATTAAGCTCAAGGGGCAAGGTCAACGGCCACTACGTCAGGAGAATGGGCGATTTGAGAAACAGTAGAAGGCTCATTGGAAATCTCGGGTAACAAACCTCCTCCGAAATCCGAAGGCGGCAAACTGTCCTTAGTGCCACATTGTCCGAGCTCTGTTCAACGCCTTTCGGCCGATCTGCCTCAGGGCCATCGAATGTCGTCCCCCCCCCATTGCTCGCCGCTTTGAGGATTATCGAGGCCACATGCGTTCTGGCACCGACCTCTTGACGCGAAATGTGCTTGCATACCTCATCGAGGACCGCTCGCAACAACGCCGTGGCTTCAGGATTCTGAATAGGGATCTATCAAACGCGCCACAAATGAATACTAGAAGTCCTGCGTACGAAAATTCAACTGAGTTAGCGCGACGAAATGTTTTAATGTTTTCGGCGATGCGCCTGTTGGTCCCGCTCTGCGCTTTTCGTCTCGATCGCGCTCGAGCTGAACTGATGCTCTCTCCGCTTCTTGCCGACGCCCGCCTGCACCTTCGCTTGCCTGCTGCTGGCGTACACGCGGTTTCGCCCTCGCGGCGCCTCACGCCGCTCCTGTTCTCCTTCACGGCCCCGGCGAAACCGGCCTGCCTCTCTGCTTGATGATGGAGGTTGCACTGCGCACCCCAGCTACTCTCCCTTTCTGGAGGGCAGAATGACATCAAAGATCATCGCGCAAACGATGGGCCGGCTCTCCTTGGGAATTCGGTCAATAAGCACTTGAATGCGCCGGACGGCGAGCGCCGCAAGCGCGCTTGAAACTTGCCGGATCGCAGCCTGCCTCCCAGCGTGAACAAATAGCGTCAATATCCGCTGCGTCTCGGCTCAGGAAGTAGCGGGTACCTCGATGCGTGCCTTCAACTCCGTCGGCAGGTTGGTACGGCTTGCCCTGACCTAGTTTCTATGCTGCGGCAGCAAACCAATCGAGGACCGAAAGCCGACAAGTGCAAGGCACGGAGGAAGTTCAGCAGCTGTGGTAGCAAGAAAAATGAGAGCAACGCACGTGATCCCGGCGGCGGCGTACAAATCACGGCGGAAGGAAGGGACATCTATCGATGGCATTTCGTTGATATCGACATGGATCGCTCCACATACGATGCGGCCATCGATTGCAAGGACCCGAACAACCTGGCACCTGCATCGTCTTAAGGTTTACTCGGCCGCGGAACGATCCTGCCTCGTTTGCGTCAAGCTCGGCTTCTGGCTTTTGGCGGGCTTTCAGCTTGAAGCTTTCTACCGCTTCGGCCATCTCGCCCATCTCATCTTTTCGCCCCAGTACGGGCAACACAACATTGAACCGGCCTCACCGAGCTCGCGCATGGCGGCGGTCATCGAAGCAACTGTTTTGGCCATATGCCGGTCCAAGAGAATACCCATGGTCGCGCAACCATCAATTTGGCACGTATAACGTCAGGGCCTCACATGCTAAGATCGTGAAGACTTAGTCTTGTTCGCTTGAGCCGAGTGGCATTCGCCAGCTAAAGGGAGCGCTCAGCAATAATAACAGAAGCGCCCGGTTCGCTTCATACCTGGCCGCGGATCGGCGCCTCTGTGAACCCGTCATCACCAACGAGCCTTCGGTCGTGCTGATTGACCAAACCCAGCTTCGTTCACGCCGTCTGAGAAACGTCTCATAGATTGGAAACTGATCTGACATAGCACCCGCTATATGGATCGCACCCCTGCGCGGTAGGCGCAACCTCTCTCGCACTCCTCGACCACTCTGCCTGTCGTGCGCCGGTCGATCACGCGCGTCACATGACGCGATACAGGGCGATCGAACCAAAGCTCCGTTCATCTCGGAGTCCGCCCCCGCTTACGAAGGATCCTCTTGCGTTGCGGCGAGATCAAACGAGGCAAACGGCATCCAGGCCAGAACTGGCCAGCACCAAAAGAGGGTGACAATCGCGCTCTGGGTCACGCTTGACCAAACCTGGGCATGTGACGGGTGAGCCGAAGCACGCTTGTTCGTTCTATATGCGCTGAAGTCGATGAATGTCGCCGAGTTCCTTGTCAATTGATGCTCCCCGCCACTCTTAGAGGCTCATTTCATGGCCCGCTTCCGGACCGCTCCTTCACATCCTGCCTTCCGGCATGCATCGTCCGGAATAGGGTGTGGCGCTTCCTAAGCGGTTCTCAACCAACTGATCCATTTGTGATCGGCTTCCCGTCGCACCTTGAAGCGACTGACGCATTTCTTGGAGCACAGGGCTGTTCGCCAGCAGTAGTAACGGATCAGCCCGAACTTTCCGCCACACATGGCGCAGCACCCTGATGAAGCGTGCTGAGCAGTACGGATTCTGTTGCGCATCGTCGTCGCTCCGCATCTCTCATTTCCAGCATTCCTGTTAGCCGCGCTACCGCACCCGGATAGAATCGGGGCGTGAGTGATGCCCAACCTCGCGGCGCCTACACACGCCGGGCTCAAGGTTTTGACTCCGATGCGCGCCCCATTTCACAAACGCACGGTCAATCCGTGCGCTTCGCGCGCAACTTTAGAACGAAGATCGATTAGCTCTCGGCGGCCATCGAGCTTGAATCGAAACTTAACTGGAGCATGCAACGATCTTTGACGCCATACGTCGTTAACATGACCATTTGCGACATTTTATTGTGACACGAAACAGCCGCATCACTAGCCCGATAAGCTCAGTTCGCCCGCGGCTTTCGCGCCTTCTTCGTGCGTTCGAGCAGGCGAGCGAGCCGCGAGCCAGAGCAAGAGCAGCGCAACTGACGGAACGTGTCAGCCGCTTCGATAATGCTATTGCGTTCAAGTCTGCTGCTGTCATGCAATACGGCGGCATTGCATAGACTTACTGCCGAGTGGTCGTAGCAGAAGATTTCCGGTTTAAAAGAATGCTTTGAAGCCTAGGGCCGATGCTGGGGAGATAGCTCTGATCATTCGTCTTAAGTTCTAGTGCTTTGATAGTTCCGTTCGACGAACATTTTCGAATCGCGGGTCTGCCTGAACGCCACAATTGCCCGCTCCTGCATACTCGCGAGCGCCGTCAAGCGCTGCCGCGATTCCTGCTTCTGGCAGAGATCCAGGCATTTGAAGTGGCGCAGGCTATTGGATTTGCAGTATATGAACTCGCATGAAAGAACGTACGTGTGCGGTCTTTTGAATAGTGCGCATCGAAACTTTTCGTCCGGCAGAGCGTCGCCGTCAGTGGGAGCGCTCCTCCCGGGAGGCTATGTCAGGTGTGACGTGGTCGCAGGCAAATAGCGTTCCGGTGCGTCGGCACGCTGTCACGACCTCGTCCGCAATAAACAGGACCTCCAAAGCCGCGCATATCCGCCGCACGGCGACTTGGTGGCCGCAATCCTGAGACGCTTTCTGCCTCCGTTGCAGGCGCCGACTGACATAAGAGACTTTGGAAGGCAAGTGGCCACGATGGCTCAAACCTACATGAATGCGTCCTATTGATGCAATTGGCTCCAATTGGAGGATGCTAGGAGCTTCAAGATGTCGACTACATCGTGCTGCTTCCGCAAAGCGCGCTCGGGAAGGCTCGAGAAACGAATGGGCCAGTCTTGCGTGGGGTGGGACGCAGATAATAACAGCAAACAAAGTGGCATTTGATAGCTATGGATAGCGCTCTTTACATTGACAAGAAATGGATCGCAGCGGACGATCGCAGCTCTCTCCCGCTCATCGATCCTAGCTCTGGCAACGAAATTGGTCGCGTGCCTATCGCGACGGAGGGCGACCTCGACAATGCGTTAAGGTCGGCCGCGAAAGGCTTTGAGGAGTGGCGCCGCTTTGCTCCGATGAAGCGGGCCGAAGCGTTAGCCCGCAGTGCAACCCTTCTCCGCGAGCGGCGTGAAGAAGTTGCACGGACCATCACGATTGAGCAGGGCAAGGTCCTCGCGGAAGCGTTGGGCGAAGTCGACACGAGTGCCGCGATCCTGGATTGGTTCGCCGGCGAAGCCCTGCGATTGTGCGGTCGTGTTGTGCCCTCATCGCAAGAGGGCCTCGAGCTCCGCGTCTCCTTGGAGCCGATCGGCCCGGTCGCTATCTTCACACCGTGGAATTTCCCGCTGGTCGAGCCCGTTGCACATGCCGCGGCCGCACTGGCCGCCGGTTGCTCAACGATCATCAAAGTGGCAGAGGAAACGCCGCGCACAGGTATCGCTTTGATCGAGGTCCTCCTTGAGGGCGGCGTACACCCAAATGCGATCAATTTGCTCACCGGAGATCCGGCTCACATCTCGGCACATCTGATTGCGTCATCAGTCATTCGGAAGGTCGCGTTAACGGGGTCGACTGAAGTCGGCCGAAAGCTAGCTTCGCTCTGCGGGCACCACCTGAAACCGAGCACGATGGAACTCGGCGGAAACGCCCCCGTTATAGTGACGAACAACGTCGATGTGACGGAAGTAGCCAAAATGCTTGCGATGAGGAAGAATCGGAATGCTGGCCAAGTCTGCACAGCTCCTAATCGGTTTTTCATCCAGCGCGGCATTTTTGACGATTTCGTCCACGCTTATTCGCAACATATGCAATCCTTCCTCATTGGCAGCGGTCTCGACCACCAAGTAAGCACGGGGCCATTGGCACACAATCGTCGGCTCGGTGCGATGTTGGACTATGTCAATGACGCTCGCACGAAGGGTGCCGGGATTGAGATCGTCGGTCAGGCGGCGCCGAATAAAGGATACTACTTCGCTCATACCCTGGCGTTGGAAGCCCCTTCGAGTGCTCGTGTCGCGACTGATGAGATATTCGGGCCGATTTCCGCATTCTGGAAGTTCGACGACATTCCGGAGGTGATCGGGCGCGCGAACGCAAGCTCGGCCGGTCTGGCCGGGTATGTCTTTGACGGCGATGGCGACCGCGCCAGCTTCATTGCCGAGCAACTGGAAGTCGGAACAGTGGCCGTCAATCAGGGTATCGTCATGTTCGTTGAAGCGCCCTTTGGGGGCGTTAAGGACAGCGGTTTCGGCCGAATTCTCGGCCGCGAAGGAGCCTCTTCCTACACGTCGGCAAAGCTAATTTCGTCTCTCAGGACCAGAAACTACGGCGCGTAAGTTCGCCGGCGCAGAACGTGCAAATTTTCGCTCGTATAGCGACATCGGGTTGTCTGTGGCTTCGCTGGCAAGATCAGAGGTGTCCCTTCCCGGAACGGTGGCAGATTTGCAATTTAATGATTTAGGTTTGCGATCCGCTTTTGGCATTTATTGCGAGTCTTCGAGGTTGTGCTAGCCTCGCGGTGACCGTTTCGGCAAATCGGCAGAATGGGTCAAACCGTGCTGAGCGAACGGCGCAACCGAACCAAGTAGGCGGCGCGTTTCGCACTGGAACACCTGGAACAGCGTTTTCGGGCAGCGCACGGCGGCGGGAACTCCCGAACAGAGATCTCGACATCGACGTGATTTCGTCAGCGGGGAAATCGACAAGGTTGCCCGGGAGTGGCGTGCCGCGGCTTTCAAAGCTGGCGAGTGCTGATTCATTCGGCAAGGATTGGCCCGGAGAATCATACGTGGCTATGCACGAAAAACCTTCGGCCTAAGAGCGCCGAAGCTGACGCGCTTCCCGTCTCGCCAAGCTGTCTCCCGAAACTCGCAAGGAACGTAAGCGAGCGCCGAGGCATTCACCTTGCCTCTTCTCCTGCACACCATTCCTTCCAAGCCAAGGTCAACTTGCCGCCGACAGTCGCAAATGGCTCGGGAGGACACTTTTTCGGAGCATCGAGATCGGCGAAGATCCGAGTCAACTCCGAACTCGTGTGGGTCGTCATTTCCGCTGCGACGATGCCGTTCGCTGTGGAGTTCGTTGCCCCTACGCCGTTACACCCGACGGCTGCCCATACGCCGCGCTCGACCTCCGCCACCGCTGGAACGCTGTTCCAAGTCAGCGCCATCGCGCCAGCCCAAACGAATTCCATCCCAACCCCTTCTAGGCTGGGGAGGCGCAAGGCCAAAGTTCTGTCGTGGCCGCGGCCAGCGCGGCGCACACTCCCCTCACTCACTGAAATGCTAGGGTTATAACTATAGTGCGAACGGATAAGGACCCGATCGCCCGATTTCCCCTTGATGCGACGGATCGTAGTCCCTGTATGCAGCGAGGGCGTTGCCCCCCATGCCCGCTGGCCACCCAACCGGGTTGGGTCGAACTCCCGCGTGAGCGACGCATAGGTGAAGACATGCATCAGTTTCCTTTGCAGGAAACCGAAGCTTTGCGCGTGGCCATTGTTCGCAAGGATGATGCGTTCGGTCGAGACTGAACCCGCAGGTGTTTTCACCACCCAGCCTTGCCCGGCTCTCTCTAATACGACAGCGGGTGAACGCTCGTAAATTCGGACGGGCTCTCGCAGGCTGTCAGCAAAGGCACGAATATAGGCTGCTGGCTGAATCATCACCGTGCCTGGCATGAACAGCGCGGAAGTGAACGCAGGGCTGCCTGTGAGTTCTGCGGTCTCGGCACCACTAAGAAGACGGTGCGCTTCACCAAGATTATCCAACTGCCCGGCATATTCGACAAGATGGCGATCACTCTCTCGTCCCGCGGCAAGGCTGTACCGTCCGCAAGCATCAAGGATTTCCGGTCCCCATCCGTTTTCTTCGGCCACGCTTTTTGCAAGAGCAATCGCGGACCGCTTCTTATAGATGTCTCGCTTTGCCGGTCCTTGCGGGTCACTTTCGTGCCCTTTCGACGACAATTCCCGCGGCAGGTCGAGCATGAAACCGGAATTGCGGCCCGCAGCCCCGTCCGCGACACTTGCAGCCTCCAGAATGACGATCCGCAGCCGCGGGTCGATCTGCGAAAGCCGTCGCGCGGCGGCAAGCCCCGCGAATCCTGCGCCTACAATCACGATATCGGCGCGGGTGGCGCCCGTGAGCGGGGGATGCTCCGACCTTTCGGCCAAAATTGCGACCCAGCCGGAAACGCCCGTATCGTGAGGAAGGCGCGAGGCCGTGAAGGACGTCTTCCGCAAGATCATGCATTCCTCGCTTCAGCCGCGATAAGATCACTCAAATTGTCGCGGATCGTGGCGAGACGATCTGCCGGCAGGGGACGCAGCGGCTTGCGCGGAGTGCCGGCGCCATAGCCGGTCAGTTCTGCGGCCGCATAGACAGATTGGACATAGTTGCCCGAGCACAACAATCTCATCACCGGGGCAAGCGGTGCCCAAAGCTTGCGTGCTTCCTCCCAGCGGCCGGAGCGCGCTGCCTCGGCCACTGCGACGCAGGTTCTCGGCGAATAGTTAGCGCCGCCCAATATCAAGGCGCTGCATCCAGCATAAAGCGAGTAGGGAATGAGCAAATCGGACCCATTCATGACTGGAAGGCCAGTCTCGATCAGCGCAGTTTGCCGCCGCAGGTCGCCCCAGCTGTCCTTCACCGAGACGAATCCCGGGATCTCGGCCAGCTGCCGGAACAAAGAGGGGGTGATCTCTATGCCAATCGAGGAGACGTTATAACCGATGACCGGCAGGCCAACGCGCGCGACCGCAGCGTAAAACTCTACGATGCCCTGACTGTCGTTCGGCCCCTCAAAGAAGGGGGGCAGCACCATCACTCCATCAGCGCCTGCGTCCGCTGCGCCTTTCGTTCGCTCGACCACGTCCTCAACCATCAATGCCGAGGTTTGCGCGATGACTTTAGCTCGGCCGTTGATCGCCTTCACACCGCGCACAATCAGCTGATGCGATTCTTCGGGTGTCAGGTAGACATGCATTCCGGTGCCCGAACTCAGTACGAAACCTCGGACCCCAACAGAGATATACTGATCGATGTTTTGCTCGAGCCGATCAAAATCGATGCGACCGTCCGAGTGAAACGGGGTCGCAATGGCAAGGTTTACGCCAGAAAACTGAAAGGTGGTCATGGGATTCCTCTGCTTTGGGCTTGGTCGGTCATGGGTTTTCGATTTGCCTGTTTTGATCAAGGTGTGGCCGCGTTGTTCGCTTGCCTCGATCGGACGCAGAATAAGCTTGTGCTGTCGACCTTCTGGCCCTTACTCGATACTGCACGACTGAACTAACGGCCCATGCTCGCTTCTCTACGCCTTCAGCAGGACCATGTCGCTTTCCGCCCAGGTAAACGCCAGCGGATCACCCGGTTTTGCATCGGCGGCGCCTCGCTCAGAAATGCGCTTTGCATGAAAGAGGCTGCCATTGGCCGTGCGCAAGGTAAGCCGAGTCATTCCCCCGAAGAAGGACTTGAACTCCACCGTTCCACGCACGACGTTAGGTTCGTCGGCTTGCGCCTCCGGTTTGACCGGCCTCAATTTTTCAGGCCGGATCAGAATCTTGAATGGCCCGCCACCTACCGGTGGCGCTGGAAGGCGGATCAGGAGCCCATCGACCGTCCTAAGAAGTCTCTCAGTTTCCGTCGGAGTCGCCTCAAGGATATTCGATTCCCCGAGGAACTCGGCGGCGAATTGATGCGTCGGGGCGTAGTACAATTCTTGCGGTGGCCCTATTTGGACAACCGATCCCTGATTCATCAGACAAACTGTATCAGAGAGATTCAACGCTTCTTCCTGATCATGCGTTACATAAATGATGGTCGTTCCCAACTCCTTGTGCAGGCGCTTAATCTCTTCCTGCATCTGATCGCGCATGTTTTTGTCAAGCGCACCAAGCGGCTCGTCCATGAGGATGATCTTCGGGGAATAGACAATGCACCGGGCGATCCCGACGCGTTGTTGCTGTCCTCCCGAAAGCTGCCGAGGCTTGCGAGATTCAAACCCTTTGAGACCGACCCGTTCGATCACATCGTAAACCTTTGCCTTAATCTCTTTGGAGGGTAGCCGGCGGATGACCAGGGGATACGCAATGTTGTCGAATACGGTCATGTGAGGCATGAGCGCATAGTTCTGAAAAACCATCCCGATATTGCGATCTCTTGCGGATACGTTCGTAACGTCTCTGCCGCCTAACATGATGCGACCCGTTGTCGGGGTTGCCGAACCGGCTGTCAGATTGAGTATCGTGGTTTTTCCTGAACCGCTTGGACCGAGCAGCGTCAGGAATTCACCCTCGCGAATCTCAAAGCTTGTTGGCTTCAGCGCGATGAAATCGCCGTATTTCTTGCAAACACTGTCAAGGGCGATCATCGTACCCATTGTATAGTTCCTGTCGAAATCTTTACGGGACGGTTTAACGAATCACGTCGACTGCACTCGTCGAGCGCTGAAGGAAGGCTGCCGGCAAGCAGACGAGAAGAGATAGCAGCGTCAGCAACGTCGAGACTGCCGCAATAACCGGCGAAATTTCCCATTGGATGCTACTGAACATCTTGACCGGCAAAGTCACGGTATTGGGTCCGACCAAGAACCATGCCAGAACTACTTCGTCGAACGAGATCAGAAAGGCGAACAACCAGCCTGCGAGTATCGAGGGCAGGAGTTGAGGCAGCACAACGGTAAGAAACATCTTCCAGCGTGTGGCTCCCATCAACGTCGCAGCAAATTCGAGATTAGGATCGAGCTTCACCACCCCAGCTCCGATCACGATCATGACGAACGGTGTCGCGTAGATCACGTGCCCCGCCAGAAGCGCGGTGTTTGTGCCGTTAATCCCGAGTATCGAGAAGTAGAGGTAGAGCCCAAGCGCGAGGATGATTGACGGTATAATCAGAGGACTGAGGATCAATCCTCCGACGAAGCGCTTCAAAGGGAAGTCGAATCGACTTAGGCCATACGCGGCAGGGGCTGCGAGAACGGTTGAAATCGCGCTTGAAAAAACAGCGATCTTAAGACTCTGCAACAATGGTCCTGTCCAATTCGCATCATTGAAAAAGGCTCGGTAGAGCTCAAGCGATAGCTCCCGAGGAGGGAAGCGCATGCTGTCAATAGTCCCAAAAGAAATGATCATCACGATCGCGCTCGGCGCCAGAAGAAAGGCGTATATGAAAGAGGCTGAGATGGAGCCGAGGCGCCGATAACTTTTGTTCAGTTCATCCTTCTGATCAGTCATTGTTCGCCCCCCGCATCGCACTACGCTGGCGGATCCAAAGGCTTGGTATCGTCAATAGGAACACCATGAGCAGCAAAAGGACGCCGATAGCCGCGGCTGCATTCCAATCGAGGACGTCTCGTGTGTAGAAGTCGACAAGGTTGGCCAGCATTGCGTCTTTACCGCTGCCCAATAGAGACGGGATAATGAACATCCCGAGCGACATCACAACCACACTGAATCCTCCCGCGATAATGCCCGGAAGACTGAGAGGCAGGGTAATTGTCCAGAAGATGCGTGGAGGCCCTGCACCCATGACCTCGGCCGCCCTGTAGAGAGCAGGGTCTATCGCAAGTAGACTTGCAAGAACTGGGAACACCGCAAACGGAATGAATTGATTGATCATACCGACGATGACGCCGAAGCTATTCAGGATCATTGGCAGAGCGATCGTATGACCGAAGATCCAGGATAGGAACGAGTTGAGGATTCCCGCGCGCCCAAGGATAACGGTGAACGCAAAGCTCTTGACCAAAACACTGGTCCACATGGGCAAGAGCACCAGAATTATGTAAATCGCGCGTCGACCAGGCGTTTGTCGCGCCAGATGAAGAGCAATCACGCACCCCAAGATTAGACTGGCAAGCGTTCCCATCAAGCTGATCTTGATAGTCGTAGCCACGGATTGCAGAAACAATGCGCTGCCAAATAGTTTTTCATACGCAGCGAAGGTAAAGCGCGGTCCCCCTAAGCTGATGTAGATGATATACAGCAAAGGGAGGGCTGCAATCGCCACGGACGCCACGACCATTGGCCCGATGAAAGCCACGGCGGCTTTAGAATTGTTCTGCTCTAGCATTTGCTTCGTGCAACTCCGCTTTATATTAGAGCATTACCCACTCCTTGAAACGCCGGTCGATCGCCTCCAGATTCTCGCCCCACCAGGCGCCGTTGATCGGAGTGTTCGAAGGAGAGTCCACGGGATGGATCCATTTGCGTGCTTCGGGCGAGAGCATATCGAATCCCTTCTTGCTGACAGGAGCAAGGACGAGCTTCTCCATGGTCGCGGCCTGGATTTCGGGGCGGACTGCCCAAGAGAGGAATTTAAACGCATTTTCCTTGTTTGGAGCCCCCTTCAAAACTGTGAGGTACTCTTCTTGGCTCAATGTCTGATCGAAGGAACATGCCATGGGATCGCCAGCAGCTTTCACGCGGCTAGGATAGCTGTAGGTGAAATCCGCCTCACCGGTCTGAACGAGCGAGATCGTCTCTGGCGTGGCCGTAACCCATTTCACGACGCTCGGCCGGATTGTTTCAAGCTTCTTGAAGGCACGATCGATATCCAATGGATAAAGCTTGGCTGGAGGCACGCCGTCCGCAAGCAGCGCCATCTCAAGCGTCTCGGACGCGCGATTGCGCAGCGTTCGTCTTCCAGGGAATTTCGCGATCTCGAAGTACTCGGTGAAGTTTTTCGGGTGCTTGCCATCAGGTGCGCGCTTTGAGTCCCAAGCTACGACACCCATTGCATTGTAAAGCGGCACCGCATCAGGACGTACCGGAATGGTGAGATCGGCGGCGTCGAAAAGCGCGGGATCCAGTTGCTCCCATAGACCATGATTTGAGCCGAAGAATGCCTGCCAATTGATTGCGTCGAACACATCCCACTGAACGTTGCCAGTTTGCACCTGCGCTTTGATCTTGGCCAGGTCTGGTGTGTCAATAATCTTGACGTTGATTCCCGTTTCGGCAGTAAACGGTTTAATTATTCCCTCCTCCAGGGCAGCGCGATAAGTACCGCCCCAAGTAACGAACACCAACTCCTTCGACGCCGCTCTGGCCTGCCGAAGGACGAACGGCGCCGCGAGCGAAGCTGTCGCCACGGTTGCCAGGAATTTTCGTCGGGAAGTACGCGTTAAATTACGGATGCGGTGCTCGTTCATACAAGTCTCCCTGTTCCTCGGTTACTTTGCTAGCGGAAACCGCATCAGCTGACGGACGCGTTAGGCTCGCTTGGCGTCCGATCAGCTTTGCCTTCGAACGTTCCGCGCATTCGCGGGTGCGTGACCTCGTTAGGATGGGCCTGCATGCCGATTGCCGTAGCACCGTTCCATTGAAGTGACTTGCAGTATTGAGACACGTTCATGTATGTTCGAGCCATGCTAGAAAGCGCTGGTTCTACTGAAACCTATGGTTTCATTTTACTTCCAGGCTTCTCGCTGATGTCATTCGCGTCAGCAACAGAGCCCTTGAGAGCCGCAAACCTTATCGCGGGTAGACAGCTTTACCGGACAGTCTTGCTGTCGCCGGATGGTGGGCGTGTCATGTCGTCAGGCGGCTTGTCAGTTGAGTGTGGTCGATATGACGATGGCACGTCGCTACATACCGTTTTTGTCTGCGCAGGCGGCAAGCCTTCCGACTGGCCAATCGCCCTGACCACCCCTTTACTACGCCGATGCGCAAGGCTCGGCGTCAAGGTCGGTGGCATTAGCGGCGGCCCATACCTGCTGGCGGCAGCAGGCTTGCTCGATGAGCGCGACTTCACCATTCATTGGGAACATGCGCCCGCCTTGATGGAAGCTTTTCCTCATCTAAAACCACGGCAAACGCGTTTCGTCATGGACGGAAACCGCATAACCTGCGGCGGCGGCGTCGCTCCGCTTGACATGATGCATGCACTGCTTGCCAGCAGGATGGGTTCTGGATTCGCTCGGCGCGTCAGCGACTGGTACCTGCACAGAGAGATCGGTGCGCCAGCAGATCCGCAGACCGCCTCGGTTGCCGACCGTTACGGCGTCACGCACCCGGCCCTGCTGCGCGGCCTCGCGCGAATGGAGGCAACCATTGAGCGCCCGTTGAGCCGCTCGGCTATTGCACGTCACGTGGGTGTTAGCCCCCGACATCTGGATCGATTGTTCCATGAGACTGGCACAAGCTTTGTGGAAACTTATCATCGGCTGCGTCTGGCGCGTGCCCGGGTGCTCCTCCAGCAAAGCTCGCTGTCTATCTTCGAGGTCGCCCTTGCGGTGGGCTTCTCAAGTGCGGGACATTTCTCCCGCACCTTTAAGCGTCACTTCGGCAGATCGCCCGGCGACTTGCGCAGCAGGACTTGCGCCTGAGCTAAGGATTGAGCGGTTCACGCCTGCGAGCTTGCTTGCGGATGGATTAGAATTGCTCTCCGCTCGCGGAAGATCGGCCATGGGCACTACCACTGCGCAACTTAAGAGCAGCTTTACCGGAACCAGCCGACCTCGTTGACCGCAAGTTCGGCCAGTTGCTATAGCGCGACAATCTGGATGGTACGCACTTCCATCTTGATTGCCGCGCCCCAAGCGAGGCCTTCCCCGCGCGAATACGTTTGCCGAATGTCGGCAACCCTTCGCGTTTGCGGATCAATCAATCAATCAAGGCACGACGTCGCGGGACTGTGCGCCTAGCCAGTCGGCTCTCTAGTCGCAGTCACCGGCCGAGCGGAGGCATAAGCGCCTGAAATAAGTTTGTAACAACAGCACGCCTTCTGCTCGAGGCACTCGCGGTGCGTCACTTGCAACACCCCGCGGGCCTTGCGGATCAACCCTTGCTCCTCGAATCGGATTAACGTCTCCGTTACCCCAGCTCGGCGCAACCCCAACACGGACGAAATATAGTCATGCGTCACTGGAAGTGCGTGAAGGTCAGCAGCATCGCTCGCCAGGCAGAGCCACGACGCCAATCTTTTTTCTCGGTCGTGTCGAACACCGCACAATCCTGTCTGAGCGCTATGCAAACTAAGCGCCTGATCATACCGAAAAATATGTTCTCGGATTTCGGAGCGCTCGCCTATGATGCGGCCCAAATCCTCGCTACGAATCCTGTGTGCTCTTCCAGGGAAGAGGACAACAGACTGATGGGTCGAAAGATATCCTCCCAACAAAGCCCCTACCACACCACGGTTGCCTATGAGAGCCGTCTCAAGGACGCTTCCCTCCGCGACAATCCTTAGCGAGACGAGTCCGGACTCCATGAAATAGACGTAATCAAGATTCCTTCTCGGCTCTTGCAGAACCATACGCTCTCTAAGGGCGATCGGCTCGAGAAAACTCCCTATCGCCGCAAGGTCTTGTAGAGAAAGACTCGCCAGAATCGCATTCTTCAAAACCCGCGTGCCAGGGCGAACGATATCTGAGCGATCAGCCATGCGCTGTTTCCCTAGCACCTAGTCAGCTGACAAACACCAACGCTTCGACCTCCGCCTCGCGGTCGGTAATCATGTTCTGACACGCGTCCGGGCCCCACTCCTCAAAGACATACCGCTTGGCCTCGTAGATCCTCGGCAATTTGAGCAAATGTCCGGAATACCAACCCGACTTCTTGGCGCTCACGTTCCTCTCCTGGAGCATGCCTGCGGGAGCCCCACTGCAGATGTCGAAGAAGTGAGCATCATGATGCTGCTTATAAGGGAGAAGATGGAAGAATATCGCAGTAGTGGATTCGACGCAGTGTGCCAGCGTCTGAACTTTCTTCCGCTGCAGATTAAACGGCGCGGCTTTGCTGGCTTGATCAACAGCGACGTCGAATTGCCTGGAAGCGACGTACTGTACGAAACGATCACTTATATCAAAACGACTTATCCCGATCGCTCATCCTCTCGGTGTGAAGTTATAGCGTGGCCAATCTCCGGACCGCGTCTGTATCGCGGTTAAATCTCCTGCATCGACCGACGGAAAACGGGCCGTGGATGTTGCTAGAGAAAGTCGGACGGAGATTTGTGATTCCTTACGACTGCTTCCAAAAGGCACCAGGAACTAGTTGGGCGCGATCGCGCAGTAAGCCCTGGTCTGGGATTTCAGTTGGGGTGCTTGCCGCTATGACCGAATTCTCTACGCAACAAGGCATGATACTCGTCCATCAATTTGCCGGCGGCCATTCCATTCCGCTGATCGGCCAAGGCCTTTGCCACGCTTTCAGCCGATCCTAATCCAAGATCCGGGTCCCAGCCATGCCCTGTGCGTCTGAACAACACGTCGGCCACACTAACCGGGTATTGCGTTGCGATGATTTGCGAAAGATCCGCCTCGTGCGATATCTCACTTCGTCTCGTGGGAGGCCGGTGTCGGCTGATCTTCGCCACCCCGAGCTTTGCTTCGACAAGCCTAGCGGCGATCGCAACGGTATCGTCATAGCTGTTGATCGTGCCCCATGACACGCCAATCATCGGAGACGAGGGATTTGGCGAAAGGTCGTGGAACGCCCGGCGCCACACCCCTAGAGGATTTCCCTCCTCGAATGTCGCTGGTCGAAGCCCGGCCCAACGGAAGCGAACGTCGTCAGCTGTTAGCGAGATGCCGGGAATGACAGCATTGGCCTGCTGTAACAGGAGATCCACATCGGAAGTGTCAACAACGAGCTCATCGGGGCTGCCTGAATAAGCCGTCTCAGTAGGTCCGAGGATATGGAGACCGCGCCAGGGCACGCACATGAACACATGCCCCAGCGAATTCGGACAAATGATCCCCATGCCAGCGAATTCCCTTGGCAGCTGAACCATAATATGGCAGCCCTTGTTTGGTGTCACGGTTTTTGCGTTCTGTATCCCAACTGCATCGCTCGTTTGATCGGACCATACTCCAGTCATGTTAAGCAGCAGCCGCGCGGACACTTTCGCCGTCTGTTCGGGCGCCAAGGAATCAGCGAGCTCGAGCTCCCAGCCGCGCATGCTCTGCCGACCCTTTCGTAAGTTCGTGTAGTTTCTGACAATCGCACCGGATTCTTCAGCGCTGAGCGCTAGATCGACACATATTCGCTCCGGCCAGTCATAGACGTAATCCGTGAAGGACACGACTCCTCGCACCTGTAGACGAATGTGCTTGAGCAGAGGAAGGGATCCGAGTTCGTTTGCCGAGTAGCGACGATAGTTCAGATTCCCTCTAAAGCCACTGAGAACGGCGAGGGTCGCAAAGGCCAGATCGAATTGCCAGCCTGGGACAATATCTTCTGCAAAGATCGGTATAAGGAAGGTATGGCCACGCACTCGGGACGGTGTCTGCGTCCGCATGGCTCTACGAAACCTTAGCACCTTTCGGGCCGCATCCAACGTTCGTACTTTTTCAAAGAAGCCGTGCGCGGATTTCGCATAGGCGAGCCATCTCAACCCACAATGAAGGAAGCGACTCGAACGGCTGGAACTACCGCTTCCGAAATCAGCCTTATCTACAAGGAGTACGCTAAAGCCGCGTTCCGCGAGCTCTACGGCGCAGCTCGTGCCGTTGATGCCAGCTCCGATGATGGCCACGTCGTAGGAGGTGCCCTCGAGTGCGGAAATCTTGCTTCTCATCCAGTACTCATCTGTTTCGGATCTGCATAGCATAGCGCTCTACTTGGCCTGCAGCCTCGTCGCGATGACGTTCAAGCGGAAACGAAGTAGCGGCCGAGCGGCTCGAAACGGTCTTGCCGATAATGGCGCCTTTCAGTACCGCGACGCCCACAACCAGCCCTCGCCGTCCGCCATTTGCTCGTGAGGTGGTCGACAACGATCCTGTGCTGCTCACGTGCAAGTTCGGGAACACATTGTCGTCGGCCGCGTGGGACCAACGGCACAGCCAGGCGGCAAAACCGCTTTGTTTGGCCCACGAACACCGAGCGCATGAATGCACCTGTTCTACGGCAGCCAGAGCTGCCAATTGATTATCGTAATAATCCTAGGCAACATTAACGTGGTCAAGCGGTGTAAAAGCACCGCGCCTAACTATCGGTCGCGTTGTTCGGAAGAATTGCGATGCAGAACCTAACGCCCTTCGTTGGAATTCGTTTGCATGAATAGGACGTCTTTGTACATGATTAAGCCATGCTCGAAACTCGGGTTGACGCCGTCGACCGGGTCGGAGGAAACACACCCAGCGTCACCCCTTGCAGCGCACTCTCCAGCTCGGTGAACTCCGGCAGCAGCACTTTGTCAACGAAGCCCCGTGACGCACGGATCATCACCGTGTTGCGTCGCTGGCGGTAATAACGAAACGGCCGCAGCCCGCAGCGACGACAGAGTCGCCAAAAATAGGTGCCGGGACCATTGGTCGGGAAGTGAGAATTGCTGTTCGATCGGTGGATCGTGGCCAGCGAGTTCCTCGACCCGGGCACGCACCTGCCGCAGCGCGGCTTCCGCCGCAAGGCGCTCACCAGCAATTCTGGCGCCCGTCGATCTTCCGAAGCTTCTCTCGCAGCTGCGACTCGCTGGTCATTCTGATGCACCGTTGCTCGCTCTAACCTGCGATCCCCATCAGTGTGCAACGGCAACGTCAATCACCCCGAGAGCGCCATCCAGAGCAATCCGCGCGAGTCAAGACCGGGCACGGTGATCCTCCCCCGACGCTCACCCACGTTAGCTTGGCGAGCAGGCATGTCTCGGGATCGCACTCGTCGGCTGAGTCCGCGCGCATACTCGCTTTGTCGACGCCAGGGCCGACTCATGCTTGAGCCACATGCGGATCAACATGAACATCTGCACGGGGCTCAGAGCACGACGCGCAAGCAGCGTGCCGCACTTCTGCGCGGCTTAGGCTCTCCAATGGCGAGACGAAGCGCGGAATGGCCGCCCGATTGAGGTGAACGCGGCATCAAGGCTTAGCGCCGCTTCATTTTGGAGACCTGCTGCCATTAGCCGAGGGTGGTACTTACGTCATAAGCGTACGAGATTTTTCCCTCGGCGATTCTGACGCCATTCAAGGCCCGCATTCGATCAATCCAGCCGATCATCGCTTGGAATCCGCGCTCCTCCAAGCCTCGCCTATCGTACTGTCCAACGATCGTGTACAACTGAAAGTCTGCGATAGATAGTTCCTCTGCCAAGTACCTCGATTCAGCTAGCGACGCATTTAACCGGCCTAATTCAAGAGCCAGCGACTGCCTTGCTTTTAGCAAGGTCGCGGCGTTGAACTGATCGGCATTACGCAGCACCCGAAAAATCGTCGTGTGGTTCGAAATAACGTCCGTAGCGATATTCAGTAGTTGGCATATTGTTTTCGATCGTTCGGGTTCTTTCCCAGGTAGGAGTCGATTGTATTTCTCTGCGATGTAGATGAGGATGGCTGTCGATTGGGTGATTATGACGTCATTGTCGAGCAGAACCGGTACTCGTCCAGCGGGATTGACATTGATTAACTCTCGCGGCTTGTCGACAATCCCGATGTCGCAATTGGCAAACTCGTACTGAACCCCTAATTCTTCTAAAATCATGCATGGAGGCAGCGCCCGCGTCGTACCGCTGGTGAATAACTTGATCATGGAAGTCCTGCCTCGGGGATGTCCCGATCGGTGTTGAACTACGTCGGGCCGACGTTGCCGGGATGAATGTTACGCGGCCCTCGAGACGTGGGCAACGGGCTTGATCGTCATGCGA
>NZ_JASVEN010000020.1:0-18445 GCF_051710265.1 Bradyrhizobium sp. U531
GACCGAACCATGAACGACTGTTACCTATCCATCCGGTCTGTTCTGTTACCCATCCATCCGCTGGACAGCGCGAAGCGCGCCGGATGAGGGGTTGCTTCGGCAGACTCACATGTGAAAGGTGGCTCGCGGAGAGACACCCCTCACCCGTCTCGCCGCTGCGCGGCGAGCCACCCTCTCCCACAAGGGGAGAGGGTAAGAGCGCGCATCCACTGCAATTAACCCAGCCGATACGCCCGCGCGGCGTTCACGCCAAAAGCCTTGTCCCGCACTTGCGGGCCAAGCTTGGCCAGGCAGGCTTCCAGCGCGCTTCTGATCTCGCCGTAGCTTCCCGCAAGCAGGCACACCGGCCAGTCCGAGCCGAAGATCAGCCTGTCCTCGCCGAAGCAGCTTGCGGCGTGGGCGACGAACGGAAACAGCCGTTCCGCATCCCAGTCGTTCCAGGCCGCCTCGGTCGCGAGCCCCGAGATCTTGCACCAGACATTACCGCAGGCCCCGATCGCCCTGATGCGATCGGACCACTCGCTGCTGCCGCCATCACCGATGGGCGGCTTGGCCGCGTGGTCGAGCACGAAGCGCGCCTGCGGAAAGGCCTGCGCGGTCGCGATCGCGGCAGGCAGCTCGCGGGTACGGACGAGGAAATCGTAGGCGAGATCGCGCGCGAACAAGGCATTGAGGCCGCGCTGGACATCCTCGCGCAGCAGCCAATCGGGATCCATCTCGTCGTGCACCTGATGGCGGATGCCGACGAGCTTGTCCCCGCCCGGCAAGCCGCGCAGCCGGTCGAGCGTATCGCCGAGCGCGCCGTCGGTGAGATCGGCCCAGCCGACGACGCCGATCACCGACGGCGTTTCATGCGCAATGCGCAGAAATTCCTCGGTCTCCTCCAGCGAGGAGCGGCATTGCACCACGATGCTGGCATCGATGCCGTTCGCCTTCAGCAGCGGCGCCAGATCGGCCGGACCGAAGGCACGGCGGATCGGCGCGAGCTCGTCCGCCGCCATCCAGGGATAGTCGGCGCGCGCCGGATCCCAGAAGTGCTGGTGGCCGTCGATGATCATGCCTTACGCTCCGGCCGGCAGCGGCGCGCGGGGATCGACGAAATTTCGCGCGCGCAGCTCCTGCCAGAATGCAGCCGGCACCGACTTCTCCGACATCGCGATATTGTCGGCGACCTCGCCGGCATTGCGCGCGCCCATCACGGCGACCGTGACGGCGGGATGGGCCATGCAGAACTGGAGCGCAGCGGCCTTCAGATCGGTGCCATGCTTGCGGCAGAGCGCGTCGAGCTCCAGGGCCCGCTTAACCAGCGCGGCATCGGCGTCCTGATAATTGAATTTCGCGCCAGGATGCGGATCGGCCAGAATGCCGCTGTTGTAGATGCCGCCGAGCAGAATGCCGATGTTCCTCGTCAAGCAAAGCGGAAACAGCGCATCGAGCGCGCCCTGGTCGAGCAGCGTGTAGCGGCCGGCGAGCAGGAAGCAATCGACCGGCACGGCTTCCGCGAATCGAACCGGCATCTCCGACTGGTTCATGCCGGCGCCGATCGCCTTGACGGTGCCGTCCTCGCGGAGGCGCTGGAGCGCGCGGAAGGCACCGGACACCGCCTCGTCATAGTGATCGTCGGGATCGTGCACCAGGAGAACGTCGACGCGGTCGAGCCCGAGGCGAACGAGGCTTTCCTCCGCCGAGCGCATCACGCCGTCATAGCTGAAATCGAACACGGGCCGCTCGCGTGACGTGCCCTTGTAGTGGTCGTCCTCCCCGGCACCGACATCGGGGGCGCGCAGCAGGCGGCCGACCTTGGTCGAGATCGCGTAGGAATCGCGCTCCTGCTTCCGCAGGAATGCCCCGACCCGGCGCTCGGCAAGGCCGAAGCCGTAGAGCGGCGCGGTATCGAAGAAGCGGATGCCGGCCGACCAGGCCTTCTCGATCGTCGCTTCCGCATCGGTATCGCTGACGGGTGCGAACAATCCGCCGAGCGGTGCGGAACCGAGTCCGATTGAGGTGACGTCGAGCGAGCCGAGCCGCGACCGTTTCATTCCCATTGCCTTGTCTTCATTCCAACAGTCCGGATCATCTCCCCCGCTTGCGAAAACCGCAAGCGGGGGAGGCATGCAGGAGCGCGGGGCTGGCTGACGCTCCTACTTCAACATCTGCGCGACGTTGTCCTTGGTGACGAGGTCGAGGCCGGTGTAGACGATCTCCGGAACCTTCTCGCCCTTCTTGATGGCGAGGAGCGTGTCCATCGCCTTCTCGCCCATCTCGAACGGACGCTGGCCGACCAGCGCATTGGCATAGCCGTCGCGCAGCAGCTCGAGCTGCATCTTGAGCGTATCGGCGACGACGAGCGTGAACTTGCCGGAATCAATGTCCTTCTTGTTCCTGCTGGCGAAGGCCTTGAAGCCTTCGGGCGCGAACATCGGCCAGCCCCCAATGGGGACGATCGCGGCGAGATCGGGCGTCGCGGTGCGCATGTCCGTCATTTGCTGCACAGCCATCGCGGGATCGTCGTTGCAGAAGCTGGGCGAGCCCGCGACCTCGGTCCATTTCGAGCCCTTCAGCGCCTCGCGCACGCCGTCGACGCGCTCCGCGAGATTCTTGGCGCCGGGACCGCCGGAGACCATGGTGTACTTGCCGCCGTCGGGGCGCATCTTCAGCAATTCCTTGCCGAGCGCGACGCCAAACTCCTTATTGTTGGTGCCGATATAGGCGATGCGCTTGGAGCCGGGCGCGTCGGCGTCGAAGGTGATGACGGGGATGCCGGCGGCGGTCGCCGCCTCGATCGACTTGGTCATGGCCGCGACGTCGGCGACCGAGATGGCGAGGCCGTCCACCTTCTGAGTGACGAAGTCCTGGATGATCTGCGCCTGCGTCGCCGGCTCGTGCTCGATCGGGCCCTTGTAGATGCACTCGATATTGCCGAGCTCCTTGGCGCGCTTCAGGCAGCCGTCGCGCGCGAAATCGAAGAACGGATTGTTCATCGCCTTGGGCACGATCACGAAGCGGTAGTTCGCGGCGAACGCCGGCGTCGCCATCATCGCAATTGCGATGCCCGCCAAAAGAAATTTCCTCATTGTCTCCTCCACCCTTGTTTGGTGCCTATCCTCTTGGACGTGCCCGGGAAGCGGACAGGCGGCATTTTGTTGGCCTTCCCGGGATGACGACAATTCAGTTCATCCGCGAACGGATGCGATCGACCAGCACGGCCAGGATGATGATCACGCCGACCAGCGTCTGCTGCCAGTAGGAGGACACCTGCGCCAGCACGAGGCCGTTGCGGATCACCTCCAGCAGCACGCAGCCGACGATGGCCCCGAGCGGACCGCCGATGCCGCCGGCGAGATTGGCGCCGCCGATCACGGCTGCCGCGATCACGTTGAGCTCGTAGGACGTCGCCATGTTGGCCGGCGCCGAGCCGAGCCAGCCGGAAATGATGATGCCCTGCAGGCCCGCGGCGAGCGCACAGATCACATAAACCTCGATCTTGACCCGCACCACGGGAATGCCGGTGAGCTCGGCCGCCTTCTCGTTGCCGCCGAGCGCGAAGACGTGACGGCCGAACGCTGAGTGATGCAGAACCACGGCCATCGTCAGCGCGAGGATCACGAGATAGATGAAGGGCACGGGCACGCCGAGCACGTCGCCCGAGGTCGCCGCGTAGAAATAATCGGCGTCAGGCCCGCCCGGAAAACTGCCGCGGCCGTTGGAGACGACATAACCGAGCCCGCGCACGATCGAGAGCATGCCGAGCGTGGTGACGAAAGGCGACAGTCCGAGCACCGCGATGCAGAAGCCGTTGACGAGGCCTGCGATCAGCGCGACGCCGAGACCCGCGAGGACCGAGATCAGCACGATCAGGCCCGGCACGTTGGCGAGAACCGTCTTGCCGTCGGCCGCCATGTGGACCAGGGGCGAGCCGGGCGCCGACAGCTCGGTCATCACCATCGAGGTGATCATGGCGGAGAAGCACATCATCGATCCCACCGACAGGTCGATGCCGCCGGTGATGATGACGAAGGTGACGCCGAGCGTCGCGATGGCGATGAACGAGAAGTTCTTCGCCACGTTCTGCATGTTGCCCTGGGTGAAGAAATACGGGCTGGCGAAATGCATGACCACCAGCAGCACCGCGAGCGCAAGCAGGACGTAGCCGGTCTGCGAGGCGAAGATGCCGCGCTGCCACCACCTGATCTTGCCGACATTGGTGAAGCTGATCGGGCTTTCCATGGGCATGGCCATCACGCCGCCTCCTTCGCGCCGGTGATGAGGGCGGTGACTTCCTCAGGGCTGGTCTCGTGGATCGGCTTGTCGGCGCGCTTCTCGCCGCGGCGCATGACAATGACGCGGTCGCACACCGCGAACACGTCGGGCATGCGGTGGGAGATCAGCATCACGGCAACGCCCTGCTCCTTGAGCCGGTGAATGAGGCTCAGCACCTGCTCGACCTGGCGCACCGAGATCGCGGCGGTCGGCTCGTCCATCATCACCAGCCGCGCATTGGAGAGCCGTGTCCGCGCGATCGCCACGGCCTGACGCTGGCCGCCAGACATCTGCTTGACGAGATCGTCGGGCCGCGTCTCCGAGCGCAGCTCGCCGAACAGCTCCAGCGCGCGCGCCGCCATCGCCTTGTGGTCGAGCAACGCGATCGGCCCGAATTTGCGCTTCAGCTCGCGGCCGAGGAAGACGTTGGCAGCCGCCGTGAGGTTATCGGCGAGCGCGAGGTCCTGATAGACCACCTCGATGCCGACGGCTCGCGCGTCCACGGGCCGACTGAAATGCACGGCATTGCCGGCAAAGCGGATCTCGCCGTGACTGGGCCGGAAATTGCCGGCGATGATCTTGACCAGCGTCGACTTGCCGGCGCCGTTATCGCCCATCAGGCCGACCACCTCGCCCGGCTGGACCTGCAGATCGACGCCGTGCAGCGCGCGGATGGCGCCGAACTCCTTGCCGATGCCGGAGAGCGAGAGGACCGGGGTCGCGTCAACATGTGCCATCAGCGGACGTCCTCAGACATGACGGTTGACCAGTGATTCCAGATATTCCTGCCGGCCCGAGCGCGGCTGCGGATCGAAGCCGGGCGCAAGCGCGCGGTCGGCGAGATCGGCGAGCGAACGCTGGCCGCCGAGAATGGCGCGGCCTTCGGGGCTGGACCATCCGTCATAACGCTTCGCAAGCGGCGACGTGAGGACGCCCGCATCCAGCATGTCGGCGGCAGCGAGGAACGCCCGCGCACAGGCATCCATCGAGCCGACATGGGCATGGATGAGATCATCGGGGTCGATCGACTGCCGTCGAATCTTGGCGTCGAAATTCAGCCCGCCCGAGGTGAAGCCGCCGCGGTTCAATATCTCGTGGAACACCAATGCCAATTCCGGCACGTTCATCGCGAACTGGTCGGTGTCCCAGCCGAGCAGATCGTCGCCGCGGTTGATGTCGAGCGATCCGAAGACGCCGAGCGCCTCGGCGAGCGCGACCTCGTGATGGAAGGAGTGGCCGGCGAGGATCGCGTGGTTCTGCTCGATGTTGAGTTTGACGTCCTTAAGCAGGTCGTAGCGCTCGAGGAAGCCGTAGCAGGTGGCGACGTCGAAATCATATTGATGCTTGGTCGGCTCCTTCGGCTTCGGCTCGATCAGGATCGGGCCCTTGAAGCCAATCTTGTGCTTGTGCTCGACCACCAGCGAGACGAAGCGGCCGAGCTGGTCGAGCTCGCGCTTGAGATCGGTGTTGAGCAGCGTCTCATAGCCCTCGCGCCCGCCCCACAGCACGTAGTTCTGGCCGCCGAGCCGGTGCGTCACTTCAAGCGCGGCGCGGACCTGGCCGGCGGCATAGGTGAAAATCTCGGGGTCAGGATTGGTCGCCGCGCCCGCCATGTAGCGGCGATGCGTGAACAGGTTCGCGGTGCCCCAGAGCAGGCGGACCTTGGCTGACGCCATCTTCGCTTCGAACAGATCGGCGATGGCGTTGAGATTGGCGATGGACTCGGCGAGCGAAGTGCCTTCCGGGGCGACATCGACGTCGTGGAAGGTGAAATAGGGCACATCGAGCAGGCGGAACAGCTCGAACGCGACATCGGCCTTGGCGCGCGCCTGGTCCATCGCATCGGTGCCGTGATGCCAGGGCCGCAAGAACGTCTCGCCGCCGAAGGGATCGCCGCCCGGCCAGCACAGCGAATGCCAATAGCAGACCGCAAAGCGCAGATGATCCTCCAGCCTGCGGCCGTGGACGATGCGGTCCTTATCGTACCAGCGGAAGGCGTGCGTTGAGGCGGCGGCCTCGCCGGCGAAGGCGACCGGTGCGCTTGCATCGAAGAATCTAGCTGACGCGTTCACTTAAGTCGTCTCCTTCAATGCGGGATAAAGCGCGCGCCACCGCTGATAGGCTTCGTCATAGGCAGCGCTTACTGATGCCCGGGGCGTGAAGTTCGCGAGCCGCCGCGGGCGGGTGCAGACCGCCGCGGGCTTCTCGCCGGTCGCGGCGAGCCGGCCAAGCCTGGAAGCACCGAGCGCGGCCCCCACCTCGCCTTCCTCGACGCGATGCACGGGAATGCCAAGCACATCGGCACAGATCTGCGCCCACAGCGGCGAGCGCGAGCCGCCGCCGACGAGATCGACTTCGGCAACGGGGCCGCTCGCCGCGCTCAGCGCCGCCAGATTATCGCGCGCGGCGAAGGCGACGCCTTCGAGCACGGCCTGCACGATCTGGCTGCGACCTGTCGCGCCGCGCAGGCCGACGAAGGCGCCGCTGGCGGCGGCGTCGTTGTGCGGGGTGCGCTCGCCATCGAGATAAGGCAGGAATTTGATCGGGCTCGGCGCATCGACGCGTTCACCGAGCGGCGCCAGCAGGCTTGCGGCCGTCACGTCCATCACGCCGGCGAGCCAGGCGAGCGAGGCCGCCGCCGACAGCATCACGCCCATCTGGTGCCAGAGGCCGGGCAGCGCGTGGCAGAACGCATGCACGGCCGTTTCAGGCGCTGGCGCGAAGCGATCGGTGACACGGAACAGCACGCCTGACGTGCCCAGCGACAGGAACGCATCATCAGGCGCGATGGCGCCGAGTCCGATCGCGCTCGCAGCATTGTCGCCGGCACCGCCCGCAACCACGACATTCCCAGCCATGCCCCAGCGCTGCGCATAATTGGGCGCGAGCACCGCACTGACCTCACTGCCTTCGACGAGGCGCGGCATATGGTGGAGATCGAGTCCCGTGGCCTGCAGCAGCGGCGCCGACCAGCGGCGCTCGCCGACATCGAGCCAGAGCGTGCCGGCGGCGTCGGACATATCCTCGGCCATCTCGCCGGTAAGGCGATAGCGGACATAGGCCTTGGGCAGCAGCACCTTTGCCACGCGCGCGAAAATGTCGGGCTCATGCCGCGCCACCCAGAGCAGTTTTGGCGCGGTGAAGCCCGGCATCGCCAGATTGCCGGCGATCGCGTGCAGCGAGGGGAAGCGCCGCTCCAGCTCGGTGCATTCGGCCTGCGAGCGGCCGTCGTTCCAGAGAATCGCGGGACGCAGCGGCCGCCCGTTCGCGTCGAGCAGCGTCGCGCCGTGCATCTGGCCCGACAGGCCGATGCCCGCGACGCCTGCGACCTCGCGCGGATGACGGCTTGCGAGATCGTCGACCGCGCCGATCGCCGCAGCGACCCAGGAATCCGGATCCTGCTCGGACCACAACGGCGCCGGATGCGACAGCGCAAGCTCGCGCGCGGCCGTCGCGAGGATCGCGCCGATTTCGCTTGCGAGCACCGCCTTCACGCCGGACGTGCCGATGTCCAGTCCGAGATACAAATCGTTCCTCCTCTTCCAACTCCTGCGACGCGCGATCTCGATCGTCGCGCTGTCCGCCACGGCTTGTTCGATTCCATCTGCCGCTAGGGCAGATTGTCCCGCATCACGATGTCGATCCTGATCTTCTCCTGTTCGCTCAGGATCGGCTCGCCGCGGGCGAGCGCGAGCAGCACGCGCACGGCGGCGCGCGCCTCGTGTCCGGGGTTCTGCGAAATCGCCGCATCCATCACGCCCTGCAGCAGCAGCCGACGCGTCAGCACCGTGACGTCGTGACCGACGAACACCACCTTATTGCGGCCGGCATCGCTCAACGCCTTGTCACTCAACGCCTTGCCATTCAACGCGTTGGCGACGCCCTGGGTGCCAGCGCCGACGTTATAAAGTCCGACAATGTCGGCATGCTTGCCGAGCAGCCGCGCCAGCACCTGTTCCGAGCGGTCGTCCTCGTCCCGCCCCTCCAGCACCGGCAGCACGCTGAGGCCGGGGAATTCCGAGGCCATCACCTGGTTGAAGCCGAAAATGCGCTCGGCATGGTCGCGCAGGCCCTGCGAGCCCGCGACGATCGCGACCTTGCCGGATCTCTGGCCGACCAGCCGCCCGACCAGCGCGCCCCGCGGTGCGGCCGGCGGCGATGTTGTCGATGCCGACATAATGGTGGCGGCGCGACGACGGCACGTCCGACACCAATGTCACGACCTTGGTGCCGGCATCGACGAGATCGTTGATCGCGGCGCGGACGCTCGGATGATCCAGTGCGACAACGGCAACGCCGTCGTAATCGCCCGACAGCGCCTCCAGCGCGCTTGCGAGCACCGGCGGATCGAACACGTCGGTTGTGACAGTCTCGACACCGAGGCGGCGGGCCGAAAACCAGGCCGACATCTCGCCGAGATAGGCCTCGATCTGCTGCATGAACGGGTTCGGCCCGGACGGCATCACGAAGGCGAAGCGGCGGGCGCGGCCGCGGGCGAGCTCGGCGGCGGCGACGTGCGGCTGGAAGGAATTGCGCTCGATCGTCGCCTTGACGCGCCGCACCGTCTCCGGCCGGACGCCCGGCCGGTTGTGCAGGACGCGGTCCACGGTCGCGAGGCTCACGCCCGCCTCGCGGGCGATGTCCTTCAGCGTCAGCGCGGTCGCGGTCAGGGTCTCGGCCATGGCTGAAGGCTAGCAGAGGTGTTTTGAGGTACGCAACTCATTTTGAGGGAGCGACACCCGTTTGAATTGTGGCAGCCAATGTGCGCTACCTCACGCACGAGGTCGACGCTCCGTCGAACGCAGGACGCGCGAGGTCACACTCGCCCCTAACGTTCCATCTTATTGACCGCCCGACGCAGCCTGCGTTCGGCCAGACGAAAGAGAATAGGATGAAATGGTTGTTTGATATTTCCGAGCAATACCGGTCGCAGCTGCGTCAGGGGCCGTTCTTCAGGGAGGTCGCCAATGCGTTCCTGCCTGGAGACCTGGGCTGGGTGCATCAGTTCGTCCACCAGTCGCGCGAATTCACGCAGGCGCTGTGCCTGCGGTCCTCGCTATGCCAGGACAAGCGTTATCAACCCATCTTCGCCGAGCACGCCATGGAGGAGGCCGACCATCCCGATCAACTCATCGCCTGGATGACCGAGCACGGCTTCCTGCGCGATACCGAGCCCGGCCACGTCCCGCCGACGATGGAAACGCTGAACACGGTCTCATATTGCTGGCGCAGCGCGATGCGCGATCCCCATGATGTGCAGGTGATTGCCCTGAACCTGCTCAGCGAAGGGGTCGCGCTCGACTTCTATTCCACTGTCATCCCCGTGCTGGACAGGCTCGAGATCCTGAGCGGGCGCTATTGGAAGATCCATACTGCCGTCGACGCCCACCATCTGACCATGGGCCTCGATATATGCGGCGACGTCACCAGGGATTCGGATAAGGGCAGGCTGTACCAGCGCGTGCTGTGGCAGTCCGCGACGCTGTACCACCAGATGCTCAGCTCTTGGGTCAGCGAGAGGGTCCAGCCGCTGCCGCAACTGGCCTGAGCACTCGCGCGATCGGGGCTGCCGGGCGGCGGTGCCGCTCAGCGGCTCAGGTCGCGCGTCAGGAACAGGCTGTTGGGATCCTCGGCATAACCCTCGAACGGGCCGCACAGGACGAAGCCGTGCGCCTGGTAGAGCGCATGCGCCGGCTTAAAATAGTCCCACGAGCCGGTTTCGAGGCTGAGCCGCTTCAGCCCGCGCGCGCGGGCTTCAGTGATGATGTGGCGAAGCATCTGGCCGCCAAAACCGCGCCGCCGCGTGGTCTGGAGCGTGTGCATCGACTTCACCTCGCCATGCTCGGCGTGAAGCGTCTTCAGCGCGCCGGTCGCGACCAGCATGTCGCCGTCCCATCCGGTCCAGAACGCGACATCGCTGGCGCGAAGGCCCGCCAGATCGAGCGCATGCGCGCTGCCCGGCGCGGTCTGCGCCCGCGCGGCCGTGACGTGATGATCGAGCAGCGCGATGACGCGGGGATCGAAGGTGTCGCCGGTGTGGATCTGCATGGTCAGGGCCTCACGTCGCTTGCAAGCTGCTTCTGCATGAAGACGAGGTCGAGCCAGCGGCCGAACTTGCAGCCAACCTCCGGCATGCGCGCGACCTCGGCGAAGCCGAGCGAGGCGTGCAGCGCGATCGAGGCCGTATTGGTGCCGTCGATGCCGGCGATCATGGCGTGCTTGTTCATGGCGGTGGCGCGCTCGATCAACGCGGCCACCAGGCTGCGTCCGATGCCCGCCCTGTGATGCCGCTCGTCGACATAGACCGAGTTCTCCACAGTATGGCGATAGCCGGGAAAGGGACGGAAATCGCCGAACGAGGCGAAGCCGACGACATCCCTGCCCTTCATCGCGACCAGCACGGGATAGCCGGCCTGCTGCCGCGCGCTCATCCAGTCGCGCCTCGAGGCGAGATCAGCCGGCCCGTCGGTCCAGACAGCCGTGGTGTTGAGCGCGGCGTAATTGTAGATGGTGAGGATATCGGCCGCATCCTCCAGCGTGGCATCCCGCACGATCAGCGACATCACATCTTCCCGTATGAGGCACCGCGCCGCGTGATGATGACGTAGCGCGCGTCCTGTTTGGTTTCGTTCTCGAAGATCACGGCGCGCATCACGTCGAAATCCAGGCAGTCGCCTTCGCGCAGGCGCACCGTCTTGGCGTCGATATGCACGGCGATCGTTCCCTCCAGCATCAGCAGCTGCTGGGTGAAGGCGTTGCGGCCCCAGGGGCTGTACGGCACCCGCGCGCCGGCCGGCAGGTCGACGACGATGATCTCGATGCCGCTCGCCGCATCCGTCGGCGAGGCGTGCCGCCGTCGGTAGCCGCTGTCGGGATCGCGCCAGTGCGGCTGGTCGGCAAGGCGCACCAGCCGCTCCGGCGGCTTCTCGGCGAGCGCGACGACATCGCTCAGCGAGACGTCGAGCGCGGCGCAGAGCTTGCCGAGCAGCGAAGCCGTCGCGCTGCTCTGCGCCCGCTCCACCCGCCCGATCATGGCCCGGCTGACGCCGGAGCGCGCGGCCAGCTCGTTCAACGTCATGCCCGCCTGCGTCCTCAACGTCTTCAAGCGACGACCGATCGCACGGTCGAGTTTCTGCTGGTCCATTGGCTTCATCCGCACATCGCCCGGCGCAGGGACCGCATCCGCCGGGCGAGATAAGCTTAGGGCGGGCGAGGCATACGTGCCGAGGGCGAGAGGCTAATATATGAGAATCTTTGCGCGAGGCGTGAGCGTCTCACGGCCTGGGTCGAATCTATCGCATCGGGGAAAGACTTGGAGCGGGCGAAGGGAATCGAACCCTCGTATGCAGCTTGGGAAGCTGCCGTTCTACCATTGAACTACGCCCGCGGATTGCGCGGCTGGCGCGCCCGTCCTGATTAGCCGAGACGGCGCCTGCCGCCAAGCGGTTTGGCGCAGCCAGCCCGGCAGTTGTTGACGCCCCGGTAAGATTCCAGGTGCGCCGGATTGTGGCGGTGTTATGATCGGACGTCTGGGGAGAGACGTGCACTGAGTGGGGCGTGTGCATGGTGGGGCGTGGCTATTCGATATTCGACACGGCCATAGGCCGCTGCGGCATCATCTGGAGCAGCACCGGCGTCGTCGCCGTGCAGTTGCCGGAGGCGCGCGAGATCGACACCCGCCGCCGCATCTTCCAGGCCCATCCCGAGGCGCGCGAGCAGCGGCCGTCCGAGAACGCCGAGCTGGCGATCGAGGGCATCACGGGCCTGCTGCAGGGCGGCGATCCCGATTTCTCCGAGGTCAGCCTGGACGCCGGCGGCGTGCCCGGCTTCAACCGCCGGGTCTACGAGTTCGCCTGCGGCATCCCGCGTGGGGAGACCCGCACCTATCACGAGATCGCCAAAGCGCTGGGCGCCTCCGGGGCCGCGCATTCGGTGGCGCAGGCGATCGCCAAAAATCCCTACATGCTGATCGTGCCCTGCCACCGGGTGCTCGAGGCCGGCAATTACACCGACCGGCTCTCGCCTTATGGCGGGGTGATCTCCAAGCGGCGTCTGTTGGCGCTCGAGGGCGCACAGCCCGTTGCGAGCAAGACGTTGTTCGAGGTGCTGCTGCCCGTTGCCCCGCCGAGGCCGTCCAGCTAGTGCGCGATCCCGATCGCACCCAGGCTTCGATCTTTTTGGGCACGATCTTGTCGGACAACCGCTACACACTTGTCCGGATCATGCCTAGATAAGGCGGCATGGACGCGACCACGTTGCTGACGTCACAATCGATCACGGTCTGCGAGTTTCGCTGCGACGCGGGACCGGGCGACACGCCATTCGCCGAATGCCGCACCGGGCATTCCATCGCCTATGTCCGCTCTGGCAGCTTCGGCTGCCAGTGCCGCGCCGGCTTCTTCGAGCTGGTGGCGGGCTCGATGCTGGTCGGCGCGCCCGGCGAGGAATACACCTGTACGCATGAGCATGTCAGCGGTGATGTCTGCCTGGGATTTTTCTTCAGCGATGACATGGTCGCTGCCCTCGGCGGACGACGCGATATCTGGCGGGTCGGCGCCACCCCGCCGCTGCCCGAATTGATGGTGCTCGGCGAGCTCGCCCAGACGGCGGCAGATGGCAACAGCGACATCGGCCTCGACGAGGTCGGCCAGATTCTCGCCGGCCGTTTCATCGACGTCGTCTCCGGCAATGCGCGCAAGCCGGCCACGCCCAATGCGCGCGACCGCCGCCGCGCGGTCGAGGCCGCGCTGTGGATCGACGACAATTCGCATCTGGAGGTCGACCTCGAACAGGCCGCGAAACAGGCGGGCCTCAGCCCGTTCCATTTCCTGCGGCTGTTCTCCAGCGTGCTCGGCGTCACCCCGCATCAATATCTCGTGCGCTCGCGGCTGCGCCACGCCGCGCGGCTGCTCGCCGACGACGACATCGCGGTCACCGATGTCGCCTATGACGTCGGCTTCGGCGATCTCTCCAATTTCGTCCGCACCTTCCACCGCGCTGCCGGCGTTTCGCCGACCAAATTCCGCCAGGCCTCGCGCGGCGAGCGCAGCGTCTTCGCCGAACGCCTCGTCCTCAACTGAGACAGGTCAGCCGATATCGTGGGTAACAGTCTGTTGACCAGACCGGCGCGACGCGCTGGGCTTACGCAACGCCACGCGATACTACAACCCAAGAGCGAATTGGCGCTCTCTCGGCGCGGCGAACGGCAGATGAACAGTGCTCCGAATGACATGATTGCGGCCACCTTGGTCGCGCTTGCCGTCGGCCTCGCCTTCATCGCCGGCTGTGCCCTCTATTATGGCCGCCGGATCACCTTGCGCCGGATTCCGATGCAGTGGGGCGTCGACGGTCAGCCAGCCTGGTTTGCTCCGCGTCTCATCGGGCTCTGGTTCAGCTTCGGCGTCACGGCAGCCCTTTCCGCATTCCTGCTCGCCCTCGCGCTGCATGACCCGCAGAAGCTCACAGCCCTGATCGTCGCGACAGTCAGTCTGATCGGAACGAACATGTGGGTTCAGGTCTATCACCTGAAACGCGTGATCAGATGGCAGCAGGAGACACCGGCGCGCTAGCCGGACAACGCCATGGGATTTGTTGTCACAATAGGCTTCTTCGCGTTCTGTTACTGGATCGCGCGGCGAGCTCGTGAACAGCACGCCGAGTACGCCGCGACGGGCATGCTGCACTCGCCGCTCTACTGGTCTGCCGTGGCGCTCACGATGACCTTGCTCGGCCTCGTCCTGTTCATGGCTCATCTCGGCCATCAGGGGCCGATCCCATGGCCCTTCTGGCCGATCGTGGGCATCCTGACCGGCATCATCCTGGTGCTACGCCGCGCCCTAAAATGGCGCTATCCGATCTAGCGGCGCGATCTGTGCCGTTCGACGGGTGCGCAAGATTCTCCAAGTGCCGCCCGCCTCTCCCAGACTAGCTTCGTCTCCGGCGCGCGCCATTCTCGGCGCGCTTTGCACATGGAGACGAACATGTATGACCACATCGGGCTTCGCGTTGCCGATCTCGACGCCGCGACGCGCTTCTACACCGCGGCACTGGCGCCGCTGGGCTACGTGCTGTGCTCCAGCGGCGACGGCTATGCCGGCTTCGGGCCGAAGGACGCGCCGGCGCTGTGGCTGCACCTGAACAAGGGCCACAAGGCCGACGGCGCCCACATTGCGTTTCGCGCCGCCAATCACGACGCGGTCAAGGCATTTCATAGCGAAGGCCTGAAGAGTGGCGGCCGCGACAATGGCGGCGCCGGACCGCGCAAGGATTACAGCCCGACCTATTACGCGGCGTTCCTGATCGACCCCGACGGCAACAATGTCGAGGCGGTTTGCGTGTGAGGCCTCTCCTCGTCATTGCGAGCGCAGCGAAGCAATCCAGGAATGTCTCCGCGGAGACAGTCTGGATTGCTTCGTCGCTTCGCTCCTCGCAATGACGGAGTTCTTGGCCGGCATTCGACATCATCAAGGACACCTTCATGGCTTCCATCTACAACGACATCTCCCTCAACGCCCCCGCGCGCGACGTCTGGGATGCGGTGCGCGATTTCGGCGCGCTGCATCAACGGCTGGTGCCGGGCTTCGTCACCGCCTGCACGCTCGACGGCGATGCGCGCATCGTCACCTTCGCCAACGGCGCGGTGGCCCGCGAAGTGCTGGTGGCTTGCGACGAGGCGCGGCAGCGTCTGGTCTACGCCATCAGCAATGAGCGGCTGAAGCATTACAGCGCCTCGGTGCAGGTCATCGCCGACGGCGAGCGGAAAAGCCGCCTGGTGTGGATCATCGACATGCTGCCGAACGAGCTTGCGGCCTATGTCGAGCGCCAGACCCGCGAGGCCGAGGCCGCCTTGCACAAGGCGTTCCCGCCTGCCGCGGCGTGAGCCGCGGCCGCCCCCTGATGCTCCGTGAGTTTTCTCACAGAGCTCCGCCCTCGCCGACCGTAACCATTGCGGTGTGCGTCCGGTTGGCTCCGCTCTCCCGGCGGGGCTGCGCACGCGAGGAGCATGCCATGAGAGGTGCGGACAAGGTGATCTGCCAGGCAGCCGCCGTGCTGCTGCTGTTTTCCGTCGCGAGCACGCCCGCGAAGGCGCAGCTCGCCGGATTCGGCGGCGGCGGCGGTGCCGGCGGCGAGGACATGATGACCCAGATGGCCCCGATGCTGGAGATGATGAAGGCGAAGATGGGCAAGCGCCGCTTCGCCATGATGATGCAGACCATGGGACCGATGATGAGCCGCATGATGGAGAATGGCGGCGGCGGACTCGGCGGTGGTCTTGGCGGTGGCGGTCTTGGCGGCCTGATGGGCGGCGGCCTCTCCGCCGGCAATCTCGGCGGTGGCTTCGGCGCCCCCAATTACGGCGGCTACGCGCCGATGGCCGGCGGCACCATGCCGGCCGGCTTCGGCGGTGGCGGCGGCGACATCATGGGCATGCTCGGCGGTGCCGGCGGCGGCGAGATGATGGCGATGATCCCGCAACTGATGCGGCTCGCCAATGTCGGCGGCGGCAGCGGCCATCGCCGTCACAGGCATCGCTGAAGCGGCGCGCCTCTCGCCACAGCGTTTCACTGCGGCAACGGGCAACCGGCCTTTGCTGGGCAAAGGCGGTTGCGCGTCGCCGGCGGATTGCGGCACTGCCGGTGATCAAATCCGGTCGTTGAGCAAGACGCCCGACAGCGCGGGGTCGCTGGACTGCGTCGCGCTGTAGGTCGAATCCGAAAGCGAGTTCTTCAGCGACTGCAGGAATTGTTGCAGCAGTTCCGTCGCCGACGTGCTGGCCGACGAATCCTCTGTGCTGCCCGTGGTCGTCGTGTCGCTTGATGCGCTCGTGCCGGACGAGGTCGAATCCTTGGACGAGCTCGTCAGCGACTCCAGGAATTGCTGAAGCAGGTCCACCAGCGGATCGCCGCTCGACGAACTGTCCGTGCCATCGGCCGGCGCTCCGCCGGACGGCGGCGGTCCGGGCGGCGGGCCGCCTGCGCCGCCAGGTCCACCCGGCCCACCGGGTCCCTGCGAAAACGCGGCCTTGAAGATTCCGTTCAGCTCGGTGGCCTGCTGGTCGGTCAGCTTGCCGGCCGACACTTCCTGCTGGATGAGATCGTCGATCTTGGACGCGAACGCGTCGGACGACAGCCGGCTGCCGCTGGACTGATCGCTCGTCTTGCTCGACTGCAAGGCGGAATCGATGTCGCTGAGCGCGGCCGACAATGTCGCCTGTTCGCTTGAGCTGACCGTGCCGGAACTGACTTCCGCCTGCAGTTCGTCCTGCAGTCGCTGCAGCGGCGATGCGCGGTAATGGTGAGACGAGAGCGCTGAAATCGAGGTCATGGTGGCTTTCCGTGCTGATGGACTCCCGGCGAAATTGTCGGCAGGAGCTGGCGCGGAGCCTTCGGGAACGGGCGCTGCAATTGCCTGGTGTTGCCAGACGCGCGATGGAAACATATGGAAACAAAAATCCGGCGAAGGCCTAATCCGCAGCGGTCGAGAGCGCCGGCCGGATCGCGGCCTTGCTCGCGCGCGGCCCCCAGCGCGTCAGCAGGACGCTGGAGGACGAGAGCAGGCCGAGCACGACCATCGAGCTCGCGGCGAGCCAGAAAAAGCTTTGCGCCGTCGCCCCATGGGTCGACAGCCACCAGCCCGCGGCGGAGATGTACACCAGCCGCGCCGTCTGCGCCAGCACCGGCCCGATCACCTTGGCCGCGCCTTGCGAGGAGAAGTACATTACCGTGGCGATGCCGAAAAACGCGTAGAATGGCCCGACCGTCGAGAGATATTGGTGGCTCGTCGCGCGCACGACCGTGCTGTCGGTGAAGATGTTGATCCAGAGATCGGGGAACATCGCGACGATGCAGGCCGGCGCACCGACGGCGACGAAGGCGGCGACGCTGGCGATCCAGGCGACGCGCCGGGCGCGCGCGATATTGCCGGCGCCGATCGCCATCCCCACCATCGGAACGCAGGCGATGCCGAACGAGAACGCGATCGAGGTCAGCAGGAATTCGAGCCGCGCGCCGATGCCGTAGCCGGCGAGGATCGCGGTGCCGAACTGCGCCAGCATGTGGGTGAAGATCGAGATCGTCAGCACCGATTGCAGCGGCGAGAAGCAGGCGATGGCGCCGACCTTCAGGATGTCGAAAAACATCGCCCATTGGATGCGCAGGCCGCGCAGCTTCGGCGTGATGCGTGCGCGGCCGGAGAACAGGTACCAGCCCATGATGCAGATGTTCATGGTGTAGGCGATCAGCGCGCCGGCCGCGACACCGCGCATGCCGAACTGCGGCACCGGGCCGAGCCCGAGGCCGAGCGTGCCGCCGAGCACGATCTGCCAGGCTGCCGAGTTGAGGATGAGGAACGAGGGCAGCTTCATGTTGCCGGTGCCGCGCAGCACGCCGGCCATGGTGTTGAGCAGCCAGGGCAGCACGGCGCCCCCGAAAAACACCTGCGTGTAGGCGATCGCATGGGTCAGCACGTCGCCGCGGCCGCCGAGCATCTCCAGCACCTTCGGTCCGAAGATCAGCATGCCCAGCATGAAGACGAGGCCGAAGGTGATGCCGATCAGCAGCGCATGCATCGCGAGCGTGGCGGCGCGCTCGCGGTTCCCGGCGCCGAGCGCGCGTGCAATGGCGGACGCGACCGCGCCGCCCATGGCGCCGCCCGACATCGTCATGGTCAGGATGATGGTCGGGAACACCAGCGCCATCGCGGCCAGCGCCTCGACGCCGAGCCGGCCGATATAAGAGGTCTCGGCGATCACCGTGCAGGTGCCGGCCGACAGCGCGATCACGTTGGGCCAGGCGAGCGACAGCAGCGTGCGCAGGATCGGCCCGTCGACGAGCGCGCTCCTCACCGGCCGCGAGGGCGGCGGCAGCGGACGCTCTTGTTCATCGACCGGGATTTCGGCGACGTCGGACATGTCCTCTCCGGGCACGGGCGCCATTCGCGGCGCGGCAATGCTTAGGTGTGCCAATCAAATATTCGCGCGAGGCGCGCGGCGAGAGGCTTGTTAGCACGGCCATCGCCGATTCCGCCTGCGCCGAATGCAGGCGTGCCCTGCGGCAGCGCATTTCGATGGATCATTCTTCTCCCTCTCCCCGCCTGCGGGGAGAGGGTCGGGGTGAGGGGGACTCTCCGCGAATCTGGTGACAGACGGACACGCGGCGAGGGGCCGGCCACCCCCACGAAAAGAAAC
>NZ_JASVEN010000021.1:0-16890 GCF_051710265.1 Bradyrhizobium sp. U531
CCCCCCGCATCGCCTCCGCGGTGGGAGAGCGGGACCCTGGCGCAATTCGCATCTGTCTCGGCGCGCCGAACGATCTTAAAGGACTCTCCAACGTCCTTCAGATTCTTCGCGATATTTTGGGTCGCCGACCAGTAAACGTCCTGTCTGTCGCGTAAGTGTCGGTCTTTGTTTCGGTACGCTCAATGAGTCCCTTCGCACAACAGCCCATTTCCTGGCTGCGAATCCGCCGCGACTGATAGATCGACGTAGCCACACAGCCGGTGCTGCCGAACTAAAACTAAAGAAAATCACCAATGGAAATTCTCGGCCAGATCTCTGTCCGCCGAGCGGCTTCAATCTTCGCCGAGAAGCGTCAATGAGATTGCCGAGGATCAATCGCCCGTTGCGACGAATGTCCGGCCATTTCATCGTTGGTGTTCCTAGTGGCAACGAGATCACCCCATCAAGACTCGAAGGGCAAGAGGGTACAGCCGGCCCAGGGCACATGGGATTGAAACATGAGTCGTTAGTTTCGCCGACGCTTTGGAGCAAGCAATAGGACAGCGCAATGATTTGGATAGTGCCAAGCGCGGTCGTTGCCAACGTATTGAAGCAGTCATCAGTGATGGCTTTCCTCGCCGGCTAAGGCTGGGCAGACAGAAATGATTCCGACATGCGGCGCTTTTTGCCAGACTACACAAAGCACGGCTTGGTTGACCGGTCCCTGGGGCTGCTTAGATGTTTATCGCGATGCTTAGGTACTGCAATCGGCAAACTAAGCCGTGCATCAAAGCGGCAGCAGCAACAGTTGGGCTAGCGCGTCCCCGACGTGGTCTCCGATCCTCACGCGTAGCACGTCTTTGCGATTTGCAAGAAGTTCACAAGGACTATGCATCCTTGTTGGGTAAGTATCGATTCCGGATGGAACTGGACGCCATAGGTCGGGTGATGGAAATGTGCAAGGGCCATGATCTCGCCTTCGTTCGAACGCGCCGTCACCGTGAGATGCGGCGTGCATGCCTCATCGAGTTCGACGACGAGGGAATGGTAGCGCCCAACGCAAAGTGGTGATGGGAGTTCCCTGAACAGCCCTCGGCCGTCGTGCGTTACGTACGAGGACCGACCGTGCATCGGGCGACGTGCACGTGCCATGCGTCCGCCGAAAACGCTCCCAATACATTGGTGGCCAAGGCAGATACCGAGAATTGGCACGCGACCTGAGAGTTCGCGGACGACGGCCGTAGATATTCCGGCCTCAGTTGGGGTGCAGGGACCGGGGGAGATGACCACTGCGCGTGGCTTGAGGCCGGCAACATCGCTGACGCTGACCTCGTCGTTCCGGATCACTTCCGTTGCTTCGCCAAGCTTGCGGAAGTAGCGCGCAATATTGAAGACGAAGGAGTCGTAGTTGTCGATGATGACAATCAAGATGCACCGGATGTTTCAGCGCAAAATGCGTCAAAGATTCGCTGCGCCTTGGCGAGCGTCTCTTCGTATTCTGCCTCTGGATCCGACATCGCCGTTACACCGCCACCCGCATGAAACACGGCTAGGTCGTCGTCGATCGTTACAGTGCGGATCGCGATATTCGTATCCATCTGGCCGTTGAAGCCGATGAAGCCGATCGCCCCGCAGTAGACCTCTCGCGCCACCCGCTCGATTTCCGCGATAATTTCCATCGATCGCACCTTTGGCGCTCCGGTAACGGAGCCGCCGGGAAAGCAAGCTCGAAGTAGCGTAACGGCGTCTTGGTCTCCTGCAAGTTCACCCGTAACGATCGATGCGAGGTGGTGCACTGAAGCATAGGATTCGAGGCCGCACAGCACTGGAACGTCGATCGAATGGGGAGTGCAAACGCGCGACAAATCGTTGCGCATGAGGTCGACGATCATGGTATTCTCGGCACGGTCCTTTTCGGACGCGACTAGGGTTTCAGCACGGCGCTGGTCTTCCCCGGAATCCGCGGAACGCGCGATCGTGCCTTTGATGGGGCGCGTTTCGACCTTTCGTCCGTCGAGCCTCAAGAATCGTTCCGGCGAGCTCGATGCAATGGTGAGCTTGCCGTAGCGCAGAAGGGCTGCAAAGGGTGCCGGGTTCAATGACCGCAGCTGGCAGTAGAAGGCAAGAGGATCAAATGAGGCCCACAGGCGGGCGCTGAAGCGCTGCGCAATGTTGGCTTGGAAGACGTCTCCAGCCAGAATCAAGTCGATGACGCGCTGTACCGCTGCAATGTAGCCCTCACGGCTGAAGTTCGAATGCCATGCGGCAGCTCGGCCGGGGGAATCGCTCCCCGACGTCTTTGGACCCGCAAGCAATGCTGCTGCAAACTCGTCGGCTCGACGGCGTGCGCGCTCGGCGCGACGTGCGGGATCCTGCTCCGGCCATCCGGTAGAAACGACCCAGCATCTATCGTTATGGTGGTCGTAGCTGATGACCACGTCATAGAAATGGAGAATGGATTGGGGCAAACGCTGACCGGGAATCGTCGGCGCCGACAATCGCTCCAGAGTCCTGTTCAAATCGTAAGCAAGGAAGCCGGCCGCGCCTCCCTGGAACGGCGGGAGATCAGGACGATGCTCTTGCGGATACTTGGCGAGCAGGGGGCGAAGGACTTCCCATGGATCGCCCTCGAGAGCCTCTCCGTTGCAACTCGCTTGTCCGTTCGCGACGATGTAGGTGCTGAACGGGTCGCAGGTCAGATATGAGTAGCGCCCGAGCAACTCATATCTTGCTGCGCTATCGAAAAACGTGAGGTGTGCTCGATGCGCGAGAGATCGCATCGCTGTGACCGGCTCAATCCACTGCAGCTCGCGGACGTGCATGGGACTGTCAGTCAACGAACGGGCACGTTATGAGGCGTGCTTCGATTGTGATCCCGACCCCAACGAGAGCGACGCTCGTCTGGGACCCGCAAGCTCTTGAGATCGATTGTCAGGTCAACCCCCGCCAGCGGGCACAGTGCGCCGAGTAACTTGGCTCTTCGCTGCCATTGAGGCCAAACGCGCATCCGTTGATACATTGTAGTCAGCCGCGAACCGCAGCTCCCGGAGCGGTCGTACCCGTCTGATCGATTCCTGGTACAGATCATGCGCCTTGTAAGCTGCGAATTCCGTCTCGTTGTCAAACTCACCATAGACCACAACGTCGACATCATTGCCGAGCTGGTCGGTCTTGCGATTGCGAGCAACCTCGAGCCGGCGTGCATGTGGGATTGTGGTGAGCACCGATAGGCCTTCGATGATATGGTCGATATCGGCCCTATCCTTGGCGGTGAACAAGACGATGTGACGAATCATGGATGGCCGTTGGTGATTTCGGAAGTAGGTGGTCGCATAACTACCTTAGGATCGAGGCCGCCGCAACGCTCGCCAAAGCGGTCGGTGGTTTGATGCCCTTGCGATTGTCTGCGGTTTTCAAGGAAGCTCATCCGATCTTATTTCTGCTCAGGAAGCGGGAAGGGCAAGGCGCTCAATCGTTTGAATGTGGCGCGCGAGCAGGTTACAGGCTTGATCGACGTTGCGCGCTCGAAGTGCCTGCAGAATCAGGCGGTGATCTTGGTTGGACCGGGGTCGCCAGCAGGCATTTCGCGCCATCGCGAACACCAATCGTGAATTTGCGAGTTGTAGTCCGTCGAGGCTCGCGAGAAGGCGCGGCATCGCGCAGGGCGCCACCAGCGCATGGTGAAAGGCGCGGTTGGCCGTCTCAAACTCCTGAATGGTCTGGGCATTGTCTGCTTCAATCAGGGAGAGCTCGATCCGTGCCAAATGGGCGGATGTGAGTATTGGAGCTGCATTGCGCAACGCGACCACTTCGAGCGCAGCACGCATCTCGGCGATCTCCTTCACTGAATTGGTGTCGAGCGGGGCAACCCGCACACCGCGACGGCGCACAGCGACGACAAGATGTCGGGCTTCCAGTTGCCGAAAAGCCTCGCGCACCGGGACGTGGCTGGAATTGAAATCCCGCGCGACATGATCCTGCCGGAGCGGGACGTCTGGCTGCAGCGCACCGCTGATGATGCGCTCACCGATTGACTCCGCAATGCGCACCGCAATCGTCGTGTTCTCGTCGGTCATCATAGATTATCTATCATTGCCCCTCCGTCGATGATCGGCATAAGGCCCTCTCGCTTTGCAGAATTACTGCAATCCGTGCAGACTTTCGCGGTTTTTGGGCGTCGGCATACGGTTATGTTTCATGTTGGAGAGGCGAAGAAGGCAGGAACGGGCGGTCGCATTATAGATAATCACAAAGATTATCTATTATAAGGAAGGCGAGACTTATGGTTGCTGCCGTGGGAGTGGAGCGGAATGACAGGGGCAACAGCGCGCCGGTCCGACGTGACTGGCAGCGCGCCGAGGCCGAAGTGCTCTACGGCCTACGGTTTGCCGACCTGATGTTTCGGGCGCAGAGCATTCATCGCAATAACTTCGATCCAAACCACGTCGAAATAGCAAGCTTACTTAGCATCAAGACCGGCGGCTGTCCGGAAGACTGCGGCTATTGCTCGCAGAGCGCGCATTACGACACCGGCCTGAAAGCCACCCGCCTGATGGATCGCGCCGAAGTGGTCGCCACCGCCCAGTGCGCCAAGGACGCCGGCGCGACGCGCTTCTGCATGGCCGCGGCCTGGCGCAGTCCGAAAGACCGAGATCTCGATCAGGTCTGCGACATGATCAGCGCGGTTAAAGACCTTGGCATGGAAACCTGCGTCACGCTCGGCATGCTGACGCCGAAGCAGGCCACCCGGCTCTCCGAGGCCGGGCTCGACTTCTATAATCACAACGTCGATACCTCGCCTGAGTTCTACGACAAGATCATCACCAGCCGCACCCTGCAAGATCGCATCGACACACTGGCACACGTGCGCGACGCCGGCATCAAGGTCTGTTGTGGCGGTATCGTCGGCATGGGTGAGTGCGTCGAGGACAGGCTCGGCATGCTCGTGTTACTCGCCAATCTTCCCAGCCATCCGGAAAGCGTGCCGATTAACCTGTGGAGCGAGGTCAAGGGCGTGCCGGTCAATGACACCGCGGAGCGTCCCGATCCGATCGCACTGGTGCGCCTGGTCGCGACCGCCCGGATCATGATGCCTAAGAGTGTCGTGCGGTTGTCCGCTGGACGGCAGTATATGACCGATGAACAGCAGGCGCTGTGCATTTTGGCCGGCGCGAATTCGATCTTCATCGGCGATGTGCTGTTGACCACCAAAAACCCGCGGCGCGACCGCGACGCCAATTTACTGGACCGGCTCGGCGTCACGTCCGGGCTCGCCTGATTGAAGCAGCTCAACGCGCAGGCTGTGCACAAGCTCCGGTTTAGGCGATACATGCAAATTACCTTGATGAAAGGCAAAATCCTTCGCGCCTCGGTAACTGAAGCCGATCTGCACAGTGATGGCTCGATTTCGATTGATCGTGGGCTGCTGGACGCGGCAGGATTCCTGATCAACGAGCGCGTCGAAATCTACAACATCGAAACCGGAGCGCGCTTCAGCACCTATGTGATCGAAGCGCCCCGGGCGTCGGGCGCCGTAGACTTGAACGGCGCGGCTGCGCGACTCGCGATGCCCGGAGACAAAATTATTATCGTTGCATATGCCTCCTTTGATGAGGCGGAAGCAAAAACGTTCAGCCCGAGCGTTGTGGTAGTTGACCGGGAAAGTCGCATCTTGTGTCAGGTTTCAAGCCATAAGGCCGATGCTGAATCTTGTGCTCCTCCCTACCGTCAGAACCTTCCCGAGATCGACCGCTACTGTGCGAGTGAAGAATGAATTCAATCCAGGGGGTTAAAATTGGCAACTATGTCGCTGCCTTGCATGCCCTGAAGGAAGACAACCGGCTGCGTGGCCTCGAGCGGCGCGCAGGGACCGATTTCGCATCGAATGATTATTTGGCGCTGACGAGCGCGCCGCGCATCAAGAAGGCTGTTTACGCCGCGCTCGAAGCCGGCACACCGATCGGAGCCGGCGGGTCGCGGCTTTTGCGCGGCAATTGCGACGAACACGAAACTCTCGAAACAGAAGCGGCTCAGTTCTTTGGGGCTGAGACGGCGCTTTTCTTTGGCGGCGGTTATGTCGCAAATTTTGCCGTCCTGACAACGCTGCCGCAGCGGGGCGATTTGCTTGTTCTCGATTCTCTGATGCACGCCAGTATTCATGAAGGCGCGCGCGCTGGCCGTGCCGCGTTTCGGAGAAGCGCCCATAATGATCCCCAATCGATCGAAGACACAATTCGTGACTGGCGGGCCGGGGGCGGAACGGGTCGGGTCTGGATCGTGGTCGAAAGTCTCTACAGCATGGATGGCGATTTCGCGCCGCTCGAATGCCTGGTCGCGATCGCGGACCGGTACGACGCGTTCCTGATGGTGGATGAGGCTCATGCCACGGGCGTTTATGGCGAGAAGGGACGAGGGCTCACCGCGCCCTATGAGGGACGCGAAAATCTCCTGGTCGTTCATACCTGCGGCAAGGCGCTGGGCGCTGCCGGCGCGCTCGTCACTGCGTCCGGCGTGCTGCGCCAGTTTATGGTCAATCGTTGCCGTCCATTTATCTTTGCCACTGCGCCATCACCATTGATGGCTGTTGCCGTGCGGGAGGCACTCTTCATCCTCCAAGAAGAACCTGAGCGGCAGCAGCGTCTGGCCAAGCTGGTCGCGTTTACGCATCGGGAGATGGGTTTGCGCGGTTGGCGAAGTCCTTCGGTCTCGCAGATCGTGCCGTGTATCGTTGGCGACAACGCGCGTGCGATGCGACTTGCCTCTGCATTGCAGGCTCGCGGCTTCGATATCCGCGGAATCCGGCCGCCAACCGTGCCGGCGGGCACGGCCCGTTTGCGAATTTCAATAACGCTTAACGCTGGGGAGGATGATGTGCGTGCAATGCTCGATGCTCTGATCGAGGAAACCAGAGGTGAAGCTCGATGAGTCAGCAAATCGTGGTCACAGGCACAGATACCGGCATCGGGAAGACGATCTTTTCTGCGGGCCTCGCCCATCTTCTTGGCGCGAGCTATTGGAAGCCGATTCAGGCCGGCCTTGAAGGAGAGACCGATACTGAGCTCGTCGCGCGACTGGGCAATCTCTCGCCCGGTCGCATCGTGCCGGAGCGTTATCGCCTTCAAACGCCCGTTTCACCTCATCATTCCGCTGAAATTGATGGAATTTGCATTGAGCCAGATTTGCTCGATGTGCCCGACACCGGGGAGCGACCGTTAGTGATTGAGGGCGCTGGCGGCTTGATGGTTCCGCTGAGGGGCGATACACTCTACATTGATGTGTTCGAGCGATGGCGGCTTCCGGTCGTGCTTTGCGCGAGCACGGCACTGGGCACCATCAATCATTCGCTGCTGTCGATCGAGGCTCTGCGAAAGCGCCAGATCCCTATTCTTGGCATTGCCTTCATTGGGGAACCAAATGCTGAGACCCAGATCGCAATTCGGGAGATTGGGCGGGCGCGTTGGTTAGGGCGATTGCCCTGGCTGTCTCCCCTCGCAGCAGACACGCTGCAGGCCGCCTTTAAAAGCTCGTTCCGTGCCGATCAATTCAAGCAATGAGGACGAAGCCGAAGTCACCGATCTGGCATCCGTTCACACAACACGCTCTCCAAGAGGAGATGACAAAAGCTATACGTGCAGATGGCGTCTATCTCCATACCGCTGATGGTCGTCGAATTATCGATGCCATATCATCTTGGTGGGTGGTGACCCACGGCCATTGCCATCCACATATCGTGAGCGCCATCCAGGAACAGGCAGGCAAGCTCAACCAGATCATCTTCGCAGGCTACACCCACGAACCAGCTGAGGAGGTTGCGGCACTGCTTTTGAAAGTTGCGCCCCGTGGACTTGAGCATGTCTTCTTTTCTGACAGTGGCTCGACCAGTGTGGAAGTGGCGTTAAAGATGGCGCTCGGCTACTGGCACAGCATCGGGAAGAAGCGGACGCGCATCGTCGTGATGCAACATTCCTACCATGGCGATACGATAGGGGCGATGTCGGTTGGCGCCCGTGGTGTGTTCAACGCGGCGTACAGGCCCCTGCTATTCGACGTTACGTCAATCCCGTTCCCGGCGAGAGGTCATGAACAGGCGACGCTCGATGCACTCGAGTCTGTATGTCGCAACGAAGTTCCGGCAGCCTTTGTTGTGGAGCCTCTGATATTGGGGGCGGGCGGGATGCTGATGTACCCAGCCTGGGTGCTAAGAGAGATGAGGCGGATTTGCGAGGCCTCGGACGTCCTGTTCATTGCCGACGAGGTCATGACAGGCTGGGGTCGTACCGGAACACTATTCGCCTGCGAGCAAGCTAATGTCACCCCCGATATCGCCTGCTATTCGAAGGGCCTCACGGGAGGGGCGCTTCCACTCGCGGTGACACTCTGTCGCGCGGATATTTTCGACGCGCACTATTCGAAAGGTCGGACACGTACGTTCTTTCATTCAAGTTCATATACGGCAAATCCAGTGGCCTGCGCCGCAGCAAAGGCCAACCTGGATCTCTGGCAAGATCCGGAATCTCGCCAACGCCTGGCGTCGGTCGCGGCGATGCAAGAGCAGGCAATTGAGTCATTCCGCGCCGACCCTCGCTTTGCAAACGTCCGTCGGAGCGGCACGATTACAGCGCTCGATCTGAAAACGAAGGATGCAGGCTATCTCGCGGGTGTCGGTCCGAAGCTTCAGGCTTTCTTCAAAGACCGAAATCTGCTGCTGCGCCCGCTCGGCAATACGATCTATGTAATGCCACCATACTGCGTCACAGGGGCAGATCTTGATGAAATCTACCTCGGCATCACAGATGCCGCCGATGCGCTAGCTTAAGGTAGTCTTGGCGCGTTCAGCGAGGGAGAATCCAAGGTTCGGCCGTCGGGCTTCTGATTACCGCCCTGGACCGCCTAAAGGCAAAGAGGGTGGTTCTGATAACTCCAGACGAGTTGCTGTACGCACGCCATCGTCACCAGCTGAATTCGTCGAGGAAAGCCGCCCGCACGCGGGATTCAGGCGTCAACGCCGAACTCATTGCATAAATTAAGATCGAATTATCGTTAGATTTGGCAATCAATACTTGGCTGGCGAAGCACGCCGATGGAGCGTGTTCGCCTCCCCAAGGAGGCGCAATTCAGAGCTCAAACTCTTGCGCCCGGTGTCCGTACAAGCCGCGAGACTAGGCATCGCCCGCGCCGCACTTCACGTGCGGGCGTGGTGTTGCAGCGAAGGAAAGGGGGCTATCCACGTAATCCAGACAGGAGGCGAGAAATGCGCAACAGTTCTCATGGTTCGCACCGCGGTTCAGTAAAGTGCTGCGCGGTATGCGGTGGAAGGTTCGGGTTGATCCGCTACTACTGCTGGCGCACGGCCCTTTGCTCCAAGAAATGCGTCGATCGCTTCAAGGCGCGGCGGGAGGCCGAGCATCAATGGTTTCGCTGGTTGCGAGCGGCTTAATACATGGCTTAACGGGGGCCACGCTATGAAATTTATACTCGTGAACCAAAGGACCCCGCGTGGCGACAGAACCTGCACCGAATGTTCTCGGTCCTTAGGTCCGGGTTACGTGCGCGAGGTAGTAACGCGGAGAGAATATTGCAACTACGATTGCTACCGACGCTGCCACTTAATGGACATCGCCTTCTCGTACCTTACCAGCGCGTGCCGATTCCAATTCCGACACGAAAGATCTCGTTCCTCTTGGGCTCGCAGCCTTGCTGGGTGCGGCTTCGTTCTGGTTTCAGGTTGGGGCGGCCTCGATGTCATGGATCAACACAGCCGCGCATGCCGACGAGCCGTCCACGGCTGAGCGACCTCCCTCGGCTTAAGCTGGGCTGAGTCGCGCGGTGTGCGTCAAGCGTGACCCAAAGCCGCTCCGCATGAGGAAGAACGGCGGAGAAGTTCTTATTTGATGATCGCGCGATCATTGGAGGTTTTGATGCGTCTGTCCGTGACCCTGGAGAGGTAATTTCCTTTTTTCATCTCCCCATGACAGCTTCCTCTCGCCTTCCCAGGGAAGCGCCGACTCCAAGCATGCGGGGGTGGATCGGGATCTAAGATGAACCACATTTCAGAGCCGCCTGTTGAACGCGTCACAATTCCGGTCCTGCAGCGATGGAAGGAGGAGGGGCGTCGTATCGCGATGACCACCGCTTACGACGCGGTTACAGCACGAATCGCCGATCCGATCGTGGATGTCATCCTTGTCGGGGATAGCGTCGGCAACGTCTGTCTTGGATTCGATGATACGTTGCCGGTGAGCATGGCGATGATGAACCATCACCTCGAAGCCGTTGTACGCACAAAGCCTCGTGCCTTGCTCGTGGCCGATATGCCCTTTCTTAGCTTCCATCTCAGTCCAGCGGAGACGATACGCAACGCCGGCGGCTTTTTGCAGCGTGGCGCCGACGCCGTGAAACTCGAGGGCGGAGCCAAGCGCGTCGAAATAGTGCGCGCCCTGGTCGATTGCGAAATTCCTGTGATGGGCCATCTCGGCCTGACTCCGCAGAGTGTCAATGTCATGGGTGGGTTCAAGGTGCAGGGCCGCAAGGCCGATGATGCCTTGCGCCTGCTCGATGACGCCCACCGTCTACAGGAGGCCGGCTGTTTCGCTCTAGTCCTGGAGGGTATTCCGGCTGAGCTCGCGGCGCGAGCGACCGAATCCCTCGGGATACCGACCATTGGAATCGGCGCGGGTCCCGGTTGCTCTGGCCAGGTGCTCGTCTTTCACGATGTGCTGGGATTGACTGAAGGTCATCGCCCCAAATTTGTTCGTGCCTATGCCAATGGTTTCCAGGTGTTGCAGGAGGCCCTGTCGCGCTGGGCAGTCGATGTTCGCAACGGTGCATTCCCGACTCCGCAAGAGTCCTATCGGCTTCCTGAAGGCCTTCGCGACACGGTCGCGAACTGGACACCCTCCAATTCAACCTGATGTAAAGCACAACATGCAAACGATCACGACGGTCGCAAAGCTTCGTCGCGCGCTCGCAGAGGTTCGCAGCGCCGATAAACGCGTCGGACTTGTGCCGACGATGGGCTATCTACACGACGGCGATCTGGCGCTGGTCGCGGCCAGCCGGACGCAATGCGACGTCACCGTAGTTAGCATCTTCGTCAATCCCACCTCAGTTCGGGCCAAATGAGGATCTCAGCACCTATCCGCGCGACTTCCTGCGCGATCAAGAGCTGTGTCGCGATGCCGGCGTTGCGATCGTCTTTGCGCCGGATATACAGGAGATCTATCCGGCTCAATTTGAGACCTACGTCGAACCGGGCGAGCTCGCAAAACCAATGTGCGGAGCTTTCAGGCCTGGGCATTTTCGTGGGGTGCGACTGTCGTTGGCAAGCTATTCAACATGGTGCAGCCGGATGTCGCGTTTTTTGGACAAAAGGATTTTCAGCAATGCGCGGTGGTGCGCCGCATGGCAATTGACCTCAACCTTCCAATTGAGATCGTCACCGTACAAACCGTCCGGGAACCGGACGGGCTCGCGATGAGCAGTCGCAACCGCTATCTAAGCGAGGAAGAACGTCGGCGCGCTCGTGCCATCAGCCGTGGGCTGTTCGCCGCAGCGGATAAGTTTCGCTCAGGAGAGCGCGACGTGGAACAGCTGATTGCGATCGCAAAGGAGCGGTTGAATATGGTCGATCGACTGCAGTACCTTGAGCTTGTCGACGCTGATACGCTCAAGCCCGCCGAGAGTCCTCTGCGACGTAGCGCTGCACTATGCGCCGCAGCCTATGTCGGCTCGACACGTCTGATCGACAACGTGATACTGTCGTTGCCGACTCCTTAGCGCGACTCACAACTAAACGACTGAATAGTCTCAGAATACTGAAGTTGCAGTGAATGGGGTGTTTTCGTGGACGAACAGTTTTTGAGAGACCGGGCTCGGATTATTCGCGATCTAGCGGACAAGGCAGACCCCTTCATCAGAAAGAGACTGCTGGACCTGGCGGAACGGTATGACAGACGTATGAGCAGCCCATCTCAGGCGATGAAGATGGTGACCGCGGCGCTTTCGCCGTCCAGCACCAGCGCGTCATCGATGCGGTAAAGTCCGTCGAAACGTAAGCTCGATCGAGGCTGGACAGCCCCAATCGAACACCGGGATAAGCCGAGAAAACGCGTGTTGGGAGAAGCAGAGAGAGAAGGTGTGGAGACCGCTCTGTGGCGGGGCGCGGCAGTCGCAGATTTCTTACCCGATCAAACACACTTGAACCGCGAAACGCGAGATGTGCAATATCTTCCTCACTAGGGATGGGGAGATCTCCAAATGTTGGATGCCGCTACCACCGCGCTTCTGAGCGCGATCCTCAACGAGGTCTGCGAGAGCCTTACCCCGTACGATACCGGCGCCCGTACTTACGTCGCCTCGAAGATTCTGGAAGCCGCCATCAGAGGTGAGACGACGCCCGACCGCCTCAAACAGATCGGCCGCGAGGCCTTTTCCGAAAGACCGACCATGTGGAGGTAGGCGTAGACAACATGATGTTGTCACTCAGTTGAATTTCCAGATCACAGTTCTGAAGGTCCTGGTGAGCTATATGGACGAGGCCGCACCGATGCTGAGGTTAAGCGTGACATAGCCATTTTGGCGATCTCCTGCCTTACCCGCATCGGGCCCAAAAATTGACGCCATGATCGCACGGAAAAACGTTGCGTGATTAGCGAATTTCCTTTTTAGGAAGCCGATAAGTGTTGCTGCAGAGAAGCTGATAAGCCGAACCCTGAGAACCGACGTTCTCGTCGGTAGAATCGATGCGGCCCCTAGTTAGTCGTCCGTGAACAAGGCTCTAAGCGATTGAGCAGGAGTCAGTTTTCCGGTTAGGGCGGCATTTGAGATTGCAGGGATTGGGGGCTTGAGGCCCCCAAACCTTGCAATTTTCGTTTGTGGATTCCCTTTCGCTGCGGACCATGATTCTGTGGTGCATCGGAGGGGCCGATGCGACCGAAGAAGCACAGGACGACGGGATCGAACGATCTGTTCCGGGCGCGGCTGGACCAGATCATCAATCTGAAGCACGAGCTGGTTCTGCTCGCCGGCAAGATCGATTGGGACTGGATCGACGGCGAGGTCGCGCCGCTCTACAGCGAGAATGGCTGGCCCGGGATCGAGACCCGGTTCATGATCGGGCTGCTGTTGCTCAAGCACACTTACGGGCTGTCCGATGAGGGCGTTTGCGAGCGCTGGGTTCATGACCCGTATTTCCAGTTCTTCACCGGGCAAGAGTTCTTTCAGCATGCCTTCCCGCACGAGCGCTCGGACCTGAGCCATTGGCGCAAGCGGCTCGGCGACAAGTTGGAGCTGCCGCTGGCGGAGAGCCTGCGGGTGGCGCACGAGGCCGGCGCGTTACGCGGCCAGGACCTCAAGCGCGTCACCGTCGACACCACGGTGCAGCCGAAGGCCATCACCTTTCCGACCGATGCCAAGCTGCTTCATGCGGCTATCAAGGGGCTCAACCGCCTGGCGAGAAGGCACGCCGTCAGGCTGCGGCAATCCTATTCTCGTGTGGCCAAGGCCGCCGCGATGATGGCGGGCCGCTACGCCCATGCCAAACAGTTCAGCCGGCATCAGCGGCAGTTGCGCATTCTGCGCAGCCGGCTCGGCCGGATCATCCGCGACATCCGCCGCAAGATCGAGGGCCAGCCGGCACTGGAGGAGGCATTCGCCCTCCCGCTTGGCCGGGCCGTGCAAATCCGCTCGCAGCAGCAGCGCCAGCGCGGCTGGAAGCTTTATTCCTTCCATGCCCCGGAGGTGGAATGCATCGGCAAACGCAAGGCCGCAGCGCCTTACGAGTTCGGCGTGAAGGCCTCCATCGTCACCAACAACCGGCGGGCGCCCGGTGGCCTGTTCGTACTGCACGCCAGGTCGCTGCCCGATAATCCCTACGACGGTCATACCCTGCGGGACGTCATCGACCGCACCGAGGCGCTCACCGGCTGTCCGATCGAGCGGGCCTATGTCGACAAGGGATATCGCGGCCACGACACGCAAAATCCCCGTCGCGTCTTCATTTCGGGCCAGAAGCGCGGCGTGTTCGGCGCCATCAAGCGCGAGCTCCGGCGCCGCTCCGCCATCGAGCCCATCATCGGACATCTGAAGGCCGAAGGTCACCTTGGCCGCTGCTATCTCAAAGGCCGCGCCGGCGACGCCGCCAACGTCGTGCTCTCAGCAGTCGGCCACAACTTCCGCCGTATCCTCGCCTGGCTCAGAGAACTCTTGTGCCTCTTCCTGATCCAGCTATCGCATACGCTTGCCTGTCCGCTCCCGCTCAATTCGGCTTCTTAACGGACGACTAGTTATCTCTCTCCATACGAACGACTGAACCATCTGACGAAGTCTGAGTGGAGGTAAGGATGCGCCCGAGGGAAGAATCCGATCAAATGGGAGAGTTTCGGATGCCGTACTACTCTTTTGATCTTGTGATTGACGAGGAGTACAAGAATCAAGGCGGCTTCATTCTCGAATACATCGAGGTCGCCTCCGAGCGAGCGGACCAACTTGCGACCGAACTGTCTATTGTACATCCGGACCTGAAGGCGAAAGGCTGTGCGGTTCGGGTCACCAGCCCCCAGAACGCTGAGGTCTATCGCACGCCACTCGACCCGGTCCCGTCATGGATGAGACGTCAGCACTGACCCTCGGCAGCGGCGGACGCCGCTCGAAACGCTCGGGTTGGCTAATGGGAGGGGCGATCGCGCGTTCACGGCGAGGCGCCGTGACGTTCGCAGACCGTCGATCTGTCGAGATCATCTACGGGCGCGTCGACAGAATGGGCTGAGATGGACGATGAGAGATTCACTGCTTACTTGATTTGGTCGCGTGAACTTAAAAAGGGAGCCTCGATGAGGCGACCGGGGCCTGGCCTTGTGTCCTAACCGCGCTCCACGCGTTGTTTCCGTTAAAAACCCGCTGAATCCTGCATATCGACCGGACCTTGTTGGATCAGGAAAAAGGCCGCGAAGATTACGCGCGGCCAAGTCAATGAGGAAAACGCCTCAAGGGGCCATTGAAGGAGCATCGAGATGAGCAGATCGATCACTCATCGAGAGCTCCAAGCTTGTGAGAGAATCACCCTTGCGAGCGCTTCGATCATCTTTGATCCCGCGCATGAGTGATCGGATAACCGAATTCAGGCGCCGCTTGGCGGCTTTTTTCGCGCATGTTTCTCAACGTGTCGGACGCCGTGAGCTACTACCGACCTGTTCTGGCAGTTCGCATCTCATCGGCCTGTAAATTAATTTCCCTTTGATACATCTGCAACGTGTCCTCAAGGCTGTGTAGCGCGCCTCGGACCGTTTTTGTCCAGCGAGCTTGGCTCACTATCATCGCGGCGCAAACCTCGTCGGGGCCAGTTCGCTCGCGACGACGCCGAGCAATAGTGCTTCACCTACGCTGCGAGTTCAGGATTTCGAAATCGGCCGTAGCCAACTACGTCAAGACGCGGCGGAAGCGCAGAAGACGGTCGAGTTCCTCCGCCATCCTATTCGGGTTCTCGCTGATGGCGCTTGGGGAGGGGGGAGCGGATGCGCGGTCTGGTTGACGATGCTGCGCAAGCGGTGTTTGGAGTCATTAGGATCGTAATGAAGGCAGCGCCAATCGGGGCGTTCGGCGCCATGACCTACACTATCGGCGAATTCGGACCGTCCGCGCTCGGTAAACTCCTCGGATTGGTCGCCCTGTTTTATGTGACAGCCGGGCTCTTCGTGATCATTGTGCTTGGCCTGATCGCGCGCTTGGTAGGCTTTTCTATTCTAAAGTTCATCGGGTATATCAAGGATGAGCTGCTGATCGTGCTCGGAACATCGTCGTCCGAAAGCGCGCTGCCGCAGTTGATGGAAAAACTGGAACGGCTCGGCTGTTCGAAGGCGGTCGTTGGCCTAGTGGTGCCGACCGGATACTCTTTTAATTTGGATGGGACCAACATTTACATGACGTTGGCGACCTTGTTCATCGCGCAGGCGCTCGGGGTAGATCTCAACTTCGGCCAGCAGCTCACAATACTGGTTGCGGCAATGCTCACCTCGAAGGGCGCAAGCGGTGTTACCGGTGCTGGCTTCGTCACCCTGGCGGCAACGTTGACGGTGGTCAGTCCTGAGCTTGTCCCGGGCGTTGCGATCGTATTCTCGATCGACAAGTTTATGAGCGAGGTGCGCGCGCTTACGAACATTATCGGGAACGGTATCGCCGCGGTATTTGTGTCCTGGTGGGAAGGTGAACTCGACCATGTCTCGCTACACGCGCAGCTCAAGTGGATGTGCGAGCTCAGCTCGGCCCTGCGACGGCCAATTCCGTCGCCAACAGAATGCCGCGACCCAGCAAAAGGCGCAGTTCAATTCTGTTCGGGAGCACCAGCTAAAGGCGTTGAGATTTCCGGAACTTGCTGCACGGTCGGACGTCAACTTGCTCGCTTGGCAGAAGAGACGCTGACGCTCGCCACCATGGAGCTCGGCGGCCATGCGCCTGTTATAGTCGCAAAAGATGCCGACGTTTCGCGTGCGGCAGAGCTCTCGATGACTATCAAGCTGCGCAACACTGGCCAGGTTTGCACCTCGCCGACACGCTTCTTCGTAGAGCGTTCGGTCTATGAAGAGTACCTCGAACACGCGCGTGTCGCCGTGGAGAAGCAGGTTGTGGGCGACGGGCTGCAAAAAGGCACCACGGTCGGCCCTGTCGCCAACGCACGCCGCGTTGCTGCTATGGACGACCTGATCTCCGATGCGTTGTCACATTCGGCCCGCCTTGTCGTCGGAGGTGAACGGCTGAAGGGGGCTGGCCTGATGTATAGGCCCACCATCTTGGCAGATATGCCCGACCAGGCGAGGGCCATGACAGAGGAGCCATTCGGCCCGCTTGCGCTAGTACAACCTGTTGACGATCTGGAACAGGCCATCGCACGGGCGAACGCATTGCCTTACGGTCTGGCCG
>NZ_JASVEN010000022.1:0-14643 GCF_051710265.1 Bradyrhizobium sp. U531
CCCCCCGCATCGCCTCCGCGGTGGGAGAGCGGGACCCTGGCGCAATTCGCATCTGTCTCGGCGCGCCAGCGGATCTTGTACAACTCTCTGATCTGCTTCAAACTTTGCGCGACATTCTTGTTTGTGAGCCAGTTAACGTCTTTTCCGTCGCATAACCGTCGTTCACGCGAGATATTCCCGCAGTATGGGTCCCTAACTCGCAATGAGACCTCGAGGAACTCGGAGATAATATCAGCGCTGGTGTGTAGACTTTGTGTCGCACCGCCATTCTGCTGGAGGGCGTGAAAAAGCCGCTGGTGCGTGCCGAGAGCGGCTGCAGGGCAACCCATTGAGGGGGCTGGGTGGGACCGCAAATCAGGTTTAATCGAGGCACAAACGAAACGATCCTGATCATGCTGAAGGGGAGAATCTTGCAATCGAGCAACTGCTGCGGCTTGTCGGACACTCATCATCGCGCGACACGAGGCATGGCTCGAAGACCATCGCTGTCTGTCACGGTCTATTGAAGGAGCACAAGAAGGAGGCGCTGCGGCAGGCCGCCTGACGATGCTCAGGCCCACCAAGGCGATACACGCCACCCGGGGGGCTCAATCGGGAACCTCATGATCGATTTTGGTGAACGCGACCACAGGAGTCTCAAAGGATGGTTGTGCTCTGAGCGTGACTTCATCCTCTCGGCCGAACGTCTTTCAATCCTTCTCACCTCCCGCTTCGTAAATTTTGCTCTCCATTAGGACGGCGGTACTTCGAACTATGGGATTGGACCGCGTCTAGCCTCTGTTTGAGAGTGAACCCAGCGGGTAAGACCGGAATCGGCGATGATCTTGGCAATGGCCGCTTTCTGTTCGTCTGCCAGCGGCAGCAGCGGCAGGCGCGGGCCGCCCGCGTCCTGGCTAAGCTGGCTCATTGTCTCTTTGATGGCCGCGTAATAGGAGCCGGACTGGAAGCAACGATAGAAGGCGAAGACGTCGCGGCCGAGGCCATCCAACGTCTTGTCGCCAGTGAGTGCCTTGACCCAGTAATCGCGGATCAAGGCCCCGCGATTTGGCGTGCCATGGCGACCACCCCATGGGCACCAACGGCGCGGGCCGGAACGATCATGGTCTCGTAGCCGACGAAGACGCGAAGTCTATCACCCACGCGCTGCACGAGCTCGCTGACCTGAGTGATGACGCCGGAGCTGTCCTTGATGGCAACTACCGTTGGCAGCGCAGAGAGCTGCTGCACAAGAGCCGGGGCAATGTCGACGCCCGCGCGGCGCGGGCTGTTGTAGAGCATCAGCGGCAGCGAGGTGTTGCGGGAAATATGCTCGAAGAAGGCCACGATCTCACGCGGGCTCGGCATGGCATAGATAGGTGGAAGGATCATGCCGCCCGCGCAGCCCGCCGCGACGGCTGACTGACACGCTTCCAGTACATCTTCGACACGCAGGTCGGCGACGCCTGCCAGGACGGGGACGCGGCCAGCCACGTGGTCCACCTCAACTTGCAGAGGCGCGCACGCTCAGCCTTGGCAAGCGCATAGAATTCGCCGGTGCTGCCCGCCGCCACGACGCCCTGTGCGCCATTGGCGATGGCGTCGTCGATGAGCGTCTTGTAGCGAGACTCATTGATGGAGCCATCGGCTCCGAATGGAGTGACGAGAACGGGGAAGATACCGCCCCACTTTGTATCGGCCATGAGCTTTTATCCTTAGTTGGGAGAACCTTGCCGGAGAAGTGTTCGAGCAATGGCCGCGATCTCTCGCTCTGCAGCAACTCTGCTAACAAGTCTATTAATGGCAACGCTGATGATAGCTTCTGAATAGGAAAATCTCCAAATCCTGACCGGCGTTCACCAAACAAAGAGATGGGGCGCCTTACTGCCACTGTTGCATACTCGACAGCGTCCGACAGCCGACAAGCGGCGCGGTTGAGTGTCAGGTGAGCTACGTTGCGCGCGGACTACCTGGTCCGCAACTCCCGTGAAGCCGGCAAGAACCCTACGAAGTGTCGCAACACTTGATGGATTTGCGCAAAGTTACTCCTGACCTGTTCTGGTGCGAGTTTGGCATGATATTTGGAAGCCCCTCATTGCAGGCGGCAGGAACTTTAAAGCGATGGGACAACGCTGGAGGGTCAAAGGAAGACAACATGTCAGGAAAATCAACGCAAGGGACGATCTCTGTCAGTCTCGACTTCTCGGAGAAGATTCTCACCAGCGGCTTCGTCCTCAAAAGCGACTCAACCTGTCCGACCGTGAAAGAGACCGAGGTCCCGCCGCTCTCGATAACAGCAAGGCTCGACAGAAGGCCTAGAACTCGACGGGCGCTCCACGTCGCTTGCCGCTGAGCATCAACTGACTTCAGGAGGAGATGATGAACGAGCTTCTTGGTCTCTACGTCGATCACCGAATGTCCGCCCCTCTCGCAATCGCGCAGCTTTCGGACAAAACTAAGCCACTCGCGACCGATCTTGGGAAAGCCGGCGTTCTGCTTCTCGCCACCTGCGCGCGAGTTGAGGTCTACGCCGAAGTAACCGCCCTCAAAGATATCAATAGTACGGTATTCTCTGGCTTTTCATACGAACGCGTAGAAGGTGCGGTCGCAATTGCTCAACGTCTCGCCGAGATTGCATCCAGCGCTCATTCCCAGATCCTTGGTGAATCTTACATAGGCCAGCAGCTCTTGAAGTCTACCGAATTTCTTTGTCCAAACTTTCCGATTTTCGAGGTCGCACGAGCGGCAATTGATACGGGGCGTGCCGTACGCGAGCGACAGCGATTCATCGCATCGTTCAACTACGATCAGATCGTCCGGGAGATTATAGCTGATCGATTTCCGAGTGGAGAGCCACTTGACTGCCTTTACATCGTCGGGGCGGGTATGCTCGGTCGCGGGCTGATCAGCAGTGGTGTCGGAGAGCGTTTCCGTTCCACGGTAGTCGTGACTCGGAATCCCAAGAACCTTCGCAAACGCCTTCGCCCCTTGGTTGATATCGAAGTTACGCTGTTGCGTCCGACCGAGGTTGGGAGCGCGCGCGAACCAAAGTCGATCGTTATTATCGCAACCGCCGATGTGAATGATGAATACAAGGTCACTATTCAGGATGCACTTATGCGATTGAAGCCGCGTACCATAGTGGATCTGTCGTCAATTCCAGTGTTTTCGGACGCGCCAGTCAAAGATCTCAACTATGTCACCATGTACCATCAAGAATTTCTCCGGTTCATCGAACAGAATAATAATCAGCTAGCTCCTAAGCTGCCGCTCGTGCTTTCCGACATAGCAGCCACGCTCCAATCGGCACAGATCCACGGTCGACGAAGGTAAGATAGCCGTACTTCGGCAGAAACCGGACTGAAGTGTTCCAGCCGGTTTCAGCGCCACGGGTTATGGCACCGGCCCGATCATTCACCAATCGCTGGATTGTCCAGCAAGGCTGAGCGTGTGGCAATTGGGTTGCGTCCATGCTCGGTATGTCGCGGCGACGGCAGCTTGGAGCATTTGGATCGTTCTGGCAGCGGCTTCCCGCAGGCTCGAATGAATTTGGCAATGCGTTCTCATCAGGTGGAATCGGGCGAGTAGGCCGCATGAACAGGAGCTGGCGCCGAGGGCGCGCGACAAGGCGAGGTCTGGGCGGTGCAGCGCAAGCAACGGTGAAGGTCGCGATCAGCCGACGACCATCGACACTTTGGCGCGACAAAATGGCCGCATTTCGGATGACCGTAACAGCGTGTCATTTTGGTCCTGGTGCCGGTCTTCTCGATAAAGACCCGATGAAGTGTGGCCCGAGTTCGCGCCAGGCTTGGCGCGCCGCCACCACGGGCTGTCCTGCTCGGGTGCGTGCACACTTTTGTTGAATGTTAGGCCATAACACTCGAGGGAGCGGCAAATTGAGCACGGTGCAAACGAGCCTCCAAAAATCCAAATTCTGATTTGAGCATCTCCGCCATCCGGACCAAGGTCATATCGGGCTTGGTCTCAGTCGCGCTCATCACGCTATCATGATGTTCTTTCATGCGCTGCGGCGCTGGTAACCCTCCGCCGCTTACCCTTTCTCGCCCGCCACCGTGAAGATGGATGAGGAGGGGACGCACCCGGAGGCGCGGAATCAGGCCTGCCAATCCTGGGGCACGGCAGCTCTATTGCATGCCGACCTTGGAGATGCCTATGGCTTGCATCATGAGACTTACACACGCCGGCTCAAAGCGTCGGCGGCCATGGGGCACATGAATAGACAAGGATATTCAAGCATGAGAGTTCCTGAAGAACTGAAACCGATAGAACTGTGTAACCTGCTCGCGCGATACCTGCGGACACAGGAGCGCACAACCAATCGTTCTGTCGAGCAGCTGGCAATGGTCATTTGTTGATGCGCGCCGGTACGCCATCTTGAGATATGAGTGGCCATTGTACCTCGGGCCTTGATGGCAGCATGCGCTGAGGTGGAGAGCTGACCGGAGTCTCTTGCCGATTGGGTAACTTTCGCGTTGCAGGCGCCGTTCTGGTCGTGGCGAGCGCGTTCCGATCGACCACCATCGCAACCGGCTCGAGCGCCCGGCATCGGTTCGCTCTCCATCTGCATAACCATATTCCCAGACTCCTTATCCTTCGCCGGGCAGCAACTCACTTAGATTGTAGCTATCTCCTTTAGTAGGATCAGGAGCTTGGACACTCGAGTATGCTCGTTCGCAAAGGCGAAGCGTTTTCAATCCGGAGAACCCCCGCCGACGTCGGATTGCTGGCGCCGGGCTAACTCCCACCTCCGAAAGTGCGCAAATGTCTGCCGAACTGCTCTACCTGTCGAATGCTCATGTGCAAGATCTCCATATTTCGCCTCGTGAGGCGCGAGAGGCGATCCTAGCTGCCTTCCGCGACAACGCTGCCGGCCTCAACATTGGTTTGCCGAAATCGACCATCACCATCGGTCCAAGTTCATCGTTCAGCTCAATGAGTTCGGCGTCGGAGACCAAGAGTCTAGCGACAATGAAATGGGTGGCCGCTATTCCGGTCGAGGGGAAACCCGATAGGTCGACAGTTAACGGATTGATCTGTATTAGCGAATACCAGACGGGCGTGCCAATCGCCGTTCTCGATGGGAATTACATCACACTAATGAGGACAGCTGCGATGTCAGCGGCCGCAGCCTCGTTTCTCGCTCCTGAGGAACCTGCGACTCTTGGGTTAGTCGGCTGCGGGTTGCAGGCGCTTAGCCACATTGATGCGTTTGCGGATCTATTTCCGTCGCTTCGGAAAATCCATCTGTTGAGTCGGACTGTCCTGTCCGCTGAGAGGGCTGCAACTGCAGCATCGCAAAAGCGGCTCGATCCGATTGTTACCAACAATCCTGATCTGTTGTTGAGTGAGAGCGAGATCGTAATCACAATGGTTCCGGGTTCGCCGGGATTGAAGCCCTTTCTGGACGCTCGACTGTTGCCGGTCCCGTCCTTCGTTTCGGCAGTGGATGGAGGTAGGAGCTGGCGGCCCGAAACACTCACTGCTTTCGACATATGTGTCACAGATGCATTGGAGCAGTCCTCCTCACCGGTGGATGCGTCAGATCGATACGTGGAATCCATAAAATTTCAGGACGATCTCGTGCATCTCGCTTGTCGCTCGCCGCAGCGTCTTGCCTCAACCAAGGCGTTGTTTGGCTTCCGGGGTTTTGCCATAGCAGATTTGGCACTGGCCGACTTGGTGCTTCGGAAGGCTAGAGTTTTCGGCATCGGAACAATCCTACCCAGATGACAAAGCGTTGACGAGGCTGTTTCAGTTCATCAAATGCACGGACTTGAACACCCGGGTCTCATTCTACCGTGCTGGCAATAGTACCGTCGTTCCTTGTCGGAGCGACCGAGCGACAGAGTTTCATGCGCTTGAACTCGCGCTAAGAACGGCGGCGGACATCTTTGTCCCCGCCAATCGAGGTGCCAGTGCGCGACAACCGCTGCATGCCGTAAGCCGCGGCAGTACAAGCGTTCCAGGTCTCAGGTTCTGAATGCTTGGGTTGAAGAAAAGTTGTCAACTTAGCAAGACGGTCCACCGGTCACCTTCTATGACGCACTTCGCGTCAGATCTCGCGATCGTCTGCGCCTTGAAGAGGGCGGGTTCACTCGACTGATGCGTTGCGGTACCGCCAATGGCAATACCGTAGCCCGAGTGGGTGCCCCACTGTCGCAGGAATGACGCGGTGATACACTCGCCGGGTTTTTTCAAAGTGGCATTGTCGATTAGGTGATTAGGTTCTCTGGGAGAGCTATCGCCAAATAGTGGTGACGGCGGGGACCGGTCAGGCGGCGGCGGTCGCGGGCTGACGATCATTCGGCTTTGCGATGACGTCGATCCCGTTGTTGAATGTCACACCGAGAACGAGTTTTGGCAACTGGTCATGACCGTCGAGACGGCGCCAGCTTTTTTGGGCGCCCTCGATCAGTTTGAAGACCATCGTGAGCGCGGTCTTATTGGATAGACAGCCCTTCGATCGGATCGTGCGGTGGCGCACGGTGGCGAAGGTGCTTTCAATGGGGTTGGTGGTCCGTAAGTGTTTCCAATGCTCGGCCGGGAAGTCGTAGAATGCCAGCAGCGTTTCCCGATCCTTGGCCAGGCAGTCGGCCGCCTTGTCGTATTTAAGCGCGTAGCTCTCGAGAAGGCCTCGAACGCTAGTTCGGCGGCGGCCTTGGTTTCGGCGATCCAGATCTCCTGCAACGCGCGTTTCGCTTTCGGCTGCTGGCTCTTCGGTAACTTGGCGAGCACGTTGGCGGTTTTGTGCACCCAGCAGCGCTGCTCGCACGTTTTCGGCCAGACCGCGCCGGCGGCCTTCCAGGACCCGAGCGCGCCATCGGCGATGACGGAGCTGCGGGGAAGCATCGAGCCCGCGCCGCTTCAGATCGAGCAGCAGATCGCGCCAGTTGTGCGCGCTCTCGCCGGCGCCATCGGTGAAGCCGACCAGTTCCTTGCGGCCTTCCGGCGTCGCGCCGATCAGCACGAGGATGCGCTGCTTTTCGTCCTCCAGGCGTGCTTCGAGATGGATGCCATCCGCCGAGATGTAAACGTAGCGTTTCGCCGACAGATCGCGCTTCTGCCAAGCGGCGTGTTCGGTGAGCCAGCCGTCCTTCAGGCGGCCGATGGCCGATGCCGACAACCCGGCAGCATCCTTGCCGAGCAGCGCCGCCAGCGCCTCGGAGAAGTCGCCGGTCGAGATACCCTTCAGATAAAAGATGGAAGCAGCGGCTCGATCGACTTCGACCGGCGCATGTAGGGCGGCAGGATCGACGGCGAGAACCGGATGCGGCCGGGATCCCCGGCGGCGGCTTCGCGATCACGCACACACGGCTGGCGGACGGCGATCGGACCGATACCGGTCATCACCTCGCGTTCCGGCAGGTGACCGTGGCGGAGGACGCGCTGGTGACCGTCCTGGGTCTTCAAATCGGCATGCTTGTCGAGAAAGTCCGCGACCTAAACATCGACCGCTTTGGCGAGCAGGGCTCGTGCCCCATTACGCAAGATTTCGGTGAGTTGATCGTCGAAGAATCCTGGCTGAATCAGTCTGGTGACGTTATCGTTGGGCACGGCATATCGCTCCTTTGGTGGAGAAGTGGAGGCGTCAAGCACCCCCACGATTGAGCTGGTCCCGGTTGTCTGAACAGAATCTGCGCATCGATAAGTGGAGCGCGTCTGCCGGGGGTATGCTGCCAGGCGGAGCGGCAGCGAGGTGAAGTAGGCTTGATCGGGCGTGCTGCCGTCAAGACTCGAATGGGGACGTCTACTGTTATAAAAGTCGAGATATCGGCCGATCGAATTGCGCGCCTCGTTGACGCTATCATAGGCCCGTAGGTACACCTCCTCGTATTTGAGGCTGCGCCATAGCCGCTCGACGAACACGTTGTCCCGCCATGCGCCCTTGCCGTCCATGCTGATCGCGATGCCGTTGTCGGCGAGCACGCCGGTAAAAGCCTGTCCGGTGAACTGGGAGCCCTGATCCGTATTGAAGATGTCCGGCTTGCCGTGACGAGCCAAGGCATCCTCCAGCGTCTCGACGCAGAAGGCTGCTTCCATGGTGATCGACAGCCGCCACGACAGAACCCGGCGTGTTGCCCAGTCCAGCACCACGGCGAGATAGACGAACCCACTCGCCATCGGGATGTAGGTGATGTCCATCGCCCAGACCTGGTTCGGCCGTGTGATCTCCATGCCGCGCAGCAGATACGGATGGATCTTGTGGCCGGGCTCGGGTTTAGTCGTGCGCGGACGGCGATAGAGCGCCTCTATCCCCATCCGCCGCATCAGCGTCTTGACATGCCGGCGGCCGATCTTGCACCCCTCGGCAGCCAGCAGGCCTCTCAACATTCGCGAACCGGCGAAAGGGAACTCCAGATGCAGCCAGTCGAGACGCCGCATGATCGCGAGATCGGCGTCCGGCACCGGACGCGGCAGGTAATAAACGCTGCCGCGGCTGATCTGCAGAATCTCCGCCTGCTTGGTGATCGACAGATCGTGCTCACGGTCGATCATCGCTTTGCGCTCAGCAATCCCGCCTTGGTGAGCGCTTCTTCTAAAAAATCGTTCTCCAGCGTCAGCTCTCCGATCTTGGCGTGCAGCGACTTCACGTCGATCGCAGGCGCGGCAGGCGACATGCTCCCAGAGCCGAAGACCCCGGAAGCGCCACCCTCCAACTGCGCCTTCCACGCCGTAATCTGATTGGGGTGGACGTCGAACTGCTCGGCAAGCTGAGCTATCGTCCGGTCGCCCTTGACGGCGGCAAGCGCCACCTTCGCCTTGAACGCCGGTGTGTGGTTCCGGCGCGATCGTCTGTTCATGGTCTCTCCTGTTCACGGCGATTATCGCCGCGTTTCAGGCAGAAACTCCACTTATCGTCTTGTTCAAATTTGCGGAGCCGGCTCTTTGCCGGGACGGCTCATGTTGTAAACGATGCTGTGGTCGGCCATCAGGCTCTGGAACTGCTCGCTGGCCCGCCCACCAAGCCCTTCGAATACGGGGGATGAACAACAGCTCAGGTGCACGCCCCTTACAATTCGGAGCCGACAAGACACCTTGTGATCGACACGTTAGTACGGCCTGTATTGGTGGACGGCGCGCCTCGCCATCACTGAAGAAGACCCGAATGGTGTTCTCTTAAGCTTACTGGGCCGTAGGGCTTTGATGTGCCTGGAAATGAGGCTCGGCCTCAGAGGCTGGCCCAACCCTGCACGATGTGGAGAGTTTCTGTGTGCAACGCGTACGAAGCGATGTCATTGTTTTCGCGATCTGCTGAACCGTGGTCCCCCTCCGGCGTGACCACATCGTGCCTGCTCGACCGGCATGTTTATTCTTCCGTTGGCAAGGCCTTCGCCTACAGTCGTTGTCCTCCGTCCGACACGCAGTGTCCTTGTCAGCTTCACAACACGTGAGGTTGGTCGCAGGACAGAGGATTTCTCGAAGTGCAATCAGCAACTTATAGACGTGAGATAAGTCTGGCACGGCGCTTGCTCTTCGGATACTGCAACAGCAGCGATGTTTAGTTAGATCCCGACTCTCGCAGCTGCATGCAGATCGTCACGACGTGATGGTGGGATGCCTACTCAGTAGTAACGGCGGGGCAGCAGTCTGGACGTGGTCGAAACTATGACGTCCAGCTAATCGCCGTCTGGTTATGTCTAGGAGACAGTGATGAGATTGCTCATACTCGTAAACAGCCTCGATTGCTTAGGTGAAAACGATTCAGCTCTTGGCAGCGCGTTCGGTCGCCTCGGCTGGCAAGTAATACTAGGCGAGATTAATGCTATTGCGGCAGACGACTATCGCTATTTTACACGAGGAGTGCCCATACCAGAGAAAGACGAGCCGTACTCTCCCGGCTCGATCGCACCTGGGAATCGACAAACATATTTTCTCGACGAATTCCAGCTTATTTGGGTGCTAGGTTCGCCTCAGGTCCGCGTGTACCGAGATGTCATGAGAATGCTATGGCTTGCTTCCCAACAGACGCCCTTCGTTAACAGTATTGAGGGGCTGATGTTTCTAAATAGCAAGCACGCTATGGGCTATCTCGTCCCGAAAGAGAACCGCGCATTTTCATATATATCAAATGATTTTTCATCACTCTGGGAGCGGTATCAGCAAGCCCCAGATGAGTGGTGGGTCGCCAAGCCGCCAAATTCCGGGTGCGGGCAAAACGTTTTCTTACTTCCTCAAAACGGACCGAACGTTCGGACAATTCTCCAATGTCTTACTGGAAATACTGTAGCTCAAAGCGAGATGGATTATGGCGGATTAGGTGGTTTCAAAGCTGAGTATGCAATCCTTCAAAAGTTTATCGCGGAGGTGGGCCAAGGCGAAAAGCGCATCATCGTTGCTTGTGGGAAGGTTGTTGCCTGGCATGGTAGGCAAGGCCATCCAAATGATCACAGATCAAATATTATACAGGGAGGAACGGCAATCTCAGTCGATCTCAATTCCAATGAAATAGAGCTTGCTGAGTTGATTGCGCAAAAGCTGATGGGACATGGGATCAACTTCGGTGCCCTAGACATGGCTTATCCTTATATTATCGAATTCGATCTTGGTTTCCCCGGAGGGCTATGCGAGACGAAACAAGTTTCTGGGGTAGACCGCTCGGATCGGGTTGCGGAGCTAATCATTGCGCACTTCAAAAGCCATTGGTCTTCATGACTAGTCGCGGAGGTACACTTATCGAGAAACTGAGTGATTACCCGACACGACGCCCAGCTAACCCTCGGCCGAGAAGGTCCCAATTCCTTGGGACTGGAGCGGATATTCCCGGCTGAATGTTGCCGATAATCGCAACGATCCCGGCAGAGACCGCCAGATTGACGCGGGTGATCGTCGTAAATCGCTTGACGGTGGGATCAATCTTTGCGTTCTAAACTAAGCCGATCTACCGCTGGAGCCGGCTGAGGTCTTCCGCCGTCCGGTCAGCGCACATGTGCTGATCTAAGGCCGGTCGCTCATCATGCCGCAAGTGCTGAGCGGCCAGCCATGTACCGCCGCGCGGGTGTTTAAAAATCGGCATGCGGGTGCGACGGGATCAGATGCGCGTGCGGGATCGAATGCACCTCGTTCTTTGGCTCCGCGCGATGTCGTACGGCCTGGCGGCGCCGCCCCCAATCGGCGCCGCGTCAGGCATCCAGATCTGCGGCAGCCTTCCGATGTCCTGCGGACTGGCGAGCGTGCTGCCATCGTTCTTATCGGTCATGACGAGCCTGGGCGATCGCCTTCACCGTAAGCGCCAAGCTGAAGCCGTTCAGGCTTTGGAGTGCCAGGGCATGAGAGCATCGATCTGAGAGATCGCCAGCCCTGCGCGATCCGTTCGAGAGTTTGCGTGAGCCAGGCGTGCGGATCGACATCGTTCATCTTCGCGGTCTGCAGAAGCGTGGCGATGGTCGCCCAGGTCCGGCCGCCGCCATGGCTGCCCGCAACGGGCGCATTTTTTCTTGTGATGGTTTGCGGCCGGATTGCCCGCTCGACGGTGTTGGAGTCGATCTCGATACGGCCGTCACTCAGAAAGCGCTCGAGGGCGGCGCGTCTGGATCTGGCATAGCGGATCGCCTCGGCGAGTTTGGATTTGCCCGACAGGCGCGGCAGCTCCTTGTCCCACCGATCGAAGAGCGCCGCGACGATCGAGCGGACTTTTCCTGGCCCGCTTCCACCCGCGTCTCAAGATCCTGGCCGCGGATGTCGGCCTCAATCTCCCACAGCCCGGCCATGGTGGTGACGGTCTGGGTGGCCAGGCGCGAGCTCTCGTTGACGTCAATCTCGTAGAACCGTCTCCTGACGTGGGCAAAGCACGCTGCCAGCGTCACGTCCTCATTGGCACCCGTTGACCTGGCGAGCCGATTGTAGGCGGCATAGCCGTCGACCTGCAGGATGCCGGTAAAGCCCGCCAGATGCCGCTCAACGCATTCGCCGCCGCGACGTCCTCAAAGCGATAAGCGACCATCGGTGGACCGAGGCCGCGAAATGGCCGATCGTCGCGCGCATAGGCCCACGGCTAAGCCCTTTGCGTCTTGCCGGATCCGGGAGCGAGCGTGGCAGGGTCGTCTTGTCGGCGAAGATCCGTTCGCCGTGCTTGATCTTCTCCAACACGTAGTCGGCCAGCGGCTGCAATTTGAAGTCGACCTTGCCCATCCATTGCGCCATCAACGATCGGTCGAGATTGACGTCGTCACGCGCGTAGATCGCTTCCTGCCGGTAGAGCGGCAGCCCGTCGGCATATTTGGCCACCGCCATCTGGGCGAGAAGCGCTCGGAAGGCCGCCCTCGATCAGACGGCGGGTGCCCGGTGCCTGAACCACGCCATCGCCGTTGCGATACGCGTATTTCGGGCGGCGCGTGACGATCACGCGGAACCTTCGCCGGCGTCACGTCCAGCCGCCTCGACACATCCTCGCCGATCAGGACCTTCTCCAAGCCTTCGCAACCAGGGGGTATCATCGGGCTCGATGACGATCGCGACCCGCTCCAGATGCGCGCCGAACTCCTTGCGCGGCTGCGGCGCGCGTTTCGGCTTGTCCTGGCCGCCTGCCTTGGCCAGTTCGGCTTCAATGAGCGCGACGCCGGTGGCGATCTCGTCAAATACGAAGGCGATCTGCTCATCGCTCGGCGTGTCGCTACGCAAGCGTTCCGAACGCGTGCCGTAAAGCGTGCGCTCCAACGTCTTCACGATCGCCGTCAGCTCAACGATCCGCGCGTCGGCCGTCGGGCTGACCGCGGCAAGATCGGCGCGCAGTCAGTGTTGCAATCTCGGAGCCGATGCGGCTGTTCTCGGCCTCGATCGCCCCCCCCCGCTCTTCCGCCAAGGCGAGGATCAGCGCATGGGCTTCGGCAAGGGTCGTCGGAAGCTCTGCAACGGGCGTCGTCATCGCCATCATCACAGCGGAGTTGCCGCTAATCTCCCAAACCTTTCAGCCAGCCTGATTCAATTCGCCGCAGCTTGTCAGCCCACCGATTCCGGGCGCTTCACAGCCACCGGACGCACCTTCGTCCAGTCCAGCCCGTCGATCAGCGTGAGCAACTGCGCATGGTTCAGCCGCACCCGGGTCGGCGCATTCCTCGGCCAGCAGAACGTTGTTGCCTCGAGCGTCTTGGCAAACAGGCATATCCCGCTGCCGTCCCACCAAACCGCCTTGATCCGATCCGCTCCTTTCGAATGGAACACGTACAGCGCGCCCCTGAACGTGTCGGCCCCACCATCTCGCACCAGCGCCATCAAGCCGGTCGCTCCCTTACGGAAGTCGACCGGGGTGCTGGCCACGTAAACCTGAACGCCTGCCGGGATCATGCCTGCCGAACGCCCGGATTACGGCAGCAAGCCGCTCAGGCTCCACATCGCTGCCGACACGGACTACGACATTGCCGATCACGATTTCCATCATGTCGCTCGTCACCGCATCAAACCGCGCGAATTTGGCCGCTTGGACTCGCGCCTCAGAAACCGGTGCGACAAGTCCTGAGGCCAGCGCCTTGCGTCGCCACGCAAACAACTGCGATGGATCGAGCCGATGAGACCGCGCGATCACCGGCACGGTTGCTCCCCGTCAAAAACCTTTTTTCTTGACGATCCGTCCCTTCGCCTCCCGCGACCAGGTGCGATCGCTCCGTCCCGGAATGACCGCAAGCCGCTCGGGTGTGGCCCTGATAACTTCGAAATTCTTGGTGTCAGAGGTATGTTCGCGTACATGAGCTCCTGGCAAGCAAATCACCAGGAGATTCTCTGACAATCGAACATCGAACATCATCCGGTACGTGGGGGCACCTACACGCTTACGCTTGAACCAACCACAAGCCGCCAGACCGCGGAATGCTTGCGAAACACCCATGCCGACATTCCGGACATCATCGAGCCATGCGCTAGTAGATGCCGACCCGCTACGCTCGCGCGCGGTGATCACTGCAGAGTTGGGAGCTCATACCGGATACAATCGACAGTGATCGTGCAGCGGCCACCGAAGATCTCGTTCTTGTGCTACTCGATACAACCGAGTTCAGCTAGCAACGCGAGAAGTCAGGCGATCACCGCTCTGAGCTACCAGATTCGGCAGTTCAAAAACTCAAGTTGCCAATCTGTTCTTAACATTGATCGGCGACTAAGGAGAATGATGATGCCTCTTGATGTTTCCTTCCTATTCGGCGGCATTTCGACGGAGTATGACGGGTCGATCACATCCCTAACGAATATAATCTCCACATATTTAGCTCTTCCCGATTCAGAGAAACCATTCTCTGTGCGAAATCTTGGGGGATGTCCCGGGTTCTGTTGAATTTCTGAAGAGGTCGGCGTTGCCCACCTTGAGCCGGTAGGCTCGGGGTGCTGATTCCACAAAGGAGAGCAACGCCATGACGAGAGATATCACACCGGCTGGTTCGCCGGCGACCGGGGCTGTGGACGAAGCGTTTGCAGAAGTGCGGGCGAGCTTCGATCGGTTCTGCCTTGCGGCAGGGATCGAGGCGCTCGGCACGATGATGGAGGCGGATGTCACGGCGGCCTGCGGGCCGCGCCACGATCGCGACGCGGCGCGGCGGGCGCACCGTTGGGGCCGACGCGGGGACGGACCGGCTTCCACGGCGGCAAGATCGAGCTCGAGCGCCCGCGGGTCCGGGGCGTGGATGGCGGCGAGGTCACGATCCCGAGCTGGGAAACGGCGGC
>NZ_JASVEN010000023.1:0-14340 GCF_051710265.1 Bradyrhizobium sp. U531
GTCAGTACAGTACGGGTGGCCGATCTATTCTGGGACGCATCTCCAAGCGCGGAAGCAAGTATCTCAGGACCCTGTTCATCCAGGCCGCGAACGTCATCCTGATGCGCCCGCACAATTGGGATCGCTTCAGCTTCGGAGCATGGCTGCAGAACGCAGCTCCACGGCTACACCGCAACAAGCTGGCAACGGCCCTGGCCAACAAGCTGGCGCGGATAGCATGGAGCATCTTGCGCAACGAGAAGACCTTCGACGCACCCCACTACGAAGTGATCGCAATCTGAATTATACCCCGAGTTCGCGACAGAGAAGATGCATGGAACGGTTCGATGAACGCATCCAGAGTCTGGTGACCCAAATGGTTGCTTGCCAACCTGTCCGCTAATAAGACCAACGATGCGTGCGTATCCCCATCAAGGCCACGGCCCGCGAGCCGATCAAACAGGCCGGATACATATCAGCGACTTCCGAAGCCCACGCACGATCTCTATTGCGAAACGCAGCCGGTCCATACATATGGGTCAAAATGCGAAGAACTCATGTTGAACAAATCTGGTCTGCTCTGCCGCGATGGGCGGACCTCCCTACAGACGCGCTGCAACTTCGCAGATGGGCCAAAAGGAGACGAAAGCGGCGTAAGTATTTTCGGCTTACTGCCGTTGCGAAGCCGTCTTCTCAGGCGCTGCTCAAGACCGCAAACGCCAACCAAGTGCTCCACGTGCTCTAGATCCTTGGAGTCGCGCAGGTTGAGATAACCCTTAAATCCCTCGACAGCCGAATAATGAACCCGATCTGCAGCCCAGTCCCAGTTTTCACCTCGAAGCCGCCGGGTTTCGCGCCGGGGGTTGCGGTCTCGGTGATTTATTGGAAGAAGAGCCGGCCAGTCCCACATGGACATTCTTGCTTACAAATTAGGAAGCCGCCCTGTCGACGTGAAAGTCGATGCCGTTCTGATACTGCAGGGATGGATCAATGGTGCTGTACGTCAGGTAGCCGACGACCGACAATTTATGTCCGCTCTTGGGATCTAAGGGAGAACCGTGATCCTCGCCATCATATCGGGAGCACGCGAGACCCGGAACGTGGCGTTGCTGCATTTCAGCGTCCAGACGTCGTGGTCCGGCCGGGATCGTTTGCTGTCTCTCGTCGCACCGAGGGCTTCTTCGCAGATGTAACCTTGCACCCGGACCTGAGCCGAGAGCGTATCCTTCGGCGTTTCAGACCCAACCGCCTGTGCTCTCGCCTCCACGTCGGAGAGAGCGGCAACGATCGTCAACCATAGCAGTGGCACAGGCAGCTTTGACATGATCGAGCCTCCAATGATGCCTCGTCGAGACATGTCGAGCGAGGTCAACCGTAGTGATCATATTCGGTGAGAGCAATCCGCACCTCCCGCGCAAAATCCACCAAAGACACCATGAAGGCCCCTACGGCAACGACGAAGAGGATGGCCACGCCACGCTCGTGCCGGACCTGGAAGAACGCGCTCACGAACCCAACTACGATGACAACGCTGATGAAGATGCTTCCCATGATGGACCAGAAGATAGCCCGGTTGATCATTGCAGCGCGCCGAACGAGGCGCGGTAAATCCTGCTTGAGACGAGCCCTAGACTGGTCCTGATCGGGAATTTGGTTGAGATAGATCGACCTGTCGATAATCCTATTCAGGCGAGCCATCAAGACCGCGATGAAGGCCGCCAGCGCACCCAGCAGGAAGGCGGGCGCGGCCGCTTGAGAAATTACATGCGAAATCTGGGTGACTGATGGCGTATCCGGGAGCATGGTTTCACCGCAGAAGTCGAGCCGACGTCGGGTCGGGAAATGGGACAGCGTCGCGCAAAGAGCCGGTCGCCGAATTAAAGATAGGCCATCATCGAGCTTACCCAGACCAGAATACCCATGATCAACCCTATGACGCCTGGCCTTTCAGCAAAAACCGTGGCCGTCCCCGGCATGCCGAGCCGGAGCCTATCACGGCCGATGTCTTCTGGTATTGAGATGACCGCGGGATAGGCCTTGGCGCCTCCGATCGACCCCACGCGCGCTAGGGTCCCCGAAACAGCAATTTGGCCTTGCCCCACACCCTGGGGAATTGCAGTGATCCTGGCATCGTAGATGCGGCCGGGATCGTCGTCGAACACCAACCTTGCCGCCGCGCCAGGCTTGATCGTCCGGTATCCGTTCGGCGCGAACATGCCAACGATGGTGATGTCGTCGCTGATAATGAAGGACATCACCGCCTTGTGTTGACCCGCCCGGTCGCCAACCGATAGCGCCATGACCGTCACATAGCCATCACCGGGCGCGGTGATCGTCGTATGCTCGAGCTCCCAGCGCGCCTGGTCGAGCTGAGCCTGTATCTGCGCCACGGTCGTATTGGTCCCGCCAATCTCGGCATCCATGGCGAGCTTGGCGCCCTGCTGCGCTGCCTTGGCCGCCTGCAGCTGGAAGTGGACCGTCTCCTGCTGCACCTGTGTGTCCTGCAGGCGGAACTGGCTTTGTGCATCGTCAACGGCCAACTGCTCGAAATCGGCCAGCCGCTTGTTGTGATACGCAAGCTGTTTCGCGAGGCCCTCGACGTTGGCCGTGGCTTGCTCATAGCCAGACTTGAGCTGAAGGACCTGTTGCTTGGCCCCCGCCAGCGACGCCTCCAGCTGGGCGACTTTATATTGGAAGGGCGCGGGGTCGATCTGGAAGAGTTTTGCTCCAGCCTTGACCGTTACGTTTGGCTGAACGGGTATCGCGATGACCTGTCCGCTGACGTTTGGCGCCACTTCGACCACCCGGGAAACCACGACGAAGCTACCGGACGGCGTCAGATAATTGAACAGTGCCAGAAAGACCGCAAGGATCAGGGCACCGGCGAGAACCACGAGCGTGCCGGACGTCCATCCCCATCTTAAGAGCTTGAGCTTCGAAAAGGTAAGCCAGACCAAAACGAGGTAAAGGCCCAGGATGATGAACATGACGAATTCCAGGTCCCTCTGCCATATGGTCGAAGTCAGACGATGAGCGGCATCTATTTGGTGACCATCCGCCGTGTCGGCTCAACGGTGCTCGTCGGGGCCTGCGGAGAGAGCGAGAATGTCAGCCAGGTATTCCAGCCGGCCGGCCGGTTTTCTGCGGCGAACTCGCCATATCCTTTTAGATTCAGATAGCCTTGCATGTCTCCCACAGGAAAAAGGAAGCCGACCTGCGGACCGACGCCCAGAACGCGAGAGCGGAAGCCACCCAGCACCGGATTCTGGCCGGAGTCATCAGTGATCTGCTGATAGGCGTAGCCGACCAGGCCGACGAAAACCTGCTTGGACAGAAACTGGGAGGCGCCCCAGTCGACGTGGAAATCGACGCCGTTCTGATATTGGGTGTCCGTGTTCTTGAAGTTGTAGGTGAAGCCTGCCACCGCGGAAAATTCATGACCGGCCTGCGGGTTGAAATAGGTGTAGCCGCCGCCGGCATCGAATGCGCCGTGACCAATCCCGAGATTGGCCAGGCGGGTCGAGCTGTAAGCGCCGACCGGGATGTCTCCCGTCACATAGGTCATGAAGTTGTGAACCCCAGCGTTCCATTTCAGGGTGGCCTGGGGGTAAAGGTCGCCGACCGAGGTGATCGAGTCGCCGAAGCTGCCCGTGCTCGTGAACGCGAAAGGACCGACGGTCGTTGTCAGCGTGCCTGCAAGATTTGCGCTGGACCGGCCGAATAGTCTGGTCACGCCGACCGCGAGCTGTCCGCCCAGAACGGGCGTCGCAAAGGTGTATGTGGGATTGAGAAGGATGAGGTCTGCCTGAGCATTCAGACGCAGATTCAAATCGACGTTGATTGTCGCGGGGATCCTGCCGACGTGAATTTCCCGAGCCGCAGCGGCGCTGCCGAAGGCGCTGACGCTGGTGTGATAATAGACCTCCGCCATCGACCAGCCGGGGACCTGCGGGGTGGCGGCAAGGCTGCCGAAGCGACCCGGAAGCCAATATGACACGCCGCCTTCGTCGGCGTGCGCATCGCCGCATGCGAGCGACGTCGTCAACATCGTCGAGGCGATGACCACGCATTTCACCAGGTCAGCGCCGACGGGCTTTGCCCGGCTTGAGTTTTCGCGTTGTTCTGTCGTCGCCGGATTGCGGTTACTCATCTTTACCCCCCAATTGGCTCATGCCGGCCCCTTAGGACCGGCATGAGCTTCGACGTCTCACTTCAGACTTTTTTCGCGGCAGGAACCGTCCACGTTCCGTTGATGATTGAAGGGTCTGTCTCCTGCGGCCAGTACATACGCAGCATCAGGATAAAATCGCCGGGAGGGGCCGGAAGCCAGTTCGATTCCTTGTCTTTCCCAGGCGAGTCCGTCTGGATGTAGAGATCGGTCGAGCCGTCTGGATTTTCCTTCAGATTCTCCCGCGCGCTGATCGAGTAGCGGTTGAGCGGATTTTTCACGAAGAAATAGCCGCTGTCGTACATGGTGAGCGACCAAAAGCCTTCGGCGGGCGGCAGGTGGCCCTTGGGAAATCGCATCACATACTTGTTCGCGCCGTTGTACTTATGGCCCTCCGCATCCTTCTGCGAAGTCGGATAGACCGCGTCCTGCGGACGATTAGCGCCGAGGCCGATCGCGGTCACCAGCGCCCGCATCAGATAGTCGTTGCCGTAGATGCCGGTTTTCGTCGTGAAGGCAAAGCCATTTTCGTCGTGAATGGCCTTGTTGATCTTGAACTGAAGCATAATCCTGTCGAAAGACGTCTCGGGGATGCGCTTGAGGAAGTCGGCCTTGAGCTTGCTCTCGTCAAAATCCTGCCCCGGAACGATGCCAATCCGCGCGAACTTGGCAAGCTGGGGCGCGTCTGCGGCGTAAGGCGGATTAGTTTTCATGAGCTCGCAAAGCAGCTTGAAATACGACACCGCATCCAAGCGGTTGACCTGTTCGCGCACCGCCGTCTTCATATCGATTGACGAATCAACCTTGCCTGGAGGTGGCGTGTACGGCTTGCCGTAGGCGCTCAGCGGAACGAGCTTGCACTCGTCTTGCAGCTTGTGCACCGCCGCGTAGTCCTCCGGCGTGCCGGTGCAATAAATTCGGCCCAGCAGCCACACGATGTTAGTGGCCGATTTGTACTCCTTCATGCCGTCCGGAAGCGTGCCCTTCCAGTCGGGCCCAGTGATCGCGTAGGTTTGCGCTCCGGTGCCGGTGGTGCGCTTGCCTGGCACCTGAAAGACCGTCGTCCAGCCATCCAGCATAGGCATGAGGAAATAGCGGCCCTTCATGTCGGGGATACTGAGGACCCACGGTTCCTTCCCGAGGTCGAAAAACGACGTCGTGTAAAGGGTGTCCGCGTTCGGCGCCGTTACATCCCTGAACGAGGCGTCCGGATACTGGCGCAACTTGATGATCTGACCCATCGGCCCGCGCGTGCCCACGGGCTCGGCGACGTTCGTGATAATCCTGCGGGTCATCTCCATCGTCACCAGCGGATAGCCGAAGATATAGGCGTCGCTGGCGAGCCAGAAATCCTCGAGACCCTGCCCGAGCCCCAGGAACGAGCCGTCCTGGGCGAGCGCCGATGGCGCGATCGCTGCGCCCGTGAGTAGTCCGACCCCACCGAGTGCAAGGTTGCGGCGCGTGATGTCCATGGTTTTCTCCTGTGCCAAAGTCGAATGAAAAGGTCCAGACGATGTAGTCTTACGGCTCCATCCTGATTCCGAGCTTCGCCCTCATGTCCTTGAAGACGACAGCGATCGCTTCGATGATCAGCTCGTCGGGATGTGCCTCGCAGTAGAGGATGACCTCATGCTCGGCCTCCTTCGATTTCCTGATGTCGAGGAAATGCTTGCGCGCGAGGCCGTTGTACCAACCGCTGTACCAGGCCGTCAGGCGATCCGCGTCGCCCTGCCAGGTTCCTGCCAGTTGCGCGCATGTCAATTTCTGGACATCCAGATAGCCGTTGGCGTCGGCATACGCACTCAGATCGGTCTGAGCCCCACTAGGCTGGAATGCTGTGAAAAATAGCGATGCCGCGAGGATGACTGCGCGCCTCATGCTGGTCTCCGATAGCTGTGAAATTGGAGACGACGTTGTCTGCCACGCGGTAATTCTGCAAAAGACGAAAGTCGTTATGACGAATTGGGCGGCGATCAATAGCAGGGCGGGAGAGGATAATAGCCGCAGCGAGGCGCGTAATAGGGATAGGCATAAGCCGCGGCGCCAAGAGCGGCCGCGCCGGCATAAGCCGCCCCGCGGTAATAGGCGCCGCGCCAGGCCGTGCGTCGGGCGACGCCAGCAAAGGACAGCGGCGTGAACGGCCGCCCGATGATGTCAATGAAGACGGAGGCTGGTCCATCGGCCCCCGCGAGATCACCCTCCAGCACGTCGACGTCGAAGGTCAGCTTGTCGCCCTCAAGCTTCGGCGATTTGAGTACGACCACGGCATCGGCCACCGACGACCCGTCTTTCTTAAATCCTGACACGGTCGCATTTGGCGGGTCCTTCGCGAAGTTGTCGCTGCCGTTGCCCCAATCCTCGACGATACGAGACGTGAAATCGTGTCCGGCTGCGCGAACAGGCCGATCCGCGAATACGATTGCGTTTGGAGAGATTCCCGCCAGCACGAGCTTCCCATCCTTCAGGCTTGCGCCGCGCGAGTTGAGAACAAAAAGAGAAGGGACGACTTCCGGCTTCGCCTGGCCGATAGGTTTCTCGAGCGGAACGTGTGGCTTCGGTTCGGTCGCAGATTGAGCGAAAAGCGATTGAGGGAAGCTTGCTAAGCCAGCAGCACAAACGGCAATCAGGATCCAACGAAAAGTCACAGGTTGTTCTCCCTTTTCAGGCGATTTTCTCTTGCGAGCGGCGCACGCGATTTTCAGAATGGTTTCGAGAATAATCCGTCGTTCAAATATTCTTCTTCGCTTATCATTTCGCGCCAATTCAGATCGCTCGTCTTGCCATTTCGCGCCAATCATTGAAACGATCAGCGGTGAATGGCGCGAGTTTTCTGGCATGCCAGCGCATGCTTTCTCGCGCGTTGCTGTTGTCTGTAAATGACGGGTTGAACTTTCATCAAACGCGAGAAATTGCGGCTGAAGCTGCTTGCGTTGGTATACCCAAGCGATTTGGCGATATCCGAGAGGCGCTTGCGTGAGTCCGCGAGCAGGCGGCAAGCAATGCTCAAGCGAATTTCAGAAAGCATTTGGCTATAGGTCGTGCCCATGACAGCAAGACGACGCTGCAATGTTCGCGAGCTTACTCGGAGCGCACGGGCCGTACTATCAATGGTTGCGTCACCATGCCGCAGCGACGTAACAACCGCTGCGCGGATGGACCGGGACGAAGGCAAGCGGACTGGTCTCATCGGCTGTAGCGAGGCACGAAGCCCTTGCTCCTTCAAAGAAAAACCGATCTCGGGGAGCCTAATGACATTACTGCGACGGGTCTGGCCACCAGGCGCCAAACTCATCCTTTGAGTGGATCGATCAGCTGTCGCGCAGGTGGGTACTCTACCAGCGGGGGGCGACAGCGTCGACGGTCTGATAGTCTGGAACTGCGCGGTTCAACCTCGGAGCGAGTAGTATGGCCGTTATTCCGCTGACCCGTTGTCAGTTTATCTTGCCGTTCGCGTATCTTCACTCTGGCGTTGGCGGGCCCACAGCGTCGCTGCTCGCAAAATTTCAGCTACCAACCTCCTTGGAAGAGAAACCGCACCTTTTCGTGCCTTTGCTACCGGCCGTCAGGTTCGCGGTGACTGCGCAGGACAAGCAGGGGCTATCCGAACTCGCCTTTCGCGCGGCTCAACTAACGTCATTTGAACATTTGAGCGAAGTCACGCGGACACGGATCCGCCACGCGCCAACTCTCTTGGTTGCCCTGCAGCACGCGTGTAGGTGGGCGTCGCTTGAAGACACGACCCTCCAACTGTGGATCGAGCCCTGTGGAGCGAGCATCAATGTCTGCAGCAGACTCCTCGGGACGGATGGTGTCCCTCGCCTCGAGATGTCCCAGTGGCTGCAGAACATGTTTGCCATACACATCGTCCGTCAGTTCGCTGGAGCAAGCTGGGCGCCGAGGGTTATTGCGTTTGAAGCAAACTATGCACCAGGCATCGAAGTGCAGCATTTTTGGCCAAATACGCGCTTTCTGTCGCATCAGAAAGCCTCCTGGATCGAAGTGCCGCTGGAGCTCGTAGGCCTCACCAATCCCGCAAATGATACTTCGCAAGCGCCGTCTGAGAACGACCCGCAACCGATTGGAACAGACGTTGTAAGCGTGCTCAAGCTTGCATTGCCCGCCTACCTCGACGAGGGCGGGCTCTCGATCATTCAGGCCGCCGAAATGGTTCGGCTCAGCGTCAGGAGTCTGCAGCGAAAACTTTCACTGGCTGGAATGACCTACGCCGGCCTGCTCGAGCGGGCCCGCTTCAACAACGCGATAAGGCTTCTGGGCGATACTGAAATTAAAATTATCGATATCGCTTTTTCATCGGGGTACGGCGATCCCGCCCACTTTACACGTGCCTTCCGTCGGATTTCCGGCTGCACCCCACGAGAGTTTCGAGTGAGGTCGAGGAGCGGGCAAGTCGAGATCAATCGCACCGTATCATCATCAAATGATGATCGCCTCTAGGGAAGCTCGCGCCTTGGACGTCTCGCATTACACCAATGCCAAGTCTTCGGCTGTCAGATCGGTCTTGAGGATCGGATCATCGACGATGTTGATCTTCCAGGCTGGGACCGCCTTCGCAAACGATGACGGGGCCGCTTTTAAAGCAGTGCCGGCGATCTATCTCGACCTGCGGACAATCTACGCGCAAGTCCCGGCGGGCTCGCTTGCATTCGGCTTCGGCCGTCCAATGTCATTCAACGCTCTTTTGGCGAGATTGAATGGTTCGGCATTTCCCAACAGCGTTCCAGCAGCGAAATCCCTCAATTTGGATGTCCCACTGACGATCGATGTCACCGACAGTGTCTCGCTATATGCTGGCGTCTCCGGCAATTCCACTGAGTTCGGTGGCGCCGGGTGGTCCTCCTTGCAAATCACGAGCTGGAACATCGGTTTCCAGGCGGATGTTTATCAGCAGAACGGCGGTCCCGTCCCGACTGTAACGTTGCAATCGACCTTCACACAGTCGATCCCCAATGATTCTCTGGCCACGACCTCTTTCAATAGCATTATCGAGCTCGACTATGCGTTCAATTTAGATGAGATTAGAAGTCTCCTCGCCGGATTTAAGTACACAGCCACGGACGCCGGCAACAAATTGGTTAAGATCAAACCGAACACGGTCGCCTATATCGGCGCTTATTATCAATGGTCGAATAATTGGAAATTCACCGGTCGTGCGGGCGTGCAATCCTTCGAGGGAGCTCAGCTATTGCACCTCGCGTCGATCAGCCCTTTACACAAGCGATCGTCCGGTTCGATCTCGATCGCATGGACGACAACGACAATCGCTTGTTTGGTATTACGGCCGAAATTATGTGGACGCCGAAGCCCACTTATCAGTTGACGGTCAGAACACCATTGTACGCAGTTCGCAATTGACCATGTGCCGATAAGACCCTCGTCGGCAGGTCTCATTAGCAAGTTAAGGCAGCACGCCGCGAGATATGAAGACGCGTGCATGGGCTCAATTCAAGTTCACTCTCGGCATGACACCTTCGCATCGATCCAGACGAGCGCGGCGTTCTTGGCCAAGCCGGATTGAGGGATCGATCGCTAGTTGCGCCCGGTCTAAGAGCTCTGAAGCTGAAGCTAATGCGACCGATACGCACCCGAAGCAGCTCAACACGCGGGAGTCCGCTGTGGGTCATTCGCTACCGGGTAGAACCCGAAACAAGTCCGGCCATGTTCGCTGTTGCGCCGAAAGCCGAAGTAATTCCGAGCATCAGCTACATAATAGAGAGAGCCATTGCAGGTTGATGGCGCTGCCGAGGACGTGATTCAAGCTCCGAAACCGGAGCCTCGAATCATGCGCCGCGAACTTAGCGATTACGAATGGACCGCCATCAAGCCGATGTTGCCCAGCAAGCCGCGAGGCGTTCGCGGGGTAAATGACCGTCGCGTGCTGAATGGTATTTTTTGGATCCTACGCTCGGATGCGCCATGGCGCGACCTGCCAGAGACCTACGGCCCCCCACCACCCGTTACAACCGCTTCGTTCGGTGGCGGTGGGCTGGCGTCCGGGACCAGATCACGGACGCGCTGGCCGCTGGTCATGACGCGGCGGTGCAGATGATCGATACCTCCTCCATCATCCGCGTGCATCAGCATGGAGCCTCTGTCGCGGACAACAATCATCAGGATATGAGTCTCTCGCGCGGTGGCCTGACCAGCAAGATTCATGCGGTGGTGGGAAGACAATGGCCTGCCGGTCTATTACGCTCTGACGCCCGGCGAGACGCACGATAACCAGCTGTGTTCGGTTCTACCCAGTGCCTTGCTTCCGCAAACGATGTTGCTCGCGGATCGCGGCTATGACGCCGACTGGATCAAGGAGCGCGCTCGCCAGCAGGGAGCATGGGCGAACATTTCGCCGAAACGAAATCGCAAAGACCGATCTGCTTTAGCCCGTACCTGCATCGCGCGCGCAACCTGGTCGAACGGTTTTTCAACAAGATCAAGCAATGTCGGCGTGTCGCGACCCGATACGATAGACTCACATCAATCCGAATTAGGCTACGCGCGAATGAGTCCACGCTCCAGGAGGTCGATCTGCTTCAACCGTTCAGGGTTTCCGTGCAAACGTGTTCCACCAAGTCCGGCCGTGCCGCGCCTCATGAGATCCATTGCGCGTCGATGCCGCGAGAGACCAGGACCGGTGTGGCGGCATCAAGGTCGGGCGCCTTTCTAGGCCTGGCCACAATGCGCGCACCGGCCTCTCCGAGGCTTTCGGCGAGCGGCATGCAACCCACATAGCGCGTGTGAAGCCAGCCGTCCCCGGCTGCAATTCGTGGTGCAGATGGGCGCAACCCCACTTCGCCCTTGTCAGGTGGCCCGGAGGCGAGTTCGTGTTCACTTTTGATTGGCGCGCAAGGCGCGCACGTCCTTCTTGAGTATTTTGCCGACGGAAGACTTCGGAAGGGATTCGACGAATTCGATGATCCTAGGCTGCTTGTATCCCGTCAGATGACGGCGACAATGCGCCTTCACATCAGCTTCGCTCAATGCGTTGTTTCTTCTCACGACAACCAGCCGGACGGCCTCGCCCGTATCGTTATCTGGGGTGCCGACCGCGGCGGACTCGAGGACGCCCTCAAGTTCCGCAACCACGCTTTCGATCTCGCTCGGGTACACATTGAAACCGCTCACTAGAATCATGTCCTTCTTACGGTCCACGATCTCGAGATACCCATCTTGGTCCATGGATCCCAGATCCCCCGTGAGATAGTAACCTCGGGCGTCGAACACTTGCGACGTCTCATCTTCGCGCTTCCAGTATCCGCGCATGACCTGCGGCCCCTTGATCGCGACTTCGCCGACCATGCCCGGAGCGACTTCCTTTCCCGTGGGATCCAGCAGAGATACGAACGTCGATGGAACGGGCAGGCCAACGCCAGGAGCTCTGATGTCCCCGGTCGGCGGATTACAGGTTACCGTGCCAGCAGCCTCCGATAGACCGTATCCTTCGCAGATCGTGCTACCGGTGCGCAGTTTCCAGCGTCGAGCTGTCTCTGGATTGGTCGGCATGCCGCCGGCCGTTGTCACCTTGAGATGGCTCCAATCGACCCTGTCGAAATCGGGATGTGCCATTAATCCGTTAAATAGCGTATTGAGCCCCGGGAACATATGGACTTTATGAGCTCTTAACGTCTTTAGGGTTGCGCTCACATCACGCGGATTGAGTATCAGCACATTCTTGCCGCCGACCCTTAGCATAACCATGCTCGTGATAAACGCTAGGATATGATAAAGTGGTAAGGGACACGCCGTGACTGGCTGCTCGCCCGTGGGAATCGTGTCGAGTGCGAGTCCAAACCATGCCTCGTTTTGCAAAACGTTGGCGACAAGGTTTCGGTGCGAGAGGATCGCCCCCTTCGATACACCGGTGGTACCACCAGTGTACTGCAGAACTGCCACATCGTCAGGCTTGATCTCGGGATTTTTGAGAACCATACGACTTCCGAGTCGCAGAGCTTCTGAGTATCTTACTGAGCCCACCAATTCGAATTGCGGAATCATCTTCTTTATCTTTCGAGCGACGAAGTTGGTAATTGCCGATTTGGGGAACGGCAGCATATCGCCGATCGAGCAGAGCACGACATGATCCATTTTCGTTGTTGCGACGCACTGATCCAACGTCGCTGCAAATATGTCCAAGATCACAATTGCCTTAGCACCGGAATCTTTTAACTGATGTTCGAGCTCGCGCGGCGTGTATAGGGGATTAACGTTCACGACGACCATTCCAGCCTTGAGGATCGCTGCCACGGCGATCGGATACTGCGGAACGTTAGGCAGCATAACCGCTACTGGATCGTCTCTGTCCACGCCAATGCTTTGGAGATAAGCAGCAAGGTGCGAACTAGCCTCGTCCACTCTTCGATATGTTATATCGGTTCCGATAAAGTTGTAGGCGGCACGATCGCCGTACTTTGAGAAACAGGCCCGGAGCAAATCGACCAGCGATCCCGAGTCTACGGTTAGGTCGATGTCGGCATCGAGGCCATCCGGATAATATCTTAGCCAGCGCCGTTCGGTCATTCTAGCTCCTTGGTTCCCGCGTTTTTTTTCGTTCAGCGGGGCATTCGCCTCTACCGAAATCTAACCATGCATCGTGGTGAGGCGACCGTCCCCGGCTTTTTGCATTCGTCCTTGCAAGCTGTTCGATGGCAGGAGGGCAGTTTCGGCCAAACTGAGGGCCGTTGCGGCCAAGGACTAGGACGCGGACTCATTAAGGCGCAGCCATAGCCTGATTGACGCAAGTTGAACGAAGGCAAGATAGTTGGCGGCGAGCCTGTCGTAGCGCGTTGCTACCCGACGACATTGTTTGATCCTGTTGAAGAATCGCTCGACCTGGTTGCGTTCGCGGTAGAGATAAGGGCTGAAGCAGATCGGATCGCGGCGATTGCTTTTCGGCGGGATGTTGGCCCACGCGCCTTTCTTCATGGCAAGCTCCCTGATCCAGTTCGCGTCATAGCCGCGGTCAGCAAGCAGCATTGCCCCGGATTTCAGACGAGACAGTAGCTTTCCGGCAAGTCGAACGTCATGGGCCTCACCGGGGCTCAGCGCCAGCCGTACCGGCAGACCATTGCTATTGACCACCGCATGGATTTTGCTCGTCAAGCCGCCGCGGGACCTTCCCATCGATTGGCGCTGGTTCCTTGTGATACAGGCTCCATGCTGATGCACGCGGACAATGGAGGTGTCGATCATCTGGACAGCGGCATCATGGGCAGTGGCAAGCGCGTCTATGATCCGGCTCCAGACACCAGCCCTCCGCCACCGAACGAAACGGTTATAGCAGGTCGTGTAAGGGCCAAAATGATCCGGCAAATCGCGCCAAGGTGCCCCGGATCGCAGGACCCAGAAGATGCCGTTGAGGACACGTCGGTCGTTCACCCGAGGAACGCCACGCGGCTTATTGGGCAGCATTGGTTTGATGGCAGTCCATTCATAGTCGGTGAGTTCGTAGCGCATGATTCGAGCTCCTGGCGACGCGGAGGGCTTGAATCATGGTTCGGCGCCCGGGCTCAACCGTCGCTAAGCGCCCGAAGGCGGACCTATTATCCTCGGAGTGAGTTTTGTCGCTCATGACCCTTAGCCGAACAAGGTGGACATCGTCGCCATGTCTGCTATCGGCGGCAGACCGGACGCGAGGCCTCGCTTTCCTTGACCGCTGCTTGTGACCCAGATGTATGGACCGGCTGCGTTTCGCAATAGAGATCGTGCGTGGGTTTCGGAAGTCGCTGATATGTATCCGGCCTGTTTGATCGGCTCGCGGGCCGTGGCCTTGATGGGAATACGCACGCATCGTTGGTCTTATTAGCGGACAGGTTGGCCAGCAACCATTTGGGTCACAGACTCTGGATGCGTTCATTGATCCGTTCCATGCATTTCTCTGTCGCGAACTCGGGGTAGGGTTCAGATTGCGATCACTTCGTGATTTGGTGCGTCGAAGGTCTTCTCGTTGCGCAAGATGCTCCATGATATCCGCGCCAGCTTATTGGCCAGGGCCGTTGCCAGCTTGTTGCGGTGCAGCCGTGGAGCTGCGTTCTGCAGCCATGCTCCGAAGCTGAAGCGATTCCAATTATGCGGGCGCATCAGGATGACGTTTGCAGCCTGGATGAACAGGGTTCTGAGATACTTGCTTCCGCGCTTGGAGATGCGTCCCAGAATAGATCGGCCACCCGTACTGTACTGAC
>NZ_JASVEN010000024.1:0-10416 GCF_051710265.1 Bradyrhizobium sp. U531
GACCGAACCATGAACGACTGTTACCTATCCATCCGGTCTGTTCTGTTACCCATCCATCCGCTGGACACAACTCACACCTTCCAGACGCCGACAGGCATCTTGATGGCCGCATTCAGCCGGTTCCAGACGTTGATCGCGGCAATCGAGAGGATCAGTGTTGCGAGCTCGCGTTCGTCGAAATGCTTGGCGGCGTCGTTCCAGATTGCGTCGGGCACGGGATCCTCGCGGTCGGCGAGGCGGGTGACGGCTTCGGTCAGGGCCAGCGCGGCGCGCTCGGCGTCGGTGAAATAGGGCGCCTCGCGCCAGGCCGACACGGCGAACAGGCGCTCGTCGGTTTCACCCAGCTTGCGGGCGATCTTGGGATGCATGTCGACGCAGACGCTGCAGCCATTGATCTGGCTGGCGCGCAGGTGCACCAGTTCCAGGAGCTTTTCCGGCAGGCCCTGCTTGGTGAGATTGCCGAGGGATTGAAGGACATTCATGGCCTCGGGCAGGACCATGACCGGGTGATTCATGCGGGCGTGCATCATGTTGCGTCTCCATCTGAGAATTTCGAAGGTTCCGGTCACATCGGCCGGATTGGCTTCGTCATGCCCATGACGGATCGCGACGAGGAAATGTGACCGATGACTGACGAAAATTTTCTGACCGGGCAATTCGAGGCCAGCCGCGACCATCTGCGCGCGGTCGCCTATCGCATGCTGGGCTCCCGCGCCGAGGTTGACGACGCCGTGCAGGAGGCCTGGCTGCGGGTCAGCCGCTACGACATGTCCGATATTGCCAATCTGCGCGGCTGGCTCACCACCGTGGTCGCGCGCATCTGCCTCGACATGCTGCGCGCGCGTAAGTCGCGCAAGGAGGAGCCGATGGGGCCTGACGTGCCGGAGCCGGCCGACGAGACGCAGCTGCGCGAGACTGATATGGCCGACGCGGTCGGCGCGGCCCTGCTTGTCGTACTCGAGACATTGCAGCCGGCGGAGCGGCTCGCCTTCGTGCTGCATGACATGTTCGCCGTGCCCTTCGACGAGATCGCGCCGATTGTCGGACGCTCGGTCGAGGCATCGCGGCAGCTCGCGAGCCGGGCGCGGCGGCGGGTGCAGGGCGCACCGGTGCCGGAGACGGATTTGTCGCGTCAGCGCGGAATCGTCGATGCCTTCCTCAAGGCATCGCGTGAAGGCGATTTCGAAGGCCTGCTCGCCGTGCTCGATCCCGACGTCGTCTTCCGCGCCGACCAGGCCGCGGTGCGGCTCGGCACGCTGGCCGAGATCCGCGGCGCCGACGCCGTGGCGCAGCTCTACAAGGGGCGCGCGCAGGCGGCGCGGACGGCGCTGGTCGACGGCGAGATCGGCGTCGCCGTCATCCTCGGCGGACAGCTGCGCATCGCGCTCCGCGTCACCTTCGCGGGCGACCGCATTGCCGGGATCGAGGCCTTGGCCGATGCGGAGCAGGTCGCAGCGCTGGATGTCGAGGTGCTGGAGGGCTGAGGCGGACTTATTTTCTCGAAAACAACCCCATGCACAGTAGATGAGCTCAGCGAAATCAATGACTTACTGGATAGGCAAACCGGTCGCTAAACCACCCTCCGATACCGCTTGACGTCCAAGCCTCGTCAGGCGTAGCTTCGAATACGGAATTCCGTATTCCCTTCTGCTTTTCGGAGCTGCCGGCGTGATCCCTCTCGACCCGCTTCCGAACCTGATCGACCAGGTCTATGCGCGCATCCTGGAGGCGATCTCCGACCGCACGCTTCAGCCCGGTCAGCGCATCCGGCAGAACGAGCTCGCCGACAGGCTCGGCGTCTCGCGCCAGCCGGTGTCGCACGCGTTGCATCTGCTGCACCGGCAAGGTCTCGTGGCCGAAAGCGGCAAGCGCGGCTTCGAAGTCACCCAGCTCGATCCCGCGCGCATCCGCCAGCTCTACGAAGTGCGCGGCGCGCTCGATGCGCTGGCCGCCCGTCTTGCGGCGGAACGCGCGGGTTATGACGCGGCCGGCCGCGCGCGGCTGGAAGCCGCGCTCGCCGCAGGCCGCCGCATCGACCGCACGACGACACTCGCCGAGCTGATCACGCTCGACGTCGATTTTCACCGCGCGATCTATCAGCTCGCCGGCAACCCCGTGATCGAGGAAACCATCGCGCCGCAATGGCCGCATATGCGCCGCTCGATGGCGACGGTGCTGTCGGAGCTCGACTATCGCGGCAGCGCCTGGGCTGAGCACATCGACATCGCCGGGCATATTCTCGCAGGCGATGCGAGCGCGGCCGAGCGCGCCGCACTGGCGCATGCGCAGACGGCGGGACGGATGACCGAGGAGAGATTGAGGGCGAGCGACGAGGCGGCGGCGTAGCGAGCCGTCATTCCGGGGCGCGCCACTTGGCGCGAGCCCGGAATCCATTGGGCCTCGAATACTGCGGAGAAATGGATTCCGGGCTCGTGCTTCGCACGCCCCGGAATGACAACAAAAAACAAAACAGGAGGACGACCCATGAAACTGTCTCAGGAGCAATTGGAGTTCTTCCATCGCGAGGGCTGGCTGTTCCTGCCCGAGCTGTTCACGCCGGAGGAGGTCGACCTGCTCGCGCGCGAGGCGGTCGGCATCTACGATGCCAACCGGCCGGAGGTCTGGCGCGAGAAGAGTGGCGCGCCGCGCACGGCCTTTGCCGCCCATCTCTACAACGAGGCCTTCGGAATCCTGGGCGCGCATCCGCGCATGATCGAGCCGGTCGAGCAATTGTTCGGCGAGCCCGTCTACATGCACCAGTTCAAGATCAACGCGAAATCGGCCTTCACCGGCGACGTCTGGCAGTGGCACCAGGATTACGGCACCTGGAAGCGCGACGACGGCATGCCGGAGCCGCGCGCGATGAACATCGCGATCTTCCTCGACGAGGTGATGCCGATCAACGGCCCCCTGATGCTGGTCCCGCGCAGCCAGAACGCCGGCGATCTCGAGGCCTCGCACGACCTCGCCACCACCTCCTATCCGCTGTGGACGCTGGACGAGGCGACCGTGACGCGGCTGGTCGAGCAAGGCGGCATCGTGGCACCGACCGGCAAGCCGGGCGGCATGCTGCTGTTCCACGGCAACCTCGTGCACGGGTCCGCCGGCAACATCACGCCCTACCCGCGCAAGATCGTGTATCTGACGCTGAACGCGGTCTCGAACTACATTCGCACCCCGACACGGCCGGAGTATATCGCCCATCGCGATTTCGCGCCGATCCAAACGGTGGATGACGACGCGCTGGTACGTCTTGCCCGTGCGCCAAGGCAAGCGGCGGAGTAAAAGGCCTCATGCCCCGAACGCAGCGCAGCGCTTCTTCAGCGGTGCGCTGCAGAGCCGGGGCCCACGCCGCACAGATAGCTTTTCTTCTGGGTCCCGGCTCTGCGGAGCAGCACTACCGGACGATGCTACGCATCGCCTAGGCTGCACCGCGTCCGGGACACGATAGTTTCGCAGGATATTTCCCATGAATCTCTTCCGCCTCCTCCAGGCCCGCGCATCCGCCGGCAAGCCGGTCCGTGTCGCATTGATCGGGGCCGGCAAATTCGGCTCGATGTTCCTGGCGCAGGTGCCGCATACGCCGGGGCTGGAGGTGCCGATCATCGTCGACATCGATCGCGAGCGCGCCCGCGAGGCATGCCGCACGGTCGGCTGGAGCACCGAGCTCATCGCGAAGACCGTCTTCACCGACGACGGCGCGCGCGCCATTGCCGGCGGCGCGATGGACGTGGTGGTAGAGGCGACCGGAAATCCCGCCGTGGGGATCAGACATGCGCGCGCGGCGATCGCCGCGGGCAAGCATATCGTGATGGTGAACGTCGAAGCCGACGTGCTGGCGGGGCCGTTGCTCGCCGAGGAGGCGCGCAAGGCCGGCGTGGTCTATTCGCTCGCCTATGGCGACCAGCCGGCACTCACCGCCGAAATGGTCGACTGGGCGCGCGCAACGGGATTCCGCGTCGTCGCGGCCGGCAAGGGCACGAAATATCTTCCGGCCTATCACGACGTCACGCCCGACGGCGTCTGGCAGCATTACGGCCTGACCGCGGGCGAAGCGCAGTCCGCCGGCATGAATCCGCAGATGTTCAACTCGTTTCTCGACGGCACAAAATCGGCGATCGAGATGGCCGCGATCGCCAACGCCTGCACACTCGACGTGCCCGCGGACGGCCTGCTGTTTCCGCCCTGCGGCGTCGACGATCTGCCGCACATCATGCGGCCGCGCTCGCATGGCGGCGTGCTGGAGCGGGCCGGCGTGGTCGAGGTCGTGTCCTCGCTCGAACGCGACGGGCGACCGGTGTTCCGCGATCTGCGCTGGGGCGTCTATGTCGTGCTGGAGGCGCCTAACGATTATGCCGCCGACTGCTTCCGGCAATACGGCCTGAAGACCGACGGCAGCGGGCGCTATGCCGCGATGTACAAGCCCTATCATCTGATCGGGCTCGAGCTGAACATCTCGGTGCTGTCGGCCGCCCTGCGAGGCGAGCCGACCGGGCAGCCCTACGGCTTCCGCGGCGACGTCGCCTCGGTGGCCAAGCGTAACCTGCGTGCCGGCGAGATGCTGGACGGCGAAGGCGGCTACACGGTGTGGGGCAAGCTGGTGCCGGCACCTGCGAGCCTGAAGGCGGGCGCGCTGCCGATCGGCCTCGCGCATCGCCTCAAGCTGAAGCACGACGTCGCCCATGGCGCGATCGTGCGCTGGAGCGATGTCGAATTCGACGCGAACAACGAGACGATCAGGACGCGGAAGGCGATGGAGGCGGCGTTTGCGAAGGAGGGGTGACACAAAATCTCAGCCACCGGAGCGGTCTACCTCTTCCCGCTTGCGGCGAGGGTAGTCGCATGCGGTTCCGAGCAGCAGTTGAGCAAGCGCCTCGTCCTTCGAGACGACCGCTTTCAGCGGTCTCCTCAGGATGAGGCTAAGCAGCATTGGCGCCCGTTGAAACTGGTGCCGCGCACCAGGTCCTCATCCTGAGGGCCCGCCGAGGGCGGGCGTCTCGAAGGATGGCAACAAGCGAGTTCGCTCCCATATGCGACGGCCCTGCGCTTGCGGGGAGGGAGCGCACCGACGTCTGGGCAAACTACGGCAACATCCGCTCTTGCTTCGCCTGCCGAAACCACTTCCGGAACATGTCCTCGGTGTCCATCATCTCCGTAAAGCCGGCGCGGTTGATCTTCACGGTGGAGACGATCGAGGGCGGGCCGGATTCCGTGTGGCCGTAGCGCATGCTGTAGTCGGCGTACTGGAATGAGAGGCCGACGAAGTCGGCGAGACCGGGCGATATGAGGTCATGCTTCGCCCGCAATCTGTCCCAGGCGTCGATCCAGCCTGGATATTCCTTCGCCAGCGACAGCGGCACCGGCTTGCCCGGCTTCATCTCCAGCGCGTCGGCCACCGCGGGCCAGATGTTCTCCCAGGTGAAGACATCGCCATTGGTGACGTTGAAGGCCTCGTTCTGCGCCGTGCGGGCTTCGCCCGACCAGGCGATCGCGCGGGCGAGGAGATCGACATCGACCGCCTGCCCCACACGCGCGGCGCCGCCCGGAAAATCCAGCGGCCGGCCCTGCTCGCGCAGCATCGCGGCGTAGACGCCGAGCGGCGGGATCAGGTCCATCGCGCCGCCCATGGCGAGGCCGACGATCAAGACGGGGCGCAAGATGCTCCAGTGCCACGCCTTGCCCTTCTGCAGCTCGCGCAGGAAGTTCTCCTGGGCCCAATAGAAATTGGGCTGCTCGTACATTTCGGAGCGGCCCTCGCGTGCCGGCACGGTCAGGGGGCGAACATGGACCCCATAGGCCTTGGTCCCCTGCAGCAGGGCGACATGCCTGAGGCCGGGCGCCACCGGCTCGAGCGCGCCCATCAGATTGCGCAGCATCAAATCGTTGGTCCTGATCTGCTCCTGGTCGCGCCAGCCGTCGACGAGCTGCGGCGCCTCGTAGAGCGCGGCATAGACCAGATGGGTGGCGTCCGCGAACTCGGCGGCGGCGCGGCGGCAATCCGCGGCGCTGGTGAGGTCGATCGGGACGTACCGGGCGCCGTGGAGGTTGCGCGGTCTTCGCCGCGACAGCGCCACGACCTCGCAAGGCTCCGACGTGCCGAAGTGTCGCAAGGCGGCGTTGCCGACGAGACCGGTCGCACCGGCGACCACGACCTTCTTGCCCGTCATTGCGTGCCTCTCTTTTGCTTGTTGCCTCATCGTTTAGCACACCGCCGACGGGCCCGACTTGTGTCTGGCACGCTTCGCAGTCGCGAGATGCAAGTCGCTGGATGATCGCATGGCTTGATTATCGTCAGACGAACAGTCATCCTTGCTGACGGAACCGCAACGCTCGGTTTTCAGCAAAAAGAGCCCATCAGGGCCATTCGGAAACGTCTAAACCATTTCAACAAAAGAACGTCGATCCTCGACGAAGACAAGACGACACCAAGATCGTTCCCTGCTCGACGCATCGACGCAATGGAAGGGATACGCATGAAACGTCGTGATTTTCTCAAGGTGACGGGCGCCAGCCTCGCTGCAAGCACCGCCGTCGCCGCGCCCGCGATCGCGCAAAGCTCACCCGAGATCAAGTGGCGCTATGCCACGAGCTGGCCGAAGTCGCTCGATACGCTCTACGGCGGCTGCGAATATTTCAGCAAGAAAGTTGCCGAAATCACCGACAACAAATTCCAGATCCAGCCGTTCGCGGCAGGCGAGATCATCCCGGGCCTGCAAGTGCTGGATGCCGTATCGAACGGCACCGTCGAGATCGGCAACACCGCGCTCTATTACTACTGGGGCAAAAATCCCGCCTTCACCTTTGCCACCGCGCTGCCGTTCGGCCTCAACACGCGCCAGCAGATCTCCTGGCTGCTGTGGGGCGGCGGGCAGGAGCTCGTGAACGATCTCCTCAAGGAGTACAACGTCTACGGCATTCCGACCGGCTCGACCGGCGCGCAGATGGGTGGCTGGTTCAGGAAGGAGATCAAGTCGATCGACGATCTCAAGGGCCTGAAGATGCGTATCGGCGGCTTTGCCGGCACCATCCTCGCCAAGCTCGGCTGTGTGCCGCAGCAGCTCGCCGGCGGCGACATCTACCCGGCGCTCGAGAAGGGCACGATCGACGCGGCCGAATGGGTCGGCCCCTACGACGACGAAAAGCTCGGTTTCGCGAAAGTGGCCAAATACTACTACTATCCCGGCTGGTGGGAAGGCACGAGCCAGGGCCACAACATCATGAACATCGAGAAGTGGAATGCGCTGCCCAAGCACTACCAGGCGGCGATCGACGCGGCGTCACGCGACGCCTTCACCTGGATCACCGGCAAGTACGACGCGGTGAACGCCCCGGCACTGAAGCGGCTGATCGTGGGCGGCGCGATCCTCAAGGGCTTCCCGCAGGAGGTGCTCGAAGCCTGCTACAACGCAGCCAACGAGATCTATGCCGATCTCGGCAAGACCAACCCGCATTTCGGCAAGATGCTCGCCAGCATGACTGCTTTCAGGAACGACTCGCTGCCCTGGACCCAGGTCGCCGAGCTCAGCTTCGACGGCTTCATGGCACGGATGCGGGCCAAGACGTGAGGCGGTAACGGCGCCACACGACTAAAGACTGAGAAGCCCCGGAGATGTCTCCGGGGCTTCTTTCGTTGAGCGCCCACTCTCGACCAGACTTAACGTCCTTCGCAACTGCGAGCATCGTGACGTCTCTTGATTATCGCAAGCCTAGCCGTCATCCTCGCCGCCGGAGCCGCAACGCACGGAATCCACAAAGAAGCCCTGAAGGGCCGCCGGATACATTCCTATCGTCACACAACGTCGATGATCGGCGAAGCCAAGACGACATCAAGATCGTTCCCTTAGTCGAGCAATCGGCACATTGGAGGGATACGCATGAAACGTCGTGAATTCCTGAAGACGGCGGGCGCCGGTCTCGCCGCGAGCACAGCGGTTGCCGCCCCGGCCGTTGCACAGTCGATGCCTGAAGTGAAATGGCGGCTGGCTGCAAGCTGGCCGAAATCACTCGATACGCTCTATGGCGGCTGTGAATATTTCTGCAAGCGCGTCGCCGAGATCACCGACAATCGTTTCCTGATCCAGCCTTTTGCCGCCGGCGAGATCGTGCCGGGCCTGCAAGTGCTCGACGCGGTCTCCAACGGCACCGTCGAGATCGGCAACACCGCGCTCTATTACTATTGGGGCAAGAATCCCGCTTTCACTTTCGGCACCTCGCTGCCGTTCGGACTCAACACGCGCCAGCACATTTCCTGGCTGTTGTGGAATGGCGGCCAGGACATGCTCAATGATCTCCTGAAGGAACACAATGCGATCGGCGTTCCGACGGGATCGACCGGCGCGCAGATGGGCGGCTGGTTCCGCAAGGAGATCAAGACCATCGATGATCTCAAGGGCCTGAAATTCCGGGTCGGCGGCTTCGCCGGCACCATCATCGCAAAGCTCGGCGGCGTGCCGCAGCAGATCGCGGCCGGCGATATCTATCCCGCCCTGGAGAAGGGCACGATCGACGCGGCGGAGTGGGTCGGCCCCTATGACGACGAGAAGCTCGGCTTCGTGAAGGTGGCGAAGTATTATTACTATCCGGGCTGGTGGGAAGGCACCGGGCAGGGCCACAACATCATGAATCTCGAGAAGTGGAATGCGCTGCCCAAGCACTACCAGACCGCGATCGCGGCCGCATCGCTCGACACCTTCACCTGGGTGACGGGCAAGTACGATTCGGTCAATCCGCCCGCGCTGAAGCGACTGCTGGCGGCCGGCGCGACGCTCAAGCCGTTCCCGCAGGAGGTGCTCGAGGCCTGTTACGGTGCGGCCAACGAGATCTACGCCGATCTCGCCAAGAGCAATCCGCATTTCGGCAAGATGTATGCGAGCCTGACCGCCTATCGCGCGGAGTCACTGGCTTGGATGCAGGTCGCCGAGCTCAGCTTCGACAGCTTCATGATGCGGATGCGGACGCGCACGTAAACGCGTCGCGCTTGCGAGGCACCAAACGACGAAAGCCCCGGAGATGTCTCCGGGGCTCTTTTTTGCGAATGAAGGTCTCGTAGGGTGGGGCAAAGGCGCGACAGCGCCGTGCCCACGTATTCCTTCCATCGACCGAAGCCGTGGACACGCTTCGCTTTGCCCACCCTACGACCGTGAATGCGTGGCGCGAGCAACCGCGCCACTGACATCCTCAGTTCTCATCGTCGCCGAGCGCGGCGATCAGCTTGTCGTAGTATTTTGCGACGAGATCGATATTGCCCTTGTTCTCGACCGCAGGCGCCGGCGTCTTCAGCGCTTCGTTAAGTTCGTCGAGCGCTTCCTTCTTGTCCTTGGCCGACATCTTCTTGTCGGCCTGAAGTTGCGCGATCTGCGACTTGATCACGGCTTCCGTGCCGACATATTTCTTGGTCGCGGGGTCGAAGCCGCCGATCACGAGGCTGATGTTGTCGACGACGTTGTTGTAGTCGTCATAGCCGGCAAAGCCGTGCTTCTTGGCGACCTCGTCGAGCTGCGCGAGCAGCTTCTGGTCCGGTGCGGCGTTCTCGGGGAGTTTTGCCGTGATGGCCTCCACGTCCTTCTGGGCGGCAAGCACGCCATCGATCTGCTTGTCGGTCAGCGCAATCTGCTTGAGGGGCGGAGCCTGCTGCTCGGTTGGCGCGGGCGCTTCCTGGCTGGGGGCCTGACTCGGGGCTTGGCTCTGAGCCGGCGGCTGCTTGGCCTGCGCGAACGCGGCGCCCGAGGAGGCAAGCGATGCTGCGGACACAAGGCACGCGACGCCGAGCGCGGTGAGAGCGGGACGAAGCAATGCTGGCATGGAAGTCTCCTCCTGAAAGGGGGAAAAGGTGGGCGTTGGCGATGCCGAAGCTAGGGCCTCGGAATGAACTACGCATGAACTCCTTTGCTGACGGGTAGCAACAGATCGTGGCTGAATGATCACGACTTGGTGGGAGCCCGACGGCGGCTTCGTTCGATCGATCAAACCGCGTTTTCTGATAGACCTTTTTGGATCACGTCACGAAACAGTGAGAACATGTTCCGCTTCAAATGCAGCTGTTGCGATGAATGGCACGAGGGCATGCCGGGCTATTCAGCTGACGCGCCGCTTTATTTCTACGCCATCCCCGCCGACGAGCGCGCGCAGCGTTGCGCGCTGGATGCCGACACCTGCATCGTCGACGACGAATATTTTTTCGCGCGCGGTTGCCTGGAGATTCCTGTGCATGGCGCGTCCGAGCTGCCGCTCTATCCGCGCACTGAGAACCTCAAGACCAGGCTGCATCTGCGCAACGGCTTTCGCCCTTACATCGAGCTCGAGCCGACCGATCATCCGCTCGCCCTCGAGCAGAGATTGGGCATATCGGTCGTAAGCATCCGGTGAGGACCGCGTAGCGGTCACTCAGGCAGCCTGATTTGCTTGCTTGTCCCGGTC
>NZ_JASVEN010000025.1:0-9962 GCF_051710265.1 Bradyrhizobium sp. U531
AAAGCCGGTCCTGCACGTTCGAAGAACTGCAAGAGCGTATCGCGCCGAAAGGTCGCCTTCTGGATCGGCATTCCGGCGGCGTCGAGCCCAACGACGTGGAAAAGGTTCTTGCCAATGTCGATCCCAAACACCGTTGCCGGCCTGGGCTTGTTCCGTGTCCTCATTGCTTCCTCCTTTCAAAAGCCAACTCAGTCTGACTGAGAGGACGGGGCGGGTCATCCCATTAGTGGTGACGCCCGCGGGGAAGCGGAAAGCTGTCGCTCATCTGGTGGATGCCCATGGGATGAGCGAACGGCGGGCGTGTAAAGCCATCGGCTGCTGCCGCATGACCATGAGATACCGGACGACCCAGGCTGACGATACCAGCCTTCGCCAACGCATGAGGGCGATCGCCCAGGAGCGCCGCCGCTTCGGCTATCGGCGGCTACATGTTCTGCTCAGGCGGGAGGGTTATCTGATCAACCATAAAAAGCTGTTCCGGCTCTATCGGGAGGAGAAGCTAACGGTGCGCCGCCGTGGTGGGCGCAAGCGGGCGATCGGGACCAGGGCGCCGATGCTGGTTCCGATGACGCCGAACGACCGGTGGTCGCTCGACTTTGTGTCGGACCAACTGACCTGCGGCCGCCGCTTCCGGATCCTGACCGTCGTCGATGATTGTACCCGCGAGTGCCTGGCGCTGGTGGCCGACACCTCGCTCTCCGGCATTCGCGTGGCGCGGGAACTGGACCGGCTGATGATCGAGCGCGGCAAGCCCAGGATGGTGGTCAGCGATAACGGCAGCGAACTCACAAGCAACGCCATCCTGGTGTGGGCCGCCCAAAGCCGTGTCGAATGGCACTACATCGCGCCGGGCAAACCCATGCAGAACGCCTTCATCGAGAGCTTCAACGGCCGGCTGCGGGATGAGCTGTTGAACGAGACGTTGTTCACGTCACTGGCACAAGCCCGCGTCATACTTGGATGCTGGCAGGCCGATTACAACGACACAAGACCACACTCGCAGCTCGGATGGAGAACCCCGTCAGAGTTCGCGATGACCTGCCACCCGCGCCGGGATCTGGCGTTGCGTTATGCCGAAGGCTCCGCGCCAGCTCCCGTCGCTGCCACCGCCCAACCGGGCAAATTCAACGGCACGGGCGAACTCAGGACTGGATAAAACCTGGGGGCAAGGTCACCGTGGTTCTGAACAGCCGACCTAATCCCATCACTGACGCTGATCACTCGCGTTTTCTTCTTCCGCCATTTCCCAAGCGCGCCGACGACAGGTAGTGGAGACCCCTGCGGGACGACTAACAAATCGTGTTTGTCGTTTACATAAACATCGAACATGTTTGTCCTTTGACTTGAAACTCAAGACACGTCCTTGCCCACGCATGGCATGATCAGGCTGGACGCATGTTGGTCAAAGACGTTTACGATTCGTCAATGCGCACGGGTTCCGCGAACATCTGTAAGCGTCACATATATAATAAGAACGTCCGGCTTTCGCCGGACGTCGCTTCGTGTGCTATTTCGGACTGTCGTCAGCGTGGACGATCAATCGCCACCCGATTGATCGATCCTTGCGCTGGCGTGTGCGCATGATGTCCTGGTGGCGGCATAACGTGGCTTGCTGCGGTATCGATCTCGCGGTGACAACCGATGTATCGGTAAATGCCCCCATAAGGAGCCGCCGCTCCTGGCCCGTGATCCTGATCAAAAGCCTCGAGGGTCGATTGTTGCAGATAATTTCCGTTCTTGTAGGTGGCCATTCGCACTCTTCCAATCGGCCAATTTACCGCCGCTAGCCGATTTTGTTTACGCCTTCACCCGTGGCGCGGGACAGACCTGAACTATCGTGCACCAGTTCAGACGCCTCGATCGCGTCTGAACTGGTGCACGTCGGAAAAGTGTCTCCGCAGCAACGTACGTCACCCTTCCGTCGAACCTTAGATTAAACTTGGGATCGTGTTTGCATCATGCGATGTTTGATCGCTTTGTGCAGCATTTGTGCGTGTCCGCCAGAGGGGCGGCCATGCTCCATGCCGCTTCAGATAAAAGCGTGTGCCATTGTGAGCGTTACGAAGCAGGCGTTTCATGGGGCGCCTGCACGGATCACGGTATGGACTTCGTGCATTCATAGAGCATCGATCGCAGGATTTGTGCGTGAAGCTCGATAAATTGCACGAAAATTATCTAGCTTGTCGCTAGTCTAGCGCTTCAATGCTGTCTCAGAATTCGGCTGATTGCGGCCGCAATCAATAAGGGCGGAGGCCCATGGTTGGTTTTGTATTCTTGCCTTTGAAGAAATGGTTGGGCGAACACTTCATGCGTCACCTTCTGATCATTGCGTTCGTGCTTTCCGGCGTTATCGGCTTTGGATCTCGGTCGATGGCCGCCCAGCGCGATCGTTCGGCACACGTGCGGCCGCTGGGTCCGCCGGACCTTTATTGCCTACAAGGATATAGCTGGGGCTATCCGGGCAATTGCCAATTCTCCAGCTATCGGCAATGTATGGACACCGCATCCGGAACATACGCGTATTGCGGCATCAATCCAATGTACGCTTTCAAGCTTGGACTGCCGCCAAGTTGAGGTCCTGGTCCACGACTTACGGGCGGCCTTTAAATCGGTCAGCTTACGAAGAAGTGCAATCCGGACGAGCTCGCAGTTCCGGGCCGTACTTACGCCTCTTATGCCGCTAGAATTTATGAGACCAGCCCGAGAGCTGGAGGCAATCGAACTATGCCTCGCCGAGGCAAAACGAAATGCAAACAGATATGAAATAACAGCCCCAGTGTAGTGGCGACACCATGCGTCGATAACGCACGTGTTGTGTCCGTGTCCATTCCAGGCGGCACGCTTGCGCGCGTTAGCCGCACCGTCGTCTAAATTTCCGCCTCGAGAGATATTCCGATGGAACCCTCCCCCACGGTCTCGCTAAGGTAGGCGCAGGCAGCGAAGCTCGCCAGCGCCGCCCGGCCTGATGCGGAGGTTGGCCGCTCCGAGCACGTGCCGTCATCCACAATGCGCAGAGCTCATGAGGCCGACGTCGGTACGTGCGAGCAGGGTCGAGAAATAAGCCGATCCATTGGCTTGAACCCTAGATAGCGCTCACGTTTATAAACCATTCAGCCGGGATGGCGAGGCCATCCGGTGTTCCGGTCCCTCCAAGCGGGCGGCCGTTATCGGGGCCAAGGTCCAACCGCTGGCGAGCAAACCATTGTATTCTGCCAACATGGGGCTGTATTAGATCAATGCTGGCTTTTCCGCCCTAATGTACTACAACAATTTCCAACATAGAGAAAGCGAGCCATGAAGATTAGTCGCGTCGCCGCGATGATCGAGGCGCAGCCGGCCTCGTTTGCGGCTTGGCGCAAACAGAAACAGGAGGTGTCGCGTGGCTGAGCCGCGTACCGTCGCCATCGTAGGCGGGGGCGTCATCGGCGTGAGTTGCGCGCTCATGCTGGCGCGGGAAGGGCACCGCGTCACGGTGATCGAGGAGGGGCGCGTCGGCCATGGCTGCTCTTGGGGCAACGGCGCCCAATACAATGCGGGATCGGCTCTGCCCATGGCTCATCCCGGTGTCATGTGGCGTGCGCTACGCTGGTTCGCTGATGCTGACGGCCCAGTGCGCCTCGCTCCGCGTGAGTTACCCCGCACACTCCCATGGCTGGTCCGCTTCCTGCGCACTGGACGCCCACAGGCCTGGGAAGCGGCGTACACGGCGTTGCACGCCCTCAACCAACCGTGTGCCGCTCTCTATCGCGATATGCTCGGGGACAACGATTGGAGACGATTGTTTCGGCCGAGCGGTGCCCTCCACGTGTGGCGCGATGCATCACCCAGCGCGCTGGATAAGCGGGCCAGCAGTCTGCGGACAAGGCATGGCGTGGCTTTCGAGAGGCTGAGGGCCGAACAGCTGCGCGAGTTGGAGCCGGCGTTGTCGCATGACTACCAGCGTGGGATCTTCTTTCCAGGCAGCGGTTATGTGACTTCACCTCCGGCGCTGGTGGAGGGACTGATGAATCGAGCCGTTGCGCTTGGCGTTTCAATTCGGACGGCGCGAGTTGAGGCTATCGAGCCCGGCACAGAAGGTCTAACGCTGCAGACGAGCACCGGATCGCATCGCTGCGACACAGCGGTTATTGCAGCGGGTTTCGCCAGCCGCGATCTCGCACGCTCCCTCGGAATCTTGCTGCCGCTCGCCAGCGAGCGTGGCTATCACATCACGATGCCCGGCATTTCCGGTGCCATCAGCCGGCCTGTGACCGATGCAGCCTCCGCCTTCGTTGCCACGCCGCTCCAGGAGGGGCTGCGGATCGTGGGTATCGCCGAATTCGATGCGCCCCATGCGCCCCGTGATCCGAAGCAGAACAAGAAATTGCAGGCGTATGCCCGCGCAATGCTGCCCGACATATCCATCAGCCAGGTAACTGACTGGATGGGCGTAAGACCATCGACGCCGGACAGCCTCCCGATCATCGGTCCCCATCCGAGGCACGCCGCCATCCTGTTCGCTACTGGCCATGGTCACATGGGCATCAGCGGAGCCCCCATGACCGCGGCCATCATCTCCGACCTCGTCGCGGGCCGCGCGCCCCGAATTTCAAACGAGCCCTATCGGCTGCGATGAAGCCGGTAGGCCGTTCAAGTTTGATCTTGCGTCGCTCAGAAGAAATGATATGGTTCAATTGTAAATTGACATAGCACAATAGAAGGCAGTCCCAATGAACCGTTGGACAGGTGCGATTATCGCCGCTGTTATTGGTGCGGCCACGCTATTCGGGCCGGCCTCCGTGCCGGCGCGAGCCGAAGACCCCTCCTTGGTGCTCGACCGCATCAAGGCGAGCGGCAAGCTGAAATTCCCAGTGATGGTCGCGGAGGAGCCGGGATACATCAAAGACCCGCGCACCGGCCAATGGAGCGGCTTTTTCGTAGATTGGGGCAAGGACATCGCCGGCTTGCTCGGCGTTCAGATCGAGTATTACGAGACGACCTGGGGCAACCTCGCCGCAGACTTCCAGGCCGCTAAGATTGACCTCGCGGTGGCCCTGAATCCCAATCCTCGTCGCGGGCTCGTTATCGACTATGTGCCGGGCGCCATTGTCGAGGGCGTTTGGGCGCTCGTCGCCCGTCCTGGCTTTGCGCCCAAGACCTGGCGCGAGATGGACAAGAAGGAAGTGCGCGTCGCCGTACAGAAGGGCGGCACAATGCAAGTCATCGCCGAATCCGTGATCCCGAACTCCACCATCGTCGTGGTGCCCACGCGCGACCAAGCAGTGCTGGAAATGCAGTCGGGCAAGGTTGACGCGATGATCATTGCCGACCAGGACGCCGCACTCCTCGACTCCAAGGGCGTCGGCAAGGCCGTGGTGCCCATGCCGGTCCTGCGCAACCCGGCGACGATCGGCATCCGCCGCGAAGCTGGCAATGAGGGGTTCTCCAACTTCCTCGCCAACTGGATGTCGCAACAGAACTCGCTGGGTCTCGCCTGCTCGCGCATCACCCGCTACATGCTCGAGCGCGGCATCGACATGAAGGTTGTTCCTCAGTCCGGCAAGTACTGCTGACCGCCATGCGTACGAGCCATCTCTTCACTGTCGTCGACAGTCACACCGCGGGTCATCCCACTCGCACGGTTACGGCGGGCATTCCTCCGCTGCGCGGGCAGAGCGTGCGCGAGCAGCGAGATGATTTCCGCAACACGCACGATGGCTTGAGAACGCTACTGCTCCATGAGCCGCGGGGGCATGCCGCGATGGCGGCGGCAGTGCCCGTGCCTTCCCGCGAGGCGGACCAGGGGCTGTTCTTCATCTTCTCTTATGTCTACGCCGACATGTGCGGCCATGCCACCATCGGCTACATCGCCAGTCTCGCTGCTATGGGAGCCCTGCCGAAGGGCTTTGAGCAAAGCGGCATGTCGATCGAGACTCCCGCGGGTATCGTCCATGTGACCGGCACGTTCGAGGCTGGCCGGCTGACTTCTGTTCTGTTGCGCAACGTACCCTCATTTGTTCTCGCCTCCGACATCATCTCGGAGGTTGAAGGGCTCGGTGCGGTGACCTGCGACATTGCTTATAGCGGTATCACATATGCGCTCGTCGATGCTGACCAAATCGATCTTCCCTTCGACATTGCACATGCCAGCAGGTGGTGTGGCGCGGGCGTTGCCATCAAGGAAGCGCTAAACTCCGGCAGCACCGTTCCTCAGGTCGACAGCGTGCTTTTTTATCATTCTGTCGAAGGCGGCGCCCGGCATCTGGTCATTTTGGCAGGCAACAAGTTCGACCGTTCGCCCTGTGGGACCGGCACGTCCGCCCGGCTCGCGCAGCTCAACGCCCGAGGGCAGCTCGCTGTGGGCGCCTCGTACCGGGCCGAAAACATCCTGGGCGTGCCCTTTGAAAGCAGGATAGCAGGCTTGACCAAGGCTGGTGACGGCATGCCCGCCATCATTCCGGAGGTGCGGGGCATGGCTCATGTCACGGCCTTTTCCACCCTTGTTCTGGAAACAGACGATCCGCTGCCCGCCGGCTTCCTTCCCAATTGACGGAGAGAAAGCCATGAAATTCGATCCGTCCGTCGTCTTCGCAAATTGGGACATTCTAGCCTACGGCCTGCTCGTCACTGTCAAATACACGATTTACACCTGCGCCATCGGGCTCGCGATGGGCCTTTTTGTGGCGCTGCTTCAGCTCACCCCTTGGCCGCTCGTGCGCTGGACCGGTCGAATCTGGGTCGAGTTCTTCCGTAACATCCCCCTGCTGGTCCTGCTGATGTGGACCTATTATGCGCTGCCAATCTTTCTTCAGATCCAGATCGGCAAAGAGACTGCGGGCATCCTTGGTCTCGGTTTCTATGCCAGCGGCTTCTATGCCGAGATCCTGCGCGCCGGAGTCCAGTCTATCGACCGCGGCCAGACTGATGCCGCCGTTGCGTTGGGCATGGGCTACGTGCAGCGCATGAAGCGGATTATCTTGCCGCAGGCACTGCGCCGTATGGTGCCGCCATTGATGGGCCAGACCATCATGCAGCTCAAAAACACGACGCTTCTGTCAGTGCTGACCATTCCTGATCTGCTCTATCAGGCGGGCTACATTGCGAGTTTCACCTATCGGCCGATGGAGGTCTACACCGTCATCGGCGGCGTCTTCATCCTCATGCTGTTTCCGCTCAGCGCTCTTTCGCGCCGGTTCGAACGCAAGGAGGCGGCGTGATGACCGCAACATCGACCGAAATCGTACTGAGCGTACGCGGCATCGAGAAGTCCTACGGGAATAATCATGTGCTACGTGGCGTAGACCTTGATGTCCATCGCGGAGAGGTGGTCTGCCTAATCGGCGCGAGCGGTTCGGGCAAGACGTCGCTGCTGCGTTGCATGAACCTGTTGATGGAGCCAGACCAGGGCGAGATCATCATCGAGGGCGCACCTCTTTTCCGCAGCGCCGGGGCCGAGCGGCTCAAGCTCTCCGGCAGGCAGGTCAGCGCCGTCCGCATCAAGACCGGCATGGTGTTTCAGAGCTTTAATCTGTTTCCCCACCGCACGGCTCTGGAGAACATTATCGAAGCCCCACTGGTGGTGAAGAAAATGCCCCGCGGCCAAGCCGAGGCGAGGGCGCGCGAGCTCCTCACCCGCATGGGTCTTCCCGACGCCGGGCATAAATACCCCTCCCAGTTGTCTGGCGGCCAGCAGCAGCGGGTCGCGATCGCGCGTGCGCTCGCCATGCAGCCCGTCATCATGTTGTTCGACGAGCCGACGTCGGCGCTGGATCCGGAACTGGTGGGCGAAGTGCTCGCCGCGATCCGCCAGCTCGCCGCCGAGGGCATGACCATGGTCATCGTTACGCACGAGATCGGTTTTGCCTATGAGTTGGCCGATCGGGTGGTCTTCATGGACGAAGGGGTTGTTGCTGCGAGCGGCGCTCCCCGTGAGCTCCTGCTGTCGAAGGCCAATCCGCGGCTCGCCGCTTTCGTCGGACGCTTCACCGAACAGGCTCGTCTTCTCGGTCCGCTCGCTGAACCGGCAGCCGTACCTCTCACCACATCTTCCAACCAGGGATAATAGTTCATGGCCGATACAAAGTGGGGCGGTATCTTCCCCGTTCTCGTCACTCCCTTCGGAGCCGATGGCTCCATCAATGAGTCTCGCTACAAGACGCTCATCGACGACGCCATCGCCAATGGCGCACAGGGCGTCGTGGCGGCGGGCAGCACCGGCGAATTCTATGCGCTTGCCAAGGCTGAGCGTGCGCGCCTCTACAAGTTGACGGTGGACCACGTGGCTGGCCGCGTCCCCGTCCTGGCAGGCGTTGCCGACCTGCGTGTCGAAGATGTACTGGAAGCGTGTCAGTCAGCCGTCGCGGCGGGCTGCGCGGGCGGCATGATCCTTCCACCTATCTATGCCATGCCGAGCCCGCGTGAGATCGTGGCCTTCTTCGAGCATATTTCCCGCAATACCTCGCTGCCGTTGATGCTCTACAACAGCCCGCGCCGCGCGGGCGTCGACATCACCCCGGCTCTTGTGCAGCAGCTCTCTGCCCTGCCAACCGTAGTCGCCATCAAGGACAGCTCCGGCGTCATCACTCAGGTCAGCGAGCTCGTCCAGCGCGTGGGCGATAGACTTCGCGTCTTCGTCGGTTACGAGACCATGATCGTTCCGGCCCGCGCCGTTGGCGCCCATGGGGTGGTCGCCATGGCACACCAAATCGCCGGGCCCTTGATCCGCGATTACTGGGACAAGGCACTCACTGGCGACAAGATGTTGGATGGCCTCGGCCGTGACGTCTTCGCTTTCTATCGTTGCTTCCAGTCCGGCTCCTACTACGCGGCCATCAAAGAGACAATGAGCCAGCTTGGCCGGGACGCGGGCAGCCCGCGCCTGCCGCTGCTGCCGCTGGCAGACGAACAGAAAGCGGCCATTGCCAAGGTCATCGCCGATGCCGGTCTTGCCCGCTGGGGCAAGGCTTAAGGAGCGGCAACATGCGGAGCCGTCCGATCATTCAAGAGATCTACAGTTCCTGGTGAAGCCCACTACGGAAGGCGCGGGTTTTCCGATGGAGATAGCCAGCGGCTCAAGGCAGTAATTGGCATGCACAGCTGGTAGCCGCACCAATATCAACGACCCGCGCCGACACAAGGGCCTGTCCAATCGGGACTCCGCCTGCTGGCATCTGAGCGCACTTTCCAAGGTATAGAAAATGTATACGAAACTTGCACTCCTCATCGATGGCGAATGGATCCCGGAAACTGGTGCTGGGAGTGAAATCGTTCTCAATCCTGCCACCGAACAGCCTCTCGGCACGCTGCCGCACGCCGGAAAGGCAGAGCTTGACCGCGCACTCGCGGCAGCAAGTCGGGCCTTTGAGAGCTGGAAGCGCACCTCACCTTACGAACGTGGGCAGATCTTGCGCCGCGCCGCTGACCTGATGCGCGAGCGTCTGGAGCACATCGCCACCGTGCTAACCCTGGAGGAAGGTAAGACGCTGGCGGAAGCGAAAGGCGAGATCACGGCCGCGGCAGAGTTTTTTGACTGGTTCGCAGAAGAGGGGCGGCGCACTTATGGTCGTGTTATTCCCGCGCGCCTGCCCGATATGCGTCAGACGGTCACACAGGAGCCCGTTGGCCCTGTCGCGTGCTTCACCCCGTGGAACTTCCCGGCCGTGACGCCCGCGCGCAAGATCGCCCCAGCTCTTGCCGCTGGCTGCACCTGCATCATCAAGCCGGCCGAGGAAACGCCGGGCACCACGCTAGAACTGGCACGGGCACTAACCGATGCAGGACTACCCAAGGGCGTGTTGAACGTGGTCTTCGGCGTACCGGCAGACGTCTCCGAGTACCTCATTCGCTCGCCTGTGATCCGGAAGATCTCCTTCACCGGATCGACCCCGGTGGGACGTCATCTTGCTCGCTTGGCAGGAGAGACGCTGACGCTCGCCACCATGGAGCTCGGCGGCCATGCGCCTGTTATAGTCGCAAAAGATGCC
>NZ_JASVEN010000026.1:0-3764 GCF_051710265.1 Bradyrhizobium sp. U531
GAAGCGGTTCCTCGCAAGCTCCTCAAGAGTTCCGAGGATTCCGGAAAGTAGTACGAATACTCCGGACAGTGCTTCGAATTCCGGAAATCTGCGGATTTCATCTGGAACGGAAGACTCCGACTCCGGCCCGGACTAAAATTTGGATGGACTATAAATTGCTCCACTTTTTCTGACACTCTATTATCTACTTATATCTATTATCAACTTATATCTATTATCTACTTATACTAGATAATAGATATACTTCTCATAAGAGATCTTTCTAACAGGTAAAAATGGAAACTCGAGGTATTCCTTCTATGACAACTTTCAACTTACCCTCTCTTTTTGTACCTTTAGTGGGCCTAGTAGTTCCGGCAATTGCAATGGCGTCTTTATCTCTTCATCTTCAAAAGAACAAGATTCTCTAGATCCGATAGAAGCAAATCCCATCCAGGTCTTTCAAGACCTTCACTTGATCATAATATAGATTCTTGAAATTGGGTACAAGACACGGCTTCCTCCGAACACATACATAAGATCTCTGTCTTATGTATGTGGAACCGTCATCCTGTGGATAAAGGTATTCATTTCATTTTCAGTAGAGCGAGTTTTCATTTCAAATTGATCCGCAGATGTATGAAACCGAAACAGAAGCTACCTATATGTATGTAGATATACATAGTGAGATCCGATAAAGCGGATGCTTTTTTCGATCTTATCTAATCAATTGGATGAATGACTGCTAAAGGTTCACATAATAATCGTGCTAGTTGATGAGAGTGACTTTTGGAACAAAAAAAGGAAAGTAAAAATTCATTTGGGTTATTCTCTCAATTCCAATAAAAAGAAACTGGATCTAGTATGAACTGGCGATCAGAACGTATATGGATAAAACTTATAGCGGGGTCTCGAAAAACCAGTAATTTCTGCTGGGCCTGTATCCTTCTTTATGAGGGGCAATGCCATAACTCTCTACTAGAAACATTGTTCGATTGAAGATCCGGAATTCGAACGATCGAGTAATTACGTAATAAAGTCCATATTGAATAGTTGCAACTTCCCTCTGGCGCGATTTTCTGTTGCCATTAAGAGATATGGATAGAGTAGAAATATCATATAAATATGATTTAGTTCAATCTGAATTTAGGTTTATTCTTTCATACTAGAAGAATAAATATACAAAGGAGACTTCATACCAATAATAATGCACATGCAATTCTCAACCTTACTCAAGTTAGTTGTTCTGGGTGTGGCTCTGCCCCTGTGCTCGTGGCGCGGAGCTCGTCTTTGGAGGAGTTTCTCTTCCCAAAAAGCAAGCCACAGCACCACTTCGACCATGCCTTCTGAAAAAAAAGCAGGAACTAAAGACTCTAAGAAAAAAGCCCTCCTTGAGGACGTAGAATCTCAGGAACTCTTTCGGATTGCCGAAGAGGACCAAACAAGGGATAATGATAATGGGGCGGAATATCGGGACTGCAACTGGTCCCAATGTTTGATTGATGAACTCAACGATCTGATTGAGGGCAGCGAGAAGATAAGTAGAATTATTGAGTCGAGAGTGGATACCATGCGACGTTTGGGGATCGGAGAAGCTCACCTGGAGAGTGACTATAATGCGCTCGAAAGAGAACGCTATTTCCGGGAAACCACAATGGCGGAGATTGATCGCACACTCCTCGATATTGTAACGAAATATCCAGAGATCAAAATGACACATATAGAAAACCGAGCATCGACCTCCAATTTGGGGGAATCGGTTTCCCTCTTGGGCTCGGACGAACTATTATACTTGCAACGCAAACACGCCCGCGCAATCAAAAAAGCACGGGCTGAAAGTGCGAAGCGTGCGCTCCATGAGCGGCGTATTCTGAAGCGGTTCCTCGCAAGCTCCTCAAGAGTTCCGAGGATTCCGGAAAGTAGTACGACTATTCCCGAAAGTGAACCTCATGAAACTGCCCTCCTCGCGGAGGTCCCGCAAGCTAACTGGATCCAAGATGAGGAGCCGATGGAGACGCCCATCGAAGTGAAGGCATGGGCATTGACAAAAGAGCTGATCCTCGCAAAAAGCAAGCTCATCTATGCTAGTTGTGAGAAAAGCTGTACGCTCGAGACCACCCGCGCGGAAATGGAAATGCGCGGGTCCCCCCAATCGGAACTCGACTCCGTGTATTTAGAGATAGACAAGGAAAAGCAGGTTCGTCAAACCACGTTTCATGAAATGGAATCCTTTTAAAGAAAAAAAGCTCTCTTAGAGCATACCCATCCAGTAGTCAGAGACCACCTCGAACAGGGTCATGGTACCGCATTAGATCTGTATAATGCTGAGAATAAAAAGGTGTGGGAAAAGCTCTGCGAGCTCGAATCAATAAATAAGGAGATCAGGCAGACTACCGCGCCGGTTACTTCTGATTCCGAAAGTGAACCTAATCAGAATGCCCGCCTCGCGGAGGTCCGGGAACCTAACGAGGATGCGGATCCGATTGAGACTCCTATCGAAGTGCAGGCATGGGCATTGGCACAAGAACTCATCCGAGCAAAAAGAAAGCTCATCCACGCTAGTTGTGAGAAAAGCTATACGCTCGAGAGCACTTACGCGAAAATGTGCGGGGCCCCCCAATCACAAGTCGACCCCGTGTCTTTTGAGATAGAGAAGGAAAAGCAGGTCCGTAAAACGACGTTTGATGCAATCGCCTCCGTATCAAGACAAATGACTAGCTTCGAGGACACTTATCCTCTAGTCAGAGAAAAGAGAAGGCTAGAACACGGTTATGGGACCGCATTAGCTCTTGATAAGGATGAGAAGAAGCAGAATCGTCTTTTGTGGCAAAAGCTCGGCAAGCTCGAATCTCAAAATACTGCTATCACTCGGACAACGGCTTCTTCAAATTCACAAACTCTTCGGATTGGGGATTAATCGGCCAATCTTGAAAGGTGCAGAGCATACACAAACAAGAATTGAAATTCTTGTTTGTGTATTGCTATTGCTCTTTTTGTGCCTTTCTCTTTTTGTGCCGTTCAGTGGGCCTTTAGTGAGCCTAGTAATTCCGGCAATTGCCAAGCCCAAAATCAATCATTTCGCTCCGATGGAAGCAAATCCCATCGAGTTCTTTCAAGACCTAGACCCGCACTTGATCACAATAGCTCGAAATTAGGGTATAAGATACAGCTTCCTCCGAACACATACATAAGATCTCTTCTTATGTATGTGGAACCGTGAGCTTGAGAGTCAATTGGAATGATAGACAATTGGGTATTGACCAGTCATCTATCTCATCTCAAGTGTCTACTAACATCCAAGAATTCCCCAATGGATTTCAATTCTACGCGTAATCGGAGGTCCGCCTGAGGGATAATGAAAAACTCTCTACTAGAAACATTGTTCGATTGAGGAACCGGAATTCGAACGATCTAGTAATTCAGTAATGAAGTCATTATTGGTTTGATTTGGGAGTTTCCCTATCGCTAGATTTCCGATTGACAAGTTCATTTTGATATGATAGTCTAATACCGTTATTCTATTCCATTCCACCCTTTCATCGAATCCTCTTTTGGATTGAACTTATTTATAGTATAGAGGCCCCTATGGCAAACCCTAAAACACCTCGGCTTATTGCTACGCGTGTTGTGATGAGCGTGGCTCTGCCTCTGTGCACTTGGGGAGGATTTCGCCCTTGGGGCTTTTTCTCTTCCGCAAAAACAAGCGACAGCCCTACTTCCAGTAGGACGAGTATAGTGCTGAAGGACAAAGAGCCCACTGAAGAATCCGATGACACTGCTCTACT
>NZ_JASVEN010000027.1:0-2534 GCF_051710265.1 Bradyrhizobium sp. U531
GTCTCCCTCCGGTGAGGGCCGTCTTGCCGGGTTAAGAGGAGTGCTGTGTAACAGCCCTTATGGACAGCAATAAGTTCAGTGCGCAGGTTGAACGGTTCGAGGTTGTCGAGACCGGCCGTCGGCGTCGCTGGACCGATGATGAGAAACTCAAGATCGTTCTAGAGAGTTTGCAGGCACCGCGCGCGGTCTCGTCGACAGCACGTCGATACGGCATCTCGCGCTCGCTTCTGTTGACTTGGCGACGATTGTTTGGGACGCGGACGAGCGAACAAACACAACCAGCCTTTGTGCCGGCGATGGTGATGCCGGACCAACCGTCAGCGCCGCCAGGAGCTTTGGCGGAGCCAACGAGCGGACGCATGGAGATTGTCGTCGGCAAGGGCTGTCGCGTGATCGTGGACGCGGGCGTTGATTTGACCGCGTTGTCTCGCGTATTGGATCTGCTGGAGCGGCGATGATCCCGATCGCGGCAGGGGCGAAGATCTGGATCGCAACCGGTCATACCGACATGCGCAAAGGCATGCAGGGTCTGGCGTTGCTGGTGCAGGAGGGCTTGGGACGAGATCCCTTTGCCGGCGACGTCTTTGTGTTCCGTGGTCGTGCAGGCACCCTGATCAAAGCCCTTTGGCACGACGGGGTCGGGCTGTCGCTTTACGCCAAGCGATTGGACCGTGGCCGCTTCATCTGGCCAGCGACGGTGGATGGGGTGGTGTCGCTGACGGCAGCTCAGATGGGCTACTTGCTGGAGGCGATCGACTGGCGCAACCCGCAACACAGCTGGCGGCCGCAGAGCGCAGGATAGGTTGCGCAATAGTCCCGTGAGGTTGCAAAAAGCGCGCGCCAAATCGCGGCTTTTGTGATTCCATCGATACATGGGTGACGGTCTCGAGAAGCTGCCGGAAGACATTCAGGCGCTGCAGGCGGCGTTGCTGGCAACCCGCGCCGAACTTGCCAGCGTTCGCGCCCAGCAGTCCGACGACCAGGCGCTAATCGTGCACCTGAAGCTGCAGATCCAAAAGCTGAACCGTGATCGTCATGGCCCTCGTTCGGAGCATACCGCAAGGCTGCTGGATCAGCTCGAACTGACGTTGGAGGAGCTCGAGGCTTCTGCGACTGAGGACGAACTCGCTGCCGAAATGGCCGCGGCCAAGACGACGAAGGTGGCCTCGTTCACGCGCAAGCGGCCGTCGCGCCAGCCGTTCCCGGACCATCTGCCTCGCGAGCGGGTGCTTGTGCCGGGACCGACGTCGTGCATCTGCTGCGGCGGTTTGCGGCTGTCCAAGCTTGGCGAGGACATCACCGAGACGCTGGAGGTGATCCCGAAATCCTGGAAGGTGATCCAGCACGTCCGGGAGAAGTTCAGCTGCCGTGATTGCGAGAAGATCAGCCAGGCGCCGGCGCCGTTCCACGTCATCGCCCGTGGTTGGGCCGGCCCCAGCTTGCTGGCGATGGTGCTGTTCGAGAAGTTCGGCCAGCACCAGCCGCTGAACCGGCAGGCCGAACGCTATGCCAAGGAAGGCGTGCCGATCAGTCTGTCGACCCTGGCCGACCAGGTTGGTGGCTGCACGGTCGCGCTGACGCCCCTGTTCAGGCGCCTCGAGGCCCATGTGCTGAGTGCCGAGCGATTGCACGGGGACGACACGACGGTCCCGGTCCTGGCCAAAGGCAAGACCGACACCGGCCGCATCTGGGTCTATGTGCGCGACGACAAGCCTTTTGGTGGGCAGGCCCCGCCGGGAGCAGTATTTTATTACTCGCGCGATCGCGCTGGCGAGCATCCCCAGGCCCATCTGGCGGGCTATAGCGGCATCTTCCAGGCCGATGCCTATGGCGGCTATGGCAAGCTTTACGAGGCGGGCCGCAACGCAGGTCCGATCCTGGAAGCGGCGTGTTGGGTCCATGCCCGACGGCCGTTCTTCGTGATGGCTGATTTGGCGCAGAATGCGCGCCGCAAAGTGCAGAGCAAAAAGCCGGCGGTGATCTCGCCTCTGGCGCTGGAAGCAGTGCGTCGGATCGACGCCCTGTTCGAGATCGAGCGAGGCATCAACGGCGAGACGCCCCAGCGGCGCCGGGCCGCGCGCCAGGAGCTCAGCGCCCCATTGGTCGCTGATTTGCAAGCATGGTTGCGTGAGCAACGCGCCAAGCTCTCACGGCGCAACGATGTCGCCAAGGCGATGGACTACATGCTCAAGCGCTGGAGCGCATTCACCCGCTTCCTCGACGATGGTCGCATCTGCCTATCGAACAACGCCGCCGAACGAGCACTGCGCGGCATCGCCCTGGGGCGGAAGTCGTGGCTGTTCTGCGGCTCTGATCGCGGCGGCGACCGTGCCGCGATGATGTACAGCATGATCGTCACAGCCAAAATGAACGACGTCGATCCACAAGCCTGGCTCGCCGACGTCCTGGCGCGCATCGCTGCACATCCGGTTCAACGGCTCGACGAACTTCTGCCCTGGAATTGGCGCGACCGGGACAAGCAAGCAAATCAGGCTGCCTGAGTGACCGCTACGCGGTCCTCACCGGATGCTTAC
>NZ_JASVEN010000028.1:0-2250 GCF_051710265.1 Bradyrhizobium sp. U531
CTCATTGCTTCCTCCTTTCAAAAGCCAACTCAGTCTGACTGAGAGGACGGGGCGGGTCATCCCATTAATGGTAGGGCCCGCCGCCAAGCGCGAAGCTGTCGCGCATCTGCAGGCCGAATTGGGACTGTCAGAACGGCGGGCCTGCATCATCGTCAGCGCCGACCGCAAGATGATCCGTTATCGGTCGAGCCGGCCGCCCGATGCCGAACTGCGGGTCCAACTGCGCGAACTGGCCAACGCCCGCCGGCGCTTCGGCTATCGGCGGTTATTCGTGCTGCTGCGTCAGCATGGCGAGCCGTCCGGGCTGAACCGTATCTACCGGCTTTATCGGGAGGAAGGCCTCAGCGTGCGTAAGCGCCGGGCTCGCCGCCGCGCGGTCGGCACCCGGGCGCCGATCCTGCTCGAGGCCCGGCCGAATGCCCGTTGGTCGCTGGATTTTGTCCATGACCAGTTTGCCAATGGACGCCGGTTCCGGATCCTCAACATCGTCGATGACGTGACCCGGGAATGCCTGGCGGCGATCCCCGATACTTCGATCCCGGGACGGCGGGTGGCGCGCGAGCTGACGGCGTTGATTGGTCGCCGCGGCAAGCCTGGCATGATCGTCTCGGACAACGGCACCGAGTTCACCTGCAACGCCATTCTGACTTGGTCAGAGGACAACCAGATTGCCTGGCACTTTATCGCGCCAGGCAAACCGATGCAGAACGGCTTCTGTGAAAGCTTCAACGGCCGGATGCGAGACGAGCTTCTCAACGAAACCCTGTTCTTCGGCCTTGATCACGCCCGAACCAGGATTGCGGCGTGGGCCCATGACTACAATAGCTACCGCCCGCATTCGTCGCTGGGCTATCTGACACCCGCGGCCTATTCCGCCAACCTCACCGCAACGTGCGACCGGCTGCGCAACCCCGACCAGCTCCGCCGATCGCACGTTGCTCACCCCGCGCCAAACGGCGTAACATCCGCCGAGACTCTAATCGCCAATGGATGAAAGTTCAGCGGCAGGTCAGTCGCTCTATGCAGCAGCGTTTTTCGCCGAGATATTTCGCGGAGGCATAGCCGCAATTGATAAAGGCCAATGGGACGCAGGCCGCGCTGTCGGCATGAGATGGGGCCAATGCTTGCGTCGGATCATCTTGCCACAGGCGTTTCGCGTTATGATCCCTCCGATCATTAATCAGTCTGTCCTCCAGCTAAAGAATACCTCCTTGATTTCGACGCTAGCTGTTGGAGATCTCTTATATCAAGGGTCGATTATCACTGCGGCTACCTATCGACCTCTTGAGGTCTATACGATGATCGCCATGGTCTATTTTATAGTCTTGTTTCCAGTTACAATATCAGCTCGCCGACTCGAAAAAAAACTCGCGAGAGGTCGGTGACGAATGATCGAGATTGAGGAGCTTCATAAGTCGTTCGGCGCGTTAAAGGTGCTGAAGGGCGTTAATCTGCGAGTTGCCAAAAGCAGCGTTGTTGCGCTGATCGGACCCTCTGGATCAGGGAAGAGCACGCTGTTGCGATGCCTCAATCTACTTGAGCAGCCTGACAGCGGTACCGTGAGGATGGGAAATTCCGAATTCCGCTACGGGCCCAAATGGCAGCGACCAAGCGATCGCGAAGTTTCCGCTTTTCGCTCTCGGACAGGCATGGTTTTCCAGCACTTCAACTTATTTCCACATATGTCAGTGCTTCGGAACGTCATCGAAGGACCATTAACCGTAAAAAGGTCGAAAAAATCCGAGGCCACAGACCTTGCATATCACCTGTTAGAACAAGTGGGGCTTTCGAACAGAGGCTCGTCATACCCGTCGGAGCTCTCGGGAGGACAAAAGCAACGGGTCGCCATAGCGCGCGCTCTGGCGATGGAGCCGGAGATACTGCTCTTGGATGAGGCTACATCAGCCGTGGATCCAGAACTAATTGGGGAAGTTCTCGACGTAATTCGAAGCCTTGCACGTAAAGGTACCACAATGGCACTTGTTACACATGAAATGTCGTTTGCTCTTGAGGTGGCGGATGAGGTCTATTTCATGTCGGAAGGAGCGATCGTCGAGCACGGCAAGCCGGATGAAGTTCTGTTGCGCCCATCCAACCCTAGGACGAAAGGCTTTCTGAGTCGCTTCAGGTTAGATCCGCAAGCTGCCGGCGGGGTTGGGCTTAGCTAGGGCGCAGGAGCAGGAGGGGATGTCCCGGGTTCTGTTGAATTTCTGAAGAGGTCGGCGTTGCCCACCTTGAGCCGGTAGGCTC
>NZ_JASVEN010000029.1:0-1829 GCF_051710265.1 Bradyrhizobium sp. U531
ATTGAAGATGGCTGGGATGGACAGCTGAAGCCGTTTGGTTGGCACAAGTCTTCAGAGGCTGATCGAGTAAAGCATGTCGCAGTTCGAGGGTTGTATAACCTCTGAATGTAGCGCAGATTGCCAACACTCCATAGTGTTGACAGTGTCCATTATGAAGGTGCCGCGCACAAGTCCAATGCCTACGACCCCAGCCTCTAGGCTCGGTCTTCAATTGTCTTGATCGCAATGACACAGCAACCCAGCAAAGGAGCGGCCGAAGCAGTGACATCGAGAGTCCAGTTGTCGCTCACGACGACACTGCGGAGCACTGGCCTGCGCTGACCTAGACCAATCTTGAAATTCTTTGACTCCACGGCCTCAGCGTCTGGGTCAGCAGTTTGAGTCGAGAAGATGACGTATGAGTCGTTGGTGTAGCACCTCAACACCCAGTATTGGCTGAAAAAAGACGCTTGAGCTGAGTAACATGAGCTAAGGTGCTCCAGCGCACGTGCGTTGACGCGAAGCAGAAGCAACAAGGGCTGCTTTCGCGTGTGTGGTCTCGATGCACAGACGGGTACAGAAGCAGGTTGGAAAACGCTTGCCTCCGCCCGGGACTGAACCGGGGACCTTCTGTTTACAAGACAGATGCTCTGCCACTGAGCCACACAGGCGTAACTTTGGCTACTGCCACAAACAACACCACAACTATTACAAACATTACATACTCCACATACTTAACAAACTCCACATACTCAACAAATAGCACAAACGCCATTCACCACCCATCATTGCGCTGACAAATAAGATCACCTAGCAAAGCAGCACATATTCATCACACGTCAACACGTCAAGAGACCGACATAGTTGTACCGAACACATTTACGCACAGGGGTCAACCGCCTCTACTCTCGTGTTGAGTCCAGAAGGAGATCGGTGCGCACTGAAGCTTCAGTCGACAGGCGCAGTCTCCAGGAAGGTTCAAGAGGATACAGAAATCCTGACGAAAGCAAATGGAGTGTCAGGCAGTGGTCCTGGACACTGAACGAATATCTTAACGCGACAAGCGATGAGACATTGTTCGGCGACGTGTTGCCACTCTGTGAGTGATCGTTCAGCTATGGTGGAGACAAGTGTTATTACGCCGGTGGATCTTGTCGTCTTGTGTTTTGCTATAACACGACGGATATTGCGAAGAAGTTGAGATGAGCTGTGGGTGCGTTGAATGATGTTGCGACACCGCTACAAATGGTTCACGTTCGCTTTCAGCGTCAACCGCCCGTTTGCGAGGCGCAAGAGACCTTTTGATGGAGGCGTAGTAAGAGACATTTTGGTGGAGCCATTGTGACACCTGTGATCAGTCGCTGTGCTGCTGTGATGGTTGCCGCTACAAGCGGTCCAGACACGATCAAAACCCTTATGCCAACACTTCAAAAAAGCTCACACCCCGCATTGAATGGATGGACGTTGGTTGTGATTTCTTCTCAAGTATTCGAAATGGCAGTCTCGAGGTAGTCGATGGGGTGGGAATCTGATTGACACGTGGGGTCAATCCGATCTGTCGTACCGGATGATATGCCTACGCTTTCTCTTGTTTTTTGCCTCGTTTGGGCTAAGCCAGAGAAACGGAACCAAGGTGGATACGGCGCGATCATGGTGTGTAAGCGAGCTCACCTCGCGGATGGTACACGTAACTAGTGCCGAAACGCACACATTTCGTGTCGAGTACTTCTATTCGTGGATGGAAAAGCTCTCGAAGTCAGACGAGAGTTTCGAGATTGACACGGTGCAGATCATCTTTGTCGTCGAGAGAAAAACGAAATAATCTCAAATATTGAAGATGGCTGGGATGG
>NZ_JASVEN010000030.1:0-1616 GCF_051710265.1 Bradyrhizobium sp. U531
GTACAACCTGTTGACGATCTGGAACAGGCCATCGCACGGGCGAACGCATTGCCTTACGGTCTGGCCGGATATGCCTTCACCCGCTCCGCCGCAACCGCCAATCGCATAGCGGAGGAGCTGGAGGTCGGCGTCATCGGCATCAACCAGATGGTCGTAACGATCCCCGAAACTCCCTTCGGCGGCATTGGTGACAGCGGCTGGGGCCGCGAAGGCGGCATTGAGGGTCTAGAATCCTATACCGTAAGAAAGTACGTCGGCCATCTTCATGTCTAGCAGGCGATGAGACCGGAAGGAAAAGGAGCGCGGGACGTGAGCTTGGGTGGGACATTTTCGGGGTGGCGACCGCGGCAGCTCGCTGCCGAGGGGCCGCGCTACCTTGCCCTCGTGAATGCGCTGGAACAGGACATCGCCGATGGCCGGCTGTCCGATGGCGACCGTCTTCCGCCGCATCGTGATCTAGCTCGAGAGCTTAGCCTTTCCGTCGGCACGGTGAGCAAAGCCTATCAGGAGGCCGAAACGCGCGGCATCGTCAGCGGGCATGTCGGGCAGGGTACGTTTGTCAGGCGGCGTTCCGCGCCCTCCCATGCCGAGGCGCCGGCGGCAAGACAGGAACCGGTCAATTTAGCGCTGAACGTGCCTGCCCACGGAAGCGAAACGCGGATCCTGTCCGCGCTATTTGGCGAGGTGGTGCGCGAGCGTGATCTTGCACCTTTGTTGGGCTACCATCCTCACGGCGGCCTCCCCCGACATCGTGAAATCATCGCGGCCTCGCTGTCTGACAACACCTTTTCGGTCGAGCCGGCACAGCTGTTTCTGTGCAACGGCGCGCAGCACGCGATCGACATCGCCCTGCGCCTCGTGGCAAAGCCCGGGGACAGTGTCTTGGTGGATGCTTTCACTTATTCTGGCTTCAAGGCCATCGCCGCTGCCAGCCACCTCAACCTGGTGTCCGTGGAGATGGATGAGGAGGGAATGGACCCGGAGGCGCTGAGAAAGGCCAGTCGGGCGTCCAGCGCGCGAGTGCTCTATTGCATGCCGACCTTGCAGAGCCCCACTGCTCGCACCATGAGCCTTGCCCGCCGTCGGCGCATCGCTGAACTCGCCGAGGAGCTCGACCTTGCCATCATAGAGGATGACGTCTACGGCTTTTTCTTCTCCGAGCGTCCTGTGCCGATCGCCTCGTTGGTGCCGACCCGCTCCTTTTACATCACGTCCTACTCAAAGTGCCTTGCGCCAGCCTTCAGGCTCGGAACATTGACGGTCCCGCCGGCCTACATCGCTCAAACTGAGCTCCTCCTGCACGCCTCTGCCTGGTTTGTTGCTCCGATGCTAGGCGAGGCTGTGGTGCGGTTGATTGAGAGCAGTAAGCTGGAAGAACTTCTACATGAGCGGCGCGTCCAGGCGCACGAACGCTATCGAGTGTTCCTAAATGTTTTTCCGAACGCCGCAAAACTTCAGTTCCCAGCCTTCTATGGATGGTTGCCGTTGCCGCAAGAGTGGTCCGCAGATCGATTTACGGCGGCTGCGCGAGGACGGGGCATACTTGTAACCCCCCGCATCGCCTCCGCGGTGGGAGAGCGGGACCCTGGCGCAATTCGCATCTGTCTCGGCGCGCC
>NZ_JASVEN010000031.1:0-1314 GCF_051710265.1 Bradyrhizobium sp. U531
CCGTGACCTCAAGGTTATGAGCCTTGCGAGCTACCAAGCTGCTCGACTCCGCTCTGAAAGAACTGGGAACTAATAGACAAAGAAGGCAAGGGTGTGCCCCTTGACCCTAGACTCTACAAATAGAATAATATCCCATTTATACAGAATGGTCAAGGGGCCCTCTAGGATCATGGATCATAGAAATCGAGAAAAACGTGAAAGCATATTTGGATCCTTACCAACTTGATCGTGTTGCCCCTGGCAACAAACAGAACCATTTCACGAAGTATGTGCCCGGATAACCCAAAGTATCGATAGTTAGCTCTCGCGCTTCCGGTCGACAAACAACGTCGATGAAGTCGTGTAGGTGCAACGCGGTGGGGATTGTCATTTTCCATGAATTTCCCATTTCTCACTCATCGCCGCAACTTTCCTTATGATATTTCTGTTCCAATTTCTGCCTCTTCTTTTCCCTCTGAATCCAACTTTTCCTTCCCATAATGGTTCCGCTCCGATTTTGATTGCCCAGCTTTTCCTTTCATGGATCAAATCAGGTTTGATCTTCGTCTTGGAGCTTCACTTTTGCACTTTCCAAAAGGGAAATCTTGAAGTACAAGCGTGGAATTTCTTTGGATAGCATGACACTCTTATGAGTGTTTATGGCTTTGTCTAACCACCCACGGAGTTGTTCGTTCTTTGGACCATTTTTAGGAATGGAGTTTCCCCAAAGGCCAATCCGATTCATTCTTTTGAAAAAAGCCCGCTCTTTTTCGGACAAGAGAGTTTTGTTGAACTCTAAGGTCCTCTCAAGTATTTTTAAGCGTACTAGAGGAGATGGGCGCGGATTCTCATCGAGATCCAGAGTCGCCTCATTGTCGAGTTCGGCAATCCCTGATTGGTCCTGAGATTCGTTCTCTTGTACCCCTTCGAGTAGAGCAGTGTCATCGGATTCTTCCATTGGTCTCGTTTCATCCTCGAGTCGAGCAGTATCGGATTCTTCCACTGGGTCTGTGTCTTTGATAACACAGGTTGTGGAAGGAGGGCTCGCGCTTGTTTTTGCGGAAGAGAAAAAGCCCCACAGTCTCCAACCTCCGAAGGTGCCGAGAGGTAGAACCACCGTCATCATGATAAGGACCTGTAGTAACCCGCTTATATTGGGTTTTTTCATAAATCAAAGTTCCTATAAAAAGAAAGTTCAATCCAAATCCAAAAGAGGATTCGATGAACAAATTATGCAGTCATATCCAAGAAGTAGATTCGTAGAGGTACCGTGACCTCAAGGTTATGAGCCTTGCGAGCTACCAAGCTGCTCGACTCCGCTCTGAAAGAACTGGG
>NZ_JASVEN010000032.1:0-1312 GCF_051710265.1 Bradyrhizobium sp. U531
TGTCCAGCGGATGGATGGGTAACAGAACAGACCGGATGGATAGGTAACAGTCGTTCATGGTTCGGTCCGCTGCGGCGCTGCGCTAGCGCAGCGCCGCAGCGCTGATGTTTTCTGGTCGATGATGCCGATCGGCACGTTGAAGAAGCGCACTTGCCATTGCCCTTCGGCGGTTTCCTCCACGGCAACTGTCTCACCAGCGAGAGCGCTGCAAAGGTGGATTAGATCGCCACGCCATTTGATCTCACCATTGGAGCGAACCTGGCGCACCGCTGCTTCAACAGGGTAATCTGGCTCCGGAAGCCGATTTGGCATCGCACGAGGGGAGGAGTAGTAGGCGCTGGCAGGTGGACGTTGGCCAAGTGCCTCGTGCGGCCGTTCTTCGTTGTAGTCGCGCACGAATGCTGCGAACCGCCGGGCTTGCGCGGTTTTGGTCGGCGACGGTGGCCGCATCGCTTCCAGAAGCGTGAGGTGGAAACGCTCGTGCCGGCCGTTCTGCTGCGGATGGCCGGGGTCAATCCGTTCATGACGGATGCCAAGCTTGATCCACCATACCGACAGCGCGGTCAGACCGGTCGTTCCGGTCGAGGCGAACGGCGAGCCGTTGTCGGAACGGATGATCTGCGGCAAGCCGTGTTCGCGAAACGCTCGCTCCAGCGGCGCCTGACACTCGGCATATTGCGTGCTGCCCGTCGCCGCCAGGCTGATCAAATAGCGGCTGAAACCATCGGTCACAGTGAACGGCTCAACGCGAGATCCGTCGCCCAGTCGGATCCAGCCCTTGTGATCGAGGGCCCACACATGGTTGGCATGCTGAGGCACCGTCAGTTGCCCCATCCGCGGCGGCGCTCGTCGTCGGACCTTGCGGTCGTCAACCAGTCCCGCCCGCTTGAGAATCTCGCCCGCCGTCGAGACCGATGGCCAATCGACGTCCCCTTGGCGAGCCTCAAGCTTGCTGACGATCTTGCGCGGCCCCCAGCTCGGCCGCTCAAGCCGCAGCCCAACGATCGCATCCACGATGTGCTGAGGCGTCGCTCGCCCATGCACCCGCGCGGCATGGGAACGATCCGCAAGCCCGCTAGGCCCCTCCAACCGGTAGCGATCCAGCCACTTGTAACCGGTCTTGCGACTGATCTCGTAGCGCTCGCAAAGCTCAGTCATTGTCCACAGACCAGTTCGATGGTCCGATATGAAGCCTACCCGTTGGTCCATTGCACAGCTCTCTCGCCAAGGCATCGGCTGTTCCTCCCAGCCGACAGAGAACTGTCACCCATCCATCCGGTCTACTTTGTTACCTATCTATCCGGTCTGGACA
>NZ_JASVEN010000033.1:0-1294 GCF_051710265.1 Bradyrhizobium sp. U531
AAGGGTGTGCCCCTTGACCCTAGACTCTACAAATAGAATAATATCCCATTTATACAGAATGGTCAAAGGGGCCCTCTAGGATCATGATCATAGAAATCGAGAAAAACGTGAAAGCATATTTGGCCACTGAAAGGCACAAAAAGAGCAATAGCAATACACAAACAAGAATTCAAATTCTTGTTTGTGTATTGCTCTGCACCTTTCAAGAGTTGTGGATTAATCCCGAATCCGAAGAAGAGTCCTTTGGGAATTGAAAGGAGCTGTTGTTCGAGTGATAGCAGTATTTCCAAGATTGCTAAGATAAGTACTTCTGCTATTTTGAGATTCCAGAGTGCGGAGATTTTTCCACAAAAGACTAGTTTGATTCGTCTGAGCCTTATCAAGAGTGAATGCGGGCCCGTAACCGTGTTTTAGTCTTTTTTTTCTGACTCGAGGATAAGTGTCTTCCAAAATAGTCATCTCTCTTGATACGGAGCCGATTTCCGCAATGATAGTTTGAATGACTCGCTGTTCCTGTTTTATCTCCGAAGCCAAAGACATCGGTATTGATTCGCGGTCCCATCGCATTTTTTTGTAGGTGCTCTCGAGTGTACAGCTTTTATCCAAACTAGCATCGATGAGCTTTCTTTTTGCGCGGATCAGGGCGTATGCCAATGCCCATGCTTCGATAGCAGGATCCAAATCCTCGATCCGGTTAGATTGTCGGATCTGCGCGCGGTGGGCATTCTTATGTCGGATCTCCGCGAGGCGGGCATTGTTACTTTCGGAATATGAAGGAACCATCGCGTTAGTCCGCCTGAGCTCCTTATTTCTTGATTCGAGCTTGTTGAGCTTTTTCCATACCTCAGCATTATAAAACTCGAACGGGACTCCGTGACCCTGTGCTACGTGTTCTCTGACTACTGGATAGGTATGCCGGAAGAGCTCTTTTTTGATTCTTAAGGATTCCAATTCATCAAACAGGGTTTGACGAACCCGTTTTTCCGTGAATATCCCCAAATACAGGGGGAAGAGTTCCGATTGGGGATCCCCTTTCGTTTCCGTATACATAGCCTCGAGCGTACAGCTTTTCTCACAACTATAATGGAGAAGCTGTATTTTTGCGAGGATCAGCTCGTTTGCCCATTCCCATGTCTTCACTTGGATGGAAGTCTCCATTGGATCCGTCGCTTCCTCGAGTCGAGCAGTATCGGATTCTTCCACTGGGTCTGTGTCTCTGATAACACAGGTTGTGGAAGGAGGGCTCGCGCTTGTTTTTACGGAAGAGAAAAAGCCCCACAGTCTCCAACCTCCG
>NZ_JASVEN010000034.1:0-1196 GCF_051710265.1 Bradyrhizobium sp. U531
CGATCCAGAAGGCGACCTTTCGGCGCGATACGCTCTTGCAGTTCTTCGAACGTGCAGGACCGGCTTTGGTGGGGATGGAGGCCTGCTCCGGCTCGCAATGGTTGGCCCGCAAGATCGCCGCCATGGGGCACACCGTTCGCATTATCCCAGCTCAATTCGTGAAGCCATATGTGAAGTCCAACAAAAATGACATCATCGATGCCGCGGCGATCGCCGAAGCCGTGACGAGACCAACGATGCGCTTCGTCGAGCTAAGGTCGCCTGAGCACATTGACCTGCAAGCGCTGCATCGTGTTCGCGATCGGATGATGTCGCAACGGACGTGCCTCATCAATCAGATGCGCGCTTTTTGCCTGGAATATGGGATCGCTATTCACCAGGGCGCCGGCAAGTTCAAGGCTGATCTGCCGAGGGTTTTGGCCGATCAGTCGAATGATCTAACCTCGGCGATGCGTCGCATTCTTGCATCTACATTTGACGAGCTGCGGCAGCTGGAGCTGCGGATTGCCGAGGTCAACCGCGAGATTGAGGCAATTGCCTCTCAAAGCGATACCGCACGTCGATTGATGACCATCCCGGGCATTGGTCCGCTGGCCGCGACGGCGCTTTTGGCAGCAGCTGGATCTGCCCGCCAGTTCAAAAAGGCCCGCGATATGGCAGCTTGGCTAGGTCTTGTCCCGAGAGAATATTCTACGGGAGGCAAAACGAAGCTGCTGGGGATAAGCAAGCGCGGCAATCGATATCTGCGCCGGATGATCATCCATGGCGCCCGTTCCTGCGTGACTCATCTTGATCGCTCGCGATACCGCCTTGGCGCGTGGCTTGATGGACTTCAGGCACGCATGCACACTAACAAGGTCACCGTCGCCTTGGCGGCCAAGATTGCGCGGATCGCATGGGTGGTGATGACCAAGCCCGGCGCAAGCTATGAACGGCGGGATCCGGCCTTTAGCTGATCCCGTTTGTTCCAGACTGCGAGGTTCGTGAAGGTGATGACGAAACAGTCGATCGGCGCGCCGTAAACCCTGTGCAAAAAAGCGGGCTTCGAGCCCGAACCATTTATCTGGGAACGGCACGCGCGGATCTCATCATGGCCTGGCCGCAACAGCGGCCCACTTGCAAGAGGCCGGATACATTTGTGCAGACTGCATCGTCCTCATTAAACGACCTTGCACGGGCGGGGCGGGTCATACATT
>NZ_JASVEN010000035.1:0-950 GCF_051710265.1 Bradyrhizobium sp. U531
CAATTGCTTATGCGCCTTCAATCGTCGAAAGCCCTTGTTGGCCTCGATCATGCCGGCCGCGACCCATCGCAAGGCCATACCGGCATCCCGCCAGCGTTTGACGTTGCGCGTGACGCGGCGAATGGTGCCCATCATGTTCTCGGCGATGTTGGTACAGGCGAGCGATCGACGAAGCTCCTTCGGCAGCTTCAACCGGACGACAGTCAGGATTTCGTCGAGGCCTTCGAGGATGCTGGCCGCGACGCCGGGCCATTGCTGGTCGAGGCGACGCGCGAGATTGCGGATCAATTTTTCAGCCTTGTCGGCGTCATCGAGCTCCCACGCCTGGCGCAGCACCCGACGGGTGGGCGCATGATGCTCTTTCGGCAGGCGTTCCATGATGTTGCGCGCCTTGTGGATCTGGCAGCGCTGGATCGCAGCGGCCGAACCGAAGGTGCGGCGGATCGCCTTCGACAACGCTTTCGCGCCGTCGGCGATGAACAGTCTTGGCATCGTCGGGTCGAGCCCGCGCGAGACCAGGTTGTCCAGCAGGGCCTGAACCGTTGCGGCATTCTCGGTCGCCCCTTCCACCAGCGCCAGCGGATGCTTGTTGCCTTCGCCGTCAACTCCAATCGCGGCGACCAGCACGAGATCGTCGCCGAGATGCAGCCCGTCGATTTGGACCACCAGAAGGTCGAGCGCGGACAGATCGGCAGCCATGAAGTCAGCCAGCCGCGCCGCCGACAGCGCTACGAACCTCCGCGAGGCCGCCGACTTCGAAACCCCCGATCCGGGCGGTGCCGGCACGTCACCTTCGGGCAGCCGGACGGCGCGGCCGAACCGGCGCGTCGACACATTGATCAGCATCAGGTTCATCGCCCAGCGACCGAGCCAATCCTCCTGCGCCGCCGTTTCCCAGCTCGGGATCGTGACCTCGCCGCCATCCACGCCCCGGACCCGCGGGCGCTCGA
>NZ_JASVEN010000036.1:0-911 GCF_051710265.1 Bradyrhizobium sp. U531
CTGAGATACTTGCTTCCGCGCTTGGAGATGCGTCCCAGAATAGATCGGCCACCCGTACTGTACTGACGTGGCACGAGCCCAAGCCAAGCACCAAAGTCTCGTCCGCGCTCGAATGCCTCACCAGTGCCAATGGCCGCCACGACGGCGGTCGAGATCAGCGGACCGATGCCGGGGACGCTCATGAGGCGCTGGCAGTTGGCTTCCTTCTCGCCGATCTGGTCGATCTCGCTGGCAAGGGTCTCGATCCGCTCATCGATATGTATCCAGTCTTCGTAGAGACCTACGATCAGATCGCGCATTCGCGGCGATATCTGGTCCTGCCGATTCTCCAGGATTGCCAGGAGCGAGTTCCGCAGAGCCGCCGCCCCAGTCCTGACCGCGATGCCTTGCTCGATCAGAAAGGCACGGATCTGATTGATGGTCGCCGTTCGCCGCGAGACCAGGCGGGAGCGAACCCGATGCAGAGCCTGGAGGTCGAGCTGGTCCTGTGTCTTCTCGCGTACCACGCGCAGGTTCGGCCGTAGGGCGGCCTCAGCAATAGCTTCGGCGTCGTTGTAGTCGTTCTTCTGTCCCTTCACGAACGGCTTCACATAGATCGCAGGGATGATCCTTGGCTGATGGCCAAGTTGGCGCAGCGCACGGCTGACAAAGTGCGCGCTGAGACAAGCCTCCATGCCGACGATACTGGGCGGCAGTAGTTTGAAGGCCTCAAGGAGCCCCAGTCTCTTGATCTTGCGACGGAAAGCGATCTTGCCGTCAGTGCCGAAACCGACGACGTGGAAGACTTCCTTGCCGATGTCGATGCCGATCGAGGCCAAAGGTTTGGTGGTCATGGGCTGCTTCTCCGGATGCTGCGCGGTAGTCTTTGCAGACTATCGCCGCGGGGGAAGCAGCCGGTCCATCCCATTAGC
>NZ_JASVEN010000037.1:0-761 GCF_051710265.1 Bradyrhizobium sp. U531
TGCCACAGTCTGCTGCCACAGTCTGCTGCCACAGTCTGCTGCCACAGTCTGCTGCCACAGTCTGCTGTGCCTGTAGTCATTTACGGCAGTGACGTGGAAACCGCTATTGAGAACAAGCGAAATAAATACCTGCTGCGATGGTGCAAAGAGTGGTGGATTTGTTGAAAAGCCGCTGTGTGGTATTGCCAGTCACTTTCGGTTCAATATCTGCTGCAATCTTGTACGAGAGTTGGGTGTGCGAAACGCTGCCCGAGGAAGGTTCGGTGATTGTAAAAACGTGCAGCAAACGTGTGATGCATTTCGCAGTGAGGATGGTGAGGGCAGTGGGTGTGCGCGCGATAGATGAATCAAGCGAGAGAGAAAGGTGAAAAAGGCCCGTGCAAACGCGTGAGCGAGCAGACGCCGCGCAGAAAGGCACGGAAGCTCCAGCAAGTGAAGTAGGCATGTCAGCGGTGGGATTTGAACCCACGAGTGCGAACACAGTAGAACTTGAGTCTACCCCCTTAGACCGCTCGGGCACACTGACGATAAAATACGTACTCCCGCCACAAATTTATACACTTTATATCACCAACCATTAAGGCTCATCAACCACCGTCAACTACCGTCAACAACCATCACCGGTCATCATCGAACATCACAAACATCACCTACCATCAACACATTCAAAATGTCAATACTGCATCCTCAGTAGCGCAGCTATGCTCAATAACATTCGACATACACAAAGCCGCTCAACACTAGCGCTGCTGCCTTGGCAG
>NZ_JASVEN010000038.1:0-655 GCF_051710265.1 Bradyrhizobium sp. U531
TCCACAGGCAGTTGGTAGAGCTCGACGAGCTGCATCGGCTGGCACCGCGTCAGCAGCTCTGGCACCGCTTCAACAGGGTCCTCATCGACTCCGAGATGATGCAATTTCAAAGTAACACCGCACTTGAGCCCGAATGGTCGAGCACGATGCCGCGCAGTCCAGCAGCTTATTCTTGCTGTCAATGTGCACCTTCAGCATAACTTCTGTATGGTCTGCCATACTCGACGCTCGCAGTCTTGCTGCGTTTGAGCGAGTTAGTCACCAAGCTCTTGCCGACGTTTAGGTATCCAATGTCGCCCACCAAGATGACCATCTTGACTACATAACGATGACAGTCGTTCTTGAGCAACTACGGGCGTCTGTCCCCACCACTTTGCTCCCACTCATTGCTTCCCATGCCGCTTTATCAGCTCGACCAAACTTGGCACTGAGGTGTTTCATCTGATTCTACCTCTGTTCCAGACTTGCAGCACCATACGAGCAGCAGCTTGACGGTCAGGGATACGTACCTCCCTTGCCCAGTTTCCCCTTGGCTTGCGCCACAAGCACCAAAATTGCACCTCGTCCTTACAATACCTTGACCCTGTATCCACAGGCAGTTGGTAGAGCTCGACGAGCTGCATCGGCTGGCACCGCGTCAGCAGCTCTGGCACCG
>NZ_JASVEN010000039.1:0-633 GCF_051710265.1 Bradyrhizobium sp. U531
GCAATGACTGCTTTGAGTGGAATCCAACACCCGTGAAGAGAACAAATTACCAGTGGCAAGACGCAGTCACAACCGTCTCCATCACCCCCTTATAAGCGGCAGAAAGGTGTCGAGAATAAGTTACCGGTGGCAAAACGCAGTAACAACCGTCACCCGTCATAAGCGACAGAGAGGTGCTGCAGTACGAGACTTCGTCCGCCGCTTTTCAAGAAGAAGAGGGAGTGGTGCTTTGGTATCTGTGGGGTTTGAACCCACGCAGACTGGAATGTCTAGCGGATCTTAAGTCCGCCCCCTTAGACCACTCGGGCAAGATACCATGCCAAACAGATGTAACAGCTCCGCTTTCGACGGGCCATTTGCAAAGCCTTCTATAGATCCTCGCCGGGCCTCTGGCACGCACCTGCTTGTCGAACGACTGCTTGCTACTGCTGGGGTACCCGCGTCCTGTCCCGACATAATACAGCCGACTTGACGACCGACAACGTGACTTACCTGGTATACGGTCGATTCGAATCTCGCTCAGCGTAGTCCAAGCTGCAGGTTGACGCGCAGAGATCTCAAGCAGAGCAATGACTGCTTTGAGTGGAATCCAACACCCGTGAAGAGAACAAATTACCAGTGGCAAGACGCAGT
>NZ_JASVEN010000040.1:0-557 GCF_051710265.1 Bradyrhizobium sp. U531
CGAAACATTTCCAGCGCGCAACGTCCGACTATGTCTTCCCGTCACCGAAAACAGGCGGCCAGATGTCGGGTTTCACCAAGATGGTCGACCGTCTGATCAAGGAAGCGGGTGTCGCCAAGTTCACCATGCATGATTTAAGGCGCAGCTTGAGAACGATCATGTCGCGCTGCGGCTACGACAACGAAATCCAGCGGCTGTGTGTCGGGCAAAAGCCGCGTGGAATCGATCAGGTCTACAATCACGACGAACAGTGGATCATCCGCAAGATGGCGTTCGAAGCGGCTCATGATTACATCGCGGAGTTGGTCGGTGCGAAACGGGCCGGCAAGGTCGTGCGGTTGCAGCGGACGAATCCGCTCGACCCCATCAAGGCCGAGCTGCTGGGCCGTCTCCGCGAGCATTATGCGGCTGGGGCGGCTTAGTGGTCTTATCGCATCCGGCCAAATAGTCGCGCACCGCATCGACACGATAAAGCGGGCGGCCATCGACATAGCGCCATTTCAGCGGGTGGTTCGGATCGCGCCGCCACTGCTCCAGCGCTCCGGGCGTGCGCCGGA
>NZ_JASVEN010000041.1:0-545 GCF_051710265.1 Bradyrhizobium sp. U531
GACATCTGGCCGCCTGTTTTCGGTGACGGGAAGACATAGTCGGACGTTGCGCGCTGGAAATGTTTCGCTGCCGCGAGTACTTCATCAACGAGGTGGGTGCGCGGCACATCGTGGTGCAGGCCCATCTTGGTCCATGCCGCATCGAAGGTGATGCGGTCATCCATGATGTGCTTTCGCCACTCGATCATGGTTGGTTCGCTGCGGCGCGGGCCACCGAGCAGGCACATCCGTGCTAATTGCCCAAAAGCCCCGAGCTTGCCGGACGCGTGCCAGACCTTGATGATCTCCTCATCGGTCAGCGCGCGGCCCTTCGTTCGGCGCCCGACCCTCTGCGCACGGGTTTCCTTGGGCGCGCGATAGCCGGCGAGCACGTTGTGCTCGACGTAACCTTCACCGACACACCATTCGAGGAGTGTGTGCGTGTGCTTGCGCAAGTCCTTGGCCGCGCCGCGCTTACCGGTCTTGGTGATCTTGTCCACTGCCGCCATGATTTGCCGTCGCGTCAGCTCGCCGATAGCGAGATCGAAATGATCCTTGAGACCGCG
>NZ_JASVEN010000042.1:0-414 GCF_051710265.1 Bradyrhizobium sp. U531
GGAGGGGCGATCTCGAGGTCGTCTTGATCGCGAGCCGGGCTTGCGGTGGACGCGGCAGCGTCGGCATCAGAGGCACGGGCAGGGCGGGGTGTCCCTGTGAGCCCGAGGCTTCGTGCGGACGACGGCGCTGTCAGGTTCGTCTCGTCTGTAAGTTTTCAGCCTTGTCGACAGGGCCGGGAATACTGCGGGTGAAATGGCGGGCCGTGCGTACGGCAAAACCGTGTGGTCCTGGCCGTCGTTGCTACGGTCAAATCGTTCGAAGATGCGCGCGAGCCCAACCGGGTGGACGGCATCATGCAATTCGAACGACGAGGGAGGCCAAAGGAAAGTTCGGCTCCCGGGAGAGTACGGCATAAGCCGTCCGACCACCGCGCAGGGAAGGCCGAGTGATCGGCACCACCTGTATGCTGCTGT
>NZ_JASVEN010000043.1:0-385 GCF_051710265.1 Bradyrhizobium sp. U531
ACATTAGCCATTATATTGCATTTGGCCCTTGCACACCAAATTTGGTCAAGTTTGGAGCACTTTGTCCTACCCGTGCGAGCCTCGCACCCTTTCGGAATATTCCGGCCTATGACCTGGGCGACTTTGAAATTGCCAAAAGTGGCCTATACATTAGTCATTATATTGCATTTGGCCCTTGCACACCAAATTTGGTCAACTTTGGAGCACTTTGTCCGACCCGTCCATGCCATGACCACTTTAGGCATATGCCGGCCTATTCCTGGGTGTCTTTGAAAAATTCTCCCGGACTTTTGTGCTCATTTTTCAAAAGTGGCCTATACATTAGCCATTATATTGCATTTGGCCCTTGCACACCAAATTTGGTCAAGTTTGGAGCACTTTGTCC
>NZ_JASVEN010000044.1:0-350 GCF_051710265.1 Bradyrhizobium sp. U531
GCTAATAGTAGCACGCGGCGACACATCAACGTTCTCATTGGCACTGCCTGTGCTGATACGATGCATTCGATCTACTGGGCCATGTCATGCCGTACTATGCCGACCTGACGTGCGTAGCGGTGAGGAATGGCGTCCACGCAAGTTGTACTGTTGCGTCGCACCGAACAGGCGTCGCACCGTTCTAACGTCGCACAACTTCGGCGCCGTATCGCTGTATTAGATTGCGCGTGTGATGTAGCGCTTGGGTTTCGTCGAATGCATAAAAACGGTTGAAGTTTGAGGAGGTGATAGTGCCGGCTGCAGGGATACCAGTGCGGGGCGTGGGCAGCGTGGTTGGTCGTGGATTGTGG
>NZ_JASVEN010000045.1:0-310 GCF_051710265.1 Bradyrhizobium sp. U531
TTCTTTGCGGTCGGCCCTTGCCACGCGCGAGCGAGCTGTGCTTGTGTGTGTTGCGTTTAGCTCGTCGCTTTCGTGTTGCGATGCTCGGGCAGCACTGGCCGACATCTTTCAATTTTCCCCCGAATGCGTAGGCGCTTTGTTATCCTTCTTGATACAATGGTTCTGCTTTCTGTTTCGCTTCTCATTACGACGAATGGCAGCAAACGAAGCACGCTAAGTCCCAGCTATCCAGTAGTGCATGCCATGGCGATGACTGTATTGTAAACCTCGGTGATGAAACCGCTGCTGGTTCTTTGCGTGTCTCTTAGGC
>NZ_JASVEN010000046.1:0-286 GCF_051710265.1 Bradyrhizobium sp. U531
GATGGTTTTAACGGTGTCCTTCGTGCTCTCCTCGGGGAGCGTTGCACTATTGCCCCCGTCGCCTCGCAGTCGGTTGATGCGCGCCCGGTCGGGCGCCGCACCACCGCGAGCCTTGACGCCAGAAACCCCGGGCGTCGGGACCACACGACTTCTCCGTCCGTGGACGGCTTCGGCCGGATCGCCGGGAGCTCGCGTGTGCTCACCCTCGACGACGACCGAAACCGCTGTGACCGCGCCGTGTCGTAGCGCGCCGCGCCTGACTCAACGGTCGCCCGTCCCTGTCATC
>NZ_JASVEN010000047.1:0-251 GCF_051710265.1 Bradyrhizobium sp. U531
ATCATATGGAGACAGGCTCTTGTGTGTCGTGTCGCTGCGTGGTAAGGCGGACTGAGTGCAAGCATTGCTTCCTATTACCAGGTACTTGTGTGCTAGTACAGCTTGTGGGTTCGGACAGCTTGAAAGAGGTTTGTGGGCTGCGCCACCTTCTTTTTGCCATGTTTGAGGTGCTGTGTGCGCGGGTACGTGCAAGCAGCTAAGGTTGTAGGTTGTGTAGGTTGTGGCTTTGCAGGTATTTGTTTATTCGAACA
>NZ_JASVEN010000048.1:0-238 GCF_051710265.1 Bradyrhizobium sp. U531
GGCATATGCCGGCCTATTCCTGGGTGTCATTGGAAATTTCTCCCGGACTTTTGTGCTCATTTTCCAAAAGTGGCCTATACATTAGCCATCATATTGCATTTGGCCCTTGCACACCAAATTTGGTCAACTTTGGAGCACTTTGCGCGACCCGCCCATGCCATGACCCCTTTCGGCATATGCCGGCCTATTCCTGGGTGTCATTGGAAATTTCTCCCGGACTTTTGTGCTCATTTTCCAA
>NZ_JASVEN010000049.1:0-224 GCF_051710265.1 Bradyrhizobium sp. U531
CCGTAAGTGATTTCTAGAATCCCCTATTTGATCTTACATTTCGTGTGATTCCGAGTGCGATTTTCTTAGTTTATTTATAATATAACTTATTACAAGTTGTTTTTACACTTTTCAACATCATTTGGCCCGTTTTGGAGAACTTTGGTTGTATTGTGCTCCGTAAGTGATTTCTAGAATCCCCTATTTGATCTTACATTTCGTGTGATTCCGAGTGCGATTTTCTT
>NZ_JASVEN010000050.1:0-224 GCF_051710265.1 Bradyrhizobium sp. U531
CCCGTAAGTGATTTCTAGAATCCCTTATTTGATCTTACATTTCGTGTGATTCCGAGTGCGATTTTATTAGTTTATTTCTAATATAACATATTACAAGTTGTTTTTACACTTTTGACTATCATTTGGCCCGTTTTGGAGAACTTTGCTTTTAGAGTCCCCCGTAAGTGATTTCTAGAATCCCTTATTTGATCTTACATTTCGTGTGATTCCGAGTGCGATTTTAT
>NZ_JASVEN010000051.1:0-210 GCF_051710265.1 Bradyrhizobium sp. U531
TCTTTATATTTAAAATTCGGCCCATCTCTTTCTCTTCTAGTAATGATTGCTCGGCTTCATCCCCGAGGTCAGCCTCTTCATCCAAGAAGTTATCCACGCTCCACTTACTGTTAGTCGCTATTTTCTAGCCATTCAAAAGGGTGTCTTTATATTTAAAATTCGGCCCATCTCTTTCTCTTCTAGTAATGATTGCTCGGCTTCATCCCCGAG
>NZ_JASVEN010000052.1:0-203 GCF_051710265.1 Bradyrhizobium sp. U531
CTCCGACATGGAGCTGCAGAGCTTCTGGAGCGTGCTGAAGAAGATCGGCCAGGGCGTGCAGACCGGCTTGAATGTCGGTCACCAGCTCGGCGTGTTCAGCGCCGACCAGCCCGGCATGCAGCCGGCCGCCGCGGCGCCGCCGACCGACATGGAGCTGCAGAGCTTCTGGAGCGTGCTGAAGAAGATCGGCCAGGGCGTGCAGA